>NZ_JAWVPF010000006.1:0-284324 GCF_046592595.1 Terribacillus saccharophilus | reverse complement strand
ACCTTCCATTTCGAACTTGATCAGACGGTTCATTTCAACGGCATATTCCATTGGAAGTTCTTTCGTAAATGGCTCGATGAAGCCCATTACGATCATTTCTGTAGCTTCTTCTTCAGAGATACCACGGCTCATCAAGTAGAACAATTGCTCTTCGGATACTTTGGAAACTTTCGCTTCGTGTTCCAAAGAGATGTTCTCATTGAAGATCTCGTTGTAAGGAATCGTATCGGAAGTGGATTTGTTATCCAGGATCAGCGTATCACACTCGATGTTAGAACGAGCGCCGTCTGCTTTCTTACCGAAGTGGACGATTCCGCGATACGTTACTTTACCACCTTGTTTAGAGATGGATTTAGAAACGATCGTTGAAGAAGTGTTTGGTGCCAAGTGAAGCATTTTCGCACCAGCATCCTGATGCTGTCCTTTACCTGCAAGTGCGATGGACAATGTCATACCGCGAGCGCCTTCGCCTTTAAGGATGACTGCTGGGTATTTCATTGTAAGCTTGGAACCGATGTTACCATCGATCCATTCCATCGTACCGTTAGCGTCCACTGTCGCACGTTTTGTTACTAGGTTATAGACATTGTTCGCCCAGTTCTGGATAGTCGTGTAACGGCAGTAAGCATCTTTTGCTACGAAGATTTCGACTACTGCACTGTGCAGGGAGTTCGTTGTATATACAGGAGCTGTACAGCCCTCTACATAATGTACAGACGCGCCTTCATCAACAATGATAAGCGTACGCTCGAACTGACCCATGTTTTCAGAGTTGATTCGGAAATATGCTTGCAGCGGAGTATCAGTCTTAACGCCCTTCGGTACATAGATGAAGGAGCCGCCGGACCATACTGCCGAGTTCAAAGCTGCGAATTTATTATCGGAAGGCGGAATAAGCTTACCGAAGTATTCGCGGAACAAGTCTTCATTTTCTTTAAGTGCAGTATCTGTATCCTTAAAGATGATACCCATCTCTTCCAGGTCTTCTTTCAGGTTATGATAAACAACCTCGGATTCGTACTGTGCGGAAACACCGGCAAGGTATTTCTGTTCAGCTTCCGGAATACCTAGTTTATCGAATGTGTTCTTGATTTCTTCCGGCACCTCGTCCCAAGAACGCTCAGAACGCTCGGATGGTTTCACGTAATATGTGATTTCATCGAAGTCAAGCTCAGCAAGGTCTCCACCCCACTGCGGCATTGGTTTCTTATAGAATTGCTCTAAGGATTTAAGACGGAAGTCCAGCATCCATTGTGGTTCTTCTTTCAATTTAGAGATTTCTTCAACGATTCTAGGTGTAAGGCCTTTTTCCGTACGGAAAATGGATACATCACGATCGCTGAAGCCATACCGGTAATCTCCAATTTCAGGCGCTTTTTTAGCCATGGTAAAACCTCCTTGTAGGATTACATCTATTTCACACGACAGTGTTCAAAGTCTTAGTTCTTTTCGACGCCTTGCTCCATTGCCTTCCAAGCGAGTGTTGCACATTTGATACGTGCCGGGAATTTCGCAACCCCCTGGAGTGCTTCCACATCGCCCATTTCCAGATTGCCAGGATCGATTTCCTTACCTAGCATCATGTCGGAGAACAGCTGAGACATCCGGAGTGCATCTTCAATGGATTTACCTTTGATGGCTTGTGTCATCATAGAGGCAGAGGACATGCTGATAGAGCAGCCCTCTCCTTCGAATTTCGCATCCTTCACCTTGCCATCCTCCACCTGGAGCTGCAGCTGGATACGGTCTCCGCAAGTCGGATTATTCATATCGACTACAAGTGCGCCTTCTTCCAGCTTACCACGATTCCTCGGATGTTTATAGTGATCCATGATCACTTGCCGGTAGAGTGTATCAAGGTTATTAAAAGACATTTCCGAAAAACTCCTTCGTTTTTGCCAGTCCGCTGACAAGTTTGTCGATATCGTCTTCGGTATTGTAAACGTACATGCTTGCACGGGCAGTAGCTGTCACGTCCAGCCAGCGCATAAGCGGCTGAGCACAATGATGTCCGGCACGGACAGCGATACCTTCTGTATCGAGTGCAGTCGCTGTATCATGCGGATGGACACCATCAATATTGAAAGTGACCACTGCAGAGCGTTTGTCCTTTGAAGGACCATAAATAGTCAATCCTTCTATCTCGCTCATCCGTTCCATCGCATATGCAGTCAGCTTCTTATCATGTGCTTCAATATTATCCAGACCGATTTCAGTCAAGAAGTCAATCGCAGCGCCAAGACCAATTGCTCCTGCAATGATCGGAGTTCCTCCCTCAAATTTCCAAGGAAGCTCCTTCCATGTCGAATCATAAAGATGTACGAAATCAATCATTTCACCGCCGAATTCAACAGGTTCCATATTTTCCAGCAGTTCCTGCTTACCGTAAAGGACACCGATTCCGGTCGGTCCGCACATCTTATGACCGCTGAAGCAATAGAAATCACAATCAAGATCCTGCACATGCACCTTCAAATGCGGAGCGCCTTGTGCTCCGTCTACGAGAACGACAGCATTCTGCCGATGAGCAAGCTCGACGATTTCTTTTATAGGGTTAATGGTTCCCAGCACATTGGAGACATGCGTCAAAGCGACGATCTTCGTTTGCGGACCGATCGATTTTTTCACATCTTCCATGTTCAGTGTACCATCTTCATTCAGTTCAAAGTATTTCAGTGTTGCTCCGGTCGCTTTGACCGCCTGCTGCCACGGGATGATATTACTATGGTGCTCCATCGGTGTGATGATCACTTCATCACCAGGCTCCAAGTTTGCGCGGGCGTAACTATTCGCAACCGTATTGATTGCCGTTGTTGTGCCGCGTGTGAAAATCACTTCCTTGGTGCTTCTGGCATGGATGAATTGCTGCACCTTTTCTCTTGCACCTTCATACTTGTCCGTAGCCCGGGTTCCCAGCGTATGCACACCGCGGTGTACATTGCTGTTGTCATTCCGGTAGTAGGCATCCACAGCTTCCAATACCTTGATCGGCTTATGGGAAGTTGCAGAGGAATCCAAGTAAACAAGCGGATGTCCGTTGACTTCCTGATGCAGGATCGGGAACTGTTCACGGATAGAGCGGGCATCCATTAGTTTACTTTCCCTTCGATTACCTGAGTCAGCTGATTTTTTACCGTTTCAATCGGAAGCTGATTTACAACAGGTGCAAGGAATCCATGGATGATCAAGCGTTCAGCTTCATGCTTCGTGATTCCGCGGCTCATCAAGTAATAAAGCTGAAGCGGATCAACACGGCCTACAGAAGCTGCGTGTCCTGCCACTACATCATCTTCATCAATCAAAAGAATCGGGTTCGCGTCACCGCGTGCACCTTGGCTAAGCATTAAGACACGTGTTTCTTGCGTTGCATCCGATTTGCTGGCACCATGTTCGATTTTACCGATACCGTTGAATACAGAGCTCGCCTGGTCTTTCATGACACCATGGGACAAGATGCTTCCGACGGAATTCTTACCGAAGTGAACGATATTCGTAGTGAAGTTCTGGATTTGTTTTCCGCGTCCAACAACTACACTTTTCGCTTCGGAACCGGAGTTATCACCGATCAAGTGTGTGATATGCTCACTGATTGTATTGCCATCGTTCATTTGGCCGATCGCCCAGTCAATGCGAGCATCACGGTAAGCTACACCGCGGCGTTTTGCATAAACAGTCGTACCTGCAGCATAGTTATCAACCGCACCATAAGAAACGTTGGCATTATCCGCTGCAATGACTTCTGTCACCACGTTGGCGAATGTTGCTTGGTCTGCGTTATGGGAGATACTGTTTTCAACGTATGTTACAGCACTATTCGCTTCAGCAACGATCAAAATATGATTGAAGGAAGCTACTTTATCATCTTCCTGCCAGAAGATGGTTTGAAGCGGCTCATCCACTACAACGTTTTTCGGAACATATACGAATACGCCGCCGTTCATCAATGCTGCATGAAGAGCAGTCAAACGATCTTCATCGATGTTTACAGCATCCTTCATATAGAACCGTTTCACCAAGTCACCATGCTGCTGCAGGGCAGTGAAGATATCTGTGAAGATAACACCTTGTTCGCTCCATTTTTCGCTTAGGGCAAGGTATGCTGCACTATTATTGCGCTGAATGTAAAGGTTTGGAGCATTATCCGCATCGATTAGCGCAGCCACGCTTGCCGGCAGGCTGTCCAATGCAGTGATTTTCTCCCCTTCCACTTCATGCACGTACGTATCGAAATCCCAGTTCTTGATCCCAGTTTTATCGGGTTTTGGCATGTCCAAAGATTCCGATTGGGAAAGAGCTTGCTGGCGAAGTTCCTTCATCCATTCAGGCTCATTGCGGGAACTGGAAAAACGGCTGATATATTCATCATTATATTGTTGCTTCGTTTCAACAGTCATAAGATCCCTCCTCCAGTTTACGCGTTAATTGTTTCGTCTTCGATGTTCAGCTCTTGTTTGATCCAATCGTAGCCTTCTGCTTCCAAACGCTGGGAAAGCTCGGAACCGCCGGATTTTACAACACGGCCTTGCATCATAACGTGTACGAAGTCAGGCTCGATGTAGTTTAGCAAACGCTGATAGTGGGTAATAATTAGGCAACCAAAGTTTTCGTCGCGCAGTTTGTTGATACCTTTTGCAACAACTTTCAGTGCATCGATATCAAGACCGGAGTCGATCTCGTCAAGGATACCAATTTCAGCTTTCATCATTAGAAGCTGAAGGATTTCATTACGCTTTTTCTCCCCACCGGAGAAACCTTCGTTCAAGTAACGCTGTGCCATGTTCTTATCCATTTCAAGGAAGTCCATCGCTTCGTCCATTTCTTTGATGAATTTCATCAATGGAATCTCATCGCCCTCTTCACGGCGGGCATTGATGGAAGAACGAAGGAAGTCAGAGTTAGTTACACCGCTGATTTCACTTGGATACTGCATTGCAAGGAACAGACCAGCACGAGCGCGCTCGTCCACTTCCATCTCCAACACATCTTCTCCATCCAAAGTGATGCTTCCGCTTGTCACTTCGTATTTAGGATGTCCCATGATCGCTGATGCCAGTGTGGATTTACCAGTACCGTTTGGCCCCATAACCGCGTGGAATTCCCCGCTCTTTATCGTAAGGTTTACACCTTTTAGAATTTCCTTATCTTCAATCGAAACATGTAGGTCTTTAATTTCTAAAACTGAACCTGCCATTTATAAACCCTCCGATAGCTGCTATTTTATAAGTTTCGATAACACGTTATTTAAACACATTATCAATTTATTCTCATTACAATCTTAAAGCATTATTCGACCATTATCAACTTTTTTACTGGATAAATACACAGTTTTAACATGATCTTTTCCTATTGTATCACACATCCATTTCAAGCCAAAAACAAAGCCTCTGCTGAGAATTCCAGCAAAGGCATGAGAATACTGCTTCTTATTTATCGACAGGAAGGATTGCTCCGTCGTAATTGTCTTCGATGAACTGTTTGATTTCATCTGAATGAAGGACATCCATCAATTTTTTCAATGCTTCATTATCTTTATCTTCTGCACGAGCAGCTACGATGTTTCCGTATGGAGAATCCGTACCCTCAAGGATCAATGCGTCCTCAGAAGGTGTAAGACCCGCTTGCAATGCATAGTTCGTGTTGATGACAACAAGTGCATCTTCTTCTGATTCATACGTATCAGGAAGGAATGCTGGGTCAACATCCATGCTGAATTTCAAGTTTTTCGGGTTATCGCCAATATCCTCCAACGTAGCATCTACAGGTTCTACACCATCTTTGATCGTGATAAGACCAGCTTCTTGGAAGATGGATAGGATACGTCCTTGCTCTGCTACGTTACGACCCATGATCACTTCTGTACCATCCTTGATATCATCGACTTTCTTGATATTTTTAGAATATACACCCATTGGCTCCAAATGAACTGCTCCAAGACTGATCAGGTCATAGCCAGTATCTGCGTTTGAAGTTTCTAGGTAAGGGATATGCTGGAAGTAGTTCGCATCCAAGTCTCCGCTTGCCAAGTCATCGTTCGGAAGAACATAATCCTGATATTCTTCGATCTCAAGATTCACGCCCTCTTTTTCAAGAATCGGTTTTGCTTCTTCAAGAATTTCCGCGTGCGGTGTGCTGGAAGCACCAACTTTGATTGTTGTTGTTTCTTCGTCTCCTGAGCCGCTGCCAGATGAACCGCAAGCTGCCAGGAAGATCATGAAAGCTGCTGATAGAATAACTAATAATGTCTTTTTCAAATGAATCCTCTCCTTTATCGTTTATCTAATTTGTTTGAAATCAAGTCTCCAATGAATTGGAAGACGAATACCACAATAACGATCAATAGCGTACAGATGAATACAACATCAAATTGACGGCGCTGGAAGCCGTAGAAGTAAGCAAAGTCACCTAAGCCGCCCGCTCCGATAACACCTGCAACTGCCGTAGAGCCGATAAGGGCGATTGCTGTTACCGTAAGTCCAGAAACAAGTGCTGGCATGGATTCTTTCAGCAGTACTTTGAACATGATTGTACTGTTTTTAGCACCCATTGCCTTCGCAGCTTCCACTACGCCATTGTCCACTTCCTTCAATGCAATCTCGACTAATCGTGCATAGAAAGGTGCTGATCCGATGATAAGCGCAGGCAATGCTGCCTCCGGGCCGCGGATCGTACCGACTACAAAATCGGTGAATGGGAACAAAAGCAATATCAGGATGATAAACGGTATTGCCCTGAATATGTTGACGACTGCTGCCACTATGCCGTAGACCACTTTATTTTCCCACAGCTTTCCTTTACTGGTCAGATAAAGCAAAAGACCAAGGATTATACCGATGATGAATGTACCAATCAAGGAAAGAA
Source organism: Terribacillus saccharophilus (assembly GCF_046592595.1). Taxonomy (GTDB): domain Bacteria; phylum Bacillota; class Bacilli; order Bacillales; family Amphibacillaceae; genus Terribacillus; species Terribacillus saccharophilus_C. The sequence continues at coordinate 277,466 of NZ_JAWVPF010000006.1, read as the reverse complement.
TCGTCATATAGAATGTCTCATAGATGGCTGTATTCAAATCTGCAATATCTACATTCGGGAACCACTTCTCAAACAAGTTCCTGCACCTCCGCTCTTACGTTCGCCGCGCGGATGAAGTCCAGTGCCTTCTCCACTTCCGTTTCACTGCCTACCAGCTGCAGGAACAGATTACCGACTGCTCCGGTTTGTGTCTGCAGCACATTTCCTTGCAGGATATTGATATCAACATCAAATTTTTTCGCGGTCTGGCTGACAACAGTCTGATTCACGTTTTCTCCAGAGAAGGAAAGCTTCACGATGGTGCCTGTACCTTCTTTTACTACTGCTGCAGACAAAGAGTCATACTGTTCGCTTCCATCCAGCTGCTGTACGAATCGCTTCGTAATTTCCTTCTGCGGGTTTTGGAACACATGGGCTGCATCGCCTTGTTCCACAACCTTACCTGTATCCATAACTGCTACACGGTGGCAGATTTTGCGGATTACATTCATCTCATGCGTAATCAATACAATAGTCAGACCGAGTCGTTTGTTGATGTCCACCAGCAAATCAAGGATGGAATCTGTTGTTTCCGGATCCAGTGCGGATGTTGCTTCATCACAAAGCAGCACTTTCGGATCGTTAGCCAATGCCCTCGCAATGCCGACACGCTGCTTCTGACCACCACTCAGCTGGGAAGGATAGGCATTTTCGCGTCCCTTCAATCCAACTAGTTCGATCAGACGATCAACTTTTGCTTTTCTTTCTTTCTTCGGCACACCTGCAATCTCCAATGGGAAAGCAATATTTTGGTGCACAGTACGGGACCATAGCAGGTTGAAATGCTGGAAGATCATCCCGATTTCTTGTCTGGCAAGTCGAAGTTCATTTTTTCGCTGTTTGACGATATCCTTGCCATTGATTATTATTTCACCAGCAGTCGGTTCTTCGAGACGGTTCAGCAGTCGTACGAAGGTACTTTTCCCAGCACCGCTGTAGCCGATCACGCCGAAGATTTCACCTGAATCGATCGTAAGATTAAGCTGATCGACCGCTGTAATATTCTGCTTTTTCGTGCGATATGTCTTGGAGAGGTTTTTGATAGTGATCAATTTCCGCTCCTCCTTCCTCGTGTTGCTTTATAAGCATAAAAAAAGCGTCTTCTTGTCCAGAGAACAAAAAGACGCAGCTGCGTTCGATAATTGTTCTCTCATCTGTACAGGTTTCCCTGCAGGAATTGGCACCATACAGGAAAACCTGTGGTTGCCGGGCTTCATCGGGCCAGTCCCTCCGCCACTCTTGATAAGAGTTAGATATATGATTGCTAAAAGGAGTTTAGCATCTAGTCAATATTTTTGTCAACATATTTTACATACTTCCTTGAGCTCCCAGAAACAGAAGAGCCTCAACAAGCAGGATATGCTGATAATCGCCGTCCACGACTTGTCTGTTGCGGATACTGCGAAGCTGTACCTCGCCGGTAAGGAGCCCTTCCAGTGTCTGCTCATCGGTGCGTATATGTAAAATGCCATAAGGCTTGGAAGCTGGTGTCGTGAGGCTGCTTTTATCTATATGCAAATCAAAATGGGCATCTTCCCATTCAATGAAAACTTTCAGCCGCTTGTCATTGCATAAAGGCAGCAAATCCTCCCTCACCTCGATCTGATGCTTGAGCTTTGCCAGTTTTTCGATGATCATCCGCCATCCCCTCCCTACACTGTATTTAGCTCTTCTTGTTCAGATTTCCTGCAAGAAAAAACAGCTTTCCAAATTGGAAAGCTGTTTTATTCACTCAGGGCCTTCGCCAGCATATGCTGGACAGAATGAAACGCATATATTTTTTCCTGAACTTCCCCATCCTTGAAAATGATGAGGCAAGGTACACTTTCTATCTGATTTTCCTGCATAAAATCAGGAAAAAGAGAGGCGTTCAGTTTATGATAAAATTCCTGGTCTGTTATGGCCTCCACTGCAAGAAGCATTTTTTCGGCAAGCTGGCATGTACCGCAAAAAGGTGTATGCACGAATATGCTTGCTTGCTCCTGCTGTGTTACTGACTTGACCGCTGTTTTGATAACGTTGATAATTCATCCCTTCTTTCTTCAGACAAGGAAGAATGGATGCACCATGATACTTCTGCTAAGCAGGGCTGTGGCCAATTCCGGAGCCGGGGTCGCCGCTACCTCTCGATAGGTTCTGTCTACGTAAATATGCTGGGCATGCGGCAGCTCCCGGGCCAACTGTTTTCGCAGCTTATGACCAGCACTGTCCTCATCCACCATAATATATACTTGCTTGTGATCTAAGTCATAGTCATACAACAGCTGTTCCAGCCGCTCGATGCCCAATGTACCATTGGTGCAGATGATCGTTACTTCCTCATCGATGATCTTCTTAATCTGCTCTTTATCCGAGCGTCCTTCTACGATAATGACCTTTTCTTCATCACCCATACTGGCATCACCTATTCTGATCGATATTTGATTGCTTCCTTGCCCGCGCCCCTATTAAGGCAGCTTCGCAATGAACGCTTGCCATAGTATATGAAAAGAGACCGCCGCCCTTGCTAACAGATATCAACAAGGACATAAATAAATTAGTCCTCTTTAATCCGTCCTTCGTAATCCTCTACAGATAGCAAGCTTTCATACGCCGCTTCATCGTCTGCCTCCACTACGATCATCCATGCTTTCTCGTATGGGGATTCATTTACGAATTCAGGGCTGTCGTCTAAGTCTTCGTTCACCGCTACGACTTTACCACTGATCGGAGCATACAGCTCAGACACTGTTTTGACAGATTCGACGCTTCCGAATGGCTCGTCTGCTTTCAGTTCGTCACCGACGGATGGAAGTTCCACGAATACGATGTCCCCGAGTTCATCCTGGGCGAAGTCGGTAATACCGATCCGGTACTGATTGCCATCTTCTTTTTTAATCCATTCATGTTCCTCAGTGTAACGTAGATCTTTCGGTAAGTTGCTCATTATTATTCCTCCACCTATTTTCTACAAGAATAGCTAACATATTTACTATAAGAGGTAATAGATAAAATTACCACTGTTTCAGCTTAATTTGAAGCAGTTGCAGCCTCGTATGCTTCTGGCTTGTAACCGACCGCTGCTGACTTCTCTCCAATTAAAAGCGGGCGCTTGATCAGCATCCCATTTTCGGATAGCCATGTCTTGAGCTGGGCATCATCCGCCTCTTTGATTTTCTCCTTATAGCCGCCCTCCCGGTATACCTTTCCGCTTGTATTGAACAGCTTGGTAAGCGGTAATCCGCTTTTATCCGCGGCTTCCTGCAGCGTCTTTGGACTAGGCGGGTTCTCTACGATATGTATCGCTTCATAGGATACGTCATTCGCATCCAGCCATTTCTTTGCATTTTTACATGTACTGCAATTCGGGTACCAATAAAATCGGAACATAGAGATCTCCTTCCTTTTCATACTGCTATTTTAGCATAGTCCTTTACATCTTTCGCACAGAATAATCAGCAGGATCCCGGGTACGATAAAAAGGAAAAAGGAGGGATCCCATGTCAGCAGAAAATCCGCAAAACGTTATGCTGCAGCCGCCAGAGATGATTTCAGGAAAAGATTTATTGTACTTGAGTGATATGCTGAACTGGAACTTGAATGCAGCTAAAAAAGCACAGCACGCAGCCGGTGAAGTGCAGCTGACAGATGCCCAAGAGGCGCTGCATACTATCGGACAGATGCATCAGCGCCATTATGATATGTTATTGGAGCACCTGAAGACAAAACCGCTCAATTAAGGAGGGAAAGCTATGCCAGAGAACCAAAAGATACAGAATCCGCAGACACCAGTCCCGACAACGCAAAGTATGAACGACCGGGATCATGTAACTGACCTGCTTGCTACCGAAAAGTATATGACCGCTTCGTACTCAACGGCGCTTAACGAAATGAGCAATCAGTCGTTATATGAAACAGTAGCGCGTATATTCAAGGAAACACAGGATTCCCAGCGTAATTTGTATAATCTGATGTTCCAGCATGGATGGTACAGCCTGGAACAAGCGCCGCAGCAAAAAGTGGACCAAGCTTATCAGCAATTCAGTAAAATGCGACAAGAACTTCCTTATACATGAGTCAAACGGACAATCAGCTGCTGGTTGTCCTTTTTTGTGTTATATCCAAAAAAAATATTGACGTGCCGATAACAAATCTGTAATATACTTGCATGTGCAACTATTTGAGCTATCTGAAAGGAGCGGACCATGAGCAGGACACAAGATGAACTAGGACTGCTTCTATCCCGGACCTACCTATCTCTGAAACGGGAAACATCCCGCATGCTTCAGGAGTTTGAGCTGACACCGGAACAATTCTCCCTTATTGCAGAGCTCGACAAGCAGGATGACATCACCCAAAAAGAGCTCGCCGACTTAACGGAAAGAGAACAGACTACCGTTACGAAGATAATTGACAAGCTTGTCAAAAAGGAACTGGTCACCCGCGGACATGATATACACGACCGCAGGGCAATCCGTTTGCAAATTACAGCAGAAGGACGGGAACTGGTCAAAGACATCAAACCAAAGATAGAAGAAATCGAAAATCATGCTTATCTAGGTTTTCAACCGAGAGATATAGAATTGCTGCATAATCTGATTCGAAAGCTGCATCAGAATTTGCAGTGATTTTTTTCGCTAAATACATGCACGTGCAACTAATATAGATAGGAGTTTTTATTTTGAATTTACAGCCTTTGCGGGAGATGTTCAAGATCCCGAATACGAAAGTCGGCATTGCCTTTGCCATTATTGTCCCGTTACTTTTTTCCATCATCTGGCTGACAGGCTATCATGATGCAACTGATCACCTGGACCGTTTGCAGGCTGCAGTTGTCAATGAAGATGGGGAGCAAGCAAATGCAGTAGCTGAACAGATGATCGACAATTTGCCATTCGATGCAGAACTTACCTCTTTTGAGGATGCGAAGAAGCAGCTTGATCAAAATGACATCACGATGCTGATTGTCATTCCTGATGCATTCACTGAAAGCTTAGCAAAACAAAGCGATACTTCCTTACAGTTTTATATGAACAGCTCTAATTCCCAGGTCGCTCTGTCCATAGCTGAAAGTACAGCAAGACAGATGACAGCTTCTATGAGCGGCTCGCATGTACAAGCGGACATCATCAAAGAAAATCATATCAGCAACTTCGCTACTTCCATGGTTCCCATGATTCTTGGTTTCATCGTATTCATCGCTGTCATGACCATGAATATCCAAATGAACATCGTTACACAAATCGTGAACCGTAAATTCAGCAAATGGCAGGTCTTTTGGAACAAACAGCTTCTATTGCTGATTATCGGGCTTGTCGTCTCGACAATCACTGTTACCATTCCCTATTTTGCTAATGATACAGCCGCTTCCTATATGCAGCTATGGGGATTCGAACTGCTAGTCGTTTTTGCCTGCATCAGTTTCACCCAAATGAGCTTCGCTATCTTCGGCAATGCTGGCGCTTTATTCAACGTTGCTATGATTCCGTTCCAATTGATGGCTGCAGGGAATATCATTCCGACAGATCTATTGTCTCCGGTATTCCGTGTCATAGGCGCTGCTCTGCCAGCTTCTAATGGAGTGCAAGGCTTCACTCAGCTAATCTATGCTGGAGAAAGTGTTTCATCAGCAATCCTTCATCTTGGATTGATTCTGGTTATTACATTCTTACTTACATGTGCAGCATTAATGCTCAAAAAACAGCAGCCTGTCCAATTCGTCAAAAAGGACGAAAAAGCTGCAGCAGTATAAATAAATCCTCCGCATTCAGAATGCGGAGGATTTTCTTATGCCATTACCTCATGGTCTTGTTCTTCTATTGCTTCTTTCATGTCATTTTTCGTGCCAAGCGCGTTATTATACACGATATCAACTCTGCCGCTTCATACCCTATACGGGTTAATGTGATGGATTAATTTTTCATCCATCTTTAAATCGAAACGATTATGATTTACAAATCGAAATGATTACGATAGAATAGTTCTTTGTGAAGAAGTACGTGATTAGAAAGGTGATAGAAAATGACATCTATCCTTCAAATAGATACTATTAATTTCTCATATGAACAGAAGGCTGCCTTGCGTGAGGTATCTCTTCAAGTTAAAAAAGGTGACTTCCTCGGTCTGATCGGTCCAAACGGCGGAGGCAAAACAACATTGATCAAGCTGGCTCTGGGGATGCTGCAGCCGAACAAAGGCTCCATCGAGCTATTCGGGCAGTCTATTTCTTCCTTTAAGGATTGGAATAAAGTCAGCTTTGTTTCCCAAAAGGCAAATGCCTTCAATAAAGGATTTCCAGCAACTGTTTTCGAAGTAGTCTCCATGGGGCTTACCCCAAAGATCGGTTATTTCCGCAGATTCTCCGCGAAGCACCGGGCTGCTGTAAAGCAAGCTGTTGCTCAAGTGGATATGAGTGATTATCTGCATGAAAATATCAGCAGTTTATCTGGAGGCCAGCAGCAGCGCGTTTTCATCGCCAGAGCACTTGTCAGCCAGCCGGAACTGATCATACTCGATGAACCGACTGTTGGAATCGACCATGCCAATGTAAAAGGCTTTTACGAATTATTGCAGCGGCTGAATGAGGAAAAAGGACTTACTTTGGTTATGATCACACATGATTTGGCCGGTATTGCACAATACGCATCCAAGCTGGTTTATTTGGATCAGCAAGTACAATACGAAGGCAGCCCGGACCAATTCAGCCTGCCTGAATCCGATTTACATGTATTGCGAGGTATTCATGCATGATTGCTGATTTTCTTCAATTTGAATTTTTACGAAATACACTATATACGGGTCTGCTAATCGGCTTGATAGCACCCTTACTGGGCTGTTTCATCGTTGTACGCAGACTGTCCCTGATTGCGGATGCACTATCGCATGTAACACTAGCCGGTATCGCATTCGGTCTCTTACTCGAGAAAAAGCTTGCAACACCTGTGATCTCACCGTTTTATGCAGGTCTTGGTTTCTCGGTTGTTGCTTCTCTGCTAATCGAGAAGCTTCGCAGTATGTTCCGAAATTTCCAGGAAATCGCGATTCCGATCATCCTTTCCGGAGGAGTCGGATTGAGTGTCATTTTCATATCATTGGCCAATGGCTTTACGACAGATCTGTTTTCTTATCTGTTCGGCTCTGTGTCTGCTGTCAGCAGTGAAGATTTGCGTGTTATCGTGATCATCTCGATTATTGTCCTGATCGTAATCGGAGTTCTTTATAAGCAGCTGCTCGTGCTTTCCTTTGATGAAGAGCATGCGCGTGTCAGCGGCTTGCATGCAAGAGCTATCCATTTCATTTTCATGCTGCTGACTGCCCTTGTCATTGCAGCAAGTATCCGGATCGTTGGTGTATTGCTCGTCTCTGCCCTGATGACAATACCTGTAGCTGCAGCAATCCGATTGGCTAAAGGATTCAAACAGGCAATGATACTGGCTATCCTCTTCGGAGAGACATCCGTTATTGTCGGCCTGTTCTCAGGTTATTATTTTGAAATACCGCCAGGTGGTACTATTGTAGTCGTATCTATCCTGATTCTTCTGTTAAGTTTCATCGTTCAAAAGCTGCTGCTTGCGAACAAACGAAAAACTGCATTCGAGAAAGGAGTTTCCTGATATGCAAGTAGATGAAGGCATTGCGATTCTGAAGGAAAATGGTCATAAATATACCGACAAAAGGGCGGATATCCTCTCCTATTTCATTCATGCCAAAGGCTATCGAAGTGCTAAAGCCCTCCTTGCATTCATGGAAACCAGCTATGCTGGTATCAGCTTGGATACGATTTACCGCAATCTCCGCCTTTTCGAACAGCTGGAGCTGCTCGAATCCCGTGAAAAAAATGGAGAGAAGCTGTTTAAGATCGCTTGTAAAAGTGGTACGCATCACCACCACTTCATCTGTGAAAGCTGCGGCTTGACCAAACCGCTCCAGAAATGTCCGCTCCCGGTTTACACAGAAGAGCTTGCGGATTATCATGTAAATACACACGCTTTCGAGCTTTATGGTCTTTGCCCGACGTGTCACAATAGCTAAGGAGTCGATATATATGCCAATCATCACAGTTAAAATGCTGGAAGGCCGTACGGATAAACAGAAAGAACAAATGATAAAGAAAATGACCGAGGTGATGGTCGAAACTACAGGCGCCCGTGCCGAAGCAGTCTCAATCGTCATCGAGGAAATGAACAAAGCAAATTACGGTGTCGCAGGAAAACGCCTATCCTAATGAAAAAGCAGCATGCCCGTGTGGCATGCTGCTTTTCTTATAGAATCACTTCCTCCAGCACTTTCCGTTCCTCCTGCTCGAAAAGATTCTTCCCTTCCGTCTGCTGGACCTGCTTTTGCATATAGCTTTCAATCAATCTTGCTTCCTCTTTATTTCCAACAAGGTGGATGCTCTTCCATTCATTCTCTTTTGCAAGCTTATCAAGATCTGGTGCAAGCGATTTATACCAGCGCTTCTGGTTGGCTTCCAAGCGGTTCTCGATCGTGTCCTTCTTCGATCCTTTCCCGCCCTTTCCCTTGATGGATAATGCTCGCTGCGGACTTGCCTGCACCTTCCATTTCTCTGTGTCCAAATCCATTTCATATAGCTTTGTATCATTTATTTTTCCTAAAACGGCATCAATTACTTTAACTTGATTTTTCTGAACGAGAATAACCCCTGATTCCGGGAATTTTTCATACAATGCCTGAAATTGCCCAAGCTTTGGTTCATCTTCCCAATGGAATTCTGTCGTCACTGGCATCTGGAGGCATTCCGCAAACCAAATGTCATCCGCTGATGCAAACACGACGCAGCTTTTCTTCATGCTCTGTCCGTTATCCTCAAGGAACGCTTTCACCTTTTCTTTCACTTTTAGGAATTGCTCCAGCTCCTGAGGGTCATTCTTAAGATATGTTTCGAAGTTCTTCAAACCATTCTTAACGTGAATCTTCCATTCGCCACCTGTTTGATCACGGTTGGCTGGATCCGTATTCACATACATGCTAAGTACTTTCTGAGGGTGGCTCTTGGCTTTTTGTGCGAGTTTCTCCATGTCCTTTGCGTAACACAAACTGCAATCACTCCTCTTCCAAATTTGCTTAGTAAAGTAAAACTAGCATATAGCACTACATACCACACATAAGCAGCTTGAAACGTTAAAAAAGAAGGAAATAAGGGAATGATGTTAAGATCGAACTATGTAACTTGAAGGCTGTGATAAATGATGTTAAAGAGGACCCGTACTCAAATCCTCCAATTTACGTCTATTGGCGTATTAAATGCGGCAGTGGACCTCGTCGTGCTCAATATATTACTACTTATCTGGCCGACAAAAAATAATCTTTTGCTGCTGCTTTTCAATACAATCAGTTATTTAGTATGTATATGGAACAGTTATTATTGGAACACGAGATTTACGTTCCGCAAGCAAAAAAGATCCAGTAAAGCTGAAAAAGGTCTGTTCTTCGCTCAAGCATTAGTTGCTCTAGTAATCAGCAATATTGTCTTTATAGCTGGTCTTGCAGTTTTGCGAGAAATGACATTTGTTACCATTCCGGCATATGTAGAAAATAATATAGCCAAAGGCGCAGCTATGTTCCTCTCGTCTGCAAGCAGCTTCCTGTTCATGAAGTACGTTGTGTTCAAACGAAAAAAATAGGCGTATACCAAATGGTATACGCCTATTTTCATGCCTGGGTATAAGCTGCACGCCGATCGACCAATGCCTGGCTTGCATGGTCGAGATTTCGAACATCCACCCGAATCCCATATTCCCGATATTTCATTACCAGTTTGTCCAATGCTCCCACAGCTGAATCGTCCCATAATCTTGCTTCTTGGAAATCCAGAACGATATGCTTGGCATTTTCCTGTTTCGGCTCAAAGGAAGCTAGGAAGTCGGTCACAGAAACAAAGAACAGCTGTCCTTTTACCATATATACCTTTTGTTCTCCTTGTGTTTCTTTGACATCCACCTTTGATATTTTAGCTGCAAAGAACACAGCGCTCATCAATACTCCAATAATAACACCGACAGACAGATTATGCGTCCAAAGCACAGCTGCTACGGTCACAATCATGACCGCTGCATCCGTCAATGGCATCCGATGCAGGTTACGTACCGATGACCAGTCAAACGTTCCGATACTGACCATGAACATAACCGCAACAAGTGCTCCCATCGGAATTTGGACCAAGACATCCTGGAAGACGATAATAAGCAGCATTAGGAAAGCACCAGCAATAAAGGTAGATAAACGTGTCCGGCCGCCAGCTTTCACATTGATGACAGATTGTCCGATCATAGCACAGCCAGCCATCCCGCCGAAAAAGCCTGCGGCAATATTAGCAATACCTTGCCCGCGTGCTTCACGGTTTTTATTACTGCTTGTATCTGTATACTCATCCAGCAGCTGTGCAGTCAGGAATGTCTCCATCAGTCCTACTATGGCTAAAGCGATAGCATAAGGAAAGATAATCTGCAGTGTTTCCATGTTGAATGGAACATCTGGGATAAAGAATGACGGCAAAGCCTGCTTCAGTTCTCCCATGTCACCCACTGTTTTTGTTGAACTATGTGTGACTGCGGCGATTATAGTCATAATGACAATTGCAACAAGCGGCGATGGGATAGCTTTCACAAAACGCGGCAGCACATAGATGATCACTAGTGCCCCCGCCACGAAAGCGTAGATTTGCCATGACTCGCCCTCGAAATGAACGAGCTGCGCAATAAAGATTAAAATAGCTAAACTATTAACAAAGCCTATCATGACCGGCCGCGGAATAAAGATCATCAACCTCGCTACTTTAAAGATACCGAATAAGATTTGGATGAACCCTGTCAGTATGGTTGTAGCGAAAAGATACTGCAATCCATGATCTGCAACAAGACTTCCCATCACAAGTGCCATCGCACCAGTGGCAGCAGATATCATCGCTGGCCGTCCTCCTGCAAACGCAATGACAACGGCGATACAGAAGGAGGCATATAATCCAACCATCGGATCGACGCCGGCAATAATGGAAAAAGCGATTGCTTCCGGAATAAGTGCTAAGGCTACTAAAACTCCTGATAAAACATCCTTTGGTACATTAGAAAACCATGCTTCTTTTATGTTTGTAATCATGTACGACATAAACTCCTATCTCTAAACTTACAGCAGGTTATTATACCATATTCTTTAGAACTGTTGCAGCTGTGTATACCAGTAACCGAAACTGGACATATTGTATAAAAAAAGCAGCAGGTGAACAATGATGAAACATGTCAAAGCCATACTTCTGAAAGGAATATTCGCATTCGCGATCCTTTATCTTTTCGCAGGTTTAATCTATCAATTATCCTTTACCAAGGTATTCCAGCTTACAATGATCCTCACTGTAATAGGCTATTTGATCGACATGCTATTACTGCCGAGCAAAGCAAATAAGACAACAGGATGGCTTGATTGCATTTTCTTCACCATTGTCAGCTGGATGCTTATCGTTCTGGCAACTGATGGTCCTGTACATCCATTGGTAAGTGCGATACCAGCAAGCTTGATTCTTGCATGGTTGGATGGGACGTTTTTGCATGCTTACGTACGTAAATATGTGATCCGAAATGGCAAAGATCAGTATTATAATGTTATTTTTTTGGATCAGTTTCGTGCGAAGATCGCTGGGGATTTGCCGATACGCGGACCTCATAAGGATTCCTGAAGCCATTGCATGAAGAAAGCCCGTGGAGATTTCTCCACGGGCTCTTTTTTATGCTTTTGGATCCCATTTGATGATGATACCGCATTCGGTCAGTCCGCCGCCGAATCCATAAAGCAGCATTGTATCGCCATCTTTGACCTTGTTTTCCTGTAAAGCGAAATCAAATGCCAATGGTATTGTCGCTGAAGATGTATTGCCGGCATAAGCCATGCTTGTCAGTGTTTTCTCGACTGGATAGTCCAAACGATCACAAATAGATTCAACCATCCGCATATTGGCACTGTGCGGGATGAACCAATCGATATCATCCAGTGACATATTTGCTTCTTCCACTAGTTTCTTAACGCCTTTTGGCACACCAGAAACAGCCCATTTATACACTTCGCGACCGTTTTGAACCAGTTTTCCTGGGTTGGTAAGCTCTTCCCCGTTCAATGTAGTGGACAAACCTGTTTGGTAGAGATGACGGCCGCCTTCTCCTTTTGTACCCATATGGAAACCAAAGAAGCCTGGATTTTCAGCATCATATTCTACTAGTGCAGCTCCTGCACCGTCACCAAATAGAATACAGCTTGTACGATCCGTATAGTCGGTGATTTTGGACAAAGTCTCTCCGCCCAAAACAAGTACTTTCTTATGCAAACCAGATGAAACCAATCCGTTTGCCATATGCAGACCGTAAACAAAGCCTGCACATGCGCCTCCCAAATCGAGTGCACCTGTTTTTTTCAATCCAAGTCTTGCTTGAAGCTGACTGGATACACTTGGGAATTTGTATTCACCTGTCACTGTAGCGACAAGAATCAAATCCACATCATCCAGGGATTTGTTGAAGTTCTTCGCAAGGTTTCTTGCAGCATTCTCACATAGATCTGTTACATACTCATCTTCAGCAGCGATTCTTCTTTCTTTGATACCTGTACGCTGCACAATCCACTCATCGGAAGTGTCGACCATTTTCTCAAAATCTGCATTGGTCAATACCTTTTCCGGGATATATGTTCCAATCGCTGTTACACGTGCTTTGGATTCCATATTATCTGCCTCCTTCACATCTGCCTCCATTATACCATCTAGTTTTAATACCTGGTACTAAAAAGAGAAATTTAATTATCTTTTTTCTCGGCATGGGAAGCCAGCAGTTCCAAGACAGCATCGTCCATCGGCGGGTTATGCAAGCCTGCACGTACGTCCCTATAATGCTGTTCAAAGGGTTGAGTCTTTGAAAGTCCTCTGCCCCCAGCAATCCGCATTGCCAGATCAACTACTTTAGCAGCCGCTTTTGTTGCGTTCACTTTTACTGCTGCAAGCTCCGGCCCCATAAGTTGCCGCTTCTCAGGATAGCTATCCCACAAGCTGGCAACATGATACATAAAATGTCTTGCTTGCATTAGCTCCAAGTCCATTTCACCAATTTTTTCCCGGATATGAGCTACACTGATAATCGGTTTATCCAATGTGTTTGGCTGAAAGTCTTTAGCAAACGACACAGCTTCTTCACGTGCACTTTTAGCAATGCCTAAGTAGCAAGCAGGAATATGCAGCAATGACCCCTTTGGTCCGGTTTTCTTACGAGCTCTTTCCACGTAACAATCTGCTGGTACCCTTACTTGGTCCAGAATTAGATCGTCACTCCCAGTTGCACGCATACCCATCGGGTTCCAAGTTTTTTCGACATGTACTCCATTTATTTCCCTGGCAATTAAAAAGCTTCCGACCGTCTCGTCTTCTTCCACATATGCTGTAACGAGATAATAATCCAAATCAGCAGCCATGGATGTAAATGTCTTACGCCCAGTAAGTATATAATCATTGCCGTCCCGCACAGCTTTTGTTTCAGGAACACCGCCTCGAGTAGGACTTCCCGTTTTTGGCTCAGATGCTGCACGATTGACAATTTTACGCGCTTGAATAACTTCGTTCAAGAATGTATCGAACATACCCTCTGGCCAATCTGCACTTTCGCATAAGTCCTGCATCGTACTCAAGTGCCACCCTATCGACAATGCAGCTGCTCCATCACCAGCGGCTACAATTTCCTGCGCCATTAAGAAATCATGGAGATTCGCTCCGTCTCCTCCTTGTGCTTTCGGTACAGTAAGCAATGTATAAGCTGTCGTTCGAAAAGCATCTACTACTTGCGGCGCCAAACGTGCCTGTTCATCACCAAGCTGTTTGTATTTTTTTGCAACCTCAGATACTTGTTTCGCTTTTGTAAGAATATGTTCATCATTTGCAATAATCATGCCGAACCTCCTCTTCTATCTTCTTTATTTTAGTGAAAAGAAGAAAAGAATACAAAAAAACCCGCTCAGGAGAGCGGGTTTTATGTGTGTTACATACTCATACCCATGTGCATATGACCAGAAGTCATCAGCCAGTAAGTACCGACAATGATGACGATAGCGATAAAGAATCCGAAAAGTGTGTTCCCGGAAATCAAACCGCCGTCTTCTCCTTCCGTCATGTGCATGAACATAACGAGCTGCAAAGCAGCCTGGATTACAGCGAAAATCAAGATGATGATGAAGATCGTTGTTGATGACCAGTCTGTCCACAGCGCTGTTGCGAAGGCTACAAGTGTCAACGCGATTGAGATCAAGAATCCGATGATATGCTTCCAAGGGAAATGTCCTTTTTTCGTTTGTTGACTCATATTAATTCACCATCCCCATCAAGTAAACGCATGTGAAGATAAAGATCCACACAACATCTAAGAAGTGCCAATAGAGACTAGAGATAAAGACCTTTGATGCCGTTTTTGGTGTAAGTCCTCTTCTTGCAAGTTGGATCAGAAGAAGAATGATCCAGCCGATACCAATTGATACGTGAAGACCGTGTGTACCAAGCAAGATGAAGAACATAGACCAGTGTGCACTAGTTCCTAGTGTAACACCTTCGTGTACATAATGTACGAATTCGTATAGCTCATAGCCGATGAATCCTGCACCTAGGATAAGTGTGATGATCATCCAGCCAATAACACCTTTTACATTGTTCGCACGCATTTCGTGAATCGCAAGTCCGCAAGTGAAGCTACTTGTAAGAAGCAGCATTGTCATAATCATGACTAGGCCAGCTTCGAACATCTCGATGGATGTTGGTCCGTCGCCTACACGTGATTGTAATGCGAAATAAGACGCGAATAGTGTCGAGAACAAAGCGATCTCTGCACCAAGGAAGGTCCAGAAACCGGTGATGTTCAACCGGCCGGCTTCTGATTGGTATTCCAATGGCGCGTTGGGGTTCACATTGTGATCATGTGCCATTTCTTCACAACCTCCTTTATTTATTCGCTTTCGCTTCTGTTTCTTTTATTTCTTCTACGCTGACGTAGTAGCCGTCATTGTAATCGAATGAACGAACGATCATAGTAATGAAGATACCGACAGCACCTACAATACCGATCCAGTACCATTGGAATACAAGTCCGAATGCTGCCATACCCATCAATACTGACATGATTGCCGGTATGGAAGAGTTGCTAGGCATGTGAATTGGTTTATAATCCGTGTTCTTCTGTTGATCAAGACCTTTTTCCTTCATATCCCAGTAAGGATCAAGACCTGTTACTTCAGGAAGAACAGCGAAGTTGTAATGCGGCGGGATAGACGAAGTTGTCGCCCATTCCAAGTTACGTCCAAGACCCCAAGCGTCACCAGTTTTCTCTCTTGGTGAATATCTCCAGCTATAATAGATGTTGTAAACGAAGATGATGAATGCAAGACCCATCAAGAACGCACCGATTGTGGAGATCATGTTCAGTCCTGTCCAGCCATCTTCCGGCAAATAAGTGGAAATACGTCTTGGCATACCGTCCAACCCTAGGAAATACTGAGGGAAGAAACATACGTTGAAGCCGATAACGAAAATCCAGAAAGCCCATTTGCCGATTTTTTCGTTCAATTTATGTCCGAACATTTTCGGATACCAGTAAATCAGACCTGCGAAACAAGCAAATACAGTACCCGAGATCAGCACATAGTGGAAGTGAGATACTAGGAAGTACGTATTGTGATACTGATAGTCAGCCGCAGCCATCGCAAGCATTACCCCTGTTACACCACCGATTACGAAGTTCGGGATGAAAGCGAGGGACCAAAGCATCGGAGTCGTAAAGGTAATACGCCCTCGATACATCGTGAATAACCAGTTGAATATCTTAACCCCGGTTGGAATCGAGATAGCCATTGTTGTAATAGAGAAGAAGCTGTTCGCTTCAGCGCTATTACCCATTGTGAAGAAGTGGTGAACCCATACAAGGAAGCTCAATACAGAAATCGTCACAATGGACACAACCATCGCTTTATAAGCAAATAGCTGTTTTCTTGCAAATGTCGAGATAATCTCAGAGAAGATCCCGAATGCAGGAAGAATAACGATATATACTTCAGGGTGACCCCATACCCAGAATAGGTTGACCCAAAGCATTGGGTTACCATCACCTTGCAAGGTGAAGAGTACGGAACCGAATAGACGGTCAAATGTCTGCATAGCAAGTGCAACTGTAAGCACTGGGAATGCGAAGATGATAATCAGCATTGTGATCAAAGTAGTCCATGTGAACATGGACATTTTCATTAGTGTCATACCTTTCGTACGCATCTTAAGGATGGTAACGAAGAAGTTGATACCTGTCATCAATGTACCGATACCAGCAATCTGGATTGCTAGCAAGTAGTAGTTCTGACCAGGACCTGGGCTGAATTCATTTGTCGCAAGCGGCGTATAACCAGTCCAGCCAGCGTCAGGTGAACCACCGATGATGAAGGAGATGTTGAATAGAGCCATACCGACAAAGAATGTCCAGAAGCTCAAGTTGTTCAAATACGGGAATGCAACGTCACGTGCACCGATTTGCAAAGGTACGATATAGTTGATCAAACCGATCAAGAATGGCATCGCCATGAAAAGGATCATGATAACACCGTGTGTCGAGAATACCTCGTTGTAGTGTTGCGGATCCAGGAATTCCATTCCTGGCTTAGCAAGCTGCGTACGGATCATCAAACCATCGATACCGCCGCGGAAAAGCATTAATAGGGCACTAAGGATATACATGATACCCAGTTTCTTATGATCAACAGAAGTCAGCCATTCTTTCCATAGCCAGCTCCATTTTTTAAAGTAAGTAAGGGCAGCTACAACGGCGATTCCACCGAGCAAGATGCTGATCTGTGCGCCCAGGATCAATGGATCGCCGGTAATGATAAACTCATTCCATTTTAAGTCCAAAACTCTTCCCCCTCTCTCTGTTACTCATGACCCGCATGTGCATGTTCTTCAGAGTCCATGTCTTCATCCGAGTTGTCTACAGTATTGTCTTGCTGATAGTACGGAATTTCGTCTTCAGGCAAGATGTTTTGAGATTTGTCTTTCGCATGCGGATTTTTCGGCTCATAGCCTAGTCGATCCCATGCTTCCAATGTGTAGTCTGCATTTTGTGAATGGTCGATCCATTGCAAATGCGTACCATTGAATTCAGCTGTTCCGTCATAAACACCAGGAATCAGAAGATTGTCATACTCGTATTGTGTCAGTTCTGGAGCGGAGTTTTGTACGTCTTCCACCCACTGTTGGTAATCAGCTTCTTCATCGGCGTAGACTTTGAATCGTTGTTCATTGAAGCCTTCACCTGTGAAGTTAGCGTTTCGTCCATCGTACGTGCCAACGTGGTCTGCTTGCAGATAAAGCGTTGTCTGCATGCCTGCCATGTTATATTTCTGACCGCCTAGGCTTGGTATCCATAGAGCAGCCATGGAATCAGCAGATGTCAATTTGAATTCCACCGGACGGTGAATCGGAATGTGCAGATAGTTCACTGTTTCGATGTCTTCCTCTGGATAGGTGAATACCCATTTCCAGTTGATGGATGTTGCATGTACTACTAGAGGATCTTCATTCGCTGCTTCAGCGGTTTTCGGCTGAGGCGCTTCCTCTAATGAATAGATCGTTCTGACAGTTGGAACAGCCAAAATGACTACGATGATGATCGGGATGATCGTCCAGATCGTCTCAAGCAGCATGCTGCCGTGTAGCTCAGGGCTGTACTTGTCGTGATCCTTTCTTTCTCTGTACTTGACAAGGATAATCGTCAAAAGTACGAATACAACCGCAACGATTGTAAGCATAAAGATGATTGATAGAATAATAAGGTCACTCTGCTGACTTGCCACTGGTCCTTTCGGATCAAGCACTTCCGGTGTAGAACAGCCGGCGAGCATTAGCGGCAGGGCAAGGAACAATAGAAGACTTAAGGGTTTCAATTTTTTAAGCATGCGCCTGCTTCCCTTCCTTTCTTTACCTGAATTCACGAAAACGCTTGTTTTCCCTCTGCATAGGAAAACAACCATATCCGCTATAATAGGGTTTTGATAAGTATTTCACAATGAGGCTTCCGTATCTCCCGAAGGAGTGACAGAATCCCAGTCAGAAACACACTATCACACTATCGAATAGACAGTGTCTGACAACAATCCAGAAACTAGTGTAATACAAAGCAGCCAAAAAGACCAGACTTGCCTGGTAAGTAAACAGTTCATTTTTCATTCTAACACCGGCAAAAAGCGAGAATAAGAATAAGTAGTGAACAAAATTTGAACGTTTTATGTAAATCCGCAACAATTTGTGGTTTACCGCCCATTATCTGGTCTTGCTGTAATACGCAGTATTACGCACAGTCTTTCCATCTACATGGAGGCTGTCAGCATAATGTATTCCTTCCAGCTTGTAGCCGAGCCGTTCCGGAACTGCCCGGCTTGCACTGTTTTCTTCGTCACAGAGTATCTGGACCCGCCGGACACCGAGCTCTGTAAAGGCATATTCCGTTTGTGCTTCAACGGCCTCTGTCATGAAACCTTGGCCGGTATGGCGGGTATCCATCCAATATCCGATTTCGACTTTCGGAACATCCCAGTCTATCCCGTGAAAACCACTGGACGCAATAAATTCTCCAGTATCCTTGCGGAATATAAGCAAGCGTAAATTAGTCCGGTTGATCCAATTTGCCACTGCTTCCCGGATATTTTCCTCCGTGTCTTCCGGTGTCGGCAGTTCCTGCGCGAATGGCATCCAGCGCTGCAGCTCCGGAAGAGAAGCTTTGATAGCTTCATTCACCGCTTTGCCATCGCCGATCTTAGGTGCCCTGATAATAAGACGGTCTGTTTCGATACTAGTCTTGAAATCTCTTAATATTGGATTCATGCTCTGCTTCCCCTCCTAGAAATTTATTCTAGTATGAAGGAAGATTCTGGGGCTTGCAATAGAATTCAGGCTGCCTCTGGATGCTTTTTCTCTTCTCGATAAGATATTGCAGATAATAGAATTCCTATGATGGAAATACCTGCTCCGATAATCGAAAGCCATGTATATCCAAGATTTGCATCCAGTACAAGACCACCTATATAAGCACCGCCTGCATTTGCCAGATTGAACGCTGACACACTTGCGGCCGCCGCAATTGTCGGCCCCTCTTTTGCAGCCATAACGATTTTCGACTGCAATAATGGTGTTGTTCCGAAAGCCCCGGCACCGAATAGCCCAATTATCAAGACAGCGGTGATAGCATATGGTGTTGCCAGCGGGAACAATAATAGAATGGCAGTCAATGTCGCAAACACATAGATCAGTGTTCTGGTCACATTGCCGGCTGCTAGACGCGGCGTTGAAAAGTTACCGATTACGCTTCCCATTCCGAAGAAGAAGAGACTGATCATGATACCAACGCCTCCAAAGCCAGTAACAGACCGCAGCAGCGGTTCAATGAAAGTATAGGCAGTAAATACACCGGAGTAGCCAAAGATGATGATAGCTATCGTCAGCAGCACCTGTTTATGCTTGAATACACTAAGCTCCTGCTTGATGCGCGGTGTTTCTGCCGGTTTGGTATTCGGTGCGCAAATAAGCAGCCCGATGAGTCCTATCACTCCAAGAACGGCAATCATCCAGAATACGAGACGCCATTCAATCAGGGACCCGAGATAGGCTCCAAATGGTACGCCGATCATGATGGCAATTGTAAGACCGCCATTAACAGCTGCAATTGCCTGGACCCGTTTGCGTGGTTCGACAAGATCGCTGGCCATTACAAAAGCAAGCGCAAAAAAAGGTCCGTGCATGAAAGCGGAAGCGACGCGCGATATAAGCAGCACAGTAAAGTTCGGCGCTGCCGCACTGATGACATTACTGATGATGAAAAGCAGCATGAATAATAGCAGCATCGGCTTCCTCGGCAATTTCACAGATAAGGTTGTCATCAGCGGACCAAATACTGCTACTCCAAGAGCATACATACTTACCACAAGACCAGCTGATGCGATTGTCACTCCAAGATCGGAGGCGATATGAGTAAGTACGCCAGTGACGACATATTCTGTCGTTCCGATTGAGAAAGCACAGATCATCAGAACCGCAATCACTGTCGCAGGTTTAAATTGTCTGCCTGCAAGAGACATGATAACTCCTCCTTTTTTCTGACATAATCATCCGCTTACGATACAACAGAAAAGCTATCTATTCAAACCATAACCCAGTCAATCAACAAAAAAATTATAGGAAGCGCATCCAAAAAAATTAACAGGTTTTAAGCTTTGTCAGAATGGGTATTTCTCCTGAGATGAATAATGTTTATTGCTGCAGGGACGTTCAATGTTTCCATAAAAAAAAGCGGCTCGCAGGCCGCTTTTGGATCATTTGTTGAAGTTTTGCTGTATATCCTGCGTGATCGCAGTCACTTCCTGCATGCTTGCTGCATTTTGTTCCGCAACAGATACAATGCTATTGATACTGTCTGTTACACCTCGTGTATTATCGAGAACTTCATACATCGCTGTCGCAATGGCTTCGATTTGATTACTGGTTATAGTTATCTCCGCCTGCAGCTGTTCAAATGTGCTTTGGGTCGTCGTGATCTTATCTGAACCAGCAACAACCGCCTCTTTACCAGCACCAAGAGCGTCGACTGCTTCCTTTGATTCTGTTTGGATAGCTTGGAAAACACCAGTGATATCCGTTACAGCAACCCGTACTTGGTCGGAGAGCTTCCGTACTTCATCTGCCACCACTGCGAATCCGCGGCCCTGATCCCCTGCCCTAGCCGCCTCGATCGCAGCATTCAACGCAAGCAGATTCGTCTGTTCCGCAATATCCTTGATTGCCTTCAGTAAAGCACTGATTTGGTCGGTTTTGCCATTCAAGCCTCTGACTTTATCATATGAAAAAGCTATTTTAGACGTTATCGTTTCCATATGACTGACAGAATCATTCATATGTGATGCACCTTCTTTTGTCAATGCATCCATTTCGACAGCAACCTGCTTTGCATCTTCCCCTTTTAATGCTACCATCATGACGTTCTCAGCGAACTTCTGCATTGTTGCTGCCAGCTCTGCTGAAGCATGGGATTGATTCTCTGAACCGATAGTCACTTCCTCTAAAGCAGTTACAATTTGCTGCAATGCATCACCCGTCTGTTCCAGCTTAATCAATGCTGCATCATTTTCATGTTTTATAACAGGCTCAACCGTTGCGGCTGCTTCTTGTGGAATCTGAATTTCAACTGTATGCTCAGCTGTCGGTTCCATCACTTCCTTCTTATATAGAAGGATATATGTGAGACTTCCCCCTGCCAGTATAAGTCCAATGATAAGATTGATCCACCACTCCAGTAAGAAAACCCTTTCATTTTGAAGGAACAGCAATACAGCATAAAGATACCCTAGGCTCATCATACTAATGATATGTCTTTTGTTCATTATTCTTCCCCCTTCCCCTCTTTTCTTTATATCGGCTGATACGCGCCATTCATGAACCTTTTTCTACAATTTCTTCCTCTTAACGTCTTTTCACTTTCCACATGCTATACTCAAGCTGATTAAAGGAGGCAGCTGCCTATGCAAGAACTATTACAAGAAGCAACAGAATTTATTCGAACAAGTTATCAGGAACTCGGAAAGTCCGATATAGAAATACAGCAACGCTTATCCGAAATCAGTAATGACATTATTCGAAACTCTACATATACCCATACAACAGAAGAACTGGAGCATGGCGCAAGAATGGCGTGGCGGAATTCGAACCGATGTATAGGCCGCTTGTTCTGGAACGGGCTTCAGATAAATGATGCACGGGGAGCATTGGATGCAGAAGAAGTAATACAGAAGCTGTTCCGTCATATTGAACAAGCAACAAACGGCGGGAAAATAAAGCCGATGATCACGATCTTTGCACCAAATGATAATATCCGGATCTGGAATCATCAATTGCTTCGTTATGCCGGGTATGAGACAGAGCATGGCATTATTGGAGATCCTGCTTCTGTACGTTTCACCAATGTATGCAAAGCTCTTGGCTGGGAAGGCAAAGGAACCGCATTCGACATTCTGCCGCTAGTCGTCCAAGTTGGTGACCAGCCACCGGTACTTCAAGAAATTCCAGCAGATATCGTGAAAGAAGTCCGTATCGAGCATGATGCATATCCCGCAATAGCTGATATGGACTTACGCTGGTACGCGGTTCCGATCATTTCAGATATGAAACTGGAAATCGGCGGCATCACCTATAACGCAGCCCCCTTCAATGGCTGGTATATGGGAACCGAAATCGGCGCACGAAATCTGGCCGATGAGGATCGCTATCATATGCTGCCGAAAGTGGCAGAGGTTCTTGCACTTGACCAAAGTAAGCTATCCTCACTTTGGAAAGATCGTGCATTAGTTGAATTAAATGTCGCAGTCCTTCAATCGTTCCAAAAAGCAGGTGTGACGATTGTCGATCACCATACAGCTGCTAAGCAATTTGCTCATTTTGAAAAGCAAGAACAAAAAGCCGGGCGTGATGTGACAGGCATGTGGAGCTGGCTCATTCCACCAATGTCGCCTGCGGCAACTCATGTCTTCCATAAACCTTATAAGAATACAATCATCAAGCCAAACTACTTCCACCAAGAGGATATATACTGAAAAAGCGCAAATGCTTCACAGCATTTGCGCTTTTATTTCTTTCTTATTTAATTGCATCAGAAATTTCTTTCACTTTCTCCATTTCAGATTCCAGTCCACCACCAGATAGATACCAGTAATCTGGGCTCAAGTAAGTAATATGGTTCTCCTTCGCTGCATTCGTACCATTTACCAATTCATTATCCAACACTTTTTCTGCTGAAGATGTACCATTTGCTACAACTGCTCCACGATCGACTACAAACAGATACTCCGGGTTCTTTTCTGAAATATACTCAAAACCGATGCTCTGACCGTGTGTAGAGGATTCAATTGTTTCATCAACAGCAGGCACACCATAAACATCATGAATGACACCAAAACGGGAAGCTTTGCCGTATGCACTCACACTGCCATCATTCACTAGTGTGATCAATGCTTTACCATCCATGCTCTCTGCTTTCGTCTTCAAATCAGCAATTGCATCATCAATTTCACCAAGTGCTGTTTCCGCTTCTTTTTCTTTACCTACGATTTGTGCAATTATCTCTGTATTCTTCTTGAATGAGTTCATATAGTCTGTTGTATCAACACCAATGTAAATCGTTGGTGCAAGTTCACTAAGCTGTTCATAATAATCGCTTTGACGCCCAGAGATGAAAATGACATCCGGCTGCATTTCAGCGACTTTCTCTAAATCTGGCTCTTTCAGACCGCCGACATTTTCATACTCGTCACCACTGTACTTGGAAAGATAATCAGGAAGATTCTCTTGTGGAACACCAGCTACATCAACACCAAGCTTGTCCAAGGTATCCAGAGCACCCATATCGAAAGTAACGATCTTCTCAGGATTCTTCGATACTTCTGTTTCACCCAATTCATGCTTGATTGTTATTTTTTCATCCTCTTTATCTGCACCGCTTGCACTATCTGCATTGCTTCCGCATGCTGCTAGTAAAAGAACGAATAGTAGACCTGTCATCAGCAAAGTTAGTTTTTTCATTTTATCTAATCTCCTTTTTCTTTTTTGTGTAAATTATGCTGGCCATGAAAGGCAGTTAGCTTCATAACGGCATCACCCCTTTAACCAGTACGTTTTAGAAGTAGACACAAATACGGTTGCAGCTTATATTGTGGACATCGATATCTAAATCATATATCGATTTAAGAACATCAGATTGAATGATATCGTCTGTAGGACCTTCCGCTATAATCTTACCGTCTTTCATCGCCACGATCCGATCTGAATAAACAGAAGCAAAATTGATATCATGGATAACAAGCAATATCGTCTTGCCAAAGTCCTCCACTAGCTTACGGAGCAGTTTCATCATTTGGACAGCATGCTTCATATCTAAATTGTTTAGCGGTTCATCGAGCAGGATATACTCTGTATCCTGCGCCAGCACCATAGCAATGAATGCTCGCTGCTTCTGCCCCCCGCTGAGTTCGTTCAAGTACTTATTTTCCATTTCCTCCAGATCCACGTATGCAATAGCTTCTGTTACCTTCTGTTCATCTTCGGGAGTAAGACGCCCGCTGGAATAAGGAAAACGGCCAAAGCTTACCAGTTCACGGACTGTCAGCTTCATCTGGATAACATTTGACTGGCGCAGAATTGCGATTGTCTTTGCCAGATCCTTGCTCTTTTGTTTCTGTACGTCTTTTCCATCAAGGTAGACGATACCATCATCTTGTTTTAACAATCTGCTTACCATGGAAAGCAAGGTGCTCTTCCCCGCCCCATTCGGACCAATGAAAGAAGTGATCGCACCGCGTTTCACCTCGATGGAAACATCCTGAATGACTTTCTTGGAACCGAAATACTTCGAAAGCTTTTCTGCAACGATCATATCTTCTTACTCTCCTTTACTAATAAATAAATGAAGTAAACACCACCGACAAAATTGATGATGACACTTATTGGTGTTGAGAAGGAAAAGATTCTTTCCACCACCAGCTGACCGCCGAGCAATGCGATGATACTGAGCAGGCTTGCTGCTGTCAGCAGGTACGTATGCCGGAACGTCTGGAGAAATTCGCGTGCCAGATTTGCTGTAAGCAAGCCGAGGAAAGTAATGGGCCCGACTAGGGCGGTCGACACAGCAACGAGTACCGCAATCACCAAGAACATCCGTTTGACGATTTTTTCGTATGGCACTCCCAGGTTCACTGCATGATCGCGACCGATAGACATGACGTCGAAATAGTGGCGATAACGGAATATGTAAATGCAAAGCACAATAATGATCACTGCTGAAATGAGCAGGAGATCTGTATTTACATCCGTGAAGCTCGCGAACATACTGTCTTGAATCAGAAGAAACTCATTCGGATCGATAATCATCTGCATAAAGGAAGACAAGCTGCTGAAAAATGTTCCCAGCACCAACCCGACAAGCAGCAGCAGAAACAAATTATTTTGTCCTCTGCGGAACAGCAGCTGATAAAGCCCGAAAGCAAATCCGACCATCAGCAGAATGGTAAGGAAGAAATACGAATCACTCTGCATGATTGCAAATGTTCCTGAACCGAATAAAAAGACGACAATGGTTTGAATGAACATATAGACACTATCCAAACCCATGATGCTCGGGGTCAGGATTCTATTATGTGTGATCGTCTGGAACACTACAGTCGAAACGCCAATCGATACAGCACATAAAATCATGGCCAGGATTTTTTCCAGCCGTGTGCGCAGCAGATACTCCATGGCTTGGAAATTCATATGGATGAAAAGGTACAGACCAGCCAAAGACAAAGCGATCACGATCAGTAAGGTGATTTTTCGTTTAAGCATAGGCCTTCCTCCTCAACAGCATATAAAGGAAGATACCTGTGCCAATGACGCCTACCATGAGTCCTACCGAGATTTCATATGGATAGATGATCAAACGTCCTGCGATATCACATAGGAGCAGGAATGCTGCACCAAGTACGGCTGTATGCCATATACTGTTCTTTAAATTGTCGCCGCGATACATGCTGACGATATTTGGCACAATCAAACCTAGAAACGGTATGACACCTACTGTTAAAATGACAACAGCCGTAATGATTGCGACAATAATCAATCCAACATTGACGACATATTTGTAAGGAA
Organism: Terribacillus saccharophilus; assembly: GCF_046592595.1. Taxonomy (GTDB): domain Bacteria; phylum Bacillota; class Bacilli; order Bacillales; family Amphibacillaceae; genus Terribacillus; species Terribacillus saccharophilus_C. The sequence goes on along the minus strand of NZ_JAWVPF010000006.1, from coordinate 251,716 downwards.
GGCCAAGATTCGTAGCGAAATCTTCTCCCATACCAGCAACAGTAAACATATTGGCAAACAGAAAAGCGATGATCAGCAGCGGTACACTTATGTAAAGAAGCTCATAGCGCCCTTCCATGATCAAGGAAAAGTCTCCTTGAAGCCATGAGGACATATTTTGAACGAGGTCAAACTTGAGTGCAAAAAATGTTGCAATCGAACTGACAACATTCCCCAGCATGATCCCGACCAGCGGTATAAAAATTGTATCCTTCTGCTTCAGCCTTTGAAGGATTCCCATAAAGAGCAAGGTGCCGAATAAAGCAAACGCAGCAGCGATGCACATTTTCCATATCGGACTGGCATCTGTGAAGAACAGCAAGGAAACAAGAATCCCCAATCTCGCCCAATCCATCGTCCCCGCAGTTGTCGGAGATACGAATTTGTTTTGCGTCAGCTGCTGCATGATAAGCCCGCATATGCTGAGGCTTACCCCAGCCATGACAATGCTGAGCATCCGCGGCAGCCGGCTGATCATGACGATATTCCAGGCTTCCTCATGCCTATTCCATAAAGCAGAAAACGACACGTTTTCCACCCCGACAAACAGGGAACAAACAGCTAATAGAACAGTAATTATAAGCAAGTAAATTAACTTCATAAGCGTCAAACCTCTTCGGCAGCATCGATGATACTGATATTCATTATCAATTAGATTCTCATTTTAGTATAGTAAATGGAAAAAGCCTCGTCAATAGGAGTTTTGAACTGACAAAAAAATATAACAATTTCTAACATACATAAGGAGTGTATACATGCTACCGCTTTTAAAGAAAGAAGACATACATACCGCAAATCAACAACTGCCAGACTGGGCTCTTGACGCCTATCAGCCTTTTGCTGAAACAGTCGCCAAAAAGGACTTCCCCTGCTACTTCGGCATTGCCGCCCAGAAGAGAGGCGACTTGCGTTATGGCTTTGTACCTCACGATAACTGGGATAATGCGCTTCAAATTATCAATGATTTCACGAAACTGATGCATACGCAGGAAAAAGCCATACGCAGAGGATTATTCCTCTTTTTTGAGCCTGAGGAAACAGAACATGATTTAGAATATTACCGAGATTACTTCTGGCGTTTCCTTCAGCGGCTGCACGAAGTGGATGAAATAGCATGGCCCGCCGAACGACCTCGGGATCCAGAGCATTTCCTCTTTGATTATCATATCGGCGGCGAGGCTTATTTCTTATTCGGAAATGCTCCTGCATATAAGCAGCGGATAACACGTGACTTAGGTCCTTCCCTTGTTATCGGACTGCAGCCGCGCAGTATTTTTGATGGTCTGGAAGGGGACAGACCTGCCGGGACGAAATCACGAGGTTCTGTCCGGGATCGAGTGGAAAAATGGGACAAGCTGCCGAAACACCCCGATATCGGTCATTTCGGTGATCAGACCCACCATGAATGGAAGCAATACTTCATCGGTGATGACGCAGAGCCTATCCAAGGGGGATGTCCTTTCCATCATAAGGAGTTAAAGCATACATAACTTCTCTTTCCAGGCAGATACTACATTATATCTGTCCTGGAAAGGAGGTCCATGCATGCCGAACCCAGATAATCGCGCAGATAATGCTGAGCGCATCGAAGATACGATTCAGCACACACTGCAAAATGTTCATCAAACAGAAGACTTTGTCAAAGCGAACAGTGAGCATTTAACAGATGAAGAAATTTCATTTTTGAAAGAGAAAAACGAGCGACGCGCTGCAAGTGTAGAGAGTCTCCGTCACGAACTTAAAGAAGAAGCAAATTACCAGCAGCAAAAAGACAAATAAAAAAGTCCGCCATTAGGCGGACCTTTTTATTAATGCGTTTGAGTTATTGGAGCTGCATCATAACTTTGCATCATCGCAGCCATATCACTTGGCTGTAACTGTGCCACTTGGTAATAATGATGTTTGTTTTGATACAGGAAGATTTCGTAGCTCATTTCGATTAAGTTCGGTACGGAATCAGCAACAATCCTTCTTAAGACTGGATTGGTGATTTCACAAGCACCTCGAGTGCTCATGGCAGCAAGACTTTTCATCTGCGTAAGCATATAGGTGGAAACACATTCATCCGTAAGTTCATTAACGGAAGTAATCGGCTTCTTAGGCTGGGAAGTCTTCACACCATATACAACATCATTTCCTTGCTGCATGCTGTAAGAAGTAGTTGGCACTGTTGGATCCTGGCCTGTTTTGAATGTTTCCACCATCGTGTTGTACGTTTGTGTAAGGAAATCACCTTGGCGCTGAGCAACCGTCTTTAGTTCTGGATCCTGAATGAACTGATCAAAAATTTTATATTGATCAATTACACTGATCATCCCCGTAAGGATTTCATGTGTGTCAAAAATTTCATGTCCACCATGGTTCTGCTTGCCATGTAAAGTTGTCGGCTGGTTCATCTGCGCAGTCTGAATTTGATTTTCCAAAGTGATAACCCCCTAAAATATTGTCGTGCCTTGTTAGTATGCGATCTGGTACAGTACTTATGACCGGTTATTTATGCCTTTTCGCAACACGGGCATCAGCAGCGTCTGAACGGGCTTGTGCTTCTAAATCATCGATATCCGCTTCTTCCTGTGAAAAGGAAATATCCTTGCCATCCCTATCCAAATCGGTATAACGCATATAATAATCTTCCAAAGCTTTATCGTTGTCGTTCACGGACTTTCCCTCCTTAACGGTGCTTCAGATTTTCTTCCGCCATCCGCACGAGTTCACGGACCATATTACCACCGATGCTGCCACCTGTTTTACCGTTTTCTCTGCTCGTCCTGTTGCCTAAATCATCTGCCTGTTCAGTCTGGTAAGACTGGTTGGCATCCTGAATGATTTTATATTTCAGCTGATCAAGACCTTCCCGCGCCTCGGGCACGAGTATTTTATTTCGCCTTGTCATCGATAATGCCCTAGCGTATGTGCGTCACCCGTCTCGCCTTCATAGTCGGCACGCACATGCTTCTTGTTTGGATCCTGTTCATCCCGATTGGCTGTAAGCCCTTCTTCCATGCCTGGCTGATACGTATCATCAATCCAGATACCGCCATCAACACGATTCTTTTTCATGATGCTTCTCCTCCTTTCTGCATTAGTTTCTGTCTTTGGCGTCATAATATGAAAGGCACTTCTAGCCAAAAAAAAGACCCCTGTACGAGACAGGGATCATTTGTTGATGATCAAGAAGATTACGATCACGATCGCCAAAGCTATACGGTAGTAAGCGAAAGGAACGAGTTTATATTTGGAAATGATTTTCAAGAATGTACGGATAGCAATCAGTGCAAAGATAAACGCGCTGATGAATCCGACAATGAAAAATGGAATCACATCAGGTGTAAAAGCATGCAAGTGATTCCGCAGCGAGACAAGACTAGCTCCAGCCATGATAGGCACTGCCATGATGAAAGTGAAGTCTGATGCAACACGGTGATTCAACCCGAGAATGACACCGCCGGAAATTGTTGCTCCAGAACGGGAAAAACCGGGCCATAAAGAGATACACTGGAATAGCCCAATCAAAAAGGCTTTCTTATACGTAAGACCATCCAATGAATCGATTGTTTCTGTCTTTTTTGACGAAACTTTATCTGCAAAAATCATGAAGAAAGCCCCGACGACCAATGCTACGATAACGTACCATACGGAAAACAGATATTCATCAATGATATCATCGAACAATAGTCCAAGTACCCCTGCCGGAAGCAAGCCAACAATAACGATTCCTAAATTGAACTTGTTTTTCTTTCCTGGCATCGATTCTGTTTTTCCTTGGAGCTTGCGAATACCAAGGATCTGCATGAACTTGTCCCAAAATACGATAACAGAAGCCAAGATACTGCCTAGCTGAATGACGATGATGAATGTATTTGCTACTTCGTCGTTGAATAATTCGTGGATCTTCAGCCACATATCATCGACGATGATCAAGTGGCCTGTTGATGATACCGGTGCAAATTCTGTCAATCCTTCGACCAGTCCCATGATCAAGGCCGAAAAGAACTCAATGATACTCATGCCTCTACTCCTCTAGCTACTTTTTTTCTTTTTATTCCGTCTGATGAACAAGATGACGAATAGGACGATAAGAATCGCCAATACTACAATGACGACATCCTGGTAGTACCCAAGATAAGTTTCCACTGTCGTCCAGGATTCACCAAGCCATAGACCGAGCAATACTAATACTGTATTCCAAATCAGTGTCCCTAATGTCGTAAAAATAAGGAACAGCGGGAAATTCATATTGGACATTCCAGCCGGTATGGAAATCAAGCTCCGAATCACAGGTACAAAACGGCAAAGGAATATTGTCCATACGCCATACTTATCGAACCAAGCATCCGCTTTATGTATGTCTTCTTTTTTTATTCGCAAAATATGTCCCCAGCGGTCCACGATTTTCTCCAGTCGTTCTACATCCAAGAGAAGCCCGATGCCATAAAGGATAATAGCCCCAATAACTGCACCGATTGTCGCCGCGATAATAACACCAACTGCAGTGACACTATCAGAGGTGGTTGTCAGGAAGCCGCCGAACAGCAGGATGATCTCTGAGGGGATCGGCGGGAATACGTTTTCGCCTGCCATCAGCAATACGATCGCAAAGTAACCGAATTGTTCCATAAACTGCGTTATCCAATTATCCATTTTACAACTCCAAACGTAAATTATTTACCAAATCATTATAGCATCCTGTACTCGAAAAGGTGGAATTTTTTACGGATAATTAACATTCTAGCAGACAGCACCCAAGAGGTTAATAGAAACAGAGACTTAGTTTTCATTGGGCTGAAGTCCTAGGGTTGCATTGTCGCACCTTTCAGCCTATCTGTGATATAGTCTATAGGAAGAAAATGATTATTTTATATAAGGGGGAATACGATGAAAATCGTGACAATCGAGCCTACCCCGAGTCCATACTCGATGAAGATCGTGGTGGATGACATGCTGTCAATGGGCAGCAGTTTCGATTACAAACGAGAGACACATTCTTCTGGTGATCCCGATTATGTCCAGGCGCTATTCCGAATTGAAGGTGTCAAAGGGATATATCGTGTAGCTGACTTCCTTGCCCTGGAACGAAGCCCGAAAACAGCTTGGGAGACAATACTGCCAGCTGTACGGGAAGCATTCGGAGAAAAAAGCCAAGGTTCATCTGCTGAAGCAGGCGTTCAAGAACCACATTATGGTCAAGTGGACGTTCAGATTCAGACCATTTACGGTGTACCGATGCAAATCAAGCTTCTATTTGATGAACAAGAGAAGCGAATTGGACTTCCTTCTTTGTTCACCGAAGCAGCAATGGAAGCTGCCGGGAACGACAACATTGTATTTGCCCGCAAATGGGAAGAACAATATCCCCGATATGGTGAACCCGATCAGGTAGGACAAGATATTTACGAAGAATTGCTCGCAAGCTACAGTGCGGAACGGCTGCGGGAACTTGTAGCACGTGCCAGGAATCCCCAAGCTCCGCCGATGAAGCAACAGCAGCCGACTATGGAAGTGTGGGATGAAGATGATTGGCGTGCGCGTTACCGGGCATTGGATGCGTTGGAACCTGGCATCGAGCATCTTCCGTTCTTGGATAAAGCTCTGCAAGACCCAAAATCATCCATTCGCCGGCTGGCAACTGCTTATCTCGGTATGATAGAAGATAAAGCTGTTTTGCCGCTGTTATACCAGGCTCTTAAAGATAAGGTCGTAACAGTCAGACGAACAGCGGGCGACTGCCTATCCGATTTAGGCTTTAAAGAAGCTACACCAGCGATGGAAGCAACACTTGCCGATCCGAGCCGGATAGTCAGGTGGCGGGCTGCAATGTTTCTATATGAACTTGGGGACAGCGAAAGCCTTCCGATTCTTGAAGAGGCAGCAAGACAGGAAACTGAATTTGAAGTGAAGCTGCAGCTTAACATGGCAATCGAGCGGATTGCCGGCGGCGAAGCGGCAAAAGGTTCCGTCTGGAAACAAATGACGGAGGCAGCCAAACTTAAGGAGGAAAAATAATATGAATGCATACGAAGAATATATGCGCGGAATCGTCCAGCCAATGCGGGATGAGCTGACACAGGCAGGATTCCAGGAACTGACAGACGCTGCACAGGTTGAAAGCTATGTGGAACAAACAAAAGGAAGTACGCTGGTTGTTGTCAATTCTGTATGCGGCTGTGCAGCAGGTCTTGCACGACCAGCAGTCCGTGAATCCCTGCAGAATGCTAAAAAACCAGAACATCTTGTAACTGTATTTGCTGGCCAGGATAAAGAAGCTACAGAAAAGATGCGGGAATACTTCACAGATCAGCCGCCATCTTCTCCTTCTGTCGCATTGATGCAGGACGGCAAATTGGTCCATTTCATCCCTCGCGAACAAATTGAAGGCTACGATGTAGAAGAAATCGTTGAAAATCTTACAACTGCTTATAATAACCATCTGTAAAGAGCTGCTGCTGCAGCTCTTTTTTGTGTTTGGTTAGCAAGCACAATCATCTCATTACGTTTTGAAACAAAATCGTCAGAATGCTTCGATCAAAGAAAGGTAAAGCTTTCTGTTTGTTTATATAGTAAAATATCTAAAAAACAAAAAGGAAAAACCATGAAGCAGATCCATGATTTCGATAAGTACCATCAGAGCATTTTGTCGCACAGACTGAAACTGAGTTCTTTTACGCTGGTTGCTGGTTATCCCTTATTCTTAATCGCAGATATATCCATGTTAAGATCTCTGGATAATCCGGCTTATGTTTTCCCATTGGCTCTCGTCCATCTGTTAGGCATGCTGATGTCCGTCTGTTATCTCGTCTTTTTTCAAAATCTACACGCAAATATCCTTAGCATCAGTTATATTGCACTGTATATTGTCCAAGGCGCATTCTCCTCCTTCAACAGTTATCAGCAAGAAGGAAATGTGTATGCCTATTTGATAATTCTGCTTGCTTGTGCTGCATTATTGCCGATACGGCCGGGGCTGTATAACATTTTGGCAGGTACTGCGCATGCGCTGCTGCTGAGCGGGCTATACCTCTATTTTCCTGGCGCTTTCTCCATCATCATGCTTATCAATGTCACAGGCGGAATGATAGTAAGTGCTGTTATCAATCTCAGTTTCTATCACTACTTGAGAAAAGACTTTCACAGCCAGATGCAGCTGCAGGAGGAGAAACGTAATTTTAAAAGTCTGTTTTTTGCTAACCCGCAGCCGGTTGTACTGATTTGTTTAGAGACAGAAAATATCATCCTCCATAATAAACAAGCAGGACAATTTTTCGGTATCAATCCTGATTCTTCCGCAAGCTTCTCTCTTACCTCCTTCTTTCCTGATCAAAAGGAACAGGAGGCTTTGCTCGAGCAGCTGAGAAATGAAGTTAAAATAGAAAACTATATCACCCATAACCGCTTTCAGGATGCAAACTGGATGATGCTCAACTTTGAATTACTCAGCTATAACAAGATAGATGCGCTTCTGATCAGTGTGACGGATGTGACTAACTTCAAGCGGATCGAGCAGGAACTGCAAGAGCATGCCAGCCGGGATGCTCTGACTGGAACGTTCAACCGACGTGCCGGTATCCAATATATCGAAAACCTTCTACAGCAGGGAGTGCATCCATTCTGTCTTTGTTTCGTGGATGTGAATGATTTGAAACAGGTAAATGACATCCATGGCCATAATGAGGGCGATCAGCTTATCCAACTGATCGCATCCACGATAGCTTCTACCCTGACAGAAGATGATTGTCTTTTCCGGCATGGCGGAGATGAATTTATCATTCTCCTTCCTGCAAAGGACCGAAGCCAAGCCATGGGATTCGTTTCGATACTGCAATATAAATTAACGCTGTTGAATGACACGAAGATAAAAGCCTATCCGATAGCCGCAAGCTTCGGCATTCATGACTACGCACCTGGATCTACTCTGACAGTAACAGAAATGATTGAGCTTGCCGACCAGGAAATGTACCGGTCTAAACAAAAGCAGAAAGAAGACCTATTCCAATAATTGGGCTTCTTCCTCTATTGAAAACCCTTTCATAATTTGCTAGACTTAAGTTAGCGAAGGAGGGGTGCCAATGTGGAAAACTAACTTGTTGATTAGCAGCAGCATAATAGGATGTGCTTTAGTCACATGGGTAGCTTCTTTATAATAAAATTATTTGAAAACGGTATCATCCAGTTAAAAGGGTCAACCAGCTAAAAGCAGGTTCGCCCTTTTTTTATTTATCGTTATAATAAGTTTATAATTATTATAAATAAGTATTGATTTTTAATAAAAAGATGTTACTATGTTTATAGATTTACAAACACTACATACTCTGAGGTGATTTTCTTGGCAGATAAAAAACTTACTACTAGCTGGGGTGCTCCAGTTGGAGATAATCAGAATTCCCAAACTGCTGGCTCACGTGGACCTACACTGATCCAGGATGTACATCTTCTTGAAAAACTAGCACACTTTAACCGTGAACGTGTTCCTGAACGTGTTGTACACGCAAAAGGCGCCGGTGCACATGGTTACTTTGAAGTCACTAATGATGTTTCCAAATATACAAAAGCAAACTTCCTTTCTGAAGTTGGTAAAAAAACAGATATGTTCATTCGCTTCTCTACTGTAGCTGGTGAGCTTGGTTCTGCTGATACAGTACGCGACCCTCGCGGTTTTGCTGTTAAATTCTACACAGAAGAAGGCAACTATGATTTAGTCGGCAACAATACACCTGTATTCTTCATCCGCGATGCAATCAAGTTCCCTGACTTCATCCATACACAAAAAAGACATCCGCAAACACATTTGAAAAATCCTGATGCGGTATGGGATTTCTGGTCTCTTTCTCCTGAGAGCTTGCACCAGGTTACTATCCTTATGTCTGACCGCGGTATTCCTGCAACATTGCGCAATATGCATGGTTTCGGTTCCCATACATTCAAATGGGTTAACGAAAAAGGCGAAGGCGTTTGGGTGAAATATCACTTCAAGACACAGCAAGGCGTTAAAAACATGGATCCTGCAGTTGCTGCCAAAGTTGCTGGTGAGCATCCAGATTATCATACAGAAGATCTTTTCAACGCAATCGAAAACGGCGATTTCCCTGAATGGAAGCTTTATGTTCAAATCATGCCGCTTGAAGATGCGAACACATACCGCTTCGATCCATTCGATGTAACAAAAGTATGGTCCCAAAAAGATTACCCGCTAATCGAAGTTGGCCGCATGGTATTGAACCGCAACCCAGAGAACTACTTCGCGGAAGTAGAACAAGCTACGTTCTCTCCAGGAACGCTTGTACCTGGTATCGAAGTATCTCCTGATAAGATGCTTCAAGGTCGTCTGTTCGCTTATCATGATGCACACCGTTATCGTGTAGGTGCCAACCACCAAGCACTTCCGATTAACCGTGCGCGCAACGAAGTGAACAACTACCAGCGTGATGGTCAAATGCGTTTCGACAACAATGGCGGAAGCGGCGTTTACTATGAGCCGAACAGCTACAACGGTCCAAAAGAAGACCCAGCAAGCAAAATTGCGCCATTTGAAGTATCCGGACAAGCGGATAGCGTCGGTTACGATGAAAACGACCACTATACACAGCCAGGAGACCTTTACCGTCTAATGACTGACGATGAAAAAACTCGTCTTGTACAAAACTTCGTTGATGCAATGAAGCCTGTTACAAGAAAAGACATTCTTGAGCGCCAAGTAGCCCATATCTCAAAAGCAGATAAAGAATGGGGCCAACGCGTTGCTGACGGCCTAGGCATTGCACTTCCACAGGAAGTTTAATCCGATACAAAGGATAGATGGACAGTCAAGTTCATCTATCCTTTATCTTTTCCATTACTCTTTTTACGTGCTATATCATAAAACAAAAAAAGTACATCACTTATCGTGATGTACTTTTTCTCATTTAGGAGAATCCCCTATAATCCGTACTTCCCGGTGAAGACTCACACCGAACTTCTCTTTCACTGTCTCTTGTACGTGTTTGATCAGATTGATATAGTCTGATGCTGTACCGTTATCTACGTTTACCATGAAACCTGCATGCTTACCAGATACCTCTACACCGCCGATTCGTGTCAGCTGAAGACCTGCATCCATGATCAGCTTGCCTGCGAAGTGGCCAGGAGGACGCTGGAAGACACTGCCGCATGATGGGTATTCCAGAGGCTGTTTCGATTCACGAAGATACGTTAATTCATCCATCTTTGCTTTAATCGCCGTGTGGTCACCATCTTCCAATACGAATGTTGCCTCTACAGCGATGTAATTATTCCTCTGCAGAATGCTGGTACGGTAACTAAGCTCTAATTCTTCACTTGTCATCACTTTACGTTCGCCAGTATCTGTTATAACAACTACTTGCTCCAATACATCCTTCACTTCTCCGCCATAAGCCCCAGCATTCATATACAATGCTCCGCCGATGGAACCTGGAATACCGCAAGCGAACTCCAATCCAGTCAAACTGGCATCCAATGCCATTCTGGAAACATCGATGATCGCTGCACCTGATTGCGCTGTGATCCGGTTTCCCTCTACTTTGACTTCATCGAGTTTCGTCAGGATCATGACCACTCCACGCAGTCCGCCATCCTGAATGATAACATTTGATGCATTACCAAGGATCGTAAGTGGTACTCCATTTTCTTTTGTATAAGCAACGACCTGTTCAATTTCTGCATAACTTCTCGGGAAAACAAGTAGATCTGCTTTTCCGCCTACTTTTGTATACGTATAATCCGCAAGCGGAGCTTCTATAAGTACATCTGTAGCTTCTAAGAATTGCTTTATGTCTCTCTCCAATGCATTCACATTCATCATATAATCCCTCATTACTGTATTAGCCGCTGCAAACGAGCGTGCCCCAACCTGTATTGTATACCACATTTCACACACGTGACAATGCCCTTATTTACCTGTTAGGCCATACACCTATAGTTTATGCAAAAAAATGACTACATGCGCATCCATTACAGCTTAGAACAATGTCCCGCGATCACCTGGTATTGATCACCGATCAGCTGCCATACACGTGAATAGATAAAGTCACCACTGATCTTCTCGTCTCCTTCTTGTCCTTCGAGATGGATACGGGAGATTGTCACTGCGCCATCCTTTGTCGGTTTGATTTGCAGGTCGGAACAAGATACTTCCGTAAAACGCACAGCAAGTGTCCGATGAGCTTCCAAATCCATTTCCTTTGTCACATAGATACCTTCATGATTGATGAAAACAAGATCATCATGCAAAAAAGTATCCAATGCAAATATATCTCTTGTCTGCATTGCTTCCCGGAGCTCCTGCTCCAGAAGTTCAAATTGATTTCGATCCGCTATCTCTTCTGTCTTTTCAAGCTGCACTGTACTCACACTTGTATCTTCCTGTTCGGTTTGAACGGGTAGATGGGTTTCGTTCACCTTGGATTCTATTTTAACTATATGCGCGGTAGCAATATGTACGTCCCCGATCACAACAAAAGCCTTATTCATCATGCCTTGGTTATTCGTTATATGCTCCAGTATTTGCTGTTCAGGTGCTTCTGTACGAATTTGTTCACCTGTTGATAATGTAATAATTGTCTGATTCATGAGTGTTCACTCCGTTCATTTATTCTCTCCGGTAAAAGCAGCTAATATGATTGTATCGCGATACGAGCATGCAAGGAAACTAAAAGGCTTATCTTCGTTGCTGCAACAATGAAAAGCTCTTTAAAACTGTTTAGAGTAAGCCCAAAAGGGAAGGGATAAACTATATATGTAAATCTGGAGGTGTTCAAGATGAGTAATGATACGCGCGAATTCCGGACTGGACAAGGCGTACCGCAAACAGGTGTATATATCTGTCAGTCAGGTGAAAGAGTCGAAATAAAAGAAAATGATGTGTTTCCTGTATGCCCAACTAAGGGCGAGGAAACAACCTGGAAACAAGATAAAGCGTAAAAATGGTGCTGAGAACTTCTCTTTGCACCACTACTTTTATGGAGCAGTTCCTATACAGAACTTGTTAAGCAGATAAAAAGCCGATTCCAATTGGGAATCGGCTTTTATACATACGCTTCAATGCGTTAGAGCGTGACAATAATCGGACCATTCTTCGTAAGGATAATCGTATGTTCCAACTGAGCTACAAAGCTTTTTTCTGTAGCGTAAGTCCAGCCGTCCTCTTTTTGGAATACTTCTTCCTCAGAGGTTGAGATAAATGGTTCGAACGCGATAACCATTCCATCCTTCAGTAATTCATCATCAAATGTATCCTTGTAGTTATAAATATGGTCAGGTGCTTCGTGGATTGTGCGTCCTATACCGTGTCCTGTAAGGTTTGTGATAACAGTTAAATCATTCTGTCTTGCTGTTTGGAATACCGCTCTTCCAATTCCGCTTTTTTTAGATCCAGGTTTTGCTTTCTTAAGCCCTGCTTCAAACGCTTGTTTGGCCACTTCGCATATTTTCGTGAGTATTTCATCTCCCTCGCCTACCACAAACGAGATCCCTGTATCTGCGAAATATCCGTTTTTAGACCCGGAAACATCTACATTTACCAGATCTCCTTCAGAAATGACACGGCTCCCAGGAATACCATGCGCCACTTCATCATTCACACTGATACAAGTATAGCCAGGAAAATCATATTCACTTTTCGGCGCTGAAACTGCGCCTTCTTTCTCAAACATTTCTCCAGCTATTTCATCCAGTTCTTTTGTCGTTATGCCCGGAACCGTTCGTTGCACCAATTCATCTCTGATAGAGGCAACAATCCTGCCGATTTCCTTCAGCGCCTGAAAATCTTCTTCCGTTTTTGCAATCATTTTTTTACCCCGCTATCTTTTATCCTGCTTGAATTTTATAGAAAAACATCATTTGATTATTGTACTCCATACCGTAACATAAGCGTGAATTAAACTTAAATAGAAACAAAAAGGCTTCGAAACACTGTAATCAGCATTTCAAAGCCTTTTTTCCATCCAATATGTAAGGATGGAGACGGTGGGAGTCGAACCCACGTCCAAAGATAACGGCACTCAGGCATCTACGTGTGTAGTCGTTATATTATAGTTCGCACACGCTTCGACCTAACGACAGGCTTTCAGCGAGGCTAGCTTGATTGTCGTCTTCCAATTATCCGCAAGCCGAGAACAATGGCGTAGCCCACTTAAGTTTGAGACCCTCAAATCTGCCACATGGGCGATAGCAGCAAGGATCCTCTAGTGCTACTTACGCAGCTGCTAGAGAGTAGTTGTTGTTAGTTTTGCCAGTTATATTTAGGCGTAACGTTTTACGAGCCGTAACCTCGACACGCAGCCTGAGCTCGAACTATCCCTGTCGAATCCGTAACGTCCCCATGATAATGGGGGCTACAGGAGGTAACCCGTTCAAATCAGGATAATCAAATCCCAGACAACTTCCATTATAACATCTTTATTAGAAAATGCAAGTTTAGTAATCGCGATCGCGCACAGCTCGATCTACATCGCGCTTCATCTGCTTTTGCTTGAGGTCTTCACGCTTATCGTATTTCTTCTTCCCTTTACCGACACCAATTAATATCTTCGCAAAACCATCCTTGATATACAGCTTGATCGGTACCAAAGAATAACCTTGCTGCTGCGTTTGGCCGATCAGCTTATCGATCTGCTTGCGATGCAATAGCAGCTTCCTGGTCCTTGTCGGATCATGATTGAATCGGTTCCCTTGCTCATAAGGGGAAATGTGCATATTGATAATACGGACCTCGCCGCGGTCAATTCTGGCAAAACTATCCTTTAAATTAACCCGTCCGGCACGGATCGATTTGATCTCGGTACCTTGCAAGACAATACCAGCCTCGATTGTCTCTTCGATTGCATAATCGAAATTAGCCTTCTTATTTTGTGCGAGTACTTTACCTTGTCCCTTAGCCATAGACTTCTTCCTCCTAACTACGAGCTTTATTTTATCAGAAACTGTATGATAATCCTAACGATTCATATACTGAAACGGGTATCTACAAGCGAACCCGATTGATTGGAGTGCATACATAGATGACAACCATCAGACAATTGACAATGGATGATTACCGGGCAGTGCTCGATATGCAAACAGGAATCGAGGATGATTACGTTCTTCGGATTTTCCCTCAGCTGATCGAGAATCCAGCCCAAACCTTATTTGGCTTGATAACGGCAGAAGGTATTACTGCAGTTGCTGGGGTATACCGTTTGCCGAATGGAAATGGAATACTCGGCCGGCTGCGAAGTGATGTCCGTTTTCATTCAAGAGGAAATGCTACTGCTTTACTGCAGCATATCATTGCTTCTTGCGAAGAAGATCCAATGATGAATTGGATTGGAGCTATCACCCGCAAGTCAAACCTTCCTGCTCAGAGGGTACTGGATAAATTAAATATGCATGCTGAAAGCAGCTTTATCAGTCTGGTCATGGAAGCTCCTGAAAAGTGTGATATTCCATCAGCTGCTCCATGGGAGATGATGGAAGGAACTGATAATAAACGAGCTGCAATCGAGCAGTCAGCTGTCGATGCAAAAGCAGCTTTCTATCCATATGAGGCATATTTCCCTATTCCATACGCTTCCGCCATATTACAGGATGACTATTTAGAAAAACTGGCAGTATTCCGAAACCCTGACTCAAGCCGGATCATGACAATTCAAGAAGACTATAAAGGTCAGGATATAGCCCAAATCCAATATCTATGGCCTGATGTGTTTCAGCAGGACGGTCTATGGACTACTGTATTCCATTACTTGAACCATTCGGACAAGCAGCTGGTTCCGCAGCTGGATGTGTCCCTTGAGAATGCCGCCAGCATACCTGAAGCTTATCGCAACAGTTTTACTGAGGACGATGATCCATGGCTCATTTATGGAAGATATATCAGATGACAAACGCCCCGACTACATAAGTCGGGGCGTCATTTTTATGGTCTTTTTCTTGTGTTTCGTTTCTTGGTCTTTTTCCCTCTTGCAGGCGGTTTCCGCTTTCCTTTGTTTTTCGGCGGGCGATGATCACCTGGCTTATTTTTCTTTTCGGCTTTGATGATTGTAGGTCGGTCACGATTCTCTCGTGGTTTGCGCGGTTTCATGCCTACCACTTCAAAGTCGATGACACGCTCTTCAATATTCACCTTCACAACACGGACAGTAATTTCATCCCCGATGCGGAATTGGTTGCCAGTCCGTTCCCCAACCATCGCATAACGCTTATCATCGAAATGGTAGAAGTCGTCTGTCAGATAACTGACATGAACCAAACCCTCGATCGTATTCGGCAGCTCGACAAACAACCCGAAGCCTGTGACGGAACTGATGACGCCATCGAATTCTTCACCAATCTTATCTTGCATAAACTCAGCTTTTTTCAGATCATCCGTCTCACGCTCTGCATCGACAGCAGCACGTTCTCTTTCCGAGGACTGTCTTGCGATTTCAGGCATCCGTTCTTTCCAGTGATCCTGCGTCTTTTTATCAAGCTGATTATTGACGATATACGTGCGAATCAGCCGGTGCACGATCAAATCTGGATACCGACGGATCGGTGAAGTGAAATGCGTATAGAACTTCGTCGCCAGACCAAAGTGGCCCAAGCCCTGCGGATCATACTTTGCCTGCTGCATGGAGCGCAGCATAAGCCGGTTGATGATCATTTCTTCCTGTGTGCCTCTTACCCGTTCCACGATCTTTTGCAAGGTTTGCGGATGAATATCAGAGGCTGAACCTCTGACTGTATAGCCTAAGCTTGTGATGAACTCGAAGAAATTCTGCAATTTATCTGGATCCGGATCAGTATGGATCCGGTGAATAGCCGGTACGTCCATCCAGTGGAAATGCTCCGCAACAGTTTCATTGGCAGCAAGCATGAATTCCTCGATCAGCTTCTCTGCAACAGAGCGCTCACGAAGGATGACATCAATAGCCTTGCCTTCTTCATCGACAGCAACCCGCGCCTCTGGGAAATCAAAATCGATTGCTCCCCTATCCATCCGTTTCTTACGAAGAATAGCAGCCAGGTCCTCCATCTGCTGGAACATTGGCACAAGTTCTGCATAACGTGCTTTCAGCTCTTGATCATCCTCCAGCAAGATCCGGTTTACATCGCCATACGTCATCCGTTCATTCGTTTTGATCACACTTTGATAAATCTCATGTTCCACCACTTGACCCTGTGGCGTAATCTGCATATCACACGTCAACGTAAGGCGGTCTACCTGTGGATTCAAAGAGCAAATCCCATTGGAAAGACGATGCGGGATCATTGGAATCACTCGGTCAACAAGATATACACTCGTTGCACGTTCCAAGGCTTCTTCATCAATAGGAGAACCTTCTTCCACATAATAAGAGACGTCCGCGATGGATACGACCAGACGATAATTCCCGTTTTCAAGGAGGCTGACAGAAACTGCATCATCCAAATCCTTTGCGTCTGCTCCATCAATCGTCACAGTCATCATATCTCGGATATCCCGACGGTTCTCAATCTCAGCAGGATCGATCGTATCTGGTGTGTTTGCTGCCTGTTCCAGTACTTCCGGTGGAAATTCTGTAGAAATACCATGCTTATAGATGATGGAAAGTATATCAATGCCCGGGTCATTCTTATGACCAAGTATCCGGATGACTTCTCCTTCTGCACTCATGCGCCCTTCCGGATACTTTGTGATCCTGACAATGACCTTATGGCCATCTGTTGCTCCGCCTGATGCACCGCGCGGTATGAAAATATCATTTGGTATACGTTTGTCATCGGCAATTAGGAAGCCGAATCGGCCATTATCTTCGTATGTTCCGACAACCTCGGCTATGGCCCGCTCCAGAATCCGTACTACTTGTCCTTCCCGGCGCTGTCCGCCTTCAGCCTGATTCTCGACACGCACTAACACTGTATCGTTATTCATGGCAGACTGCAGATCGGAATAGTGGATATAAACATCATCCACACCCTCTTCATCTGGTATGAGGAAAGCAAAACCTTTCGCATGCATCTGAATCTTGCCTCGCACAAGGTTCAATTTTTCCGGAAGCCCGAAGCGGTTGCTTCTTGTCCGAACGAGCTGTCCTTCTGCTTCCAGTTCATTCAGCCCTTTGACAAGGACAGTGAACTCGCTTGCTTCATCGAGCGCCAACTGCTCCTCGATTTCTTCTACTGTTAACGGCTTATCCGCATTTTCTCTGAAATAAGCTAATATCTTCTGCTTGATTTCGTCCATTATTGCTTCACCTTCTTTTCGGCTCTTTTTTCATCTAGTATGAACTATTCCCAATCAAGCGATTCGAGAAACAGATACACATCTTCATGCAGCTGTTCCTTTTCTTTCCCCATCGTGATAACGTGAGAAGAGTTTTCGTACCACTTGATCTCCTTCAAATCAGATTCTGCATTTTCATAAATGAAATTGGCACTGTCTGTGTTGATCATTTGGTCTTCTGTCGCTTGTACGACGAAGAGCGGAGCATAAATTTCGTCTACATGCTTGCTCACATCAGTGATAAAGGCGCCCAGTCGCTGGAACATATCTGAAGTCGCAGGAGCTTCCATCAATTCGGCCAGTTCCTTCTCAATTTCCTGATTATCTTTACCTTGCAGCTGTTTATGCTGTCTTGCATACAACTTGAATCCTTTGTTCAATTGGGTTTCATTATCAAAGAACATCGGTGAACACATTGTTACAACGCCTTTGACCGGATACGAATAGGCAAGCTTTAAACTTAGTACACCGCCTAAGGATAAGCCGGCAACTGCGATTTTTTCATAGCCTTCATCCTTCAGGTGCTGGTAAGCAGCCTGTACATCTTCCCACCATTCATCTGAACTGGAAGCAACGATATCATCAGGTGTTTTCCCATGTCCGCGATAAATAGGAGCATGCGCCGTGTATCCTTTACCTGCAAGAAAACGGCCCATCATCCGTACATCAGCTGAATGACCAGTGAAGCCATGCAGCAGCAGAACAGCGCGATCCCCTTTCCCCTCAAATGTGAACGGCTCTGGCTGTTTCATTGTGACCATATGTATCTCCCCTGTTATTTCTATAATATATAGTAGATTTCCGCACTAGTTTTCCCTTCATTGGGAATAAATAATCCCCCACCACAGAAGTTGTGACGAGGGATGAAGTTGGCTATTCGATTATTGCAGGACGTACGCCAAAAGGAACGTCAAAATGAAAAGAATGACTCCTGTAACGATTGTTCCACGATGGAGGAACAAGTCCAGACCACGAGCTTTTTGTTTACCGAACAATTGCTCTGCACCGCCTGATATCGCTCCGGACAAGCCTGCGCTCTTACCAGATTGTAAAAGGACTAGCGCGATAAGCGCAATGGCATCGATTATTAATAGAACTACTAAAGTTGTCTGCATCCCAGCACCTCCTATAACAGCAAATACCTGTGTCAACTGTAGCATATGTGTCAGATAATTGGCAAGATGTTCTTGTCCAATCGACGATATGCGACAAAATTATGAATTATTTTTGCAGAAAATGAATTTTAATGAAGTTTTTTGAACTTTTTTGGTTGCAAGATGAAACCGTTTCCTCTATAGTGGACTTAAGTTCAGGAGGAGGTCATGCAAATGCTTACACCTGAGCGGCAAAAGATGATCTTACAGATGCTGCAAGAGCAGCGCGTTGTAACGATTCCAGAGTTCGTGAAGGTAACGGATGCCTCCATCTCGACGATTCGACGAGATCTTATTGAACTGGAGAAGCAGAAGCTGCTGCAGCGTGTTCATGGAGGAGCAACGACTGTATCTTCATTAAGCTTCGAAATGAGCTATACGGAGAAGGAGACACAAAACCAATCCGGAAAGCAAAAAGTCGCCGCTTATGCTGCAAGTCTTGTCGGTG
Source organism: Terribacillus saccharophilus (assembly GCF_046592595.1). Classification (GTDB taxonomy): domain Bacteria; phylum Bacillota; class Bacilli; order Bacillales; family Amphibacillaceae; genus Terribacillus; species Terribacillus saccharophilus_C. The sequence goes on along the minus strand of NZ_JAWVPF010000006.1, from coordinate 232,842 downwards.
AAGAAGAATGCATCTTTTTGGATGCAGGTACGACAACAAATCAGATGATCCCTTTCTTATCAGGCAGAAATGTAACCGTCGTCACTAATGGCTTGACGCATCTGGATGCACTGTATGAAAAGGACATCACCGTGTATGTAACCGGAGGATTAGTAAAGGATAAAACGAGGACTTTGATCGGCAGAGGTGCAATGACAGCACTCGCCCAATATCGTTTTGATAAATGTTTTCTTGGCACGAACGGTGTTCACCCGGAAAATGGCTATACAACGCCGGATCCAGAGGAAGCAGCCGTTAAACGCCAGGCATTGCTCCGATCAGATGAGGCTTTCGTTTTAGCTGACCGCAGCAAGCTCGACAAGACAAGCTTCGCCCATATAGCGGATCTGACAGAAGCGACACTGATCGTGGATACTGTCAGTGCAAACCAGCAGGCTTCATACAAGAAACTTACATCAATAAAGGTTGTGGAATCATGAATTACACATGTACGCTGAACCCATCCATCGATTACATCATGCATGTGGACGGTTTTAAACCAGAAGATTTGAACCGTGCTACACAGACAGCTTATTTTGCTGGCGGAAAAGGTATTAACGTTTCCCGTCTGCTGAAAAGACTGGATGTGGATACGACGGCATTAGGATATATCGGTGGTTTCACCGGAGCCTTCATCAGGGAAACACTTGAAAGTGCTGGAATCGAACATCAATTCATTGAAATAAATGAACCAACACGCGTCAATGTGAAGCTGAAGTCCGGCGGAGAAACAGAAATAAACGGTCCAGGACCAGCTATCACAACAGAACAGCTTGCTTTGCTTTTCGAACAGATAAAAAGTCTGGGAAAACAGGATGCTTTGGTTGCAGCAGGTAATGCACCTGGCTCCGTTCCAGCTGACATCTATGCAAGGATGGCGGACATCTGTGAAGAAAATGGAACTAGATTCATCGCCGATACATCAAGTACGGCACTTCGTGATCTAATCGGCAAAAAGATGTTCCTCGTTAAACCAAACCATCATGAATTGGGTGAGCTTTTCGATACAACCATCTCTTCTATTGAAGATATTGTAAGCTACGCTCGAAAGCTTCACGAAACAGGTATCGAAAACGTCATTGTTTCCATGGGTGGTGAAGGCGCCATCTTCGTGAACAAGGATCATGCTTGGAAAGCTGAGACACCAAAGGGAAAAGTTAAAAACTCCGTTGGCGCCGGCGACAGTATGGTGGCAGGCTTCCTGGCTGCTTATGAAAAATCAGGTGATTACGAACAAGCTTTCACCTACGCAGTAGCAGCAGGAAGTGCTACGGCATTCAGTGACGACCTCGGCGAGAGACAATATATAGAAGAATTAGTCAGCCAAGTCAAACTCACATCTATCTAAGAGGGGTGTTAATCATGCGCATTACAGAACTACTAACAAAAGATACAATCATTTTGCAGCTTCAGTCCCAATCAAAACCTGATGTGATTGAAGAGCTTGTTTCCAAGCTGGACCAAGCTGGCAAATTGAACGATAAAACGGGTTTCAAAGAAGCCATTCTTGCCCGTGAAGCACAGTCCACTACAGGAATCGGCGAAGGAATTGCTATTCCGCATGGTAAATCCGCTGCGGTTAAAACACCGGCTATCGCTTTCGGACGTTCTAAGGAAGGTTTGGATTATGAAGCATTGGACGGACAGCCTTCCCACCTGTTCTTTATGATCGCGGCTTCCGAAGGTGCCAACCAGACACATTTGGAAACCTTGTCCCGTCTTTCTTCTTTCTTAATGGACAGCACGTTCCGCTCTAACATTGAAAGTGCGGAAACGGAAGAACAAATCATGTCTATCATCGATGCCAAGGAAAAAGAAGAATTAGGTGAAGAAGAAGAACAAGAAAATCCAGCTGTGGAATTGGCACAGGATGCACCAGGCACACAAGGCAAAGTGCTTGCCATTACTGCCTGCCCTACTGGTATCGCACATACATTCATGGCTGCGGATAAGCTGAAGCAGACAGCAGCAGAGATGAACGTTCCGATCAAAGTGCAGACGAATGGAGCCGGCGGAGTTAAAAACCGTCTGACCGATGAAGATATCAAGGATGCAACTGCTATCATCGTCGCAGCTGATGTCAATGTCGATCTTAGCCCATTCGAAGGCAAACACGTTCTGCAAGTACCAGTTGGACGTGCACTGAAAATACCGAAGGAACTGATTGAAAAAGCACTTGCACAAGATGCACCAGTTCATCACAACAGCGGCCGCAGTACAGAAGCAGCAGCTGAAGGCGGACAAAAGAAAGAACAGCGTTCCGGATTCTATAAGCACATCATGAATGGTGTATCCAACATGCTTCCATTCGTTGTCGGCGGCGGTATCCTGATCGCACTCAGCATCCTATTTGGAGAATTGTTCCCGGGCAGCCGTTTTGCTGAAATGCTGAATGAAATTGGAAGCAGCCAAGCGTTCTTCCTGATCGTTCCTGTACTTGCAGGTTTCATCTCCAGCAGTATCGCTGATAAACCTGGTTTCGCACCTGGTGCTATCGGTGGTTTGATTGCGGTCACTTATGGTAGTGGTGATGCAACTAGTTCTGGATTCCTTGGCGGTTTGATTGCTGGTTTCTTAGCTGGTTACGTGACACTTGGTATTAAAAAAGCACTATCTGGTCTTCCAGCTGTATTGGAAGGATTGAAAACGATTCTCTTCTTCCCTGTATTAAGTATCTTCATCACAGGCATGATTATGCTATTGATCAATCCATCTTTGACACAAGTATATGTAGCACTTTCTGACTTCCTTGAAGGTCTTGGAGGTACGAACTTAGTATTGGTAGGAATCGTTCTTGGTGCCATGATGGCCATTGACATGGGCGGTCCGATCAACAAAGCTGCATACACATTTGGTATTGCAATGCTTGATGCTGGTAACTTGGAATTCATGGCTGCTGTTATGGCCGGTGGTATGGTACCACCGCTTGGACTTGCACTGGCAACTTCCCTATTCCGTCATAAGTTTACAAAACAGGAAAGAGAAACAGGTAAGACAGCATACGTACTGGGCGCATTCTTCATCTCAGAAGGTGTAATTCCTTTCGCAGCTGCTGACCCGCTTCGCGTCATTCCTGCGACAGCAATTGGTGCCGCAGTAGCAGGAGGTCTATCAGCCTTCTTCGCAATTGGCCTGAATGCTCCGCATGGCGGTATCATTTCAGCAAGTCTTGTTGATGGAAATCCATTGCTTTACTTCCTTTCCATCATTATCGGTTCTTTTGTCACAGCTATTATTGTAGGATTGTTGAAAAAAGACCTAAGAAAAGTATAAAATAAGATAGAATGAAAGCATTCACAAAAATAGGATGAAACCATTCACATAAAAAATCTTTGGAGGTATTTACCATGGCAGAAAAAACAATGACAATCACAGATGAGACAGGCGTACACGCTCGTCCGGCAACAATCTTAGTAAATAAAGCAGGCGGTTTCAAATCCGATATCCAACTTGCTTACAACGGCAAAAGCGTCAATCTTAAATCTATCATGGGTGTTATGAGCCTAGGTATTCCACAAGGTGCTGAGATCACAATCTCCGCTGAAGGCGACGATGCAGAAGAAGCAGTCAACACAATTGCGGAAACAATCAAAAGCGAAGGCCTAGGAGAATAATTCCGATGAGCATGATAAACGGAATCGCAGCTTCAAATGGTATCGCGATTGCTAAAGCATACCATTTGGCTGTACCAGACCTCTCTTTCGATAAAACAACTGTTGCTAATGCGGAAGAAGAGATCAGCCGTTTGGATGCTGCCCTTGAGATCAGCAAAAAAGAGTTGGAGAAAATCCGCGAGAATGCTCGTGTGTCACTAGGCGACGAGCACGCCGAGATTTTCTCGGCTCATTTGCTTGTATTGGCAGATCCCGAACTGATCAATCCCGTTAAAGACAATATCCGCAATAACAATATCAATGCAGAAGCTGCTCTTGACGAGACAGCTACAATGTTCATCGACATGTTCCGCAGCATGGACAATGAATATATGAAAGAACGCGCAGCTGACATCCAAGATGTTACAAAACGTGTTATGGCACACCTTTTACAGGTCTCCTTCCCGGATCCTGCACTTATAGACGAAGAAGTTATCATTATAGCGGAGGACCTGACTCCTTCAGATACAGCACAGCTTAACAAACAGTTTGTGAAAGGGTTTACAACTGATATCGGCGGACGTACTTCCCACTCTGCTATCATGGCCCGCTCACTTGAGATCCCTGCTGTTGTGGGTACGAAGTCCATCACATCTTCTGCTGCAAACGATGTCATGATCATTGTTGATGGTATTGAAGGTACTGTCATCATCGATCCGACAGAAGATGAACTAGCGACGTACAGAGCGAAACAAGAAGCTTTCGAACAGCAAAAACAAGAATGGGCGAAGCTGAAAAACGAACCTACTGTTACAACAGATGGCATTCATGTAGAACTTGTTGCAAATATTGGTACGCCAGAAGATGTTACCGGCGTCCAAAACAATGGCGGCGAAGGTGTAGGCCTTTACCGTACAGAATTCCTTTACATGGGTAAGAGCGAGCTTCCTAGTGAAGAAGAACAGTTCGAATCCTATAAAACTGTTCTAGAAAACATGGGAGACAAGCCTGTCGTAGTTCGTACATTGGACATCGGCGGAGATAAAGAGCTTAGCTATTTGCAGCTTCCTAAAGAAATGAACCCATTCCTAGGCTACCGTGCTATCCGCCTTTGCCTGGAGCGCGATGATATCTTCCGTGTTCAGCTTCGCGCCCTGCTTCGCGCGAGCGTTTACGGCAACCTGAAGATCATGTTCCCAATGATCGCTACACTGGAAGAGTTCCGCCAAGCAAAAGCAATTCTTCTTGAAGAAAAAGAAAAACTTGTAACAGATGGCGTATCGGTTTCTGACTCTATCGAGATCGGTATCATGGTTGAGATCCCTTCTACAGCGGTTGCTGCGAAGCAATTTGCGAAGGAAGTTGATTTCTTCAGTGTTGGAACCAACGACTTGATTCAGTACACAATGGCAGCTGACCGCATGAATGAACGCGTCAGCTACTTGTACCAGCCTTACCACCCAGCTATCCTGAACCTTGTGCATAATGTCATCGAGGCAGCACATGCAGAAGGAAAATGGGCTGGCATGTGCGGTGAGATGGCAGGCGATGCAATCGCAATCCCGCTTCTTCTCGGCCTTGGCCTTGATGAATTCAGCATGAGCGCAACAAGCATCCTGCCAGCTAGAACACAAATCACGAAGCTTTCCAAAGCAGACATGCAGGAGCTAAGTCAAGAAGCCTTGACTCTAAGCACTGCTGATGAAGTGGAACAGCTTGTCCGTCAGCGTACAGGACAATAAATAAGACAAGAAGCTCTCCGTAATCAGAGAGCTTCTTTTTTTTCCTTCTGAGAAACGACATATTCTTGAATACAAAGCAGACTTACTGTAATTATAGGTCAATAAGAAACAGCTCTCCGTTATGGAGAGCTGTTTCTTCTAAAGATATTTGGATACTACTTCCGCTGTAGTTTCCTTAGCCTTCTTTATTACGTCTTCAGCTTTCATCTCATAATACTCTGGTCGAAACAGTTCAACTGTCGCTGGTCCGTCAAAGCCGCTTTCCTTCAGTACAGATAGAATTCCTTCCAGATCTATTACACCTTGTCCAGGCCAGACTCTATCTTCGTCTACTAGGCTTCCAATCGGAAAGTCTTCTGTATCATCCATATGAAGTATGAAGACCTTCGAAATATCTGCCTGTCTTAGAGCTTCTATACTGGAATTCATTGCATGGAAGTGGAAGCAATCCAGTACTAATCCTACGTTTGGGTTATCTACTTTTTGTACGATATCATACGCTTGTTCAAATGTATTGATTGTGCAATCAGGATGGCCGACAAATTCCACTGCCAGTTTAACCCCATAAGGTGCTGCGAGTTCAGCCAGTTCATGCAGTACCGCAACACTGCTCGCTTTGATGTCTTTTTTCAGTATTTTTTCTTTAGTCACTAAAGGCACTACAACGATATAAGGCACTTGCAATTCTTTAGCGTATTCCAGCATCTGTTTGAATTCTTTTAACAGCTGTTGATATTCATCTTCGCTGCGGTTATTGAAGTACACAAGTGCATTCAGTGCATACGGCTTGATATGATTCTCCTGGAAATATGCTGACAGCCGTTGCAGGGAATATTGCTCCAAGTACTCTGGCAGCTTATCCATTGTACGGATCTCAATATAGTCGTAGCCATGCCTTTCACATAATTCAAGATCTGTTGCGAGGTTTGAATTTTCCAAAGTTGTAGCTTGATTAAAACCTAGTTTCATTATGATCCTCCTGATTCATTTAAAAAATCATGTTGTCATTTTGCACTATCAGGCTTTACATGAGCTGGGCTTCTGCTTCTTCCGCCCTATAGAAAGAAGGCATCTCTTCCAGCTCAATCGGTTCTCTTTGTCCTGATTCTTGTGCCTTCACACACGCATCAGATGTCACTGCAGCTACATATCCTTCCCATGAAGAAGGACCCTGCAAAGCCTCTTGTTTGGCTACCTGGTTGATAAATACTTGTATTTCTTTATCATAGGCATCCTGAAAACGCACTTTCCAATCTTGCAGGACATCCGTGCTTTGTTTCCCGTTATGTCTTAATGTAATACTTTCCGTTTCCGGCAGACTTACGATTCCTTCTTCTCCTACTATTTCACATTGAATGTCATAGCCGTATTTTATATTGACCGACACTTCTGCTTGGATAAGGGCGCCTGATTCCGTTTCAAGCAAGATGACTTGCGGATCACGCAAATGCGGGAGGGCATGCTTATTCTTTCGCGGGTATAAAACTTGAACGGATACATAGTTGTCCGCTAAAAGCCAGTGAAGGATATTTATTTCATGGATTAAGGTATCCGTAATCGCCATATCCGTTGTATAGGCCGCATCCACTTCCGGCGCACGATGCGCACACTTGACCATGAGCGGTTCCCCTATCAATTTGGAATCAATGGCTTGTTTCAGCTGCTCGTAGCCTGTGTCGAATTGTCTCATAAAGCCGACTTGCACAATACGCTTACCATATTCCATTTCATCCTGCATGATTGCTTTGCAGCCTTTTGCGGTTACAGAAAGAGGTTTTTCGCAAAAAACATATTTCCCGGCTTCTATTGCTTTCCGTACCGTTGCTTCATGTGCTGGTCCGATACTTGTAACGAATATCGCATCCACTTCCTCTGCATCAATCAATGCCTGATCATCCGGATAAATGGCAGCTTCAATTCCCAGTTCATCGAGTACCTGTTTTGCAGCCGCGGGATCTACATCTGTAACAGCAGTAATCTTCGCTCCGGATAATCGATTTTTCACCCTGTTCATATGCTCTTTCCCAATAGCGCCTGTTCCAATTACTCCAATTCTTACTGACATCTTGTTCTCCTCCTTAATGGCATGTTTCCCTCCGAAAAGGAGGTCATAAGCGGGCAGCACTTTGCCCTGAATATAGGGTATGGCTTCTTATTATTTCTTCCTCTTGCTATACCCGTTTTCGACATCCGGAACACTTGTACCCAGGGTCACATAAGAAAAAGCGGGACATCCGATCAACTCGAATGTTCCGCTTTTTCTTATGTGTTTTATGGATTTGTTGACCACAGTCCAGCAGATTTAATAAATGTGCGGCTGTTTAATTTCAGCTGTGCTACGACAAACTCTGCAATGTCTTCTGACTGCATGACTTTTTCAGGATTGCCATCTGTCAGCTTGTTTTCGTACGCCAAATCGGTTGCCACTGTACTTGGTGTCAAGGCAGTCACCCGAATGTTGTGCTTGCGCACTTCCATAGCTAGAGATTCAGTCAGTCCCAGTACACCGAACTTCGAAGCACTGTAAGCACTTGTAGCAGGAGCACCCTTTTGACCAGCTGTAGATGAAATGTTAATAATGTCCCCAGATTTTTGTTCGATCAAGTCTGGCAATAGAGCCCGTGTGACGTTGTATACACCCATCAGGTTTACATCAATGATATGCTTCCATTCTTCTGGATCAAGATCCATGAATCCGCCAAACTTAGCAATACCAGCATTATTGATTAAAATATCAATGCCGCCTAATTCCTCTTTCACCTTGTTGACTGCTGCTGAGACATCTTCCAGATTGGAAACATCCGCTGCAGCATAAGCTGTTTTAACTTCATTTATACTATCAGCTACTGCTTTTACATGCTCTTCTGTACGGCCTATCAAGCCTATATGCACACCCTCTGCTGCAAGTGCCTCTGCAATAGCTTTACCGATGCCGCGTCCGCCGCCTGTAATGATAGCTCGTTTTCCTTGTAATGATTGTGCCATTATGTAACTCCTCCTTCAATGAAACCATTCGCTTTATATTATCAGCCTGATGAAAGCACAACAAGTGTTATGCTCAGTACTGCATTGTTCACCAAGAACTGCTGTACTAAGGCTCTTATGTATTCTTCTTCATTTTTATCAAGAACATACTTAGCACATTTCTGGATAATTGTAGTTTCGATGTTAACCCATTAAAAGGGGACAAGACCAGCTTTGTACTGCTGGCCTTGCCCGGCTATTCTTCTGGGGCATATGATCTATAAGACTATAAGGTTGAGTTAATGAATTCGAGTGTTTTATCAATAATAATTTGCTGATCATAATCAAGAGTTGCGACGTGATAGCTGTTTTTTAATGGATATACTGTTTTGCTTTCAGACCCAATTCCATCGTAAATAAGCTGTGCATTTACTGGTGGTACGACATGGTCCTCATCTGAAACAAAAATCAGGGCGGGACAGGTGATCTTACTAAGATCTCCTCTTACGTTCTCCATCAATTGCAGGATTTCTTTGACGGACTGAACCGGTGTTTTTTCATATGCCAGCTCTTTGACTTCTGAATCTTTGATATCGGAACCTATGGCATCCAGGTACCTTACATCTTTAAATTCATGTACATTTTCCATTGATGGTACAGTTACTGCTGCATTGATTGGAATGATGGCATGGATGTCCGGATAATTCTCTGCCAAATATAATGTCAGAGTGCCTCCCATTGATAAGCCGGTAACAAAGATCGTATCACAACGTTCCTTCAGCCAGTGATAACCTTCTTCAATCGACGCTATCCAATCTTTATACGTTGTTTGTTCCATATCTTCATAGTGTGTTCCATGGCCTTTCAGACGCGGTCCACATACCGTATAACCTGCTTCGGCATATGCCTCTCCCAAAGGACGCATACTCTGTGTAGATCCTGTAAAACCGTGGGATACGAGGATTCCTATACGGTTTCCCTCGAAGTGAAAAGGTTCCGCATCTTTTAGTACCGGATATTGATTTGACATCTGATCACTCCTATCTGTTTTATCTCAATTATAAAGAAAGCGCTTTCTGCATTTATTCTAGTGCTTGCTATTTTTTAAAGCAACGAAAATCTATTCGCATTAAAAAAGAGGATGAGCTCATATGGGCTCATCCTCTTCTTTTACCTTATTTATTCAAGTTATAGAAAGATGCAAGTCCGCCGTAGATGCCGGATGCTTTCAACTCATCTTCGATACGAAGAAGCTGGTTGTATTTCGCAACGCGGTCGGTACGGGATGGTGCACCAGTTTTGATTTGGCCAGCGTTAGTCGCTACAGCGATGTCAGCGATTGTTGCATCTTCGGATTCACCGGAACGGTGGGAGATGACAGCTGTGTAGCCAGCACGTTTCGCCATTTCGATAGCATCGAATGTTTCTGTAAGTGTACCGATTTGGTTCACTTTTACAAGGATGGAGTTTCCAACGCCTTGCTCGATACCTTGTTTCAAACGTTTTGTGTTTGTAACGAATAGGTCATCACCAACAAGCTGAACTTTGTCGCCAATGCGATCAGTCAATAGTTTGTGGCCTTCCCAGTCGTTTTCGTCCAAACCATCTTCGATAGAGATGATTGGGTATTTGCTAGTCATTTCTTCGTACCAAGCAACCATTTCTTCAGATGTACGGACAACGCCTTCGCCTTTAAGGTTGTATTTGCCATCTTCGTAGAACTCAGAAGATGCAACGTCCATTGCAAGTTTCACTTCTTCTCCTGGTTTGTAACCAGCAGCTTTGATTGCTTCTACGATTGTTTCAAGCGCTTCTTCGTTGGAAGAAAGGTTTGGTGCGAAACCACCTTCATCACCTACACCAGTGTTCAAGCCTTTAGACTGAAGAACTTTCTTCAGGCTGTGGAAAATTTCCGCACCCATACGAAGTGCTTCTTTGAATGTAGGAGCTCCTACAGGCATGATCATGAATTCTTGGATATCAACGTTGTTATCCGCATGCTCCCCACCATTAAGGATGTTCATCATTGGTGTTGGAAGTGTTTTGGCGTTAAATCCGCCAAGGTAAGTGTAAAGCGGTACACCAAGGTGATCTGCTGCTGCATGTGCTGCTGCCATGGAAACACCAAGAATAGCGTTGGCACCTAGTTTACCTTTGTTTTCTGTACCATCAAGTTCGATCAATAGCTGGTCGATGATAACTTGACGTGTAACATCAACACCGATCAATTCTGGAGCGATTTTTTCGTTTACGTTAGCAACTGCTGTTTGAACACCTTTGCCAAGGTAACGGCCTTTGTCGCCATCACGAAGCTCAACTGCTTCGTATTCACCAGTGGACGCACCACTTGGAACGATTGCAGAACCGAAAGCTCCGGATTCTGTTAGTACTTCTACTTCAATAGTAGGGTTACCACGGGAGTCAAGGACTTCACGTGCATATACGTCAGTAATGTATGGCATTATTTTTTCTCTCCTCTTATTTTTGGATTAGGCTTGTGCCTGTCATTTCTTCTGGTTTTTCGACATCCAATAAATCCAGTAATGTAGGGGACAAATCAGCCAGGATACCGCCGCTGCGGAGCTCCACGCCTTCTTTTGTCACAATTACAGGAACCGGATTAGTCGTATGGGCAGTCATTGGCTTATCTTCAAGCGTTACTACTTCATCCGAGTTGCCGTGGTCAGCCGTGATAATGGCATGACCGCCTTTTTCGATAATCTTGTCGACGATTTTGCCGAGGCACTCATCAACTGCTTCGATTGCCTTCACAGTAGGTTCCAGCATACCTGAATGTCCAACCATGTCCGGGTTGGCGAAGTTCAAAATGATCGCTTGGTGTTTGTCCTGATCCAAGTCATCAAGTAACGCGTCCGTCACTTCATAGGCACTCATTTCAGGTTTCAAATCATATGTCGCCACTTTCGGGCTGTCAATGAGGATTCGATCCTCACCAGGGAACTTCTCTTCGCGGCCGCCGCTCATGAAGAACGTCACGTGCGGGAATTTTTCTGTTTCTGCAATACGCAGCTGTTTGATGTTGTTCTGGGAAAGCACTTCCCCAACCGTGTTATCCAAGTTTACTGGCTTGTACGCAACATCGCCGTCTACCGTTTCGCTGAAGTTCGTCATGCAGACGAATTCATTGATCGTTGGCGGGTGTTCACCACGATCGAAGTCACGGAAGTCTTTGTTTGCGAAAGTCCGGGAAATCTGGATAGCTCGGTCCGGGCGGAAGTTATAGAAGATGATCGCATCATCATCCTGTATTTTCGCTACCGGATCCCCGTTTTCCTCTGTAATGACAGATGGAAGCACGAATTCATCGTAGATTTCATTTTTATAGGAATCTTCGATGACGTCATAAGGGCTCTTATAGGCAGGGCCTTCTCCGTAAACCATTGCATCATACGCTTTTTTCACACGATCCCAGCGTTTGTCGCGGTCCATGGAATAATAACGTCCTGTAAGTGTTGCAATCTTACCGACACCAAGTTCCTTGATTTTGGCTTCTGTCTGATCAATGAATTCTTTCGCGCTTTTCTGACCGACATCACGGCCGTCAAGGAAACCATGGATGTACACTTTCTCCAAGTCATGCTTCTTCGCAAGCTCCAAAAGAGCGAACAAATGCTCAATATGGCTGTGTACGCCGCCATTGGATAAAAGACCGAAGAGGTGCAGACTCTTGTCGTTCTTTTTCGCATGGTCGACTGCTTTAAGAAGAACTTCATTATCATAGAAGTCGCCATCTTTGATGGACTTATTCACGCGAGTCAGGCTTTGATACACGATGCGTCCGGCACCGATATTCAAATGACCTACCTCAGAGTTACCCATCTGGCCTTCCGGCAAGCCAACAGCCTCTCCGCTGGCAGTAAGTTCGTTATGCGGATACTTGTTCCAGTAACGGTCGAAGTTCGGCTTTTTGGCATGCTTCACTGCATTACCCTTTTCTTCATCGCGGATACCGAATCCGTCGAGGATGATGAGGGCAGCTAGTTTGTCCTGACTCATTTTGCACCAGCCTCCACAAGCGCTAGGAAGGAATCAGCTTCCAGGCTTGCACCGCCGACTAAAGCGCCGTCGATATCAGATTCTGCAAGAAGTTCGTCCACGTTTGCTGGCTTTACGCTTCCCCCGTATTGGATGCGTACAGCATCAGCTGCTTCAGCGGATACTTTCTCTTTCACAACGTTGCGGATGAAGGTGCAGACTTCATTCGCTTGCTGTGCTGTTGCAGTTTTGCCAGTACCGATAGCCCAGACTGGCTCATAAGCTAGAATCACAGTTGAAACTTGTTCAGCAGACAGACCTTCCAAAGCCTTTTCGACTTGGCCGCCGACTACTTCGTTTGTTTTATCAGCTTCACGCTCTTCAAGCGTTTCACCGATGCAGACGATTGGAGTGATACCATGCTGTAATGCTGCATGTGTCTTCTTGTTTACAGACTCGTCTGTTTCGTTGTAATATTCACGACGCTCGGAGTGTCCGATTACCGCATATTCCACACCAATGCTTTTCAGCGCTGTCGGGCTGATTTCACCAGTGAAGGCACCACTTTCTTCATAGTGCATAGTTTGAGCAGCGATCTTAAGGTCCGTACCCTCTGTAAGCTTCACTAACTCTGTCAAATATAATGCAGGTGCACAAACAATTGCTTCTGCTTTGTCACTGGATGGAATCTTCGCTTTCGTCGCTTCGATGAATTCTTTTGCTTCAGAAATTGTTTTGTTCATTTTCCAGTTTCCTGCGATGACGTTTTTACGCATAGTTCTCCATCCCTTCAGTCTTTTTATTTGTCGTTCAATGCAGCTACACCAGGCAGCTCCTTACCTTCCATGAATTCAAGGCTGGCACCGCCGCCAGTAGAGATGTGATCCATTTTTTCAGCAAGGCCGAATTTCTCTACGGCTGCAGCAGAGTCTCCGCCGCCGATGATAGAGAATCCTTCACCTTCTGCCAGTGCTTCCCCAACTGCTTTTGTTCCGCCGGCAAATGCGTTCAATTCAAACACACCCATTGGGCCGTTCCAAATGATCAATTTGGAATCTTTCACGATTTGCTTATACGTTTCACGAGTTTTTGGTCCGATATCCAATGCTTCCCAGTCAGCTGGAATTTCTTCGATGCTCACTTCGCGCTTATTGGCATCTTCTGAGAAATCATCAGCAACTACAACATCCTCAGGCATTACCATATTAACGCCTTTGTCTTTTGCTTTTTGCATGAATTCTTTCGCCAAATCGATTTTATCTTCTTCAAGCAAGGATTTTCCAATCTCGTAGCCGCGTGCTTTAATGAATGTATAAGCCAAGCCGCCGCCGATGATCAGATTATCAACTTTATCAAGCAAGTTATCGATAACACCGATTTTATCTTTTACTTTTGCACCGCCAATGATGGCTGTGAATGGTCGTTCGGGATCGGATAGTGCCTTGCCCAGTACTTCCAGCTCACGCTCCAATAGCAAACCTGCTACTGCCGGAAGATGTTTTGCTACACCTTCTGTAGAGGCATGCGCACGGTGTGCTGCACCGAATGCATCGTTCACATACACATCAGCCATGCTGGCAAAAGCTTTTGCCAATTCAGGGTCATTCTTTTCTTCACCTGGCTCAAAGCGAACGTTCTCGATAAGAAGTACCTCACCATCAGCAAGCTCAGCTACTGCTTGGTTTACTTCTTCTCCATGCACTTGGTCGACTTTTGCAACTTCTTTGTCCAGCAAGTCGCTTAGACGCTGCGCCACAGGATCCAAGCGCAAGTCATCCTTCACTTCGCCTTTTGGACGGCCAAGGTGGCTTGCAAGAATTACTTTCGCACCTTGCTCTGTAAGATGCTTGATAGTCGGAAGGGCAGCCTTGATCCGTGTATCATCGGTTACTGTGCCATTTTCCATTGGTACGTTGAAATCCACACGGCAGAAAACCTTCTTGCCGGCTACATCGATATCGCGGATTGATTTCTTGTTCATATCTACGCCTCCTCGAATACTTGTTACCTATGTATCTGTTCCTTGCATGCATTAAAAACATCGGCAGATTCTGTTCCTTGTGATGACTCACTAACTATCGGCGTTGGGCTAGCACCAAAAACCGAAGCGGTTTCCTCCGCCTTTCGTTAGATCCAGCTCCGGAAACCAGAAAACTAACAGTATAAGCAGTAGCCCTTCAAGGGTAAAAACACCCTTTACGGTCTCTTGCTTATCCTTCTGTTTCTAAGCGGTTTCCTCCGCCTTTCGTTTTAATACATGTCAAAAGAACAGGCATAGGCCAAAAGGGAGGGAGGTGCACCTCCCTCCCTTTCTACCATTGCTTATCAGAAATTAGATGCCTTTGCTTTTCAAGAATACAGCCAAGTCTACGCAACGAGTGGAGTAACCCATTTCGTTATCGTACCAAGAAACAACTTTCACCATGTTATCTTCCAATACCATTGTGGAAAGTGCATCTACTGTAGAAGAGTTTCTGTTTCCGATATAGTCAGAAGAAACAAGTGGCTCTTCGCTGTAGCCAAGAACGTGGCTAAGTTCGCCTTCAGCAGCTTCTTTCAAAGCAGCATTTACTTGCTCAGCAGTAACGTTTTGATCGAATTCTGCAACCAAGTCAACGATGGAAGCATCAGCAACTGGTACGCGCATTGCCATACCATTCAATTTGCCTTTCAATTCAGGCAATACTAGAGATACAGCTTTTGCAGCACCTGTAGTTGTCGGGATGATGTTTTGAGCTGCAGCACGTGCACGACGGTAGTCTTTGTGCGGCAAGTCAAGGATTTGCTGGTCGTTTGTGTACGCGTGAACTGTTGTCACTAGACCGCGTTTGATTCCGAATGCATCATGAAGTACTTTTGCAACCGGCGCCAAGCAGTTAGTAGTACAAGAAGCGTTAGAAATCACAGTATGCTCGGATGGATCATAGCTGTTTTCGTTAACTCCCATTACGACAGTCAGGTCTTCACCTTTAGCTGGTGCAGAGATGATAACTTTTTTCGCTCCAGCTTCGATGTGTTTCTTCGCATCTTCACCATTTGTGAAAATACCAGTAGATTCAACTACTACTTCTACACCAAGATCTCCCCAGCCAAGGTTAGCAGGATCGCGCTCAGAAAGAACTTTGATCTCTCTGCCGTCAACAACTAGGTTAGAGCCGTTTACGGATACTTCTGCATCAAGGATACCGTGTACAGAATCATACTTTAACAAATGGGCAAGCATATTCGCATCAGTAAGGTCGTTGATTGCAACTACCTCTGCTTCGCTGTTAGTCAGCGCTTGACGGAATACGTTACGTCCAATACGTCCAAAACCGTTAATACCAATTTTTACTGTCATGAAAATTTCCTCCTTGTAATAACTGAATGATTAAAGGGTTTAATGACCCTTTATTAACTGGTTCGCTGCCGCCTCATCCGTCACCAGGAAATTGTTCCTTCCCAGTTTGAAGTATGAGGCGATTGCACGAGCTTTCGAGGCACCGCCTGCAATAGCTATTACATGTTCTGCTCTATCTAAGTCCTCCAGCTGTAATCCGACTGTGCGGACACGATGGACTACATTCCCCTCAGCGTCGAAGTAATAACCAAATGCCTCACTTACTGCAACACCGCTTTTTATCTTCTCGACAAGCGGCGCAGGCGTCCGTCTCCGCTCCGCCATTGTCATGGCGTCACCGATACCGTGAATGACTACATTCGAACGGTTGATGATGGACAGGACTTCCTTAACGGAAGGCTCTTCGATAATTGTCTGGTAAGATTCTTCCCCGATAGGATCAGGAACATACAGCAGCCTGTACTGACTCCTGGCCCGCTTCGCCATAGCAGCACAAATCGTGTTCGCTTCATTTTCCACCTGTTCACCAATACCGCCGCGCGCAGGTACGAACATGACATTTTCAGCTGTATGAATTGGCGGCATCGCTGCTGCCAGCGCGGCCATGGTGGTGCCTCCTGTCACTGCAACCGTATAATTCGGATGCAGCGTCTTTTCCAGAAGCTGGGCACACCTTTTTCCCATCTCTTGTTTTACCCAATCTTGGGTATCACTATTACCGGGGACCACAATACAATTATCTATTCCTAGTGTTTCCCGGACACGCTGTTCCAAAACACTTATTTCAGAGGCTTCGAGCATAAAAGCTTCCAATTGCTCGTGAACTTCCAGGCCGAACTCGGTAATCTGTACCCCTTTTGTCGTGATATAGATCAATCCTTGGTTCTGCAGGAAGTCAATTTCACCTCTGACGACTCGTTCTGCAAGATTCATGTTTTCAGCAAGTGTGCGACGTCCCAGCGGTCCCATTGTTTTGACAAACTGCAGGATTCCGTATCTTCGCTGCATAATTGCCAGCACATCCGGGAAAAGCTTTTTTTGTAGATCTATTATCGATCGCATAACATACCCCTTCTTCATAAAGCTTAGTGGGTCAAAAATGTCCCGGTATGTCATATATTGTCCCACTTGCTATAAAAAAAATTCCTCTTGCACGATTATCATAACAGTAAGGTTCTCTATATTCAACTTAAAACCACCGAAAAAAACAATTTATTTATATATTTTTTTAACTTAACATTTTCATAACAAAAAGGCACCGACTAAACGTCGATGCCTTTCTTCTATATATTATGTTAATGCAGTTTCCGGAACAGCTGCCTGTTCTTTCTTTTCCCAAGGACGGGAACGCCATCTACGATAAGCGAAGAAACCACGGAACCATTCATCAACACCCATTGCGATCCAGACCCCAAGCAGCCCAAGACCGAATGATACGCCAAGTGTGTAGCTGAGAAGAACCGCAATACCCCACATGCTGATGACTCCGATGATCGCTGGGAATTTTGCATCGCCAGCGGATTTGAGTGAGCTCATCAAGACGATATTCATCGCACGGCCTGGTTCAGTGAACGCAACCGCCCAAAGAATCGGGATACCTACTGCAAGAATGGCAGGGTCCTCGGTGAACATTTGCAGAATTGGAGCTCCAGTCAAAGCGAAGCCCATGGAAACGATGAAAGATGCTATCATAGCAATCTTCAATGTACGCAAGCCACGCTTCGATGCTCGATCATACTGCTTGCCGCCGATATAACGAGACACAAGCAGCTGCGTACCTTCTGCAATAGACAACGTGAACAAATAGCATAGCATGGAAATATTATTAATATACACACGCGCAGCCAGTGAAGCATCTCCGAAATTCGCTACAATCGCTGTGATGACAATCTGTGAATATTGGTAGGACAGGTTTTCTGCCGCCGAAGGTACACCGATCACCAATATATCCTTGATATCCTGCACGTTTAGCTTGATCAAATGTGTCCCAGTGAATCGGATTGCCAGATAACGATAAACAAAGTAGAACAAAACAACTACCGCAAAAATACGCGCAATCACGATTGTCCAGGATACACCGACAACGCCAGTGATAGGCATGCCGAACAATCCGAAGATAGCAATCATGTAGCCGAGTACACTCAAAATATTCATCAATACGGCAACAACCATGGAAACCTTTGTCCGGCCATTTGCCCGCAGGATTGCACTAAGTGTCAATGATAGAGATTCCAAGAATAATGATGCACCGCATATTTTTACAAATGTGGTCGCATAAGCAAGTGTTTCACCTTTTAAATCAAAGAAACTTAAAAATACAGAACCGAACAAAACGACAACAGCCGAAACGATCAAACCAAACCAAAAGTTCATACCGAACGCTGTCCGAGCAGTCTGCCGGGCATGCGCCAAATCTTCTGCACCGAGCTTCTGGCCGATGATGATCATAGAAGCAATAGACGTGACATTAAAAACCAAAATAAAAATGCTAATCAGCTGATTGGCTACGCCGACTCCGGCAGCAGCTAAATCTGAGTAATGACTCAGCATCAGTGTAGCAACAATACCCATTCCCATATGAAGTGCCAATTCAATAAACAGCGGCCAAGAGATACGAAACAACGTTTGCTCAGATGTAGAAGTTGGGTTACCCAACAGACATTCTCCTTTTCGTTAAAATCAAACTCACTCTATATTAATCCTTTTTTTGAGAATGTAAAGGGCTTTACCTAAAAAAGCCAAAAATATTTTTTCGACACCAAAACAACTGCCCAACTGTTTATTTTACTGCTGTTTAGTGAGTATTCTCACAATTTTACGGGAAGCGTTTTCAAAGAAAAATAACAAATTCTCTAACTACATCTTTGATTTATATTAAAAAGCCGCGCCCACTTTTGTCATTATATTTCAATGAAGTCCCAAACAACAAAAAACGCCTTCCTTATTTGGAAGGCGTTTTTAATGCTATATGTTTTTCCAGTTCCTGCTGCTTCAATTCGCGACGCAGGATTTTCCCGCTTATTTGTGTTTTCGGCAGCTCATCCATCACTTCGATTTCCCTTGGTGCAGCATGCGCAGCCAGGTTCTTACGGACGAACAATCGTAAAGATTCCAGCAGCTCAGGTGTCTCCTCATAGCCATCACGCAGTGTGATGAAAGCTTTGACGATTTCCCCGCGAACAGGATCCGGTTTCCCGATTCCCCCCGCCTCTGCAACTGCAGGATGCTCAATCAGCTTGCTTTCTACTTCAAATGGACCGATTCGCTCACCGGAACTATTGATCATATCATCATTCCGGCCTTGGAAGAAGATATAGCCTTCTTCATCTTTCAGCGCCAGATCCCCGGAAATATACCAGCCTGGATAAACGAAGTAACTCTCATATTTACCGCGGTCCCCCCAAATATCCTGCATTAGACCCGGCCATGGCGTCTTAACGGCAAGCTGGCCGATTGTATTAGCTGGCAGTTCATTTCCTTCTTCATCGAGGATGCCGACCTGGATACCCGGGAATGCACGCCCCATTGAGCCAGGTTTGATCGGCTCGGACGGCAAATTGACAATGATATGCCCGCCTGTTTCCGTCATCCACCACGTATCGTGAATACGAAGCTGTAAGTTGTCCCATGCCCATGTGATGACTTCCGGGTTGAGCGGCTCCCCTACGCTAAGGATATGACGCAAGCTGGATAAATCATAGTCTTTGTACAAATCGCCTTTTGCCTTGAGCAGACGGAAAGCGGTAGGTGCACTATAAAGTGTTGTAACTTTAAGTTCTTCAATGATCTTGTACCATGATTCTGCTTGGAAGCGTCCTCCTTGGATAACAATTGTTGCACGGTTCAGCCATGGTGCGAACAAACCGTAAACACTGCCAGTCACCCAGCCAGGATGGGACGTGCACCAATACACATCATCATCTTGAACATCAAGCACCCACTTGCCGGACACAGCATGGTGGATGAAAGAACGATGGGCATGCAAGACACCCTTTGGCTTACCAGTTGAGCCACTTGTATAGTGAATCAGAAGACCGTCTTCTCTGTCGACCCACTCCACATCTCCTGATACAGCAGCATCCGTCTCCGCTGCATCGATTTCCTCAATTAAAAGAATTTCCTGCAAGGAAGGGATATCCTCTGCCGGCACGCGGTTGATCAAGTCCTGATCGGTGATGAGCAGCGTACCTCCGCAATCATTGATTCGATCCCGCACAGCATCTTCCATGAATGCTTCGAACAAAGGACCTGCGATGGCGCCGATCCGGATTGTCGCCAGGATGGCAACATAGCATTCCGGATTCTTCGGCAGAAAGATAAAGACACGATCGCCCTTTTCCACACCATGTGAGCGAAGCACCTTCGCATAATGTTCGATTTTCTGCTGCAGCTGTTCAAATGTCAAACTGGATTGCAGCACGCCATCCTTCACATAATGCAGTGCTGTTTTTGCACCATATCCATCTTCCACATGGCGGTCGACAGCTTCATATGATGCATTGCATTTGCCATCTTTCCTGCCGAACAGTTCCTCCTCCAATGCTTTCCAGTCATGGTTTTCCAATGCCTCTCGATAGCTTGGCAGATTATGCTTTCTGTCCGATTTCGGTGACAAGGCTGTAGTCATATGTCTGTTCCTTCCCTTCCAGTAAATCTAGTATGTCTTCCTTCCATTTCCCTAGTGCCGCGCTCCCTCGGGAACGCGGTCTCGGTAAAGCTATTTTTAAATCTTTGGCCAAAGTCGATGGTCGTCCTTGCAGGAGCAAGACCCGATCACTCAAATATAAGGCTTCATCGATATCATGCGTAACGAGGATGATCGTTGTGCCGGTTGTTTCCCAGATCTTCAACAGGAGCTCTTGCAGCTGCATTTTCGTGAATGCATCCAAGGCACTGAACGGTTCATCCAGCAAAAGGATATCGGGCTCTGTCACAAGCGCACGAGCGATAGCCGCACGCTGTGCCATACCGCCGGAAAGCTCTCGCGGATAGAGCTTTTCTGCTTCTTTTAGACCGACAAGATCCAAATAACGCCGTGCCTTTGCTTCATTTCCCTTGCGGTCGCCCTTCAAGCCGAATGTGGCATTGGATAATACCGTCTTCCAAGGCAAGAGGCGTGGCTCCTGAAAGATAAAGCCGACACGCTGATCCGACGGGATGCTGATATTTCCTTCATAGTCCGAATCCAGACCAGCCAGCGCCCGCAGGACTGTACTCTTGCCGCATCCGCTTGTGCCGAGCAGACTTACGATCTCTCCCTTTCTGACAGAGAAATCCACTTGCTGCAGTACTTGTTTATCTCCGAAGCGTCTTCCGAGCGACTTCACTTGTAATGTCATGCTGATTTCCCCCTCATTATTTTGCTAAGGCTGTATCCTGCCAATGAAGCGATCGCTTCTGGATAAGCTTCAGCACCCAATCTGTCAATTTGCCGAGCAGTGCAAACAAGAATATGCTCGCGATGATCACATCAGGAGCGTATGTGTTCTGGCCTAAAATAAGCAGGTAGCCAAGTCCTCGGCTGGCACCCATGATCTCTGCTGCAACGACGAACATCCAGCCTAAACCAAGACCGCTGCGTAAACCGGTAAGGAAAGACGGCAGGGACGCCGGAAGGATAATTCTTCTTACTAGCGCCACCCCATCAAGGCCGTACATTCTGCCTACTTCAATCAGTTTTCGATCAACTCCGCGAATACCATCCACAATATTCAGATATACCGGGAAGAAGACGCCGACTGCGATCAATGTCACTTTTGATGTTTCGCCAATTCCCATCCAGAGGATGAACAGCGGAACCCATGCGAGCGACGGTATGCTGCGGAATGCTTGAATCAGCGGATCAAAAAAACGTTCTGCAAGTTCTGAATAGCCGACAAGCGTTCCCAAAAGAATAGCTGCGATCGTTCCGATGATGAAGCCGATGAACAGCCGGTAAACCGTAAGTAATACATGATCCTGCAGAGAGCCATCCTGCAAGTATGTAATGATGGTCGACAAAATGGCACTAGGCGCAGGCAGCTGATAGGCAGGAATGACTCCCGCCCTGCTCAGAATCTCCCAAGCTGCCAGCAATACAATCGGCAGCAGCGAACCGAGCAGTGCAGGATGTGTCCGAAATTTCTTCCACATAAATCATCATTCCTCTCCAAGTTCTTGTGCGTATTTCGGTTCGATATAAGCATCAACCGTTTCCGCTACATCTTTGTTGCCTTTCCATAAATTCGCTTTTTCCAGAACAGCACCTGACTGATTCAGAATCTCTTGCTGCGTATCGCCTGGGACAGATTCTGAGAAATCATTTCGTTCAAGCTGTTTTGCAGCAACTTCTTGGCTGATTCCTGCCTCTTTGGCAACAATTTCAGCTGTCTCTTCTGGATTCTCTGCAATCCATGCTCTTGCTTTGTCATAAAGTTTCAATACTTCTTTCACTTCTTCGGGGTGATTTTCAGCAAATTCTTCCCGAACATTCAGGAAATTATATGTGTTGAAATCTTCGTTGCGATAGAAAAGCTCTGCATCATTTTCTAATTCAAGCTTCGCCATATGCGGATCGAGTCCTGCCCACGCATCCACATCACCTGAGAGCAGAGCGCTAGCTCCGTCTGCATGCTGCAGATTGACGATTTCAACATCCTGTTCATCCAGACCCGCTTCCTGCAACGTACGCTGAAGGAAGATATATGGATCAGTTCCGACTGTTGCAGCGACTTTTTTCCCTTTCAAGTCTGCCGGCTCTTTAATATCACTATCCTTTGCCGCAACCAATGCAGTCCACTCAGGTTTTGATGCCAAGTAGATACCTTGGATCGGATTGCCATTTGCCTTGGCAAGCAAGGCGGCACTTCCAGCTGTAGATCCGAAATCTACGCTGTTACTGTTCAGAAATTCCAGTGCCTTATTACTCCCTTGACTGAGTGTCCACGTCACTTCGATGCCAGAATCCTTGAACGCTTCTTCTGCCCATCCTTTATTCTTTATCACCAGACTTGCTGGTGAGTAGTAAGCATAATCCAAGCGAACCTGTTTCAAATCACCTGATGCACTGCTTGAGTTTCCGCATGCTGCCAGGAAGACAATGACAACTAAACTAAGTAAAGCTAGCAAACTTCTTTTATCTATAAGGGGAATCCTATTCATCAACCGTTACTCCTTTATTGTCCAGCTCACACGCATACGTGCTGATCGTACCGCGCAGGCGCTGCGCTTCTTTATATGTGCAGCGATTGTGGACGACTTCCAACCCTGCTTCTCTGGCAATTGCTGCGGCTTCCGGTGAAACGACGCCTTCTTGGAGCCAGAATATTTCCGGACGAACTTCTGCAGCTTCCTTAGCCAGCTCTACGGCAGCTTCCGGACTGCGGAAAATCTGGGCGATATCGATTTTTTCAGGAACGCTTGTCAAATCCGGATAAGCTTTTTCACCCAATACGCTCGTTTCGGCCGGATTAACAGGGATGATTTTGTATCCGAGTCGCTGCATCTTGCGAGCCAAACGGTTGCTTGGACGCTGTTCCTTACTGCTCAAGCCTACTACTGCAATTGTTTTTTGACGGCCCGTCGCATCTGTTGCACTGCCTAGTGCTTCGCGTATGACAGCTTCATCATTGATTACGATTTTTCGTGATTCAGAACGGATTCCAGTTGCCTTCTCCAATGCACGATCCAAATCATGAATGAGGTCATCCACTGATTCGATACCAACAGACAAACGAACCAATTCCTCTTTTACGCCAGTAGCTGCAAGTCCTTCTGCATCCAGCTGAAGGTGTGTCGTTGAAGCAGGATGGATAATCAATGATTTGGCATCCCCGACGTTGGCAACGTGTGACCAAAGTGCAACATTGTTGATCAAAGCAGCACCTGCTTTTCTGCCGCCTTTAATACCGAAGTTGACAATCGAACCAGTACCGTTCGGAAGCACTCTCTTACCTATTTCATACGATGGATGGCTGCTGAGTCCTGGGTAGGCAACCCAATCAACTGCAGGATGCTGTTCCAGATAGTTGGCAAGCTTTTGTGCATTTTGGACATGCCGCTCGACACGCAAGTGTAATGTCTCCAAGCCTTGGATCAGCTGCCAAGCATTAAACGGGCTAAGCGCTGCGCCTAAATCGCGAAGCAATTGCACACGCAATTTCGTACTGAAAGCAAGAGTACCGAAATCAAATGCATAGCGGATGCCATTGTAGCTCGGATCAGGTTCTGTGAATGTCGGAAATTTTGGTGAATTCCAATCGAACCTGCCTCCATCTACGATCAATCCTCCTATCGAAGTACCATGACCGCCAATCCACTTTGTCGCACTATGGACGACAATGTCAGCACCAAGTGTGATCGGCTTGCTCAAAATCGGTGTAGCAAACGTGCTGTCAACGATTAAGGGAATGCCTGCTTCGTGTGCCACTGCAGCAACTGCTTCTACGTCCAGTACATGCAAACTAGGGTTTCCGATGATTTCAGCAAATACAGCCTTCGTTTTGTCCGTAATCGCTGCACGGAAAGCTTCAGGATCGGTTGGATCGACGAATTTCACGTTGATTCCGTAGCGTGGAAGTGTTGTTTGGAAAAGATTATACGTTCCGCCATACAAGTTTGTCGCTGCTACGATTTCGTCTCCAGCAGCTGCCAGATTGAGAATGCTATAGCTGATTGCTGCCATACCAGAAGCAACGCCGACTGCTGCAACGCCGTCTTCCAGCAATGCAATCCGTTTTTCCAATACATCTACAGTCGGATTACCAATACGGGAATAGATGTTACCAGGCTCATCCAATGCGAATAGGCGCTCTGCATGATCTGTATCATGGAAAAGGTAGGAAGTTGTTTGATAAAGCGGCACCGCTCTTGAACCTGTTGTCGGATCTGGTGCTTGCCCGCCGTGTAATGCCAATGTCTCTGCTTTATATACTTGATCTGTCATTTTGTCATTCCTCCAATTATATATAGATGAAAAAAGCAGCTTCTCGTAAGAAGCTGCTGCATAAGCATAAAACTTCTTATCTCTCAAACTCTCTGTTTGCTGGAAGTAGCACCTTCCAAGCATTGCTGCTTGCAGGTTGCCGGGCATCATCGGACCAGTCCCTCTGCCTCTCTTGATAAGCTATTATGAAATTTTTATAGGCTGCTGAAGCACCTTGCGGATATGATGTCCCCACTTCTCAAATTCGAGCAGGAAGCCATCGTGACCATAGATTGTCGTTACATCAATATGCCGGGCTCCCGGAACCGCCGCTGCAAATCTGCTAATCTCCTCCGGAGGGAACAGCAGATCCCTGGAGAAGCCGAATGTCAGTACAATCGCTTTTATACTTCCGGCAGCAGACTGCCAGCCTCCTCTTCCCCTGCCAATATCATGGCTGTTCATCGCCTCCAATAATGTCAGATAACAATTGGCGTCAAAGCGACTGACGAGCTTTTCTCCTTGGTAGTTCAAATACGATTCCACCTCGTATGCAGCATCATCCCTGCGGGAGGCAGCGCGGCGAAAGCGTTCATTGTATTGATGATCGGAACGGTAAGTAAGCATTCCTACCATCCTAGCAAGTCCGAGACCCGCGGCAGGTAGTTTGTCTGCTGTGTAATTACCATTGTTCCAATTCGGATCGGAAATGATAGCTGTCTTGGCCAAGTGATTATAGGCAATCGCATAATCACTTACATAAGGAGTAGCTGCCAGGGGAATGAGCACATCCATGAAATCTGGATACATGACGCCCCATTCCAGTACTTGCATTCCTCCCAGTGATCCCCCGATTACAGCTCTCAGATGGGAGATTCCCAGTTTCTGCAGCGCAAGGCGCTGAACCGAAACCATATCGCGGATCGTGATAGCAGGAAAAGCTGCTGCGTACCTTTTACCTGAATCTGGATTTATTGATAAAGCACTTGTTGTCCCATTGCAGCCGCCCAGTACATTGAAGGAAATTATCTGATACCTGTCGGTGTCTATGTACCCTTCTGACTGCAGCAATCCGCTCCACCAGCCTGGAACTGTGCCAGTGCCAGCCGCAAACTGATCTCCAGTAAGCGCATGGCAGACAAGGACCGTTTCTCCTGTTACAGGTCCGCTTTTTTCGTAAGCAACTTCCACCCGTGAAAGGATATTTCCTGATTCAAGCTCTATATCCCCGATAAGAAGTTTTCCTGTTTGGTAAGACTGTTGTGACTCCATGTTCCGTACACTTCCTCCCTCAAATAAAAAAACCACCCTGAGAGGACAGGGTGGCTATATGTACCGACATGTCTCTCTCATCTTTAAAGTACATACGCACTTTCAGGAATTAGCACCTTATAAGCATTGCTGCTTGCAGGTTGCCGGGCATCGTCGGGCCAGTCCCTCCGCCTCTCTTGATAAGAGCTTGCTATTTATTTGTTAAAAGGATTGTAGCATGGACCAAATTGCGAGTCAACTATAAATTCTGAAATTTCCATATATCTTAAAACATCCCTGAAATTTGGACGCCCCGCATCAGCTATTGCCAATGCGGGGCTAAAATGTAACTTTTCTATTGTAAGTAGAGGATACCTAATACATCCTCCTGCCGCGGTACTTGTTCCACATGGTAGTTTACACTTAAACGATGCAATCCCTACCTCTATTGCATCCTCACGGCTCCTAGGCCGCTCCAGTCTGAATAAGTACTTCTGATTAAAACTATAGCAGAATGCCAATGATCTCCGATAAAGTTACCTAAACATCAGAGACGTTAACTATCTTATCATGCTTTACAATTATTGTCAAACTTCCGATGTAGTACTTCTCCGCAGCTGACTATCTATTCCCGCTATCATCCGTTGCAAACCACCCCAAATTTCCCATCTTGGCCAGATCCAGTCCAAATTTAGTAACGCTTTATGACAAAACTGCTGAAAACACTTACACTTTTTGGTCAGAAATATTCACGTAAGATAACCTGACAACTTTGTTACATTTTTTTGCAGGGCACTTATAATGAAAAAAGATTTAAATTTTCAAACAATAAAGATAAACACAGGGGGTAGAGAAAATGGATATGGCTAATACGGTATTCATGTTTGTCGCAACTGTCTTAGTATGGTTGATGACACCAGCACTTGCGCTCTTCTACGGCGGGTTAGTAAGAAGTAAAAACGTGCTGAGCACAGCAATGCACAGTTTCACAACTATGGCAATCGTATCGATTATTTGGATCATCGTCGGTTTTTCCCTGGCATTCTCGCCAGGCAACGGAATTATTGGGGGATTGGATTTCTTCGGGCTGAATAATGTCGGCTTCGAACCGAATGAAGGACACACCATTCCATTCAATCTATTCATGATGTTCCAAATGACATTCGCGATTCTGACAACAGCAATCGTATCTGGTGCTTATGCAGAACGTATTCGTTTCCCAGCATTCATTCTTTTTACAGTTCTATGGGTCCTCATCGTTTACTCCCCGCTAGCACACTGGGTATGGGGCGGCGGCTGGATCGCTGAAATGGGCGCACTCGATTTCGCAGGCGGTAACGTTGTCCACATTTCCTCCGGTCTTGCAGGCTTGGTTGTCGCTATCGTCATCGGCAAACGGAAAAATGCTGGTTCCACTGCACCGCATAACCTGATCTTCACCTTGATCGGCGGAGCTTTGCTTTGGTTCGGCTGGTTCGGTTTCAACGTCGGCAGTGAGCTTGCTTTCGATGACGTCGCAATGTATGCTTTCATCAATACAAATACTGCTGCTGCAGCAGGTATTCTGGGCTGGATGATCATTGAATGGGTTGTCAACAAAAAACCGACACTACTGGGTGCTGTATCCGGTGCAATCGCAGGCCTTGTAGCTATTACTCCGGCTGCTGGTTTCGTTTCCCCGATTGCCAGCATTCCGATCGGTTTCATCGGCGGCCTTGTCTGCT
This sequence comes from Terribacillus saccharophilus, assembly GCF_046592595.1. GTDB lineage: Bacteria > Bacillota > Bacilli > Bacillales > Amphibacillaceae > Terribacillus > Terribacillus saccharophilus_C. Next base: position 205,291 of record NZ_JAWVPF010000006.1, on the reverse strand, counting down.
TCTGGGGAGTAGGCTGGCTGAAGCAGAAGCTTGGTTACGATGATGCACTTGATGCATTCGGCCTGCACGCAGTAGGCGGTACATGGGGCGGCATCGCAACTGGATTGTTCGCAAGCGACTCTATCAACGCAATTGTGGAGCACAACGGTCTTTTCTACGGCGGCGGTATTGATCTATTATGGAGACAGGTGGTTGCCATCATCGCGACATTTGCCTTCGTCGGCGTGGTGACATTCATCCTGATCACAATCGTCAATCTTATCTTCAAAGCACGTGCTACGGATGAGGAAGAAGCAAAAGGCTTGGATCTTACGATGCACGGCGAACGCGCTTACCAGGATTAAACTAAAAGGAGGAACGGTATATGAGTGATATGTTCAAGGTTGAGATCATCACGAGGAATTCCGCGGATCTTGAAGCATTCAAAATGAAAATGGCTGAAATCGGGGTATCAGGTATGACTTTCTCCCATGTGCAAGGCTGCGGTTTGGAAGAAGGCTATACGGAGCTATACCGGGGCGTCAAGAAAGTTCAAAATGTATTTGACCGATTGAAAGTGGAAATCGTCGTCAGTGCAGTTCCAGTCGATGACGTCATCAAAGCAGCTACCAGCGCACTCCATACCGGTAAAGCAGGCGACGGAAAAATTTTCGTCTATCCAATCCAGCAGACAATCGATATCAATACTGGAAAACAAGGTCCTGCTGCCTTGTAGGAAAAGCGCTCCCCTCATGGGGGCCTTTTTCAATGCAAAAAAGCCAGCCCATTTTCAGGCTGGCTGGGAGAAGAACATGAGCAGGCTAGTAACATTAGGGCGATTGTTCTCATACGATACAGCAGATAGCTGTAGCAGCAATCCCGCCATTGGCAGCCGCGCCTGGCGGGATGCTACTTTTATATCACTATTTTATTTGATAGATTTTAGCTGTTTCCGGATCATTATCGTAATCATTATCAAGTTCTAAATCATCATACACTAGATTCTTCAATTTTCTGACGGCATTGTTAAATTCATGTTCTGACAGTTGCTTTGTAGCAAGCAAGGAACAAAGCATGGCATATGCAATCGGCATTGTATCCACTTCTACTTTGACATCAACATCTGCGTTACCGCTATGGGTAACTTGGGAGTGGTTATCATTTCTGCTGGCTGAGAACGGATTCGGATTTTTTTTATCGTATTTTCTAATATAGCCCATTATTCTTCTCCTTTATCACTTAGTAGTCGTAATCGTCGTCACACTTATCATGTTTTTTGCACTTATCGTCTTTCTTGTGCTTTTTCTTTTTGCACTTATCGTGCTTGTCATCATCATCATCTTCACTGTCATATTCGAAGTCTTCATCAGCTGTTGCCTTCACTTTGACATGAACGCGAGAGTTTCCGGATTTGTAGACTTTTGCGATGTTGACGTTTTTGGATTTGCTTTCTGCTTCTGTAGTTTCTAGATCTCCATCACCTACATTTACATTTACATCTTCTACATCTAATTCGAAACTATCATCGTAAGAATAACCGCCGTTTTTCTTACCTCCTTTTCCTTTACCTTTTCCACTCCAATAGTGTCCACCCATTTGGGATTCCTCCTTGTGTTTTGTAATCATCTTACAGTTATAAGTTATGCAGGGTAAATGTAAGTGTATGGTGTATATGCCCGGGGGCAAACATGGAATTTGGTGGTATAGTTGTGGAAAGGGGGAAACTATGATGACATTCGATTTCCAAGCCAGCACAGAAGAAATTGTAATTCGTCCGCTATGCAAAGCGGATTACTCCAAATGGTTCAGCGGCTTCAGCAGACGCAAGCTGTCTCAGCATGCCCATGATCCTGGACTGCTCGATATGACTGAATGTACGGACTCTTGGTTTTCTGCTTTAGTGGACAAGCATCAGCAGTTTGCTGCCGAAGATAAAGCCTACATATTTGCAGTCTTCAAAGTAACGGATGGCATGCATCTTGGTATGATCGATTTTTCCACTTTGGCACGGGATGATTTTCAGTGGGGAAGAATCGGTTATACGATCCATAATCAGCACTGGGGCAACGGCTACGGTAAGACAGCAGTACGACTGGCACTGGAAATCGGTGTTTCCCAGCTTCACTATAACCGGATTGAAGCTCATATCAACCTGGACAATCCGCAATCAATCGCACTTGCCAAAAGCGTTGGCATGCATTATGAATGCATCCGCAAAGGCTTCATCTTTGAAAATGGACAATGGACAGATCACCTCGTCTTTATCCATACAGCACAAAAATGACGGGCTTCTGCTGAAGCCCGCCGATTCATTATCTATTTTCTTCTTCATATTCCCTCGTCAGATTTTCTGCTTCTTCCGGCATTCCATCATGCCGCTCATACGTATCTGTACCTGTTTCTTCATATACTGCCTGCTGCTCTTCACCAGCACTATTATCATAACGAATCTCCACATATCCGCCATCAGCAAATATATAAATATCAGATGTATCACGAGTCAGATTCATATCGTCACCTAGTTCAGAAAGATGCTCGTTTTCCAATTCAATCACCTGCTCAATCTCCGGATCATACTGTGATCCACAAGCGGCTAGGAATACTAACAAGAGAGGCAAGGCTAAGAGTAGTTTTTTCATGAGTAAAACCTCCATCAACAACTTTTACTACTCCTTAGCCTATTTGCACCTTTTTTAAACTACCTGTCAGGCGGTTGTTTTCTTGTGAGCAGCGTGTTGTAAATACCCGTGCTGGCCAATCCTGCGATTCCGCCCGCCCAAAGCCTCGCAGCAAGTTCAAAGTCGGTAAATGGATACGCAGCAGCACCCAGCATCGCACCGACTACAAGGCTGAGAAAAGCTTGGTAAGGCACCATACGAGGAAAGCTTCGCTTCAGCAGTTCCATCACGGCTGTCACAATTGGAGCGAGTATCGTCGCAAAGACGAGCACTTGATACATTATTTCATTTTGAATAGGTTCCATATGTCACACCTCCCTCTTGTACTGCATACTATGCGGACAAGAAGAAACGTGCATTTGATAGGAACCTAATAAAAAAAAGACGTACAAGCTGAGCCTGTACGTCTGTCCTATTACATCAGGGATTTTGGCGGCATCGTATCATGATAGAGGAATGGAGCTGGTTTCAGCTTCGGAGCTCCAGCAAATGGTTCCGGCTTTGACACGTAGTTAAACTGACCTCTGCCGTCCATGCTAGGCCCGCTTGCCCAGCGGCCTTTTGAGCTTGCATCTCCCCTGGAGAAGTTAAATAAGGTATACGCCACTTCTTCTTTTTCCAAACTCCTCGGGAAAGTAGTCGGTACAACAATATCTCCTTCTCTTTCCTCCAACTCCCTAATGGCTGCAACCCATTGATTCTGGTGCATAGTGTCACGTGCTATTAAAAACGACAGCATATCTCGAACGCCTGGGTCATCTGTCATTCCGTACAAACGTGTCACCTGAAGACGCCCTTGTGCTTCCGCATTAAGATTTGCTCGGAAATCAGCAAGTAAATTTCCGCTGGCAATGATATATTTAGCATTCCACGGGTAACCGGCAGCATCTGCTGGCAATGCCCCGAGCCCTGATACAATTGCATGCTGAGGGTTTGTTCCACCCATGACAGCAGCAAGGACAGGATCTGTGTCATACGCATTTTTCTGATCTTCAAAAGGGGCATCATCCAGAAGCCTGGCAATCATTGTAGCAAGCATCTCCACATGAGCTATCTCTTCTGTTCCAGTATCGAAAAGCAAATCCCGATATTTCGCATCAGCCCTCGTATTCCAGCCTTGCATAAGATATTGCATCATAACACTGATTTCACCGAATTGTCCGCCTAACACTTCCTGCAGCTGCCTAGCAAAAACCGGATCCGGCTTTGATGGTTTCGCGTGATATTGCAGTTCTTTGATGTGATAAAACATGCGCTGCCCACCTCTTTCGATTTTATCCAACACAGAAATATATGAGTGTCGGGACGAAAGTATGTATAAACCCACAGCAATAAAACCGCGCAATTAACTATCCGATATGGATTCTTGCTGGTTATTGCCTTTCCATAAGAAAGTAATAGTAAGACCAATAATCAAAATCACTGCTGAAAATAGATATGGATAGTGGATGTTTATATCAAATAATATTCCGCCTAATGCCGGGCCGATGATATTACCCAGGCTAGTATAGGTTGAATTCATTCCAGCCACAAACCCTTGCTCCTTGCCTGCAGTTCTGGATAAAAACGTTGTCAACGCCGGGCGCAGCAAGTCAAAGGCAAGAAAAATAAAGCAAGTTACTGCAAGCACTAGCAGGAAGCTGGATATCACAGTGGATACCACTGCTAAAACACCGCCAATTATCAAGCATAGCTGTATCAATTTCTTTTCTCCCATGACATCAACCATTTTCCCGAACAGCAGTACCTGCACGATCACTCCAAAGATCGAACTCACTGTGATGATTAAGGCTATGTCTTTTGGATCAAAGCCGAACTTATGATTCGAAAACAGACTAAATACAGTTTCATAAGCTGACAACCCGAATGCCAGAACAAATACAATGAAAAACGCAATAAAGTAAATCCGGTTCAATGATTTTTTCAAGTCCCCTAGGAAGCTAGATCCTTTTTTACTGACTGCAATTTCCGCCAGCTGTTCCTTGGTCAGTGGTTCTTTTAGTATAAAAATAGATAAAAAGCATGCGAGGAAAGCTATAATCGCCGCTACATAAAATGGTGCTCGAATGCCATATTCAGCAATATAGCCACCAATCCCCGGCCCAATAATGAAACCTGTACTAATCGCAGCCGATAGATACCCCATCGCTTTTGGACGTTCCTTATTTGTCGTTATATCCGCAACATACGCTGTAACACCAGGCATAATGAAGGAAGCACTTATCCCTCCTAAAATGCGCGATACATAAAGCAAAGAGACATGTGCAGCCAAACCGAATATCAACTCAGAAACGGCAAACAGGAACAAACCTGCTGTAATAAGCTTCTTTCTGCCATAACGGTCCACCCATCTGCCAGCAAATGGAGACATGATCAATTGTGCTCCTGCGAATGCAGCAACCAGATACCCCATCGTCTTGCCTGATAAGTGCATAATATCCATAAATGACGGCATCACTGGAATGATAAGCCCCATTCCTAAGAATGCGATAAACAAATTGCTTAATAAAATAATCAATACTGATTTTTGTTCCTTTATCGGCTTCTTCAAAAAATCATTCTCCTTCTGCTGCAATACTGCACAAGAACCAAAAAGTTAAGTTAAGTTAATTAATCTATCCTCATTATAATTGTTTCCTTTACTTTGTAAAGCAGCTCCTTGCAGATTCCGAACAGGAAAAAAGCAAGGCTGGCAAAATGCCAGAACCTTGCTGCTTTAAATAACTTCGTTTTGCTTCAGAGCTATTATTTCTTCTTGGGAATAACCTAAGCTCTGTAATATCTCTTCATTATTCTCGCCCAAATCAGGTGCAACCGATCGAATGCTGCCTGGTGTCTTTTCGAATTTAGGGACAATCCCGGGTACTTTTATTTTCCCCAATCTCGGATGCTTCACTTCGACAATATTTTCGCGGGCTTGGTAATGTTCATTTTCAAAGATATCAGCGATGCTCAGTACCGGACTGATTGGCACCCCGTGGTCATCCAGCTTATTCAATAACACTTCACGTGGATGCTTACCAATCCATTCTGCGACAATTTGATTCATACTATCATTGTTTTCCAGCCGGCTTGCATTGGTATGATAACGCGTATCTGACAGCAAATCCGTACGGTCCATGGCTGCTGCCAGTCGATTGAAGGTCGTATCGGTGCTCGTAACAAGCACGACCCAATGGTCATCCTTGGTTTTAAAGGTTCCTGAGGGAGAGGAATGTCCAGCTAACCCAGGTGAACGTTCCCGTATTTTCCCGAGCTGATCGTATTCAGCTATAAGAAATTCCATCATCCGGAAGACCGATTCATACAGCGCAACATCTATCATCTGCCCTTCGCCTGCTTCCTTTGTATCTCTGTGATAAAGAGCAGTCACAGCTGCAAAGGCTACATAAATGCCGCATATATAATCCGTCAGCGAAAATGGCGGACTTACCGGGTGACGATCGGTGAACCCCTGTAAATACGTATAACCGCTGAATGCTGTTGCTGGTGTGCCGAAGCCGGCTTTTTCGCGGAATGGTCCTGTTTGGCCATAACCCGACACACGAATCATGATTAAATTTGGATTGATTTCTTTTAGCACATCATATCCTACACCCCATTTTTCCAATGTTCCAGGGCGAAAATTCTCTACTAAAATATCATGTGTCGCTGCAAGCTTTTTCATGATTTCCACGCCAGCTGATTTATGCAGATCAAGCGTCAGCGATTTTTTATTACGTGACAGACCGGGCCAGCGCAGCGGTTCATCTCCTTTAAATGGCCCTACACTTCTTGATGTATCCCCTCTTCCTGGTATTTCAACCTTGGTAACCTCGGCGCCAAAATCACCAAGCAATGCCGTTCCGAACGGCGCCGCGATCATTGTCGATACATCCAGCACTTTCACACCTGCCAAAGGTGTTGGCATGTTACTCCCTCCTTTCTCAAGGAATGCTTACATGTGATTTAGCTTGATCAGGTGAATAAATATCATTGATATTCCATTTCCCGTCTGTCGGAACAGGCTCATTCTTCATGGCCGCATCGATGACGACAGGTTCATTCGCTTCGATTGCTTCTTTTAGTGCACCTTTGAATTGTTCCGCATTTTCAATTTTGATTCCTTTTACGCCGTATCCCCTCGCTATTGCAGCGAAGTCTGGCGAGTAGCTGTTACCATCAACCTGGAATCGTGTTCCGTAAGTTGTATCATAATGGGCCATCTCCAAGCCGGCGATTGTACCAAAAGCACTGTTGTTCATCACAACCCAAACAACCGGTATATTCTCTTCTTTTGCTGTTGCTAGCACGGAGGGATTTTGGCCAAACCCACCATCTCCTATCAGTGAGACAACAACCTTCTCCGGAGCTGCTATCTTTGCTCCAAGAGCAGCGGAACTGCCGAAGCCCATTGTTGCGAAGCCCCCAGGTGTCAAAATGGAGCCTGGCGTATAAACAGGAAACTGCTGTCCGACACCATTCTTATTCCAGCCAACATCTGTTGTAAGATACGCATCACGCGGAAGCACATCACGAACCTCTGCTAAAATACGCTCTGGCTTCATTGGGAAGGAATCGCTGTGTACATTCTTTGAAATGCGCTTGCGCAATGATTGGCGATAGGATTTGATTTGTTCTTTTAATTGATGATTACGATCAATGCCATCAGGATAGAGACGCCTTGCCACCCTATTCAGTGCAAGGAAGGCTTTTTTCAGATCGGCTACCGCCCCTATCTCTACAGGATAGTTACGACCGATCTCATTTGGATCAATATCGATATGAATCAATTTGGTTTTTGGAAAATGGAAGGTTACGTCATCATACCAACTGCTTGAATCGGCTTCTGAAAAACGAGTGCCCGCCCCTAAAATATAATCCGCTTTTCTTGTTTGCTCGTTAATGAAGCTTGTTCCCCAGAAACCGGTCATGCCTAGCGTCAGTTCATGATCATCAGGCAGGACCCCTTTCCCCATAAGGGAATGGGCTACCGGTATATTCATATGTTCAGCAAATTCCCGCAGCTCTTCTGCTGCATCAGCCAGTACTGCGCCACCGCCTGCATACAGTACCGGACGTTTTGTATCAGCTAATTTTTTCACGATCATTGCTGCTGTTTCTTCATCTAATGCCGGTTTTTCTACCACCTGGGTATGATGCTGAAGCAGCTTGAAGCCGACATCCTCTATTTTCGTCGAGAAAATGTCCATCGGCACGGATATGAGAACAGGACCCGGGCGTCCGCTTTCAGCCAGCTGGAATGCTTTTTGCAGGATTTCCGGAAACAGCTCCGCTTGATCCACACGCCATGCCCGTTTGACGAACGGTCGGTAAATCTCATATTGGGCGCCGTCAGCATGCATATTCACTTCCTGATGCGGATGTTTGCCGTAATAATAACTAGGCACATCGCCTGCGATAACGACCATCGGAGTAGAATCCAATGCTGCATTGGCAACTCCTGTTGCAGCATTCGTCAAACCCGGTCCCAAGTGACTCAGCACTACTGCCGCTTTCTTCGTCACTCTTGCATAACCATCTGCTGCATGTGACGCAATTTGCTCATGACGTACATTGATGAACTGAATCGAGCTTTTTTCTAATTCCGCTAAAACCGCAATATTTGTATGTCCGCACAGCCCAAATATATGTTTTACACCGCGGGACTCCAGGTATTTGACTAACTGCTCCGATATGAGTTTCTTCATATAAAATAACCTCCTAGTTCTCCATTTACTGCTTACAGCAAATCCTGAAGCACGACCATCTTCATCTCTGTCATTTCTTCGGCTGCAAATCGTGGACCTTCTCTGCCTATGCCGCTGTTTTTGATGCCGCCGTACGGCCAGTGATCCAAACGGAAGTTAGATGAACCATTGACGATCACACCGCCGACCTCCAGTTCTATTACTGCTTTACGAATCACTTCAAGAGAGTTGGAAAAAATGCCGGCTTGCAGGCCGAAATCGGAATCATTTACATCCTTGATTGCATCATCTATATCGTGATAAGGCAGTACACTGACTACCGGTCCGAACACTTCCTGACAGACAACTTTGCTTTGCTTTTTCGGACGCAGAAGGATAGCCGGCTCTACAGAAGCGCCATTCGCTTTCCCGCCATGAATGAGCTCCGCTCCCTCTCTCACCGCTTCGTCGATCCAATCACTGATCCGCTCTGCTGATTGTCTATCCACGACACACCCAACATCCGTTTTCTCTTCTTCTGGATTGCCAACTATGAGCTCCGCTGTCCGCTGCTTCAGCTCTGTAACAAATGCACCTAAGATCTGTTCATGGACATAAATACGCTGGACAGAAATACAGCTTTGCCCGGAATTACTGAAGGCTGTTTTTGCACAAATGGCCGCAGCCCGCTCGATATTGGCATCTTCATGAACAATGGTTCCCGCATTCCCGCCAAGCTCCAGCAGCACTTTTTTCATACCGGCGGTCTTGCTGATTTGTCTGCCGCCCGGAACGCCTCCAGTGAACGAAACAAGGTTGACCCGATCATCCTGGACGAGCTGCTCACCTATTTCTTTTCCGCCTAGAATCATATGAATTGCTTGCGCTGGCATACCAGCCTCAAGCAGCAGATCTACAAGTGCAGCCGCAACCAAAGGTGCTTGCGGTGCTGGTTTCAGAACAGTTATATTACCTGCAGCAAAACTTGGTCCGATTTTATGACATATCAAATTGAGAGGCGCATTGAAAGGTGTAATAGCCGCAACGACACCTACTGGAACACGGAACGTCAACGCCATGGAAGACGTTCCCCGCTCTGAAGCTCCTCCGGGAATTGTCTCGCCAAAAAGCCTTTTCGCTTCCTCTGCTGACAGCTGCAATGTTTCGATCGACCGCGCCACTTCATCCCGCGTGTTCTTCAACGCCTTTCCTACTTCTTTTGAGATCAAATTCGCAAATTCTTCTTTACGCTCCTGCAGCAATGCAGCAGCCTGGTACAGCACCCTCGCCCGGAACGTCTGTGAAAGAGCAGCGATTTGCTTTTTATTGCTGTACGCTGCTGTCAGTGCGTGATCAACCTCAGCATGACTCGCTGTCAATTGAACGCCAACTTGTTCATTTTTATAAGGACCCAGCACCGGAATCGGTTCACGATCGTCATCTATCCATACACCATTTACAAAAGGCCTGGCCTTTCGCATTCGCTGTCACTCCTTTTGCGTCTCTTTTGGCATATCCCCTGTATATTTCACAAGTTTTTCTTCATTAGGACACGGCCCTTTGATCAATGTGCCTTGCATTAATTCTTCATAAGCATGTGCAACGATTCCAATCCCCCGTGAGAGAGAAAAGATTCCTTTTGCTGCTTCTGCCGGGATACCGAGTTCACACTGGATAGCTGCACTAATACCATCCACATTAATCGTAAACGTCCGTTTCTTTGCAGCTGACATCGTTTTTTTGTAATCTTCCAGAATCGCAAGATAATCTCCGGAGATTTCTCCGCTGTCAATTACCTTCTGCGCCAACTCATACAATCTATCGACACGCGGATCCTGATCATGCAGCTGATGACCGAAACCTGGAAGCTTCTTGCCTTCAGAAAGGAACCGCTGCAAGGTATCTGCCACAGCATTTTTATTAGAAGCCAGTTCTGTCTTCGTTATATATAACAATTCCATTGCACCTTCTACGGCTCCGCCATGAATGTCTCCCAGCATATTGATTCCTGTAGCAACAGCCGAATTAAAACTGACACCGCAGGTAGCTGCCATTCTTGCTGCCGCTATCGAAGGAGCACGCGGACCATGATCTGCCCCGGCTACAAGCACACTTTCGAATAATTTAGCTTGCTGCTCGGTCAGTTCCTTGCCGACTAACAGAAAATACAGCATTTGGCTGTAAGATATATTTCCAATCAAATCCTCAATCCGTTTTCCGCGTAGTATGATTGAGTTTTTCTTTATGTCGCTGATCTCCGTTTCCCACCAGGCACCGCCATTTTTGTAGTGCTCCAATGCACTTCGTCCACTCATCCACTCACCTCGCAAAATCTTGTACACTAGTATATGTTCACGTCATCCAGATTCAGACTGATATATTTCTTGGCCGATTGTAAGCATCTTCTCGCATATTCTTCGAATCCTAGTTCCTTTGTTCGCTGCAAGTGAGGTATCTCTAAAGAATATGGGATTTTCGGAATCTCCCTTAATATTTCTTTTATAGGGATACCGCCTTCTCCGACATAGAGACGTTCCTCTCTCATAATCTTGATCATCTGTTCCTTTGATGCCGGGATGTCTCTACTTGCATCACACAAGTGAAACATATGAAACCAATCTGCGGGTATTCCTTTGATATCGCTTACATTTTCCTTCGAACGATGAAAATGATGACTATCTATCATCAGGCCTGCATTATCCTGCGCAGCAGCTGTCAGCATACTGACAGCATGCGCTAAAGTAGCAACAGATGCTACTGGGACAAACTCCAGTTCTATCGTCAATTGATAGGGTTTTGCTAATTCACACAATTGAATAAAGCGCTCAGTCGCAAATACCAAATCGTCCGTCCAAACGCTGCAAAGCACATGTCGTGCTCCAAGTTCTGCGCCGATTTCAAACGCAGGTTCATACTGTTTTGGATCCATACCGTCCACTATTCTAGCCAGTTCTATATCTAACACTTGAAGTCCAGTTTCACGGAGTGCTGTCTTTGTTTGTCTCAGCATCTTCTTGTTGGCAGCCAAGTTATAATCCGGTTCTTTTTTGAGCCCCATGCAAATCGGTCTGATACTTACAAAATCAAAACCTGCCCTGGCTGCAATATACGTCAGTTTCGGAGGTGGACATGCTAATGCTGTCAGATGCGCTAAAGAAAATTGATCCTTCAACGTGATCAACCTTTCTGTATTCATTCTACTGAGCAAAATCCGCCGATTCTTTTAATTTGAGTTTACCCACCCAATAAGAGAAGCGCTATTTCCGGTATGAGGATGATAAGAATCAGTGCTAAAAGCATGATTGCAATATAAGGGAATATAGCTTTTGAGATTTTCATGATTGACAAGCCGGATATTTCGCTGGCAACAAATAGATTGACTCCGATAGGTGGTGTGATGAATCCTATGACCAGCGTTAAAATGATGATCATCCCAAAATGTACCGGATCGAATCCCAGCTCTACTCCAACCGGCAGCAACAGCGGTGTGAAAATGATGATCGCAGCCGTTGTATCCATTACCATTCCGACGAATAGCAACAAAATCACAATCAAGGAAATCAGAATTATGGGATTGTTGGATATCGACAGCATTCCGCCAGCAATTTTAGCAGGCATTTGTTCAATGATCATGATTTTTCCGAATGCTGTAGCCGCTCCGATAATCAGCATGATAGTTGCTGTCATCAGCGCTGCATTGCGACATACATCATACAAGTCTTTAAGCCGCAATTCTTTATACAGCAGCACTCCAGCTATCAAGCCATACACAACTGCGACAACCGCAGCTTCTGTAGGTGTAAAAAAACCGCCGTATATCCCGCCTAAAATGATTACCGGTACGATCAGCGCCCATTTTGCATCCCAGACAGAACGTAACAAGCGTTTGAAAGAAAAAGCCTCTCCGGTTCCGCTGAATCCTTTCTTCCTAGCATAAAAATATACGTAAAGAAGCATTAAAGCAGCAATCAGAAGACCTGGCAACATGCCAGCAATAAAAAGATCACCAACCGAAGTCCCACTTGATACCCCGTATACAATCATTGGAATACTAGGAGGCACAATCACCCCTAAAGTACCAGCAGCCGCGACGATACCAGCTGCAAACTGCTTGCTATAACCTATCTGAACCATTGCAGGAATCATGATTCCCCCTACTGCTGCAACAGTCGCTGGTCCTGACCCTGATATGGCAGCAAAGAAAAAACAGGTAATAATCGTAGTCATTGCGAACCCGCCAGCAATATTCCCAACGATCGATTCTGCGACATTGATCAATCGTTTTGAAAGTCCTCCCTTTCCCATGATTTCCCCGGCTAAAATAAAGAATGGAATTGCCATGATCGGGAAGGAGTCAACAGAAGTGACTAATCCTTGCGCAAAAAATTCCAGGGGCATATCTTGGGCGTATAACAGTGTAGCGATGGATGACAAAGCAAGCGCAATACCAATCGGGACGCTCAATAACAGCAAGAGGCCAAAGCTGCCAAACATAATGATTGCAGACATTTCTCACTCTCCCAATATCATATTTCCAGCATTAAAATGTAGATGGTTGCTCTTCATCTGAAAGTATTTTTCCGTTCCGGAGTGTTTGAAATTGCTGTAATAGCTGCTGAATTATTCGCCAGGATGTCAGCAGCATACTGACTGGTGCTGACATATATACCAGCCCCATATTTAGTTGCAATGCCGGAGAAATCTGCCCCCATTGATAAATCTGGATACTGATTTTACCGCCATAAATCAAAAGAATAACAGCAAATGTTAAAAACAGCATATTTACAATCATCTGGAGGATGACTCGCTGCTTCCCCTTCAACAATCTGTATATAGCATCAATACTTATATGCCGCTGCTTTTTCACTCCGTAGCTAATCCCGATAAAAACAAGCCAGATAAAGCAGTAACGAGCTAATTCTTCCGACCAGCCAATAGATGATCCCAAGATAAAACGCATCATGATTTGGGCAGAAATGACAACGACCATAACAGAAAGCAAACAAACCATCAGGCATTCCTCAGCGTATCGATTCAACCATCGAATAGATTTCATACGTACCTCCCCCCATCCATCAATCGGTTTCTGCCTCAATCTGACTTAACCACTTATCTCCATACTTTTCGATGAACCTTTCACGGACCGGCCTTGTTGCTTCCCGAAAACGTTCCAGCTCTTCCTCGGTTAACTCCGTAACCTTCATTCCTTTCGCTTCTACAAAAGCAAAGCTGTCTTCTACCTCCTGCTGATTCATCTTTCTCTGTTCCTGCTGCACTTCATCAGCAACTTCCTTAACAGCTTTTTGCTCCTCTGCCGTTAACGACTCCCAAAATGTTTTACTCACCATGAACGGGCTCGCATTGTAAATATGATTCGTGACTGTAAGATTATCCTGTACCTCATAGAAGTGACTGTTCACTACATTACCCACCGGATTTTCCTGCGCATCAACGGTGCCTTGCTCCAGTCCTATATACAATTCACCGTAATTCATCGGGGTTGGATTGGCCCCCAGTTCACTCCAAAGTTCCATGTGCCATTCATTTTCCAACGTCCGTATATCGATCCCATTGACATCATCCACCGTTTTGATTTCACGCACATTGTTGCTGAGCATCCGAAACCCATTTTCCCAATAATTCAAACCAACAACATTCTGATCATCCAGTTCGGCCAAGAGACGTTCACCTATTTCGCCATCCAATACACGATAAGCTTCCTCCTCATCTGCAAATAGAAACGGAAGCTCGAATACGTTGAATGTATCAGCAAACTGGGCGATTGGTCCTGTCGACATGGAAGCTCCCTGGATCGTGTTCAACTGCATTCCTTCAAAGATTTCCCTGTCGCCTCCGATAACACTATTCGTATACACTTCCACATCAATGGAACCATCTGTTTCTTCCTCCAGCTTCTCTTCAAAGATATACAATGCCTTACTCAAAGAACGATCATCAGGTGTAGCGTTTGCAAGACGCATGACTTTCACTTCTTGTTCTGCTGAAGGAATAATGTTGCAAGCGCTTACAAATAACAACATGCTGATCAACGATAAAAACAGAAACAATTGTTTCATCCAACCCCTACTTTCTCCTGAATGGAACGATTGTGTTCATTTACTGATAACCTCTTGGAGTGCCACACTTCTCTTCTCACGAATGGAAAGTTTTATTGCCTCAAGTACTTCTAACGTTCTTAAGCCAGCTTCTCCAGATACACGCGGACCAATTCTTCCCTTCAATACTTCTTCAAAATGTGCTAATTCTGAAGCTATTGGATCCACAGTATCCTCAGGCAAGTATCGCTTCTCAATCAAAGGATGCTTCCAGCCATACGCTTCCTCACTGTATTGATAACAGCGAAAACTTGGAAATGCCAAACTCCCTTTTGTTCCGAAAAAGTAATAGCAATCTTCCTCATAAAAATGATAGATTGGATTTTCCTTCAGATTGAATTCGTAAGACCAAGGAGATGGCACACCATCAGAAAGGAAATATTGGATAACAGTCCCATCTTCAGCCTCCAGGATCGCCGTCACCGCGTCCTCCACTTCTCCAGACCGTATCTTATTCTTCCCAACAGCGTAAACGCTTTCAATTTTTAAATCGGTAACATAGAGCAAGTTATCCAAATCATGAATGCCATTGATCAACAGCGGGCCTCCGCCTGCTTTTACACGCCATGCTTCTTTGTAATAGTCATGATCTTTAGCAAGGGCCCATATCATATTCACACCGATTAAGTCCCCTATGACCTTACTATCCAAAAGGTGCTTCAAATGATTGATCTTTGCTGAATACCGGCGATGATGACCAACTAAAAGCTGTACCTGTTTTTCCCTGCAAAAATCTATCATCTCCTGAGCGGCATCAGGTGTGTCAGCGATAGGTTTTTCCACCAGACAATGTAAACCTTTATCCGCACAGTATTTCACAGCTTCTTTGTGTAAATGATTTGGTAATGTGATAATCACCCCATCCAACATACATTTATCGATGAGTTCCCTATAATCCTCATATAAAGGCACATTCAGTTCCTTTGCCCGCTCTTTTGCACTTGCGTTATTACCAGCTACAGCCACCAATGTAATTCCAGTCATCTTTTTCGCTCGTTGGGCCAATGTAAAGCCATGATTCAAACCGAGTACCGCAATCTTCAACTCCATTCCTCCTTTTGGCATACTAGTATACAAGTTATGGACGGCACATAGCCCCTCTATTAAGGTTGAGCTTCAAAGTAATCGGCATACTTTTCCATTATGTCGCCATAGTGACTGGCAGCTGTATCGAGATGCAGATTCAGCCTTTGTGCAACCCCATCCCTGTCATTTTTCTGGATCAATACAATCAACTCGTCATGATCCTGTATGACACGATCCATTTCCCTTGTCTCAAAAAATTCTAAATAACGGATTCGATTCACATGACCTCTGACCTGACGTACAACAGCTCCCAAAGTCTGATTACCGCATATTTCAAGGATCTTATCGTGGAACACTTCATCATAGTGGTAGAAAGTAATAACGTCCTGCTTTTTAGCTGCATCTCTTTGTTGGTTCATAATATGCAGTAAATCCGCCTTATAGTCACTTACCTGTAAATTGGATTCATCCCATCTGCCAGCTGCTTCCTGAAATGCAACTGCTTCCAGACTTTTTCTAACCTGTATCGCTTCCTGTACCTTTTTCTTTGAAATATACTTCACTCGGATCCCTTTTTGGGGAATGATCTGCAGGAACTCCTCTGAAGCAAGTATTTGAATGGCTTCCCTTACAGGCGTTCTGCTTATTCCTAGTTCTTCGGCAATCGTGTTTTCATAAAACATCTGCCCCGGTTTGTAATCTAGCGTGATAATCTTATTGTATAAGTGTTTATAAACTTCATAAGCCAATGTCTTACGCTGGACAGTAAACTTATTCATTCTCATCAACTCTTTATCCTCTGGATTGTATAAATCGAAAACGATACTAGTATACAAGTGGTTGCGCTTCATGCTTACACTGTATGCTTGTTGATGAGATATATTGCCTGGTCGTTTTTATTTTCAAATAAAAAACAGCAAGAGCGGCATATTGCCAAACTCTTGCTGTTTTTCTATGTATAAGCGCGCTCGGAGGGATTCGAACCCCCGGCAGACGTGGTACCGGAAACCACCGCTCTATCCGACTGAGCTACGAGCGCATATGTAATTAATGTGACAACGATTATTATACGTTAAATAGCTGTTATAAGCAAGTTATTTTTAAATAGAAAAGAAGCCCCACACTGGGGGCTTCTGCTTATTTTGGATACATGTATTCTGGTGCTGGCTGCAGCTCTTGTTTTTCACCGTGTGCAGTTGGTGCTTCCTGATAGTTGAATTGACCGCCATCGGGAGCTGTACCAGTTGCCCAGCTGCCTTCTTTGGAGTCTTCCCCTTCAGAGAAGTTGATCAAGGTATGGCCATAATCTGCCACTTCCAATTCTCTCGGGAAGGAACCAGGTACGATGATACCATTCTTCTCTTCCAATTCACGTGCTGCTGCGATCCATTGATTTTGGTGCATGGAGTCACGTGCAAGCAGGAAGGATAGCATATCGCGTACACCTTGGTCTTCCGTCATTTCATATAGTCGAGCCACTTGCAGGCGGCCTTGTGATTCAGCGTTGATGTTGGCACGGATATCTGCTAGAAGGTTTCCACTTGCGATGATATAGCCTGCATTCCAAGGTACACCGTTACTATCTGTCGGGCGTGGTCCAAGACCTGAAACAATGGCATGCTGTGGATTCATGCCGCCTAGGATAGCGCCGATAACAGGGTCCTTCGCAGCTTCTTCCTGTTCTTTAACAGGTGCTCCATCAAGAAGACGGGCGATCATAGTTGCGATCATTTCAACGTGACCTATCTCCTCAGTCGCTGTATCCATGATCAGATCTTTGTATTTTTCTTCGCCGCGGGCGCTCCACCCTTGGAATAAGTATTGAAGGGCTACAGTGATTTCACCGAATTGTCCACCCAAGATTTCCTGCATTTTCTTCGCAAACAGTGCGTCTGGTTTGTCTGGTCTAGCTGGATATTGTAGTACTTTCGAATGGTTGAACATGTGTTACCTCCTAGAGTTTTTTGCTTTTCGCTGTTTACATTCCACCTTGGAAAATTTTCTAAACCACTTCCTGAAGTTGTAATTTAAATGAAAAATAAACCAGCATGCAGGAGTTTATCTGTTAAAAGTCAAACTTAACGATAGACTCTATTTCCTGCGTTTATTTGCCTTCCAACAAGGGAAGCATGGAATAGGCGAAAGAAAGTAAGTATTTTGTTTGACCTTTATTGACCTTTTAGGTAAGATAAGGTTAGTCATTACTTAGAATAATGAGCTCATATCCAAAGGAGGATCTACCATGAATCTAATCCCTACAGTTATCGAACAGACAAACAGAGGAGAGCGTGCTTACGATATCTACTCCCGTTTGCTAAAAGACCGGATCATCATGCTTGGCAGTGCGATCGATGATAATGTTGCCAACAGCATCGTTTCCCAGCTTCTATTCCTAGCTGCGGAAGACCCAGAAAAAGATATTTCCCTATACATCAACTCACCAGGCGGATCCATTACAGCAGGTATGGCTATCTATGATACAATGCAGTTCATCCAGCCGAAAGTATCCACTATCTGTATCGGTATGGCAGCATCCATGGGTGCATTCCTATTGACTGCTGGTGAAAAAGGCATGCGTTATGCACTTCCAAACAGTGAAGTCATGATTCACCAGCCGCTTGGTGGTACACAAGGACAAGCAAGTGATATCGAAATCCATGCTCGTCGTATCATTGAAATGAGAAAGAAATTGAACGAAATCATGGCAGAACGCAGCGGACAGCCGCTTGAAGTAATCGAGCGCGATACAGACCGTGATAACTTCCTTACAGCTGAACAAGCAGTGAACTACGGCTTGATCGACAAAGTAATGGAGAAAAAACCAGTTTAAGACATAAGAAAAAGCCATTCAGCAATCATGCTGGATGGCTTTTTTCATGGATAACAAGTGTATCAGCGAACATGTCGTGCAAGCCTTGCTTTTTCGGAGTGAAAGCTACTACTGCATAAAGGAAAAATAAAAACAGCAGACGGTGGATGAAACGCCCAACTACTTCCCTGATGAGTGTATCGGACCAGGACAGCCGCTCTCCATCCTTTCGAATGACCCGAAGGCCGAATATCATCTTGCCCAATGTCTGTCCGCGCCATTTGGTCATGAGCAGGAAATAAGCAAAGAATACCAAGCCTCCCAGCAAACCGCTGACACTCCAGATCCAAAGCGTCGCTTCTCGGAAGGAATCAATCATCGTAAATGGCTTGACGATCAAGCCTGTCAAACTGAAAACGATAATAAGGTCAACAAGATATGCCCAGAATCGCATCCAAAATCCTGCATAGCGCCGTTCTTCTGCTAATGAAGACAAAGGAATCCCTGCTTCTTGTCGCTCCTCATGAGCAGCTGGAGTTTCCTGCTGCGTATATTCATAGTCCGCTTCTTTAACCGACGCAGTATGTTCTTCAGTGTCCGTTGTTTCAGGTATCTCTGTTCTGGAATAATCCTGATTGGATGACGTCAGTTCTTCTGGATGCTCACGTCTCTCTTTATCCATATTCCAACGCCCCCTATTCTGTATAAAGATACATAGCTTCAGGTGAATTCGATTTACCCATCAGCTGCTTGATACCGAGCAAATCAGAATCGGATACAAACAGACCTTCGGCTGCTGTTGCCCAGAAGGAGCCCATACCAAAGCCATCTCCTGTATACTCGAATACTTCCGCGTTTTCGAGTCCTTGCTCTTCTTTCATCATCGCGATTGTATCTTCAAGGTCTCCCAGATCATCTACCAAGCCATTTTCCATTGCTTGTTTCCCGGAATACACACGTCCGTCTCCAAGCTCGCGTACTTGATCTTCCGGCATGCCGCGTCCGTCTACGATGACTTGGACAAAGTCTTCATACATGTCATCGATGATGGACTGCAGGATATCGCGTTCTTCATCCGTCATTTCTCTTGCTCCGGACATGATATCCTTATGCTCCGCACTCTTGATCACTTCCTCTTTGATACCAATCTTGTCAGCAAGCTCGGCGTAATTGAGTGTAGACATGATAACACCGATAGATCCTGTCAGAGTAGCTGGGTGCGCGACTATTTTATTCGCACTTGCCGCTAGATAATAGCCTCCCGAAGCTGCTGTATTCCCCATGGAAACATAGACAGGCTTTCCATATTCCTCTTGGATTTCCACAACCTTATCATGAATTTCAGCACTTTCGACGACACCGCCTCCAGGACTGTTCACTTCAATGATGACACCGCCGACTGTATCATCCAAACCAGCCTGCTCCAACTGCTCTAAAAAGGCTGCATGATTATATGTACCGCTTCCCAATAGCGAAGCTTCTTCTCCAGTATCCTGAATCGTTCCTTCCACTTTCAGTACAGCGATCCGATTCGTCATATCTCCATCTTCCACAATTTCTTCACTCAGAAAAGTACTCCCTGTTGCTGTATCAATCGCGTCTGTGAAGTTGCTATTGATCACAGCGAACAGGGTCTGGAAACCGACCGATATGGCAAGCAGCCCCGCTGCGATTCCGATTGCGATCCAACGTTTTGCGTTCAAAATGTAATCTCCTTTCTTTCCTATAAAAATCTTACAATACATAGCCTACACTAGGTTAGCTTCACTTACCACATATTAGCAAAAAAAGCCCTGAATGATTCAGGACTTTTCTGCGGGAAAATCAGCTGGCTGCGGATGGTGCAGTGATGAAGGCCGTTAGCTCTTCCATTGCTTCCGCTTCATCCGAGCCGTCGATTTTCAAGGTGATCAATTCTTCTTGGGCGATAGCCAGGCTCATCAGCCCCATGATGCTTTTGGCATTTACCGATTTGTTCCCTTTTTCTACAAAAACAGAGGCATTAAAACGATTGGCTTGCTGGACGAAGCTTGCTGCGGGTCTGGCTTGCAAACCAGTATCCAGGGTGACACGCAAGGTTTTTTGGATCACATGTGATTCCTCCCATCTTCCAAGTAAGCGCTACCAAATACATGAAAAAGAAAACACCCATTCGAGTGTCTTCTAAGTATACCACATGCTATATCCACTTTATACCTGCTTATGCTTTTTTAATAGATGTCCCATTACGAAGTCTGTCAGCGAATTCATCTATTTTACGGAGGCGGTGATTGATGCCGGATTTACTGATCTTACCGGTGGAAACCAGTTCACCGAGTTCTTTCAGTGAAACATCCTGATGCTGGACTCGAAGTTCAGCGATTTCCTGCAGTTTATCCGGCAATGCCTCGATACCCACCGTATTTTTGATGAAATTGATATTCTCGACTTGGCGAAAAGCAGCGCCAATCGTCTTGTTTAGATTCGCTGTTTCACAGTTGACGAGCCGGTTAACCGAGTTGCGCATATCACGGACAATCCGGACATCCTCGAATTTAAACAGTGCGCTGTGTGCACCTGCGATATTGAGAAATTCCGTGATCTTTTCCGCTTCCTTTAAGTACGTGATAAAGCCTTTGCGACGCTCCGTGCTGCGGGCGTGCAGGTCGAATGTATTCATCAGCTCGCAAAGTGCGTCGCTATGTTCTTTATGCGTATTGAAGATTTCCAAATGGTAGGAAGAAGTCTCCGGATTATTTACCGAACCACCTGCCAGGAAGGCACCACGCAAATACGCTCTGCGCTTTTCAGCAGTATCCGTGAAAGATGTACTGATTGTGCGGACAAAGGTGAATTGATCTTCCAGGATTTCCAGATTGCGCAGCAATTCGTCCACTTGTTTATTCAATCGCACGATATAGACATTGTTTTTCTTCAGCTTCATCTTCTTACGGACGAGCAATTCAATTGGATGCTGATAAATTGCCTTCAGCAGCGTATAAATACGTCTTGCGATAGCCGCATTCTCTGTCTGGACATCCAGCATATATTCCTGTCTCGAATAGGAGACAGAGCCGTTCATCCGGATCAAAGCTGCAAGCTCACTTTTCACGTCCGTCATTTCAATAGGAATGGTCGTCAATTCCTTCTTTATTTCTGATGCAAAGCTCACGAAGCTCTCCCCCCTTCTCGTGCCTCGCTTTTACAGCATCGCGTAAAGCAGCTTAGCGATTTTATGTGTATCATGCCGTAGCTTGCGCTGATGATGGTCGATGATATCTGCTTCGATGACTTCAAGTCCCAAAGACTTTAAGCGGCTGATATCATACACGACCGGTTCGGCGTGCTCTTCTGCATAATTTTCGCGGATATCTTGCTCAATTGCACTATTATTCACAACAATTGACGAGACAATATCGACTCCAATATGATCATGTATGGCTTGAATATGATCTCCTGCTGTATAGCCTGTCGTTTCGCCATATTGCGTCATCACATTGCATACGTAGACAACCTTGCCTGGTGCGTCTCGTAAGGCATTCTCAATCTCTGGAACAATCAGATTCGGCATGACACTCGTATAGAGACTGCCTGGACTGATGACAATCAAATCAGCCTGCTTGATCGCTTCAATCGCGTCCGGCAAGGGCTTGACCGGCAGCGGGCTGACAAATACCCGCTTGATCCGTTTATTCGCAAGCGGAATATTGGATTCTCCCGTTACGATTTCACCATCTGTCATCTCTGCATGCAGCACAACGTTCTGATTGGCAATCGGGTAAATATTGCCCTTTACTTTAAGTACACGTGATATTTCTTTGATTCCATTATAAAAATCCCCGGATATAGAGGTCATCGCTGCCAGCAGCAGATTTCCCATCGAATGACCAGATAATCCATTGCCATCCTTGAACCGATGCTGGAACAAATCAATCAGCATCGGCTCTGCATCAGCCAATGCAGCAATGACATTCCGTATATCCCCTGGTGCCGGCATCGCAAGCTCGGTACGCAGTTTACCTGAGCTGCCGCCATCATCGGCTACTGTGACAATTGCGGAAAGATCAACAGGCAGCTGTTTTAGTCCTCGCAGTAAAACAGGCATCCCTGTTCCGCCCCCGATAGCAACTATTTTTTTGCTAGCCATCAGTGGCTTCTCCTTTCTACATCACGGTGTGTCACATGTGTCGCATAGTTATCACTGTATCGTTTAGCCAAATACTCTGCGATGGCTACAGAACGATGCTGTCCGCCCGTACAGCCGATAGCTATCACAAGCTGACTTTTACCTTCCTTCCGATACTGAGGCAGCATGAAAGTGAGCATATCCTCGAGCTTTTGCAGGAAAGTATGTGTATCTGACCACTTGAATACATAGGAGGAAACAGGTTCATCCAAGCCAGTCTGCGGTCTGAGATTCTCCACATAGAAAGGATTCGGGAGGAAACGGACATCGAAGACGAGATCCGCATCGATTGGAAGCCCATATTTGAAACCAAAACTCAGCATCTGGACCGTGAACTCTTCATAATCGGTATCCTTGAAGCGTTTCATGATTTTCTCGCGCAGCTGCTTCGGCTTCAAAGTTGATGTATCCACGATGTATTGTGCTCTGCCGCGCATTTGATCCAGCAGTGCACGTTCCTGTTGGATTCCTTCAAGCGGCAGTCCTTCGGGTGCCAGCGGATGCGTCCTGCGCGTTTCTTTGTATCTGGTTACGAGCACTTCATCCTTTGAATCGAGGAATAATACTTGCGGTTCCAGCCAATTCTCTTGTGTCAGCTTGTCCAAAGCTTCGAATAAGGAATCAAAGAATTCCCTTCCTCGCAAATCCATGACTAGTGCTACCTTTTTGATATCATTGGCAGCATCACGCATCAGATCAAGGAATGTCGGCAATAGTGCCGGGGGCAAGTTATCCACGCAATAGTAACCCAAGTCCTCAAAGCTTTGAACGGCAACCGTTTTTCCTGCTCCGGACATACCTGTAATGATGACGAGCTTGGTTTCATTCAACTGTTTCTCCATACGTATCCCCCGTTTATTCTGGTGTCGTCGGATCCAGCTTTGATTGCAGCAGCTGGCGATCCTCCGTGTAGACGAATGTGCCGAACAATGGCTCATCTGTGTTGAACATATGGGCGAATATGTCACGATCTCCCTCTGCCATCGGCAAATCCTTGATTTTCTTTTTATCTATCCATTCCAGCTTACCTTCCTGGCTTTCTTCCAGCAGGTCACCGGTATAATCTTCAGCGAAGAAGGTGAACATCATCCACTCATGTACAACTTTTTCGCCTTTTTTTATAACAAAAGTAAACGTCCCGCGAAGCTCAGGTTCATGTATAGTCAATCCTGTTTCTTCCCAGAACTCCCGGACAGCAGTTTCTTTCACGGATTCACCCAGCTCCATTTTTCCTCCAGGTGCTGAGTACCATCCTTTACTTGGTTTCTTCAATAAGAGAACTTTGTCATCAACTGCCAAGATGCAGTTTGCAACACGTTGCATGCTTCCACCTCTTTCTCTGTGTAAGTGGACATGTTGGTTCGTTATACACATCACTCTATATTATACTATTTCTGTTTATCTTCAAACAGTATTATGTTTCCTAAGTCTTTACCAAAAATCGCCGTTAATCCCTAAAAGAACAAAAAAAATGCATAGGTGCCGAGACACCTATGCCAATAACTAATTTATCTATTAAAAGGGGGTCAATTAGTTAAAACCAGTATAGCAAATGATTATGTCGCCCATGTTACAGCAGCATTAAGAATCATTTACAAGGAATGGCCGAGCCTATTACTTGCCGATAGCGTTCAGCTCTTCTTTTAGAGTTTCCACATAGCCTTGAGCAGCTTGAGCAGCAATACTGCCGTCTCCAGTTGCTGTCACGATTTGTCGAAGCTCTTTATCACGAATATCTCCAGCTGCGAAAACGCCAGGTACAGCTGTTTCCATACGTTCATTTGTATGAATATAGCCAAGATCATTTGTGATACCAAGAGATTGGAACGGTTCACTCAATGGTACCATTCCGACATAGATGAACACACCATCAGCAGATTTTTCATATTTTTCTCCAGTACGCTGATTCAAAAGCGTCACGCTGGATACTTTATTGTTTTCGCCATTGATTTCCTCAACAGTCGTATCCCAAATGAACTCAACTTTTTCATTTGCGATAGCACGCTGCTGCAGAATTGGCTGTGCGCGTAATTTGTCCCGGCGGTGTACGATTGTAACCTTTTCAGCGAAACGAGTCAGGTAGACACCTTCCTCGACAGCAGAGTCGCCTCCGCCGACTACGATCAATTCGCGGTTTTTGAAGAACGCACCATCACAAACGGCACAATAAGAAACACCACGTCCGCTCAACTCATCTTCACCAGGTACGCCAAGTTTTTTCCACTTCGCGCCTGTTGTAATGATAAGGGAACGTGTTTTATATTCTTTATTTCCTGCAATAACTGTTTTATATTCCTTGCCGTCCTTTACTTCCTTGATATCTCCGTAAGCATATTCTGCACCGAATTTCTTCGCATGCTCAAACATCTTATTGGAAAGATCAGGTCCCAGGATGGAATCATAACCAGGATAGTTCTCTACATCTTCCGTATTCGCCATCTGACCGCCCGGAATACCTCTTTCCAGCATTAGTGTATCAAGATTCGCACGTGAAGTGTAGACTGCTGCTGTCATACCAGCTGGTCCGGCACCTGCAATGATTACGTCATAAATTCTTTCTTCAGTCATGTAAATTAACCCCTTTCCTCTTTATCAGTCGTTTTATCTACTCGTTAGCATATAGGATTCTGTGCGTAACGTCCATCTTTCTGCCTATAGCTTTAAGAAAGCCAATAAAATTCTTCTTTTGTCAGATGGCTGAATCTACGGCTGCCTTCCTGCCATAGCTTTTCAGCATATGCTCCGTTGCCGGCCTTCTTCGCGGCCAGGCTGAACCACTTATAATAGGAAGCATGTCCTTTCACGCGTCTTTTATCCAGATGGAGGAAGCGTTCGACGGCGTCCTCGTAAAATCCTGTCATGGAGAAAGCACACGCGATACGCAGATGCTGTTCTTCATGAATCGGAAAAATATTGCGAAGCAGCCGCAGATGCTCATCTCTTTGGTCGAATTGATCCATTTCATGATAAAACATAGCAAGATTCACGTGTGTGTAAACAGAAACCTGCTCACTCAATAGATGCTCTTCTTCCATTCGTATTGCTTCCTTTTGATTACCGGAGAAGAACAGTGCTTTGGCATACTCATGTTTCGCCAGCATATGTTCCGGAAACATGCTCATCATTTCTTCCAGAATCGGCAAAGCAAACTGCCATTCTTCCCGCTCTAAATAATAAAAGGCCGACTCCTGGAACATGATGAGTTCATCTTCTTCCTCTGTTGTCCAGAGCTCATCATCCTCTTCCTCGGCTTCCACATAAGTCAATAGTTCCTCTGCCTGCTCCCGGAAGTCTCCCTCCGGATCCATTTCCAGGTACAAGTTTGCGTACTTTTCTGCATCGTGCATATATCCTAGCTTGGAATAATTATGGGAAAGCAAATAAAAGCATTCCGCGTAATCGTCCCCATGCTCTTTAATGATGTCATCCAATATATAGATCGCTTTATGGAACGATCCCATTTCCGTAAAAATAACCGACTTCTGGCAGTGGTAAATCACTTCCGTCGGTTCCATTTCGATCGCTTTATTAAGCCATTTCATAGCTTTGTCCAGCTTACCGTTCCGATAGGCTTCTACGCCTTTTGTATAATAGAAATCACCTTCTGGAATGAAGGGGATGATATTTGACGGTCGTGCCTGCTGCTCTGCTGGTTCCAGCGTTTGCATGTGTTTCCTCCTACTGCTTTTAGATATCCCAAGAAGTATACCATATTTCCACATCTGCTCCTACACTTCAAGAAAAAAAGACTGCTCCCCCTAAGGGAAACAGCCTATTCTCGAAGAGAAAGCTTACACAGTTTGCAAGTCGTCTTCTTTAACCGGCACAACTGCCTCTTTCGCCAATACTTCTAGCTCACGCGTATACTCAGCTTTTTGTTCTGCAGAGTAGCCCAATGTTTCAGCCATGTAATCGATAACCGCATCTTTGTTTGTGTGAACAAAGTTGATGTTGAATAGCAATGCACCTGTACGTCGAACGAAGAAATCGACAGGTTTGAATGCAAGCTCTTCTTCAATTGCATAACGCAGCTGAGCGAATACAAGCGGATCGATGTTGGCAGCTTTTGCTTCATCTTTCAGCGTTTCAAAGCGTTCGAAGACTTTATCAACGTTCGCTCCGTAACGGCTCACCATCTTAAGTGCATCCTCAGAAGAAAGACCAATTGCTTTTCCTTCATCCACTTTGCGTTCCTTGAAGCGCTCGAAGCCTTTGGATCCGCCAACTTCCCCGCCAGAGATCGGAAGGTTCTTCGTATCCGCTTGGGAGTATAGGATGCCTTCTTCTTTCTTGAACTGGTCAGCAACAAGATCCACTGCTTCGATTGCCATTTTACGGTAGCCAGTAAGCTTACCGCCGGCCATGGAAATCAGACCGCTGTCAGAAACGAAAATTTCATCTTTACGGGAAATCTCACCAGGTTTTTTGCCCTCTTCCTGGATAAGCGGACGAAGACCTGCCCAGCTGGATTCTACATCGTCTTTCGTAATTTCCACTGTTGGGAACATGTAGTTGATGGAATCGATGATATAGTCACGATCTTCAACAGTCATAACCGGGTGCTTGATGTCACCTTTATATGTTGTATCTGTCGTACCAACATAAGTTTTGCCTTCACGCGGAATGGCGAATACCATCCGGCCATCCGGAGTATCGAAGTATACTGCTTGGCGCAATGGGAAACGTTCGCCATCGAATACCAAGTGCACACCTTTTGTAAGGTGAAGTGTTTTACCTTTTTTAGAACCGTCTTTTTCACGAAGTGTATCTACCCAAGGACCGCCGGCATTTACAATTTTCTTCGCGAAGATTCGGTGCTTTTCACCAGTTGTAAGGTCTTCTGCTACAACGCCAGTCACTTTGCCGCCGGCATCATAGATGAATTCGATTACTTTTGTATAGTTGATTGCATGAACGCCTTTTTCCACAGCCTTCTTCAATACCTCAAGAGTCAAACGTGCGTCGTCTGTTTTATATTCCACATAACGACCGCCGCCCAGCAAACCTTCAGATTTCACCAGTGGTTCTCTGTCCAATACTTCATCACGTTTCAGCATTGTACGGCGCTCTGCTCTTTTAACACCTGCAAGGTAGTCATAGACGCGCAAGCCGATGTTTGTTGTAAACGGACCGAATGTTCCGCCTTTGTGGAAAGGAAGCAGCATCCATTCTGGTGTTGTTACGTGAGGACCGTTTTCATATACGATTTCACGTTCTTTACCAACTTCCGCAACCATTTTTACTTCAAATTGTTTCAAGTAACGCAAGCCACCGTGAACCAATTTAGTTGAACGGGAAGAAGTACCCGCTGCGAAGTCCTGCATTTCAACAAGACCTACGTTCATTCCGCGCATTCTTGCATCAAGAGAGATACCAGAACCAGTGATTCCCCCACCGATTACAAGTACGTCTAGAGGTTTATCAGTTAAATTTGCATAAATTTCATTACGTTTTTTACTAGAGAAAACAGTCATGCATGAACACTCCTTTTTAGATTCAGCGCTCCCATTATTTCTATACCCCAATAGTGTAGAAGTCATGTATAGAAAGCAGAAAGAGACCACAAATAATCCATACAATGTATAGATATTCGCGGTCTCTCCAATGTCTCGGGCCGAATCATTAACTTGTGACTTCAGTATAACATGCTCAGCCCGATTTGAAAAGTTATATTACTTGAAAGTACGTGTCGCTTCCACAGCTTTTTTCCAGCCTGCGTAGAGCTGATCTTTTTCTTCTTTGGAGCGATTCGGTTTGAACGTGCGATCGATCTGCCATTTGTTAGCGATCGCTTCGCGGCTTTCCCAATAGCCGACTGCCAAACCAGCCAAGTAGGCAGCACCTAAGGCTGTTGTTTCCTGAATGACTGGACGTTCTACATCTACATCAAGCATATCGCTTTGGAACTGCATAAGGAAATCGTTTTTCACGACACCGCCATCAACGCGAAGCTGCTTCACATCGATACCGGAATCCTCGATCATCGCGTCAACGACATCTTTGGACTGGAAAGCAAGGGATTCCAAAGTTGCACGCGTGATATGAGCACCAGTTGTGCCGCGCGTGATACCAAACATTGCTCCACGAGCATCACTATCCCAATATGGTGTGCCAAGACCTACGAATGCAGGAACGACATAAACACCGCCATTATCGGCAACACTTGTAGCTAGACGCTCACTGTCCGGAGAGGATTCGATGATCTTCAAGCCATCACGAAGCCACTGCACTGCAGAACCAGCTACAAAGATACTTCCTTCTAGCGCGTATTCTACTTTCCCATCAAGGCCCCAAGCAATTGTCGTCAGCAAGCCATGATCGGATTTTACAGCTTCCTCACCTGTATGCATGAGGACGAAGCAGCCTGTACCGTAAGTATTCTTCACCATACCCGGCTCGTAGCAAGCTTGACCGAATAGCGCAGCGTGCTGGTCACCAGCGATACCAGAGATCGGTACCTCTTCACCGAAGAAGTGATAATCGATTGTGTTGGCATACACTTCTGAGGAAGGTTTTACTTCCGGAAGCATTGATTTCGGTACATCAAGGATTTCCAACAGCTCATCATCCCACTTCAATTCGTGGATGTTGTACATCAATGTACGGGCTGCATTGGAATAATCCGTAACATGCGTTTTACCGCCAGACAGCTTGTAAACCAGCCATGTATCGATTGTACCGAATAGCAAGTCGCCGTTCTCAGCTTTTTCACGTGCGCCTTCCACATTATCCAGGATCCATTTCACTTTTGTTCCAGAGAAGTAAGCATCCAATAATAAACCTGTTTTCTCACGGAATAAATCATTATGGCCTTTTTCAATCAATTCATTCACGATGTCAGCTGTCTGACGGGATTGCCAAACAATCGCTTTATGGATCGGACGACCAGTATTTTTATCCCATACGACTGTTGTTTCACGCTGGTTCGTAATACCGATACCCGCAACCTGTTTCGCATCGATATCCGCTTTGCGAAGTACTTCTGCCATACATGCAGAAATGGAAGTCCAAATTTCATTCGCGTCATGCTCTACCCAGCCGGATTGCGGGAAGAACTGTTCGAACTCCATTTGTGCTGTTTCCACAATGTCGCCATTATGGTTGAACAGAATTGCGCGTGAGCTTGTTGTACCTTGGTCAAGTGCCATGATAAATTTTTCCATTATTTAATCCCCCTTGTTTTCACACCATTATTCGCTGCTGCTTCTGCGTTAGCTTTCGCTAGTTCCCCTCGGACTGCAACGATGATGATAACTAAAATGACAGCAGATAAAATCCAGAAACCTACTTGCAAGTCTTCCTTGAAAAATCCGTTATAGAAATATGCACCATATGCGCCGCCAAGCAGCGGACCTGCAACTGGAACCCACGCATACTTCCAGTTAGAAGAACCTTTGCCTGGTATCGGCAGCAATGCATGAGCGATACGCGGACCTAAGTCACGGGCTGGGTTGATAGCATATCCAGTTGGACCGCCAAGTGCCATCCCGATTACAACTACGAGCAAACCTACTAATAATGGATTGAATCCCTCTGCTAAAGAGTTGCCTCCAATGAATAGAATACCAAGCATTAGGATGAATGTGCCAATGATTTCTGTCAGCATGTTTGAAACAGGACTATCAATTGCAGGATCTGTTGAGAAAACAGATAGTTTTGCCATCGGATCGGACGTTTTCGCCCAGTGCGGCAAATAAACCAAGAATACGAGTACGGCACCTAAGAACGCCCCAAGCATTTCACCTGCGAGGTATGTTGGTACTTGACCCCAAGTGATATCTCCATTGATTGCCAAACCAAGTGTCACAGCCGGATTCAAGTGAGCTCCCGAGAAGCCGCCTACTGCATAGGCACCCATTGCTACTGCAAGACCCCAAGCGATTGTGATTGTGATCCAGCCTGTGCCTTCCCCTTTTGACTTACTCAAGTTGCTTACTGCTACTACTCCTCCCCCGAAGAGTATAAGAACCATTGTGCCGATTGTTTCGGCTGCGAAGATACTCATTGCGATTTTCCCCTTTGTTGATAGATTTTTTTGGAGAGCGCTTTCATTAAGCGTCCAAAATAACTGCACCTCAGAAGAATCATAGAAAATTGCTAAGATCATCCTAAAAATATTACAAGGAAGCGCTGTCTTTTGGATAAGAAAAATCCATCACCTAATATAACATAGTATGCCCCTTGGCGTGTACTAAAAAGGTAATGGATTCTCCGTATCTCCGATCATTAATATTAACTTATAGGTAGACTTTACACCTATTTGAAAGCGGTGTCAACAACTTACCACAAACTTTTTTTAGAAGTTGAAACCGCTGTCGCGCCTGCTTCCAATGCTGCATCCACATCTTCACGGGTCCGAATGAGCCCTCCAGCAATGACCGGGATGCCCACTTGGTCGGATACTTCTTTTATCATATGAGGAATTAACCCCGGCAACACTTCGATATAATCCGGCTGCGTCTTCTTGATCAAAGAAAGATTGTGATCCAATGCATGACCGTCAATCAGAAATAATCGCTGCACTGCAGTTATCTTATATTTTTTAGCTGCGTTGATGACATTGGTCCTTGTCGATATGACACCATCGGGTTTCAATCGCTGACAAACAAAGTCCATCCCTGCGTCATCTGTTTTCAATCCCTGTATCAAATCAACATGCAAAAACACTTTCTTACCCGCCTTTTTCGCATATTTGATTTGGGAAGGAAGCTGTGCGATCCTTGTTTCAAGCAGGACCATCATCTGCATATCTTCCCGCTGAAGCAATTCGTCAAAGTCTCTTTCATTACGGGCTGCAGGCAAAATACGCTGTCCTAAATCCATTCTATTCCTCCTTATAAAACAAGCAGACACACTAGGTTGTCTGCTTGTTCTGTCTTTCTTCTGCTGTATGAATCACTTGCATAGGATTGCCGCCGACCATGGCTCCCGGAGGTACATCCCGATGGACAAGGGTGGCAGCGGAGACAACCGCTCCATCTCCTATTGTGATGCCCGGAAGTATCGTCGTATTGGCTCCTACCATCACATTATCACCGATGACAACGTTGCCCAGCCGGTATTCTGCCGTCAAATACTCATGCGCCAGGATCGTTGTGTTATAGCCGATAATTGTATTCTTTCCAATCGTGATCCGCTCCGGAAAAAGAAAATCGGGCACGACCATGAGAGCAAGTGCTGTTTCATTGCCTATTTTCATCCCTAGAAATGTCCTATACAGCCAATTTTTCATGCTAAGAAAAGGTGTATAACGGCCAATCTGGATAACGATGAAATTTTTTACCACTTTCCAAAAAGAAACGGTCTTGTACATCTGCCAAAGGGAGTTTGTACCTTTAACGGGATAGCTTTCCGTTTTCCGCATGTGCTTCTCCCTTTACGATATCGAGTAAATCACGAATATCCTCAAGCATATAATCCGGTTTATAATCCAGCAAGGACTGCTTGCCTTTGATTGACCAAGCTACGCCTGCCGTTTTCGTGCCGGCATTCTTACCAGACTCGATGTCATGGTAATTATCTCCGATCATGATAGCTTCTCCAGGCAAGCTCCCGAGTGCATCAAGACCCTTCAAAACTGGTTCTGGATGAGGCTTTGCTTGCTTGATATCATCATACCCGATTACCACATCAAACAATCCGCCAAGTCCGCATACACGAAGACCTCGCTCCGCTGTATCGCGCATCTTCGTCGTAACGATACCCAGCTTGAAGCCTGCCTGCTTGAGCTGCTGCAATGTTTCGGCTACATACGGATAAGCCTCAACATATGCATCATGATGTTTTAGGTTGTGCTCCCGGTATGCCGCAATCATGTCTTCCGCTTTTACAGGATCGATATTTTCAAACACATCCTTCAACGGAGGGCCGATGAACGGAAGCAGTTCTTCCCGCTCATACGTCCGCCCCATATACTGCTCAAGGGTAGCCGTGTAGGAAGCTAGAATCAGACTATTGGAGTCTATCAGTGTTCCATCAAGGTCAAACAACAATGTCGTGACTGTCATTTTGCACCCGCCTTTCTATTTCTTGTCTTTGTAACGTGGTGTTTTCGCACCAGGACGACGGCGGATAATGACGATGATAATCGCTATTACAATAGACGCGATTGAAACGATCTGCGCTGCACGCAATCCCTCTGCTACAAGACTATCCGTCCGCATCCCTTCGATAAAGTAACGTCCAAGACTATACCAAGCGAGGTAGAACAAGAACATCTCCCCGCGTTTCAGATTCACTCTGCGCAGGACGAGTAAAATAACGAATCCAAGTATATTCCACAATGATTCGTAAAGGAATGTCGGATGATACAGAACACCATCAATACACATTTGATTATTGATGAAGTCCGGGAGATATTGAATGTAGTTCTGATATGCTTCTGCTGAAACAGGTCCGCCATGTGCTTCCTGATTCATAAAGTTTCCCCAGCGCCCGATTGCCTGTCCAAGGATCAAACTTGGCGCCGCAATATCCGCCAGCTTCCAGAAGGAAATCTTTTTCACACGGCAGAAAATGAGTGCCGTGATGATGGAACCAATCAAGGCACCATGGATGGCGATTCCGCCTTCCCATATAGCAAACACTTTCCAAAATGGACCATCCGCATAGCTTTCCCATTCAAATACGACGTAATAGATCCGTGCAGAAATGATTGCTGCCGGGATAGCGAATACAAGGAAATCGACGAATGTATCTTTATGTAATCCGCGCTTTCTGGATTCACGGATAGCCAGCCATAGTCCCAGCGCGGCACCAGCTGCGATAATGACGCCATACCAATAAATCGACACCGAACCGAGCTGCAGAAATACCCGGTTCAGCGGTTGTACTTCACACATTTCCATCCGTCATGTCTCCCTCATTATCTTTTCCTGTTTCAATCATTTTGGTAAGACGCTGTGAGAATTCTTCCGCGGCATTCACACCCATGCGCTTCAAACGGAAGTTCATTGCAGCCACTTCGATGATAACAGCCAAGTTACGTCCAGGACGAACTGGAACTGTCATCTTCGGTACGTTTACGTCCATGATTTTCATCGTGTCTTCATCAAGACCGACTCGGTCATATTGTTTCGATTGATCCCAAGTCTCCAGGTTGATGACGATGGAAATTTTCTTGTGGCTGCGCACAGCACCTGCGCCAAACAGCGTCATCACATTGATGATGCCCAAGCCCCGAATTTCCAGTAGATGTTCGATTAAAGAAGGCGAATTCCCGATAAGGGTATCGTAATCCTCCTGCCGGATTTCAACACTGTCATCCGCAACAAGGCGGTGTCCGCGCTTGACGAGCTCCAGTGCAGTTTCACTTTTACCAACACCGCTTTGTCCAGTGATCAGAATTCCGATACCGTAAATATCCACCAATACCCCATGGACCGCGGTGAATGGAGCGAATTTCGCTTCCAGGAAGTTCGTGATCCGGCTGATGACACGCGTCGTCTTATGTGGTGAACGTAAGATCGGTACACCAGCAGCTTCTGCCGCTTCCTTCATCTCCGGCGGCACTTCCTGCCCCCTTGTGATGATCAAACCTGGCGTAACGTCTGAGCATATCTTTTCGAAACGCTCCCGCTTTTGCTCGCTCGTCAGTTCCTCCAGGAAAGAAAGCTCCGTCTTCCCGAAAAGCTGCAAACGGTCTTTCGGATAATATTTAAAATAACCAGTCAACTCTATACCAGGACGGGAAATATCACTCATGAAAATCTCGCGCTCTACGCCTGTATCCCCTGTCAGCAATTCCAGATTGAAACGATCCAATAAATCTTGAATGACCACTTTTGCCATAAGAACCCTCCATCCTAACAATTCTTGTTTATTCTAGCATACTTCCAGAAAAGATAGATACCTGTGCACAAAAAAGCCCTGCAGCGATATACTGCAGAGCTTCTTCAACTCGTGATCCGATCACGGATGAGCCAATTCAAGATAAGATTCAGCAAAGCAAGAATGATTGCTGCGATAATCGCTGTACCAAATCCATCAATTATGAAATTTTCTCCAATCAGACCTTGCGTGATCATCAAGGTGACTGCATTGATGACAAAGAGAAACAATCCGAATGTCAAAGCTGTCAATGGCAGTGTCAATACAATCAGCACCGGACGGACTAAGAGATTCAGAACCGACAAAATGAAGCTTGCCAGGATGGCAGTCCCGAATCCTTCCAGGTAAAAGGAATCGAAAAAGCGGCTGACAATCATTAAGGACACGCTGTTCAGCAATAGTGTCAAAATCCATCTAAGCATACACTGTTACCATGTTAAGGAAGCACCCAGACAGAACCTGTCTTCGTGTTTGCTTCCAAATGCAGCTTTTCAGCCGCGGCTGGATGTGTCTCGAATTTGAGAGCCTTTTTTACGACTTCCTTCGATTCGTCAATGACAATATACTCATCCAGATCACAATGCAGCGAGCCGATATTTGTCGTGATCCGCCCATTCAGCGGAATTGCCGCCAAGGATTTCAAGCGGATACTGCCGTTGGCCGCCTTGAAAAAGGCACTGTCCGGATCTTCATTATGCCACTCGCAATGGATGCTTCCATTGAACGTTTGCGCATCAAGCTTGCGGAAGCTTCCCTCCAGCCGGAGCGAGCCATTGACGGACTCACACAGAAGATCCTGCGCAGTCACATGCTTCAGTTTGATACTGCCATTTGAGGTTTCAGCGCTGACGATAGACCCGCCGCCTCCTTGGAGATCAATGCTTCCATTTGTCGTTTTGCAATATATATTCGTGCTGCTCACGGAATCCGTACGAATTGTGCCATTGAAGGTTTTCACGATACATTCTTCATACACCGCTTCCGGAACGTACAGTGTGATTTCAGGTTTGATCCGCTTATCTTGCAGGGAAAACTGCAGTTTGCCGTCTGCGATGGCGAAATAAGCTTTATCAGTGAACCGCCTTCTCGCAGCTTGCTCATCTTCTTCCTGATAAACCTTGGCTTTCGTCTCCAGCCGTGCCAAAGTCTCATTCCAGCTCTTGACCGTAATGGAGCCATTATAGATTTTCAGCTCCAATTTCGAGAATGTCTCATCAGCCTGGAAAATATACTCCACAGTATAATGATCACCGAAATTCAAATCAAGATCGGCATTTTTGATTTTACTGAAGGCCTGTTGCACATATTGCAGCACTTTCGGCCCGACGTTCTTTTTCTTGACTGTCTTGCCGTCAGTACGCTGTGTTTTAGATTCTTCCCCTGCTGTAACAAGCTCTTGGACTACCAGTTCCTTCTCTTCGTTGTTATCCTGCTCCTGCACAGCACCGAAGGCCCGCTCATCGAGAGCCGCAAGCTGCAGCTCAGCTTTTTCGGCGGTGAGCTTGCCTTCTTCCAGCTGCTTCAGGATTCTCTTTCTCTCTGTTCTCATACATAGCCTCCTTTTCACATATACGGATTATATGTTTTCGAAGTTCCAAGTATAGAATGTTTCTTCTTTGAAATGTTCCAATGCGATGGCTTCCATGTTCTCTTCTGTGAGTTCTGCTCCAGTGACATTTCCAAGCACGCCTTGCGCTTGGGATGTATGGCATAGAATTGTCTTCACTTTCGTTTTAACAAAAGGACGGATATCCTGTACGACATCAGGTTTACCTAAGATCTCCTGGTAGCCGCGCATGAACGCCTGCGCCCAGACTGTCGGACGAGTACTTTCCTCCATCCGTGACACAGCATCGATCGCTGCTGCACCAAGTGCATTGTGATCCGGATGGACTGCATATTCCGGATAATGCGTGATGACAAGTGTTGGTTTGATCGTCTCAAGCAATTCTTTCAAATGGTCACTGACTTTCGAAAGATCCTCGAATTCCAATACTTTATCCCGATATCCGAGCATCTGCAGCTCAACATCCATCACTTTACAAGCATCCTGCAATTCTTTCTTCCGAATTTCAGGTAATGATTCACGAGTCGCAAAAGTCGGATTACCCATATTGCGTCCCATCTCTCCCAATGTACCGCACAAATATGTGACCGGCACGCCTTCCTGTCTGAACTTGGCAATTGTACCAGCAGCTCCGAAAGCTTCATCATCCGGATGCGGGAAGATAACTACTACGTGTTTTTCCATGATTATTGCTCCTCCTTAGAACGCTGTCTCGCTTATTTCCAATGAAACCATCAATCGGCCTTCCCGATCATGACCAGCCATGAGCAGACGATTCTTGTCATCCAATTCCCACGCATTCAGTCCTTCGGCGTAAACCCAGCCATTCTCTGTTTTCAATCCAACGCGATAGGCCGTTCCAGCACCTTTTATCTTGCCATGCTCATACGTCATCTGTGCATTCCGGATAAAAGCACCAACATTGTACGCTTTTTCGTTTACATGATTAGCATATGCACCATTTGTCGTTTCCAGATGTATAAACACTTTTTTTCCAGCAAATGTATCTATTTGTTCTTGCACTTCATTCAAATCAATCGGCTTCACCGTAAGTCGCTCCTTCCAAAGCTATATCTAAACAAATATTTTACTACAAATTCCGCTGCAATGCTCACTCTGACGTCTTTCAGTGATCAGCATATGTAAAAAGATACAGCGGGCGTTAGCCCCGCTGCATCCTCTTAGCGTTCCGCAACCTGTGTTGCGTATTCTATTTGACTGGTTGTACGTTCCCGATCACGCTCAAGAATCGGCTTCAAATACTTGCCAGTGTAAGAAGCAGGCACCTCTGCCACTTCTTCCGGTGTACCTGTTGCTACAATCTCCCCGCCTCGGTCTCCGCCCTCGGGACCTAGATCGATAAGATAGTCAGCTGTTTTGATAACATCGAGGTTATGTTCAATCACAAGGACTGTATCGCCATTTTCCACAATGCGCTCCAGCACTTTCAGCAATCGTGAAATATCATCCACATGCAAGCCTGTTGTCGGTTCATCCAAGATGTAGAATGTCTTACCGTTACTACGTTTATGCAGTTCACTGGCAAGCTTCACACGCTGCGCCTCACCGCCGGACAATGTCGTCGCAGGCTGGCCAAGTTTCACATAGCCCAGACCCACATCGGAAATCGTCTGCAGTTTACGCTTGATTTTCGGGATATTGGCAAAGAACTCCAAGCCCTCTTCAATCGTCATATCCAACACATCTGCAATACTTTTACCTTTATATTTAATCTCCAACGTTTCCCGGTTGTATCGTTTACCATGACAGACTTCACATGGCACGTAAACATCCGGAAGGAAATGCATTTCAATCTTGATGATGCCGTCTCCGCGGCAAGCTTCACAGCGTCCGCCTTTTACGTTAAAGCTGAAGCGGCCTTTTTTATAACCGCGAACCTTTGCGGCATTCGTGCTGGCATATACATCACGGATATCATCAAAAGCACCTGTATACGTAGCTGGGTTGGAACGAGGAGTACGTCCGATTGGAGACTGGTCAATGTCGATGACTTTGTCCAGATGCTCCAAGCCTTTGATTTCTTTATGTTTACCAGGCTTTATTTTGCTCCGGTTAAGCTTCTGCGCAAGCGTCTTGTGCAAGATTTCATTAACAAATGTACTTTTCCCTGATCCAGATACACCTGTAACTGCAGTGAAAAGACCAAGCGGAATCTGTGCTGATGCTTTCTTCAAGTTATTTTCTTCCGCCCCGATGATCTCGATGGAACGCTCCATATCCGGACTGCGGCGTTCGAATGGCAGCGGAATGAATTTCTTTCCGGATAAATATTGCCCAGTTAGGGATTTTTTATCTTTCATCACTTTTGCAGGTGTACCCTGACTCGTGATTTGCCCTCCGTGCTCACCGGCACCAGGTCCGACATCGATAAGCCAATCCGCTTCCATCATTGTATCTTCATCATGCTCTACCACGACAAGTGTATTGCCGAGGTCGCGCATCCGCTTCATCGTCTCGATCAGCCTGTCGTTATCACGCTGATGCAGCCCGATCGATGGCTCATCCAGTACATACAAGACACCTGTTAAAGCCGATCCAATCTGTGTAGCCAGACGAATACGCTGCGCTTCACCGCCAGACAATGTTCCTGCCGAACGGGAAAGCGTCAAGTAATCCAAGCCGACATTATTCAGGAAAGTGACCCTGTCGATTATCTCTTTGGTAATCATGAAGGCAATTTGTCTTTCCTTCTCGTTCAGTTCAAGATCTTCCATGAAATGCTTCACTTCAAGTACACTTTTGGCAGTCACATTACTGATGTGATGGCCATTGACAAGAACCGCAAGAGATTCCTCACGCAGACGATGACCTTTGCATTTCGGACAAGGTCGGTTGTTCATATATTTTTCCATCTGTTCGCGAATGAAATCAGATGTTGTTTCCCGGTACCGTCGTGCGATATTGGTCAGCACACCTTCAAACTCGATATTGCTTTCCCTGACTCGGCCGAAATCATTTTCATAGCGGAAGAAAATCTTATCCTTTTTCTTACCATT
Source organism: Terribacillus saccharophilus (assembly GCF_046592595.1). Classification (GTDB taxonomy): domain Bacteria; phylum Bacillota; class Bacilli; order Bacillales; family Amphibacillaceae; genus Terribacillus; species Terribacillus saccharophilus_C. Next base: position 166,436 of record NZ_JAWVPF010000006.1, on the reverse strand, counting down.
CATCAGGATATCAAGCTGTCCCTCCGGAAGTTCGTTCACCGGTACATCCATATCAATACCAAAATGGCTGCAGGCAGCTTCCAAAAGCTTCGGATAGTACTGGGAACTGGTAGGTTCCCATGCAGCAATGGCACCTTCACGGAGTGTCAAATCCTTATTAGGGATAACAAGATCCGGATCGACCTCCAATTTTGTACCAAGTCCATCACAAGTTGGGCAAGCACCAAATGGATTGTTGAAAGAAAACATGCGCGGCTCCAGTTCCCCAATGGAGAATCCGCAAATCGGACAAGCATGATGCTCACTGAAAAGCAATTCCTCGACGCCCATCACGTCCACGATGACTCGGCCATCGCCAAGCGTAAGAGCGGTTTCCAAGGAATCCGTCAAACGGCCAGTAACGCCTTCTTTGATGACAATACGGTCGACAACAACTTCAATGGAATGTTTCTTTGTTTTCTCCAGCTTGATGTCATCACTGATTTCCATCATTTCGCCATCAACACGAAGACGGATATAGCCTTCCGCTTTCAGCTTTTCGAGCACTTTGACATGCTCGCCTTTTTTACCTGAAACCACAGGTGCAAGAACCTGTAAGCGGGAACGTTCCGGGAATTCCAAAATACGATCAGCCATTTGTTCCACTGTTTGGGAGCTGATTTCTATGCCATGCCGCGGACAAGTCGGACGTCCGACCCTTGCATACAAAAGACGCAGGTAATCATAGATTTCCGTAACGGTTCCAACAGTGGAACGCGGGTTCTTGCTTGTAGTTTTCTGATCGATACTGATAGCCGGCGACAAGCCTTCGATGGAATCCACATCGGGCTTGTCCATCTGGCCAAGGAACTGGCGGGCATATGCGGATAAAGATTCCACATACCGCCGCTGTCCTTCCGCATAGATGGTATCAAAAGCAAGCGAGGATTTCCCTGATCCAGACAGTCCAGTCAACACGACTAGACTATCCTTTGGTATATCGACATCGATATTTTTTAAGTTATTGGCGCGGGCGCCTCTGACTGAAATATTTTTCTTCGCCACTTTCTTCACCCTTCCACTTTTAGTTCCAATACAAGATCACGAAGCTCGGCAGCGCGCTCGAAATTGAGGTCGCGTGCAGCCTGTTTCATCTCTTTTTCCATCTCGGCTATGACTTTTTCTTTTTCTTTCTTCGTAAGCTTCGTCAAGTCCGGTGCATCTTTCTTATTCGTTCCAGACTCTTCGGAACTAATCGTTGCCTTGATAACATCCCGTACTTCCTTCTGGATTGTGCGCGGTGTGATGCCATGCTCTTTATTGTAAGCGATTTGGATTTCACGTCGTCGAAGTGTCTCATCCATCGCTTTTTGCATACTATCGGTAATTTTATCGGCATACATGATGACATGCCCGTTCTCGTTACGAGCTGCCCGGCCCATTGTCTGGATCAAGGAACGCTCAGATCGAAGGAAGCCTTCTTTATCGGCATCCAGGATGGCAACAAGGGAAACTTCCGGGATGTCCAAACCCTCCCGCAGCAAGTTGATTCCGACAAGGACATCATACTTCCCGACGCGCAAGTCACGGATGACTTCAATTCGTTCCAGCGTCTTGATTTCTGAATGCAAGTACGCGACTTTTATGCCGATTTCTTTTAGATAATCGGTTAAATCCTCGGACATTTTTTTCGTCAGCGTCGTGATGAGCACACGTTCATTCTTTTCCGTTCGTTTATAGATTTCACTGATGATATCATCGATCTGTCCTTCAATCGGACGGATGTCGATTTCCGGATCAAGCAATCCTGTCGGCCGGATAATCTGCTCGACCATCTCTGGTGTATGCTCGATTTCATAAGGACCCGGGGTTGCAGAGACATACACAAGCTGCTCTGTTTTCTTCTCGAATTCATCGAATTTGAGCGGACGGTTGTCCATTGCGGATGGCAGACGGAATCCATGGTCCACAAGCACTTTTTTACGCGCTTGGTCTCCATTGAACATTCCCCTTATTTGCGGCAGCGTAACATGGGACTCATCCACAACCACCAGGAAATCGTCCGGAAAAAAGTCCAGCAGCGTATAAGGTGTCGCTCCGCGTTCGCGGAAGGTAAGCTGGGCAGAGTAGTTTTCAATACCCGAACAAAAGCCCATTTCGCGCATCATTTCCAAATCGTAGTTCGTCCGCTGCTCAAGGCGTTGCGCTTCCAGCAGTTTTCCTTGCTCTTTGAAGACTTTAAGCTGATCTTCAAGCTCTTTTTCAATGTTAACGATTGCCTTCTTAAGGTTCTCTTCACGTGTTACGAAGTGGGAAGCAGGGAAAATAGCGACATGTTCGCGGTCGCCGATGATTTCGCCTGTCAGCGCATCCACCTCGCGGATACGGTCAATTTCATCTCCGAAAAACTCGAAACGGATGCAATGCTCTTCTTTCGAAGCTGGAATGACTTCGACAGAATCTCCGCGCACACGGAATGTTCCGCGCTGGAAGTCGATATCATTACGCGCATATTGGATGTCAACCAAATTACGGAGCAGTTCATCCCGATCCTTCTCCATGCCGACACGGACAGACAGCACCTGGCTCTTATATTCCTCCGGGGAACCTAAACCATAAATACAGGACACACTTGCCACGATCAGCACATCATTGCGCTCGAAAAGAGCAGATGTGGCGGAGTGGCGCAGTTTATCGATTTCATCATTGATGCTTGCGTCCTTCTCAATGAAGGTATCTGTCTGCGGTACGTATGCTTCCGGCTGATAGTAATCATAATAACTGACGAAATATTCAACAGCGTTGTTCGGGAAAAATTCCTTGAACTCACTGTACAGCTGACCCGCCAATGTTTTGTTATGGGCAATGACAAGGGTCGGGCGGTTAATTTCCTTCACCATGTTCGATATGGTGAACGTCTTACCGGTACCAGTCGCTCCAAGCAATGTCTGATGCCGCTTATTTTGATTGATGCCCTCGACAAGACGATCAATTGCCCTCGGCTGGTCACCTTGAGGGCTATATTTGGATACTAACTCAAACGTTTCCTTTTCCTTCAATGCCAAATTCCTCCGTTCTGTTTGCTATTTTCATCATAGCATAAAATATATAAAAACACGAACAAACATTCGTTTAAAATCTCACAACCCGCTAGTATAGATGTTTACCTAATATACGAATCATAAACAAATAGATAGCAAAAAGCCGCCAAAAATTGACGGCTTTATTATTAGTTAGAAGCTTGATCGTATTGGTTGACCTCGAATAGATCAATCAAATCGATTTTCGGATTCTTATCCGTGAACCAGCGGAGGGCGAAATCATTCTTGAACAAAGCCAAGTAATCCCCTTCGCGATCCTGTGCGAGCAGACTGCGCTCGTCGAATAGACGTTCATCCACTTGCTCGGCTTTCAGCCAGCGAGGAATGCGTTCTCCCATCGATTCCAATACCACTTCTACATTATACTCGTTTTTCATTCGATATTCGAATACTTCGTACTGAAGCTCTCCGACTGCACCTAGTATATAGCTGTTATCACGTTTTCCGCGGAACAGCTGGATTGCTCCTTCTTGCACAAGCTGCTCGATACCTTTTTGGAACTGCTTGGCTTTCATAACATTCTTGGCGGTAACCTTCTTGAATACTTCCGGCGGGAATTGCGGCAGCTCATCAAATTCGAAATTAGCTTTCCCTTCGATGAGTGTGTCCCCGATTCGGTAAATGTTCGGATCATAAATACCGATGATATCTCCAGCATATGCTTCTTCGACCGTATCACGGGATGATGCGACGAATTGCTGCGACTGGGAAAGCTTGATCGGCTTCGCTGAGCGGGAGAGCTGGACGCTCATGCCACGCTCGAATTTTCCTGAGCAGACACGAAGGAATGCGATCCGGTCACGGTGAGCCGGATTCATGTTCGCCTGGATCTTAAAGATGAATCCGGAGAACTCTTCTTTCTCAGGAGAAACGATACCTTCTGTCGTACGACGGCTGCCTGGCGCAGGTGCAAGATTGACGAATGTATCAAAGAAAGTCTGTACCCCGAAAGGTGCAAGTGCACTTCCAAAGAATACGGGTGTCTGTTTACCAGCTAGCACACGATCCAATGAGAATTGATCGCCAGCCTCTTCCAAAAGCTCCAGTTCGCCTTTTGTGTCTTCAAATGTAGATTCACCAGTTAAATCAGCATACTGCGGATCATCCAGCTGGTCATAAGGAATGAATGTTTCTTCTTCATTTCCGTTAAAGCGGACAAATTGCTTGTTGTATCTATCGAAAATACCCAGGAAACGTTTGCCCATTCCTGCTGGCCAGTTCATTGGATACGTCTCGATATCCAATACACTTTCGATTTCCTCTAAAAGCTCCAGCGGCTCCCGGCCTTCCCGGTCAAGCTTGTTGATGAACGTAAAGATCGGAATTCCGCGCATACGGCATACTTTGAAAAGCTTCAGCGTTTGTGCTTCGATACCTTTTGTCGCATCGATGATCATAACAACACTATCCACAGCAGTGAGTGTACGATACGTATCTTCACTGAAGTCTTCGTGTCCTGGTGTATCCAGGATATTCACTTGATAATCTTTATAAGGGAAATTCATGACAGATGATGTAACGGAAATCCCACGCTGCTTTTCGATTTCCATCCAGTCGGATGTTGCGAACTTACCTGATTTCTTTCCTTTTACCGTACCTGCAGTACGAATCAAATTCCCGAAAACGAGCAATTTCTCAGTCATTGTCGTCTTCCCGGCATCCGGGTGGGAGATGATGGCGAATGTCTTGCGTTTTTGTACTTCTTCTTTTATTTGCATCGGTTCATTACCTACCGTTCTATTATCATTCGTATAGCCTGATTGTCTTTGTGATTGATTTCTTATATCACACTGCGTCAAACCTCATTTCCGCTCAAAAAATCAGTCTTTCTCTACTATACCTAATGTTAGCGCTTTTAGGCAATATCCAACTGACTGGATGGTTTTTCATTGACCCACAGGGAGAAAACGCTTTAATATGATATTTAATAAGATTTTCATTAAAATTCGATCTATTCCGAGGAGAGACATATTATGCTAAAGAAACTATTCGGTAAGAATATTACGGAAGAAAGTTTTGTAAGCCCTGTCAATGGAAGAGCAGTCCCGCTGGAGGAAGTGCCCGATCCGGTATTTGCCGAGAAGATGATGGGTGACGGTATCGCTATTGAACCGACAGATGAGACTATCGTCAGTCCGATTGATGCAGAAGTCGTTCAAGTTTTCGAAACAAAGCATGCCATCGGCTTGAAAACAGCAATGGGATTGGAACTGCTCCTCCATATTGGTCTGGATACTGTCAATCTCAAGGGAGAAGGTTTCGAGACTTTTGTCAAAGCGGGAGATAAAGTCTCTGCTGGCGATAAGCTGGTCACCTTCGAAAAAGCATTCATCGAAGCAAATGCGAAAAGCAGCATCACTCCGGTGATCATCACCAATTACGAAGCAAGCGAATATACATTGGAAGCCCTATACCCGGATCAAGCGATTGCTGGGGAAACCCAGATATTCCAAGTCAAAAAGAAATAAAGTGAAATGGCAGCCCTGTGCTGCCATTTTTATTTTGTCCTATTTTTATCCTGTTAGGGAAGGCTATAGCTATATCTGTTATAATGATAGGATAATGATTTTTTTAGACTGGAGACTGGGCTTTCATGCAATCTTATTTTCTCGACAAACAAGATATCATCAAAGTGACAGGCGATCGATTCTACCGAAGAGGATTGGAGTATGTCAATAAAGGGCGCGTACAAGGACTGAGCTTCACACCATCCATCAATCAGTGGAAAGCTGTTGTCCGCGGCACCGAAAACTATCCTGTACGGATTTTCTTCTTTGAGGACGACGATCTTGATGGTGTCTGCAGCTGTCCCGCCTATCACACCCATTACACATGCAAGCATATCGCTGCCGTTTTGATCGCAGTCAGCCGGAACCGTTTTGACAGTAACGGATACACTGTTACGGAAGAAACAGCGGCACCGACAGCAGCCCGTCAAACCGATTTTACGGATCGGCTTGTGCAAGCATTCGTATCTCCTGCCGAACGGTTGACATCCAAGCCTCCCGAAACATTGAAGCTGGAATATAAGGTCGAACAGCGTTTTATGCAAACGAACGGCAATACAGTCTTCGAGGTCGAACTGAAGGCTGGTACTGCCCGTACTTATATCGTGCGCCTGGCTGAGGACTTTCTCCGAAGCGTGCTGCATCAAACCCGCTATCAGCTGACGCCGAGTTTTGCATTCGATCCGCGTGTGCATATTGTTACACCCGAGGACAAAGCTATCCTGGAGCGATTACTGGAAGCTTGTGAAAATAGTATGATCCATGATTTCACAGGATCTTCCCTCCAATCGGAAAAACGCGCGATCAAACTGACGCCTTCCTTAGCAAAGAATTTGCTGCCGCAGCTTGCGGATGCCGGAGCATCACTTCATTTGCTGCATACAGAACCGATGGATACATTCCAAGTGAGCAGCCAGCCAGCACGGCTGGACTTCTATTTGTCAACGGATGAAGACGACATGCTGCAGCTCGGCGTACAGGATATCGCAGCTTACGAATATATCAAAAACTATCATTACTTGGTCAAGGGTGACACCTTGTATCCGGTACCTCCCGACCAGCGGGAATTGGTCAAGGAACTGTTCGCCATCCTTCCTTACCGACACGACACACCGCAAACTGTATCAGATAAAAACGTGGACCGTTTTGTATCTCAGGTTGTTGGCAAGCTGGAACAAATCGGACATGTGCATGTCGCTGACACAGTCCGCAGCAAAGTCGAGATGGCTCCTCTTGTCGCTAAAGTCTTTTTGGATGAAACAGACGATGTACTGCATGCCAGCGTGTCTTTCCATTATGGCGACCATGTCATACAGCCTGGACAGCAACAGACAGACATGCCAGTCATCAAACGGCAGCCAGCCAGGGAAGATAAAGTACTTCAGCAATTACATGCAGCTGGATTCCGCTTTTCAAAAGGCCGTTTCCACTTGCTCAATGTAGAGTATATGTATGTGTTCCTCCATGAGCATCTGCCAGCTTTACAAGAAGTGGCGGAAGTGTATATTTCAAGCCGGGTGCAAGCTATGCAGGCCGATGATCAGCATGAGGTGTCCTCTTCCGTCAGACTGCAGCAGGAAAAAGGGATGCTGGAGATCAGCTTTGATGTTTCCGGTCTATCAGAGGCACATATTAGCAATGTGCTGCAGGCCATGGTAGAGAAGAAAAGATATTACCGTATCCCAGATGGTGCATTGCTTGATTTGGAGCAGGAATCCATGGAGAACTTCCAGGATTTCCTGGAGCAGCTGCAAATTAAAAAGAACCAACTGAGCAATCAGCAAATCTTCGTTCCTATCGCCCAAAGTATGCAAGTAGAGGAGTCTCTCCGCGGAGCTGAAATGGAAGCCGCATTCCAGACGCTGATTGAGCGGCTTCGCCATCCGGAACAAATCGAGTTTGACTTGCCTTCCGGATTGCAGGCAACTCTGCGGGATTATCAGCTGACCGGCTTCAAATGGATGAAAACACTCGCATATTACGGACTCGGCGGTATTCTGGCAGATGATATGGGACTCGGAAAAACACTGCAGACGATTACGTATCTCACGTCCGAACGAGAAGCGAATCCAGCAGCACGACCCGCTTTGATTGTTGTACCTTCCTCCCTGCTCTACAACTGGCAGAAGGAATTCGAGAAATTCGCTCCAAGTATGCGTACACTTGTCATTTCCGGTTCTGCTGCAGAACGGCAGGAGCAGCTTTCCCAGCTGGAAGAGCATGATATTATCATCACGTCTTATCCTTTATTGCGGATTGATCATCATGTGTACGCAGGCCAAGTATTCGACAGTTTGATATTGGATGAAGCACAGGCAATCAAAAACCATGCAACGCAGACCGCCAAAGCAGTAGGACTGATTCAAGCAGGGAAACGATTTGCACTGAGCGGCACCCCAATCGAAAATAGGCTCGAGGAACTGTGGTCGATCTTCCACACTATATCGCCTGGTCTATTCCGGAGCCGAAGGTCATTCACCGATTTGGAACCGGAAAAAATTGCTCGCATGACACGCCCTTTCATCTTGAGACGTGTTAAGACAGATGTGCTGCATGAGCTTCCGGAAAAAATCGAGACAACGAACTATTCCGATCTTACGCAGGAACAAAAAGAAGTTTATGTGGCGTATCTGGAGCGGATTAGAAGGAAGATCGATCAGACAATCGCCGAGAAAGGCTTCGACCGCGGTAAATTGGAAATACTGGCCGGGCTGACACGATTGCGCCAAATCTGCTGTCACCCATCATTATTCATCGAGAACTACAGCGGTCAATCAGGTAAATTGGAGCAGCTGCTGGAGGTTATCCGGGAGTTGAAGCAAAGCAATAAACGATTCTTGATTTTCTCCCAGTTTGCCAGCATGCTCGGAATCATCCAGCGGGCACTGGATGATACGGATGTCTTCTATCTGGACGGCAGTACACCTGCCAAAGAGAGAATGCAGATGGCAGAAGCATTCAATGATGGCGAAAAAGATGGCTTCCTGATCAGCTTGAAAGCTGGAGGCACAGGGCTGAATCTGACAGGTGCAGACACTGTTATCCTCTTCGACTTATGGTGGAACCCAGCCGTTGAGGAGCAAGCAGCCGGACGTGCTCACCGCATCGGACAGAAAAATGTCGTCCAAGTGATCCGCCTGCTCACACGCGGTACAATCGAGGAACGCATCTTTGAATTACAGCAGCGTAAACGGGCACTTGTTGATCAAATCATCCAGCCTGGTGAAACGATGCTGAACACACTTTCCGAAGAAGAAATACGCAGCCTGCTATCGATGCAGGTAGAATAAGAAAGGAGCAAGCCCCAATGGCTTGCTCCTTTAATTTATGGAATTACTCTTCTATTCTCCTCTTGTTTCAACCAGTATCGTATGCCCTTACCAGCTAAAGGCTCATCATTGTATCTTGGTATAACGTGAAGATGGCAGTGAAGGATCTCTTGATTTGAGACCTTCCCTACATTCCAGCCAAGTGTATAGCCCTCCGGCGCATATTTATCATCTAAAATTTTCTTTGCATCCTGCAGCAGATCATATGTATCGTTCCACTCCTCCTTTGTTAGTGCAAAGGTATCTGTATGGTGTTTCTTGGGAACGATCAAACCGGAGCCAACTAAAATATCCTGGTGTTTATCGTGCTGCAGAAAGAGACATGTTTCATTTTCCAGGACAATGACTTGTTGACTGTCTTTCTGTGGGTTGCATAAGGGACATTGTAAATCGTATGACATCTTACCCCTCCTAAAAATCAATCAGGCCGAAGCTTCCTTTTATAATACAGATTCAATTATTTCGTCGAACTTATCACTCACCAGACTTCTATTACTCAAGATTTCTTCATTCTTGAACGTAACGCTTCCTCTATGCTCGTCTAGATTCAAATTCTCCACTAGAGACGAAAACATTCCTCTGCTTCGCTTGTCAATTTCAAAATGAATCGTTGTCTCATACTCGTCCTGCAGGATATAAACCTCCAGTTCATCAAGTTTCTTTAAGTATCTTCCATGAGTAGGTATGAATTCGTACTGCTGGATATACGGTCTGGCGATCTTGATTCCATATGGTGGCTTCTGATTCTCCATCTGCCTGAATCTGAATCCAATTACCTTTATCGCATCAATAATCGTTTCATGCACTTCTGTAGGCTCAATCGATATATGATCTATATCACTTAAATCAACTGCGTTCTTCACGTCTACATCCGTGTCGATCCAAACTGGCGGCACATTTTTGAAGGTCTCGGGATCCTGCATCGTGATCGGTGCATCCAACGGAATTCGAAAAGCGAACGGAATCTCTTTTCTTTCCCCTTTTGATATAATAAACGGCTCATTCACCTTATGCGTATAGACAACAGCTCGGGACAGACGATCACTATCCTCATGTCCATACACCGTCATCAATTTAAGCTTAATAGAGTCGATCTCCTGATCGGTTACGCCGCCCTTAATCTCAACGACACCATCCAGGATCTCACCTTGAACGAAATAATTATTCCTGATTTTTGTATCCACCTTAGCAGATCCAATTCCAACACTAGCAATCAATTTATTAAAAATAGACATATATAATCACCTCATATTATTGGTTAGACTGTATACGCGTGGGGTGGAAAATAGTTTCAATTATCCTTTATCAATACTTAAAATTAAAAGGGATATTTTACTTTTTATGGTATTATTAATACTCAAACTTTCCACCAAAGGCCAAAATGAGCCAATTTATAAAAAGAAGGTTATGCAATGGAAATCATATCCGAAAAATTATTGTTTATTGCTTTGTTTATTTTTATTATCCACTCCATAGAAACGCTGGCTTATGCTGTACGATTATCCGGTGCAAGAGTCAGAATGATTGCATCCGCACTATCCCTCTTTAACATAATGGTCATATTTTCAAGAATGGCGAATATGATGCAGCAGCCATTCACAGGCAGTCTGATTGATAATGCACCAAAAGAAAATACACTAGAGTTTGCAGAAATGCAATTTCGTCTCCTTATTGGCGCATCAACAGTTGGAACAGCGTTCGGTATCATCTTACTGCCTACTTTCATCGCACTATTCTCAAGAGCAATCATTTATTTATCCGAGGAAAAGGGCTCTGTTCCTTCTTTAATGAAAAGAATCTTTTCTTTGCATTACATAAAACGCGGGATTACGCATTTCAGTCTTCCGAAGTTTTCTTATTTACGCGATACGAAAATTAAGGACATCCCAGTAAGGCTCTTCTTAGTAAATATGATAATAACCGCAATCTACACTATTGGTGTATTTGCAGCTTTATACGCATCCTTATTAGCTCCAGAAAGAGGGACTACATCTATCATGGCATCAGGATTAATAAATGGAATAGCAACAATACTGCTGGTTGTTTTTATAGATCCTAAATTGTCTGTCATAGCAGACGATGTCGTGAATCAAAGAGGAAGCTACAACAAACTAAAAAGCATGTCACTAATGATGGTAACGTCCAGGCTGTTGGGAACATTGCTTGCCCAGGTGTTTTTTATATGGGGAGCAGAATACATAGCTTGGTTCACAAAATTCATAGTTTAAGAAAAAACCAATGCCGAAGTCCTTACAACAAAGTGAAAGAGCCCGCTTAACTATACTCAGTTAAGCGGGCTCTTTTAATTATCAAATTTGATTAGCTGCTCATAGGCACAGCTTTCTTCTTATGCTGTTCCTGTACAAAGATGATTCCAAGTTCATGCGGCTCGCCTTCATACATCGCTCGCTGTTTAATCCGTATTTCGCCTCGTTCATCCCGAATTTCCATCTTACAATATTGGCTGTTCGATTGCACGGCTTCATAAAATGCACGTTCCGTCGATACACGAATACCATTCACTTTTTCGATTCGCTCACCTGTAAGCAGACCAAGCCTGTCAGCCGGACTTTCGGGAATGACTGCAAGGACAAACAGTCCATCGCTGCTCTCCGTATAATACATCGCACGCTTGCGATCTTTGTTTCGGAAGGTAAGCGTGATGGCTTCCCTGCCGATAAGTGCGATGACGAAGGCCGCAATAGCGAAATAATAAGAATAGATACTTCCCAAGCTTACTGCAAGCGTAAGCAATGCAAGGATCAGAACCATCTTACCTTGCTTCCGGGCTTCAATGAATGCAGGACGTCCTTTGGCAAAGCCATCTATACCAGTCAAAAGCGGCACAAGCAGCAGTCCGTAGCTTTCTCCGTTCAGATGGAAGAACGGCCACCAAGGAGCAAAAGGTTCAATTGCGCCCGCTGGCACTAACAAGAAGAACGGAATGAAAAGCAGCTTACGGAAGCGATGCTGGCCGATCCAGCGTCCGCGAGGACCTTTCATCAGCTCGGGCAGCGTATCCTCTCGTTTGGTTGTAAGCAGCAGCACAGCTTCCGCCAGCATAACGATGCTCATGATTAGTGCAAAACTGATCCAATTAAGCCCTGACAAGTCATCTGCCCATCCAGCCGGCAAGTAGTCAGCAGCATATGGCGCTGCACCCATGGCGAGCAGAAAACTGAATCCGAAGATATAAGCGGATGACAGCCAAGTGAAACGTAGCAGCAATGTCAGCAGGATCGTTACTGCACTGACTAATAGTACGACAGCCGGCGCAATGACGATGCCTGCTCCAATACTCACGGCTGTAAGCAATAGTCCAAAAACGAGCGACAATATCCATGTGCCTGTCCACTCTTTGCCGAACCCGAATACCTTCGTTCCAAAGTTGTTCCGCTCTTTCCTGATTCTGCGGTTGGAAACAAACAGAGTCAGCAGTACTGCCCAATAAAGCAGCGGATTTAAAAAGAAGTTTCCGATCCCATAAAGCAGTTCGGTCAACCAATCATTCACCATTTTGTGTCTCTCCCTATAAACCAACTCGTATGTATACTGTCTATTCTAACATGATACTTCTTGTTTTCCTATGACAATAGAAAAAGCCTCCTTCATAAAGAAGGAAGGCTTTTTCTCAGTTAGCAAAGAGCTCTTGGAGAGCTTTGTCCATTTGGTTATCATGCTTGCCATCACGTACTTGCTCGATGATTTTTGTTTGAAGCAAATCTGCTGTTTCCTGATCCACTTCACCTGTAGACTGCAAATCATTATCCTGCTGGAACTGCTTGACTGCTGTTTCAGTCTTTTCATTGAAATAGCCGTCTTTACGGCTTGGATCATAGCCGAGTCCATCCAGCATGATTTGCAGATTCTTGATCTTATCATTATTATCATTGAATGCCAGCTTCTCGTTTTCATCCAATTGGATTGGAGAACTGTAGAAGTACGCTGGCTGATCAACGTCGACAGTAGGCTTGATACCTTTTTCATGGATCCAGTCTCCATTAGGTGTCAGCCATTTGTAGAGCGTCAGTTTAAGCATTGACTGATTCTCTAACGGCACTGTTTGCTGCACCGTGCCTTTTCCGAATGTCGTTTTACCTATCAGCTCATAACCGCCAGCTTGATTCATCGCACCAGCAAGAATTTCAGATGCAGAAGCACTTCCTTCATCAATCAAAATATTGATCGGATAATCCTTCTTCTCGTTCAATTCTGTATAAAACTCCTGCTTTTCACCGTTTTTATCTTCAATTTGCAAATATGGCTTATCTTTTGTCACAAAGTTCTTCAGAATATCTTCTACCGTCGTCAATATCCCTCCTGGATTACCGCGAACGTCGATAGTTAAACCTTCGATACCTTCTTGCTCAAGTTTATCCAGCGCTGTCTTGAATTCATCAGCTGTACTCTCGGAGAAAGATGTGATTTCCAAGACACCGGCTTTTTTGCCATTCACTTCTTTTGTATCTGCGTAGACAGTTTCTACTGGAATCTCATCACGAGTTACATCAATCTTCAATTCCTCAGATACACCAGGTCTCTTAACGGATAAAGTCACGGTCGTCCCTTTTTCACCGCGGATTTTATTTACTGCTTCCTGCAAATCCAGCCCCTGCAGGGAATCTCCATCTACTTCCAGTACTTGGTCATTTGGACGCAACCCGGCATCCTCTGCGGGCGAATCCTTGATTGGCGCCACAATCGTTACCTGTTTATCTACCATGCTTACTTCGGCCCCGATACCTTCAAACGAAGACTCAAGCTGCTGATTCAGCTGTGTAGAGGATTCTTCATCCAAGAAGGAACTGTACGGATCATCCAATGTCTCCAGCATTCCCTGTATCGCACCTTCCTGCAGCTGCTGCGCATCCGGCTTGGCTAACGCATTATCCTTGATGAGCTCGTACGCATTTTCCACCTCTGTCAGACTGCTTGAATCATCTGATGCTGATTGAAATCCAGGCTCTTTCTTACCTGCATATGATGTAAAAGCATAGCTGCCGCTTGCTCCGACAATCAATGCCACAATGATCGCTATCACAAATGTCGTTTTTCTAATCTGCACGTTCGCCTCTCATCCTTTCTACCTTGTCCAATCCGTTAATCCTATTATTATGCTAAACTCCCTCTATCTTATCACTAAAAGAGGCCGCTGATGTGAAAAAGGCATCTCCATGATTGGAGAATGCCTTTTTTAATTCTGATATTAGAAATATTTCATTGGGTCAACTGCGTTACTTTTCGCACCATTCCAAGTACCTTCATGGATTTCGAAGTGAAGGTGGGAACCAGTCGAAGCTCCAGTGTTACCCATTTTTGCGATTTCCTGTCCTCTGGTAACTTTTTCACCAACAGATACTTCACGCTTGTCCAAGTGACCATAAAGCGTTTCGTACGTGCGACCATTGATGGAATGTGTAACGATAATTACATTACCGTAACCACTCATCGTTCCACTGCGAGAAACATAACCATCTGCTGCCGCATGAACAGGTGTACCCGTAGCGTTAGCGATATCTTGTCCATAGTGGTTGCCAGTAGATCCGCTTCCGAATGGATCATTACGTACTCCGAATCCGGAGCTTAGGCGACCTTGTGCCGGCCAAGAGAAGATACCAGCTTGTGCTGATTTAGCACTGGAAGAGCTGCTTGAGCTGGAAGAATTGCTGCTCTTAGATGAACTGCTAGATGTTGAAGCAGTGCTAGATTTTGAGCTGGAAGAAGAAGTAGCTTCCTGCTTGCTCTCGGCTGCTTTCTTAGCTGCTGCCGCTGCCGCTTTTGCTTCCGCTGCTGCTTTTTCTTGGGCAGCTAGATCAGCTTTTTCAGATTCTGCATCTTCTTGAGCCATCCGAAGCGCTTCTGCTTGGTTAGCTGCAAGCTCCTTCTGTTCTTCAGCAGAAAGGATCTGGTCACCCAACTTCTCATATTCATCCTCAAGCTGCTGTTTCAAGTCTTCTTGCTCGCTTGCTTGTGATTTCAAATCAGACTTGATATCTTCCAATTTGTCTTTTTGATCCTGCAGGTTCTGCTTTTCATCTTCGCGCTGCTGCTTTTGATCTTCAAGCTTTTGCTTTGCTTGGATGTAGCCGTTCAAAAGCTCCTTATCAGAATCCATGATAGTCGTTACCGCGTTCAGACGGTTTACCATGTCACCAAAGTTTTTAGAGCCCATCAATACTTGCAAGTATTGAACGTCTCCGCCGTTTTGCTGGATGCTTACTAGACGGTCAGACAATTTATCCTCGCGCTTGTCGATGTCATCTTCTGTTTCTACGATTTCACCTGAAATTTTTTCGATCTTCTCATTTGTTTCAGTGATCTCGTCTTCTTTATCATTCAAAGCATTTTCATTCTTGTCGATCTGATTGTTCAGATCATCAAGTTTCGCAAGCAGATTATCCTGCTCCGCAAGGTTATCAGACTGTTTGGATTCTGCATCATTGATTTGACCTTCCAGCTCGCTTTGCTTGTTGCTGTTTTCCTCTTGCTTCTTTTGCAGATCATTTATCTCGCTTTGTACATCTGATGAGGATTTCGCGAACGTGTGAATCGGAGTATGTAGGATTGTTCCCGCAGCTAGAGCAGCTACAAGAACAGGCTTGATCATCTTCTTCATTCTTCTCTCATTCCCTTTCTTCCTTTAAAAGCGTATATGGTAGGTTTATTAGACTTTAAGAAACTTCCGGACACTCATGACACTTCCCCAAACACCGATGATTGCGCCGATTGCCAGCAGTATGCCTGCAAGCTGGAATGCAAATGGTGCATATGGGAGAATCTCGACGAAGCCGATGCTGATGTTATCCGTCAAGTTGTGCGACAGGTAGTAGTACCCGCCAAGCACTAGTGCGACTGGTACGATAGCACCCAATACCCCGAGCAGCAGACCTTCGATAAAGAATGGCCAGCGGATGAAGGAGTTTGTTGCACCAACCAGTTTCATGATGCCGATTTCTCTGCTTCTGGCAATGATTGTTATCTTAATTGTATTTGAAATCAGGAAGATGGCCGTGAACACTAGACCAACGATCAAGACCGCACCGATAATCCGGGCGTACTTGTTTACAGTAAAGAGGTTCTCTACTGTCCCTTCTCCGTAATCGACTTTGTCGACTCCATCCAGTTTCGAAATTTCTTCCGAAACAGAAGCTATGTCATGCGGATCAGACGTTTTGACAATATATGTGTCACTCAACGGGTTGTCTTGTTCAAACAAATCCCACTCTGTTTGTCCCATATCTTCCATGAGCTGGTTTAACTGCTCTTCTTTTGAGGAATACTTTACAGAACCAACTTTATCAATCGACTCGAGCTCCCCTTGGATGGACTGCACTTGGTCCTCAGCAAGTGTAGGGTCCAAGTAAACGCTCATTTCAACATCTGATTCGATATTGGAAGCGAATTTATTCAAGTTGAATACGACAGCCAGGAAGACACCGACCAAGATCAATGTTACTGTTACCGCCCCGATAGAGGCGATGGTCATCCAGCCGTTACGGAAGATGTTCTTTGATCCTTCACGCAGATGGCGTTTCGCGGTATTAAACTTCATACCCGTAGTCACCTCCTGCTTCGTCACGGACGATACGACCGTTCTCGATGGCGATGACACGTTTCTTGATCGTGTTAACGATTTCCTTACTATGTGTAGCCATGATGATTGTTGTTCCTTTGTTGTTGATATCCTCCAGCACCTTCATGATTCCCCAAGATGTTTCTGGATCCAAGTTCCCTGTCGGCTCATCAGCGATGACGACCTTCGGGTTATTTGCAATTGCCCGGGCAATTGCCACACGCTGCTGCTCCCCGCCGGAAAGCTCATCTGGTAACGATCTAGCTTTATCTTTTATACCGACAAGATCGAGCACTTCCATCACGCGATCTCGTATTACTTTGGGAGACTCTTCTATTACTTCCAAGGCGAAAGCAACATTTTCATAGATTGTCAGTTTCGGAAGCAATTTGAAATCCTGATATACAACACCGATTTTCCTTCTCACTTTCGGAATATGGCGTTCTTTATATGTGCTCAAATCTTTGTTATCTACTTTCACGATACCGGTACTCGGTTTCTCACCGCGGAAGATCATCTTCACGAAGGTGGATTTGCCGGCTCCGCTCGGTCCTACTAAATACACGAATTCCCCACTGTCGATATGCACGTCGACACCATTGAGCGCTGTAACGCCATTGGAATACGTCTTATGCACACCCTTCATCTCTATCATGTTTAACTCACCTTTGTTTTTATTCTAATCTGCTAATTTATCAACTAAGTATGTCGAACATTGGCGAAAGCAATCGAAAAAGCTCTCAAACCTGAAACCATTATAACATCTTATTCCTGTTTTTTTAGACATAATAATATTACATTTATGTTTCAATATATGACAATAGGCTTGGTTTTTGAAATATTATGCGTAGTATCTTGTCGCATCCACCCGTAGCCAGGTTGAAAAAACACAACAAAATACCCATACAGCTTCTGTATGGGTATTTGTCGTTTTATTATCGCTGCTGCTCCTGGAGCCATTCGGCGATTTTTTCCGCCTCTTCTCCTTCAGACTGCCCGGCAGGCATACCGCCTTTGCCGTTTTCCATGATATCCACGAGTTCTTCTTTAGTATACTTCGAACCAAGATTATCAAGCGGAGGACCGCCATTACCGCCGCTCAAGTCTTGACCGTGGCACATGGCACAATTGTTTTCAAACGCTTCTTGCGGCGTTTCAGCGGTATTATCATCGCTTCCGCAAGCAGCCAGAAAAAGCACGAACACCAAACTGCAGCTTGTTAAAACTAGTCTTTTCAAGAGAATCGCATCCTTTTCTTTGAGATGGAATAACGGTTCAGCTTGTTATGTTACAGGGACATTACAGAATGCCCTTAAATTGTGGAACGCAAGTACGCATTGATGAATGGATCCAGCTGTCCGTCCATTACAGCTTGTGTATTTCCGGATTCTTCATTCGTCCGATGATCTTTCACCATGGAATAAGGATGGAATACATAAGAACGAATCTGGCTTCCCCAGCCAATTTCTTTCTGTTCGCCGCGAATTTCGTTCAGCTCTTGCTGCTGCTTCTCGATTTCAAGCTGATACAGCTTCGCCTTCAGCATCTTCATCGCATGCTCACGGTTCTTGATCTGTGAACGCTCGGATTGACATGTAACGACGGTATTAGTCGGCAGGTGGGTGATACGTACAGCAGAATCTGTCGTATTGACGTGCTGTCCGCCGGCACCGCTGGAACGATACGTATCAATTTTCAGATCCTCTGTACGAATGTCCACATCGATATCATCATCGAATTCTGGCATAACATCACAGGATACGAATGATGTGTGACGGCGTCCTGAGCTGTCAAATGGGGAAATACGTACAAGACGGTGCACCCCTTTTTCAGCTTTCAAATAACCATATGCGTTAAGACCTTTGATCAACAACGTAACACTTTTCACGCCAGCTTCCTCACCAGGAAGATAATCAAGTGTTTCCACTTTGAAATCATGCTTTTCAGCCCAGCGCGTATACATACGAAGCAGCATACTCGCCCAGTCCTGAGATTCCGTTCCGCCGGCACCTGGATGCAGCTCTAAGATAGCGTTGTTCTTATCATACGGTTCGCTCAGAAGCATGAGCAGTTCGAATTCATCCAG
Organism: Terribacillus saccharophilus; assembly: GCF_046592595.1. Taxonomy (GTDB): domain Bacteria; phylum Bacillota; class Bacilli; order Bacillales; family Amphibacillaceae; genus Terribacillus; species Terribacillus saccharophilus_C. The sequence continues at coordinate 147,861 of NZ_JAWVPF010000006.1, read as the reverse complement.
TTTTTCGCGCATGGAGACGATTTCTTCCTCCAGCTCATTGCGAAGATCTTCATCATCTTCTTCCTTCACTAATTCAAAACTAACATCCAAATCCTCATGCTGGGATACTAGTTTTTCATAGCCTTCCACGGATTCTTTCAAACCATTGGATTCATTGATGACTTTTTGTGCGCCTTGCTGATCGTCCCAGAACGTCGGCTCAAGCATCAAATCCTCTAATTCGGCAATACGGGCTTTCTTCTGATCTAAGTCAAAGAGACCCCCTAAAGTCAGTTAGTTGTTTTTCCATTCGATCCAATTCATTTCTGATTTCTGCTAATTCCATTTTCTCTCACCTCATATAAGTCTATAACACACACCATTATACTCTATGACTGTGACAGAACCCGCGCAACAACTTGCACGGGTTTGTCAAAATCACTGGCCATGGCAGTTTTTGTATTTCTTGCCGCTGCCGCATGGGCACGGGTCATTCCGCCCTATTGTGTCGCCTTTGACGACTGGAGCTTTTTTCTTTTTCTTATCAGCCTGCGTATCATCACCGCTGACAGCTTGTACACCTTTTGCAACTTGTTCACGCTGCAGGTTATCGCGGATTTCCGCTTTCAATACGTAACGAGTGACTTCTTCCTTGATGGAGCTGATCATCGCTTCAAACATATTGTAGCCTTCCAGCTGGTATTCACGAAGCGGATCATTCTGGCCATACGCACGCAGGTGGATACCTTGGCGAAGCTGATCCATCTGATCGATATGATCCATCCACTTCGTATCGACTGTGCGAAGCAGGATGACTTTTTCGAATTCACGCATTTGCTCCGGAGTCATTTCTTCTTCCTTCTGTTTCAAATGCTCACCGATCTTCTTAAGCAGCAATTCTTCGATTTCTTCTTCGTCTTTGTTCTTCAGCTCATCGACTATCAGCTTATCCTGCGGAAGCAAGTTGGCATGTGCATATTCCACCAATGCATCCAGCTCCCACGTTTCATCTGAATCGTCGGCAGTATGAGCTTGAACGACAGCGTGTACTGTATCTCGGATCATTTCATCGATGATAGCATGCAAGTCTTCGCTGTCGATTACCTCGAAGCGCTGTTTGTAAATGATTTCCCGCTGTTCGCGAAGTACATCATCATAAGAAAGAACTGTTTTACGAGAATCAAAGTTGTTACCTTCCACTCGTTTCTGAGCGGATTCCACAGCACGTGATACCATCTTGCTCTCGATCGGCGTACTGTCGTCCATTCCTAGACGATCCATCATGTTACGCATATTGTCGGAACCGAAACGGCGCATCAGTTCATCTTCCATAGACAAGTAGAACTGTGTCACACCTGGATCACCTTGACGTCCGGCACGACCGCGAAGCTGGTTATCGATACGGCGGGATTCATGACGCTCTGTCCCGATAACTGCAAGACCGCCAAGCTCTCGTACACCTTCACCAAGCTTAATGTCCGTACCACGGCCAGCCATGTTTGTTGCGATGGTCACAGCGCCTTTTTGACCGGCATCTTCGATGATCTCCGCTTCACGGTGGTGGTTTTTCGCATTCAATACGTTATGCGGTACACCAGCACGTTTCAGCAGCTTGCTGATCAGCTCGGAAGTCTCAACGGCTACAGTACCAACAAGCACAGGCTGACCAGTTTCATGGCGGGCTTTGATTTCTTCCACCACTGCACGGAACTTGCCTTCCATGGATTTGAAGATGTAATCAGATTTATCCTGACGTGTGATATCTCTATTTGTCGGAATCACAAGCACGTCCATATTATAGATGTTGCGGAACTCTTCTTCCTCTGTCTTTGCTGTACCAGTCATACCAGCAAGCTTTTTGTACATACGGAAGTAGTTCTGGAAAGTGATCGATGCCAGCGTCATGCTTTCATTCTGGATCTGAAGACCTTCCTTCGCCTCAATTGCCTGATGAAGGCCATCGCTGTAACGACGTCCTTTCATCAAACGACCTGTGAAGCTATCAACGATGATGACTTCTTCATCTTCCACCACATAGTCCGTATCGCGCTGCATCGTCACATGGGCTTTCAATGCCTGGTTGATGTGATGCGTGATGGAAACATTCTTCAAATCGAACAAGTTTTCCAGACCGAAGAATTTCTCCGCCTTGTTGATACCTTCTTCTGTAAGAAGAACGGATTTCGTCTTGATATCATTTGTATAATCTTCTTCCTTCTTCAATACACGTACAAAGGAATTAGCTTGTGTATACAAACTTGCTGATTTCGCAGCTGAACCGGAAATGATCAGCGGTGTCCGCGCTTCATCGATCAAAATGCTATCGACCTCATCGATGATGGCAAAATTAAGCGGACGCTGAACCATTTGATTCTTATACAGCACCATGTTATCGCGCAAATAATCGAAGCCAAGTTCGTTGTTCGTGCTGTACGTGATATCTGCCGCATAAGCTTCCTGCTTCTGTTCACGTGTCATACCGACACCGTTCTGTCCAACAGTCAAACCAAGGAACTCAAATAACGGACGATTATTCTCGGCATCACGGCTAGCAAGATAATCATTGACTGTGACAATATGCACACCTTCACCAGATAGAGCATTCAAGTACGCAGGCAGTGTACTTGCCAGTGTTTTACCTTCCCCTGTTTTCATCTCGGCAATGTTACCGCCGTGGATGGCAATACCGCCTAGCAGCTGGACGTGGAAAGGACGCATGCCAAGTACACGATCAGCTGCTTCCCTTACAGTTGCGAAGGCTTCTGGAAGCAAGTCATCCAGCGACTCGCCATCCTGATAGCGCTTTTTGAATTCATTTGTCTTCTCTTTTAATTGTTCATCTGTATATGCTCGATATTCATCTGCTAATGATTCTATTTGTTCGGCTGTTTTTTGGGCCCGGCTGACTTGCTTCTGTGTACCGTCTCCAAACACCCGTTTAAGTAGTCCACGCATAATAACGCTCCTCTTTTAAATCAAAAAAGTATAGTCCAAAAATAATAATAACACTAGGTTTAGCCGTTTACAAGAAAGGGAAATCAGCCCATTCCAAAAACAAAAAAACAGCGGCGCCCAGTCCCCGGACGCCGCATGCATGGAAGGAGTGCCATGTCAGACATTCACAATATTGTAATCGCTACACCAGCCGCAGAATACCACCTTCTGTTGGAATGCGCAGCCCTAAGGGAGGAGGCTGCGCTTATCCAGGTGGAGTCTTGCGGGGAAAAGGAAGACTGCTCCTCAGAAGACACGTGATCTGGAGGACAGATCCCGCTGCATTTGTTCGATGCACCAGCGTTCGAGCTGCTCTTGCTTCCATTGAAGTTCCGCCAGCCTTCGATTGGTCGCCGCGATTATCTCGAGCAGCTGTGTGATCGTATGCTCATGCTGTGTGAGTTGGGAATGGGAGACTCGGTGGACAGCATAATCTGATTCTCTGATGGTCAGTACCTCCTTTTGTTGTAGCTGACTTATTTATATCATGGGACTTTCGAAAGGAAAAACGACCGTTTTCGTAAAACGATGGAGGACTTTCTCCATAAAACACAAGAATTCGCCACTATCCGACAGGTTTCATCCTGATTTATAAGTAATTTCGAGATATTCCTCCTGCGTTTTTGCAAAACGGACCAAATTATAAAAGGCAGACGCAAATGCGTCTGCCCCGTTTCATTTTTCATCAGCTAGGCTCAATAAGCCCATATTTCCCATCTTTACGCTTGTAGACGACATTTGTGTCTCCACTAGTTGCATTTGTATATACGAAGAAGCTGTGACCCAGCATATCCATCTGCAAAATCGCTTCCTCGGAATCCATCGGTTTCAAGTCAAAACGCTTGTTTCGTACAATCTCGTATGGAATCAGATCTTCCTCTTCCTCCGTCGCAACGACAGCACTTGCTGCACTTTCATTCTCCATTGCCGCGAATGCATGCTTCGGTGCATCTCCGCTTTGACGGGAGCGTCGGTTCACTTTCGTCTTATGCTTCCTGACCTGACGTTCCAGTTTCGTTACGACCAAATCAATTGCCGCATATAGATCAGCATGACTTTCCTCTGCCCGTAAAAGCAAGTTCTTCATCGGAATCGTCACTTCAATCTTCGACTCATTGTTATGCACACTCAAGTTTACGTGAGCCTCGGAATCTACCGGGGAATCAAAATATCTCTCCAGCTTGTCTACCTTCTTCTCGATGTAGTCCTTGATTGCTTCTGTAGTCTCGACATTCTCGCCACGAATATTGTACTTCATAACAAGTGTCCTCCTTTCATCCTTATGAGGATACTTTCTACATTCCCTTTACAATACCTTCATAAACACAGAAAAGAGTCAGAAAAATCGGATGTTTAATCGAAGTTTGTCACGGTTTGGACAACAAAACTTTACACAAGAAAAGCACTTGAACCAAGAAATCAGTTCAAGTGCTCCTTATTTACGTTTATCCAAGAATCTCCCATCAAGCGTCTGCATGCTGGCATACGGGTTAATATATTTCTTACCGGACTGCTTCTGCTTCTTGATTGTACGAATATCAACCTTCAATTGATCAAAAATTTGCTGGACATGCTTGCTGATTCGTTCATTCATCGGAAGAAGCTCTTTGCCAAGCAGATTTTCTTCCGTCGTAAATGGCGGCTTTAAAGCTTCCATCTGTTCTGAGCGGACTTCCAGAAGTTCTGTAAGGGATTGAACAACTTCTTCCCGGTTCTCTGAAGTTACTTGCTGGCTTACGAGTGTGTCCAACTGGGTAGTTGTATCATACAGTGCCTGCACCCGATTCATCAGACAGTTGCCCCAGTGCCGAATTGCTGCTTGCGCGTTTGTTTTACGACCTCTTTCCATGTATCGCGGAAATCAGTTATAAGACCTAATGCGTTACTAAGCGCTTGCTGATCATTATGCGTATTTGCCTGGAGAAGCTGCTGATTAATGAAGTCATATAAAGGCATGATTTCTTTTGAGATTGGCACTTCTGGATCAAGTGTAATCATCAGCTCACGTACGATGTTTTGTGCCTTCTGTATATTAGTGTTCTTCGATTCAATGTCCTTTTTTTCAATTGCCTGCTGGGCAAATTTGATGAATTTGATACAGCCGTTATACAGCATGAGCGTCAGCTCACCTGGAGATGCGGTCTGAACGGAATTCTGCTGATACGCCTGGTAATTTTGTACCGACATGTTTGTATTACTCCTTTAGCGCTTATCCGCCGAAGCTGGACGTCAGATAAGCGGATTGTTGATTCATTTGGCTGATTGCTTGTTCCATGGCAGAAAATTGGCGCCAGTAGCGGTCTTCTGTTTGAGTAAGATAATCTTGGAAGGCATCTATGCGGTCTTGAACATCATCCAATCTCTTTCCGATAGTAAATTGATCATTAGTATAAGTTGATTTACCGGCTTTTTCATAAATGTTGTTCATTGTCGAATCTACTGTTTTCTCCAAACGCTGTAGAATTCCCTGGCTTTCACCTTCAGCGCTATTTGAGAATAACTTATAAACGCCATCCGGATTTTCTCTTAAGGCGTTTTTTAATTTGGTCTCATCAATCACAAGTTTCCCATTTTCAAGGTAGTCATTAGAAGTAGTGATCCCAATTTGCGCTAATTGAGTATATTCCCCACCTGTTGCTACATTACTGTACCAAGCATTCCGCATTGAAAAAAGACCGTTCTGAAGAACCGAATCGCCCTTTAACATCCCGCTCTTCGCTTTTTCTTCCCAAAGCTTGATTTCATCTTCTGACATTTCTTTCTTTTGATCGTCAGTTAGAGGAGGATAGTCTCTGTATACTTTCTCATCCAATCGTCCGTTTACATCTTCAATGATCTCGTTGTATTTATCAACAAATTCTTTAATCTTGTTGTAGGCAGCATCAACATCATTATCGACTGAAATTCGAACAGCGCCTTCTGTCTTATCTACAAAATTAAAGGTAACGCCACCTAGTGTATAACTGTTTTTTGAAGTCTCTACTTCTAACACGCCATTATACTTTATCTTTGCATTTTGACCGCCTGTTTCTGTGCCCATCTTGAGGAAATCGGTAAAGAAAGCATTATTTGCACCAAAATCCATCTCTGGGTTGTCTTTATTGAGATCTCCGGTGTACTTCTTTTCCATAACTACCTTACCAGTTTGTGTATCATAAGAAGCACGGACTCCTGCATTGGAGTTCGTAATATCTTTTAAGATATCATTCAAGCTGTCACTAGCGCTAAAGGTCTTATTGTAGGGTATTTCTTTCCCATCTTGATCGTAAGTCGTAAAAGAAACGGTATATTGTTGTCCTATAGGTTCGTCGGGATTGAAACTTTCTCCCCCGACTCTCTCTGTGCTTACATTTATTGCAGCTGTAGCAACCTGTGTAACTTCAATACTATAAGAACCATTGGATGCTGAAGAATCAGCTGTTGCTGTTACAGCACTGCTTGATGACGTAGTGGTCTTCTGATTGTAAGTAGTGGACAGCTTCATGTTAGTGAGCATATCGTCAAAGCTCTTTAGAGATGTATTCACTTCGCGATATGAATCTTGCTGCCAAGTCAGCTTCGTCTGTTCCTGTTGCATCTTATATAATTTCTGTTTTTCAGCATTCATTAATTGTTCAACCAATGAATCCGTATCAATCCCCGAAGCAAGTCCGCCTACACGCATGGAATTGCTGCTGGAAGAAACGCTATCTACCATATAATCACCTGCTCCTTATATTTTCTTATCGACGAGAAGCCCCATGAATTCTGCCATTTTGGCATAGCCGTCCAAAAGCTTTTTAGGCGGGATTTCTTTTATGACTTCTTGTGTATCGGAATCAACCACTGTAACGTAATAACGCTCCAACTCTTCATGAAGCTCGAATTTCATGTTTGTATGGGTCGGTTCCAAAAACTTGTTCATTGTTTCAATAACTTTCTCGATATCTGACTTATCGTAATCATCATAGGGTTTGGTACCGCTTGATGCGGACTCCTGCTTGTGTACTGCTTCGCTCGCTGCGGGACGATTTTCTCCCGACGGTTGTGTAACATGCTGTGAAGCGGAAGATAATCTATCAATCATCAAAGGCCAACTCCTTGGACATGTGTTTCCCTTTATATCGGCTGGATGTGCGGGATGTGAAGGAAAGAAGATAAAAAAGCACAAAAAAAGAGCACAGCAGCCTGTGCCCCTCTAAGTAAAGATTAATTGTTGACTATTGAACCATCGATCAGAATCGCCTGACCAGTCATATAGTCAGCGTCCTCTGGAGCAAGTTAAGAAACAAACTTCGGACGTTTTCCGACTCCTCACTGCTACCCAGCGCAAAGTCATTCGTTTTAGACTAGTAGAAAAGGATGAAACCTCAAAATGTAAGCATTTTCACATCAGTTAATAGTAATACGTTCACTTGTCCGAATTGCTTGTGTCAAAGTTGCAGTTGTCTTAGCGTTGAAGCTTACGCCTAGCTGAACAGCAGTCTGTGCGATTTCCGGACGCATTCCAGAGATCACCGTTTCTACACCTACAAGTTTCAATGCTTCAACTAAGAAGAAGATTTGCTGCGCAACCATTGTATCAATGATAATAACGCCGGATAGATCAATAAATAATAGATCAACATCCTGTTCGGTACATTGACGCAATGTATTCTCCAAAATAAGCTTCGCACGGTTCGTGTCAATATCTCCTACCAACGGCAGAAGTGCTGTCGTATCGTTCAGCAGGATAACAGGAGAACTAAGCTCATTGATCATCTCCTGCTGCGCCTGGAGTTTTCGATTTGAATAATGATGCATTTCCTCTGTGACTTTAAGGATTACCTGGTCAAACGCTGTAATGATTTCCCGATTCCAAATATCGAGCATCTCTGGAGCAATAGTGTCTTTATGTAAGGTATAAAATTCATTTATCAAGTCTAAATGCTGTCCGCGAGTCACAATGAATTCCCGGATTATTTGATGAGTGGGAGTACTCAAATGATTTTCATCCCGCGCTGTGGAAATGATCCACTCTTCGAAGCTTTTGTTGAAAGTCTCCTTATCCTCAATGAAAATACGGAAGAAATGAAGATGAAAATCGTAGTTTTGCTTTTTGAGGTTTTGAATGGTCTCTGGATCAGTGGATGCGTAAACGCCTGAACTACTTGATTTATCCAGCTGTTCATACCACTTTTCGTTTAGTTCCTTCGCTTTTTGCTCTAAAAACAAATATAAGTCCTTATTCCTATGCATATTCCTGTTCCTCCTGGGGGGTTCATTTGGCATCTTCCTGTTTAAATATACGTAATTTCGGCTTTAATGTAAATTTATAAGAGATTCTCTGGAATTTTTTAATTACTTCTTTCCTTAGGAGAATAGACCCCTCTCTATACCCAATTCGTTTTAGGTTGAAACCTCTTTTTTTCAAAATAAAAAACCGCCATGAAAATGGCAGTTTTAAACAGGTTGCGTATAAGCAGAAATCTTCTCTTGAATAAATTCCCAAACTCTTTCAGATGACTTGCTGTCTTGGAAGTGATGCACTTGATCTCGAATCTGCTTTCGTTCAGCTCCATACCAAGAAGGGTTCTCCACAAAGGACGATAAGGCATCCTGCAGCGCTTCCTGCGTCGTCACTTTTGGCCCAGGCGTCCAGTTTGTATACGAATCGAGTATGAACCCGCGATTTTGCTGATAGGATTGAAGGTCCACAGGAGAAAAGATGATCGGCTTATCCAGCAGCAAATAATCAAAATAAATGGAGGAATAATCTGTAATCAGCATATCCGCAAGCGGCATGATTTCATACAAATCCATTCCATAACGTGTCAGCATTTCATCAGTAAGCAAATGTACACGCGTTTGCATCTCGAAATGATTTAAAAACAGTTTTTCCTCAGCAGGATGCAGTTTCACAATCAGCTCCAAATTTTCTTTTTCTAGAAAATCGTAAAATTGATCATTATCAAAGCTTTCCATACCGAAAAGATTATCTCGATTCAAGTTCGTATCCGCACGATCATTATGAGCTACCTGACGGTAAGTCGGCATAAAGAAAATCATCCGGCTTTCACTCGGGTCAATATCAAATTCTTCTCTTAAAAAGTGCGTATCCGGCCGCTGCAGCAGTAAATCATTACGTGGAGCTCCAGTCAGCTGGATATGTTCCGGATTTAGCTTGAAACAACGTGTCATTAAATCACTGAAGAAATCTGAGTACGAACAGACATAATTAATGCTTCCCCACCGATCCGCCAGTACATGTTTATTTTGTTCATTTTTATCCTGGAAACCCATTGCTTTCAACGGGAAGCCATGCCATGTATCGATGATCAGCTGGTTTGGATTGTAAAGCTTCTTATTATGTTTGATGTTGGCTTCCGTAATGATTAAAACATCAGCCGCTTTGACTTTTTCCTGGAATTCCTGTGTTTCCTGTTGTTGTAGCAGCTCTACATCAAATGTCTCTTGAACAGCATCAGGAATATATTTTTCCAGTGCGTACGTATTCGAGCCGCTGCTATTGCGCGCTACCATCACTAGCTTTTTTCGTCCAGTAGTGGAAATAGATAACTCATCCGGTCTGTAGGGTGCTTCTCGGTGCAGCTGATCGATTTTCCACGTCCCCGCCTTATTAATCATCTCTAGCCTGCAATATACTTTCTCAGAACGATCCTGCTCTTTCCAAGTTTGAATCAGCAGCAAGCGCACCGAAGCTCTCGTGTAATGATAGTCGACAGATTCTACTTTAGGATATGCCACCTGTCTCATTACATCTGCCTCGACTGGCTTGAACTCTTCCATAATATATCGCTGGGTGAAGAAACTCGCTAAATAGTCGACCTCTTCTTCGGTTTGAATTACAGATTCAGCTCCATCTATTGCACAAGTTAAAATATCATTCAAGACTTTATAGTAGAGATATTGTGTATCATGAATTGCCTGCAAAGGGATATCCGTATCGCTTTCGTCATGCAAGGCATTTTCTAAGTTGTTGATTACTGTATTGATGTAATATGGCTGGACCATTGTCTGGCATGTCTCAGCTGAAGGTAATTCATAACCCCCCACAGCAATTGCAGGCAAATCATCTAAAGTTGGCAGCTCCTCATTAGACTCTTCAAAGACTGTTACAATTCCTCGATCTAATGCTTCCACTGTCAGCAAGTGAGATTCTTCATAGTTGCCATTAACGATGATGGCTGTTGCCGATTCTATATGTGCCCAAGTGTCTTCTGTTGCATCTTTCCACTCTATTGTTTTAATTCCCATTTGCAGCGCCATATCTTGGATAGCCGCCTTATCGGAGCCTTCACCGATTATCGTCAAGTGTGCTTTATCCTGTATACTTCGAAATGCGGTGAAAATCCGTTCAAAGTGGTTATCGAACAAAGAAAGTTCACCAACAGAAATAAAATGAGCTTTATCTGCAGGACGAGGAATCGGCTCGTGTTTCTCCAGCAGTATCGGCTCCCCAATCATATGCAGCCATTGATCTTGAAAAGCATATCGCTGAACAGCTTCTTCCAGCTGTTCATTCATTACCAAATGTCGATCAGCAAATTTTAACGCCTCTTCATAACCATACTCTTCCGGCCCTCCTTGCAGCCATGAGTATATTCTAGGTGCCGAGCCGTGAAGCTGGGCTACTGCTGTTCGACACACATAATTCAAGAGAGGTGCCCGTACTGCAACAATCACATCCGGCTTGCCGTGATGACGAAGACTATTTGTATATCCTTCTATAAGTGAATCTGGATTCTCATACTCTAGACCGCTTTTTTCTCCATAATAATGAATTTCCGTTAAACCAGACTCCCATTCCGCATGTTCCGGGCGATAGGCTTGGAACACACGCACCTGATGACCACGTTCTGTCAGGAGATGTGCTGTCTTTGTTAAAGTTTGTTCCAGCTGACCGCTGCCGTCAGCATAGATGAGAGCGAAATCAATTATCATGCGTAAACCTCCGATTCAAGTAGTTGTAGTTCTTATTCTACAAGTTTACTCATGTATTTGCACATACAAAAAAAATCGCACAAGGCGATGAACGCCTGTGCGATTTTTAAAGGTAAGCTCTTCAAGAACTTATTGAAGCAATTGAAGTACGCCTTGCGGCTGTTGGTTAGCTTGAGCCAACATAGACTGAGCTGCTTGTGAAAGGATGTTGTTCTTAGTGAAGTTCATCATTTCTTGAGCCATATTTACGTCACGGATACGAGACTCAGCAGCAGTCAAGTTCTCGGAAGATGTACCAAGGTTGTTAATTGTGTGATCAAGACGGTTTTGGTAAGCACCTAGTTTAGAACGCTCTGCAGAAACTTTGTCGATTGCAGTTTGGATAGTTGTGATTGCTGTATCAGCAGATGTTTTGTCAGAAATGTTGATACCAGAATTTACTTCTGCTCCATCTTCTAGTGCTGCATCAGCAGCTTTAACAAGTGTATCTCCATCATAGTAACCTGCTGCTTTTGCTGCCACTACATCTGATTCAGTTGCAGTTCCACCGCCTTCAAGGGTATCTCCAACATTGATAGCTTCAACAGCGTCTTCCCATGTACCAACTGTTCCACCTGCAGCATCTTGAAGGACTTTTTCACCATCAACAGTAGCAGCTGTCGCTGATAATCCTACTTCAAGAGCTGATGCTCCCATATCGTTGATAGAAAGGTTAATGCTTTGACCAGCATTAGCACCGATGTGGAAAGTAAGATCTGTAGCATCACCATTGATTAGTTTTTTAGTGTTGAATTCAGTATCAGTAGAAATACGAGTGATTTCAGATGCAAGCTGATCTACTTCTTTTTGAAGCTCTGCACGGTCGTTATCGTTGTTAGAATCAGATGCAGACTGAACGGAAAGTTCACGCATACGCTGTAGGATAGAGTGTGTTTCGTTCAAAGCACCCTCAGCAGTTTGGATCAAAGAGATACCATCTTGTGCGTTTTTAGAAGCCATATCAAGACCACGGATCTGACCACGCATTTTTTCGGAGATTGCTAGACCTGCTGCATCGTCTCCAGCTTTGTTGATTTTAAGACCAGAAGAAAGCTTTTCTAGTGATCCTTGTGTAGATGTTTGGTTAGCACTAAGTTTGTTGAAAGTGTTAAGTGCAGCGATATTATGATTGATTCTCATTATAAAATTCCTCCTTGAGTGTAAGTACAGCCCACATCCTTGTGGTTTTCACTGGTCTGCAGCGATCGGCCGCCCGCTGCTTTCCTGTGCTGTACTATTTATATCGGAGGATTTCACAACATGTTTAGCTTTTTTCACCATTATTTTTCAAGAAATTGAGTAAATCGACGGATGTTTCTGCTGCATCGCTATTTTCCTGCTCTATTGCAAGGTAGACTTCCTTTCTATGTATAGCAATCTGCCTTGGAGCATCAATCCCTAGTTTGATTTGTTCCCCATCTATACTGAGTATTTTCAGTTCGATGTTATCGCCAATTTTAAGGGATTCACCAACTTTTCTCGTCAATACTAACATCAGTCCACCTTCACTTTCTCAACTTGCATAGGCGTCCGTGAGGAATAATCATCTGATAAAATAATCTGCTGTCCGTACATGGAATCAGCATTAATAATAAGCGGCGCCTGCAGATTAATTGTGCTGTTTATAAAAGGATCACGTAATGTCAATATGGATAAAACTTTTACTTGTTCTTGTTTCGTAATGTCTAACTCTTCTCTAATCTGTTCTGCCAAGTCAAAAGCATATTCTTTATTAAAATGGTACGGACTAGCCACTACAAATGCCACATGTGCTGATGTCGTACTTTGTAAAATCTGAAATACAGGATTATCCGGAAAATCAATCAATACAAATGCTTTTTCTTCCTGAAATCCAGGCAACCCTTTGTCAAAATGGATAACCTTTTCTTCCTCTACTATCATACTGCCGAAGTATTTTGTCTCAATATTCATTAGTAAACTCCTTATATATTCATTTCAAATCCATTGACTCCATAAAACTTTAGATTCTCAAAGTCTACTTTAAGCGATTGATATTGTGCAATGCTTGTGTCTACCTGTCCTTTTTGATAATTAAATTCCGGCTTCTGTGCTGTGTTTTTTATTTCGGGACGGTTAATCTTCACATTAATATCCAGCTCAGATGGCTGATAATCTGTTTTTACAGCGAATCGCGACGGAATCCAGCCTAAACCAAAATCTTTCAGCTTCCGTTCATCTATCCGCTTTGCTTGGGCCACAATCGGATCTCCGCCCTTTTCAATCTGCATCATTTCCTTGCCTTCTTGTACCCTCCGTGCAATTCCATCCAAATAGGATTTTTTACCAAGCTCTGCAAAATCCTCCGTCCGCTTAAAAACGGATTTCAAGTCCATATCGTTCCAAGCTTGCGTTTGATCAATCGTCAGCTTGGATGGTGTAGTATGCATTGTGATTTCCGCTTGCGGCTGACGGATCGTTTGCTCTGCTTCTGGCTGTCCAATATCCACTGTCGCATCGGTTGTATGAATACTGATTTTAGCTTGCTGCGATTGCAATCGTATCTGCGGCATTTGCATAAGTCTCGCTCCTTTCTATACAAAAAGCTCCGCCAGCTGGCAGAGCTTTTTCTATTTTTATCGTAGGAAGTCCATAAGGGTTGGCTGAATGATCCGTGCACCTGCTGACATGGCAGCTCGGTGGACAGCTTCCTGGGAAGTAAGATTCATGATGACTTCTTCCATTTCGGCATCTTCGTTATTGGACATCAATTTTGTAGCAGAAAGCTCCTGGTCACCCAATCGGGATTCCACAAGATCCATGCGGTTCATCCGAGCTCCTAAATCTGCACGTTCATTGACAAGATTATTAATGTTCTCATCGATTAGCCCAATGTACTGATCCAAGTCTTCATCAGAGCCATCAGAGCGAAGTGCTGCTGATAGGTTATCTAGGTCACTGAACAGCTTTTCTCCAAATACTGCGTTACCATCAACATTAATATTAACATCAACGCCTTTAGACAAAGTAAGGTTAACTGCATTAGAATTAAAATTCACCGTTGTACTGCCATCTTCGTTAATTGTAACAGGAGCAGTGTTCGTAGCAGAGCCATTAAAAATATATTTCTCATTCACTTGTGTGTTCGCAATTGTTGCCAGCTGCTCTTTCAGCTGATCAACTTCCTCTGCAATATTACCGCGTTGTCCTTCTTCATACGTACCGTTGCTTGCTTGAACAGCCAATTCACGAAGTCGCTGCAGTGCACTTGTAGCGTTGCTCAGTGCGGAATCAGAATTATCAATCCACGTTTGCGCCTCTGATAGATTCCGTTTATACTGCTCAACATCCCGCACCTCCGTACGATAGCTCATACCTTTTGTCGCAACAACGGGATCATCAGAAGGCTTTGTGATTTTCTTCCCTGAAGAAAGCTGTTCGGAATATTTATTCAAATCGCCATAGCTGTTGCTAAGGTTACGCAGCATACTGTTGGACATCATACTTTGTGTTATACGCATATTTCACTTACCTCCCTACTAATCCCATGTTGTTGATGATTGTATCAAGCATTTCGTCAACGGCTGTCATACTGCGGGCTGCAGCATTATAAGCGTGCTGGAACTTGATCATGTTGGTCATTTCTTCATCGAGTGACACGCTGGAAACTGATTGACGCTGAAGGTCAGCTTGATCTACTAGTGAAGTAGAGTTTGTTGCTTGTCTGTTTGCTTCCTGTGCATTTACACCCAGTGTTCCAATCATACCTTCATAGAAACTGCTGACGGAAGTGTTGCCTAGTCCTTCTAAAGGTGAACGCATTGCTTCCGAAAGCTTTTTCGCATTTTCACCATTACCTGAGGTACCATCCGCACTTGCTGCAATTAAATCCGGTTGTCCTTCGATTGCATCTGAAAGACTGATGTTTGCTGCTGCACCATACTCGGATTGGCCTGCATCAAAGAAATCAATACCTGATACTGTGCCACCTTTTGTGTAACCAGTCTGCTGCACAGCATTGATTGCTTGAGCAAAGTTGAACGCCATTTTATCAAGGTTCTTCATCATGTCTGGATATGTACCTTTAACTGTACCGTCTTCCAGATAGCCATAAGAATCTATTAAGCCTTTAAGCTCACCTTTGGCTGTAAAATCTTCCACAGAAATTACTGTTTCCCCAAATGTGATACTCTCAACGGCTTCCATGCCGTTTTCATCTTGTCCATACTGGATGGACAACGGCTGATATGTTTTCGAATCTGGGTCAACCAGTACGGCTTGTGCCGCACCCTGATCGTCCACCAAAGTAATTTTAGCGATACCTTGCGCAGCTGTTGGGGACAGACCGCCTGATTCCTGATATTCTACTTTGATGTTCACCATTGATGATAGCTCATCGATAAGCACATCTCGTTTGTCATACAGATCATTCGTTACCATACCGTGCGGTTCCATTTCGGCTATCTGTTTGTTCAATTCATTGATTTGATTCATATAAGAATTGATACTCTTTACGGAAACATTATCAATCTGGTCACGAAGGTCACCCCGGACATTTGTAAGGCTGTCAGAGATATAGTTGAATGTCTCCGCCACAGCCTGTCCTTTCTGTAAGGCTACGGAGCGTGCTCCAGATTCCTCTGGCGTGGAAGAAAGATCCTGAAGGGAGCTCCAGAAATCATCCATTACAGCGGACAATCCTGTATCGGATGGCTCATTGATGACACCTTCCATACGGCTTAAAGCTTCTGATTTCATACTCCAATAAGCAGCCGTACCAGTCTGCGAACGATATTGCGCATCCAAGTAGCTGTTGCGGATTCGTTCAATTGAACCTGCTTGGACACCTGTTCCCTGCTGGCCGACCACTTCTGGACGGTTGCGTCCTGCGGCTGGATATGGGGAGATTTGTTCGAAGTTGACGCGCTGTCTTGTATAGCCTTCTGTATTTGCATTCGCAATGTTATTACTTGTTGTATATAACGCCGTCTGCTGCGCAAAAAGCGCAGAGCGGGCAATCTCTAATCCTTGGAATGTTGATCCCATTTATATTCCCCTTTTACCGATAGCTTTTCCGTATCTGTGTTATGCTTTGGAGTCAAACAAGGCGCGATTCTGCGGTCGCTGCTGATCCTGGTTAGATGTACCGTAATTCAATGATTGAATGGAGGGAGCAAGCATATCCAGTGAAACTTGCAAGAATTGCATCGACTGCTCGAGCAGCTGCTGATTGAGCGCTTCCTGCTTCTTAAGCTCTGTCACAGTCTCTGTAAGACCAATCAGCTCTTGTTCAAACTGAAGCGCTACCTTCTGATCTGTGATCAATTCCAAAAGCTCGGAAACGGTAGCCGGTACTGGAAGTCCAGAAACAACAGCCCATGATTCAGTTTGTGCGATTCTCAGTTTCTCAATTTGGGCTACAGCTTGCACATGCTTCTTTTCTGCAAGCAGCTGCTTCTGCAGACTTTCCATGTCATTTGCCTTTAAATGATCCGTTTTCAGCCGACTGATTTCCAGAAGACTCCGATGCAATGTATGCAGTTTTTCGATCGTTTCCAATAAAGCTTGTAAAGCCATGGTTGCTCCTCCTTGGTCTTAAGACCAAAAATCCATCATTTTCTTAGCGGTTTTCTCTGCATCGACTTTGTATTCGCCATTTTGTACTGCGGCTTTTATCTGTTCCACATGGCTCTGGCGGCTTGCCTGGATCTTCTCGCCTTCCTGAAGGCGTTTCGCCTCTGAGGAAATCTCTAGCTTATCCTGGCGCTGACTTGCCTTTTGCAAATCTGCCTGCTGCTTGAGCTGTTTTGTGTACGGATTGAACCCGGATTGGTTCGGACCTTGTATTTTCAAAGATCTGCACCCCTTTCCAACTTCTTAACACTCTTACAGATAGTATCGGTCAACATCAGGGAAATGTTAAGCGATTTAATGAATTATTTCACAGAACGATTTGCATTGTAATAGACACGCTGCTCTTTCACACCTGCAGCAGCTACACGTTTCTCATCCAATTCACGTGCAACATCCAGATCTTTGCGCATTTGACCTTTGCAATCTGTGCAAATTTCGCCTTCCGTAATTTGATTGGAACAGTTGCGGCAGGAATAAGACAGCATCGGGAATTGACTTGGCTGCAATCGTTTTTCACGGACAAATTTGATGATCAATGATTCTGGTACCGTTGTTGCTTCAGTAATTTGCTGGATGGTTGCTTGGCGATTTTCACGTTTGCGCAGATACTGGTAGACCATTTGATAGGAACGCTCTTCCTCTCGATGGCAATTTGGACAAATATCTCTGTAATCTCGTGCGAATACGCTTCCGCAGCGGACGCAATTTGCTAGTTCTAACATAGGCTAACGCCCTCCTCCTAGTATAATAGGTACACACATATGTGACCTGATTAGTATAATTATAGCACGCTAATGTGACAATCCCGCTGTTTACACGACATTTGGCATATGGGAAAGTTACCCCCTGATTAGCGTACAGGCAGCCACAAAATCGGTATCATTTTCCTTCAAAACTTGCGCAGCATGCCTTAGCGTTGTCCCTGTTGTATAGATATCATCGATTAAAACAGCGTATTTGGGCGGTTTTGCCAGCAAATAAAACGGGTTATCCGCTGTCAGCCTGTGCAATCGGCTGCGCTTGGATTGCTTTTCAGCATGCTTTCTTCCTAGTACAAGTTTCTGTTTGGCCCGTGTGAAAAATGCCAGCTCACCCGCTTGATTAAAGCCTCTCTCCGCCATCCGCTCTGCGCTTAATGGAATAGGAACAACCTCATACTTGGAATCTTGGAAATGCTGCAGATAGAGTTTCCGAAACTCAGCTTCAAACACTTTTCCCAGCACATAATCGCCTCGATATTTCCATCTTGCTATATAATCCTGCATAAATGGCTCATAGCTGTACAAGGATACATTCTTCTCCAGCACAGTTTGATAGCTTGTTTTTTCCCAATCCAGACAATCCGAACAAACGCTGGAAGCTGTTTGCTTCATGCAACTTGGGCAACCCGGCTTCTTCAGTCTGTAAAATGATGTTTCACAATCGCTGCAAAGGAGTGAGATCCGCTCCGGCCAGAAAAAAGTCGACCAGCTCGGCCGGGACGTATACGACTCCCCGCATCCCACACAAAGATTCATAGACGCATTGCCCTTCGATTCATATCGGTGATGGCACGCACTGCCTCATCCATAGCGTCACTTCTTCCTTCATGAAAGAAAATAACCTCTCCAGTCGGATCGGCCGGACTTCTGCCGGCACGACCAGCAATTTGCACCAATGCCGATTCATCAAACACATCATGGCTGCTATCCAATATGGCCACATCTACAGAAGGAAACGTGACACCTCGTTCCAGAATGGTCGTTGTTAAAATAATGGCTGTTTTCCGATTTCGAAATGCCTGCACTTTTGCTTCTCTGTCTTTATCGGCAGCATGGACGGTTCTGATTAGTGTTTCCGCTTCACTTTTTGGCAGGATTTTTTGTGCTAATGGACGCAGTACATCCATTGCTTCTTGTTCTAGTCTATCAGCAAGCACTACGGTGGGCAGGAAAATGAGCACCTGCCTTGTCGGATTTCTGCGCTTGTGAAGCCAATGTAACAGCCCTTTCGGCAGGCTTCCTTTTTTGAGCTGCTTTTGCAGGCCAAAACAAAGCTTGGAAGCAGGTACAGGAAGCGGCTGGCCATGGAAGCGCACGGGAACGAACACATGCGGAAGTGTTTTAGCGGCGATCTGCTTCTTCTCTTTTTGTCGAGGTGTGGCAGTGAGGAAGATGGAGGCACATGTTGGTTTCTTGGCTTTTTCCGAAGCGACATGGAGCATCGGATCCGCATGATATGGAAAAGCATCGATTTCATCAATGATAAGTACATCAAATGCATGATAAAAACGGAGCAGCTGATGCGTGGTTGCCAGGATAAGCTGACCGTCAGCCGTTTTATCCGGACTGCCGCCATACAATGCTTGTACAGTGACATCCGGAAAAGCTTGTTGAAATCGCGGGAGTAATTCCCGGACAACATCTGCCCGCGGTGTTGCGAGACAGATTCGCTTGCCCTGCTGCAGCGAGCTTGCAATACCTTGGAAAAGCATCTCCGTTTTCCCTGCGCCACATACAGCATGAACCAGGAGCTTTCCATTCTGCTTCATCGCCTGTTCGATTGCATCTGCTGCAAACTGCTGATGCTTGGTCAATTCACCTTCCCAAGCACAAGGATGATCATGATTCGGCCAGTCAGGCTCTGGACCAGACCATTCATAAAAATGTTCACAGGCACTCACTCGCCCCATTTGAATACAGTTCCTGCAATAAAGATGGATACTGCTACAAATCTGACAGTCCATATTTTGCAAGTGCTGCTGTGTAGCGTTGCACCGATTACAATATGAGCCGTTTTTTTCTTTTCGGATTGTCGGGATTTGCTTGAAGTGTTGCTGATGGAGAGCTTCTTGGAGGTGATTATGTGATAGAGGAATTTCAAGGCGTAATAATCGCTTGCCGGCATAGCGTTTTGGATCAAGTTCCATTTACTTGCTCCTTTCTATAAAAAAAGGGGAGAGAAACTATCCCCCCTTACACTTTGTACCACAAAAATCCAATGGCACCTTCGCCAAGATGGGTGGCGATAACCGGGCCGAAATAAGATACTTCTATTTCTGCATTTGGGTATTCGGCCGCCCATTCCTGACGCAGACTTTCTGCTTCCTCAGGTCGATTGCCGTGAATGATACAGGCCTTCATTTCCGCACCATCTGCAGCTTGCTCATCGAATAATGATTTGATTCGGCTGATTGCTTTCTTCTTTGTCCGGATCTTTTCAAAAGGAACAATCTTTTTATCTTCAAAATGGAGAACTGGCTTCACCTGAAGCAGACTGCCGATAATGGCTTGTGCTCCGTTCAAGCGTCCTCCGCGCTGCAGATTGGATAGATCATCTACGATGAAATATGCAATCATCGTTTCTTTCATTTCGTCCAAACGCTTAAGGATTTCTTCCACAGATGCGCCTTGTTTCACCATACGAGCCGCTTCCAATGCATAGTAGCCCTGGGCCATACAGCTCAGCTCGGAATCATAGGCATGTACATCGATTCCTTCCACCATATCGTCAGCAGCAACCATTGATTGGTACGTCCCGCTAATACCACTGGAGAGATGCACACTAATAACAGCATCGTAGGATTTGCTTAGCTCCTCCAGCTTCTCGATCACTTTGCCGACTGCAGGCTGTGATGTTTTCGGCAAAGATTTTTGCTGCTTGACCTTCTCATAAAATTCCGAAGCAGTGATATCCACTTCTTCTTCATACGTTGCATCATCGAAAACAACCTGCAGTGGGATCATATGTATGTCAAATGCTTCTCGCTGTTCTGGCGTAAGATATGCTGTACTATCTGTCATTACAGCAATATTCATGCTATCGGTCTCCCTTACATTTTTCTGCCTTCTATCTTACCCTATGACTGTGCTTTTTGCATCTATCAAATAGGAATTTCAACTCATGCATGTCAGAACAGAATTAAAAAATTCCTGCGTTAAATGGCTGGTTTTGTGCAGCCATTCACTAGAAAAATAAAAAAAGTCCGGGTTTATCTCCCGGACTTTCTCTTATAATACTTCTACCCAGCCGTTGCGGATTGCCGTTACAACTGCCTGAGTTCGGTCATTTACATTCATTTTCTGCAAGATATTACTTACGTGGTTCTTGACTGTTTTCTCACTGATATACAGTGCTTCCGCTACGCCGCGGTTGCTCTTGCCATCAGCAAGGAGCTGCAGTACTTCACATTCCCGGCGTGTAAGCAAGTGCAATGGACGGCGGTGCTCACCGATTTTGCTGGAGATGGAAGAATTGTTTTCTTCCGCAAGACGTCGGTATTCCTTCACAAGATTATGCGTGACTTTCGGATGCAAGTAGGATCCGCCTTCACTGACAACCTTGATGGCATCGATCAAAGAATCTGCATCCATTTCTTTCAAAAGGTACCCTTGTGCACCAGTTTTCAAAGCATGTGTGACGTAGTTTTCATCATCATGGATGGAAAGGATGATGACATTGATATCAGGACGGTGCTTGATCAAGTCAGCTGTTGCTTGTACACCGTTTGTAGTCGGCATATTAATATCCATAAGGACGACATCTGGATTAAACTTCTCAACAAGCTCGAGCGCTTCTGATCCGTCATCTCCTTCTGCTACAACCTGGAAAGCCGGTTCGAATTCCAGGATGCGTTTGACACCCTCTCGAAATAGCTTATGGTCGTCAATCAATAAAATTCCAGTACTCATGTGGTTCGCTCCTCCTACAAGTTCTTGTTATTTTTCATTGTTTGCTGCAAGTTTTAAGAAATTATGAGTAAATTGTCAATATAAGTGCGTTAACAAGTCCCGTCTAAGCGGTTGACATATTTGCATGCTTCTAATTATAAGCATAATTACCTGATTACCGCCACTGAAATCCTTATTTTATCCTTCTGTAAGCGGAACCTTGATTAGGACTCGGGTCCCTTTTCCAATCTCGGAGTGGAAAGCTATAGAGCCGTCAAGCATCTCGACACGTTCGCGCATCCCGATGATTCCAAAGGAGTTTTCCTTTTTCACCGTAACGTCGAAGCCCTTGCCATCATCGATGATACTGATGACGACCAACTCTTGCATGACTTCAAGACGAACCTTTATAGTACTTGGTTCTGCATGCTTGACCGCGTTTTGGACGGCTTCCTGTGTAAGACGGAATAATGCCACCTCATACTTTGGATCCAGCCGTTTTTCTGCCTTGAGTGCTGTAAAATCAATATGGATATTATTGAATTCTTCAATATTAGCCAAATACTTCTTGATGGTAGGCAGCAAGCCCAGATCATCCAGCGCCATCGGGCGCAGGTCATAAATGATACGGCGCACTTCGTACAGCGAACTGCGGACCATCTTACGCATGTTCTGGATCTCAAGCAATGCTTCCTCTGTACTTCTTTCGCGGAAGGTACGGTCGACAAGTTCGGATCTGAGCAGGATATTCGCCAGCATTTGCGCTGGGCCGTCATGCATTTCCCGGGATAGCCTGCGTCGTTCTTCCTCTTGTGCTTCGATGATTTTCAATCCAAATTCCTGTTTTTCCTTCGCATCTATGATGAGCTGGGAAACTTGCTTGAAATCATCATTCAAATAATTCAGGACTACGCTTATTTTGCCGACAAGACCTTCTGCACGCTTCATTTTCAGTTCCAGCCCCTGCAATCGGCGCTGAATTTCATCACGGCGTTCCCGGAGAAGTTTTTCTTTTTCACGGGACATGCGCAGCTCAATTTGCAGCTTATGGGTCTGCTCGTACACTTCGCGGATTTCTTCTTCCGAATAGCGATCAAAATCACGGCTCACATCGGACAAACGTATCTTGGAATAGCGGACCTTCTGCTCCAGCTGGTCACCTTCTTTGATCATATCAGCCACTTTTTCCTTTGTTAGCTGCAGATCGGCAAGAAGCTGCTCGTATTCCATGCGTGACTCTTCCCCTATGTAAAAAATCTCATCCTTGCTGTTCTCGACAGCTTCCACCATCTCATTGATGATCCGGTCGAGCGCTTTGTCTTCGATTTTTTTACCCATTTCATTTCTCCAATCTTGTATGCTATATCATTCGAATTACCCAACTGCTTTATGGGGTTTGCGGGATACTTTTCTATGTAATTCGTCATGTTTTCTGCTATCTTTATATAATGAGTGCTCAAGGAGGTAAAATGCAAGATGCTTACAACTTATTTTACCGTAAAAACGGAAGGTTCACACGAAATTGTCATTCAAAAATCCCGTTTTATCGGTCATGTGAAGCGCGTCGAGACAGAAGAAGAAGCAATAGCTTTTGTTCAGAAAATCAAGAAAGAGCATAAAGACGCTACCCATAACTGTTCAGCCTATATGATCGGCGAACACGACTTGATTCAAAAGGCAAGTGATGATAGAGAGCCAAGCGGAACAGCTGGAGTGCCGATTCTGGAAGTATTGAAAAAGAAGGGCTTGAAGGATACCGCTGTGGTCGTCACAAGATATTTTGGCGGCATAAAGCTTGGAGCGGGCGGTCTGATCCGCGCATATTCCGGATCTGCTGCACAATCGATAGACGAAATCGGTGTCGTAAAAAGGCAGCTCATGCAGCTTGCTGAAATTCATATCGATTATACATTGCTCGGAAAAGTCGAAAATGAACTGCGGCAATCTGCCTATACATTACGTACAATTGACTACGCTGACCGCGTCGTACTGCACGTCGCCATGCAATCGGGGCAGGAGGAGGAATTTCAGGCCTTTGTTACCGATATGACTAGTGCACAAGCAGAAATAACATTCGGCGGTCAAGAATATATAGAAGAAGATGTGTAAAAGTCAGCCGACTTATACACATCTTTTTTTTCGACAAATTATTACCCGGGAAATCAATCTCCTGTCTGGTAATCTGCCGCCTTCAAACCGCTCAGCGCTCCTTGATCCGCAATGATAGTGACATTTGGATGCTCTTTGATGATCGATGCTGGAAACGCTTCGGTTTTATCACCATACACTAGCCTTTCCAAGACAGAAGCTTTTTGTTCACCAGATACAAGCAGCAGCAATTCTTTACTCTCCATTATATTCTGGATGCCCATCGTGATAGCATGTGTCGGCACTTCTTCCAAGCTCGGGAAAAAGCGGGCGTTCGCATTCCTGGTTGTTTTGTCCAGCTCCACCACATGGGTCCGCTGTTCAAATGGAGTATGTGGTTCATTGAAACCTATATGCCCATTCAAACCAATTCCGATTACTTGCAAATCAATACCACCTGCATTTTCAATCAACTGTTCATAATCCTGACAAGCTGCATCCAGATCATCTGCTCTTCCATTGGGAAGATGCGCTTTCTCAGGAGACAAATCTATATGCTGAAACAGGTGCTGGTTCATATAGTACGCATAGCTATTCTCGTCATGTGGTTCCAGACCTACATATTCATCCAAATTGAAAGTTGCAGCTTCTGCAAAAGAAATACGTTTTTGATTGTACATCTCGATCAGTGCCTCATACATGCCTTCCGGTGTGGAACCGGTCGCAAGCCCGAGCACAGCATTGGGCTTTTTAGAAAGCTGCGCAGCGATACGATCGGCAGCCATTTTACTAAGTTCTCTATAATCATTTGCTTTCTCCATTGTCAGCATGGCTCTTCCTCCTTACGATATGCTAATTTTCCCCTGCAATAGGTGGCCTGCAATGTCAGCTGATCATCCAGCAAAACAATATCCGCATCTTTCCCTATAGCCAGTGACCCTTTGCGATCATAAATCCCATACTGTTTGGCTGGATTTTCCGCCGTCATCTTGGCGATATCTGCAACGGATGCATTTGCAAAAGCAGCCATGTTCCGAACAGCATCCTTCATTTGAAGCATACTGCCGGCCAGCGTCCCATCCGGCAGCAAAGCCTTGCCATCCTTCACAGTAACAGCCTGTCCGCCAAGATCATATGTGCCGTCATCCAATCCTTTTCCACGTAAGGAATCTGTAATCAGAATCAATCGGTCCGGACCGATATTCTGATAAACCAAACGGAGCATCTCAGGTGCTACATGGATACCATCTGCTATCAGCTCGCTCTTAAGCGCAGGTAATAGAAAACCTGCACCAACAGCACCTACATCCCGATGGTGGATACCATTCATCTGATTGCACAAATGTGTAAGCTGCGAAATCCCCTTCTCCACAGCATCTTTTATCTGTTCAAATGACGCATCCGTATGGCCTGCCGATGCTGTGATCTGTTCCGAAGCAAGCAGCTGCGTCAGCTCGTAGTCGTCATCGCATTCAGGTGCAAGCGTCACTACCTTGATTTTATTCCCTGATAGCTGCTGCCACTCACGAAAGATTTCCGCATCAGGCTTGCAGATATGTGCGAGCGGCTGTGCTCCTGCTTTTGCCGGATTGACAAACGGACCTTCCAAATGCACTCCGATAAGCTCAGCTTCTCCTGCTTGATGTGTAAACAAACTCACTTGTTCCAACGCTGTCTCAATTGCCTTTTTATCCTGTGTAATTGTAGTAGCCAGAAAAGTCGTGGTTCCTTCATTCGGAAGCCAGGCGGCCATTTTGTGCAGACTTTCCTGTGTCGCATCCATTGTATCTGCTCCTGCTGCACCATGAATATGTCCATCGATAAATCCAGGCAGGGCATACTGATGCTTTCCATCCACTTCTTGACTGTACCTTTTGGATGGCTCATCTTCTCCTATTTCTACTATTTCCCCATTCATCATACCGATATAACCCGTCACTATCTTTTCTGGCAGGCAAATTCGGACATTGCGAAGCAAGATGTCACCCATAGCAAGATTCCTTCTTTCCTTGATGATACCTATAGCGTAGCACAAGGTATACACATTGTCTAACGCTATAGACAATGTGTATACAATTAAAACCCAGCATGCTATACTTAACAAAATAAAACGACAAAGGAGCACCAGCATGATCGACAAAAATTCACCTATCCCGATTTATTTTCAGCTGGAGCAGGCGATACGTGAGCGCATCGAGTCCGGCAGCTTGGCTCCTGGGGAGATGCTGCCTCCAGAACGGCATTATACCGAATCCTTGGCTATCAGCCGAATGACAGTAAGGCATGCAATGCAGGCATTGATAGAAGATGGACTGCTAGAAAGAAGAAAGAACAAAGGTCTTTTCGTGAAAGTTCGCCCGTATCATCAGTCTTTATCAAAATTGACAAGTTTCAGTGAAGATATGCAAGCCCGTGGACTCTCATCAAGCAGCACTATATTAGAATGGAAAGAAATACAATTAAGCAGCATGACTGCAGACAAATTACAAAAAGAAATCGGCGCTGCAGCAATCCGAATCAAACGTCTACGTTCGGCTGATCAAGAACCGATTGCAGCGGAAACGATAACGACACCGCTTGAAATGGCTGAAAATTTGACGGAGAACAAGTTAAAAGAGAGCTTCTACGCTTATTTGGAAAAGGAAATGGGGTTGACGCTTCATCGCGCTGAACAGGAGATCGAAGCAGATTTAGCCGACGAGGAGCTTGCTGAACTTCTGAACATAACACCTGGTGATGCAGTCCTGCGCATCCACCGTTTATCTTATTTGGAGGATGGTCGGCCCTTCGAGTATGTAACAAGCACATATCGTGCGGATAAGTACACGTTCACAAGCAGTTTTTACCGTTGAGAGCACACAAAAAGAGCAGCGCCGTTTTCCGGTACACTGCTCTTTTAACTTTGGCTTACTGCTCGATATGATTGTAGTTCTTGAATTAGCTTTGTCAACATGGTGTCTAAATCATCGATTTGTTTGTTTTCCGTCTGGGAAATCAATTTAACTAGGATGTCCTTGTATATTTCCTGTTCTTTCACTATGTCACCTCGTTTAAAATCGATACAATACGTTATGTACGTAAACTGAATCGCGTGTCTCATAGTGAACTATACCATATTTATTGAAAAATGATGTCTATTTTTGCCAAAAATGAGAATTTCGGCGTATTTATAATCGTTTCCAGTAGATGTGATACAGATTTCTTCCGATAATTACCACCAGTAGCCCTACACAAGCCCCTATTGTATCAATAACCACATCGCCGATATATGGAGTCCTTCCTGGCGTCATGCCTTGGTGGAACTCATCTAAGCAGGCATACAAAATTGATATCACTAATGCAATACGCAATGATAGGCGGTACTTCATACCAAACCCCTTATAAAGTGCTGCAAATGCAAGGATTGCTAGACAGAAGTAGATACCGAAATGCGCTACTTTTCTAAGAGTAAATTCTACAAAGGAATAAACTCCCACTGCTTGAACACTGATTTCGTTCCCCGCATAGGTAAATTGGATAGGTGCCAGAAGTGGTTCAAGCGGACTTAAATCAATGTGGGAAGCAAGCATCGGCTTGATGTCCTGCTCTTGGTAAGGGGTGGCGGAAAATAGGAAGATGATGATGATGCAAGCCAGCGGCAGCATACCATAGACCCATTTTTTCAAACTCATCTTCTCCCCTCCCTTTTTCTGGATAAGCTTCGATTATATCATAACAGCCCATATAAAGGCAGTTTATCCTCTGCTTCGTTTTACTAAACCTTTACAAGAAACAGCTTCCCCGCTGGAAAATATTTATATATAATGATGATTAGATAGTATACAAGCCAGCTTGTACATAAAGGAGAACATATGAAACGATTCGCTGTCATACTTGTCATTGCCGGGCTTTTGTTGGTAGGATACGGAGGATTTGAATGGTATACGACTGCAAAGGCACAGAAAGATTCCCTGTCCGATGCAAAATCAATGCTTCATGAAGCGCATGCAGCAGAGGAGCTCACACCTGAGCAAGCCGAAGAGGAAGCAAGCAGCTTCGTTCCTGGTCAAGGCGATGTGGTTGGTGTGCTGCATGTACCAAAGCTGGATGCAGATTTGCCGATTGTGGAAGGTACAGATGCAGATGATCTGGACAAAGGCGTTGGCCATTATAAAGGAACCGCTTATCCGCTCCAAAATGACCAAATTGTCTTATCCGGCCACCGCGATACAGTATTTCGCAACATGGGCGAAGTGAAAGTAGGCGACACCTTTGTGGTTGAAATGCCATATGGCTCCTTCACCTATAAAGTTGAACATACGAAAATCGTCGATAAAGATGATTTAACTGTCATCGTTCCAACAGCTCCCGAGGAAGTTCTAACCGTGACAACATGTTACCCGTTCTCTTATGTGGGAGATGCTCCGGAACGTTTTGTCTGGACAGCAGTACCTGTGGAAACAGAATAAACCGAGCAGCCTTGACTGCTCGGTTTTCTATTGCATTTGTTTCCAAATTGATTTACCGATTTCCAGGGAAGCTGTCGCTGCAGGTGATGGTGCATTGCATACGTGCAGTGTACGCTTTCCGCGGATCAGCTGAAAGTCATCAACCAATCCACCATCATGCTGCAGGGCTTGTGCCCGGACACCTGCCGGAGCAGCCGCGAGATCATCCGCCTCGATAGCAGGGATAAGCTCTTGGAGACTTTTGACAAACCGACTTTTAAAGAAGGATCGGAGGTACTCCGCCGCGCCCTGCCGGTAGTACTTGCCGGCAAGCTTCCAAAATCCCGGAAAGCGCAAAGTATCCGCTACATCTGCGAAGGCGACATCCATTTTACGGTACGCCTCGCGCTTGAAGCCGAGCACCGCATTTGGCCCTGCTTCTATTCCACCGCCGATCATCCGCGTGAAGTGGACACCCAGAAATGGGAATGCCGGATCGGGAACAGGATAAATCAGGTGTTTGACATAGTGCCTCGCTTGCGGCTTGAGCTCATAGTATTCACCGCGGAATGGAACAATTTTTGTATCAGTCAGATAACCGGCTGCTTTCGCGACCCGGTCACTGTGCAGACCGGCACAATTGATGACATAGCTCGCTTGAATAGAACCTTCTTTTGTTTGTACGACTGCTTGGTGGAGCTTTTCCTCAATCCGTACTACTTCACAGCCAAGCATAATCGTACCGCCTTTTGACTGAATGCGTTCTGCCAGCTTATGACAGACTTGCGTATAATCCACAATACCTGCCTGCGGGACGCGAATTGCGGCAATGCCATTCGCATAAGGTTCAATTTGCTGCAGCTGGTTCTTATCTATTTTCTCGATAGCCAGACCGTTAGCCAAACCTCTGCGATAAAGCTGATCCAATTGTTCCAGCTCTGCTTCTTTGGTCGCAACGATTACTTTACCGCACTGCTCGACGTCGATGTCTGTTTCATGACAAAAGGCGAATATGCTTTCACTTCCACGCTTTGCGAAAGCAGCTTTAAAGCTGCCAGGTTTATAGTAGATTCCCGAATGGATGACGCCGCTGTTGTGACCGGTTTGATGCATCGCCAGCTCCGTCTCCTTTTCCAGGATAACAATTCTTTTACCAGGTGATTCCTGCAATATCGCATAAGCAGCAGCCAATCCGACGATGCCGCCTCCAACAATCGCTATGTCGTACATCTGTATCGCCCCTTTTTTCAGCTGTCAGGGGTAAGTTTCTTCTCGACATTCCGCAGATGAATCAAGCACTGCAGACGCGCCAGCTCTGCTTCCCCTGCATGGATAGCTTCGTAAATCTTCTCATGTTCCTCGTAAATGATTTGCTTATTTCGCAAAAGATCTTGTTTCTCCTCAAAAGACAAAGCAAATGCTTTCTTATAAACAGTGTCCAAGTTGGCAAAGGTTTGAATCATAACCGGATTATGCGTCGCCTTCATCACAGCTAGATGGAAAGCAAAATCCGCATTCCGTCCTTTATGTGATCCAACACTGTCAACATCCACTTCTTTCATTAGCTCAAGTGCAGAGCGCATTTCTTCCAATTCCTTATCTGTTCGACGCTCAGCTGCCAGCATGGCTGCTTCCGGCTCCAGGATCTTCCGCATTTCAAAAAGATAACGGAAGCTGGCAAGATTCGATTCATCTACCATCACTTGGTGGAAGAATTCACCATGGAATGCTTGTTCTACATACGTGCCGCCGCCTTGCTTCGATGTGACAGCGCCTTGTGCTTTCAGCTCGCTCAATGCTTCCCTGATGGAAGCACGGCTGACGCCATATTTTTCACACAGCTTCTTCTCCGTCGGCAGCTTTTGTCCCGGTTTGATATCTCCTTCCACTATTTGTTCCAATATTTCAGCCGCAATCCGATGCGCCACTTTCTCCTTTTTCATGTTGTAAGCTTTTTCTCCTTTTTTGTCTGACAAGTAGTAACCTATAAAAATTACTAAATCCACTTTCCATTCTGTTCGCAATCTTAAAGATTGTTGATATATCTAGGTTTTTTTGACTCATTCATTATTTTATCATTCCTTTTGTAATCATCAAGGATTTTTTGCCTTACAAATTTATCTTGCCAACACCTGTCTTTTATGTTTACAATCACAGTAGCGAAGGGGGTACGTGTATGGAAAACGAAAACAAATCGTTGGCGCCCGCCAGTCCCACTCCTCCGAAAACCTTCGGCCAGAAGCTCCGCAATGTCGGACCTGGCTTCGTCACCGCAGCAACGGGCGTCGGAACAGGCGATCTTATCGCAGCTCTTGTAGCCGGATCAGGCTTCGGCATGATGCTCGGCTGGGCAATCATTTTAGGTTCTATCATCAAATATTTCCTCACCGAGGGGGTCGGCAGATGGCATCTTGCTACTGGCAAGACCATCCTGCAAGGCTGGCACTCTCTTGGTAAATGGGCGACCGGCTATTTCGGTGTCTATGCCATCATCTGGGGCATCCTCTATGGTGCTGCAGCAGGATCCACCAGTGCATTGATGATGCGTTCGATGTTTCCGATCATGCCGCTTTGGGCATGGGCAATCGTCCATCTTCTCGCAGGATTTGCCTTGATCTGGACAGGTAAATACATGCTGTTCGAGAAAGTGATGCTCGTCTTCATTGGTATCATGTTTGTGACTGTAGTAGGAACTGCAGTGATCTTGCTGCCCGATATCGGGAATATCATCCAAGGTATTGTCATACCAAAAATGGATGCCGGCAGCTTCTTGCTCGTCATGGGTCTGATAGGCGGAGTCGGAGGCACAATTACGATGGCTTCCTATGGCTATTGGCTGCAGGAGAAGAAATGGCAAGGAAAAGCTTGGGTCTCCATGATGCGTGTCGACAACAGTGTCGCCTACATCGTGACAGGTATCTTTACACTTTCCTTAATGGTAATCGGTGCAGAGTTCCTGCACAGCTCCAATATCCAGATCAATGGAGAAGAAGGTTTGATTACACTGTCTGGCATGCTCGGAGAGGAATTCAACGGCGTTGTTTCCTGGATGTTCATGCTCGGTGCATGGTCGGCTGCATTCTCTTCCTTAATCGGAGTTTGGAATGGCGTTCCATATTTGTTTGCGGATTTCATCCGTACCATTCGAAAAAAAGGGCAGTCAGAAGACAAACCTGTCTCTGAAAAAGACCCTGCTTACCGTTTTTATCTTGTTTGGCTTACATTCCCGCCAATGCTATTGTTATTCTTCGGCGAACCGGTAGGGCTTGTATTGATTCAAGGAGCACTTGGAGCTTTACTAATGCCGTTCCTTGCAATTACACTAATATGGCTGCTCAACTCGAAGCGCGTCGAACCGGATTACAGGAATGGCTGGATCACAAATGGCGTATTGGGAATCAGTATTTTGTTATTCGGTGCATTGATGGTCAACGAATTAATTAATTTATTCTGATTTACCCAGGAGGGCACATCTGTGTCCTTCCTTTCTTTGTCAGGAAAGTTGACATGATTCTAGTAAGTTATGCTATTATTACACTGAAGTTTTTAGTTTTTATTCTTTCAACGTGGGGGTACATCATGAAGCGTTTTAAAATTGGACTAGCCTACCAGATTTTGATTGGTTTAGTGCTAGGTGTTATCGTTGGTTCCATCTTCTACGGCAATGAAACGGCCGTTAGCATTTTACAGCCTCTTGGCGATTTATTCTTACGCGCGATTAAAATGATCGTTATTCCGATCGTCATCGCATCTATCATTGTTGGTGTTGCCGGTACTGGTGACGGTAAATCGGTTGGTAGACTTGGATTTAAAACACTAGTTTACTTCGAGATTGTTACAATCATCGCACTGGCGATCGGCCTTGTGTTCGCCAATGTGTTCCAGCCTGGTGAAGGCATCGACCGTTCTTCCCTTGAAACAACAAGCATCTCACAATATGAAGAAACTGCTGAAACACAGGAAGACAGAACGATTGTAGATACGATTCTTGAAATCATCCCGACGAACGTCTTCCAAGCAATCGGTGAGGGCGACATGCTCGCCATCGTATTCTTCTCCGCTCTATTCGGTCTTGGAGTAGCAGCAATCGGTCAAAAAGGACAGCCTGTTCTGAACTTCTTCGAAGGTGTCAGTCAGACGATGTTCTGGGTAACAAACCTTGTCATGAAATTAGCACCAATCGGTGTATTCGGACTTATCGGTGTTACCGTTTCTAAATTCGGTATTTCATCTTTGGTTCCATTAGGTAAACTTGCACTTGTCACATATGGCGCGATGGCGTTCTTCATCCTTGTCATCTTCACTATCATCGCAAAAATTGTTGGCGTCAACTTGTTCAAGATGCTGAAAGTATTGAAAGATGAACTATTGCTTGCATTCTCCACTTCAAGTGGTGAAACAGTCTTGCCTCGTGTCATGTATAAGATGGAACGCATGGGTGCACCAAAATCCATCGTTTCCTTCGTATTGCCGACTGGTTACACATTCAACTTGGATGGATCTACTATGTATCAGGCACTTGCATCTCTCTTCATTGCACAGATGTACGGTATTGATTTGACTATCTGGGAACAGCTCGGAATCATGGCCTTGCTGATTGTTACTTCCAAAGGTATCGCAGCAGTACCAGGAACAAGCTTTGTCGTATTGCTTGCGACATTGAGTTCTGTAGGCTTGCCAGTTGAAGGTCTTGCATTCATCGCTGGTATCGACCGTATCCTTGATATGGGACGTACTGTTGTAAACGTTGTGGGTAACAGTCTTGCTGTTATCGTCGTTTCCAAGTGGGAAGGCAAATTCAATTTGAATAAAGAGTACTTGAATAATGGCGGTACAGAAGAAGTAAAAGTAGGCTGAGGATTTTCCTCGCCTACTTTTTTTATACCCATATGATCCTGAAATGCCTGCTTGCTTCGATATAGTTTAATAGTGGAACATCCTCCGATACAACCTGTCCGATCACATTGACCTTATCGTCTTGCGGTAAGTTTCTCCTAGTGATTTGTATTTCCCCTTTATAACGCATGTACAGATCATTATCGATGGTTATACTGCCTTCGTTTCGTTCGATACGGTTGAACGGTATCACCTGTACGTCCTGGAACATTCCGCTCAATCTGGATTCCTCCGATCGAACCACATCCCGTGCCCTATCAGGGCGGTTATGTGTTCCCCTTTCCAGCAGATGATGCGCTTCCGTTATTTCACCATAAGGTTTTGCGCGGAGCGTTATTGTGTTTGTTGCATCTTTCAGCTGCATTAAAGCCTGATCTGACACATCTGGATCTCCAATCAGGATTTTGTCCACGTTGTATGCTTTCAGTTCTGTATAGGCTGCAAATGTCCCATACGAACGATGCTGTTCCAATGTCGGCAGACCTCGATGAAGCGGTCCCCGCAGGTTACGGTCACCTGGTATGAAGGCTTGCACCTTGAGTCCATATGATTGGAACAGCTGATTTTTTGCCAGGAAGTCACTGAGTGCAAGCCCTGTTTCCGGCCGAGGGTAAAAATTATGCCAGACTTCTGTGTGGGTAGTACGCAGGCCTAATTGAATAAGTCTCTCTAGCTTATCTTTTGCAAGTGTACTAGCATTCAAAGCGACCTTCATCTTTTGCGATAAGCGGACAATAACATCATCTTCTATCCCGTAATCGATCCGCAGACCTGTCAGTCCCCAACTCAATACTGTTTCTGCAGTATCCCAGTCCAAATCGAGCTTCTCCATCGAAGCAGTCGAAATATCCGCAATCAACTCCATATCCAAGGCAGAGGCAATAGAACCAAGAAGCTGCAGCTTTGTCCGGTAAGCAGAAGCATCTTCCTCTGGGATGTGAAGTGATGTAAACAAACTCCGGAATCCAGCATCATAAAATCTTCTGATTTTTTCTTCCTCTATCCGTTCCTGTAAATACACAGATATCCCTAACACCTTATCCCTCCTATGTACAAAAAAGGCGTCATAAAGACGCCTTGATAATTATATATCCTTTGCCATGTCTTCCTTAAACCCGAAGAAGTAAGTAAACACGAACCCGGCAATATATGCGACAAATATACCAATCAAGTACTGCAGATACTTTCCTTCTGCGATGAGCGGCGTTAAGGAAAGTCCGGAGACACCGATTGAAGTCGCTCCTGTCGCAAACAGCGCTTGTGTAGCTCCACCGACAGCTGCCCCAAGACATGCAGTTAAGAACGGGCGTCCGAGCGGCAAGGTTACCCCGTATAAGAGCGGCTCCCCGATACCAAGGAATCCGGCCGGCAAGGCACCTTTGATAATATTCCGCAGACGTTTATTGCGCGTTTTGACGAAGACGGCAATAGAAGCTCCGACCTGACCGCCGCCAGCCATCGCCAATACCGGAAGCAAAGCTGTAAAGGTGAACGTCTGGATCAGTTCCATATGAATCGGTGTCAAGCCATGATGCAAGCCAACCATAACGAGCGGGAGGAAGAATCCTGCAAGCAAAGCACCTGCCACAACACCGCCGACATCAAGAATAGCGTTGATTCCGGAAGTGATGCCATCTGACAGCACACCGGCAACCGGCATGATGACAAGCAATGATGCAACACCGACAAACAGAACAGTTAATATAGGAGTAAAGATGATATCAATACTATTAGGCATGAATTTTCTTACGCGTTTCTCGATGAAACTCATCAGCCATGCAGCGAAGATGACGCCGAATAATCCGCCCCGGCCTGGAACGAGCGCTTCACCGAACAGCGTGATATTCGCCAGCGCAGGATTGAACAAGATCATACCAGCAATAGCACCAAGTACTGGAGAACCGCCGAATTCCTTGGCTGTATTCCACCCCACCAGAATTGCTAAAAAGCTGAACAAACTGCCGCCGATCAGCTGCAGGATCTGGATGATACCGAGCGTAGGATCCGCACCGGCATTGACCGCAAAGCTGACACCCCCATTGATGATACCGGAAGCAATCAAACCAGGGATAAGCGGAATGAAAATATTACCGATACGTTTCAATAAGAACTTGACCGGCGTCTTATTTTTCTCCTTCATGTTCTCCCGTTTGAGCTGTGCTTTTTCCTCAAAAGTAAGATTATCGATTTCGGCAGCTTCTTCCCCGACACCAAGACCAGTGATTCGGCTGATTTCATCGGAGACTTTGTTTACAGTTCCAGGGCCGACTACGATTTGAATCGTATCATCTGCCACTACGCCCATGACGCCGTCAATTCGTTTCAGAGCATCAAAATTCACCTTATTATCATTCTTAACCCGTAAACGCACTCGTGTCATACAATGTGTCAACGAAACGATATTCTGCTCTCCTCCGACTTCGCGGAGAATGTCTTCTGCCAATTGCTTCATCTTCGCCATTCTGATTCCTCCCCTTTACGCTTTTATCGCTGAACGGACAAACCCCTCTGCATCACGAAGCTTCGTCTCTGCCTCCTCTTTTGCAACATCAAGCAGCAGCATCACGATTGCTGTTTTAACCTGACCATCTGCTTGATCAAAAACCTTCTCTGCTGCATCATAGTTCGCACCAGTTGCTTCCATTATGATGCGTTTTGCACGCTCCTGCAGCTTGTCATTTGTCGGCTTCACATCAACCATCAAATTCTTATATACTTTCCCTACACCAACCATGCTGGCAGTGGAAATCATATTGAGCACCAGCTTTTGCGCTGTTCCGGCTTTCAGTCGTGTCGAGCCGGTCAGTATTTCCGGACCGGTTTCTACCTCAATGCTGATTTTTGCATATTTTGAAATAGCCGCCTCTTTATTGCAAGCGATACTGACCGTTGCAGCGCCTACAGCTGCCGCATAATCCAGCGCCCCGATCACATACGGCGTTCTGCCGCTTGCAGCAATGCCAATCACGGTATCTTTTGCCGATAATCCGATTTCCTCCAGCTCTCTCGCTCCAAGCTCTGGATTATCCTCTGCCCCTTCCTTCGCTTTACGGAAAGCGGACATACCTCCAGCCAGCAGTCCTTGCACCATGTCCTCCGGTGTACTGAAAGTCGGCGGGCATTCTACTGCATCCAAAATACCAAGTCTTCCGCTTGTTCCTGCACCAGTGTAGATGAGTCTTCCGCCAGCCTGGAATGTAGTGATTACTTGTTTCACTGCTGCTTCAATTTCCGGCAGCGCTGCCTCCACCGCGTCAGGCACTGTTCTATCTTCCTTATTCATCAGCTGCAATACTTCCTTCGTCGTAAGCTGATCCAGCTTCATCGTACTTTCGTTACGCTTCTCTGTCGTCAGTTTATCTAGCATTGTTTCCCCTCACTTTTGCTCTGCTTGGAATGCTTGCTGAATTGCCTGCCGTGATTTTTCCAGTGCTTCGATTGTGTGCTCGTAATCTCTTCCTGCCACTGCTGTGTAGATAATATCCATTAAATACATTTGGACAATTCTGGAGCTTGTTGCCGCGCTGCGTATACGGGCTTCTTTTGCCACGGTAAACAGCTGGATATCAGCCAGCTCCTGCAGCCGATTCGGTCCAAGCTTCGTCATCGCAATCGTTGTTGCTCCTGCTTCCCTTGCCTGCTTCAATACAGGCAACAGCTGTTCCGTTTCTCCGGAGTAGCTAATAAGAAAAGCAACATCCCCATACGTCAGATTAGCCGCCGAAGCCAGCTGCTGATGGGCATCACTATAAGCCGTGCACCATTTACCGATCCGGCCAAATTTCTGCTCACCATCTTGTGCAACAAGATAGGAAGCTCCAACTCCATAAAAATCAATCTTCCTTGCTCTGGAAATCATAGACACTGCCTGCTCAATTGCTGCGGATTCATTCACCTGCATCGTCTGGCTGATTGACTGCGTATGTTTCTCCGCAATTGCATCCATCAAATGCGCAACAGTATCATTCGGCTCGATTTCTCCAAACACATCTTTGTTACCGCTTTCATTTTGCAGATCTCCCGCAATCTTCAGCTTCAGTTCCCGGTACCCTGTCACGCCGATTGATTTACACAGACGGATAACGGCAGCCTCACTGGACCCGCTTTTCACTGCCAGTTCCTGCACCGAAAGCTTTACCACCTCAGCTGGATGGTCAAGTATGTAGTTGGCAGCATTCTTTTCAGAGGGCTTGATCGAAGGTAAGCTTTCTCGAAGCAGTGTTAACCCGCCCTTCACTGTCAGATCACCCGCTTTCAATATAAAATTTAAATTCATATTTAGATTATATTACTAAAATAAAATTTCATGAAGTGTTTTGTAAGAATTATTTACATATTTTTTCCTGGAAGTAGTTTGATAAGAAATAAACATGGGTATGGAATGTTGTTTACATTAAATGGATTTTTCGAATTCCTTCATCATGGGCATTTAGTTTCATAAATTTGTTCTAAATCACTGAAAATGAGTAAGTTTTTCCTGTTTATAACAGCATTTACCATTTGTTATTATACCTATAGTAATATTAAAAATTACCGATAGTAGGTGTTTTCATGTCCTTACTGGCATCTTTAATGGCTGGCCGCGCTGATAAGTTAGAGCAGCTTTCACGTCTTCGTTACGTTAAATCCTCTATAGAATCCCTTCAAATTGACATGGTTCAGCATAGCAAAACTATTACTGAACCAGCACTTCCCTCCAATGCATGGAAAGGAAGCACAGCAGATAATTTTGACGAGAAACGTGATAAAGCCTTACGTTCTTATAAGAAAATCTCTCAAAATGAGATGGACGATGCAATTAGGTTAATCGATAACAAAATCAATACGATTCAAACCAGTATTCATACTACTGATTTTAGAATAGAAAAAGAAAAACAGCGTATCGAGAAAGAAAAGTGAAGGGTGATAATCAAATGAGTGAAGAAATAAAAGTCGCCTATGAGGAGGCAAACAAATTAATTAGTAACATTCAAAGCAGTTCTGACAGCCTTGATTCAGATTTCTTACAATTATTTGCTGATAAAAATGAATTGAACGCAGTAAAAAAAGTAAGGGAATCTAATGAAGCATTGATTAAAGTGACGGAAGCATATAAACGGCTACTGACACAAAATAACGGAGCAGCTCTAAAAGCAATTGAATCTTTCCGCACGATGGATGATTCTCTATCTAATTCAATTAAGGGAGTGTCCAAGTGAAACAATTACATAACCACTCTCTGCATACTGACATTAATCAACTGCTGAACCAGTTAGACACAAAATTAGATCAAATGGACCAGCTTAGAAATGCTATAGTTGAACTTGTAAGTAACCAAGATTCCTTCACTGGAGCAACAGGTAATTCCATCAGAACCTATTATCAAAATATACACCTTCCTTTCATCTCTTTTTACCGTGTCTCGCTTGAAAACTATAAGTCCAGCCTTCAGAAACTTAGGGAAACATCTTTAGACTTGGAAGTAGATAAGAACGGTGTAATTATGCAGAAATTCCTAGAAGGAGAATTGACGGATAGTCTGGACAGAACAAAAAGAAAAGCAATCGATCTAGTTGATGAAGCAAATAGCACTTTTAGTTCCATAAGTGATATAGTCCTCATTAATCATTTGAACGCGGACAACTTTACAAGCAGCATGGATGAAGCACAAAAGGCAACTGATGACACAATAGAGGATCTTTTCGACTTCGATTCCAAAAACAGTGAAGGTTTGGAAACTGTCGGAGACGACATTCAGTTGATGGAGCAGTATGTAGCTGAAATGGAGAGCATGGTTAAGGACGGTACGTTGAGTGTGGAGGCTTATACACCGATACAATCTAAATTATCTTTAGCACATTCATCTATAAAGCATTCCTTAGAGTCAAGTTTAAATACTCATAATTCTATGAGTTTAACAATTAAAGATCAACTTGAAGCGACTAGGCTTCTTTATACAACTAATAATTACATAGTAACCGGAGAGAATGGAAAAGCGGCATCAGCTTACGTAGTTTCTCCTAAATCAACAAATGAGTATGAGTATGAATATAATCTGACGGATGGCTGGGAGGACGGTGTGGGAAATACTGAAGTACTAGCAAACATTAATTTAGATGATAAAGATATCAGTTTAAATACATCTGCTTCCATAGTAAATACAGAGTATAAAGATGAAGGTTTAGAAAATCTCAAAGCAAAGGTACTTTATGGCGAGACTAAATTCTATGCACCATATGGATTTGATTCACTAAAAGATAATTTTTTATACGGACAACATATTGGACAAAAAATTGAAGCAGGTGTTGGAAAAATTGAGGTTTCCCATGATAACTCGCCCCTATCAAGTACTATTAACTTTGGCCAAGTTGAAGCAAAAACTAATTACGAAGACTATACAGCAAGTGCAGGTATTAACGCATCAATAGCTAAAATAGAGTTTAAATTGGAACCATTCAACTTTTTCGGATATGATGCCTTGGAAGAATGGTTTGGTATAGAGAAAGATCCATATTTAGGATTTGATGTTTTACTTGGCTCTGCAGGAGTTGGCGGGTCCATAGGACAAGAAACTGGCATATATGCATCTCTAGGTTTGGGGTTTGGTAGTAAATTTGGAATTATGCCTGAAGAAGAGTGAAATTTAAAGGGGACTAAGGACTATGTTTCTAAATAAAAGAGATTTGAAGAAATTAATGCGATATGCATTACTTTTATACAGTATACTAATTGGACTAGGCGGTACGATTAGTATCGTATCTGCCATCCTAATTATTCCCAAAGAAGAATTACCTTATCTTATTGAGCCTTTTGTAGTAATGGGTATCTTTGTATACGGATCTTGTGCAATTGCATTATTTATAAGAGCGAAATTCTTCAATAGGGAGAAAATTAAATAATGAGTAGCAGCATTAAAATTGAATTAATACCAATAGGCAGTGTAGTTAAATTAAAAAAAGTCGAAAAGCCCGTCATGATATATGGTAGACACCAAATACAAACCAAATCCAAAAGAATATTTGATTACATAGCAGTACCATATCCGGAAGGGAACTTGACTGAAGATTTTAATGTCTTCTTTAATAGAGAATCAATAGAGACTGTTCTGCATAGAGGATACGATTCACCAATTGAAATAATGATGAAAGAACAAATAGAAAAAGATTTATCCAACAGCAGAAAGAATGGTATGAAACATGAAGATTAAAAAACTTATATCCTTTTTTTTCCTCACTCTATTCCTAACTGGCTGCAGTGTCGGATTCACTACTTCATCTGGTGATGATGGATCCACCGAACAGCCACCGAATGTAGAAAATGTAAATACTGAAAACCTTATCCCAATAGGATCTGTTGTAAAGTTAAAGGAAGCAGAAAAGCCGGTAATGATTCATGGTTATGAACAGCAGGAGTACGGATCTGAGAAACTCTATGATTACATATCCGTGCCGTATCCAGAAGGACATATCAGACCTGATTACAGCATCTTTTTTAACAGGGAAGATATTGAAGAAGTTTTGCATGTTGGTTATGCAACATCTGAGGATGAAAAACTTCGGGAAGAAGCTGATAGCAGGTTGAAAGAAAAGTAGAATGCTTAAACAGCTAGGAATCAACAAAGTGAGGTGCCTGCATGTTTCCGAATAAAATATGGTTTAGAAGTGCAATGCGTTTTGGTCTGCTTTTTTACAGTATCTTTGCGAGCATAGGAGGAACAATCCCTGTTCTTACTCTTTTCATATTTGATACAACTGCCGAAGAAGTGCCAAAGATGCTTATACTTGCAGCAGTTCTTTTACTACCTCTCTATATAACTTGTATTATCGCATTGTTTATTAGAGCAAAATTCTTCAAAAAAGAAGACGTCACACTATCTGATAAAGGTACCCTAACTCAAGATGAGATGGTTCTGCTTCAGGTTAAATCCTTTGTAAAGAAAGCACTTCGAATAGCTCTATTAATTTATTCGATCATTTTTAGCATTATAGGGACTATTATGTTTGGCATATTTATTTTCTGGCTTATACCAAAAGAAGACCTTCCAATGGCTATAACACCTCTATCTGTTGCTGCAATCTTTTTATACGGAACTTGTATTCTAGCAATGTGGTTCCGCACAAAGCTTCCCAAACAATAAACTACATATCAAAGAGGCTGGGACAAAAAGTGTTAACTAGATAAAAAAACCGAATTTATGCAATTCTTCTTACGAAAATTTGCATAAGTTCGGTTTTTTGATTCGTTGTCTAACCTAGCGTAAGTAGAACACGGAGACTCCTCGAAAATACCAATCAATTTTCTTCGTGCGATGTAAAGCTGTCGAAGCATTCCTTGTCCTACGGGAACAGCGCGTGATGAAGACCACGCAGTGGTGCACTTTCCACGAGGAGGCTGAGGCCGTGCCCGTGGAAAGCGGAGTTTTCTGCCGAAGCGGCACCCATGAATAAAATTCGGTTTAAAGCAATGGGCTTTAGTTATGTTCCAGCGGGTCTTTCCTATGCCAAATACGCTTCCGTAATCGTCGGATCTGCCAGCAGTGTCTGGCCTTTGCCGCTGCGCCAGATGCTGCCGGTTTGGAGGACGTAGCCGCGGTGGGCGACTTTGAGTGCTTGGAAGGCGTTTTGTTCGACGAGCAGGATGGTCATGCCGTCGTCGTTCAGCTCTTTGATGATGTGGAAAATCTGTTCAACGATGATTGGTGCTAGGCCCATCGATGGTTCGTCGAGCATGAGCAGATCAGGAT
Organism: Terribacillus saccharophilus; assembly: GCF_046592595.1. Taxonomy (GTDB): domain Bacteria; phylum Bacillota; class Bacilli; order Bacillales; family Amphibacillaceae; genus Terribacillus; species Terribacillus saccharophilus_C. The sequence goes on along the minus strand of NZ_JAWVPF010000006.1, from coordinate 106,552 downwards.
CCATCATCAGCGCCCGGCCGATGGCGAGCATTTGCTGCTCTCCGCCGCTCATCGTACCGCCCAGCTGATAGAGCCGTTCCTTCACGCGCGGGAAGTAGCCGAAAACTCTCTCCATCCTTTGTTCGATCAGCTTTTTATCTTTTACCCCGAATGCGCCAATTTGCAGATTTTCCTTCACCGTCAGCTTCGGGAAGATTCGTCTCCCTTCCGGTACATGTGCCACACCAAGCTTCGTCGTCTGGTGGGCTTTTCGGGAAGTGATATCTTTTCCTTTATATAAGACAGTCCCTTCCTTTACAGGAACAAGTCCGCTGATCGTTTTTAAAGTAGTAGATTTCCCTGCTCCGTTGCTGCCGATCAGCGTAACGATTTCCCCTTCCTCTACTGTTATATCAATTTGCTTCAAGGCTTGGATAGCGCCATAAAAGGCAGTCACTTGTTTCAGCTCCAAATAGCTCATCCTTCTGCCTCCTGTTCCTCGGCTGCTCCTTTACCCAGATACGCTTCGATAACCTTTTTATCATGACGGATTTGAGCAGGCAGTCCATCTGCTATCAGCTCTCCATGGTCCAGTACGTAAATATAATCCGAAATTTCCATGACGAGCTTCATATCATGCTCGATCAAGATGATCGTCATATCCATCTCTTGTTTGATTTTCTGGATAAGACCCGTCAGATCCGCGGTCTCTTTTGGATTCATTCCGGCTGCAGGTTCATCGAGCAGCAGGACAGAAGGCTTCGTCGCAAGTGCCCTGGCAATCTCTAAACGCCGCTGACTGCCATATGACAAACTCGCAGCTTCATCATTATAATGTTCTTCCAAACCGACATATTCTAAAAGCCGATATGCTTCCCGTTCGGCAATTCTCTCCTCCTTATCCACTCCTGGCAAATGAAAGATGGTCCCGAAAATACCTGCTTTCAAATGGGTATGCATACCGACAAGCACATTTTCCAGAACCGTGATCGGGCCGAACAGGCGGATATTCTGGAATGTACGCGAGATACCTTTTTTCGCAACCGTATGCGGTTTTAGGCCACCGATTGATTCTCCGCGCAGTTTGATAGAACCCGATGTTGGTTTGTACACGCCGGTAATCATATTGAAGAAAGTCGTCTTTCCGGCACCATTCGGTCCGATAACTGCTGTGATCTTATTTGCTTCAGCTTGGAGGCTGATTTCCTTATTGGCAGTCAATCCTCCAAACGTTTTTGTCAGCTTCTCAACTTCCAGTATGGCCATGTTCATCCTCCTTTGGTGCGGCAACGGATTGCAGTCGTTTCTTCGTGCCTTTCTCAGACAGGAATTTCCGTTTATCGTATACAACATTCTTTGCCGGTATCAGCCCTTTCGATCGATACAATGCAAACAGAATGAGTAATGCCCCGAAAAAGAAGCGCTGCATTTTCACCGGCGACATAGCCTCCGGCAAGGTGATGATACCCGCTGTGCTCAAGCTGTTGAACCACATGGTCAATTCATTCAGCACCTGTGCGTTCAGGATTGTCACGACAGCTGCACCGAGGATGACGCCTGGCACACTGCCCATTCCTCCGAGCAGAACCATGACAAGGATATTGATGGATTGAAGCATAGTGAAACTGGTCGGATCGATGAATGCTTGCTTGGCAGCAAAAACAACTCCCATCATACCAGAGAATGACGCGCCGATTGCGAAGGCCATCAGCTTCGTCTTTACAAGCGGGATTCCCATCGCTTGAGCTGCGATTTCATTTTCACGGACAGCTTTCCAGGAACGGCCCAGCTTCGAATGCTCCAAACTGCGGACAGCGAAAATGACGAAGAGCAAAATGAACAAGACGACAAAATAAATCTGATTGGAATAAAGCAGCTCGATACCGAAGATTTGAGGTGGTGCGATCGAAGACAAACCTAGTGCACCATTCGTAATATTGACTGGCTGGTCCATGTTGTTGAATACGATCCGGATGATTTCCCCGAACCCGAGTGTAACAATGGCCAGATAATCACCCTTCACCCGCAGCACCGGGATTCCAAGCAGCACACCGAACAGTGCAGCAACGAAACAGCCGATGATGATGAAGATCCAGAAGCTGTTCCCCGATAATGGATACGTACCGAAAGGCATGAAGTTGGACGCCTGCGCTGTGGCGAAAATACCGTATGTATAAGCCCCGACGGCAAAGAAGGCCACAAAACCGAGATCCAGTAAACCCGCCATTCCGACGACGATATTCAATCCAAGTGCCATGCTGACGTAAATGCCGACAAGTGTTGCCACATCCATGTATTCCTGGTAAGCAGGTCCCTGCATCGCAGAAAACGGAAGAATGAAGAACATGATGGCAAGTCCGATTGCCCATTTAGACCAGTTTGGCAGCTTTGTATAATAAAGCAGCAAGAACGATAACAGCAGCAGCAAAAATGCTGCAACCGAACGCTGTGCCAGCATCAAGCTAAGCGAAGTAAGTGCGATATAACCGACTAACAGTCCCAGCTGGAGCCATTTGTTGCCGCGGATTTTTTCCAGGATTTTTTTCATATGTCACCTACACTTTCTCGATTGCGGCTCTGCCGAACAAGCCTTCAGGCCGGAATATCAATACGAGGATAAGGATGGCGAAAGCAAACACGTCTTTGTACTCGGAGCTGAGTACACCTGCAGTAATCGCAGATAGATTTGCTGCTGCGAACATTTCCAGTAATCCAAGCAGCATACCGCCAGCCATGGCACCCCGGATATTCCCGATGCCGCCCAAGACCGCTGCAGTAAAGGCCTTCAAACCGAGGATGAAGCCGATATATGGGTCGATCGTGCCATAATGGATGGCGAACAAGACGCCTGTCGCACCGCCTAGAGCAGAACCAACAAAGAAGGTGACGCTGATCACTTTATTTACATTCACACTCATCAAGGAAGCTGTATCCTGATCCTGCGCTACAGCACGCATGGCCAATCCCCACTTTGTCCGGTTGACGAAAAACTCCAATAGGACCATCATCAGAATCGCAACGATGATAACAACAAGGAAGGAATAGCGAATGTTCAAGCCGCCAAGCGACAAACTGCCTGGGAAAAGCGATGGTGTATTGACAATATAGTTATTCTGCTGTGTCTCAGTAATAAAGCGGACAATATCCTGCAGCAGGAAAGAAACACCGATTGCTGTAATCAAGGTAATCAGCTTCGATGCTTTCCGGAGCGGGCGGTATGCAAGTCGCTCGATTCCCATACCGAGCATGCCAGTGAGCCCTCCTGTAATTACCAATACAAGCAGCAAAACAAATATAGCTGGCATGACCGCAACCCAGCCAAGACCAGTCAAGCCGATCAGGACTGCTGTTCCAATAAATGCTCCTGCCATGAAAATTTCTCCGTGGGCAAAGTTGATCAGCTCCAAAATGCCGTAAACCATCGTATAGCCGAGAGCAATGATCGCGTATATAGCTCCAAGCGTCAGGCCATCGATCAGCACCTGCGGCAGTGTATCCCAAACCTGTGTCATCATTCCAACTCCTTTCTTTTTGTAATGGAAAAGGATATGGTACCGTGACCATATCCTTTTCACCTCTTACTGTGAAATTTCGCCTTGGATTTTGGCTGGATAGCTTGCTTCATCGAATTTGTATATGAATATTTTAGCGAATTCGTTGTCGCCTTTATCGTCAAAGCTGACCTGGGTCATCTCCCCTTCATAATCGTCGACTGCACGTACTGCAGCTGCGACTTTATCTTTCTCAGGAAGCTTGCCTCCGTTCTCCTCTGCTGCATCGAGTATGCCTTCCATCAGTACCTTGGCTGAATCATAGCCATAGATGGAGAAGGATTCGGGTTTGCCTCCATATTCTTCTTCATAGTTTTTGGCAAACTCAGTCGCACTGGAATCGCCTGCTACAGAAGTCAAATACACATTATTGACTGCGTCACCAGCAATCTCGACAAGTGTGGAGGAATCCATTCCGTCACCGCCCATGAAGGCAGCATCGATACCATTGTCGCGTGCCTGCTTGATCAGCAACCCGCCCTCAGAATACAGACCGCCAAAATAGACAAGATCCGGGTCAGCTGCTGACACCTGATTCAGGACGCCATTGAAGTCTTTCTCCCCGACTGTGATTCCTGCTTCGCCGACGATCTCGGCTCCTTCTTCTGCTGCAGCTTCAGCAAAAGCGGTCGCCAAGCCTTGCCCATAAGCTGTTTTATCATTGATGACGAAGATTTTCTTTGCGCCGATTTCCTGGACAGCATATTCCGCACCTGCTGGTCCTTGGAAATCATCGCGTGCTACAATCCGGTTGACCGATTTCAATCCGCGGTCTGTCACATCCGTTGCTGTCGAGGCTGGGGAAACAGAAGGAATATTATAACGCTCATACACTTCACTCGAAGGTATGAATACACCTGAGTTCAAATGGGCTACGACGCCGTACACATCCTGATCGGAACCGATGATTTGTGCGTTGGAAACCCCTTTCTGCGGATCACCCTGATCATCGTATTCCACTAGCTCCAAACTGAAACCAGCTTCCTCGAATGCAGCTTTTTCCTCTTCGACTGCCATGGCTGCTCCATTCTTGATTGCTTCACCTAATGTCGCACTGCCGCCAGACATAGGTGCTTGGAGAGCAATCTTCACCGTTTCACTGCTTCCCCCGCCTGATGCAGAATCCGTATTACCGCATGCTGCCAAAAAACCAAGTGCCAATGTACTCGTCATCGCTAAAGCCATTACTCGCTTCCTCATCTGTCTTCCCCCTTTGCTTCTTTCAGCGTTTGTCAATTATGTACGTCTCGCCTCGAAGTTAGGTCTAATAATATACAGGCCAAAGAAGCAAGTCAAGATAGTTTTTAGAAAATTAATAATATTATGTATATTTGTCAGAAACCCTGACACACCGCGGTTTTTGGCAGATGTTAGCGCATCTGACAAACAAAAAAAGCATCTGCCATCGTGGCAGATGCTCTCGATTTTTATGACCACCACATTGTAGTGGCGGGTTCATTTATCACGACATTTTTCAGGTTATCGACTGCGCGCTGGAATCCTTCTTCGATCGACATGAGCGAGTCTTCGTGCTCAATACTGATAACATAATCGTAGTCATACGTGCGCAGCGCACTGATCATCTTGTTCCATTCCTCTTGGCCGTGTCCAAGCCCGACTGTACGGAAGTTCCATGCCCGCTGCTTGATATTGCTGTATGGCTGCATATCAGTCAAGCCGTACATGTTCACATTATCAGGATCGATGTACGTATCTTTGGCATGGAAATGATGGATGGCGCCGGCTTTTCCGAGTATCTTGATGGCTGCAGTCGGGTCGATGCCCTGCCACCACATATGACTCGGATCAAAGTTAGCCCCGATTGCATCACTTGTCAGCTCACGCAGCTTCAGCATTGTATAGGGCGTGTGGACAAGGAAACCGCCGTGCAGCTCCAACGCGATTTTCACCTGATGCTCCTCCGCAAATGTGCCAAGCTCTTTCCAGTAAGGAACAAGTTTCTGCTCCCACTGCCAGTTCAACACATCTCCATATTCAGTCGGCCATGCTGTAACCGGCCAGTTCGGCTTTGTGGCACTCTCCTCGGAACCTGCCACACCGGAAAAGCAGTTTACAACCGGAACTCCCATTTTGGCAGCAAGCTTAATTGTCTTGCGCAAGGTCCAATCCGACTCTTCCGCAAATGCCTTGTCGGGTGAAATAGGATTGCCGTGGCAGCTGAAAGCCCCGATCGTAACCCCGTATTTCTCAAACGTCGCTTGGTATTGCTTTAATGCATCCTCACTCTCCAGCAGCTCATCGATCGGGCAATGCGCATTGCCCGGATAGCCGCCGGTACCGATTTCGACAGTGTCCAAACCGGCTTGCTTTACGCGCGCAAGCATATCCTCGAGTGAAAGCTCCTGGAACAGAACTGTAAAAACGCCTAATTTCATACTTGTTCCCCTTTCTCTGCAGTCTCGGGTGCAAGTGAGATTATTTTTTTCGTGCCATTGGAATCCAAGGCTGCCAGGATGACAGCTAGCGCAGACCGGCCTTTTTCTGCTGTGATGGGGCATTTGGAATTGTTATCCAGCACACAGCTGGCAAACGCGTCCACGACGCCGGAATTGGATTGTGTTTCAGAATCATTCGTCTGGATCGCGCCAAGCGAATGATTGCTGCGGTCTCCGTTGTGATACTCGACTACCAAGCTGTATTCAGGGCTTTCTTCGAGACGGATGACCCCTTTCTCTCCATAGATGATCGTGGAATTATCCTCTTCCGCCACATACGACCAGCTGGCAGTAAGTGTACCGATGATCCCTGATTTTGTACGCAGTACAGCGACTGCATTATCATCCACATCTGCGTATGGCTTTGCCAATGTATCGACAAAGGCCGCCACTTCCTGGATCGGTTCATCCAGCAGGAACTCAATCAAATGGGATTTGTGCACACCCAAATCACCAAGTGCCCCGATATAGGCTTTGTCTTTATCAAAGAACCAGCTGTTTTTCCCATCTATGCTCCACTGCTCCGGACCTCCGTGGCCGAAGGTAGTCCGGAAGCTGTAGATCTTGCCGAGCTCACCGTTTTGAATCATCTTCCGCGCCTTTTGATGAGACGGGACAAAGCACTGATTATGCGCAATCAGCAAAAGCTTGCCGCTCGCCTTTTGTGCAGCGATCATGTCATCCGCTTCTTCCAGTGTCGTTGCCATCGGCTTTTCACAGAGTACATGCTTTCCTGCTTGCAAAGCAGCGATCGATACAGGTGCGTGCAAATGGTTGGCCGCACAGACGATGACCGCATCGATACGAGGATCCTCGATCAGTTCTTCGTATTCGGTATATGCTGTTGCGTTATATTCTTTGGCAATTTCCTCTGACCGGCTCGGGACCACATCACATACAGCAGTGATTTCCGTGTGCGGGTTTTGTTCCAGCTCCGGCAAATGGCGATTGCGTGCGATACTTCCTAGTCCGACTACTCCTACGCGTAAGGTTTTCATTATCCAGCAGTACCTCCAAGTTTATTATTCTTTGACAGATCCGCTTGTCAGTCCAGCGACGATACGACGCTGGAACAAGAGTACAAGAACAACAATCGGGATCGTCACGATAACGGTTGCGGCAGTGATATCTCCCCACGGAACGGTGTATTGACTTTGATAGAATGAGATACCGACTGGTATCGTGCGCCAGCGATCATCTGTGTTGATCGTCAAGGCAAATAAGTATTCATTCCAGGCAGCGATAAATACAAGAATCGCTGTTGTAAACACGCCTGGTGCTGCCAGCGGGAAAATGATTTTGCGGAACGTCTGGAACGGAGTAGCTCCATCCAGCTTCGCTGATTCTTCCAATGCCAGCGGAATCTTGATGAAAAATGTCGATAGAATCCAGATTGCCAGGGGCAAACTGATTGTAATGTACGGGATTACCAGACCAAGATAGCTGTTGCGCAAGCCTGCATCGGTGACGAAGTTGAAGATAGGTGATAGGACTGCGATTTGCGGAAACATGGATGCAGCAAGCACCAATCCCAGGATCAAACCTTTGAAACGGATCGGCAGCCGTGTGACCGCATAGGCTGTGAATGATGCGACAATGATGGAGATGATCGTGGTGAGCGTTGCCACAACAAAGCTATTCAGCATGTACATAAGCAGCGGCCTTGTTTCCAAAGCTGATGCATAGTTATCCAGTGTCATATTGCTTGAGAACCATTGGAAGGAGGAAAAAATTTCTCCCTGTGGTTTGATAGAGGTCAGGAACACCCAGATAAACGGGAACATGACCAGGAATACAAAGATAATCAAGAAAATGTAGAAGCCGACTCCAGCACGTTTTACCATACTAATCTCCTCCTCCGTCCTATTGTTTTAGCCTTCCGCTGAACAAATCCGAGCCGATCAGCTTGATGAAAATCGTACTGAGCAATGCCACACTCAAGAATACGATCACACTCAAAGCAGAGCCTGCACCGAAATTCTGTTGTTCAAACAGCAGTTTGTAAGCATAGACGCTGATTGATTCCGTCGAGTTGGCAGGACCTCCGCCAGTTAGGACGTAGATAAGGTCGAACACACGGAATGCATCCAATGCACGGAATAAGACTGCAACTAGGATTGCCGAACGGATCATCGGCAAGGTAATGGAGATGAATTGCTGGAATTTATTTGCGCCATCCACATCTGCTGCTTCATACAGGGAGCGTGGAATCGTCTGCAAGCCAGCCAAAAGTAAAAGTGCCATATACGGTGTCGTTTTCCAAATATCCGCAAACATGACGGAGAACATACCGCCTGCTCCAGTGGAAAGCAGTGCACCTGGATCATCGATAAGACCAAACTGCGCCATATAATGGGCCATGATGCCTGACTGACCGTCAAACAGGAATGTCCACATCATTGCTGCTACCGCTGTCGGAATCGCCCATGGTACAAGAACAGCAGCCCGGACGAGCCCGCGTCCGATGAAGACACGATTGATCAGTAAAGCAACGGCCAATCCAACGGCAAGTTCAACACCTACCGTAACGACAGTGAACAATAATGTGTTCAGCATCGCCGTCCATGTCCGTCCATCGCCAAGGTAATTTGTATAATTCTTCACCCCGACAAAGTTCGGCTCCAGGATCGAGCCTTGTGTATTCGACAGCTGGGATTCCAGATCCGTCAACGGCTGGACAGCTTCCTCAGGAGCGTTTTCCCGCAAAGCCTGGACTGCGGCTACCTGATCATCCAACGTGTTTGAAAATCCATCTGCCCATTCTTCCGGAACCTCTGTCAGCCGGAGTTCCTCATCATTTACAGGCTGGAAATTTTCCAGCATAGTGTTGACTTCTTCATAACGCCCTGCAAGTCCTTCATCGGTATTCAATAATGTTTCATGCTGTTCATCCAGAGCTGTTGTAATATCATCCAGAGTCGCGCCCGCATCCGGCATCGCGTCTCTGACATCATCCATCGTGTCATAAACCAGATAGCGGTTATCGGCATATGTCTCGAGATTTATACTTAGAGATGAAATCCGTTCTGCTTTGGCCGGGTCATTCAAGCGGTAATCAAACAAGCTGTTCCAGGCTGACAACATAATCGGCCAAATGATGATGACGGCAATAAGAATGATAGACGGTGCGACCATCGCGTAACCAAGCTGCCGCTCACTCAGCTGAAACCGTCTTTTTTTCGGTTGCTTCATACACTCAGCTCCTTTAATTGGTTACGGATTCCAACGCAGCTTGCATTTTTGTCTCCATACGTGCCACCGCCTCTTCAGCAGTTATATCTCCTGCCAACGCGCGGGAAAGCTCGATTTGCATGATATCGGAGATTTCCGGATAAATTGGCGTGATCGGACGTGGTATCGCATTTTGCAAGGAATCATAGAAATCCTCGCTCGCAAGCACGGCACTGACATCCGTGATCTCTTTATCATCATATAAAGCTTCCAATGTCGGAGCCTTTCCGCCTTCGAGGGCACTGATCTTCTGCCCTTCTTCTCCGCTCATCCATTTCACGAACGTCCAGGATGCTTCCACTTCATCGGAGTAGCGGTTGATCATCCGCATCCATCCTCCCAGCGAGGATGCTGCTCCTTCACTTCCCGCAGGAAGCGTGGCGATGCCGACATTACCTGCTACTTTTGATATCTCTGGATCGTTGGCTGTATCATTCAAATATGGCCAGTTCCTTGCATATACAGCATTTCCTTCGTTGAAGGAAGACTCTGTGTCGATTTCCATGAAGTTAAGTATATTGTTTGGTACAAAATCGCTATTCGTTATGTCGATCATCTTCTGTAAGCCTTCTATTGCTTCCGGACTGTTAATGACAACGTTTCCATTAGCATCCAGCACTTGACCGCCGTAGGAATAAATATACTCTATGGCATTGGTCACGATTCCCTCATACTGAGCCGCCTGCATGAGATAACCAAATTTGGTGCCTTCCTTGCCCATATTCTCTTGAGCCAGCTGCTCCAGCTCATCCCATGTTTCAGGCACTTGATCGGTTATATCCTTCCGATAATAAAGCAATCCTGCATCGGCATAGCCAGGCATGGCATACTGCCTTCCGTTATAACGGCCAGCTTCTACCGTAGCCGGGAAATAAGCATCCATATCCACCTGATCCCGCTCGATCAGCCGGTCCAGCGGCAGCACGTAGTTTGCCTGACCGAACTCTGCTGACCAGACAATGTCTGCATCAAATACATCAATCTCCGGGCTTCTGCCGCTGAACATGGTCACATACTGGTTATGTGATTCCCCAGTATCAGATGGCATTTCCCGAACCACCACATCGATGTCCGGGTGCTCCTTTTCAAATGCTTCGACTAATACATCCGTAGCACCAGTCGTATCCGTCCCCCTCGCGTATGTAATCTGGACTTTGTCATCACTCGCACCATCTCCGCTCGTCACAGCCGAGCAGCCTGCCAGCCCAATACCGGCTAGTAAGGCAACCATCAGAAAGCTTCGCTTCATCACAGCTCCTCCTCGCATTTTGGTAAACGCTTTCTTTAGTGCGGTTATCTCATTCCCTCCTTTTTGTAAGATTAAGCCTATCCCCCTAATTTTTGTCTTTTCTGCAGAAGTTATAAAAAGTTTATCATAATATTGCAAACGCTTTCAACGATATTGTATATACAAGTTTCGCCAAAGAAAAAACACGCCTGTCTCAGGCGTGTTCCGTTTCGCTTACTTATATCGTATGCAATAGCATATCAAGCAAATCATAATTTGCTTGTTTATCAGTTTTCTCATCGAGCATCGTACGCAAATCCTTCTCGATCAGCTGATTGGCTTTGATTCCGATTGCATAGCCAGATTGCCCTTCCATCAGCATATTCACTGCTTTGACACCCATTTTGTTTGCAAGAATCCGGTCAAATGCAGACGGTTCACCGCCGCGCTGAATGAATCCAAGGACCGTTGTACGTACTTCGATATTCATCTGTTCTTCAATGAATTTCTGGAGTTCATCCAAATCATACATCCGTTCCGTGACAACAATGATATTATCATTCCGGCCCTTGGAAATTTTGTCTTGGAGCTTCTCACAAATCTGTTCGAAGCTAAGTTTATATTCAGGTGTGGAAATGATATCTCCTTCTCCTGCAACAGCTGTGAACAATGCCAGATCACCGCAATGTCTGCCCATTACTTCGACGATGGTCGTCTTGTTATGCGATAGACCAGTATCCTTGATTCGGCCGATGGAGCTGAGCACTGTATTCAATGTTGTATCGAAACCGATAGAGTAGTCAGTGTAATCCAGATCATTGTCGATCGTTCCCGGAATGCCGATGACTCGGATGCCCAATTCATGCAGCTTTTGTGCACCTTGAAGTGAACCTTCCCCACCGATGACGATAACATCGGCAATACCATAGTTGCGAAGCACTTCCACTGCCTGCTTTCTGCCAGACTCATCCATGAAAGCAAGCGAGCGTGACGTTTTCAGGATCGTTCCGCCTTTATTGGCGATCGTCTCTACATCAGGTGTACGGATGATGGATAATTTATCCTCGATCAGACCCTGATAACCGCCTTCCACACCATACACTTCGATATCATGATAATTTGCCGCCTTTACGATTGCCCGGATGGCAGCATTCATGCCCGGTGAATCTCCACCGCTTGTGATAACAGCTACTTTATGTAACATCGGTTCACCTCTCCACCATATATGTCTTACCTTCATTATACAACAAATTTGGCAGGAAACAGAACAAAGACAGGCTTAACGCCTGCCCAAGTCACACAGAAATGACCAGTTTCCCGATCATGCTGCCATCTTCCAATCGTTTATGCGCTTTCTGCACATTCTCGACGGTAAGGCCTTCCAGCTCCTCCGCTTTCGTCGTGCGAATGCGTTCATCCTCGACCAGCTCTGCCACTTTGGACAATATTTCCCCTTGTTTATATTTGCTTGGTGTCTGATGGAGCGTGCGTGTGAACATATACTCCCAGACAAGTGTCAGGCTCTTGGACGTCAGATCCGTCAGCTTGATATCCTCAACCGGGCCTGTGATGGCACAGATGATACCTTCTGGTTTCACGACTTCGATAATATCATCCCATGCCTTGTCCAGCTGATGCATACAAAAAACATAGTCGACACTATCTATCCCCAACTTTTCCAGCTGCGGATGGAAGCGTTCATGATGATTGATCACCCGTTCGGTACCATGCTGCTTGGCCCATGTAATCGTCTCTTCCCGTGAAGCCGTTCCGACTACATTCAGTCCATATAATTGTGCGAACTGTGAAGCAATCGAACCAACACCGCCGGCTGCATTGACCAGCAAAATCGTTTTGTCTTTATTCGCTTCCGCATCCAGCGGGATATGCATCTTCTCAAACATAGCTTCCCACGCAGTCAATGCTGTCAAGGGCAAGGCCGCTGCTTCTGCAAAGCTTAGATTTGCAGGTTTTTTGGCAATGACTTTATGGTCGACAAGCTGGTACTCACTATTGGATCCTTGACGGGTAACAGATCCAGCATAATAGACTTCATCTCCAGGCTGGAATCCCTCTACATCCTCTCCGACTTCCTCAATGATTCCTGCTGCATCGAAGCCAAGAATGCGGAATGTACCATCGTCCTCTTTCAGCTTGCGCTGTTTTGTATCAACTGGATTGACGCTGACAGCTTTCACTTGGACAAGCACATCCCCACCTGCTGCAGTTGGCTTATCCACCTGTTCTTCTGTAAAGCTGTCTGCCTGATCCACGGATGTATGTTTGTATATCCCGATTGCACGCATCTATTTCTCCTCCTCTATTTTGTATCTGTTTTATGTAAAAGCCGTCGTTTTGGGACGGCTTAATACTCACTTCTTCGCTAGGCGCAGTATCGGCTCCAAGGCTTCTGACTTTCCATAGTGCGGGACGACAGCTGATGGTGCTGCTGCCCACTCGCAAGCATTTCGGATAACAGTCTGCACATTTTTATCATGGTAAGTCGGGTACGTTTCATGACCGGGCCGGAAATAGAAGATTTTCCCTTTTCCTCGATTATACGTGCAGCCGCTGCGGAAAACTTCGCCGCCTTCAAACCAGCTGATGAACAGCGTATGGTCTGGTTCTGGTATATCGAAATGCTCTCCGTACATTTCTTCTTCCGGAAGCTCGAAATACTCCCCAAGTCCTCTCGTGATCGGGTGACTTGGCTGAACCACCCAAATGCGTTCCTTCTCGCCATCCTGTCTCCATTTCAGGTCACATGTTGTACCCATCAGGTTACGGAATATTTTGGAGAAGTGGCCTGAATGAAGGACAATCAGTCCCATACCTGCCAGAACACGCTGCTTCACTCGCTCGATAGCATCGTCATTTACTTCATCATGCGCCTTATGAGCCCACCAGATAAGGACATCCGTTTGTTCCAGCGTCGCTTGGTCCAATCCTTGCTCCGAATCATCAAGTGTCCTGGTTTGTACTGCAAAGCCTGCTTCCTCCAGGAATTCGGCTATTGCTCCATGAATGCCTCGGGGATAGATGCTTCTCACCTGGTCGTTTTCCTTCTCATGACGGTATTCGTTCCAAATGGTAACGCGCATAAGATGCTCCTTCTTGTTTTTTTATCCTATTCCCCTTGTTAAGTAGCTACCCGGTTCCCTACTAGATTATGCAGTGAATTTTATTTTACTAATTACATTAGCCCTTTTCCTTCCATCTCCTGCCCAGAGAAAAAGATCCTGCAAAAAAACTGCAGGATCTCATCCGAGAAGCAGGGCGCCATACACCAAAGCGCCAAGGATCACAAAGGCTGGATGCACCTTCCATCTTTCCATGAGCAAATAGCTTAACACAACCAAAATGATTGTATGTATCCAGCCAGCACTTTCATAGGATGTGCGGAAAAAGCTGATTGCCATCCCTGCCAGCAGCACAGCGATTGTCGGCCGGATATATGCTGTCATTCGCTTAACCCGGGGAGAATCCTTGAACTTCGCTAAAATACTTAATAATCCAATCATTAAGATGAGCGAAGGTGCTACTGTAGCGAATAAACCGATTGCCGCACCCAGGAACCCGGCTTGCTGGAAGCCGATCACCCCTGCCAGCTTAGTGGCAATCGGGCCGGGAAGTGCATTGGCCAGTGCCAGCATCTGGCTGTAATCAGCTGTTGTCATCCAGCCATATCTGTCCACCACTTCATTTTCGATGAGCGGAATGGTAGCCGGACCACCACCATATCCGACAATTCCAGGTATGAAGAAGGCCAGGAATATCTGCCAGTAAATCATGCTCCCTCCTCCTCCTTCCGTTTCTCCGGTTTGACAAGTGCAAACAGGAGAAGCGCCAGGATAAGGAATGCTGGATGGATATGAAGCAATTCAATCAGCACGACAGATGCAGCTAACAAAGCAACGATCTGCCAGCTCTTCAACCCATTACGGGATTTTTTAAGAAAGTCCAATGTCATCACTGCAAGCATGACCCCTACTACTGGGATGACAGCTGTTGTCATTCCGCTGAGCCAAGGCTGATCGCTCAAGGCATCAACAAAATAAAACAGCACGATGAGCAGCACGACTGTCGGAATGACAGTCGCAATCAATGCGCTCACCATCCCGATCCAGCCGCCGACTCGATAGCCGATGTAGCCTGCCAGCTTCGTTGCAATCGGTCCGGGCAAGCTGTTGCCAAGTGCCAGTGTGTTCCCGAACTCTTCGTCATCCATCCACTTATACTGTTTGACGACTTCCTTTTCCACCAGCGGGATCGATGAAGGACCTCCGCCGTATCCAAGGATGCCGACACGGAAAAATGCCATAAATAATTGCCAGTAAATCATGTTGTCCAACCTTTCTAATACGAAGCGATACTGCCGTCTGCTCGCGCTTCTGTTCCTCCATATAATGTTCCGTTATCCGGGTCGCGCCAAATGACTTGTCCGCGCCCGAATGTGGATCTGTCCGCTTTTACTTCGATATCATGCCCTTTACGGATCAGCGCCTCCGCAATATGCTTCGGGAAATCGGCTTCTACATGGAATGTCTTGCCTTTGATCCACTGCCAGCGAGGTGCGTCCAAAGCTGTTTGCGGGTTAAGCCCGAAATCAAGCATATTCATGACCACCTGGGCATGCCCCTGCGGCTGCATGAATCCGCCCATTACCCCAAAAGGTCCTATGGCTTGATCATCTTTCGTCAAAAAGCCTGGGATGATGGTATGGAAAGTCTTCTTTCCGCCTTGCAGACTGTTGGCGTGCTCTGGATCAAGACTGAAATTATGACCGCGGTTTTGCAGCGCAATACCTGTTCCCGGTACAACCAGCCCAGAACCAAAGCCATGATAGTTGCTTTGAATGAAGGAAACCATATTTCCATCGCTATCCGCCGTTGCCAAATAAACCGTTCCGCCTGCTTTCGGTTCTCCAGCTTCTGGTTCCTGGGCTGTCTCCCCGATTTGGTTCCTTCTTTTAGCTGCATAAGCATCGGACAACAATTCCTTCACAGTCACAGGCATATGCTGTTCTTCCGTTATGTATGCATGACCATCAGCGAACGCAAGCTTCATCGCTTCCATTTGCTTATGATAGGTATCAATCGATTCTTTTTCCTGGAAAGAGAAGCCTTTTAATATATTCAGGGCAGAAAGAGCAACCAACCCTTGGCCGTTTGGCGGAATTTCCCACACATCGTAGCCCCGGTAATGAACAGAAATCGGCTCCACCCATTCCGGTTCATAGGCTGCCAAATCCTCTTTTGTCAGGAAGCCGCCATTATCCGCAGAAAATTCCGTCATTTTGGCAGCCAGTTCTCCTTCATAAAAAGCAGCAGCATCTGTACGTGCTATTTGCCGGAGCGTTTCCGCATGATCTGGCGATCGCCATATGTCTCCAATCTTCGGATACTCTCCATTAGGAGCAAACGTGTCAAACCATCCATTGTACATGGTATCTGTACAAGAGGTGCTGAACTTTTTATATGCGCGTTCCCACAGCTTGGCAACTGTCGGTGTTACCGCAAAACCATTTTCAGCATAGTATATTGCTGGCTGCAGCACTTCTATCAAAGGAAGTTTGCCGAAGCGCTTGCTGAGGGCAGCCCATCCGCCTGGTGCACCTGGCACAGTTAATGGCAGAAAGCCATGTAATGGCATCTCTTCATGTCCAAGTTCTTTTACTTTTTCTATACTGATTGATTGTGGTGCTGGACCGCTGGCATTGAGCCCGTAGAGCTTGTCCTTGATCCAAACAAGCGCAAAAGCATCACCGCCGATTCCATTCGAAGTCGGTTCCACTACTGTCAGCATGGCTGCAGTCGCGATCGCGGCATCTACGGCATTGCCGCCTTTTTTCAGCATATCCAGCCCTGCTTGTGCAGCGAGCGGCTGTGATGTGGCTACCATTCCTTGTCTGGCAACAGTCGTCATTCGCTGCGAATGATATGGGTAATACAAATGATCTGTCTTCATTCTGTCTCCCCCTTATGTAAGAAGCCCGGAATACCGGGCTTATGACCATCCTAGCAGATGATGGATCGCTTTTGCTACCCCATCGGCTTCATTTGTATCCGTTTGATAGTCGGCAACTTCCTTGACTGCATCCTGGGCATTTCCCATCGCTACGCCGCATCCGACAGCTTCAATCATCTTGATATCGTTCAGGCTGTCACCCATGGCAATCACTTGCTCCATTTTGATATCAAGCCTGTCACAGACCTTTTGCACTGCTTCGGCTTTGTTTATTCCCACTGCATTGACCTCGATATTTGTCGGACTGGAGTTGGAAAGCTCCAGTTCATTTTTATCGGACAATGCTTTGACAATCGCTTCCCGCTTTTTATCATCGAATGTATCAAAGCCGAATTTCAGCCAATCGTATTCTTCCATATTGGCAGGGAAATTACCGCGGAATACATGTTCTGTGCTGACTGCCCAATAATGCGTGTCATACTCATCAGCCAGGCGTTTCATTTTTTTGATCAAATCATCCTCGATCAACACACGCTCGAGCAGCTCGCCATCAGCAGTCCAGATTTCACTGCCATTTACTGTCACCAGGAAGGATTGCAGCCCAAGATCATCCGCATAAGGCTTACATGTCCGAATGCCTCGGCCTGTGCTCAAGATGACATGGACGCCTTCCTCCTGTGCTCGTTGTATCGCCTGTCTATTCGCATCCGATACCTCTTCGCGCGGGTTGAGCATTGTACCATCCATATCAAGTGCGATCAGTTTGTAATCCTTTTGTTTAACGTTCTCAGCCATCCAATCTCCCCTTTATGTAAATGCTTAGTCCATGTCCATTATAGTATAGTCCCCATTATTTTTCCTTTCAGACCGATTCCAGTTAGCAAGCAGAGCTGGGAGCACACGCCAATCTGAAAAACTAGGCACACCTTCCAGCTTCCCGTCAAAGAAAACCGGCTGCAAGCCTGCATTTTTGCTGCCTGCAATATCCACTTCTGCATGATCACCAACAAAAACAGCTTCTGATGCTGCTGCCTCAACCTCGAGCAGCGCCATCTCAAAGATTGCCGGATCCGGCTTTCGCAAGCCGACTGCTTCGGAAATGATCAAGCTTTGGCAATGCCAGTACAAGCCAAGCTGTTCGATCACCTGCTGCTGAAGCAGAGCTGGTCCGTTCGTGACGACACCCAATGTATAAGACATACTCAATTCCTGCAAAGTCTCAAGCGCATCCGGAAATGCGACTGCGAACTGCGCTACCCTATCAAAGTAATCAGCTGTCAATACAGGCTCCATGTTTGGATCTAAGGAAAAGCGGCTTAACAGCTCTTTATACACAATCGGTTTCTCCACATAACCGTTTTGATCCAATTCCAGAAAAGCTGCTGTAAAACCTGATTCACTGACACCATGCAGCTCAGATTGAAAACGCTGGAATTGATCTGTTAAAAACCGCCGTAATGTAGTATGCCTGTCATGAATTGTTCCATCCAAGTCAAAAAGTATTGCTTTCATCCTGTCTCTCCGTTTCTCTTTTTCTCCATCATACGCCTTTCGAGAAGGATTGTCAGTACTGCGCTATACTTACAATAAGAGGTGAGAAAAATGAAAATATCTATCTATCATGATCATCAGGAGCAGACACTGCTATTCCTGCATGGAGGAGGTGTGGGTGGCTGGATGTGGAGAAAGCAAATCGTACATTTTAAAGACTACAGATGCGCTGTGGCTGAGTTGGACTTTGGGGCAGAAAATGTGTCCATAGAACACTTAGCGAATCAATTGCTGAATTGGGCAGAAAATAAGAAGGGCAGCGGTAAGTTATCTCTAATCGGATTTTCCATTGGCGCACAGATTGCCTTGCAGATGGTAAGCAAGCAACCTGAATTATTCTGTTTTACGATGCTAAACAGCCCTCTTACAATTCCAGTCAATCTGTCAAAAAATATTATACGAAATACTGTCCCCATAGTATATCCATTGGTCAAAATCAGAAGTTTTGCAGCTTTGCAGGCGCGCACCCTGTCTATTCCTACCGAAGACTTTGATACTTACTATCAGCATAGTTTGCAAATATCTTCTATGGCTCTTATTAAAATGCTTGAAGAAAACATGCGGTTTTCTATTCCCAAAAATTTCTCTAACGTTAAAACCGACATTCTTGTAACAGTAGGTGAAAAGGAGAAAAAAATCATGAAAAGATCTGCAGCTAAACTAACAAATGAAAATCCCTATTGCACCTGCCTTATAATCGCCGACATCGGACATGGCTTTCCTGTGGAACAGCCTCTGTTATTCAACCATCTGCTGCGTCAAAAGCTTGCCGATTATCAACTCTGATTTCGATAGTCCCATAGAATACGCCATTCTCCCTTTTCCTTTGTCACGTAGACATACTGCACAAAAGAAAATCGGCCGTACTTTCCTTGATAATTCTGTTTGACTGTATAGGAATAGACATCCTTATAGGTCTGGCCATTCGGTTCTGCCCGCCATTTCTTCTGCTTTTCCCCCTTTTCTATTTCAAACGAAAAAGTATCTGCACCAAAATGACTCATAAATACATGGGAACGATCCGTCACATAATCCTTAAGCGGGAAACGTACCTGCAAATCCTTATGCAGCAAACCCCATGAGGCAGAAAATTCGCCCTTCTGTTCCAATGTATAAAAGTCTTCCACAGTCTTTTTCGCCTGATTGGGAGAAGCGTTTTTCAGTAAAAGGGCAAACAGACAAAGCAGCAGCATAATCAGCAGGCATATGGCTATCAGCTGCTTTCGTTTGATTCTCCGGTAATGATGCATAAACCAAGCCCCCCTTCAGGACTAGCTTATTCACGACCGGCAGAAGGTAGTATGAAAAAATAATGGCGATAAAAGCGTTTAGTCAGCAAAGAATCCAAACCTGGACAAAATTCTTAAGGAAAGATTTTGCGTGAGTTTGGATTCTAAATCTATGCCCGGGGTTATTGCTTCTGCATCTTACCGAAGGATTCATTCGTAGCATAAAAGCCGCTTCCTTTACCGGTATACACCGACAAATCCTCTTCCTCCTCTTCTGTCGTTTCCCCTCTTAAACTGAGGAAATAAAGGAAACTCACATCCATCTCCTTGTCCTCTGCACTGCCTTCTGGCTCCGGCTGATGCTGACGAAGTTCCTCCGCATCCGCTTCCATCCCCCATTTAATATGGTTATATAAGTTTTCGAATGTCCTTTCTGCATCAGGCGTTATATTCTCCGCCATATACTCTTGTTTTACTTGCTCGAGGGTATGCGTCCGGATATAGTCGATAAACTCCTTCCCATCACCATATTGGAAGAATTCTCCCCAGATGGTTGGCGTCTGCTCTCCCAATTGGAACAGCAGCAAATATTTGATCTCGAAACGTTCTCTTTCCTCAGCGTGCCGCCCACCTCGTTCAGAAGCATCCTCGGTAATTTCCCCCTCAAAGAAATCCATACAAAACTGTTTGTATTCGTCTTCAAACTGGCGCATCACTTCCCATAGACGGTGGATTTCCTTACCAAATAATTCCTTGCTGCGAAAAACGGATGCAAGCATAAAGAAACGGAATAATCCCCGGAAATGCATGTTGATTTTTTTCTGGCTCCAATCGTAATGTTCTTTCCGAAAGGCATCATTAACCTTATCTAAATAGTCGAAATCCAATGCTCGTTTCATCCTGTCGAAATGCTCTTCATCCACTATTCCAGTTGGGCGCACTTTTAATGTGTCATACTGCAGCTTCAGCTGCTCCCGGTGGCGATCTGAATTCTGCATGGGACGTTTACGTGCCCCCGTATTGTAGAAAATAGCTATTCCCACAAGTATAATCACAACTGCCAGCCCTATAACCGTAACCAGTCCATCCATTAGCTTCTCCTCCTGCCCATGACAAATAGAGCTGACTCACTCGTCAGCTCTATTATGATTCCATTAGCTTCGCAATACACGCAGCAGCTCTTGATTGAATTTTTCTTTCTCATCGAACATCAAGCCATGACCGCTGTTTTCAAAAGGAATGATTGTCGAATTGACAATTCCGCCTGTTATTTCATTAGCGAAATTAAACGGACAAATCTCATCCTTCTGACCGTGGAAGATATACGTCGGTGTGCTGATCTGCACTAGTTCAGCGCGAAGATCTTCATCACGAAGTGCTTCCATCGCTTGAATCGTACCATGCCCGCTAGCTTCCAAACCTAAATGGAAGAACCATTCTTTGAATGGCTCAGAATGTTCTTGTGCGAAGAACATCTCTCTGAAATCCTGCAACGTTTTTGGACGATCTGCCTGGATTTGCGCAATCATATCATCTGCTTCTTCCTTCTTCATACCGAACGGATAAGCATCACGCTGTGTGAACACAGGAGCAGCGGCTGACAATAGAAGCAGCTTGTTCACTTTCGCAAGACCGTACTTATTCATATACCGAATAGCAATCGGACCACCCATCGAAAAGCCAGCCAAAACGAAATCATTCAGCCCTAGATGCTCCACAACAGCGTGTACTGCTTCTGCTTGTGCATCATAGGTGTAGCTGTCCCATGGCTTATCCGATTTACCAAATCCGAGCAAATCGATACCGATGAAGCGGAAGCCTTGCTCCGGAAGCTCATTCATCTGGTATTCGAACATCTTATGGTTTACCGGCCACCCGTGTATAAAGACGACAGGAATACCAGAACCAATATCCTCCGCAAATACGTTATACCCTGATTCTGTTTTGATGACATGTCCCATTATTATCGCCCCTTGCGGTTATAGTCTCTTTCTCTTGGTTCTTTCTTCTCTCTCGTTCTCAATTCTCTGAATAAGAAAAATGCCCCTACTACACCTGAAAGAATAGTGAGCAGAAGAAATAGCGTATTCGTTGTGAATGCAAAGATCAGCAGGAAGACAAGCGCCAGGATGAAAAATCCAAAATAGCCTGCTATCTTCATACGCCTCACTCCTTCCAATTATGTTCTATATTATGTTCTTGATGTTATATACCCGTTAGCAGCCAGCTTTAAGCAAAAGAAAAAGCATGCCTTGTCAGCATGCTTAGTGTGTGTGCAGCACTGTGCCTTCCGGTCCGATCAAATGAACCTCCATTTCGATTTCACGGCTGATGTCATCTTCCAGATCATGGGCTTCCACAACATCGGCCGCTTCGCCTTTTACTTCCTCCCAAACAGTCACCATATGATGATCAACTTCCTCGCCCTCGCTCTGGATGCGCAAGCTGATGATGCCTTCCGGCTGAAAACCGACTCCCAGTACTTCATACGTATCATAAACAGCTAGTTCCTCGACTGCTGTATCGTTCACTTCCTCCAATGCGTGGCGGATCATCTCTTCGTGGACATCATTATACGGAACAGGGTGGGTGGATCGGTCAGTGAAGAAAAAGAGCAGACCAGCCATCACCATTGTCCCCGCCAGTACAAGACGCAATCCTAGGCTTCGTTTCATCAGAATACCTCCATTCCTTGCTACTATATGCAGCGTGGTAAGAAAACTTGTCCATAGAAAAAAGGAGTACGCCTAGCGGCGAACTCCTTTTACTTTTCCTTATTTATCTTCTTCCCTACGCTTACGTTTGAACGGCCACCAGTTCAGTTCGCCAAGTGTCGTAGCAATTGCCGGGATAAGCAGCGGCAGAATCACAAGTCCATACAATAACAAACCGATGATGATGACTGTCGCAACTTCCAGAAGCGTCAAGACACCTGAGGGCATCATCGCAGCAAAAGTACCTGCTAGAATAATTGCAGCAGTGATGATGACTCCGCCCATTTTCTTCATGGAGTGAACCATGCCCGCCTGCAGATCGTCACGCGCTTCTTCGGTGAAACGATCAAGCAGGAAGATGGAGTAATCGACTCCAAGAGATATCAAGATTACGAAGCTGAAGAACGGAACAGCCCAGCTTACACCTGCATAATCCAACCCGTTGACAAAGATCAATTCGGTAATGGAGATAGCAGTATAATAGGTAAGCAGCAAGGATCCGATCATATAAGCCGGAATGACCATGGAACGGAACAGCAAGGTCAGGATGATGAATAAACCAACCATCATGATGACCATCGTCCGGGAAAGATCGGAGGTAGATAGATCCTCCAGATCAGCGTTGGTGCTTGTTACTCCGCCATACACGATTTCCGCATTTTCATACGGTGTATCCTTCACTTCGGCATCGACACGATCCTTGATTGTCTGTAATGTTTGAATCGCTTCCTCGGAATATGGATCAGCATTCAATACCACATCAAGTGTCACACCTTCTCCATCACGGAAGGCATACGTATCGATACTTTCCTGGAAGTCACCTTCCAGAGCATCTTCCGGAATATACATCCCAGTCTCACGGACTGTTTCGCTGTCGCTGATATCACGGAGTGTATCAGATGCAGTTGTCAGTCCATCTGAAACTTGTGTCAGCCCTTCGTTTGCAGAGCCAACCCCATCAGCAAGCTGCTGCAGCGTTTCAGTAAGTGTTCCAACCTGTTCCTGCTGCCCTTGAAGTTGCGTATCTGCTTGTTCCAAACCTGATTGAATCTGCCCTAGCTGTTCGCTGATACCAGCCAGTTGAGCAGAAGCTTGCTGGACATTACCAGTCTGCTGCAACTGAGCTGTTACTTGCTGCAGCGCAGTATTGACTTGGCCCAAACCTTCTGTCGCATCAGATAGTCCGCCGCCGCTTGATGAACCGGCACTGCCAGCCTGACCGGATATCTGATTCAGTCCATCTTGTACCTGTCTCAAACCATCCTGTACTTCTCCGATTCCATCCACTGCATCGTTGATACCATCCGCGATTTGACCAGTTTGGGAATCTACATACAAGTCATCGATTTTCTCCCCTGTAGGCTGTGTTGCTGTACGGACTTTTTCCACGCCATCTATCTTGCTGATCGCATCACTCAAGTTATCAAGATATGGCAGTGTGTTTGCTGTTGTCAGGTTCTCATCATCATTGATGACAACCTGTATCGGCATCGCTTCCCCTTTACCGATAGCGTCTCCAATAGCATTAAGTCCTTTGATTGAATTATAATCACTGCTGATTTCTTCAGTAGAGTTAAAGGAAACTTGCTCATCATACGTAAGCACAAACGGCACTGTGATTGCTGCTGTGATTGCCAGGAACAGCACCGGTCTTGCAACCGAATGACGCCCAAGGAAGTGCCAAAGCTTATTATCCCCATGAGAGGCAGCCTTTTTGGAAGGCCAAAACAGTTTCTCACCAAGCGTTACCATGAATAGCGGCAATACTGTCACAAGGACAATCAGCAATACCGCAACCCCTACTGCCACACCCACTGCAGATTGGAAGATAGCAAACTTCGCGAAGAAGATGGATGCAAATCCTACGAATACTGCAATTGCACTGATGAATAATGTGCGTCCTGCTGTCCGGTATGCCGTAACGGTCGCTTCGACTTTATCATGACCATTGGCAAGCTCTTCCCGGAAACGGCTGAGCAGCAGGATACAATAGTCGGTCCCGATACCAAATAGAATCGCAACCAGGAACGTCTGGGTAAATGTTGAAATCGGGAAGTCCAATGTGTCTACCAAAATAGCCAGGATTCCCTGACTGATCAAGTATGTAATACCTACTGTGATCAAAGGAACGAATGGTGTCACGATGGAACGGAACACAATCAAAAGCAGCGCTACGATAATGAACACCGTAATCAGCTCTGTCTTCTTCAAGCCATCTTCTGATGTATTAGCAAAATCTTGGTTGATCAATGACGCACCTGTTACATATGCCGTAGCATCTTCCGGTACCGCATCATAAATTTCGTCTGCAATTTTTTCTACTTCTTCATCGGAGCCCTCGACTGTTACCGGCATCATCACCGTCTTTTTATCTTCGGATGTCATCTGATCCTGAATCTCTTGATTATCTGTCAGCGGTGTTGTAATCTCGCTTACACCGTCGATTTGTTCCACTTTATCGATGACACTTTGAATCATGTCTTCACTATCTTGATTCAACGCCTCGTCGAGTTCGAAAACGACACTGATGCTATTACTATTCTCACCGGCATCTTCCAGGATATCGCTTGCCCGGATGGAGATCGCATCTTCCGGAAGCTGTGTCTGTCCCTTATCTGATGCCAGCTGGGTCAGATTGGGTGAAAAAATCGTCAGCCCAACCGCGATTAAGATAACTGCAATCGCAATGACCCATTTGAAACGAATGATTGTCCTCAATTTTCCTTCTCCCCTTTTTCAAGCTGTTCTTTTACATCTGTGAAAATTCGGATGAATGCTTCTACATCTTCATCCTTAATATGCTCAAAAAGCCCGCAAAATCTATCGTAGATGGCTTCCTCTGCTTTTTTCAAAATCTCTTCCCCATCTTCTGTGATTTGTACAAGCTTCGTCCGCTTATCCCCTTCCGAATCGATCCATTCCACCCAGCCCTTTTCGTGCAGCTTTTTTAACCGATTGGAAATCGCACTCTTATGTACTTGCTGCACGATAGCCAAATGGCCCGGTGAGGACGCTCCATACAAGCTCAAGATTTTTATCAACCCGACCTGCTGTGGTGATACTTCCTTGAACACGTCATATGCGGAGCCCTTTTTATGGAACAATTCGGTAGCCATGAATGATACCTCATTGAAAAGATCTATTGCTTCTTTCAATTTACTCACATTAGTTTACCCCCTATACCAATTCAGTTTATACCCTAAACTATAAGCAGTCAAACCTTTTTGCCTAGCGAAGAAGTAAAAATTATGTAACCGATTTGAAAAAGACATAACTCGGAAGAATGTATTCCCTTTCTGCCAGGATTAGAATGTACGCTAAAAAACTTCATTAGTTACACCCCCTTCTTGAAAGAAAATAATTGGAAGGATTAGATTATGCCTCCTTGAATGAAGGAGTATTTGAGAAATCAATGAAACAATGCAACACAAAAAACCGAACTTACGTATCTCTTTATGTAAGTTCGGTTTTCATCAACTGAAGCATTATAGACCATTGTAGTATCACTAATCCATGAATTGTAGACTTCGCTCCAACCATTGCAGATACCCTTTTTCTCTTTCTATAGCCCTTGTCAGAACTAAATAATGACCGAAATCAGGTGAGGAGAAATGGATATGTTTACTTCCGCACTCCGCTTCAAGCTCTGCTAACGTCCTCATAAGCCCATCCAGCTTACGCTTACGACTATTCAGCTGATTGGTAAATAACTCCTTGGCTTCTTCCTTCTCCATACTGGATATGAAAAATGTCTTCAACATGAATTCATCTTTATGGGAAACGTCGAGAGCTTCGAGCCGCTGCATCCATTCTTTTAGTTCTGCTTCCCCCGATACTGTCAGACTATATAGCTTTTTCTCCAGTTTCTCCCCTTGGATGACCGTTTCATATTCTATCAAACCTTCTGCGACCAGTTTTTTCAGTTCAGGATAAATTTGACTGTGTTTTGCACTCCAAAATTGACCGAGCGCCCCCTTGAACGCAGCCGCAATATCATAGCCTGTCTGCTTCTCCTGTTCAAGCAGTCCTAATATTGCATATTTCAAAACACGCATGGAAGTTCTCCTTCTCTTTTCATTTGACACAAGTATACCATAGCGTTAGACTAAACATGTAAATAGTTACATGTTATATTTTACTCAATAGGGAGATGAATAGTATGACACCGTCCTTGGAAAAAGTCGCCACCCTTACAATAGATGTGGCAGCACCGCTAAGCGCAGGACAAACAGGCTTAGGCTTGCGGCGTCTAATCCCGATTGAAACAGGTACCATCACAGGAAAAATAGAAGGCCGCATCCTGCCAGGCGGTGCCGATTCCCAAATCATCCGCCCGGATGGGCGCACCGATCTGTCGGCACGTTATGTCATTGAAACATCATCTGGCGAGATCATCTACTTAGAGAATAACGGAATAAGGCAAGTAGAAGCCGCTTATCGAAATCGCGCAGCCCAAGGCGAAATCATTCCAGCGGAACATGTCTATTTCCGGACAGTTCCAACCTTTGAAACCGGCAGCGAGCAATACCGTTGGCTGATGGATAAAATCTTCATCGGTGCAGCAATGCGTTTGGAGAAACAAGTGCTGCTGGACATCTATCAAGTTAATTAAGGAGGAAAAGAAAATGGAAGAATTCATTGGAAGTCATATGATTTATACATATGAAAACGGCTGGGAATATGAAATGTATATCAAAAATGAAGATACAATCGATTACCGTATCCACAGCGGGATGGTAGGAGGACGCTGGGTCAAAGATCAAAAGGTCGACCTTGTCAAACTGACAGAGGGTGTGTATAAGGTATCCTGGACAGAGCCTACCGGAACAGACGTGTCCTTGAATTTCATGCCAAGCGATAAACGAATGCATGGCATTATCTTTTTCCCAAAATGGGTGCACGAACATCCGGAAATCACCGTCTGCTATCAAAATGACCACATCGATCTTATGCATGAATCACGCGAGAAATACGAAACATATCCGAAGTACGTTGTACCGGAATTCGCTGATATCACATATATAAATAATGCTGGTGTGAATAATGAGCGTATCGTAGCGGAAGCACCTTATCCTGGCTTGACAGATGATATCAGAGCAGGAAAATTAAAATGATCCATAGAAAAAGGCGGTCTGCTTCATGCAGCCGCCTTTTTTATTTTCCTGCTGGTGTTCCTTGGTGGAATAACATACGCCAGCCGCCCGGCTGATAACGCCAAATGGAACTGCGCAGCTGTTCTCTCCCCGATGCTGCGTCACAGGTCCGAAATGTAGCGAGGACTGTGTCTTCAGATAGAATCCGTACATCGAAATCCCTGATATCCAAATCTACTGCATCCAATCCATTTGTAACGATATCAACTTTACGGAATGCTTGACCGGATGATCCATGTTCCAAAAAGTCTTCCGTCAGTAAGTTGCCGACAGCGTCTGATGATAGTCTCGTATCATCTTCCAGCAGGGACCTTTCTAATTGCAGGATAGTCTCTTTCACTTGCAGCTGTTCATCCATCTCGACTCGCCTCGCTTTTTCTTTGATTATACCCTTACGTCCATTCTATGAAAAGGGTTTCAAAATACAACAAAAAAGACTTGCCGACCCTATTTGTATACAATTGTGAAAACTGGTACAGTATTTAGAAGATGAGGTGACAAAATGGAATTCAAAAGAACACCGCTCGTTGCGGCACTATTGAGCTTTTTATTTGCTGGCTTGGGTCAGTTTTATAATCAGCAGCATTTGAAAGGGACTATTTTCGTCCTGATCAATCTGATCAACTTGTTCCTGATGTGGTTTGTTGTCGGTTTGTTCACGTTTTTCATTTTTTGGATCTATAATATCTTTGATGCCTATAAAATGGCAAAACGTGCGAATATGAAGCTTGCCCGTCAGAGCGGAAAAATCGAGCCTTCCACTAACTAAAACAGCTGCCCACCCAAGGCAGCTGTTTTCATATCGATACAAGCGCCCTATGGAAGTCTTCATATGACTGGGCTTCTAATAGTTTCCCAACATGTTCCGGCTCCTCGATGATGCGGACAAGCTGCTGATACATACCGGTGAAATCCTCGTCGCTTTCCTTCTCGATACATAATAGACATACAAACCGCACTTGCTTGCCAGCCCAGTCAATCGGCTGTTTCAACGTACAAATAACCCACAACGTTTCTTCCACACTCGCTTCAATCGGATGCGGCACAGCTACAAGATTCCCAAAACTGGTTGGAGCCATGGACTCTCTCTCATATACAGCTGCAAGAAAATCCTCCCCAATCTTCCCATCAGATTGCAGCACCTCTGTTAAATAAACCAACACTTCTTCCTGGCTCCGTAAATCCTGCTGCAGAAATACATAATCCGATTTGATGTAGCGGATTTGCTGACCAAAATGAAGATAAGCTTCCAGTTTAGAAATTGCCTCTTTATCCAAGATGACCGGTACAAGTATGACCGGTACTGGTGTGACTGTCGATTCAATCGGGATTGTGCTGATAATCAAGTCAGCTTCCCACTCTTTTTCGCGCAGCAGCCGATAATATTCAATCGTATCAATGATGTCCAACTTGTCCGGAAAAAGAGATTGCAGCTTATACCGCAGCAGCTGCGCACTGCCTGCACCTGAGGCACAGACTAGCAAACATCTGATTTTCCGTCCCGCTTGCCTGCTCCGCTCCAAGGCAGCACCGATATGCAATGCCAAATATCCGATTTCCTCCTCTGCCAGCTGAATGCCAATCTCTTTCTCAACCGCACAAGCACCAATGACAGCTGCTTCGAATGCAAGCGGGTAATGCCGTTTTATATCTTCCAGCAGTGGATTTCTCACATTCATAGAATACAGATGACGATGCACAGCGGGCTTAAGATGCAAACTCAACCCCCTCAGCAGCTCCTGATCCAGCCTGAGATCCAGTCCTGTCTTATCATATATCCTCGTTACAATTGCTGCTGCCAAGTCCTGCATCCCCATGCGCCCATCCAATTTACTTTCGGATACATAATCTGTCCCCATCAAATGAATCGTCATATAAGCCACTTCCACTTGCGGAAAAAACAGATGAAGCTCCGCTTCCAGCATAGCAGTAAGCTGGGCCGCTTCCCGGAAGGCTGGCTGCTGGATGATATCTTGCATGGCATCAGGGGCGAGCTCAACATATTGTTCATCCTTGATTCTCCGGCAAGCAATTGCAATATGTGTAACCAAGTTCTGCACAGCTACATCCGACAGTTTCAATTGATTTTCCGTCACAAACTTATGCACAATATCATGTACATAGCGAATTTCCGCCTCAGAGATAATAGTGTCCGGTAAGCTGTAAGCCTTATGCAAGTCCGCCTGCTTCGAGAAGAACGCAGATAGGAAATACCGTTTCTCCGTTTCTGTTCCTGTGATCCTGATGCCGTATTTAGGCTTTTTCTCCAGATCCAGCCCGGATTGCTGTAATAGGGATCGCACTTGCTTCATATCGTTTTGCACTGTCGGAAAACTGACAAAACAAGCCTTTGCCAGATCTTCCATTTTAATAAAGCCATCTGCTAATAATAACAGCTGCATAATATGGTTTACTCTTTCTGCAGGTGTCTCTACCCTTGAATACAGACGTTCCTGCTTCGCTCGGATAGTTTCCTGCAAGTAATGCTGAAAAAGTTTTTCCTGAATCACAATCAGCTTATAGCCTTTTCCTCGGATCGATTCGATTTTTGCATAGTCTCTCGGCAGTTCCTGCTGCAGCAGCTTGATATCAGAACGCACTGTCCGTTCAGAAACAGCCAGTTTCCTTGCCAGCTCATCCGCTGTCAGCGTACGCGATTCAGATGAAAGGAAAGTCAATAATTCCAACAGTCTTGGTTGCAGCAAAACAGATTCACCCCCATATCCTCCATGCCTATGCAAAAAAGGCGATCAAATGACCGCCCTTGCTTCAGACTGACCCTTTAGCTGCTGCCTGTTTGGCCAGCTCCTCCTGCAAATAAATGATTTCTTCTGCCAATTCCCTCACTGTCATGGCATTCATCAAGTGATCTTGCGCATGCACCATCAACAGACTTAGAGTTGTTTGTTCGCCGCCTGCCTCAGCTGTAATCAGCTCTGTCTGGACGTGATGGGCCTGGTTGATCGCTTCTCTGCTGGCTTCGATTTTCTGTCTCGCCTCTTTAAATGCATGCTGTCTGGCAAGCGCCATTGCTTCCATCGCATAGCTGCGGCCATCTCCGCCATATAAGATCAATTGAAATGCTTTCTCTTCTAGATTCATTGCCTTCCTCCTTTAGCTGACCGGATCTGCGCCGTCTTCTGATGCTGCCACTTCACGCTGTCTTGCTTCTTCTTCCTTCATCTGGTTCTTTTCTAGCGCGCGGAAGAATGGATAATAGATAAGCATCGCAATCCCCAGGTTGATCAGCTGGATAACAGCACCCGAGATTTTCCCTCCTGTTGCCAGATATCCCGAGATAAATGGCGGCATGGTCCAAGGAACAACAATCCCGGCTGGTTTAGCTACCAGACCTGTGCTCATTCCGATATAAGTGGTGATGACCATTATAAGCGGAACAGTGATGAACGGAATAATCATGATTGGATTCAATACAATGGGAAGACCGAAAACAATCGGTTCGTTGATATTGAAAATTGCCGGGCCAGTCGCCAGCTTGCTTAGCTGTTTATTTTGCTTTAGCTTTGCTCGCCAGATCATGATCAGAACCAAACCTATTGTCGAACCAGATCCCCCGACGTGTATGAACACTTCAAAGAATTGAGCTGTGAATATGTGCGGCAGATCTGTTCCGGCAGCAAAAGCTGCAGCGTTTTCCGCTGTTGCCTTCAGCCAGATCGGGGACATGATTCCACCTACGATATTGGCGCCATGCAGACCGCAAACCCAGAGCAGCACAATCATCAATTCTGCGACAAAGCTTCCGATAAAGGAGGAACCAACAAGCGTAAGCGGTGAACCAATAACAGTAGCGATTAGATTATGGATATCTCCAAAGGATGTTGCTTCTACAAGCAAACGAATAAGCCATACAAGGATGATGACAGCAAAACCTGGAATAAGTGCGATGAATGACCGGGATACAGCCGGCGGTACGCCATCTGGCATCCGGATGACGATATTCCTTTTAACAATGAATCGATACACCTCGGTAGCGAACATTGCCACTAGCATTCCGACGAACAAGCCGCCGCTGCCAAGCAAAGAAACCGGCACGAAATTGGCAGTAGCTTCCCCGACTTGAAAAGGAGTGTAAGGTGTCGCAAGCAAGAATGCAGATAGAGCGATTGCCCCTGAAGACAGCGGATCAACGCCATCTGATTCATATGCTTGTGCCAGTCGGTATGCGATACCGAAACAGGCAAATAACGCCATTACATCAAAGGTTACATTAACGGGATAGGATAGTTTCGTACTCCATGACTCGCCGAAGATGCCAGCCATGAAATCAGCGTATCCCGGTATCGGCAAGTTCCCGAGAATCAGGAAAAGTGATCCAACAATGATCAGCGGCATTGTCAGGATGATACCATCCCGCAATGCTACCAGATGCCGCTGAGCTGCGATTCTCCCAGCAATCGGCATCATCTTCATCTCAAGAAAATCATTGAACCGGCTCATCTGCTTCACCCCTTCTTCGCAAATAGCGATTCAGCATGATGAAGCACGTTCTTTCCATTCCCAGTACCATAATCGACGCTGTTGATGACATCAACCGGAATACCGCGCTCTTCTCCCAGTTTTTTCATTTGCGGCAGCATGTAGCGTACTTGCGGACCAAGCAATAGTACTTCAGCTTGTTCGATATGTTTTTTCGCCTGATCGGCTGATACAGCTTGGATATGGTAAGTTTTCGATTCTGCTTCTGCTGCCTTTTGCATTTTTGAGACAAGCAGACTAGTAGACATTCCAGCAGCACACACGAGTAAGATATTCATTTTTTTACCCCCTTCGTTTCTTACTCTCAATATACTATGAAAGCGGTTACAATTCCTGCTATTCTTTTTCCGTATCCCTACGGAAACTTGTTTAAGTACACGAAAGCCGGGTATGCATGCTGCACCCGGCTTTCCCCTACAGTACCTTTATATGCAATAATTTCGCCAATTCCTGACGCAGGTCTTCCAGTTCCTTGATGCCCTTGAAGTTAGCAATCAGGCCTTGGATGAGCAGCTTCTTCGGCTCTTTTTTCTGCATCTCTTCCTGGATCAGCTCAACTACTCCCTGCAGCTCCTGCACATCTTGCACATCGGCATCCAGCGTTAGAATAACAACCTGTATTCGATCTAAAACCTGTTTTGCTTCCCGTTCCTTCATCTCTCTTTCGAAAATCGAAGTTGAGACAGGTGTTGCATCAGTCACAAGCGGTTCGGCTTTCCTTTTTAAAAGACCTTCCACCATATCGTCCATACGTTCGAGAATATAAGAAGCAGTCTTGTCCAGATCCAGGATCAGCCCATGAAGAAGCATGTCCCCGATGATTTGTGCAAGGATCCCTTCCTGTATTATCCTCAGATCCTTCAAATAAGGCTTACTTTCCTCTCCGTACACCTCCAGCAAATCAAGCTCTGTCTTGCGCCTTCCCTTTTCCATTTCCTCCAGGAAGAACAGTTCCATCTCTTTCCCTATATCGGAATCAATATCGTGCCGTTGCATGATGATGAAGTTCCCGCGTTTGACGAGTTCGCGCATCATCGTCGACAGACGCAGCTTTGCTTTTTCCCGGCTATCCAAATCCAGCTGATCGACTTTCTCGATTTCCTCCGTTATCAGACGGATATGGTAGCGCAGGATTTCCGCCATCAGCTCTTCCTTCGATTTGAAGTAAAGGTAAAATGCCCCCTTGGAAAGCTTGCTCGCTACGGCAATCTCTTGGATACTGGCAGCGTGATATCCCTTTTTGGCAATAATCTCCGTTGCTCGTTCAATTATCGTGATTTTTTTCTCTTGCATCTGGCCTTTCCTTTCGACTGACCGGTCGGTCATAAGTATGTTAAGAGACTGTGAATAATATATGAATTCTTAGATAAAAGCTGGTTTTAAGCTATTGAACTTCCTTATATCCCTGATATAATTGTTGCATTGTGATGTGGTTGCCTATATAGTATAGAGGACTAATGACCAGTCGGTCAAATGGAGAATAAAGGAGCTGGATCGTGAGAAAGTTTATCAACTTTTCCTTGAAAAATAAGGTTGCCGTATGGTTGCTGACCATCATGGTTGTAGTGACAGGGATTTATGCTGGAACAAATATGAAACTGGAAACACTTCCGGATATCAGTGTACCAGTCCTCACCGTAACGACTACATATCCTGGCGCACCGCCAGAGGAAGTAATGGAAAATGTAACAGAACCGATCGAACAGGCAGTACAAAGCTTGGATGGCGTAGAGAATGTAAGCTCTACATCCTTGCAGAATGCTTCAACCATCCAGTTGGAATACGCCTATTCCAAGAATCTGGATGATGCAGAAACAGAAGTAAAGGAAGCACTTGAGAATGTACAGCTTCCAGAGGATGCAGAAGAACCAGAAGCTGCACAGATCAACCTGAATTCCTTCCCAGTCATCACACTGAGTGCTTCTAACAGCAATCAGTCGATTGAAGAACTGACTCAAACTGTTGAGTCTGACCTCCAGCCAGCACTGGAAGGCATTGAAGGCGTCGCTTCTGTCGGTATTTCCGGACAGCAAGTGCAGGAAGTACAAGTCACATATGATGAAGATGCACTGGCTGAGAATGGTTTGACACAGGATACTGTCGGTCAAGTCATCCAAAACAGCAGTGACTCTTACCCGCTCGGCTTGTACCAATTCGGTAACAGCGAGAAAAACGTTGCTGTAGATGGCAACATTGTAACAATCGATGATTTGCGTAATTTGGAAATTCCGGTTACAGGCAGTGCAAGTGCACAACAGGCACAAGGCGCTCAACAAGCAGCAGCAGGCCAAAGCCCTCAGGCAGCTGCAGGCGGCCAAGATGCTGCAGCAGCACAAGCGGCTCAGGCCGCACAAGCACCAACTGAACTTCCGACTGTCCAGCTGCAGGATGTAGCTGAAGTGGAAGTTATCGGTGAAGTGGAATCTATTTCCCGTACAAATGGCGAAGATTCCATCGGGATCGACATTACGAAGGATCCAAACGCCAATACTGTAGAAGTTGTCAATGCAGTGAAAGATGAAATCCAGCAGTTTGAAGATGATAATGACGGTATGACGATCACGTCAACAATGGACCAGGGTGCACCAATTGAGGATTCTGTCCACACGATGGTGAACAAAGCACTCTTCGGAGCTATCTTCGCTGTGATCATCATCCTCTTGTTCTTGCGTAATATCCGTTCCACAATCATTTCCATCATTTCGATTCCATTATCGATTTTGATTGGTCTGATTTTCCTATACGAAATGGATATCAGCTTGAACATTATGACATTGGGAGCTATCACCGTTGCCATCGGCCGGGTAATTGATGACTCGATTGTTGTTGTAGAAAATATCTACCGGCGTATGTCATTGGCAGATGAGAAACTGCGCGGCAAAGAATTGATCATTGATGCAACTCGCGAGATGTTCATCCCGATTTTATCTTCTACTGTTGTAACAGTAGCCGTATTCCTTCCGCTTGGACTAGTCGAAGGACAAATCGGAGAATTGTTCCTCCCATTTGCATTAGCTGTTGTATTTGCTTTGCTGGCATCCTTGCTCGTAGCGGTTACCGTTGTGCCGATGGTGGCACATACACTATTCCGCAAACGATTGGATCGCGGCACTAGCGAAGAAGAAGCGAAAAATTATGTACACAAAGAAGAAAAACCAAGCAAACTGGCCAATTTCTACAAGCGTGTCCTGAACTGGAGCTTGTCGCATAAGATCATCACTTTCGTTATTGCTCTTGTTTTACTGATCGGAAGTCTGTTCCTGGTACCTTCGATTGGTGTCAGCTTTATTCCTAGCACCGGCGAGAATATGGTCGTTGCCTCTTATTCACCTGAACCAGGCCAAACACGTGAAGATATTCAAGAAGTTGCTAGTGAAGCCGAGGATATGCTGCTTGACCGCAATGGCGTAGAGACATTGCAGTATACAATCAGCAGCGGAGGTAACCCGCTCTCAGGTTCAACTGGCGATTCTGCCCTCTTCTATTTGGGCTACAGCGATGATTATGAGGATATCCAAAGTGAAACAGAAGCAGTAGTCGATGATTTGCAAGCCTTGACAGACCAAGGTGAGTGGGGATCCATCGACATGACAGGCACAGGCAGCAACACAACGGAATATTACATCTACGGTGATAACGTAGAAGATATCCAAACTGCGTCCCAGCAGGTTATCGATTTGATAGAAAATGATGATAACTTCACAAATGTAGATTCTGATGCTTCTGAGCAATATGACAAATATACAATTGTAGCCAACCAGGAAGAATTGGCACAGTTAGGTTTGACAGCAGCTCAAGTTACAGCTCAGCTGTCCAACATCGGCACCCAGCCGTCCATTGCCACTATCCAAAATGATGATGGTGAAGCATTGGATGTTTATGTGCAAGTAGCAAACGAATCATTCGAGGATAAAGAAGATCTGGAAAATACTACGATCCAAACATCACTTGGAACAGAAGTAGCTTTGAACGAAATTGCTGAAATCGAAGACGGTCAGTCTCCGAATACATTGCAGCGACGTGATGAAAAGCTATACGGTTCAGTATCTGCTGATATCACAAGCGATGATATTGCAACTGCTACCAGCGGCTTGCAAGAAGAAATCGATGACCTTGATTTGCCGGATGGCGTAAGTATCGATCAGGGCGGGGTTTCTGAACAAATCAACGAATCATTCAGCCAGCTAGGTCTTGCTATCCTGGCAGCAATTGCGATTGTCTACTTCGTACTAGTGTTGACATTCGGCGGAGCACTGGCACCATTTGCCATCTTGTTCTCCTTACCGTTCACAGTGATCGGTGCGTTGGTCGGATTGCTCATCGGCGGTGAAACAATCAGCGTTTCCTCCCTCATCGGGGTGCTCATGCTGATCGGTATCGTTGTAACAAATGCTATCGTCCTAGTCGACCGTATCATTCACAAGGAAAAAGAAGGCATTCCGACTCGCGAAGCAATTCTCGAAGCCGGTGTAACTCGTCTTCGTCCGATCCTGATGACTGCCATTGCCACAATCGGTGCCCTTGCACCACTTGCCTTCGGCTTCGAAGGCGGCGGTTCCGTCCTTATCTCGAAAGGACTCGGTATCACCGTAATGGGTGGTCTAATCAGTTCTACCTTGCTGACACTCGTTATCGTACCTATCGTGTACGAAGCAACAACACGCTTCAGCCTGCAAGAGCATCATAAAGCAGAGCGCCAGCGACGTAAGGAAAGAAAACAGGCGAAGAAAGCAGCTAAAAATTAATAAAAGATTGAAAAGCCTGCAGTTTAAAAACTGCAGGCTTTTCTATTCCATTGTAAGATTCCTTCACCCCGTATGTAGTAAACATCTTTCCAGCATAAGAAAACTCCGGCTACCAAATGCCGGAGCTTTCTTTATTCTTCATCTGACATTCTTCCAAGGAAGAATCCGTCTATCTCACTTAATTTTCCGCGCCATAAAAGGTCAGCGTCAGAGGGTGTAGTCTTACTTTCAGCCACATATGTGGCCATATTCTTCAAATGGATATACTCCGCATCGCTTTGGTTGCTGTCAGCCGATTCCTCCGCCTGTTCCAAGGCTTCCTTCAATTGCTTCGCTATATCGTTTTCTTCAGAGATGCTCTCTTTCAAATTGGAGAAGTAAGAGGCGGCTGATATGATTGTGCCAGTGACCAGCGCACCTTTCACATGCAGTGTAATATCCGTGGAGAAATCATGGTGATTGGCTGCTTGTACAAAGAACGACAAAATTTCATCTTTAGCCATTTTCAAACCTCCTTCATTTTGTTACATCGTCTTGTCTGACAATTGAGATTCCATTACTGTTTGCGGCAACTTCTTCTTTCAACGAGTTATCTTTTTCATTCAGAAGCTTATTCAATTTGTCTTCCAGTTCTTCGATTTTCTGCTTCAGATTTTCATTCTCATGTCGAAGATTTTCGTTCGCTTGGTTATCCTGATTGCTTTGATCCATGTGGGTATCCTGATTGCTGTGTTCCTGACTGCTTTGATCCTTCTGATTGTCCTGGCTGTTGTCATTTTGGTTTTCATCGTTGTTCTTATCATTCTGATTAGCAGCATTCTCGTTCTGTTTGTCTTGTTTTTCCATATGGTTATCTTCGTCGGAACTTTTGTCTTTCTTAAATTTATCCTGTACCATATTGAGGGTGCGGTCTTTCATCTGTTTAGCAGATTCGCCTAGGTCTTTCTCTTTCACCTTTGTTTTCGCTGACAGGAAAGTGCCCTTGATTTTCTTTCCGATCTTCGGGCTGGTCAATAGTCCGATTGAGGCACCGGCTAAACCGCCCGCAATTGTTCGATTCCACGTATTATCTATTTTATTTACTTTATCTGCTGCTTTAACTACTGCCTTGTTTACAACTTTATCTTTCATCTCACTCATTTTCTATTCCACCTTAATCTGTCATTTTTTGTTCTAGCAATTCCAGACGTTTCTGGAGCTGTTCGTTTTCTTCTTGTAGTCTTTTCGTGTGGCTGTCTGCTGCTTTAGATGACAGATATGGATCTGATTCCCACCAGTCCAAGCCGATTTCTTTCGCTTTATCAACTGAAGCTACAATTAAACGAATCTTGATGGTCAGCAGTTCGACATCGGCAATTCCTACTGTGATATCCCCGGCGATGACGACACCTTTATCCAATACCTTTTCCAATACATCGACCAAGTTACTCGTGTTGCTCTGAACGACTTGCTGCTCTGCCATGTTTTCACTTCTTTCCTGGTAAAAGATTTCCCAATGGGCCTAGGTCTATATTCAAATCTTCATCCTTCAAGTTGAAGATCATTTTCAGTTCTTCCATCTTTAATTCCAAATTCATCAATGCCATGCCAAGATCCTCGATTTGCTGATCGGACAGTGTTCCTCCTTCCACCCGACGGATAGCATGACGTTCGACAATCTGACGCAGCAATTCAATCACTGTCATGACTAATTGCGCCAAGCCATGCTCCGCATCATCGGGATCTAAATGGATTCGGCCGCTCTTCGGCTGCTGCACTTCCATGTTCCAGTTCCTCCTTCTGTTTATCAAATGCTTCGGATGTAATATTCATCCGCGTATTACCAGATTGATTTTGAACTAGTGTTTCAACAGATGAAATCAGGACCCGTAAGTCCAAATAAACCAAGTCGACTCCGGCAATGGAAATTATTAAATCTCCTTTAATCGCGACACCCTTGTCCAAAATGACATCAAGTATATCTATCAAGGTAACATCCTTGTTTCTGGCGATTGTTTCACGTGTATTCATCTTGCGCCTCCATCTAATAGACGAAATGATAAGCCGGCCAAGGTCCAGTTGCTTCGAATCTCCAACCGGACGAAGCACTTTCCTCATTTTTCTGTTGAATAAGCTCTAAGAAAGCATCTACTTGATTCCCTTGGATAAGATAGACACTGTTCCAGCTCATCTCCAGCTCCTTGCCTGTAACGTCTTTGCTCCAGTTGGTTTTTACTTTCTCCTCTAAAGCAATTTCAGTCAGCTCAGCATGTATTTGTTCACAGAATTGATTTTTCTCTTTTTCTAACTCAGTCTCGACAAGCTGATCGATTTTCCGCTTTTCAAAGAATTGACGGCCGGGAGGCAAACTCTCTATTTCCTGCATCTTTTCTTTGATACTGGGGCTGTACTGCAGTACGTGCTCACGGAGGGGTTCATCATCACAGTAGATTTTTAGATTCCATTCTTCACTGCCTTCAATTCTTGTAAACAGGCTTTGTATGGTGTCTGCTTGTTCACGCAGTTTCTCTTCCAGACTTTCTTGACTCAGATAGATTGTGCAGAATTTCATTGGTATCAGGGTATACTGATTTTGCAGGGAAAGCAGCACTTCATGATGGTGCATCGCACTCTCCTGAAGCCATTCGAGGTCGTCTTTCATTCTGGTCTCAAGTGCTTCTCCTTCATACGCTTCTGCATCCACTTCCGTATATATAGCAGCAATTTCCCCGTTTGCTGCAACCGTTGCTTGCTGTTCTTTATCGATGCCAGCAAATGGAGTAAATGGTGTTTTATCCAGTTCATTAACAGGTACAATACCGTATAGATAAATATAATTTTCCTTTTGTCCCATATTCCCTACCCCTTATCCTCTTCTTCGTCTTCAGCAAGCTTTTCCCACTGCTCAATTTCCCGCTGCTTGGCCACTTCATAGCGCAGCAGCAGCTCCTGCTCTTTTTCTTTGTATGCTTCTTCCGAGATCTCCTCTAATTCATACAGCATCTGCAGCTGAATCAGTTTCTGCTGTATGACGGAAATATCGAAGTACTCTTTATCAGCTTCATCCTTGATCTTCTGCCCGATCTTTATCAGTAATTTAATTGGTGCAGAGACCAGAAAAGGTATCATGACGTCTTTTCAACCTGTAAACGGATGTTGATAAAGTTGTATGCAGGCCATGGGCCGGAATATTTGAAATCCACTTTTCCTTCCCATTTGTCATGAAGTTCATTGACTGCCTCATCAAACTCGGCCTCTTTCTCTTTGTCCAGCAAAAACGCACTGTTCAGCAGCATCTTCTCACTGATCGGATCATTTGATTTAACTGCTGTAGCAATCTTCTGAAGCGGCATCAGAATCTCTTCTTCCATTTGACGGCGCTTGTCCGTAAAGAATTTCTGTGTAAGTTCACCAAGCTTCATCCGGTCATAATATCCAGCTTCCTTGGATTTCCTGTTCACGGTTTCTTTTAGTTTGGTAATGACAGGATCTCTATGAATCTCTTCCTCCAGCCACTCCTGTTTGCCGATGACTTTCAATCCTAGCTCAATCTTATTGCGAATCTCTGGAAATAGTTCTGTGAACTGAGGTTCGAGCTTCTTCAGTATCACCTTCGCATCCTCATCCGTCTTAAAGACATTGCCAAAACTGACAGGGATCATCTCTTCCTGATTCTCCATCACAGAGGAAAGGATTGCTTGGTGAGCCATTAAATTATCCTTGGTAGGATGATAGATCTTTTGCGGAACTCGAGCCACAACAAATGCCATATCCCCGTGAGGGATCATATATGTGCTTCTTGTAACACCATCCAGTTCCACATCTCCAAAGCTTGGCTGAACCGGGTTTTGTACCGCACAAAATACATACGTTCCATCCATTCTATTACCTCCTTTATCTATGATCTACCGCGCTTCTGTAACGCGTACTTTGCCTTGCATAAGATTCAATTTCTGCATCGCTGTTCAGTGTGACAGCATACACACCAAGCATTTCATCCTTTGCATACTTCTTCATATAATCCCGCTCTTCATATACTTCAATCGTGACATCCCAACCGTCTGTACTATCTTCCCCTCGTCTTGGTTCCACTGCCGTGATCTTATGAGGAGGCGCAATATTTTCTTCGAAGAAGCTGCTTACTTTTTTCATGATATCGGTAATGTTCATATTTCCCCTCCTTTTAATGAGGAAACAGGCCTAAAGCCTGCTCTCCTCATACACTAAACAAGGAATTGCTTCGTTCATTCTTTTGTTCTGGCAATCCTTCGTTCTGTACCTCGTCACGCAATAGTCCGACTGCTTCTGCATAGCGCAGCCATGTATCCACACTGGCGATAACGACCCTCGCCTCAACAGTTAAGATCTCAATCCCTACTACAGAGACCCGGACAAATGCGTCGATTACAATCCCTTTATCTAAGATGCGGTCAATTACGTCCGCCAAGCTGGAACTATCCGTACTTTTTTGAACAGCCATGTTAAACACTCCTTCTTATTTTTTCTTCACATCGCTCCATTTTTTTGCTGCTGCCGGCCCTTTTACATCCCGGTAGCTTTTTATATCCTCAACATGTTTGATTTGGGCTGCCGATTTGACCTGTGGACCTTTCCTGTCAGATCCCCGATCACCCTCTACCTTGTCCTTCATCTGCGTTGCTGTATCTTGGAGTTCACCTTTCCAATCAAGTAATTTCGTCCGCAGCTTATCGGCCGTTTGCTGAGCCTTTTCATGCACGTCAGTACTTTTGTTTTCCTTGATATCCTCCAGTTTGGAAGCAGCAGAGTCGGCTTTTTCCCCTACCTTATTCGACAGGGAAGCTTCCATTTGTTCCTTTGCCTTCTGCCCGATCTTTTTCTGAAGTTTCTCTTTCTGTTCCTGAGGAATGGCTCTTTTGAGGATACCGGTCACGAGCTTTGTTGCAGCCTTAGCTATTTTGGGCTTAGTAGCTTTGACGATAGCTCACCTCCTGTGCATATAAAAGTTTTGTTCCCCGATTTACACATGTTTAATGTAAATTTTACGTAAATGAATAAATTGGCAAGTTTGGAAGGTTTGAAAGACAAAAACCGCACTATCATTGACGATAATGCGGTTATAAATATTCACTTCTATTCATTTTTCCGGGAATTTTACCATACTTTTCATTTTTATTAATAGAAAATTCTTACAATATATCTATAAATTCTATAAAATGACACGACGTAACTTCTCTTACCTCATGTTCGTCATATATTCATATGCAGTCGTTCCATAGATACTTTTAAAATGTCTGTTCAAGTGGGCTAAATCCACAAAACCACAAGCAGCCACAGCTTCGTAAATATCTTTTTCTTTCCCTATTATTTGCTTCGCATGTTCTACCTTGCTATTTAAGAAATACTGATATGGAGAAATTCCAGTATACGCTTTAAAAAGTCTAATAAATTTGTATTTGGAGAGGTTTAATTCAAAACTGATTTCATCCAGTTTAAGTACATCCTGCAGATTGCTATGCATCATTTCCTTAGCCTTCAGGATTAGCTTATTATCTTTTTTGCTGCTTTTATCCAATTCTGTTTTTGTAAGTCTGTCCGTCAGCGTAACTGCCAGTTCATTGCACAGGACTTCTTCTTTTTCATTTAGTATTGCCTGAGCCAGTTTCAAAATCTTATGTTCGAGTCCCGCATCGTACAAGATTGGATCTGCAAAGCGGATTAATTCCTTTTGCCCTGTTATTTCCTGCAGTAACTCAGGCTCCAAATAAAGCATCACATACTCCAGCCCAGTCTCATCGTGTGCCATGCCGTCATGTGTCTGTTCGGGATTAAAGAGCATCACGCCATTAGGATAAGACAATTGCTTATGACCATCCAGGTTATATTGTTGTATACCGCGCAGCGTAACACCCATTGCATACTCTCTATGCGCATGTTTCTTATATGTGAATTCCTTCATGCTTGCCGACAAAGCAGTGATACCCGCCGACTTCTTGTAAATGAATTTTTCCATTTTCATCACCTCTGGCTATCTAAATCCATATCATGCAAGCCGCATAGAGTAAAAAAGCTGCCATAAGTATATTTACTGCTTTCGTATGTTTCTGCAGGAATCGCTTAAAGATTGTTCCAAAAAGCACCCATCCAATGAAAGCCAGGAAACCGATTATTGTTATAACAGCAACGAAGATCAGTATCACTGTACTTTCCGTATAGTATTTCATAACGAAACTCGGAATGACAGTCAGTGTAAAAATGATTACCTTCGGATTCAAAAACTGCATGAAGAACCCAGATAGAAATGTGCCGTTCAGTTGGCCGTTCTTCTTTGAGCTATCCGACTTATATATTTGATAAGCCAGGTATATCATGTACAGACTTCCGACTAGTTGTAAGAAAACCAGTATCTTCGGCAGTACTGTCACAAGCACTGCATTCAGTATAGCAGATAGAAATAATAGTAAACCAAATGCGAGAGTCGCTCCATACGTATAGCGCATCGCTTTTCGAGTACCGAATTGATGCACCGTTGATAAGATGACGATATTAGTAGGTCCGGGTGTGAATGTCACGATAAAGCAGTAGATAAGAAAAGAAGTGATATTCATGCTGACTCTCCTTTTTCAGTGGTCTTACATGAATATAAACGCTAAAACCTGCTGTTATATAGTACATTATTGCAAATACATCCGATTTCTAATGCATGACTCCAAAAAAAAAGACTGCCCTATAGGCAGTCTTTACTTGCTTCAAATTCACGCAACGTCGTGATATTTTCTTTGTGTAACCAAACTTACTATAACCATCACCACACAGTTGACGACCAATGCAATGATC
Organism: Terribacillus saccharophilus; assembly: GCF_046592595.1. Taxonomy (GTDB): domain Bacteria; phylum Bacillota; class Bacilli; order Bacillales; family Amphibacillaceae; genus Terribacillus; species Terribacillus saccharophilus_C. The sequence continues at coordinate 63,453 of NZ_JAWVPF010000006.1, read as the reverse complement.
CCTGTATTCAAATCATTCCATGAGGCTGGTAAGACTGGGATAAGATCCACTACGGTCGTTTGACTGATTGTGATATAAGCGACAGTTGCCAGTCCGGCAATGATACCTGCTGCAGCTCCGTACTTATTAATGAAGCTGCGCTTCCACAGACTGCAGAATAGGGACGGAGCGAGCTGTGTCATCAGACTGTAGCCCATCAATATGATATTTGATAAAGTTGCTCCTCCGTGCAGTGTAAAGTAGACTGCCAGCAAGGAAACGGCCGGAACAAACAGTCTGGCTAATTTACCTATTGTTTTGTCACTTGTTTTAGGCGCGAACACCTGATAGATATTTTTCGCGAGTAAAGTAGCTGTGTTCATGATCAGCAAGGACCCTGGCACCAATGCTGTCAGCAAACCTGCGCCGCCGATGATACCAATTACCCAAGGATCGAATGTTTCAATCGACAATCGCAATAAAGAGAGATCCACATCTTCCCCTTGCAACCCCGGCACAGCCAAAATCGCAGCTGTACCGACGAAAAAGACGAACAATAGCATAAGCGTATATAACGGGCTGATGATCGCGTTTTTCCGGAAGACTCTCTCGTTCTTCGCTGTATACGTAGAACTGAAAACTTGCGGCCACATATAGAACCCTAGCACTAACAGCAAGACGGTTGAGATGACCCAGGTCATGCTGTAGCCTTCGTCCGGGAACTTTAAAAATTCGGGGTTTGCGGCATGGACTGCCTCGAACATAGGCTGGAAACCGCCATAATAATGCAAAGGCAGATAGATACCAAGAAAACAGATGACGACTACCATGACAATATCCTTGATGGCAGCTGTCCATGCCGAACCATGCACGCCGGATAGCATTACATAAATGGTTAAGCTGATGGCGCCGATCCATACTGCAGTTTGCATCGAGATAGCGCCATAAGAAGCCTGCGAAACGATGATTCCCAAGCCCTTGAGCTGCACGACTATGACAGGGATCATACCGATTACCCCAACAAGCGCAACAAGTACACCCAGATACGGGCTGTTGAACTTACTGACGAAGAAATCAGATTGCGACACAAGTCTATGTTCCTTCGCATATCGCCAAATGACCGGCAAAAGCCAATAAGACATAACATACGACAAGCCGATATACATAAGCACATATAAAGCCGGTGCACCTTTCCCATACGCCCAGCCGCTTCCGCCAAGGAAGGAAAATGTTGTATAAATTTCTCCTGCCATCAGCAGGAAGACAAAGATGCCGCTGAAGCCCCTGCCTCCGACTGTCCATTGCTCCAGATCCATATCCTTACCTCTTGTGGAGCGGATTCCTAAAAAGACTGCTAAAAGCAAAAATCCCAATATAATAATAAGTGCAATATTCATTTTTTCTCATCCTCTTTGTTCCGTGGATCTAATTTGTACATAATAGCCAATACAGCTGATGTAAGAATAGTCCATAGGACAATCCAAAACATCACGAATGGCATGCCAAGTACAAATGGTTCCACTCTATTTGCGAACGGGAGGAATCCGAGCATCCCGATAAAGGGAATGACAGTGAGAAAATATAAACGTTTCATTTTTTGATTTCACCATCCAAAATAGTAGTTACAACTGCTTTTTCTCTGAAAAGCACATGATGATATCATAATCCTTCTGCTCTTGATAAGCAAAATTAATTTAGCGAAGCAACAATACTTCCGTGTACCGCTTCGACAGATTACTTCGCTTTCCAATTAAAATGGTATCTCGCACTAAGAGAATAGGAATAAATAAAAAAATCCGAACTTATGCTAATTTCTATCAAGAGAAAATTGCATTACAGTTCGGATTTTTTGTGCTGAATACTGCTTCAGCTTATTTTAGGTTTATCAAACAAATATATCCATGATCAATACGCCGCCGAATGCCACAAACGACAGGATTGTCTCGAGGACGGTCCATGTTCGGAATGTTTCTTTTACGGTAAGTCCGAGGTATTCTTTGACCATCCAGAAACCTGCGTCATTGACGTGGGAGAACATAAGGGAACCAGCTCCTGTAGCGATGACTAGAAGCTCCAGGTTCACACCTGACATATGCGTGATGATAGGAGATACAATTCCTGCTGCTGTTGTCAGCGCCACTGTCGCCGAGCCTGTCGCAATACGGATCAAGCCGGCAACGATGAATGCGAGTACGATCGGAGAAAGAGATAGATGCTCTGACATTTGCGCAATGGTATCACCAACTCCACTGTCGATAAGCACCTGCTTGAACCCTCCGCCAGCACCAATGATCAAGATGATGGAACCAACCGGAAGGATGCACTCCTCCGTCATTTTCTTCAAACGATCTTTATTCATACCCTGACGGAAACCAAGGAAATAGTAAGCCGCAAATACTGCAATCAATAGAGCTACTAATGGACTGCCGACAAAGACAAGCAGTTTCTCAGCTAAACTAGGAAGCGGAAGATAAGGGCCGACTGCTGACAAAATCATCAAGATAACCGGAAGCAAGATAACGAAAAAGCTAATACCCGTTCCCGGCTTGCTCTCAGGCTGGGTTACTTTAATGAGATTAGGCTCACCTTCCGGAATGACGCGCTTATGCACCCACTTGGCAAATACCGGTCCGCCCAGGATACCTGCCGGGATAGCGATTATAAGGGAGTACAATAATACCATCCCAAGATCCGCTTCGAAAATGCTGATAGCCGCAAGTGCACCAGGATGCGGCGGCACAAGTCCGTGCACAATGGAAAGACCAGCAATGACCGGCAAAGCGATTAGCAAGATATTCTGCTTTGTCGTCTTGTAGATGCTGATAACGAGCGGAAGAACTATTAGAATACCAACCTCAAAAAATACTGGGATTCCGATGATGAAACCAGCTATGAACATTGCCCATGGCAATTTTTTCGGCCCAAACATCTTCACAAAGAAATCTGCCACCTGATTACCGGCACCGGAATCCGCCATCATCTTACCAAGTATCGTACCGAGTGCCAGAATACCGACTAGATGCCCAAGTACGCCGCCGACACCAGTTTCATAGGCTCCGACAATCTGATCAAATGACAAACCGGCGGTGATGGCCAGGAACAGACTGGCCACAGTCAAGCTGATAAAAGCATGCCATTTGAATAGCGTGACACCGATGATGACGATCACGATCGATAACAATGTCATGAGTAAAAGATAGATATCCATCTCTCGATTTCCCCTCTCTCTATTTAAGCGCTTTCAAACCTATAGGCGGAAGTTGCTGCTTAGTGCAGCATCCTCCGCTGGAAATCAGCGATTCGTTCATATTCTGTTTCGAAGCTTCTTGATAACTGAATGTAGATACTCATGAGTTCCTGGTACACTTCAACACAGTCTGGATCTGGTGTATGATGATGCGTTTTGCCGATCATATCGTTCACCACTTCAAAGGAATCGATATCTCCCAAGCTGTACAATCCAAGGACTGCTGCACCTAAGCAGGAGCTTTCATAGCTTTCCGGAATATGGACTTCCTGGTCGAAAATATCCGCCATCATTTGTCTCCACATCTCGGAGCGTGCAAATCCGCCCGTCGCTTGAATCCGTTTCGGTTTGCCGGTTAGTTCTGTCAAAGCCAGCAGTACAGAGTACAGATTGAAAAGCACACCTTCCAGGACTGCCCGGATCATATGCTCCTTTTTGTGATGCAGACCAAGTCCGAAGAAAGAGCCGCGTGCATTGGCATCCCATAGCGGTGCCCGCTCCCCCGCCAGATACGGATGGAACAGCAAGCCGTCTGATCCTGGTTTCACCAAAGAAGCGATTTTCGTCAGTACCTCATATGGGTCGATACCGAGCCTGGCAGCAGTTTCTGTCTCAGCTGCACCAAGTTCATCCCGCACCCAACGGAGTACGACCCCGCCGTTATTTACTGGACCGCCAATGACCCAGTGATTCTCCGTCAAGGCATAACAGAAAATTCGGCCCTTCGGATCTGTCGTCGGCTTGTTCGTTACAGCACGGATTGCACCGCTCGTTCCGATTGTGACAGCTACTACACCTTCATCGACTGCTCCTACACCTAAATTGGATAGGACACCGTCGCTTGCACCAATAATGAATGGCGTTTGCCGAAGCACGCCAAGCATTTCAGCCATTTGCTCTGTAAGACCAACAAACTGATACGTTGTCGAAACCGGCTCAGAAAGTTTGTCCTCTGTCACTCCGGCTACTTCCAGCGCTTCTTTATCCCAAGCAAGATTCTCCAAGTTAAACATTCCAGTTGCAGATGCGATGGAATAATCGACCTTATAGCTGCCAAACAGCTTGAAAAAGACATACTCTTTAATCGAAATGAATTTAGCTGCACGTTCGAATGTAGCTGGATGCTCTTCCTTCAGCCAACGCAATTTTGATAGAGGCGCCATCGGATGGATCGGTGTGCCTGTGCGCAAATAAATGCCATGGCTGTCCGTCTCTTCTTTAATTTTTTCCGTCCATTTCGTTGCTCGGTTATCCGCCCATGTAATGCATGCTGTCAGCGGTTTATCGTCTGTATCCACTGCAATCACACTGTGCATTGCCGAACTGAAGGAGATACAGCGGATCGCTGCTTTGTCCACGCCGCTTACCTGGATGGTATCCCGGATTGCTGTGACAACAGCCTGGTAGATGACTTCCGGATCTTGTTCTGCTGTTTCAGCTGTGGGCGAATGCAAAGGATATTCGATGCCTTCCTTTGCAATCACCTCGCCTTCGGTCGTGAACAGGACTGCTTTCGTACTTGTTGTGCCCATGTCCACACCGATCATATAGGAAGCTGCCAACGTCTTCCCCTCCCTTTTCTTTAGCGTTTCACCACTGCATGTCCACCGAATTCATTTCGCAGTGCTGCGACTACTTTTCCAGAGAAAGTATCTTCGTCCAAGGAACGGTAACGCATCATAAGTGACATTGCGATAACAGGTGTCGCTGCTTGTAATTCAAGTGCAGTCTCCACAGTCCATTTTCCTTCACCAGAGGAATGCATCACACCGCGAATCGCATCAAGCTTCGGATCTTTGCTGAAAGCAGATTCCACAAGTTCCATCAGCCAAGAACGGACAACAGAGCCATTGTTCCACATTTTCGCAACTTGCTCATAATCGAAGTCATAATCACTTTTCTCTAATACTTCAAAGCCTTCGGCAATCGCCTGCATCATGCCGTACTCGATTCCGTTATGGACCATTTTCAGGAAGTGGCCGCTGCCGCTTTTACCAGCATAGTGGTAGCCATTTTCCACACTGATTGCTTGGAAGATAGGCTCAATTGTTTTAAACACTTCTGCATCTCCGCCGATCATTGTGCAGACACCATTACGGGCACCATCCGTTCCGCCGCTCGTACCAACATCAAAGAAATGTACGCCTAATTCAGCGAAAACTTTGGAACGTTCAACGGATTGCTTGTAGTTGGAGTTACCGCCATCCATTAAAATATCACCTGCAGAAAGATAGCCTTTCAATTCCTCCAATACTTTATCAGTGATTTCACCAGCCGGTACCATTGACCAAACGATTTTAGGGCTTGGCAGCTGTTCGACCAATTCTTTTAAAGAACCAGCAGCTGATCCCTTTGATTCAGCGAATTTAGCACGTGCGTCTTCACTTACATCAAAAGCTGTAACATCGAAGTTATTATCCAACAAGTTCAAACCAAGATTGAAACCCATTTTTCCCAGACCGATTAATCCTATATGCATGATAAATTAGCTCCTTCAAAATAATTTTCTATTTATGATACCATAATACGAAAATAATTTTCATATAGCAACCGCTTTCAATCAATTTGTGCTATACTGCTTATAACAAATAGGACGAAAGGCAGCTGATTTTCTTGGCACAGCAAGGTTTAACGGGGATTCGTTCCCACTATCCAAGACTGAGTGATAAAGAGAAGAAAATAGCAGATTTCATTTTGGAGCACCCGGAAAAAATTGTTCACCAGACTATCAGCCAAGTGGCAGATCAGCTGGAAGTTGCCGATGCGACGGTATCCCGTTTTTGTAAACGCATCGGATACAAAGGCTTCCAAGCATTGAAAATTGCTTTAGCACCTGAAATCATCGCTCCCAATAAGATGCTGCATGAAGACGTAAACGATACGGATGAAGCAAAATTGGTTGCGGAAAAAATTTTTCAATCCAATATCCGGACATTGGAAAACACATTGCAGGTTCTGGACAAAGCGGAGCTGGAGCAGGCTGTCACCTTGCTCCTGAAGGCAAGAAGAGTGGAGTTTTACGGGTTTGGCGGATCAAATATGGTTGCGATGGATGCCTATCACAAGTTCGTCCGCTCCGGCGTTCCAGCTTTTGCGTTTCCTGATGCCCACCTGCAGCTCATGTCTGCCTCCCAGCTGACCGATCAGGATGTCGCTTTTATCTTTTCTCATTCAGGTGCGAGCAAGGATGCCTATCAGCTGCTTCAAACCGTCAAGAAAACAGGCGCCAAAACCATTGCAATCACAGGATTTCCTAAATCGCCTATCGGCCAGCAGGTGGACGTTGCCCTGCACACCAGCTCAGAGGAAACAGATTACCGATCTGAAGCCCTCGCATCGCGGATCGCACAGCTGAGTATCATCGATGCCCTTTATGTGACAGTCATTATGCGGCAGAAAGACAAAGCCCAAACTTCCGTCGAAAAGGTACGGAACGCTATCGCTGCAACAAAAATGTGACCCGCCAGGAGCTGACGGGTCACTTGCCATTTATATTTACTGTTGTAATTTCGAACTTGTCAAAACGATGTCTCGCAAAAGAATACTCGAAGGCGATGCCAGTGTTGAGGTACGCTACCTGCTCTATCACAAGTACAGGTTCGTTTTCCGATAAACCCAGTTCTTCCATGTCTTGTGCTGTTGCTTGCTCCGCTCGTATTCGGCGGCGCGATCCCGCTATCTTCAAGCCAAGCTCTTTCTCCATGTATGCATACACAGAGTTATGCAGGATTGTCGGAGTGATACCTGGAATGAGCGGCGTCGGCATATACGTTTCCTCGATTACATGGGGATTATCATCAACGCAGCGTACACGGATGTGATGATACACTGGAGTATCTTCCGTGATGGCTAAATAAGATGCTACTTCAGCTGAAGGCGTTATCATGTCAAACATAAGCAGCTTCGAGGTGACTTGCTTATCCTTCATCAAATTGGTGAATCCGAGTGTTTCATTCGTTCCCACGTGGATATAATCCGATTGGAAGGAAGACTGCACAATGAACGTTCCGTGTCCGCGCTTGCGGAAAACGATTCCTTCGGATGCAAGTACATCAAGCGCACGTTTAACTGTCATCCTGCTGCAGGAGAATTCTTCGACAAGGCTATGCTCATCTGGCAACGGCTGGTCCAGAGGGTAGAATCCTGATTCGATACGGTGTCTGATTTCATCTGATATCACTTGATATTTCATAGTGTTCCTCCTCTGCTGCCGGTCTGTTTGTTGTTAGCTTATCAAAATACTGGAATTGCAGCAATCTGCCAATGAAAATGACGGCCTTGATGGCCGCCATTATCAGAAACCGTTTCGCTGTACGACTTGCTTCATCCATTCGCCGCTTTTCTTGATTGTGCGCTCCCCATCTTTCTCCAGGTTAACCGAAACAAAGCCGTAGCGATTTTTATACGCATTCGTCCAGGACCAGTTATCCATGAACGTCCACAGGTGATATCCTTTTACATTAGCTCCTTCATTCAATGCTTTGTGCACCCAGCGTAAATGATCCTTGATGAAATCAATCCGATAGTCATCCTGGATGATTCCGTCCGTATCACGGAACTTCTCCTCCCCCTCGACACCCATACCATTTTCAGATATGAAACAAGGGATATTTCCATAGTTATCGCGCAGGTTTACAAGAATATCGTAGATCCCTTTTTCGTAGATTTCCCAGCCTCGATGCACATTCATCTTCCGGCCAGGCATTTCATAGGAATCGAAATATCTGTCCGGCATGAACGGTGCGTCTGGATGGACGCTATGTTCCTTTGCCTTCACACGTCTTGGCTGATAATAGTTCACACCCAGCAAATCCACTGTATTCTCCCGAATGACTTGCAGATCCTCTTGCGTGTAATCTGGCAAATAGCCTTCCTGTCGGAGTATGTCTACCAGTTCCTCTGGAAATTCACCTTTAACGGATGGATCCAGGAAGGAGCGGTTAAAGAACGCATCGGCAATACGTGAAGCTTGCAAATCTGCCGGATTGCTGCTGCGCGGATAGGATGGAGTCAGGTTCAAAATGATTCCTATCTGACCGTCCTGTCCTTGTTCCCGATACGCCTGAGTAGCAAGGGAACTTGAGAGCTGTGTATGATAACCCACCTGCACAGCTCGCCTGAAATCTACCACATTCGGATAATGGAAATCATACAGATAACCGCCTTCTACTGGCACAATCGGCTCGTTATGTGTAAACCACTTCTTCACTTTGCCGCCAAAGAGACGGAAGCATGCTGCCGCATATTCTTTGTATGCCTCCACGACTTCCCTGCTTTCCCAGCCGCCTTTTTCCTGCATGACCATCGGCATATCAAAATGGAATAGATTTACGAATGGCTCAATATCGTTATCCAGCAGTTCATCAATTACGTCCCGATAAAATGCCACAGCTTTTTTATTGATTGCTCCTGTACCCTCAGGTATCAGCCTCGACCAGGCAATCGAGAATCGGAAAGAGTTATGGCCCACTTGCTTCATCAGGGCGATGTCTTCTTTGTAACGATAGTAAAATCCGGATGTATCGGCAGGGCCGATACCGTTATGAAATCGATTCGGCTCCTGCTCATACCAGTAATCCCAAATATTCTGTGTCTTCCCGTCAACATCTGCTGCTCCCTCCATCTGCGGTGCCGAAGAGGAAGAACCCCACCAGAAGTCCTCTGGGAATAGATAGTTTACTTGGTTCTTTTTCTGTTCTGTCACTTCCATATCAAATCTTCTCCTTTGGTACTTGCATATCCGATTTTGCATTTTGCTGTTCCGCTTCTCTTTCCTGCTTTATATTCATCCGATCGATGAACTTTAGGAATGGGAACCAAATGGCGAATACAATCAAGACGTTAACGAGCTGCAGCAGTGAGCCGGCAATTGAGTTGGTTGCCAGGAATCCACTGATGAAAATCGGAACCGTCCACGGAATCGTTACCCCAGTCGGCGGCGGCACGAGACCAATCGCCATCGCTATATAGCTGACAACAGTTACAATCATCGGCGCAATGATCCATGGCAGCAGAATCAGCGGATTCATCACGATCGGCAGTCCGAAAATAACTGGTTCGTTGACATTGAAAATACCAGGCCCGATCCCAAGCTTACCAACCTGCTTCATCTGCTTACTCCGCATGAACAGGAGTATTGCCACCAGTACGGCCAGCGTCATCCCTGTCCCGCCCGCGCCAACAAGATACACCTCGATGAACTGTTTATTGATGATATGCGGTACTTCCCCACCAGCTGTATAAACTTGCAGGTTTTCCAAGGACAATGTGTTCCAAATTGGATCCATCACCGAGTTGATGATGATTTGTCCGTGCAGACCGAAGAACCAAAGAATTTGGATGAAGAATACAGCAATCAACGTCGCTGTAAGCCCTCCTCCTAAACCAACAAGAGGTGCTTGCACTGTATTGAAAATAACATCATGCAAATTCGTGTTGAAGACTTGTGTCACAATGATATTAAGTACCAAGAATACCGACAGCGTAACAACCGCCGGGATGAGGGCAGCGAATGATTGCGATACAGCTGGCGGAACGCCCGCCGGCATCTTGATGACAATTTTCTTTTGTGTGATAAAACGATAAATTTCACCCGAAAGGAATGCGACGATCATACCCAGGAACATTCCCTTGGCTCCAAGACGGTCGACAGCTAGTACATTACTTACCACTTCGCCGCTCTCAGTCGATACGACAAATGGTGTCAGCAAAAGAAACGCGGTCAATGCTACAGCTCCGCCGAAAATAGCTTCCACTCCATAGCTTCTCGCCAGGTAATATCCAATACCAAATACAACAAAAACAGAGGCGATATTCATCGTGGCATTCGGTGCTGGTCCAAGCGACTCTTGAATACCAGCGAGCAGGGATTCACTCATCACATTGTCCAGGAATGGCAAGTTGGCCAATACAACCATGATGGAACCGAAAATCGTTAATGGAAATGCCAGCATAAACGCATCGCGCAATACACCGAGATAGCGGTTATTATTCAGCTTACCGGCAATCGGTATCAAAAATTTACTTAACTTATCAAACATTGCCTGCTTCCTCCTTTAGCTCTTCAGCTCTTCAGCTCTTGGAAAATAGGTATCATTTCTTTGACCATTTCCTTCATTGTCATCGTCGACATGAAATGGTCCTCTGCATGAAGGAACAATAGGGAAAGTTCCTGCTGATGGCCTGCCGCTTCCTGCTGTACCAGCTGGAAATGTACCTTGTGTACGAGTGAAAGATCATCTTCTGCGTCTGCCAGCATCTCATTCACTTTCTCTATGTCACCCTCACGGTAAAGCCGAAGGGCCTGCAAAACTTTACTTCTGGCATTACCGCTATGCAGGATCATCTGGAAACAAATCTGCTCCTCGGTCAGCTCCTCCAATTTCAACTCACTCATGATGTGGCTCCAATCAGACCAAGTGCCTGTTTATATGCTTTCTCTCCATCTGCCATTCCATATGCCATCATGTCGATCACTTCAACTTGGATACCATATTTCTGTGCCTCAGCTGCTAGTTCCCCTTTGAGAAAGCTCATTTGCGGACCGATCAGGACAACATCAGCTTCAGCCATTTCTTTCTTCGCCTGATCCTGTCCCACTGCCCAAATCTTCGCTTCTTCCCCAATCGAATCTGCAAACGCTTGCATTTTTGTGACCAAAAGACTTGTGCTCATACCGGAACTGCATGCTAAAAGGATTCTGTTCATGTCATAACACTCCTTGGTTTTATTAAAAGCGCTTTCATTTGTATTATATATCTAAATTTCCATTTGTCTAGACATTTAATAATAAATGTTTAGACTTTTAATGAAAACTAGCTGCTGATTAATGGATAATATGGATAGGCTTCCAGTGACTTGATATGTTAAACTAGCTTTATCTTTATAGGGACGGTATAGCTGCTTTGAATTGGATAAAGCAGCTTTCTTATTATCGCAGTCTATCAACCCCACACTAACCGTCCAGCATATTATGACTAATAGGAGTATCGGTATATGGCTGTTATTGAAAGTGCGGAACAATTTGTCACCCATCTACACACCTGGCATAAAACAATTAAAACACGTGATTGTGCCGAGTCAGCAAAACTGCGCGAGGAAGCACACGCCGCTTTGCATGCAGGTGAATTTACAGATGAATTATGGGATCGTTTTTTGCTGCTTGATGCACGGTTTGATTTTCTAATGGGAGAGATTGATCTTTGCGAGGAAAAGCTGCAGAGATTGAACCCGGATGAACTGAATGATTACCAGTCTTTTTTCTACTATAGTTTTCTGGCAATCGTGAAGTACAGCCGAAAAGAATACTTTACGGCTATTGATTTATTGGAAAAAGCAGAAATACATATGGATGCAATTGAGGATGAAGAAGAGCATGCCGGCTTGCATTATAATAAAGCGATGCAGTTCTATTATTTGGACATCAATGCCTTGTCCAGTTTTCATTTGGACAAAGCTATAGCCATCTACGCGAAATATCCTCAGTACGAACTGAAGGTAGCCAATTGCAAATCCCTCCAAGGATTAAACCAAATCGACCTGCGGGAGTTCGACAAGGCAGAAAGAAATCTCCTTGAAGCCCTCTCCATTTCTGAAAAACTCGGACAGGAAGATATGGTTGTTGCTTGCGGATTCAATATTGGTCTCATGTACCACAAGCAGCAGGCAGATGAGAAAGGTATTCCATACCTGCAGCAGTGTGTTACCCATTCGGAACATCCCTTGTATGTGCAGGCACTGTTCACACTGACTCGCTCCCTCTATATTTTAGGAAGACCTGATGAAGCGGAAACCTATTATAAAACTGGTATGCGTGTATGCGATGAAAAGGGAGACCTGGAGTATCGCTGGCAGTTCGCCATTCTTTGGGCAAAATATGTGGAGCGCGACACAATGGATTATGTATACGATTCCGCTATTACGTATTTCAAAGAAAACGGCTTGTTCTACTTGATGCGTCGTTATGCCCGCGATTATTCTCAATTCTTGTGGGAAGCGCAGCAAATTGAGCAATTCCATTATTATCACAAACTTGCATTATCGAATGACTTCCAATAGAAAAACGGCTCATCTCCTGATGAGCCGTTTTTCTGTGATATCTATTAACCTTCTGCCAAAACAGCATATCTAATCAATTCACCATCAACTTCTGCCAGCAAAATAGATCCATTTTCGTTAGCAGAATAAATAGATGTACCTACAGGTAAATGTGTCGCAGACCCATCTCCAAAGGATGGACCCTCAGTGGAAGAATCTTTGATCTGACCTACCTTTTCTTTTTTCGTAATGTCTTTTTCCTCCAGCCAATCCATACCAGTCTGATAGACAGCCCCATTATGCTGCAGTATATCTGCACCCTCGTCCGATTCCAGAATCTCTTCAGCAGTAGGATTGCCAATAGTAACCACTTCTTCTTCACTGCAAGCAAATAAGAACACCAGACAAAACAGCAATATCGTATATTGCATAATCTTCATCATAAAATCCCCCTATGCTTAAGATGCCCAATGGGATGGCTGCACCAAATATGCAGGCAACTGCGTTTGTTTGTTACCTTTTGCCGAATTGATCTGCATCTGCGTCAAGAACATACTGGTAGACAGATCTGCCCCTTCCAAATTCGCATCCCGCAAATCTGCTCCAATAAAGTCGACAGCCCTTAAGTCTGCATGTTTTAAGTCTGCTGCAATTAAATAAGCTCCTCTAAAATCTGCTGCTCTCAGGTCTTTTCCTTTTGCGTTCTTTCCTATCCAATCTGCCCCTCTATAGTCCAGTTTCCGTTTTCCAGGCATGGAATTCGTTATTGTGCCACGTATATGAACGCTCGTCTTGGAGAGCAGTTCATTGATGGGCATGCGAAGCTCCATTATATCTAAACTCTGCAAGTTGTCAGCATCAAGCTTTATTAGGTTTTCTAATTCGCTTAGCTGATAAGTGAGTTCTATATGCAGCTCCTTCGGTACTGGGTAAGACAACGCCTCTATAACATAGGCCAGCATCTCATACAGCTGAATCATCACCGGGAATACAGAGAACATTTTCTCAGCAGTTTGCGTATTCCCTCTCCAGTCCTGTCCATTGAACGTAATTTGGGAAACTTGTTGACCGGCACCGAAGCAATCAAAAACAGTACAGCCTTTAAATCCCTTCCCCCGCAGCTCACTATGGATCTGACAACGAAAATCGGATTGCAGGTTAGGACATGGAGCACCTGCAGGTTTATTTATAGCAAAGTCGCTGGATGCAACGATATGAAGTGCTGTACAGCATAAGCCAAAACAGTTTGCACAATCCGCCTGCAAACTCTTTCTATACTCCCCGGCAGCAAGGGTATCAATCTGAGAAGACATAAGCATTCTTCCTTTTCATGTATTCTTTACAACTCTTCCCCTTGTCATCAAATCCAGCAGCAGCTGGAATCTCTGCAGCACATCCGTCAAATCAAGCTGCAGCGCTTCATTGATCTGATTGATCCGATAATTTACCGTATTTGGATGGACAAAGAGTTCTGCTGCAGTCGGTTTGATTTTGCAGTTGTGGAGAAGATATATTTCAAGTGTTTTCAGGAGTTCCTTTTTATCGTTCGGGTCGAGCTTTCGAATCTTTTGCAAGTGTACACTTTCATAGCCAAGCTCGTCATTTTTATCAGCAATAGCCTGCAGATAACGATATACATGCAGATCTTTGTAATAAAGGGATACTGGGCGGTGCGTCAGGATACCGGCTTGGATGACTTCTTTTGCTTGGTTTGCACTTTTCAGCAAGTCAAGAGGATGGTGATAGATACTTCCAACACCGCTCCTGACTGTTGCATTTTTATCCTTCACATAATCACGGATACGCTGGATGACTTCTCTTGCTAATGCTTCGATTGGTGCATCAGCCCGCTTTCCTCCAAGTACGATGAGCAGGATACCTTCTTTGATGAGAACATGATGCAATTTATCCTCGAGCTGCAAGGAAGTCTGGGCAACCTGCTGCAAATCATAAAGAAGCCTTTCATCCTGCTCAGTCAGCTCGACAGCTGCGACAGCAAAATACTCCGGCAGCTTCACGCCAAATTCCTTTGCCCCCCATTCCAGATCAGAAGCTGATTTATATATTCCATTAAAAATATTCTGATAAAACTGATCCTCTTTTTCCTCTTGCTTCAGCTTTGACTTTTGTATATCAAAAATGAGCCTGCCGATGTGGTAGGAAATATCGTGTAGAAAATCGAGACCTTCAGCAGGAAGTGGGTCCTCCATCTGCTGAATCCAAATATAGCCCATGATGCGGCCTTCATGCTTTGCACTTACAACAATTCTCGTATTCAAGCCTATTTCCGGCATTGCTTCTACGAGAAATGGACGCTCATATGTTTTCAGCTTATTTACGACACCCGCTTCAATAAATGTTTCATAGATTGGCAGTGTCCACTTCTTTGTGAAAATTGTTTGCTGGTTTGCTTCATCAAAATGTTGGATGTAATGCGAATTATACGCAAGCAATGTATAGTCGGCACTCTCGACAATCACTGGCCGCTCCAGCTCGAAGCTAAGCAAATCGATGACAGCATCCAGATCATTGATGGATAATACACGATCGAATAACTCCATAGCGCATACCCCTAAGCATTTTCTTTTATCATACTCCAGCAGAAGAGCTTTGCCTAGATGCTTCCTTTTTTTCAATAACAACCAATAATATTGATAAAATTTAACTAAAAAATAGTATCCTTTGATTTTTTTAATAAGGAAACTACATAATTCTATTTACCTACCGATAAATAGATGTAGCCGTAATACAAGCAAAGAGAGGAACAAAATAAAATAATGGAAGAAAACAAAAAAAGAGGTAATTTCTTTACCCGTAAAATTTTACGCAAAATCCTTTATCCGATTCTTGCCATGTTTATCATATCAGGAGTAGTAACAGCATTTTTCGGTTATGAATTCAGCCGTAATATGGTGCTTGAAAGCCAGACTAATCAAATGGAAGATCAAACGGTTGTTCAGCTGAACAGCATTTATGATTTGTTCCTGGACAATATCGAGTCTACTTTAGGAAGTATCAGCCGGACACAATCTTTACAAGAAGATGATATGGACCGGCTAGCTGTAACGATGGAAAGCTATACAAAAGACAATCCAAATATCAGTACCATTTTTTATCAGCCTATTGATGGCGACATGGTGGCTTATCCGCAAGTCGATTTGCCAGATGATTATGATGCAACTACACGTCCGTGGTATCAGCTGGGGCTTGAGCTTGAAGAACGCGCTGGTTATACTGACCCATACGTGTCAGCCGATTCAAGTGAACCTGTAGTTGATGCGGTAAAGCCGATCTTTGACAATGACAATCAGTTAAAAGGGATGGTTGTCGTCGAATTCAAGCTTTCTCGTCTAAAGGAGCTTACAAAGCAGGTTAAAGTTGGCGAAACAGGATTTGCTGCGGTATTCGACGGTACAGGACATTTCCTATCCCATCCAGATGCTGAAAAACTAGGTACTGACGCAACGAAAGAAGAATTCTGGAAGAAAATGCAGTCCACTGGACGCGGCGGGATTGTCAATTATGAATTTGAAGGCGAAAAACGTGTACTTGCCTTTACGACGAATGACAGAACTGGCTGGACAATCGCTGCCATTGTACCAGAACATGAGTTCAGCGACTTAGCGTCGGGGATCATTCTTCCTTTGACCATCACTGTACTGATTGTCCTGGCGATTGCACTACTAGTTACCTTCTTCGTCGTGAACTCGGTAATACAGCCAATCAAACAACTACGTGACAAGATGAAACAAGTAGAAGACGGCGATTTGACTGTTAAGATGAACAACCGGTCTGCTGATGAAATTGGTGATCTATCTGACAGCTTCAATAATATGATCGGGAACATCCATGGCATGATGCAGCATAACACTGCTATCTCGGCAAATGTCCAGTCCGCATCGCAGGCACTGGCAGCTAATGCAGAAGAGAATGCTGCGACTTCCGCAGAAGTAGCGGCAACGATGGAAGAGATTTCTGCCGGAACAACAAGTCTTGCTGAAATCATGGAGCGTAATACTGTTGCGACAGAAGCATTATCCGAGAATATCAAACTAGTAAATGCACACAACCAGCAAGTATACGAAGAAGCACTGGAAATGACGGAATCCGCTAAAGTCGGTGGTTCCCAGATGCAGCAATTGATTGAGCAATCAAAAGATGCTATCGAAGCTACGGGCAAGATCGAACACGCTGTACAGAACCTGCAGCAAAAATCAGCTAATATCAGCGGAATCGTAAATACAATCACAGATATTGCCGGACAGACGAACCTGCTGGCGCTTAATGCAGCTATTGAAGCAGCACGTGCCGGCGAGAGCGGCAAAGGCTTTGCTGTTGTAGCAGATGAAGTGCGCAAGCTGGCAGAACAGACAGAACATGCACTCCGCGATATCGGTTCTATCGTACAGGAAATCCAATCTGAAACAGCTGAAACAGCAGCCTTCGCTACAAGAACTGGCGACGTTGTCCGCGGACAAGAAACAGCAGTAAATAATACGAAAGAAATCTTCATCCAGATCCAGCAGGCAATTGCACATAATATGGAATTGACTGCCCGGACGAAGGAAGAAATGAAACTTATGATGGAAAGGGAAGCTACTCTGGCAACCAATACTGGTGAAATTGCTGCTATCAGCCAGCAAACAGCAGCTGGTACAGAAGAAATCACGGCATCTGTAGCGGATCAGACCCATTCCATGGATCAATTGAAAGAGCTAGCTGAAAAGCTTGAGCAGGATGCTAATACATTACAAGAGCAGCTGCAGCAATTTAAATTATAATAAAGATTATATAGCTAAAAAATCCCCTCTAATACGACTTAGAGGGGATTTTTATATGTTCTATAAGCTCAGATAAGTCTGTATCAAACGTTTCTCTTGTTCAAGCAATTCCTCTTGGCTTAAGCCATCGGCATTCTCGCCCCAAAAAACCAAACTGGATCCTTTTATATTAGATGCTTCCACATGCTTGTAGTAATCTGAAATATAGAAAAATTTATTATAGGCGTAAGCCCATTGCATATAGTCCATCTGTTCTGTTATATCTTCCTGTGTAAAACGGGTTGAAGGCAAGAAATATAAAGAGTACGCATTATAGTTATATACGGGAAAACCCTCGTCTTCAAAGTCTGTTACTTCTAAACCCTGCACACCGTTTGAAAGCGTACTTTGCTTCCAATAAAGGATGGAGAAGCTTTGAGCCAGATTATGAATGCCTTGTGCAGTAATGCTGTCATTCCACATCTGCGGTTCATAACTTCCAGCTTTAGCTGTATCGGCAATTTGATTCATAAAACGTATAAAATCCGTTTGATGTACTTCACTTCCCGGGACTTCATCCCCGCCAAGTACTATCCTCTGTTTTCCTGCGAACTTTGGCTGATAGAATAAATCAAGTACTTCATTCAACAGCTGGTTAGCAGTATGCAGAGCATCTGCATTATTGTGATAATCAAGCGTCTCTTCACTGTAATCCGTCACGATATTAGTATATAACCCGTGATCTTTCACTTTCATTAACTCTAACCAGCCTCTGGAATGCGACGGCAGATCAATATCAGGAATAACCTGTATATCTCTATCATTGCAATATGCTATAAGTGATGACAGTTCTTTTTTGGTTAAGTATGTGTTGTTTGGAGTTTCACTGTTTTGGCCAAGGAATTCTGATGAAATAGCATAGCTTTCATTATCTGAGAAATGCAGCTGCAAGTAGTCTCCGCCATTTGCACTTATTTCGTCTGCAATTGCTTTTAATGTTTGAATCGAATAGTACTTTCTCGAAATATCGATTGTAATTCCTTTCTCGTGATCCTGTGCTTGAACGGTGTTCGCCATCGTTAGAAATAGGAGTACACTAACTGTTGTAATAGAAAGAAATTTAAACAATGCCGCTTTCCCCTCTTCTTCAGTTTAATAAAAGTATTGTGCTAATAGTGAGACACCAAAACACGTGTAATCTTTCCCTTATTCCTGCCACCCTAAACTCTAAACCGAGATGTTCCTCCCTCTCCATTGAAAAAACACCCTCAAGTATTATTTCGGATAAATATGATCCGTATTAAACCTTGAAAGTGTTTTATTTGTTTCAAATTAACGGGAAGTCCCTGTCAAACTTTATACAAAGGCTGGCAGCGGATCAAAAAATGCGGCACTATCCTGCTGCATTTCCTCATTGGTCAGCAGACACGTATCCAAATCCCTTGTTATTCTTTTTTTATCTATACCAATTCCGATAAAAACCAACTCTGTCATTCTGTCCCCATAGAAGGGATGCCATCTTGCTTCCAGTTCCTTGTCCTCGGCTCGCACAGCTTCCTGTTCCTCCAGTGGATACGTACTGATCCACGGTCCAGCTGCTTCGATCGCCAGCGACTGTCCAGCCTGGGACAGCAATCCGCTTGTATCCGGTCGGGATGCGAGCCAGAAAAAGCCCTTCGCCCGCACCACATCACTTGGCCATTTATCCAGCCACTTCATCCAGCGCTCCGGATGGAAAGGACGTTGTCTGCGATAGACAAAAGATGAAATTCCGTACTCCTCTGTTTCTGGTATATGCTCACTGTTCAATTCTTTGATCCAGCCGGCAGACTGGCTGGCTTTTTCAAAGGAAAACTTCTTTGTATCCAGGACAATACTGGGATCTACTTTCCCAAACTCTGTTTGATGGATATCCGCTTCTGGATTCAGTGTATGCAGTAAGCTGTGCAGCTGCCTCAGTTCCTCTTTATTCAGCTGGTCTGCCTTATTAAGCAACATAACATCTGCAAATTCGATTTGGTCGAGCAGCAAATCGGAGATTTCCCGTTCGTCCTCTTCTATTGCCTGCTGCTTCCGATCCATCAAGGACTCTCCTGATTGATAGTCCTGCCAAAAGCTCCCGGCATCCACGACTGTTACCATCGTATCCAAGCGGCATTTTGCAGACAAATCAATTCCGAGCACATCTTCTTGGTACGTAAAGCTTTGCGCTACAGGAATGGGCTCAGATATACCGGTAGATTCCACAATGATAGACTCGATATCCAGATCTGCCAGCTTGTCGATTTCGATGATCAAATCTTCTCGGAGCGTACAGCAAATACAGCCATTCTCCAGCTGAATCAATTTCTCATCCGTACGCTTCAATCCCCCCTGCTCGACCAAATGGGCATCAATATTGATTTCACTCATGTCATTGACGAGCACGCCTATTTTCATTTGCTGCTTATTGGCAAGCAGATGATTAAGCAAGGTAGTTTTGCCTGCTCCAAGATAACCGCTCAAAACAGTTACCGGTATCCGTTTATCCACCGATCACCAGCTCGCTTTCTTTACACCAGGCACCTGCCCTTTATGAGCATACTCACGGAATTTAATCCGGCTCATGCCGAATTTCCGCATATAGCCGCGCGGACGTCCAGTAATTTCACAGCGATTTTTCAAACGTGTCGGAGATGAGTCACGCGGCAGTTTCTGTAATGCCTCGTAATCTCCCTTTTCCTTCAGTTCCCTTCTTAGTTCCGCATACTTCATCACTAGTTCCTGTCTTTTTTTCTCTTTTGCGATTTTCGATTTCTTTGCCATTCTTATTTCCTCCTATTTATTGAGCTGTCTGTATATTCCAGCGAAATGGATCTGCCAGCTGGGACCAATCGCCTGCAAGCTCTGATTCCGTCAGCAGGCAGCTGTCCAGTTCCTCCGTTATTGCTTGCTGATCTAAATCTGTTCCGATGAACACAAGCTGTGTTTTTCTGTCTCCATATTCGGGATGCCATTCGTGATTGATCGATGGATTTTCCCTTCGAATGATCTGCTGCCGTTCCTCTTCCAATGATGCAACCCAATAAGATACCGGCTCGATATTCGCTGCCGGACCAGCTTGTGAGAGCAGCAAAGCAAATTGATTCCTCGTCGAACACCACGTTATTCCTTTGGAGCGGATGATGTTTTCCGGCATTGTTTCTACAAATTGCATAAAGCGCTCTGAATGAAAAGGATGCTGTCGGACATACGTGAAAGATCCGATGCCATATTCTTCTGTTTCGGGTGTGTGCTGTTCCGGTCCATTCTCGAGTTCTTTCAGCCAGCCCGCCGAAGAGCTGACTTTTTCAAAGTCAAACAACTGCGTGGACAGAATTTCTTTTGGATCCACTTTGCCGTGTATCGCCTCGATGATTTTCGCTTTCGGCTGCAGCAGACGCAGCACATGCTTCAGTTCACGCAAAGCCTTTTCTTCCACAAGATCACATTTGTTAAGAATCAGCACATTGCAAAATTCAATTTGATCAAGCAGCAAGTCAGCGATCTCCCGTTCATCATTTTCGGCAACCTCCTGCTGCCGATCCAGCAAACTCTCTCCCGAGCCAAAGTCATGCCAGAACCGGTTTGCGTCCACTACTGTCACCATCGTGTCCAATGCAGTAAAGTCGGACAGATTGATATTCAATTGTTCATCGATATACGTAAACGTCTGCGCTACGGGTACCGGTTCACTAATACCGCTGGATTCAATAAGGATATAGTCAAAGCTGCCATTCTTCGCCAGCTTTTCCACTTCGACCAGCAGATCATCGCGCAGTGTGCAGCAAATGCATCCATTGGACATTTCAACCAGCTGTTCATCTACTCGCGATAACGTCCCTTCGTTTTCCACCAAGCCAGCATCAATGTTGATTTCGCTCATGTCATTGACAATGACCGCAACCTTCAAGCCTTCCCGATTGTGCAGGATATGATTGAGCAGCGTTGTTTTCCCAGCTCCAAGGTACCCGCTTAGTACTGTTACAGGTATTTTCTTTTTCATGATATGCCTCCTCTAAGTGTAATTATTACGATTTAAAAATGAAGAAATTTTTTTAGTGCGTTATGCACCTTTTATAAGAAGTTCTTCCATATCACCGAGACAATAAGAAAAGCCAGCTCGCAGTTCCTCTTCATCCAAATCCTTACCGATGAAGACTAGTTCGTTTTGCTTTTCTTCTCCTTGCTTCCACTCTCTATCTGCAGTACTTGCGAACAGCATATGCACGCCCTGGAACAGCAAGCGCCGGCTCTGCCCTTTCACATGGAGAATCCCTTTATAGCGGAATAAACTTTCACCTTTTACTTGGACCAAATAAGAGAACCATATATCCAATCGCTTCGGATCGATCTGTCTCTTATCCTTCAGCACAATTGCCTGAATGTCATCGTGATGATGGTGGTGATGATCCAGCATATCAGGACGAACACTTAATTTTTGATCCAGTGAAAAACTGAACACATCCAGCAATTTAAATAACGGAACCTGACTGTTTTGTGTAAAGAAAAGTTCTGCCTCCGGATTCATTCCTTGTATACGTGATGATAATTGATCCAGCTCTGTTTTCGAGACAAGATCCTGTTTATTGATGATGATTTTATCTGCAAATGCAATTTGCTCCCGGGCAACTGCGTGCGCATTAAGCTGTCTGTCGGTATGTAAAGCATCCACGACTGTACACACACTGTCCAGTTCAAACCAATACCGCATAACATCATCCATCAGGAAAGTCTGGATGACAGGCGCAGGATTCGCCAAACCAGTCGTCTCAATGATTAAACGCTTGAGCTCCGTTCCTTCCTTATGGGCACGAACCAGCATGTCTTTGAGTATCCTAATCAAATCACCGCGTACATTGCAGCAAATACAGCCATTGTTTATTTCCACTATCTCTTCCTTTGTCTCCTCGACAAACTTGCCATCAATTCCTGTTTCACCGAATTCATTGATGATAACAGCCGTATTGCTGTTTCGCACATCGCGAAGCATTCGGTTCAATAACGTCGTCTTCCCTGCTCCAAGAAATCCCGTTAAAATCGTGACCGGAATTTTGATTCTTCCATTAGACATGATACACCTCTCAAACCTAATTCGTAATTGTTACGATTTAAATCATACAGGATGAAAGACTGCTTGTAAAGTCTGTCCACATAAAATTGTTAGGGAGATAACTTTACAAAGTGTTTGTTAGATTGATGAAGAGTCTGTAAAATTGGTTTCAATATATCCTGCATCGGGTATAATCTGGTTGAAACACCGAAAAGGAGAGATGTAACATGATGAACAAACTAGAAGAGACACCAAAAGTTATCCATTGCAAAGATGATGCCGAGTTCAGAGATTGGCTGACAAGATTGAGCGAACCAGAGAACGAAGAAGAGTTAGACGGCTAATCCCCTTCTCCTCTATCTTCCTTCTTTTTTATTTCCCCATATATAAAAAGCGTGCCTGTGAGGGCACGCTTTTCTTCGTTTTTGGACGAGCTTTGCTTGGCGGAGCTGTCTAGCTGCGAAAGCCAGGAACTGCGCCGGAAGTGATAAATCCCTGCGTAAGGAAAATACACCTTACGCAGGGCTTTCTCTCTTCCTTCTCCGTTCCTAAACGGCTTTCTCCGCTTTTCGGCGCTGTCCAGCTACAGAAACCAGAAACTAGAGTATAAGCGCTAAATCCTGCGTGGGGAAAACACCCACTCCGGGCTTTTTCGCTTATCCTTACGTCCCTAAACGGCTTTCTCCGCTTTTCTTTGCTGTCTAGCTCCAAAGACCAGAAACTGCGCTGTAAGCAATTAATCCCTGCGTGGGGAATTCGCCCACTACGGGCTTCCTTGCTTACCGCTTCGTTTCTAAGCGGTCTTTTCCGCTTTTTAAGCTGTCTAGTTCCAGAAATCAGAAACTATGGCTTAAGCGAGGAATCCCTGCGTGGGCAGAACACCCACTCCGGGCTCCCTCGCTTAATCCGCCGTTTCTAAACGATTTCTTCCACTTTTCTTAGTACATCTCACTAACAGTCTTTGCCAGCATATGAAGCTGCAGATAATCCGGGCCGCCTGCTTTGGAGTCAGTTCCTGACATTTTGAAGCCGCCGAATGGGTGGTAGCCTACGATGGCGCCGGTGCAGTTGCGGTTGAAGTACAGGTTGCCGACGTGGAAGCGTTCTTTCGCATATTCAATGTGGGCTCTGTTTTTCGTGATGACTGCGCCTGTCAGGCCGTACTCCGTGTTGTTAGCAACGTCGATAGCTTCCTCGAAGCTGGATACTTTCGAGAATCCAAGGACTGGTCCGAAAATCTCTTCCTGCATGATGCGGGATGTCGGAGACAGTTCAGAGAAAATGGTCGGCTGGATGAAGAAGCCTTTGCTGTCATCACTGGAACCACCGCTTACGAGCTTGCCTTCCGTTTTGCCGACTTCGATATACTCGGTAATCTTATCGAAGGAAGGTTGATCAATGACAGGTCCCATGTACACATCTGCACTTTCCGGTGCGGCTGTGATGCGGGATTCTGTGATTTCAATTACGCGCTGAAGCACAGCATCGTATACCTTCTCATGCACAACAGCACGGGAGCCAGCCGAGCATTTTTGACCGGCAAATCCGAATGCGGAAACCGCAATTGCATCAGCAGCAAGTTCGATGTCGGCATCTTCATCGACAACGATCGTATCCTTCCCGCCCATTTCCGCAATGACGCGTTTCAAGTGCTGCTGTCCTGGTTGTACCTTGGCTGCTTTTTCGAAAATACGAGTACCGACATCACGAGAGCCAGTGAACGTAATGATGCTGGTTTTCGGATGCTCGACTAGATAATCACCTACTTCCGCACCGCTTCCTGGTACGAAGTTAATGACACCTTTTGGAACACCTGCTTCCTCAAGCACATCGACGAACTGCGCAGCGATAACTGGAGTTGCACTTGCCGGCTTCAGTACTACCGTGTTACCTGTCACCAGCGGTGCAACAGTCGTTCCAGCCATGATCGCGAACAAGAAGTTCCAAGGGGAAATGACTACTGTGACGCCTGTTGCTGTATAAATATAGCGGTTCGCTTCCCCTTCACGAGACATGACGGCTTTCCCAGGAGCAAGCTCCATCATCTGACGCGCATAATATTCCATGAAATCAATCGCTTCTGCTGTATCCGCATCTGCTTCCTTCCATGGCTTGCCTGCTTCCTTCACAAGAAGCGCTGAGAAATAATGCTTTTTGCGGCGGACGATTGCTGCTGCACGCATGAGTATGTGCGCACGTTCCTCAGGTTTCGTATAACGCCATGTTTCAAAAGCTGTCGCTGCTGCTTCGATGGCACGTTCTGCATGCTCCTGGGAAGCTTTGGAAACCTCACCGACTACTTCTTCTTTATTTGCGGGATTGATAGAGACGATTTTCTCATCGGTCGTCACTTTTTCACCGTCAATCACAAGCGGGTACGATTCTCCCATCACCTTCTGTACCTGCTCCAGCACTTTCTGGAAAGCCTGCTGCTCTTTTTCCTCTGTAAAATCGGTGAACGGTTCATGCTTATAAGGTGTCGTCATGATCAATCGCTCCTTTTCCTTTATTTTTGGGTCATGCCTTTGAATGCGAATGCGATATTCGCTGGCCGTTCTGCCAGCCTGCGCATGAAATAACCATACCAATCATCACCATAAGGCAAGTAGATCCTGACTTTATAGCCTTGCTTGACCAATTCCTGCTGCAGCTGCTGCCGCATGCCGTACAGCATTTGGAATTCAAATTTGTCTTTCCCTATCCCTTTTTCCAAGGCATAATGTTTAGCAAAGGACACCATCCGATCATCATGCGTCGCAATTGCTGTATAGCTGCCGCTGTCCAGCTGCTTCGCAATCAGCTTGCGATAGTTCGCATCTACATCCCGTTTTTCAGGGAACGCGACGGATTTCGGTTCTTTATATGCCCCTTTGACTAAACGAATGAACGGCTGCAGATGCTGCAGACTGTCCAAATCATCGCTGCTGCGGTAAAGATACGCCTGGATGACAGTACTCACATTCCGATACTCGGATTTCAGCTCCTGGAACAAATCCAGTGTCTTTTGACAGCGTTCCGAATCCTCCATATCAATCGTCACCATCACATCCAGACGATCAGCAGCCGTAAGGATACGACGCAAATTCAAACGGACAAGCTCCTCACTGATATCAAGTCCCAATGACGTCAATTTCAGGGATACTTGTGCATCCAGATTCGCAGACTTAACCATCTCAAGTGCTGCGACTGCTTCACCAGCTCGTTCCACGGCTGTATGCGGATCTGCTACGTATTCGCCGAGATGATCAACCGTGACACTCATCCCTGCTTGATTCAGTTGCTGGATGAATGGAACTGCTTGATCGAAGGATACACCTCCGACGATTTTTCCTTTGACCATTCGAATGCCATATAAATTAGCCAATTTGTTCAATGGCTGGTTTTTTGATAAATACAAGAAAAAATTGCGAGATAAAGCTTCCAACTGTGACACCTCCCAATCCACTTGCACATGTGCTATACCTTTATTGTAGAAATCTATTGAAGGGCTTTCAATATGCAGAAAAGACAAACAATTCCCGCGTTTTTGTGTAAAATACACAAAAATGGTCTTGTGAGGAAAGTTACATTTTTGGGTTCGCTGGTTTACTGCAGGGTACTTTTGGAAAAAGGTACATAATCGCCGATCCCATCCGATAATTACATTAATAAATAATGGAGGATTTTCTTGTGAAAAAGCGTAAATGGATTTGGATCGGAGGAGCAATCCTCATTCTCGTTATTGCAATAGGAGGATATGTAATGGAGAAACAGACACTGCGCAAGCTTGCCGAAAACGATGATTTGCTTATTGGCTCCTCGATTCGTTATGATGCACTGCTGGAGGATGCTACATATCAAAAACTCGCCACCACAGAATTCTCCAGCTGGACGATCGAGAACGAAATGAAAATGGATGCCATGCAGCCGGAGCAAGGAGCCTTCAATTTTGTAAAAGTAGACGAGATGGTACAAATGGCAAAGGAGCATGACATCACACTCCGGGGACATGTACTTGTCTGGGGGGAAGCGCTGCCCGCATGGGTAACCCAGCAGGTCGTGGATCGTGCTTCCGCAGAGCAAGTGCTCAAAACCCATATCCAGGAGATCGTGACACATTACAAAGGCAGCATCGACACGTTTGATGTTGTCAACGAAGCATGGAATGACGATGGTACCCTGCGGGATACGATTTGGCTCCGCATGATTGGACCTGATTATATTCCTCTTGCCTTCCAGTGGGCTCGTGAAGCCAATCCGGACGCCAAGCTCTATTACAATGACTTTGGTAATGAAATGTCCAACAGCAAATCAGAAGCGATGCTGGAAGCTTTAAGCAATTGGAAAGAAGAAGGTGTCCCTATTGACGGTATCGGCATGCAAACACATGTGGATGCCGCTGATCCCCGCTTTTCAAAGGATCGCATCCAGGAATGGTTTACCCGTGTGGAAGATGCAGGCTTTGATATTGCTGTCACAGAAATGGACGTGAAGCTGCAGAATCTCAACAATGGAGATGCCAAGAATGTCCAAGCTGAACGTTACGGAGATGTTATGGAAGTCTGTCTGGATACACCTGCCTGCGGGGAATTCACCGTATGGGGTATTTCTGATAATCACAGCTGGGTTACCGAACAGGAATCCCCTAATGGCAAACCACTCCTCTTTGATGAGAATGGCCAGCCGAAGAAGGCCTATAACACACTGAAACGACAATTATTATTCTAAGCAAGGAAGTGATACATCGTGCAAACTTCAGAAATCATTTGGCTAGTCGCTTCCACCGCCATTCTGCTCGTGCTTTATGGTTTAGCCCGGAAACATTTAGCTGCTAAGTATTTGCTGCTGGCTGCCTTTCTCGGGATCAACCTCGTTTACTTGATATGGCGGACCGCATTCACATTACCGACGGTAGGCATACTCAGTCTGATTGTGGGAATCCTTCTTCTCATTACCGAGTGGGCAGGATACTTACAATCCGTCGTCTTTACTATCCTTTCCTGGAAACCTTTCCAGCGGAAGACGATTCCTCTTTCGGAATTCCACGAGCTGCCGACCGTCGATGTGTATATTGCCACCTACAATGAACCTGCTGATCTTTTAAAGCGGACCATTGCAGCGAGTCAAATGATGACGTATCCAAAGGACAAACTGAAAGTCTATGTCTGTGATGATGGCAGACGAGCAGACATCAGAAAATTGACCGAATCAATGGGTGCCTATTATCTTGATCGTCCAGATAACAAACACCAGAAAGCCGGGAACCTGAACCACGCGATGACAAAAACTGACGGTGAAATCATTGTCACGATGGATGCGGACATGGTGCCGCGGGCCAATTTCCTTGAGCGGACGCTCGGCTATTTTACGGATGAAAAGGTCTCCTTCATCCAGGCACCGCAAGTGTTTTACAACGCTGATGCATTCCAGTACAACCTATTCTTCGAGGATAATATCACGAATGAACAAGACTTCTTCATGCGCCGTTTAGAAGAAGGGAAGGATCGTTTCAATGCGACGATGTATGTCGGAAGCAATGCTTTGTTCCGCCGCAGCGCATTAGAGGATATTGGCGGATTTGCAACAGGGGTCATTACCGAAGATATGGCAACAGGTATGCTCCTCCAGACGAATGGGCAAAAAACTGTCTTTGTTAATGAGACGTTAGCTGTTGGCTTGTCCCCTGAAACGTATGCCGATCTGCTGAAGCAGCGCGATCGCTGGTGCCGGGGCAATATCCAGGTCATCCGCAAATGGAATCCGCTCACCATCAAAGGTCTGAGCTTCATGCAGCGTCTTTTGTACATGGATGGGATTCATTATTGGTTCTTCGGTATTTATAAGATGGTGTATCTGCTGGCTCCATTATTGTTCCTGCTATTCTCCATCTATAGTTTGCAGACCGATTTCTCGACTCTATTGCTCTTCTGGCTGCCGGCATTCCTATCATCCCAGCTTGCGTTTCGACGGATGGCAGATAACAAGCGGACGACGGTCTGGAGTCATATATATGAAGTGGCACTCGCCCCTTACATGGCTGTATCCGTGCTCACAGAAATATTCTTCCGGAAATCGATCAAATTTAACGTTACCCGTAAAGGGATATTGAATAATCGCCGCCATTTCTTATGGCGGACAAGCACACCATATATCATTCTGCTTGCGATGAGCGTCATCAGTATGATCATGATCGGAATCGATCTGTATACACCAATAAAGATCTACGATAGTGTCGATATGCTGTATATCAATATTTTCTGGGTGCTGTACAATGCTGTTGCGCTCGTTATGGCATTGATCATTTCAGTAGAACGCCCGCGCTTCCGCGAAGCAGAGCGCTTTGACGTAACACTGGAAGCAGAACTGCATGACAGTGTGAACGACAGGGTATACCCAATACAGATCATTGACTTAAGTGAATATGGGGCACGGTTGGAATTGCTTGATGTAAAAGCAGCCCACCTGCTGTCAGCAGGAAGCACACTGACGCTTTCGTCTGGCCCGCTCCAAGGTTTGAAGCTCCATAAGCACTGGGTCTCCCAGCAGGGAAGCAGCTATTATGCGGGCGTATCATTTGAGGACGTCACGCAGGAGCAATACCGAGCCCTTGTAAAAATTCTTTTCGTTGATGCACCAGATATCTATACAAGCCGGGAGTATGTGAATTCAACATTATGGAATGCGACTTCCCGCTTTTTCCGCCAGACAAAAGCCGAACCGAAACAAGCCGAGCGGCAGAGTATCCGGGAAACTATCTCGGTTCCAGGCATCCTCCATTTTGCAGACAATAGTAAAGTGGAAACCACTCTGACTGATTACAGTCTGAGCGGCTGTCAAATCGAACTGAGAAAACCGATCAAACCTGGTCAAGTGCTGCGTCTTCACACCGATCACAATAGCTTCCGCGAAAGTGAAGTACGTGTCCAATGGGTACAAAAACGCGGACGCAAATATTTGGCAGGATTGAGATTCCTGACGGAGACGGCTGATTCAGATACTGCTTGATCATAATAAATACATGCACACAATAATTGGATTAAAATACCCCCTCCATGATGGAGGGGGTATTAATATTATTTGATATGGTTGGATTAACGAGCTTTAAGATAGAAATCCTTCATTTCATGATGTTCTTTACGATAACTTCTCACGTAACCGCACTTACAAGAATCCGTGATTGTGTCGATCTTATGCCGTCCTCGCATTTTGCACACGAGTTTATGGAAAAATTTAATACTTACACCCGCTTTCTAGTATATGGTAATATTATACGCTTTTCGTCCTCGTTTTCAAGTAAAATAACCCAACTTTAGTATTATACTCTCATCAAAAAGTCCTGTATGCAGAAGAATCAGCTTAACATGAGGCGTTTGCTGACCATATATTATATTCGTAAAGCATATAACTTTTGTGTATCTTTTCTCTTAGAAAATAATATGATTGACGCTTACATTTAGTTATAACGTCATGTTTTACCCGTTTATCAATTTATTTAGCTTGAAGCACAAAAAAAGCAGAAGGAACTAATCGTCCTTCTGCTTCTCTTATCATCCTTTAATATAAGCATACAGCTCTTGTGTTTCCGTTTCTGCTCCAAACGCACGTGTTGCTCCCCAGATTTTATCCACTTCTGCTCCATTGATTTCTGCATCCATGTCATGGAAAATCCGATGTACATAACGCAGACTGTTCAAGTCCGCGCTGTCTGTTGCGATTCGCATGAATGCTTCAGCGTTCCACATGTCATTCACAGCTTCCGATGGTGCGAATCCTTCTGTCCGGAGCCGTTCGACATCCTCCTGGAGCCGCTGCCATTCATCTGATTCAGCTAGATAATCGATATCTACATTATCGATGTGACCCCAGCCAGTAAGATCATTCAAGTAGGCATGCTGGTCACTGATTATTTGTTTGACGAGTTCTTCGTTCTGATAGGCAATTTGTTCATCAAAGGATTCATACGTGAACGTAGAAAGGAAATCCTTCGTATCGCCAGATAGCTCTTCCAGCTGGGAAGCTCCTTCTCCTTTTTCAACCGGTTTGAGCTCTTCTTCTTCTTCCAATGCCTCAGCCGGCGATTGTTCTTGCTGTGATGCCTCATTCTCTTTCCCGCTTGTTGTATCGGTTTCGTCTTGAGATAAGAAGAAATAGATACCAGTACCGGTTATCGCAAGTACACAAATACATAATAATGTTATGAAAAATGCCTTCACTGCCATACACTCCTCTGCTAGAATGAATTTCCAGTTTAAGATTGCTAGAATTCATTATAGCAATAATTCCCAGCAGTTTCTGTCGAAAAGCAAAAAAATAGGACGCTGCTGCGTCCTATTCTCATTCCTCGTCATCCATTACATGATAGGCTTCGTTAAATAGAATCAGCTGACTATCTATCAGCTCTTCTTGATCGCCACGTTTCACATAGTGATAAACCCCGTTTTCATCCTGCTCTCTTGCTTTACTGTTATCTTGCAGCATGACATCCAGGATGCCGCGGATGCGTCGCTTGATAGGCCCATCGAAAATCGGGAAGAGGATTTCCACCCGCTTCTCCATATTCCTCGTCATCATATCTGCTGAGGAAAGCTGTATCTTTTCCTCCCCGTTATGATGGAAGTAATAGATTCGCGTATGCTCCAAATATCTGCCGACAATACTCCGTACACGTATATTCTCGCTCACACCCTTGATGCCCGGGCGCAGGCAGCAAATACCTCGGATGATCAAATCAATCCGGATTCCGGCAATGGAAGCTTCATATAGCTTTTGGATGATTGGTTTATCGGTAATCGAGTTCATTTTCATAATGATGCGACCGTTGCCATGCCGCTTATGTAAGCGAATCTCTTCATCTATCATGGAGATGATATCAGAACGGATATCAAATGGAGCTACCGACAGATGGTGGAAGGTCGGCTTCTCCGTGTAGCCGCTTAGATAATTGAAGAAGTTAGTCGCATCAATCCCGAACTTGCGCTTGGAAGTGAACAGCCCCATGTCTGTATACAGCTTGGCAGTCTGATCATTGTAGTTGCCTGTCCCAAGATGGACAAAGCACTCAATACGATTATGCTTCTTCCGTACGACAAGGGTTATTTTGCTGTGTGTCTTCAGATGTGTCATCCCGTAGATAACGTGACAGCCGGACTTCTCCAGTTCCTTTGCCCACTGCACATTGTTCTCCTCATCAAATCGCGCTTTCAGTTCGAACAGCACGGTAACCTGCTTCCCCTTTTCTGCTGCCCGTTTCAATGCATAGATGATAGGAGAGTCGCCGCTCACACGGTATAATGTCTGCTTGATAGCCAGTACATCGGGATCATCCGCTGCTTTTGAAACAAAATCAACGATTGGTTCGAATGATTCATACGGATGATGCAGGAAAATATCCCGATCATTGATGGCATCGAATAAATTTTCATCAGTGCCTATTTCAGCAGGCGGCTGCGGGATGAGTGTCTCGTAAACGAGGTGCTCCCGTTTTGCAGCAACAAGCTTATAGAACTGCATCATTCTTGTCATGTCGATTGGGCCATCGATTTCGTAGACATCCTTCCGGTGGATATCCAGTGTCTCCGTCAGGAAGTTGATCATCTTGTAATCGTACTCTTTTTTGGGGATTTCCAGACGGATAGCCGCCCCCCACTTGCGTTTCTTGAGTTCTTTCTCTATTTCCTTCAATAAATCGCGTGCGCCCTCTTCATGGATTGTCATGTCGGCATTGCGCGTAATGCGGAAGACAGTGACGGACTTAATCTGATAGCCCCGGAATAGCTTGTAAATATAGTGACTGATGATATCTTCCAGCAGAACGAAATGAAGTTCGTCTTCCTTTGTGTCCTCAAGCTGTATAAAGCGATCCAGTACAGCCGGCACCTGCACGATTGCTGTCTTATGCTGCGCATCTTTATCCAACTCATGCTCGTCCAGCAGGGATACAGCCAAATTCAGACTTTTATTCAATAGCATTGGGAACGGACGATACGCATCGACTGCCATTGGCGTAAGTACCGGGAATATCTCTTCTTCAAAGTATGTTTCCAAACGCAGCAGCTGGGCACTCGACAGCTGCTCCATCGTCAATAATTCTACTTTCTCTTCCTTCAACTCCGGGATAATGACATCCTGAAACAGACTGTTTTGCATCTCTACAAGACGGTGCGCCTTCGCGCCGATTTTTTGGAGCTGCTGTTTCGGCGTCATACCAGCTTTGTTTTCCGGCCGGTTGAATCCGGCTTTCACCTGATCCTTCAAACCAGCCACCCGCACCATGAAAAACTCATCCAGATTGGAACTGAAAATCGACAGGAACTTTAGCCTTTCCAACAAAGGGTTGCGCTCATCAAGCGCTTCCTCCAGCACTCGTTCATTAAAAGCAAGCCAGCTCAACTCTCGGTTATTATAATTTTTCGGGTTATTCAAATCCACCCGCAGCTGTTCCTCTGTTCTCAATTTCCATGCACCACTTTTCGACAGTATTCTTCACTTCTAGTATATCAGCCAGCAAAAAGAGAGATTATGAAGTTATTGTAAATTTTAACTTATATGGGAAGACGTTTCTTCACGGAATACCAGCTCTACATTTCGCCTCAGCTGTTTTTCCAGATGCTTTTTCTGTTTTTCTACTTGATACCATTCTGCACGCCAGTCTTTGTTGCATATGACAGTAAGCAGCAGGTCGTCTCCATCTGCCTGCAATTCGATGTCAGCTACTATATTCCGCTTTGTCGCGTGCAAACTGTTGGCCAGTTTGATAATCGCTCCCAGCAGACGGTAGTGGGCGAGCTCCTCTTCCTTGAACCATGATTTGAATACTTCTGCGTTGCGATTATAAAATGATTTATTTTTGAAGGATGCAAGCAGTGCCAGAATGATACGATCTTTATGCAGCAAGCCATCAATCGTCCGGTTTGCCAGCAGATAGAACGTATGCTGGTTTCCGGATTCTGTATCGATATAAGCTCCGACATTATACACATAGGCAGCGTACTTTACGAGGAACGAATCATGATCATTCAATTCCACAAGCCCCTGTTCCTCCATCAGCTTCGCCAGTAATACAGCTGTTTTTTGCCGCTGCAGTGCATGCGTCCGATCAATCTCGAAATCCTTTGCAAGCTCCTCAAAGCTGCGCTCCAGTACATCCGTGAATAACGTCATTTCATTACGGCGATGCAGCACCTCATACAGCAATCCGTCCCGCAATCCTTTCCGGCTGAGGACAAAATCATTCGTCCCTACAATATCAAGCAAGCAGCGAAATACTTGGATCGCCGGCAAGATGATATCCGCTCTATCCTTCGAGAGACCATCCACTTTTTGCAGCTCGGAAAAGCCGAGCGGTGCAAGCTCAGCTTGCATATTTTCGATATCCTGCTTCTTCATCTTGTATTGATGCAGTCCAGCTAATGGATAGCCTACCTCTTCCTGATGTATTTGGACGACATTACGTGCGCTTCCGCCGATAGCGATGATTGGCAGCTGCTTATCCGGCAGCCAATCCAGCGTCTGCAGCTGTTCACATACAAATGCATGGATATGTTCCAGTTCTTCCTCTGTCGGCTTCTCTCCTGCTGCAAATTGCCGCTTCAGCGATAAAGCCCCAAATGGGAAGCTGTGATAGAATAGCAGCTTGCGATTCTCAAAATACGTCACCTCCGTACTGCCGCCCCCGATATCGACGGTAATACCATCCTGGAACGGCGTGCTGTTCGCGACAGCTAAATAACCGAGGTATGCTTCTTCATAATCTGATAGAACCCTGATAGTAAAGTCGGTTTCCTTATCCACCAGCTCCACTATATCCTGCTGATTCTTCGCATGCCGGACGGTAGCCGTCGCAACACAAGTTGTGGACTCCAGCTCATAAAAGCGTGTCACTTCCTGGAAGCTATGCAGTGTTTTGACGAGTGTCTGGATTCCCTTTTCATCCAAGACACCATCTGCTGTCAGATAATTGCGCAGACGCGCGACAACCTTCACATTCTCTTTTTCTTTAATTCTGCCACTCTTGTCACGCACGTACACGACAAGACGCATTGTATTCGATCCGATATCTATAATGGCATAATATTTTGTCTTCATAACAAGTCCCCTCACATCGAAAGCCTTTCTTTCCATATTACCCAAACTGAAGCTCCCGTAACATTGTCTCTAAAAGAAAAGCCGCACAATTGTGCGACTTACTTTGTATCATTGCTCTTCTTCTATCTTTCCAGCTTCCCCTGC
Organism: Terribacillus saccharophilus; assembly: GCF_046592595.1. GTDB lineage: Bacteria > Bacillota > Bacilli > Bacillales > Amphibacillaceae > Terribacillus > Terribacillus saccharophilus_C. The sequence goes on along the minus strand of NZ_JAWVPF010000006.1, from coordinate 29,153 downwards.
GCCATCAGCAGGATCAGCAGAGATATCCGGCTCTGGTTCAGGATCTGATTCCGGTTTATCTTCAGGCTCTGCCACAGGCGGCTTGGATTTTTCAGCAGGTTCTTCTGCTGGTTTCTCTTTGGAAGGTACCGGCTCCTCTGCAGCAGGCTTTTCCGTGTTTCCTCCTGTAGAGCCCTTGTTAGTCGAACTGTTTCCGCTGGATGAGGAACCGCTTGTCGAACCTCTGCCGGAAGACCAGCCACTATTGCTGCTGGAACTGCCGCCACCGCCACCGCTGTAACTTGACGAACTGCCGCCAGAAGAGCCGCTTGCAGGTACAGAGTAGCTGGAGCTGGGTGCTTGATAACTAGAATCAGAGCTAACCTCTGTTTCGTCTTCCGTAACAATTGGTTCTTCCGTTGTCTGAACTTCTTGCTCCGTCTGAGGCTCCAGTTCAACTGCTTGTTCTTCCTCTGCCGCAATCATTTCCTTCTGGAGAGCAAATTCACCATCTATATGCTCGATTTTCACTTCTTTCGGTTCTTCCGTTAGTTTCGCTTTGGCAGCATAGGATTGCTCTTTCTGCTCATTCGCCTTTAATGAACTGTTCGTCACGGATTTGTTCTGTACATAGAAGAAAGCTGAGACAGCAATACCAAGGAAAAGGATGAATGTCCCGATCAGCAGCGTCTCCTTCTTCACGCTTTGCCAGCCTCCTCTTCATACAGTTCAATTGGTAATCCATCAGGATCCTGGAAGAAAGTAAATGCTTTTTCCGTGAAAGGATCTATCCGGACAGGTTCGGTCTTCACACCCATTGCTTGAAGTCGAGCTGCTTCCTTTTCGACATCATCTACTGTAAAAGCAAGATGGCGCAGTCCAGATGCTTCCGGATAACTCGGACGTGCCGGAGGATTCGGGAAGGAAAATAACTCAATGACATATGTATCCCCAAGTGCAAGATCCAATTTATACGAATCCCGCTCTTTCCGGTAGACTTCCCGTATACTACGCAAACCTAATATTTCGGTGTAAAATCGCTTGGATTCTGAATAATCCGAGCAGATAATTGCAATATGATGCACAGCACGCAGCATAATGCCGCCTCCTTCCCGTATTTCCATTTCTTCCATTCTACTACAAATAATCCCTGTATTCAGCACCATTCTGCAAAATCAATTGCTTCTTTACAATATGCTGGTAAAATCGATTCCAGCTGCCAATTCCCTAGCCTGCTTGCGGTTTTTGACACCAAGTTTTTCATAGATTCGATGGAAATATACTTTTACCGTACCTAGTGATAAATCCAATTCTTCCGCTATTTCATTGTTCCGTTTGCCAAGCTGGAGATGATAGACAAGCTGCAGCTCCCGATTTGTCAGCTTATTTTGCAGCTTCTGCTCTGTTGTCTCCTCTGACCAGTATGCCAGGATCTGCTCGACATACTTCCGGTGTTTCTTTGGTACTTCATCTTTTTCCATCAGTTCATCAAGCATATCGCGCACTGTCTCCCCATTTTTCCAATAGGTGCGCAAATATTTATGATCGGCACTGAGACGAAGCGCATCTTTCATAGAGATGTACGCTTGATCACGATCGGTTGGGTACAGCAGCACAGCTTGGATGATGTAGAGTTCAATTTCTGCACTTAGACGATGGCCGAATTTTACGAGCGGCAGCAGCTTCTTGATGTAATGCTGCGCTGCTTCAGTGTCTCCCATGGCCTTATAGGACAACACAAGTGTTATGTATTCAAACAGGCTCTTTTGCTGGATTGGCGGCTCCTGGAGAACGAATAGAGACAGCCAATTCTGTATCCGTCTTGTGTCGCCTTGATGAATAGCGATACGGATCCTTGCTGCTTCTGCCTTTTTGAACCAGTCAGCTGAAGCATTGCTCCTTGTCAGTAGATCCTTCAATGCATGCAGCGTCGCTTTGGCTGATTGGGCATCACCTTGCTGTTCCAACTCATGCCTTGCTTTCAATATGTATGCCGGTACCAGCAAACCTGGCAGTCCGAACAAATCAGCAATAGCCAAAGCCTGTTCCAAGTGGCTTTTTGCTTTAGTCGCCAAGCCTACTTCATACGCTAGCTCTGCCAGACTCAGATGGTAATAGCCTCTGAAAACGGATTCGTCTGTGACTGTGTGAGCCAGTCCTTCGTATACTCGCTGAATCGCACGTAAATCGCCGCCTCCTCCAAGCGGTGAGTGGAGGATAGTAGCATCATGGCGATTATAATCGAACGAATGGGAAAAATACTTGCTGGAATTTTCACTGTAAATCAGTGCTTTACTAGCATGATCCATCGTACTTTTGGCATCATCCTCCAGCAAAGATATAAAACTCTTCAATGTATACAAATCAGCAAAGTGACGTTTTTCTTCCTCTTCAGAAAGCTGCAGTTCCCGACGCAGTAGCTGTTCTTCCATCATATAAGCATGCCGCTGGGCACTCTCCGGCTGAAAGCGCAGGCATTCGACCCAGCCATAGATGATCCCCAGCTCCAGCTGATAAATGAACTTGCGCGGTAATTTACTGATCCATTCCTGCAGCTGATCGGTACGACCTTCCCTTAAAAGACTAGGTGCCGCCTCGATAAGGAGCTGTTTGACACGCAATTCATCCCCGGCCTTCCAGGCGTACTGGATAGCCATGAGCAGCATTTGCTCATTTTCGTACCACATACTCGCTCGATGGTACAGCTCATTGATATTCGCTGCTTGCCTATCGAGCATTTCCTTCAGGTATGTACGAAAATGCTTATTATAGGTGAACCAGCCAGGTGCCTCCTGGTTCTCAACAAGCAATCCCTGTGACCTTAGCCGCCGCATGATCACCCTGCCGCGTCTTGTTCCTACTATATAATCACATAAACGGACATGCATCGTATTCAAGATAGACGTGGAAAGCAGATAGTTCCGTTCATTGTCTGGAAGGCTATGGACAATTTCCTGGATAAGCTGCCTTGCCACTACAACATTCGAAAACTGCAGCTCCGAATAATCCTCCCGAAACTGCTGCTCATACATGTGGATAAGCTGAAGCCCGGCAGCCCACCCTTGCGTCTGCTGGATGATAGTTGTGACTATTTCCTCCGAAGGCTCCTTATGCAGATGCTTCTTGATATACGACTCGATCTCTTCGGGCGTGAAAATCAAATCACGCTTTGTGATTTGCAATACTTTTTGCTGGCGCAGCAGCCTTCTCAAAGAAAGACCTGGAAATACCTGACCAGCTAAAATGATGTGAAATGTATCCGGCATCTCTTCCAATAATGATGTTAATTCATACAGTTCATTGGAGTTCGTCATCAAATGAAAATCATCCAGTATCAATGCAGCCGTCACTTGGTACTCACGCAAATAAGCACAGCACGTTGCAATGAAATGGGTTGGCGAATAGGAAGCAGACTGGATTATATCCAATAGATTCTTCCGTTCCCGATCAGGCAGACCTGGCATATGTAAAATCATCTTTTTCCAGAAAGCGACTCGCTGGATATCTTCTTCCTCGAGATTCACCCAACCTACTTCCAAATCTGTCTTTGCTGCCCATTCCTGGAGTATTGTCGTTTTGCCATAGCCAGAGGGAGCTGTCAATGTCGTCAGCTTGCACGTTTCGATCTTTGTCCAGACACTGTCCGGCTTGATCCGTTCTAATCTCATTTGTCCAATCTTCACAGCAGACTCCGCCATTTCATTCCGACTAGCATCATGTTCCCGCATCTCCATCAACCTTTTTTATCTTAGTTGCTCTTAGTATAGCAAAATTTGTAGAAATTTGGTGGTACATTCTAGCACTATTGTATCTATAATGACAATTCATAGTAGTTCAATGGATACGCACCCATAATATACTAAAAAAAGCACCCGCTGCTGCGCAGCAAGTGCCTTACAATCAAAGTTCCTGTCCGTTAGTCTCGATAACACGCTGATACCACGCAAAACTCTTCTTCTTTGTTCTTTCCAGCGTGCCATTGCCTTCGTTATCACGGTCCACATAAACGAAGCCATAACGCTTTTTCAATTCCGCAGTCGAGGCACTGACTAGGTCAATTGGTCCCCATGTTGTATAGCCGATCAAATCGACACCATCAGCTACTGCTTCTCTCATTTGTTCAATGTGCGCACGCAGGTAATCGATGCGGTAATCATCCTGGATACTGCCGTCTTCTTCGACCTTGTCCACGGCACCCAAGCCGTTTTCCACGATGAACAAAGGCTTCTGGTAGCGATCATAAAGAACATTCAGTGTCGTACGCAAGCCCTTCGGATCAATCTGCCAGCCCCATTCGGAAGATTTGAGATAAGGGTTTCTTACTCCTGTCATCAGGTTCCCGGCAGCAGCTTCCTTCAGCTTCTCTTCATCAGTTGTCGCAATGAAACTCATATAATAACTGAAGCCAATATAGTCGACCGTGTGCTCGCGCATAAGTTCCTCATCACCGTCAGCAATCTTGAACTCGATATCATTTTCAGTGAAATAGCGTTTCAAATAAGTAGGATAGTAGCCGCGTACTTGCACGTCGGAGAATTGCAATGTTTTACGATCCTGCTCCAGAGCTGCAAAGACGTCATCTGGATGCGGTGTCAATGGATACGTCGTCATAGACGCGATCATACAGCCGATTTGTGCTTCCGGATTGATTTCATGGGATGCTTTTACCGCCAATGCACTGGCTACAAATTGGTGATGCGCAGCCTGATACATAATGTTCAGCTTGTTCTCGCCCTCTTCGAACACCAGACCGCCGCCAGTGAATGGCGCATGCAGGACAACGTTGATTTCATTGAATGTCATCCAGTACTTCACCTTGCCGTTATAGCGCTCCAGTACAGTTCTGGCAAACTTCTCATAAAAGCCAATCACTTCACGATTGCGCCAGCCGCCGTATTTTTTCACTAGATTCAACGGCATCTCATAGTGGGAGATGGTAACGACAGGCTCCATGCCGTGTTTCCGCATTTCATCGAATAAATCGTCATAGAATTTCAAGCCCGCTTCATTCGGCTCTGCATCATCCCCATTCGGGAAAATGCGCGTCCACGCGATGCTTGTACGGAAGCATTTAAAGCCAAGCTCGCCGAACAATGCCAAATCTTCTTTGTAACGATGGTAAAAATCGATACCATCATGATACAGATTCAATTTAGCTGGATCCTCAGATGCTGGATACATGATACCGTCAGGTGATACATCAGCTGTTGAGAGGCCTTTGCCGTCTTCTTGATATGCTCCTTCCAGCTGGTTGGCTGCCACAGCGCCTCCCCATAGGAAACCTTGTGGAAATTCTTTTTTCACTTCTGCCATGATTCAGTTCCTCCCTATTCTTTCGTGTTCCGTCAAATAATGATAGAGTGCACCATATAAATTCGCATCACTTTGATAATGGCAGCTGACAATCGTTGGATCAGCTGCATGGAATGGATTTGCTTGTTTCAGCTCTTGTAGGCTATGCTGAATTCGTTCTGTCACGATTGGCTGCGCGCTGATGCCGCCGCCAATGGCAAACACTTCCGGATCGAAAATATATTGGAGATTCAAAATCTGCACAGCAATGCTCATGCAAAATTCGTCGAAAATCCGATTTGCAGCAGCATCACCAGCATGGATAAATTCGAATGCCTTCTTGCCATCTGTGACATCCGCAACTTCTTTTTCCTTATTGATCCGTTTAATCATATTGACCGCTGAACCAGTCGAACCGAAAAAGGCAGCTTTCTTGGATTCCGCGTCAACTGATTCCATCACATAACTCAGTTCCCCAGCCAACAGATTCCGGCCATGATGGACTTTGCCATCCATGAGGATACCGCCGCCCACTCCGCTGCCAAGCACCAAGACAATCGCATCACGCTTGTCCTTGAGGCTCCCGAGCCAAAGCTCTGCGAGTGCTGCACAGCGGCCGTCGTTCTCAATCGCAACTGCTACATCATAACGCTCCTTGAGCTTTTCTTTCATATTCACACCATGCTGGAACGGGAAAGACCCGCCATTGTAAATAACACCGGTGTCTATGTCGACTGCCCCTGGCGTGCTAACTGCAATGCCACGTACTTCCTCGCTGTACATGTCATCGATGCTAGCAAACAGTATCTTATCGAAAGCTTCGATATTTTCCCTGGAAGACGGTCGGCTGTCTTTTTTAATGATTTTGCCGCCTCTATCCATTAAAGCGGTCTTAACCAAGGTCCCGCCGATGTCAACTACAAGATACATGCTCAAGCCCTCCTCCAGTTGTCCTATTACATTACCACTACATATGTATGATATAATGATAACGATTACATTTCTGGTATTAATTTCGTTTTTTTGGTAGTTACTTTCTATTTTCTGCAATGGAGGTTCCCTATGCCGAACGACTGGTCCACCGTCACACGATTACTTCATCAAACTTTTTCTATACCTGTTACCTATCAGTCAGAATCGACACTCTCCAGCGTTCCTTATCTAAAGGAAGAAACTTCAGGGTACTCTTTTTTCATACCATTTGAAGATAACGGCGGTATGCTGCAGCTAGGCCCAGCATCAGAAACAAACCTATCAAAGGAGAAACTGATCAATATCGGCTCACTTGCTTATTACATGCTGTACCAGCAGGAGCTGGATGCGGCTGCGCTGCAAAAGCCTTCTTTGGAGCTGCCGATGATCCAATCAGCTGAGAACAGACAGAATATCACTTTTCACCATCACCCTTATTTAGAGGAAAAACTCTTCGACTGTATTCGTGCCGGCAAGCCTGAACTCGTGAAGAAACAGCTGCAGAGCTTCCCCGATGAATTAAGCGGAACATTGGCAAAGCAAAACGTATTGAGAAATCGGAAGAATTTAGCTATAACAGCCATTACATTGGCAACCCGCGCTGCCATCAACGGAGGACTGGCTCCTGAGCTTGCCTTTACAATGAGTGATGTGTATATCCAGCAGATCGAAGAGAAGACAAATCTCTCAGCACTTATACACCTACAAACCGAAGCACTGTGCGCATTCGCTGACAAAGTAAATGAAATAAAAGCAGGCACATATTCGCGTAAAATCGCGCATTGTGTCCATTATATCTACCAGCATCTTTATGAAGTGCTGACATTGAAACAGCTGGCCGATATGCTGAAAATGAATCCGACTTACCTTTCTGCCCGGTTCAAACAGGAAGTTGGCATGCCGATACGAACTTATATCCAGCATCTTCGCATTGAGGAAGCCAAACTTTTGCTTAGGACGACAGATCAATCCTTGCTGCACATTTGTGCGTTGCTTCACTTTCACGACCAAAGCTATTTCACAAAAGTGTTCAAGAAACATACTGGCCTCACACCTCGGAAATTCCGGGAGCAAGCATAAAAAAAGCCGACAGCATTAGCTGTCGGCTTTGGATTAGTTTGCTGGCTGATTGGATTTTTTCGCTTGGATGACAGAAGGACGTCCGATAGAATAGTAGTCGATGTTCGCCGTTTCTACATAGCTGAGCGGATAGCAGTTACGGCCATCGATAACGATTGGCTGCTTCATCTGCTGTTCGAAAACAGTTAGCGGGAGATCCTTGAATTCATCCCACTCTGTCACGATGATCGCTACATCTGCGTCTTGGAGTGCTTCCTTCGTGCTCACTGCATAATGGACAGTCTCTGGAAGCAATCGCTTCGCATTGTCCATAGCGATTGGGTCAAATGCGGAGATGTTCGCACCAAGGTCCGTCAATTTCTGTGCAAGCACAATACTTGCTGATTCGCGCATATCATCGGTATTCGGTTTGAATGCAAGACCAAGCATGGCAACTTTCTTGCCTTCCAGTCCGCCGCGTACGACCATTTGCGCCATATCGACAGGAATTTGCTGCTGCTTGTTGTTTACATTGATAACCGATTCCAACAAGTCAAATGTGTGATTCACGCCGCCGGCAATCTGAACAAGTGCTTTCGTATCTTTCGGGAAGCAAGAGCCGCCATAACCGATACCAGCATTCAGGAATTTATCACCGATACGTTTGTCCATCCCCATTCCTTTGGCAACATCTTCAATGTTGGCACCAAGCTTGCCGCAGATCGTACCAATTTCATTGATGAAGCTGATTTTCGCTGCCAGGAAAGCATTGGACGCATATTTGATCATTTCAGCGCTTTCGATATCCGTACGGAATACCGGCACACCGAATGGTTTATTGATTTCTTCAATTAGATTTGCTGCTTCTTCAGATTCTGAACCGATTACGATACGGTCACCATTGTACGTATCATGTACAGCAGAGCCTTCCCGAAGAAATTCGGGATTGGATACAACTTCAATCTTCACGTCGCGATCAAGCGCCTCCGAGATCCAATGCTTCACAAGTTTATTCGTGCCAACAGGAACCGTACTCTTTGTGACAACAACTGCTCCTTTATCCGTTACATGCGCAGCGATATCCCTTGCTACCTGCTGTACAAAGTCAAGATTAGCAGAACCGTCCGCTCTCTCCGGGGTACCGACAGCAATATAGATAGCATCCGCATCATGGAAGGCGATGCTGTGGTCAGTCGTGAAATGAAGTCGATCTGCATGCATATTTTTATGAATCAATTCTTCCAACCCTGGCTCATAGATTGGGGAAATTCCGAGATTTAACTTATCTATTTTATTTGGATCTACATCCAAGCAATATACTTGATGTCCAATATCAGAAAGCGCTACTCCTGTAACCAGTCCCACATAACCTGTTCCGATTACTGCGATTTTCTTCTTCATTGAGGTCACATCCTATTTGAATAAAGTATGTTTGTATGAAGCATTCTAGCACCGAATTTCCAATAAATAAGCATATTTACACAAGCTTTAAAGTATCTTCGTAAACTATAGAATCCCTTTACATAAAAAAAGCACCTTTCCCAAAAGGAACGATGCTTTTTACCTCTTACTTCTTCCTGCATTCCTGAATAAATGCACTATCCCGCAGCTTGCGTTTCACTTCTTTCCCCCAATTCTTCACAGCATCTTCTGTCGTCTGCTCGATTGCGGCGATTTCCTTCACTGCATACCCATGGATTATGTACCAGTACACCCATTTCCATTGCTTATCCGTGAGTGTATGTTTGACACGCTTCCAGAATTCTTGTTTTTCAATCAAGTCGAGTTCTTGCTGGATTGCTTCTTTTGTGTGGGCTTCATTGATGATGAGGTCGGTTTTTTCTTGTTCGCGGATGATTTTTCTGAGGTAGTCGATGAGTCGGTGACGGATCATATGGCTGGCATAGGAATCGAAGGTGCCTTTTGTTTCCTCATAGCCATTGTAAGCAAAAAATAATGCCATTACGCCTTCCTGTAAAAACTCGTCGTGTGTATCCCGGATACCCAATCGGTGGATATGGTAATGGATCATATTCTTGTACTGTTCAAGCACTGTATGAAAATCAATATTGCGGATGTCCGACATCGGTATCTTCTCCCTTAATTTTTTATGGGCAGAACAGCTTATAAACCTCTCTCCTCCTTTACAAAAATTAGGACTTTTTGTTCACCCCTCGCTATTCTGTCTTATAATCGAAAGTTTTGCAAGAAAAGGGTTAATTTACCATGTTCGACATCTTGAAGCAGAAAACGCCTGTTTTTACAGGAACTTAACTGCAGAATCTGTCACATTTACTGGAACCAAAACGAAAACACGCATATTCCATTAAGAAATGCGTGTATCAAAATAGTGTATTAATAATTTGTAAAATAAAAAGAGGGACTACCCTTCACATGCTCTGAATAGGCTGTACAAGTCAGCCAAAAGGAGGCCAAGCATGGGTAATATACTCAATTATATATTATTGGGAGTGAGTCTCTCCGCACCAGTAGGTCCAGTCAATGCCGCTCAAATGGAAAAAGGAATCCGCGGCGGATTCCTGCAAAGCTTATCTGTCGGGTTCGGTGCGATGCTGGCAGATATTCTGTATATGCTGCTTGTGTATCTTGGATTTTATCATGTCATCATGATCCCTGTTGTTCAGTCTTTTCTTTATTTCTTTGGCAGTTTCGTCTTCCTTTTTCTTGGCATTGAGAGCGTCTTAAAGACTCGTACATTGACCCGTGCTAGCATGACAACAGTTGCTCCGCTCCAAGGACTCCGGTATGGATTCTTTCTCGCTCTCGTTAATCCGATCAGTATTATGTTTTGGGTTGGCGTTTACGGCTCCGTTCTTGCCAAGATCGTCGAGCAAGGCGAGGCAGATCATTTGCTGCTTTACACGATAAGCATCTTTGTTGGTGTGTTCCTTTGGGATAATGTGATCGCCCTTTTATCCAGCAGTTTGCGTCGTTTCCTGAATGACGGTTTGCTGAAGCTGATCACATTTGTTTCCGGGATGTCTTTGCTCGGTTTTGGTCTCTATTTCGGATATTTAGGCATTTTGAGTGTGCTGTGATTTTTTGCGTTTGACCCAGATGCCGATAATCAGAATAAGGACAGCGAATCCGGCACTTACATATAAGCCTGGACGTACTTCAGCTTCTACTGCTGTTCCGCTGATACCTGCGAACAGCAGGATGGCTGCTATTACCGTCACCAGCTTATTGACCATCTTGAACTTTTCAATTTTCCAGGCAGATGCCAGTATGAACAGCCAATTGTACAACAGCAGCAGCCCTGCCGCGGTAGTGATATACTCATATATTTTCCCGGGCAATAATAAAGCGGTGATAATACTCGCGAGCAAACCCACTGCCGCCAGCAGCATACTTGCCAAAGGAAGGTCCTTATACTTCAGTTTCTTAGCAAACAGCTGCGGCGCATCTTTGTCCTTTGCCAAAACGACAAGCAAATTCGTTACCGCAAAAAGTGCTGCACATAAAGTGGAGAACCCTGCTATGATGACAGCAGCATTGAACACATGCGGGAAGAAATCAAGCGGCGTTTTCGACAGCGCAGTGACAAACGGACTTTCATTCATCTTGAAGTCATGTGTCTTCACCATGCTGATAGCCAAAAGCAACGAAACCACATAAAGTATCGCCAGCCCGATCAGCATAATTGTCCCTGCCTTTGCGGCTTCTTCCTTCTTCTTCAGCTGCATAGACATCATTCCGATAACCTCAATACCCCCAAAAGCATAAAAAGCATAAATAAGTGATGCCCATAACCCCTTATAACCATCATGCAGGAAACTTTCCTCAAAAGGCTTATACGTCGATTCTGTAGAGATAACGTTAAATAACACAAGTGCAGCCAATATAATAAACATCGTAATCGCAGCTGTCTTGACGACCGCAAAGACATTCTCCATCTTATTGAATCCCTTTGCACCTGTCAGGACCACAATAATTGCCAGCACAGCGTAAATGGCGGAAAACACCCATAATGGCACATTCTCAAACCAAAATTGGCTTAAAAGTGAAATCGCCGTCAGCTGGCTGCCCATGATCAGGATATTGGAGCACCAGTAGCTCCATCCGCAGCTGAAAGCTGCCCAGCCGCCAAAAGCTTTGCCGGCATAATAGCAAAACGATCCTTCCTGCGGATCATTTGCCGTCATCTTTGCAAGAGATAAAAATACGATCAGTGTACCTATCGCAGCCAATACGAAAGAGATGATGATGGAAGCACCAGTCAAATGGATGCCGATAACGGATCCGAGGAAATATCCCGTTCCGATCGTACAGCCTATCCCGACAAGCGACAGCTGCCACCATTTCATATTGCCTGTATTGGATGTTTTACCTTGTCCTTTATTACCTGGATGCTTTTTCAAGTCCGTTCCCTCCTCGTCCTGTTAGTATGAGGAGTAACGATGGAATTATGTAAGACAAGCATGGTATGATGTTATTATTGATTACGCAAAAGGAGCAGTATAATGGATTCTAAACCATCTAAAGGTAAAAAGGCATTCTTCTACACGATGCTGATATTACTCGCTGTAATGATGATCTTAACAATTTACTTCGTAATTGACGGATATAGTGATTTGCTTTGATTTTAAGAGTTGTTCCAACTGGGAACAACTCTTTTTTTGTATTTTACTTGCTTATATGACACTTTTTTACTTTTATCCACATAGTTTTGTAAAGGTTTTGTAAATAAATTAACCATCACCTTTACACATGCTTAACATTTAGACATAATAGTCGTGTTTGCAGCAGATAATTAACCTTAGGGGTGAAAAGTTTGGATATAAATGTACAGGAATTAATCTTCTCGTTCATCGGGGGATTAGGTATTTTCCTATTTGGTATTAAGTCGATGGGAGATGGACTGCAAAAGTCGGCCGGTGACAAATTGCGCGACATCTTGGATAAATTTACGACAAACCCGCTCATGGGAGTACTTGCTGGTATTCTTGTGACGGTTCTGATCCAGAGCAGCTCTGGTACGACTGTTATCACAGTCAGCTTGGTAAGCGCTGGGTTCATGACGCTGCGCCAGGCAATCGGTGTCATAATGGGTGCCAATATCGGTACTACAGTCACCGCTTTTATCATCGGTTTGGATGTCGGTGCATACGCACTGCCTATTCTAGCTGTCGGCGCTTTCATGCTATTCTTCTTTAGAAACAAAAAAATCAACAATATCGGTCAGATCTTCTTTGGCTTTGGTGCATTGTTCTATGGTCTTGAGCTGATGAGCGGAGCAATGAAGCCGCTTCGCAGCCTGGAATCTTTCCATGATCTGACGGTGCAGCTAAGCGACAACCCAATCTTGGCGGTTGTGGCTGGTACAATATTTACAGTAATCGTTCAAAGCTCCAGTGCAACAATTGGTATCCTGCAAGGTCTATATTCAGAGGGACTTGTTGATTTGCAGGCAGCGCTGCCGATCCTGTTCGGGGATAATATCGGAACGACGATTACAGCTGTACTTGCTTCTATCGGTGCTTCCATTGCAGCCAGAAGAGCAGCAGCAACACATGTACTATTCAACTTGATCGGAACCTTGATCTTCTTGATCCTGCTTATCCCGTATACTGCACTCGTAAATTGGATGCAGGCAACGTGGGATTTGAACCCGAGTATGACGATTGCGTTCGCACATGGAACATTTAACATTACGAACACGTTGATCCAGCTTCCATTTGTAGCTGTACTCGCGTGGATTGTTACGAAATTGATTCCAGGTGAGGATAAAGTGGTAGATTACAATACAAAGGGTCTGGATCCAGTCATGATCCAGCAGTCTCCTTCTGTGGCATTAGGCAATGCGAAGCAAGAAGTGGTACGCATGGGTGAAGTGGCTGTCCAGGGCTTGGAAGAAACAAACCAATTCTTGCAGACAAAACAAGTGAAACATGCTAATAATGCTTATCAAATTGAAGAAGCTATCAACAACTTCGACCGCAAGATCATGGACTATCTTGTCCAAATTTCCGCTGAGTCGCTATCTGCACAGGAATCGGAAGAGCATGGTGCATTGATTGATGCCGTCAGCGATATCGAACGTATCGGTGACCACTTCGAGAACATCATTGAGCTTGTTGAGTACCAGCAGTCGAACAAAGTCAAAATCTCCAGCAGTGCAATGGAAGATCTGACAAATATGTTCCTTCTTACAACTGACACGGTACGTGATGCGATGCTGGCTTTACAAAACAATGATAAAAATCATGCAAAACAAGTGGTAGAACAAGAAAATAAAATCGACACGCTTGAGCGCAAGCTTCGCAAGCAGCATATCCAGCGCTTGACGGAAGGCTCCTGCAGCGGCCAGTCTGGTGTCGTCTTCATAGATATCATCAGCAACCTGGAACGTATCGGGGATCATGCAGTGAATATCGCAGAAGCTGTACTTGGCGAATCCAAGCATATGCATTCTGCTACCTAAATTAATTCAGAAAAAGATCAAGCCTTCATGAAGGCTTGATCTTTTTTAATGAAAGAGCATATTATCTTCCAAGCCACCCACCATCAACCGCCAGCAAGTGTCCATGCACATAATTTGATGCTTTGGATGCTAAAAACACAGCTGCACCTTTGAAATCTTCTGCGTCACCCCATCTTCCTGCAGGTATACGCTCGAGTATCTGACGGCGTCTCAACTCATCATTGATTAAAGCTGTATTCATTTCAGTTGAGATATAGCCGGGGACAATCGCATTGACGTTTACATTATACTTTGCCCATTCATTTGCTAGTGCTTTTGTCAGTTGTGCAATGCCTCCCTTTGCAGCCGCATATGCAGGAACTGTGATACCACCCTGAAAGGAGAGTAAGGAAGCAAGATTTATGATCTTCCCGCTTTTCTTTCCTACCATGATGCGACCAGCTTGCTGCGATAGCAGCCACACACTCTTCAAGTTGACGTCAATTACCCGATCCCATTCTTCTTCGGTAAAGTCGACTGCAGGGGCTCGAGATTGAATACCGACATTATTAACCAATATATCGACATCTCCCAACTTGTTTAAAACCTCAGGTATAGCTGCTTTTACTTGCTCCATATCATGAAGATCACAAGGTATGATTTCACACTTCCTATTATAGGACTCAATAATTTCTTTAACCTCTTTATTAGCAGGATTGCGCTGCAAAAGTGCTATATCTGCACCTGCTTCGGCCAGTGCAATCGCAATTGCCCGCCCGATACCTCTTGTTGCTCCTGTTACAGCTGCAACTCTCCCTGTTAGATCAAACATCAGTATCCTCCTCCGGATAAAAAAGGATTTTTAATGCAGCTTCCGGATTTTGCATGAATTTAAATCCTTCCTCCAGTCTGCTTAGCGGCAGTTTATGCGAAATGAGCGGCTCTACATTGACTTGTTTATTTGTTATCAATTTTATTGCGGTCTTAAAATCGTCTTTGCTATAACAACGAGTTGTCAGTATGGAAAGCTCTTTAAAATGCATAATAGCCAAATCTACTGCCGGTGCTTGTTTATATACACTAACGACCATGATCTTCCCTTGTATTCTAACCAGCTCAGTCATCTGGTTAGCTGTTATCTGATTGCCAGCCACCTCGAAAACTATATCTGCCATTTTCCCGTCAGTTTTGGCGTTGACTATTTCAGCAACAGATTCTGTTCGGGCATCGATCGCTGTAAAGCCAAGTTCCTTCGCTTTAGACAGGCGGTAAGGGCTTATATCAGAAATCAACACTTCTCCTGCGCCAGCTTGCTTTGCAACGAGTCCGATCAGCAAACCGATCGGTCCGCCTCCTAATATGATGATTGTATTTCCAATCTGCAGTCCGGATCGTTTAATTGTATGGACTGCTACCGCAAGTGGTTCTGTCAGTGCCGCATGTGAGAGCTCCACGTCGGGCGCTTTGATCAATTTATTTATTGGTACAACAGCAAAGGAAGCAAATCCGCCGTCCATATCTATCCCAATCAACTTTAGATATTTGCAGACTTGATGTTGGCCTGCTTCGCAAGCTTTACACGTACCACAGCTAAGTGTCGGCTCTATTACTACTTTATCACCCTTGCTAAAGCATGATTCGCTGCCTAAAGCTTCAATCGTTCCACTGAATTCATGCCCCATGATCAATGGGGCCTTTGCACGAGGATGCTTGCCTTGGTAGATCATCATGTCTGTGCCGCATATTCCTGCATAAGCTATCTTGATTAAAGCTTCTCCCTTACCGGGAGATGGAATCTTTCTTTGTTCCACACTTAATGTTTCTAGACCAATATACGTGCCAGCTTGCATCAATTGATTGTCTCTCCCTTCTTTGCTAGTTTTCTTGCTTGGACCTGCGATACAAAGGTTCTAGCCAACTCTGTCAGTCTTGCATAGTCCTTGTTTTGAATTAATTCTTTGTCCAACAGGCTCCCACCCAAGCCGATTGCTACTGGATCATGATCGAGGTATTTTTGTATATTATTTAAAGCGATACCGCCAGTCGGCACGATAGCAAGATGGGGTATCGGTGCTTTCACATTTTTCAGGTATCCTGCGCCCATGTCATCTGCTGGAAACACTTTTACTAAATCGCTTCCCCATTCCAGAGCTGTCAGCATTTCTGTCGGAGTCATTACCCCAGGGACTGATATTTTGCCATGACGCAGCGTCGTTTCCACTACTGTTCTTCTCAATGTAGGACTAAAGATGAATTCAGCACCATGCTGAATAGCAAGTAATGCCGATTCACTATCAAGTACCGTTCCTGCACCGACAATAGCTGTGTCTCCATACCTTTTTGCCAGACTCTGGATAGCTTGTAAAGCCCCACGAGTAGACATCGTATATTCCAATGCTGTCACACCGCCTGCAATCAGACTATCCGCTACATCGATAAGCTGCGTCTCTGGAATATCCCTTATCACTGCAATAATGCCGCCTTCTTCTATCATCTTTAATCGGTCCCATTTATACATAAGTCCTCATCCTTTACCGATAGATTTCTTTTCTGATCAAGGCTACATCATCTACGCTGGACCAATATGGGTATCCTTCGACGTCTCCTTTGACAGTAAGTGCAAATGCCCCAATTCGATTCGCAAGCTGAATAGATTTTCGATAATCCCATTTACGAAGCAAGCCGGTAAGGAAACCGGCCATGAATCCATCTCCAGCTCCCACAGAGTCCACAATCCTGTCCACTGGGTAACCAGGTATTGTCTCAGCGTGGGTCCCATCCGAGTAAAACGCTCCTGCTTCCCCAAGTTTGATGACGACTAGCTTGGCACCATTTCTTATCAGCACTTGTGCTATTTTTTCGGGATGTTGTTCTTCTGTAAGTAAGCTGCCTTCCTCAAGCCCAGGCATGACGATATCGCATTGGCTGGCAATGGACAATAACTCTTTACGAGCTTCATCCTCACTCCAGAGCTTTAGTCGAATATTCGGATCGAAAACCGTGGTAACCTTGTATTTCTTTGCAAGTCGTAATGCATGGTGCGTTGCTTGCCGGCACGACTCGCTTAAAGCAGGAGTGATACCGGTCAGATGAAGAAACTTCGCGGAGCCAATATAAGAGGCGGATAGGTCATCGGGTGAAAGAAAACTAGCAGCAGAGTCCTTGCGATAGTAGAATACTTTGGAATCGGTTTCATTAACTCGTTCCTTAAAGAAAACACCTGTTTGTTTGTTTGCATCCAGGACAACCTGTCTTGTGTCTATACCTTCTCCCCGTACATAGTGAAGGATATAGCGACCAAAGTCATCATCTCCCAGTCGGCTAATCCAGCCTACCTGTACACCCAATCTACTTAAAGCAATTGCTACATTCGATTCCGAGCC
This sequence comes from Terribacillus saccharophilus, assembly GCF_046592595.1. Lineage (GTDB taxonomy): Bacteria > Bacillota > Bacilli > Bacillales > Amphibacillaceae > Terribacillus > Terribacillus saccharophilus_C. The sequence goes on along the minus strand of NZ_JAWVPF010000006.1, from coordinate 12,044 downwards.
TCCAATTGTTTTTTCAAATGAATGACTGAATTGAAGAGATGTACCTTCCGTAGCTGGTGTGAATAATACCATCGACTCGCCAAATGTCACAACATCCATTTTATATGCTCCTTTCTCCTCTATCGTTCCTTAATAAGGAACACCGTTCCGCTAATTCAACAAAAAATAAATATACGTTATACGTACATTTATTTTAAGTAGCCCAGACGCCTTGATATTTCTTGGGCATTCTGCTGCAAGACAGGAATGATCTGTTGTATTTTAGCATCAGTCATGCGATCAACAGGTCCCGAAATACTGATACCAGCTGCTATCGCAGTACTATTATCGAATATCGGTACAGCAGCACATCTAATCCCAAGTTCATGTTCCTGTTCATCCAGACTATATCCTTTTTCTTTTATTTCCGCAAGCGCATTCATCAAATTACTTTCACTTGTTATCGTATATTCCGTAAATCTCCTTAATCCCCTTACCCGGATAATAGCTTCCACTTCTTCTGTATCCATGTGTGCAAGCAGAATCTTCCCGATACCTGTGCAATGAAGAGGAGCTCTTTTACCGATTCTGGATATCATCCGTATCGTTTCATTGCTGTCAATTTTATCGATATAGACCACTTCGCCCTGATCTGGGATTGCCAAATGAACTGTTTCATTAAACTCATCAGCGAGCGCACGAAGCATATCTGCTGCAGCTTGCCTTAAGTCTATTCCCTCTAAAACAACAGCTGACATCTCAACGAATTTTAAACCGAGTTTATACTGCTCTGTCATGTTATCCTTGATAACATACCCTTTAGTAAGCAAGGATGTGAGCAGCCGATGAACTGTGCTCTTCGAAAGATCCATATGATGCGACAGTTCTGTTACACCTATCCCGCTGGGGTTATTTTTAAGCAGTTCAACAATCGTCAGCGCACGGTCAACCGCCTGTACGGAGTTCTTCGTTCCTGTTTCCCTATTCATACATGTCTCCCGCAATCTTTTTCTTTCACAATATGCGAAGCATTTACTTCTGTCAAATTTGTGTAGAAGAGAAATTTTCTTGTTGACAGCGAGGTTACTTTAGGATATCTTTTCCATATCCGAGATTATTGTTAGCGCTTACTTAAGCGTCATTCTTTTTAATATTATAGCGGAACAATGTTCCGCTATAAGGAATAAGGAGGAAAACGATGGTTTTTAAAGTAGTCGTCACAGATTATGAATTCGACTCCATGCAAATTGAACATGAGGTACTGCAGCAAGCGGGGGCAGAACTAATTCTTACACAGTGCCACACAGAAGAAGAAGTGGTAGCAGCAGCACGGGATGCTGATGGAATCATCAATCAATATGCCCCACTATCCCGAAGGGTCATCGAGAACTTAGAAAACTGCAAAGTAATTGCCCGCTATGGGGTTGGAGTCAATACAATCGATTTGGATGCTGCGACTGAAAAAGGAATTATAGTATCCAATGTGACGGATTATTGTCTGGATGAAGTTGCTGATCATGCCTTCGCCCTGTTAATGGCATGTGCTCGTAAGACAGTACGCTTGAATGAACAAGTCAAAGCCGGCAATTGGGATTTTAAAGTTAGCGTCCCGATTTTCCGTTTACGAAATAAAGTTCTTGGGTTAGTCGGTTTTGGCAATATCCCTCGTAACCTGGCCCAAAAAGCACAAGCTTTCGGACTTCGCGTCATTGCTTATGATCCTTACGTTTCTCCTGATATTGCAGATAATGCTCATATTCGTCTAGTCACCCTCGAAGAATTATGTCAGCAGGCTGATTTCATTTCTGTCCATGCTCCACTCACTAATTCAACAAAAGGATTAATCAGCGACAACCAATTCAATCTGATGAAAAAAGAAGCCTTTATCATCAACACTGCCCGCGGACCTCTCATAGACGAAAAAGCATTAATACATGCCTTGGAAACTGGGAAGATTGCCGGTGCTGGGCTTGATGTCACAGAGACAGAACCCATTTCACCAGATAACCCGCTGCTCAAACTGGAGCCAGTGATCCTGAATCCGCATGCTGCCTGGTACTCAGAAGAATCCGAAGCAGAATTAAAACGAAAAACTGCTCAGAATATTGCCGATGTGCTGCAAGGCTTTTACCCAGCTTACCTTGTGAATCAAAAAGTGAAAGAATCAATTCAACTAAACATGAAGGAGGAAACAACATGGAGCAAGTAACCCAGTTTCACGGAATCATTCCGCCCGTTTCCACAATAATGGATGAAAAGGGACAATTGGATAAGTCAGGCATGACGACATTGATTGATTATCTGATTGATTCCGGAGTAAATGGCTTATTCTTCCTTGGAACTGGCGGCGAATTCAGTCAAATGTCCAAGGAACTTCGCAAAGAAGTAGCAGCCTTTGCAATTGAACACGTACAAAATCGCGTTCCTGTTCTCATCGGTACCGGAAGTCCAAGCACAACCGAAGCGATCGAATTAAGCCAGCATGCCCAAAAGGCCGGTGCAGATGGTGTAGTCATCATTAATCCATATTACTGGTCTTTGTCCGAAGCAAATCTATTCCAGCATTATCAAGAGATTGCAGAACAAATAGAGCTGCCAATCATCCTGTATAACTTCCCTGCTCTTACAGGGCAGGATTTAACACCTGACATGGTTCTCCGTTTAGCTACACAGTTTCCACATATCATCGGTATCAAAGATACTGTCGACTCCATTGCTCATACGCGTGAAATCATCATGAAAGTGAAGCCTATTAAACCCTCATTCAAAGTGTTCTGCGGTTATGATGATCAACTGCTGAATACTTTGGCACTCGGAGGAGATGGTGCCATTCCAGCAACAGCTAATTTCGTCCCTGAACTGACTACAGGAATATACAAAGCATTCGCTAAGCAAAATTACCAGGAAGTCATGTCCCTGCATCAGCAGTTAGCACCTCTCATGGAACTGTATAAGCTTGATTCTCCGTTCGTTGGCATTGTCAAAGAAGCGTTAAGACAGCGAAATATCGCCGTTTCACCATATGTTCTACCTCCTGCCGCTCCACCGAATAAGGACTTGAAACAGCAAATAAGCATCATCCTGCAATCCAGCATACCATCCATCTGATCTATCTACGGAGGTGTAAAAGATGAATCTAGCAAGCGTGCGGGCAGGACTCCTTTTCATGGTGATGACCCTGCTCGTATTAAGCGGCTGTCAAGCTTCCACTGTCAATGGAAACGGCCAGGAGGTGCATACGATTGTCGTGGGATCTCCTATTGCAGAAACTCATCCTGGCCATGAGGCTTTTAAACGATTCGAACAGCTTGTTGAGGAACGAAGTGAAGGAAGGCTTGATATTAAAATCTACGGGAATGGCGTTTTAGGCGATGATCGGGAATTGACGGAATCTGTCCAGCGGGGGACGATCCATATGACCGTATCGTCTACCTCCCCTGTTGCCAATTTCGACCCTTCCTTTTATATTTTTGATTTGCCTTTTTTATTACCCGATAGAGAAACAGCTTACAAAATACTGGATGGAGATATCGGACAAAGGTTATTGCATAACTTGGAATCCCAAAACATAGTCGGTCTTGGATATTGGGAAAATGGGTTCCGGCAAATCACTACTAGTAATAAGCCAATCGACTCTGCTGAGGATCTGCAAGGTATTAAGATTAGAACGATGGAGAATCAGCTTCATATAGCAGCATGGCGAGAATTTGGGGCAAATCCTACCCCGATGTCATTTGGTGAACTATTTACTGGTCTGCAGCAAGGAACCGTGGACGGACAAGAAAACCCGCTTGCACTTATTGAAACAAATAAATTTTACGAAGTGCAAGAACACCTTATCTTAAGCAATCACATCTATACTCCCTTCGTTGTCATGATGAATAAAGAATTCCATGATGAACTGCCAAAAGACTTACAGACGATCATCAATGAATCCATGCAGGAGGCAAAAGACTATCAGCGTGACATGATGATTGATCAGGACGAACGCATCCTGCAAATTGTAACAGAAGACGGTGTACAGGTCTCCGAACTTCCTGAGGAAGAAAAGGAAAAGCTACGAGAACTTTCTGAACCTGTGTACGAATCCGGCAGAAAAATGGTAGAAAATGATCAACTTGTAGATGAAGTAATTGCTGAGATTGATAAACTCCAATGAGTTAGGAGGTCAATAATGAAGCTTTTAAAGAAGATAAATGCTCATGCAGAAGAATACTTGCTTGTTCTGCTCCTTGCTTCCATGACATTCTTTATTTTTCTTCAAGTATGTATGCGATATCTACTGAACGATTCTTTGTCATGGACAGAGGAACTTGCACGTTATTTATTCATCTGGATGGTTTATATCGGAATCAGCTATGGCGTGAAAACGAACCGCCACGTAAAAGTAGAGGCACTTCTGCTTGTGCTTTCCGACAAGTGGAAAACTCTAGTTCGAATTGGTGCTGATGTACTTTTTATGGTCTTCTGTCTAGTTATCATCGGTAGAGGATTTGATTTGGCTTTTGATCTGTTTCAGTATGAACAACGCTCAGCCGGATTGAATCTGCCAATGGGCTATGTTTATTTAGCTGCACCAGTAGGTCTATCGTTAGTAGTCATTCGATTAGTCCAGAGCATCCTGACGACTATCAGATCATTGCGCAATCAGGATAATGAAGAGCTAAACCCATTGTCACCAGATAAGACGATAACGAAATAAATGAGGTGAGAAGATGATAGCAGCAACTCTGTTCGGGAGTCTATTTCTCTTTCTGATACTATCTGTTCCGATTGGAATTGCCTTGGGACTCGCTGCCATATTGGCAATGCTAGTAGAAGGCCTGCCAATTGATCTACTATCCCAAGGTTTGATCACATCTGTAGATTCCTTCCCATTGATGGCAGTCCCATTTTTCGTCTTAGCAGGCGAACTGATGAGCAAAGGTGGGATTACGAAGCGGCTGATCAATGTAGCGGACACACTGGTCGGCAGACTGCCTGGGGGACTTGCGATTGTTACTGTGCTGGCTTCCATGTTTTTTGGCGCTATTTCCGGATCAGGACCAGCAACCGTAGCAGCAATGGGGGCGATGCTAATACCGGAGATGGTACGGATGGGATACGATAGAAAATTTGCAGCCGCTTCCGTTGCCGCTGCTGGAACAATCGGTGTTATCATTCCGCCAAGCATACCCATGGTCATATACGGCGTTTCTACAAGTTCATCAATCGGTGATTTATTCATGGCTGGGATTCTGCCGGGTATACTGGTTGGTATCTTTCTGGTTGCTTGGTGCTTTTTCTATGCTAAACGTAAAAAGCTTCGTGGTTCTGGTACGAAGTTCACTGTTAAAGGTTTTCTTAAATCCGTAAATGAAGCAAAATGGGCTTTGATTGTTCCAGTCATTATACTAGGTGGGATATATGGAGGTATTTTCACTCCTACCGAAGCAGCGGTTGTAGCTGTCGTCTATGGACTGCTCGCTGGACTATTCCTGTATAAAGAACTTGCAATAATGGATTTGAAATCGATATTCGCAACATCCGCCCTTACTACAGCTACCGTATTAATCATCGTAGGTACAGCAGAAACATTTGGACGTCTTATCGTTATAGAAGAAATACCAGGAATGCTCGCAAATGGTATTTCAGCCATCTCAACAAACCCGATCATCATCTTACTTCTCATCAATCTTCTATTACTGATTGTCGGTACATTCATGGATACATTAGCAGCTATCATCATTCTATCTCCGATTCTGCTTCCAGTGGCAGCGGAAGTAGGGATAGACCCGATTCATTTCGGCATCATTATGGTTGTCAATCTAGCCATCGGATTCATTACTCCACCGCTAGGTGTCAACTTGTTTGTGGCTAATGGTATTTCAGGTGTTTCTATTGAACAATTGTCCAAATCGATTGTTCCGTTCTTTTTCGTCCTGGTTCTGGCATTAACTCTCATCACGTTTCTTCCACCTATTTCCATTGGAATTCTAGGTTTCTTGGAATAAGAAAACCCGGTGTCACTCTTCTATAAAGAGTAACGCCGGGTTTTCTTATATGCTAATGAAATTACTTTATTTCGTTCATTCTGCGATTTTCATGAATATACACGTCATCGATTATAATAAAAGCATTCCATGTAAATCGTACTACTGATTCAAGAAGGATTGTGCTTCTTGTGCATTCTGTTCCAGTCCACCAACATTGAATTCCAACACAGCTCCAACGTCGTAACGGTTATCATGGTATGTGTCATCCATTGGGATACGCATTGTCTTAATATCTGCAGTTTTCCCTCTCAAGACGTCTGTACCCATAGATAACAAAAGACCGTTGCGGACATTCGTACTCACATAACCATTCGCAATTCCAATCATTTTCGGCAGCTTCGCAACAGTCGTCACACTAGCAACTTCTTCCTTCAGCTTGCTAAGGACTTCCTGCTGGCGCTGAACTCGGCCATAATCACCATTTGCGTCGTGACGGAAACGGCTATATGCCAAAAGCTCCTTACCGTGCAATTTTTGCGTTCCTTCGGTTAATTGCACTCCCAATGCTTTCTCATCCGTCGTCATTTCCGGAGTCACTGTTACTTCGATTCCGTCCGGTACTACTGCATCAACAAGCTTTTCAAAGCCTTTAAAGTCAATTTCTGCGTAATAATTAATGTCGATCCCAAAGTTTTCTGTAACAGTTTTCCGAACCAGCTCTGGTCCGCCGATTGAATAAGCGGCGTTTATCTTATTATATCCATAACCCGGAATATTCACATACGTATCACGCATGATCGATATCAGCTTGGGTTGTTTTGAGTCTGAACTGTAATTGGCAATCATGATCGTGTCTGCCCGGGCACTATCTCCTCCGCGAGAATCACTGCCTAGTACAAGCACATTCACATTATCTACATTCTCATCTGAGCCATTAAATTCGACTTCATCACTGAGATTATTATCTGCATTCGCTGCTCGCGAAGCAGAAATATATTCATAAGCAGCATACCCTCCGATTGCTAAGAAAGCAATCAGGAATACCATCATAAACACTCTGAATTTACGCACTTTTTTCTTCTTGCGCGTTTGACGCTGTAGTGTCACGTTAATCCGCCTTTCTAAAAATACCTACTAAAGATAATAGCATGAAAAGCAATAGTGGAATATAGTTTTCATACGTTTTGCAAAAAATATCCACCTTGAATAGACAGAAAAAAAAATACTTTTGTCTAATTTTGTCACTTTTGTCATATATAAAAGAAATTTATAGTAATATATACTTATAATTTTTGTAACATATAACAATTAAAAGGAGCGGTTAAAGTGGAGGAATTATCGCCTATTGAACCAGTTGTCCGGCAGCCTGTTTTCATTGGCCGGAATAAAGAACTTACTATATACAACAACTGGTTAGCACAAGATCAGGCTGTCTCCACATTGTTCGTCGTATCGGGCATGGGTGGAATTGGTAAAAGTGCCCTCTTGGCAAAAATGAACCATGATACAAAAGAAAAAGGAATACATACAATTTTCCTAGACGGTAGTATATGCCCACACGCTCCATCCGGTTTTATGGAGTATTTGCATATGTTAATCCATCCTTATCAACATGGTGCATCCATTGATGTACTTATACATAATCCGCTGGAACGGAAAATCATTTTATACTTAGATCATTTTGATGAACTGACAGCCCTGCACAGTTGGTTTATCAATGCATTCCTTCCACACTTGGCAGCTAGTGGAATCGGTATTGTCCTTGCAACAAGAAAATCAGTAGCTTCTCCGCTTATCAGGACGATTTCTTTACCGCTGACACATTTTACTTATGAAGAAACTCTAAAATATATTAATGCTGTTTCAAGTTTACCGTTGAAACAGGCTCATCAATTAGCTTCCAAGTCGGATGGATTTCCATTAGGACTTGCCCTAGCTACTGATATGATAACTAAGAGCCGGAAAGCTGATATACGCATTGTGAGTCAAACAATCAGTGCCAAATTACTCAAAGAAGTGACCGCTGCTTCCCTGCATCCGTTAATGGAAGTATTGATTGTGATGGAATATGCTAATCAGGAGATGCTAGCAGCAGTATTACAGCGCCCAATAGGTCTTGAAGAGTATCGTGCTATGCAGGAGCTGTCATTTGTAGACTTGCATCCATATGGCCTGAAGCTGCACGACATTGCAAAGAATTATCTAAAACAAGACTTTCAAATGCGCGAACCAAGCCGTCTAGCAAGCCTTCGTAATACTTGTATGCAAGTCCTGTATCAGCAACTAACAGACACTTCCTCTACAGATAGAGCCGTTATCACATCTGCGTTACTCAAAATGAACAGAGATATATGGCCAAAAAATAACGCATATTTAAACTTCGCCTCTACCACTACTAAAGTGGAGACAGATCATATCGTCGAAAGTGATATACCGATTTTGCATGATTTAGTAGAAGACTGGTGTTCATATAGTGTAGATCCTGAACATAACCAGAATTATCATGATTTCCTGGATGCATTGATAGAACTGGACCCTGAAAGTATCCTTTTATTACGTAATCAGCAACATCTGCCAATAGGGATGTTTATCACGGTGCATTTTACAACAAAGACTGCACCGTTATTATTACATCATTTCCGCGCAGATTTGGAAGCCTGCTTCACACCAGAAGGCTGCAGGCAAGCGGCTTTGCAAGCAGATACGTTTGTACCGATCCTTATAACAGCAACCGAGCACCATCTCCCCTATACAAGACAAGAACTGACAGGCATGCTTATGATGGAGCAGCTTGCCAAGCTGGAGCCCGGCAAACGCGCCATCCTTGTCGCAACGAATGAGTCTCTAAGGCATTTCCTTCGAACCATTGGCTTTAAAAGCCGTCCAGCAGGAGATATACGCTGTGATACATCCTGGGCAAAGGCAGAGGTGTTGGAGTTGGATCTTCGCAAAGGGGCATTTGAGGACTGGATCTTCGATTTGGTGCCGTTTAAGCAAAAGCAGATTTCTAGTTTGACAACAGAAGAAACACGGAAAATACTGCATTCTATCAAATCAACAATCGAGTTGGAGAAATACACAGATCACTTTACTGATTGTGCGACTGGACATGCTGTCCAAACGAAAATTATGTCTATCATGGAACAATCAGAACAACTCACTTCCGACCAGCGTGATGTTCTTTGGAACAGCTTTATCCGCTTTCCAGACAATGCAGTGCGCGCTGCCGAAATGTGCAATATGAGCAGAGCTACATTTTATCGGTATCAGAAAAAAGCTATCCATCAGCTTACCAATATATTATCATCATAAAAAAGCTATCCATCAGCTTACCAATATATTATCATCATAAAAAAGGCACACAGGGCTTCCTGTGTGCCTTTTGATTAAAATATCCGTTTCATTCCTCGTCGGTTGATCTTCACTGGTTCGTCCCGAACAACAACTGCTCCTTCAACCATCTTCCAATTGTTCTGCATCAGCATATACGCCATCTCATTCCCGAACTGTTTGGCCACTTCCTGGTACGCCTTCATCAAGCCAAATCCTTTTCCGGATCTATGATTATTCGAACCAATGAAATGTACCAAATTCGCCCCGATTAACTGATGTGTGAATTTCCGTACTTTTCCCCCAAGATCGCCATTCACACTTGCAGCTGTAATCTGCACAAGACAGCCATTCTTTACAAGATCATATAGAAAATCGGAATGCTGCGTGACGTAAGGATTCTTCTCCGGATTGGCAATCACAGGATGGAAACCTGTAGCCTGCATTTCCCGAACCAACTGTTTGACGTAGCTAGGCAGCGGCTTCTCTGGCAATTCCAAATAAATATAGCTCGTATTCACATTTACCGGAAGCAGATCCAGAAAATCGCGTTCACTCAATAATTCACTTGATACAAAAGCTTCCTGCCCTGGAAGCACCTGCAACGGGATATTTTCTTCACGAAGTGCCTCATTCAATTCATCTATTGCAGCGAATATTCTTTGTCTATGATTCACCGAATTATCTACTCTATCATGCGGTGTCGCTACAATCGTATCAATTCCCTCGAAAACAGCCTCCTCCGCCATTTTCAAGCTCTCCTCTATTGTACCAGGTCCATCATCCAAACCAGGCAGGATATGGCAATGTATGTCTATCACCCGAAATCCCCCATTTCAGTATATCTAACTACTAAAATGGTAACATGAGACAAGGAAGAATTTGTCTCATGTTCGTCTCATATCTTTTGTAAACCTTTATTCTACAAATCCTATCTTACCGTCAAGATCTGTAGCCATCTCATCTTTCATGTCTTGGGATATACCCCTATGTATAGTCCAATTATAATCCCATACAGGCGATGTCTTTATCATATTATTATTTTTACTTATATAGTCATCTATTGAATATAATTTCTTAGCGGGATTTCCAGCTACTACAGTATTCTCAGGAACGTCCCGTGAAACCACACTTCCTGCCCCGATAACAACATTATTTCCAATATTTACGTTGGGCAATATTGTGCTATTCGCACCAATAAATACATTATTTCCAATTTCTACTTTACCTATTTTAGTATAGCCTGTAAGTGTTTTTGTACTGGCATCGTGTGCTAGTATATATACTCGGGAAGCTATCGTAACATTATCGCAATGGATATAAGCCAGCAATGAGGTGGATCTATAATTACTCCTCCTAGCCTATTAAAGTTTTTCCCAACTTTTAAACCTTTTTTAATCAATACTTCTGTAGATGCCTCTCCTCTTAACCTTAACAGCATATTATGCAATTTACTCTTTATCTTCAAATCGAAACCTCTTCTACTAATTTTTCGTTATCTTTTATCTATCAAACAGTTATACCTTCACGTTATTAATGTATTAGTGCTAAAACTTTTTCTTCACAGCGCAATCAATAAAAAGATTGTAGAGAAAAGTCACAACTCTCTACAATCTTTACTTTGTAGTATTATATTAATTTTCTCATTTCAAAATCATTTCATGTACTTTATCTTTTTCTTCCTGCGCAATTTCATAATAGTAAACTCCATCAATTGTCGTTCCTGTTCCCTGCATCTGGTAATTTTCTGTATTTTTCCGTACGTTTCTGTAATTCTGGAATAAATCAGTCATTGTTTTGAAGTCAATATTTGTTTGTACATTATTTCCTAATATATCAAGCAAATCATCGATTTTGTTTACAGATTTTATACTTGCTCCTTTGTCTATTACAGCTTGGATAACTTGGCGTTGTCTTGCATTTCGCCCAAAGTCACCATTTGGATCTTCTTTTCTCATTTGAACATAGGCCATGGCTTTATCGCCGTCCATATTAGTTTCTCCTTGAGAAAAATTATACCCATTCGATGTGAATTCTAATTGGCTATCAACTGTAATTCCGCCTACTGCATTTACTAAATCTACTAAGCCTTCCATATTCATCTCAACGAAATAATCCAAATCTATATCTAAAAATTTCTCTACAGAATTTATAGACATATCTACTCCGCCTCTAGCATAAGCATGATTGATTTTTTCTACAGTTCCATTACCCACTATCTCCGCACGTGTATCCCTAGGTATACTAATGATCTTCATAGTATCATTTGTAGGGTTTAAAGATAACACCATTATAGCATCTGAACGTCCAGTATCTCCTTCTCTTTTATCTACCCCTAACAAAATAATATTGATCTTTTCTTGATTTTTTACTTTTTCTTGTACCTTTGCCTGATCTATCGCATCTGATTTTTTTTGTATTTCTCCGACTACTTGTTTTGTATTATTGTAAGTTATAAACCCTATTATAATTACAAAGGCAAACAAAATTAACATCATAGAAATAGTGATTTTGAGCCACAACTTCCTATTTTTTCTTGATTCTTTTCTGCTTGTCACATTTACTCACTCCAACTATTAGATATTATTTAAAGAAGCTATAGGGAACTACGTGGTGCCATTCAGGACGATACAAGAATATTACTAAATTATATATTCCAAAGAACAATACTACAGCATAAGTAGTTAGTACTCTTAGTAAAGAATTCTTTATCTCCTGAAGCGCATTCGGAATAAATACAATAGAAAAGATTGTATAATA
>NZ_JAWVPF010000005.1:0-348044 GCF_046592595.1 Terribacillus saccharophilus | reverse complement strand
CGTGAGAGTAGGACACTGCCAGGCAGTTCTTTTTTGTATACATAATTAATATTGTTCCACAGTAGCTCAGTGGTAGAGCTATCGGCTGTTAACCGATCGGTCGCAGGTTCGAATCCTGCCTGTGGAGCCATTGCTTCCTTAGCTCAGTCGGTAGAGCACCACCATGGTAAGGTGGGGGTCAGCGGTTCAAGTCCGCTAGGAAGCTTAGAAAAAAAGTATTAGAGTAATTAAACTCTAATACTTTTTTTGATTCTATAGATATTTGACTAGGGAGCCTTATCATACTAGAAAAGGCTTTTTTGCAATCTAAGATGATATAGACGGTCTGACAATCAATTCACTTACATCGATTCCTGCGGGCTGTGAAATAGCATAAAGAATGGCTTGCGCAATAGCAGAAGCAGGAAGAGCTTGTCGGCGATACTCGATCATAGCTTCACTCGCTTCTTTATCTGTAATATGTTCTGCCAATTCCGATTCAGTTACACCCGGTGAAATCAGAGTTGCACGAATATTGTTCTTTGCTTCCTGTCGCAGTCCGTCCGTGATTGCCCGAACTGCATATTTCGTTGCACAATAAACTGCTGCTGTTGGGGTTACTTCGTATGCGCCTATAGAAGCTATATTAATAATATGTCCGCTATCCTGTTCTTTCATTAGAGGTAATGCAGCCCCAATACCATGGAGGACACCTTTAATATTTACATCAATCATACGATTCCATTCATCGATTTTCAGAGCTTCCAATTTAGAGAGTGGCATTACACCAGCGTTATTTACAACAACATCAATTTTTCCGTATAACTTTGTGATTTCTCTTACTGTATCCTGCATTTGTTTAAAGTCCGTGACATCCAACTGCTTATAATCGGCTGTATATCCATTTTGACGCAGCGCGGAGACAATTGTTTCTAACTTAGCTGTTCTTCGGGCTGCTGCAATAACAATAGCACCACTTTCTGCTAATAATTCTACAGTTGCTGCCCCGATACCGCTGCTTCCTCCGGTGACAAGAACAACTTTATTCTTTATACTCAAGCTTGTATCTTCCTTTCAGATGTAATTTTGATAGGATAATCCTTGCGAACCACATTATCCTTGGTCACGATATAGAATCATCCCTGCGTGATACAGGATTCCATTACGGAAATCTCCATCAGCTGTGAAACCAGTATCATCTTGATAATCAATGTGATCACCTGTTATCTGATAAGCCCCTGTATAGGCACCTTCGATATTGCCACGAGCTTCAACATAACGTCCTTCGGGCAGCAGTTCATGCCTGATATACCGATCCTTGGTGACCCAGAGTCCAGCATAAGAATGAGCAGTATTCTTCAAACAATATCAACTCCTTTTTCTGATCTACTATTAGTATCAAGGAAAGTGAACGTGGAGCGGTAGCCGGCATCTCTTTAATTCTTGCCCTATTCTCCAATACAATGAGCTCTTTCAAAGGAGGATTATCCCATGTCGACAAAAGAGAATTTGCAATTGAGAGAAGGCGAGCTGACAAAGCTGGTCTCAACACTAGCAACCAAGGATGGTACAAATCCTACACTTATCTCTGGTTTAGAATTTATTCGATCTGCAAAGCCGCTGGATCCTGTACATACAATGCATGAACCTGCGTTGTGTATTGTTCTGCAAGGAAAAAAGCTGGTAACTGTTAATGGAGAAGACTTTTTTTACGGGAAGGGTGATTACTTAGTTGTAGCAGTTGATCTGCCGGTTATCGGAGAAATTTTAGAAGCAAGTGAAACGGAACCATATTTATGTCTTCGATTGAATTTTAATTTCATGCAGATTGCGGAGGTCTCTAGAGAGTATAAGCAGGAACCTATCAATAAAGATATTTCTGGGAGAGGCATATTTATAGAGCAGACAAATGAAGTTATTATCGAGGCATTAATCAGGCTCGTGAAACTGCTGCATACTCCTCAAGATACGGAGATACTCGCACCACTCATTATAAAAGAAATCTTATACCGTATCATGCAGGGAAAGTATGGTGACAGAGTAAAAAACCTCGCTGCAAAAGGGAGTAAGTTATCTGAAGTAGCTGCTGCTCTTGATTATTTAAAGAAGTATTATTCCCGTGAAATAAAAGCAGAGGATTTGGCTAAACAGGTGAACCTTAGTCCGTCTGCTTTATACCACCATTTTAAACAGATCACAACCATGACTCCTATTCAGTACCAAAGAGCATTACGGCTTCAAGAAGCAAGGCGGTTAATCATTGGAGAAGATATGAGAGCTGCTGATGCAGCATTTAAAGTCGGTTATGAAAGTCCTTCTTATTTCAATAGGGAATACAGAAAGATGTTTGGCAACCCACCAGGAAGAGATCGAAAAGAAAATCTTAAAGTATATAATGCGTAGTTCTGACAAAGCAAAAAGCCGCATACAGGTGTATGCGGCTTTTTGCTCATGTTCTGTACTTCTGATAATTCTTATTCCCGCCAGAAAGGTTGTACACTTCTTCAAATCCCATGTTCCGCAATATATTTTGTGCAGCATTACCTGTGACACCACTGTTGCAGTAGCAAAGGGTTGGCTTTTTCGGATCAAGTTCTTTTGCCTTCTCCCGCAGCTCTGTCAAAGGGATGCTAATTGCTTCTGGTACATGTGATGTTTCGTACTGGTTCTTAGCGCGTGTATCAATGATTTGAAAGGGCTCACCCTGACTTAGCCGGTGCTGCAGCTCTTTTGGAGTAAGCAGCTTATTGTACTTCTTAATGGCGTTATCGAGTGCCATGCCAGTGTACATGACAGGATCCTTCGTTGTACTGAATGGCGGGGCATAGGCAAGATCCAGGTGGAAAAGATCTTCTGCTTTGGCTCCGAAGGTCATGGCTGTGACAAAGACGTCGATACGTTTGTCCACGCCTTCTTCTCCAACCGCCTGGACGCCGAGCAGTCGGCCGGTTTCTCGGTCTGCAATTGCTTTTATGGTAATTTCCTTGCCTCCAAGATACGCAGCGCGAGCAGGCTTGATATTATGCAGCGTCTCGATGTCATATCCATAAGCAAGAGCTTCTTGTTCATTCATACCGGTTTGCCCGACTGCTAGTTCGAATACACGCACAATGCCGGTACCCAGAATCCCTCGGTGAGCAGTAGTGCCTCCGGTAATCACATCACCTGCTATTCGTCCCATCTTATTAGCGGTGGAACCGAGCGGGCGGTACAGGGGTTTGCCTGTAATGACAGAGAAACTTTCTGCCACATCACCGACTGCATAAACATCAGACAAATTGGTTTGCATTTTTTCGTTTACTGCAATTGCACCAGTTTCTCCAATTTTGACGCCAATCTTTTCAGCTAAAGCTGTATTTGGTTTAACCCCTGCAGCCAGGAAGACTATATCAGCTGCGATTGTTTCTCCGCTGGTGCTGATAACGTCTGTATCGGTAATACGGTGTGCTTCTTGTCCGAGCAGCAATTTTATACCGTGTGCTTCCAATGTATCTGCCACGCGGTCAGCTATATCTTTATCCAAATGCTTCATTACCTGATTGCTGCGCTGGAGTATGGTAACTTCAATTCCCAGATGAGTGAGCTGTTCAGCCATTTCCAATCCAATATAACCAGCACCTATGATGGCAGCAGTTTTCGGCTTGCGGGATTCGATGAACTGATCTATTGCACCAGCATGCTGGATGGTACGAACGTGAAAGACATGTTCCAGCTCTGTACCTTCTACCTCCGGTGTTATCGGACTGGCGCCAGTGGCAAAGACGAGGACATCGTACGTATCTGTCATTGTTTCTTCTGTATTTAAATTCTTAATCGTCAAGGTTTTAGCTTCCTGATTTATATCCAATACTTCATGTCTTGTTTGAATGGAAACATTGTATCTTTTTTTGAACCAAGCTGGGTCACGTGGGTTAAGTGTGTCTAAATCCTCGACTTCATCGCCGACGAAATAAGGGATACCGCAGACGCTATAGGATATATCATGATCTCTGTCATAAATGCGGATATCCGCGTCTTCGTTGTTTCGGCGTGCTTTTGCTGCAACGGAAGTGCCGGCTGCAACAGATCCTATAATACGGATTTTCATAGTATCTCTCCTTTAATGGATGATGGCTAACCAAATATAAAGTCCTGTTAGTGTGATGAGCAGAGTTGGTATAGTTAATATGATGCCCGTTTTAAAATAAGCTCCCCATGATATTCTGACACCTTTCTGGGACAGGACATGGAGCCATAGCAGCGTTGCCAGTGAGCCGATCGGGGTGATTTTCGGACCGAGATCTGAACCAACCACATTAGCATATATAAGGGCTTCCCGTACAGCACCAGACGTGGATGTTTGGGATATGGCAATTGCATCAATCATGACTGTCGGCATATTATTCATGACTGAAGATAGAATGGCTGCAATAAAGCCCATGCCAATCGTTCCAATGAACATACCTTGATCTGCCACGTATTGAATTGCATCCGCGAGTAAATCCGTCAGGCCAGCATTTCGCAATCCGTAAACAACGACATACATACCGATAGAGAAAAATACAATATTCCAAGGCGCACCTTTCACAACTTTTTTCGTTTCAACTGCGGGACTGCGGCGCGCAATCAGCAGGAAGAAGAGTGCAATTGCCCCGGCTACAAAGGAGACTGGAATATGGAGGAACTCACAGATCAAATAGCCAAACACTAATAAAGCAAGTACGTACCAAGATAGTTTGAACATTTTCCGGTCTTTGATAGCCGAGGACGGCTGTTTCACATAACTTATTTCATAGCTTTTCGGTATACGCTTTCTAAAGAATACATAAAGTACAAGGATGCTTGCACCGAGTGAGATCAAGTTCGGGATGATCATACGCGAAGCATATTCCAGGAACGTGATGTTAAAGAAATCAGCTGATACAATGTTCACCAGGTTACTTACGATCAGCGGCAATGATGTTGTATCGGCTATGAATCCACTTGCAATGATGAAAGGGAATACAAGTGTTTCGTCAAAACGAAGTGCTCGTACCATCGCCAGCACGATCGGTGTCAGGATCAAGGCTGCACCATCATTTGCGAAAAAGGCGGATACGACAGCTCCTAACAGGCAGACGTAAACGAACATCTTCACGCCGTTTCCTTTTGCAGCAGCAGCCATATGTAAAGCGGCCCATTCGAAGAAACCGATGCTATCTAATATTAGCGAGATCAAAATGATTGCCACAAATGCTAAGGTTGCGTTCCATACGATGGCAGTCACTTCCCATACATCCGTAAAATCGACGACACCTGCCAATAGAGCAAGAACTGCACCGCCGCAGGCCGTCCAGCCGATATTGAGATTCTTAGGCTGCCAAATGATAAGGATAAGTGTGATAAGAAAGATGATGCAGGCTAAAACTGTTGTCAACATGTGTATAAAAACTCCCTATTTAACAAGTGATTGCTTGTGCTTTGGTTCGCAGCTTAACGAGCTGCTCGTCATTCTCATCCAGCTGATCGAGAATTTGCTCAACCAAAGCGCGCTGCTCACAAGTCTCGTTAAAACGATAGTAGCGCCATTGTCCGCGCCTTTCTTCATAAACAAGACCTGCTTTTTTATATTTACGCAAGTGCTGGCTGATTGCCGGCTGGCTGACATCGAACATGCTTACCAGTTCACAGACACAGTACTCCTTTTCGGTCAGTAATTTCATTAGCAGCAGACGTGTTGGATCATGAAGGATCTTTAATGTGTCTGTAAGCTTTTCAGTTGATAAAGCAGCTGTTTCCGTCATCTAATTCCTCCTTCATGAAACTAGTATATAAGCAAATTATTATATAAGGCAATCATTATATGTTTATAATAAATAAACAAGCAGTGTGACTATGCTATTGGAAGGAGAGAGGAGCCTGTGATTTTAAACAAAGGCGGAAAGTTAAGTCCTGTATACTTTTTATCTTATTTAGAGCTTGTTTCAAGCTTCAGGCAATGTAGTGCTGCAGAAGCGTATGACATTGTCTTTGAAAGGCTGTTCGACCGGGATAAAGCCAAACTTGGTTCAGCTAGCTTTCAAGCATTCGAAACTGCATATGATCAATTCCACAAAAAACCGGAATCCTTATGAGGATCCCGGCTTTTTCAAAATAAGGGACAGGGGATAAATAATAATAGTCTGCAAGATAAGGGATAACAGCACAGCACCAAAAGAAAGCGATAGTATATAGTGGTCAGCTGATAGCTCTGCTTGCAATGTCAAGAGAAGCACTATGCTCATCGATCCTCTCACACCTGCGAATGTCAGTATGAAAGTACCCTTCCAATTTAGATGTCTCCTCCATTTCTTCCTTATCAGTGAAATAAAAGCGATAGCTAAGAATCGTACGATTATCGAAACCACAAATATGAACAAGAATAATCCAAAATGTTTCCATTGAATATACTGCATAGATACAATACCAAGGACAATGAATACCAAGGAGAGTATGGTCGGTTCGATAATACTCCAGAATCCTTCCTGACTATGCCTGTAATAATCCTCATCGTCAGACTTCTGCAATTCATAGGAAAACATGATACCGGAAGTTACGGTAGCCAATACACCGGATACACCGATAAGCTCAGCCAAATAAAAGCTCCCATAGGCGATGATGATGCTGATCATTACTTGGTAGGTACGGTGCTTTAAGAAGTAGATATTTTTTGATAATATCCAGCCGAATAAAAATCCTATAAGTACACCTCCGATAGAAACAAATAGAAACTCCTTTACTAGATGAAGCAGAGAGAATGACTCGCCTGACGTATACATATTGGATACAATGGTGAAAATGACGACACTTGTCCCATCGTTAATCATGGATTCGCCTTCCAGAATCGATGTATACTCTTTGTTCACATTAGAGTCTTCTAACACGGATTCGACGGAAACTGGATCAGTAGGTGTAAGGATAGAGGCAATTAACAACGCCCCAATGAACGAGAGGGATAGGAATAGGTAGCCAATGCTCCAAACAGCAAGTCCAAGTAATAATGCTGTCGCCAACAGACCAATTGTACTCAGTAATCCGAACAGTATCCCATACCGCTTCAATGCTTGGTAGGAAAATCGATAGGCAGAAATGAATAACAACGCAGGCAGGAATCCTTTGTATATCAAATCCCTGCTAATGATGACCTCTGAAAAATACGGTATGAATGACAAGATGACGCCAGTCACTATCAATAAGATAGGGACAGGTAACTGTTTCTGTCTTTTGTCCAAAGCGTAGAAGATATAACCGATTGCGAGAAAAATTATTAAATGTTCTGGTGTCATGAACAGCCGCCTTTCTTTAGGTTTCCATATTACATAACCTAAATTTTTACCGGCTAATCTTCTAAGCGAGCGGCACCAGTTTTAGTACTCGGAATTTTACGGTATAATAGTAATAGCAATCATTATTCACACACAGTTTTAAAATAGATTGAAAGAGAGTGTTCATTAATGGGACGTAAATGGAACAATATCAAAGAGAAGAAAGCTTCGAAGGATGCCAATACTAGCCGGATCTACGCGAAGTTCGGCCGCGAAATCTATGTAGTTGCCAAACAAGGCGAGCCGGATCCAGAAGCTAACCAGGCATTGAAATTCGTATTGGAGCGTGCAAAAACGTATAACGTACCAAAAGCGATCATCGAGCGCGCTATCGAGAAAGCTAAGGGCGGCGGCGAAGAGAACTACGACGAGATGCGCTACGAAGGCTTTGGTCCTAATGGCTCTATGATTATTGTTGATGCATTGACTAACAATGTAAACCGTACAGCACCTGAGGTTCGTGCTGCTTTTGGTAAAAATGGCGGTAACATGGGTGTCAGCGGCTCTGTAGCTTATATGTTTGATGCGACAGCAGTAATCGGTGTCGAAGGCAAATCTTCTGATGAGGTATTGGAAATTCTAATGGAAGCTGACGTCGATGCACGTGACATCATCGAAGAAGACGATGCGGTCATCGTTTATGCAGAGCCGGATCAGTTCCATGTTGTTCAGGAAGCTCTTAAGCAAGCGGGAATCGAAGAATTTTCAGTGGCTGAGCTTTCTATGCTGGCACAGAATGACATCGCACTTGATGCTGAAGCGCAAGACCAGTTTGAGAAGCTGATTGATGCGCTTGAGGATCTGGAGGATGTGCAGCAAGTTTATCATAATGTTGATTTAGGTTAAAAAAGCAGTGCCCCCGTGGCACTGCTTTTTTTCATCTCATCTTATAGAGATAATCCCGTCAATTTCCAATAAGTAAAATAGAATAATAGGATAACAAGTACATAAACCGGCATGAGCACAAGACTTATCTTAAGTAACTTTTTAGCGTCGTATGTGCTATCACCTTCTTCATAATAGAGAAGCAGCGCCTTTGAGCTGACAGGGAATGTCACGCAGTAATTCATACCTATTAAACTTAAAAACACGATAGTATCAAGTTCTACATCGATGGACTGTCCAAAAAGGATTAAACTTGGTATAAACACGATGGCTCGTGTTGTGTGCGACGTGATATATAAATGACTGGTAACGGTTACGATGGAAAGCAGCAGAACAATCGTCCATTCTGAAGCTCCTGCAAATAAAAGCAAGTTATCCATCACTTCTTCTTCCATCCAGCCGACAACGCCCGTATCCACTAAAACTTTCCCAAGAGCTGTGGCGGCTGCCACAAATAAAAGCAGGTTCCATGAAATGGCCTTTATACCTTGTTTCCAGCTGATTACGCCATAGCGTGGCATCATAAGCAGCAATGCACCAATCATAGTGACAAATGCGATATCATACCCATGAATATTCTCAGTAACCCATCCAATGATCAAACCAACGAGTATGATAATTGTCTTTTTCTCTCTTTTTGTTATAGATGTATCTTTTTGCTCATTTTTAATAGAAAGCAGGTTGCCGCTCTCTGACGTTATGTGCTTCGGCCATAAAGTTAATTTTACGATATACATTGTTAGGAAAGTAATAACGATTGTAAAGGGCACACCCCATATCAGCCATTGGATGAATGATATCGATTGGTTCGTTGTACTTTCTAGTAATCCAATACCAATCAAATGGGAACCAGCACCTATTAAAGTTGCTGAGGTAGTCATTAAAATAATGACTGGAGCTAAAATAGCTAAAAATTCTTTTTGCTTACTTGAAAAGTGAGTACCAAGTTGCTTGATGATTGGCATGGATAGCGCAGCTCTTCCTGAAGTGGAAGGGATAAACAGCGCCGTTAATCCTAGTGCAAGAGTAAAAGCCCGTATCAAGGAAAGCTTCGATTTAGCTCGATGGATGATAGCATGGCTGAACCTTTCAGCAAGTCCTGATTCTTTAATGCTCTCGCCAATCACAAATGCACCAAGCATCAGCCACACAACTTCTTCACTGAATGATTGATAAAGCAGCTGAGGTTCGCCTGCATTCATAAATATGATAAAAGCGATAAGCGAAACAGCAACATAACCAGCGGGAATCTTTGTCGTGATCCAAAGTGTCATTGCGGATAAGAAAGCAAAAAGCGATACTTTTGCGGCATAATCCATATCTGTCAAAATGACAAATAAGAGGATAAACGCATGGGCAATACCTATAAAACGTGCATTGCCAGGGATTTTTTCAGTCCGTTTTGCGAGGTGCTTTTTACTTCTTCTGTAACGGTTCAGTTGTTCCATTAGGTTGGATCCTTTCTTTCGAGGTCCTTTGGTCTGCTAATGTCACACCTATTGTGATTTGGCGCAAGATGCATTCCACACTCTCTTTGATCCATCGGGGTGCTTTGGATATAGCTTTCTCTAAGGTGACAGGGTATTGGATGATACTGACGTATGCATCGATACCTGCTTTGTAATTGTTTTCGGCTCCGCGTCCAATTGTGCCCGTAATGGCTATGACAGGTATATTGTATTTTTTTGCAATCCTTGCTACCTCACAAGGAATTTTTCCATCAGGTGTCTGGAAATCAATACTGCCTTCACCGGTTATAACGAGGTCTGCATCTGCTATTTTTTCTTCAATCTGAATGTAGTTTTTAATCAAGTCAAATCGGGGGTGCAGCCTTGCGCCTGTAAATGCAAGAAGTCCTGCTCCAAGCCCCCCTGATGCACCGCTTCCTGGGGCATGGCGAACGACCATACCTGTAGATTCCTCAATGAGTGTAGCGTAATGATCAAGTGAAGCTGACAGGGCATCAACTTGCTTGGCTGTTGCTCCTTTTTGTGGTCCAAAAACTCTTGCCACGCCACGGTCACCGCATAATATATTCTTCCAGTTGCAAGCAACATCAATAGAAACGTCATTCAGTCTGTCGGGTAGGGAAGACGTATCTATTGATATCGCTTTCATTAGATCCGTGACAGATTTTATAGCAATACGATGCTGCTTTTCATCCAGGAATACAGCACCAAGAGCTTCGGCCATACCTGCGCCGCCGTCAGATGTACCAGAATCACCGCAGCCAATAATTATCTTATTGACCTGTTTGTCTAAAGCATCAAGGATTAACTCGCCTACGCCATATGTGGTTGTTTGCAGCGGATTCCTCAAGTCTTTTGGTACTAGCTTCAAGCCAGCAACAGCGGCCATTTCTATCACAGCTGTGCGTGTTTCTCCCTCTTGAAAAATACCATAATGGCTATCGATCTTTTTCCATACAGGTCCAGTGACAGTCTTATGGATCAACTCGCCGTCTTTGATTTTGACAATAGCTTTTGCAAAGCCTTCTCCGCCATCTATCATAGGAAGTATCTCAGTCTGGATAAAGGGTTCGAATGTTTTTGCACCTGCTCCCATTGCAACAGCTACTTCCTCTGCATCAAGACATTCTTTAAAACCTGAGGGAATCATAATAACCTTCATCATCTTTTTCCTCCAATGTATTTTTAATACTGCTATCATAGCTTTCAAAAAGGTGTAATCACTGTGAAGTACGTTAAGGTTAGATTAGAGATTGATGAATATTCAGAGAAAACGTTGGATGTGTTTAGGAAGAGGGAGAAAAGAAGCAGGCATTTGAAGGATTCCAATCAAAAAGAGCAGAAATTCTCATAACGAAATTCCTGCTCTTTACTTATTTCTTCATTAGCATATATCGTGTTTATTACAAGAATAGTTTCGTACATCATTTAGGTCCAGGCCAGGGCTGGAAAGCTGAGTGTTCATGAAACAGTTATCGCATAAGTGTGCCGCCATTCACATGAATAGACTGTCCTGTAATAAAGGATGCTTGTTCCGAAGCTAAGAAAAGAGTCATTTCCGCAACATCAGATACATTTCCTAATCTTTTTAATGGAATGCCATTCATGACTTTTTCTCTGTATGCAGCATCCCACTGCTCTGTCATATCGGTTTCAATTGGACCGGGACAGACAGCATTCACCCGTATGTTATGACCAGACATCTCATTGGCCAGGTGCATGGTCAGATAATTAAGTGCTGCCTTGGAGGCACCATAGGCAGGAGTAGCGTTCTTATGTGGTGTGTTTGCTGTTGTAGAGCTGATATTTATAATCACACCTTCCTTGTTTTTTACCATAAAAGGCAATATGGACTGGCTGATTAAGAAAGCACTGGTCAAATTCGTTCTAATAACATCCTCCCAATCGTCCAGAGTCGTTTGGAGAGTAGGGGTTCGTTTGTTCATACCTGCATTATTGACTAAGACATCAACCTTTTGAAGCCTCGAGTTAATCATTTCCTTGATTTGATCTGCTGTCTCCGGGCTGCTAGCATCACCAGATACAATAAAACATGTGCCGCCGTCTTTTTGAATGGCATGCTGAAGGGATGCCAATCGTTCGCTGTTTCGACCGTTGACAATGAGTGAGGCTCCGTGTCGAGCAAAAGTTAGGGCAATTTCTCTTCCAATTCCTTTTGTAGCACCAGTAACTAAGACAACTTTGTTATGAAATGACAAAATAATCCCTCCGATGTATGTAGTAAGAAAACAAATAGTGTTTAAAAGAGAAACAATTAGTGATTTAAATCCCTAGTGAAACCATGATTGTATGGTATATTTGTTGCTAAAGTAAACAAAAATGTATAAGTTTATTGTAAGCGCTTAATTGAAAGGTTGCAATCGGATAATGAAGATTGTGTTATGAATGTGGAGGAAGTAGAGTTTGATTGAGTAAAATATAAAAAATACACTGATCTTATCCTCAAGAAGAGGATAAGATCAGTGTATTACTGGATTTCTTTTAATTTACGCCATAGGGTAGTACGGTTAATCCCTAATCTTTCGGCTGTTTTAGAGTTATTCTTCTTTTCTTCCAGCCATACTGCTTGGATGATTTGCGTTTCAATATCGGCTAATGTTCCAGTAATGTCGATCACTGTTTTACTTTGATCCTGAAGTTCGTCGATTATGTCTGCAATAGTATAATCTTGGATATAGGCTGTCTCTTCTTTTCGAACAGCTTTGTTGATGATTCTGCTTAGCTCGATAATATTTGATTCCAATGGATTTGATTCAAGAAGCTGTATCGCATCCTCACTGATGCCTGCGATTTGCACGCCATATTCACTATTAAAACTTGAAATAAATAAGCGAATCAGATTTGGAATATCTTCTTTGCGCTCCCGCAGCGGCGGAAGGTGAAGCGTCTTGAATTTGGTTGGAATCCGATCGGATGTCTTATTGTTCATGGCAAGGATAATACGAAATGGAACTCTCCCCTTTAGCTGCTTTTCTATCCATTCCTTTGTTGTTTCCTCTATTTTATCTGCATTCACTATATAAAGTGTACCGCCATCCTCCAGTACTATTGCCAGATAGGGAAGTAATACGCTTGGGAATGCTGCTCCGTCTATCCGAAGAAAAGCAGCAGTATCGCTAGTATGAATATATCTAGCCAAGCTTTCTTTTCCTGTCCCATTTTCACCAATTATGACAATAGGAGTAGGTTGTTCACGTAATGCTTCAGCTTGTTCGATAGCCAGCTGCACTTCTTTATGGTTAGAGCTTAAATAAACAGAAGCATTGGGATCTGCCACTAACGAAATGGACGGCAGCGATTCAGAAGGTGCTTCCTGTTCGAGTAATTCAATGACTGCTTGCTGTGGGCTCAATTGGTGCGCATGTAATCGGTAGAATCTGTTTCTGTATACAACTTCAACTAGAATCTGTTCAAATTGAAAGATTGCTGCAGCTACCCTTCTCATGAAAGACAATGGAAGCGGTAGGGGCGGAGTTGAGACAGTACGAAGCTGTAAATTACTATCAGCTAATATTATATGCTGCTGTAAATCTTGGAGGATATGTTCATACGTATCTCTCTCTTTCTTTATCTTTTCCACTGTACGGTATGTTTCTTCTGCCTGGCGGAAGGCACTTAACACACTTTCTTTACCAGAAGTCAATAAAAGACCGTGCATGCCTATTTTTTCTGCTAATTGGACTGTGATTACATCCCCGATAACGAAGGTATAATTATCTTCTTTTAATAATCGCAGCTGATTTTCAATATGATGCTCATCATCTATGGCATAAATATCAAGATTTACATCGATAAGCTGACTGACACTCGATACTGCATTTGCTATAGCCGGGAATCCCACGAAGGCAACTCTGTTATCTGTATCTTTAATCAGCGTGATAATACGAAGCAGATCAAAACCAGACACCTCTATATTTATAACCGGGATTGTAACATGTTGTTTAATCCGTTCCGCAGTACCGCCTCGGCTAATGATGATATCAGTACCTTGCTTCTCAGCTTCTATTGCAATTTTTACCCCTTGCTGCAAATCACCTTGCATTATTTCAATGTTGCCAAGTTCTTTTTGGTTGGCAACGTCTTGAATTAACTCTCCTAAGCCAGCATAAGGAGCAATGGCTGTAATCTTCATTTCTTTCACCTCAAGTGTAATTAAACGCCTTACTTGTACGTTACCACATTCATTGAGAATCTAAAAACCTTTTCTAACCCATTATAGCCTTTAGTTAAGTAAATTCGTTTCATTATTAAACGAATTTACTTTATATCTTCATTTTATAGCACCTGATTTTTTATTAGGTTGATTTATGAAACAGTTTGAGGTATGCTTTATGAAAGCGCGTACAATGGAGGGGAAGAAAATGAATCTGACAGGAATTTGGCCAGCGATGGTCACACCTTTTACAGAAGATCAACGTATCAACGAAGATGCTATACAAAAATTAACGAATTATCTTATAGAAGCTGGCGTTCATGGATTGTTTGCCTTAGGAACAAATGGAGAATTTCATATGCTTGACCGAGATGAGAAGCTTGCAGTTGCAAAGGAGATCATCCAAACAGCTAATGGAAGAGTACCGGTAATGGTTGGAACAGGAGGTAACTCTACAAAGAAAGTAATTGACCTATCCCGAGATATGGAAGCATTGGGTGCTGATGCGCTTTCCATCATCACACCTTACTTTGTCGCTCCGGACCAAACGGATCTTGCGGTTCACTACGAAACGATTGCCAGTGCAGTTACTATCCCTGTCATGCTATACAATATCCCATCGAAAACAGGGATGTCGATAGAAGCCGAGACGGTTGCCAGACTTGCAAAGCACCCGAACATTCTTGGTATCAAAGACAGCAGTGGAAAATTCGATAACATCAAAGCTTATATAGAAGCTACTAAAAATGAAGAGTTTGCAGTGTTTGCTGGAACAGATTCGCTAATCCTTCAAACATTGCGTGCCGGAGGGCAAGGAGCTGTTGCGGCTACTGCAAATGTTCTGCCGGATAAAGTGTTAGCTATTTATGAAGGGTTCCAGAATAACGACGAACAGCAAGCGGAAGAAGCACAGTCCAGTTTGCAGCCTTTACGGGAGACTTTCGTGCTTGGGGCTATTCCAAGCTCCCTAAAGAAAGCAGTGGAGTTAGCCGGAATTCCGGTAGGACCGCCGCGACTTCCAGTCACCGAAGCAAAAGGAGAAGTACTGCAAAAGATTGAGAACATGATGCAAGGATACAGCCTACACACTCGTTAACAAAAAGGGGAGAGCAAATTGACTATTTATAAGTTCCAAACAGCGGATCATATTGTTGCAGGTCGTGAAGTAGTAGAAAACATCAGTGAACATTTATCTTTACTAAATCTGCCGATTAAGCGTGCGCTACTAATCACACAGCCGGCTTTGGTTGCGGCAGGTGCTGCGGATAAGGTAGAGAAGGCATTGGGAACCGTGGGTATAACTGTGGATATTACAACTGATGTAGAACCAGAACCTACACTTGAAAATATCGAAAGAGTTTTTTCAGAAACTGTCGGCGTAAAAGATTATGATGTACTGATCGGGCTTGGCGGAGGAAGCATTCTAGATACAACAAAACTGCTATCCGTTTTGAGAACAAATGATACTGCCTTGGAGAATCTACTTGGAACTGATCTGGTGGAAAAGGCAGGGTTACCAACTATTTTAATTCCGACTACTTCAGGAACCGGAGCGGAAGTGACGCCGAATGCCATTGTCACGTTACCTGAACAAGAGCTGAAGATCGGTGTTGTAAGCAGATATTTGCTTCCGAATCTAGTATTGCTTGATCCAACATTGACAACAGGACTGCCAAAGCCAATCACAGCTGCAACAGGGATGGATGCATTCACGCATGCGCTGGAATCTTATATTTCCAATAAGGCTAATCCGATAAGTGATATGTTTGCACTGGAATCCATTCGGCTGATTACAGCTAATATTGTTACTGCCTACCAGAATGGTACTGACTTGGATGCCAGAGAGAAAATGCTCATCGGCTCCATGTATGGCGGTATGGCATTAACAGCAGCGGGTACGGCGGCAGTTCATGCAATGGCTTATCCATTGGGAGGCAAATATAAGATTGCACACGGTGTGGCAAACTCCATGCTGCTTCCGCATGTGACGCAGTTCAATATGGATGCTATGGTAGATCGTTTAGCATCTGTTGCGGAGCCTATGGGCATTGATACAAAAAATCTGTCCAGTGAAGAAGCAGCCCAAGCGGTAGTAGATAAAATTAAGGAACTGACTACTGTTTTGGAAATACCCCAGGATTTAGGTGAATACGGCGTGGAAGAAGAGAGCATTGAATCAATGGCAGCTGCTGCTTTGGAAGTGAAGCGATTGATGGACAATAATCCAAAGGTGTTGGATAAAGAGGATGTAAAGTCTATTTATCGCAAGCTGTTAGTCTGAGAGCGGTAAGAGCGATGAAAAAGATAGCGATTATTGCGGACGACCTGACAGGTGCAAGTGATTGCGGTGCCATGCTGCTTCCATATGCTGTGGAAGTAGATGTTCTTTTGGATGGGAAGATGAAAGAGATAGACAGCAACCAAGCGGTCGTAATCAATACGGACAGTCGTTCCCTTCCAGCATCAGCAGCTTACAGCAAGCTTGCGGAAGCTGCTGAAGGGGTTGCATTGACAGCGCCGGATATTATATATAAAAAAATAGATTCCACGATGAGAGGGAATGTAGGTCAGGAGCTGGATGCACTTTATGATGTACTGAAGCCGGACGTTATCCTTTTGGCTCCTGGCCTTCCGTCACAAGGAAGGGTAGTGAAAGATGGCATCCATTACCTGCATGGTATCCCTCTGGCGGAAACGGAAGCTGCCAAGGATCCAAAAACACCAGTAAAACATTCCGATATACAGCAGTTGATTTCTTCTCAAAGCAAGCATCAGGTCCACCATCTAACTGTAGAACAGATAAGATCTGACTATGAACAGAGAGTTGAACAGTTGTTAACAGCTGTTTCAGCGGGAGCTAAGATCATTACATCTGATTCAGAGGATGATGACGATTTGCGTTTGCTTAGTGAAGCTGCTGTAGCTGCCGAACTGAATGTCATCTATGCAGGGTCATCAGGATTGATGGAATATCTTCCAACAGCACATGGCTTGGAGCAGAAAGTGATTTCTCCATCTCTCGATCTGGTGGAGGAAACTGTGTTATTGGTAGTAGGCAGTGTAAGTCCAGTTGGGCGCAAGCAGCTAAACTGGTTAATAGAATCAGATCATGACGTTCAATTCTTGGAAGTCGATCCGGTTATGCTGCTTCAAGACAAAATTGCAGATACCAATGAATGGAAGATAGTAATGGAAGAGGCGCAAAACGCGCATATGTCAGGAAAACATATTGTGCTGTTTTCTTCTTCCGAGAAGCCAGTCGCAGCCAATGAGGAAGAAGCTATTCGAAATAGCGATAAGATTGCGCAGAACTTAGGAGCAGTGGCTGCGGCAATGGTTAATGAGATGAAAATCTCGAGACTATTCCTTACTGGCGGTGATACAGCTATTAGGGTTATGGAAGCACTTCAAGCAGATTCGTTTCATATCCTGGGCCAAGTTGAGGCTGGGGTTCCAATTGGAAAGCTTAATGGAACTGAGATAATCGCTGTCACGAAAGCCGGAAGTTTTGGATCACAGGAAGTAATGGGGAACGCATTGGAATTGCTTAAAGGAGTAGATAAAGTTGAAGCCAACTATCGGAATTAGCATGGGTGACGCTGCTGGTATCGGTCCGGAAATCATCGTGAAAGCTTTACAGTACAAAGAGGTTTATGAGCTAGGAAATCCCTTTGTAATAGGAGATCTCAGCATGTTAAGGAGAGCAGCAGAAGTCGTTGGTTCACCTCTGGAATTTCATACTGTTGAAACTGTTGATGCATGCCGATTTGAGCATGGAGTGATCGATGTGATGGATCTGCGGCTGCTTCCGGAGGATCTGGAGCAGGGAGTTGTCTCCAAGGAAGCTGGAAATGCAGCATTCCACTATTTAAGCAAGGCGATTGAGCTTGGCAAGGAAGGGCAGTTAGCAGCCATCTGTACTGCTCCTTTAAATAAAGAGGCCCTTCATTTGGGCGGGCATAAATATCCTGGTCATACAGAGATTCTTGCAGAGCTTACCGGAACCAAGGATTATTCAATGATGCTTTCCTCACCTAAACTTCGCGTCATTCACTTAACAACGCATATTGGTTTGTTGGATGCGATATCCGCCATTAACCCAGAGCGGACATACACTGTCATTAAATTGGCGTATGAGACGCTGACAAAAGCCGGATACGATAACCCGCGTATCGCGGTGTGCGGTATCAACCCGCATGCAGGGGAAAACGGTTTGTTTGGAAATGGGGAGGAAGAGGAGAAACTGACACCTGCCATTGTAAAAGCGCAGCAGGAAGGAATCGATGTCAGCGGTCCGCACCCGGCAGATACGCTATTCTTCCGTGCGGTCAGAGGAGACTTTGATATCGTAGTTGCCTGTTATCACGACCAAGGGCACGTTCCGATTAAGGTGCTTGGATTAGAAGAAGGGGTTAACATAACGGTTGGTTTAAAAGGCGGATTGGTGAGAACTTCAGTAGATCATGGAACAGCATTTGATATAGCTGGAAAGAATATTGCGGATGAACGCAGCATGCTGGCAGCTTTGAAAGCAGCTGCTGATTTAGCACCGAAATAAGTTGCAAGCTAGTGGATGGTTTTTTGAAGGAGATAGGCTAGGGGATTACCAAGTGTGCAAATCCTAGTCTACGCTCTTTTTTAGGATGCTCGATTCGGAGTGGGTTAAAACGTCGAGTATGCAGCCGTTTCTTTTGATTGCCTTGTGTAGTGGTATAGTTTCAGAACAAGCATATATTGCGATACACCTTAGACGTTTGATAGCTTGTCATTTTATGTAAGCGTTATCATAAGGGGGTTAAGTCAATGAATAAAAGCTTGAAGAATAGTGCAGCTGAAGCACCTGTAAAGGAAAGGAACGAAGCACCATCTGCCCTGCCTAAATCATTTATGGAGTATATGCGAAGTATTGGGCCAGGGCTAGTACTGGCGATGACTTTCCTTGGAACGGGAGATTTGGTCAGTTCTACAGTTTCGGGTGCAAACTATGGTTACGCACTCCTGTGGACATTGGTTGTGGCATTAGCTGCCCGTTATTTCATGGTTTCAGCTGTAGCAAAGTATAAATTGCAGAACCGTCATGGAGATACCTCTATTCTGCAGGGGTTTCAGCGAGTTTGGCGCGGGTTTCCTTTACTTCTGGGTGTTGCAATCTTGTTTCTTGGAATAGTCATCCAGATGAGCTTTCTTCGTGCATGTGCTGTTGCGCTTTATAATTTGTTTGGGGGATTCGGCGGCGAGACTTGGGGTGTCTTCCTCTTTAGTTTAGTGGTTGTTGGCCTTACATTCTTATTATTGATTAATCCAAACCAATACAAGCTTTTGGAGATGCTTGCTCGTTTTGCTTCTGTAGCAATCATTGCATCGTTCGTTTTTGCCCTCTTCCGAATCGGGTCGTTCGACGTAGTAGGATTCCTTAAGGGACTGACATTCGATATGCCGCCAAATCAAGGGCCATTCAACGCCATATTCATTGCAGTTGCTACTATAGGAGCGATTGGAGGATCAGCTGTAAATCTGCTGTATCCTTATTTCATGGAGGATAAAGGCTGGGATAAACCGAAATACCGGAAGATACAGCAATTGGACTTAATAATAGGTATGCTGCCGCTATTAGTGATCAATGTACTTTTCTGGGTAGTAGCTGCTGAGGTATTCTATGGAACTGGTATCCCAGTCAGTAATGAAAATGATTTGGCGCTTATGATGGAATTGGCTATTGGTCCTGCTGGTCCGACAATGCTATGGATCTGCCTGTTCCTAGCTGCTTTCACAAGTTTTCCAGCGCAAGCTCGGGGATTTACGATGCTGATGCTTAATGGTTTCCATTTATCTGCAAAAAAGAAGTATAAGAAAACAGATGAAGATCCGAAATTCCGCTATCTATCCATTGGTCTATTCCTTCTGCTTCCGATTCTTATATCGATCCCTGGAGCGCCGGACTTGGTACTGCTGAATGTATTCGGCACGAGTGTCATCACTGCTTTGATCCTGCCGCCGATAGTTGTTGGATTGGTATTAATGACAAGCAGCAAGAAATATATGATGGATGGTTACAGGAATAGATGGTGGGAGACAGGAATCCTAGTAATCATTGCAGTTATCGGAATTTGGTCGACCGTAGAAATTATCCGTAATTTTGTCGATCAGATAAATAAATTCATATAAAAAGAGAATCCGGTCTTTCCCGGATTCTCTTTTTATATGTCATAAGTCTTGAAGAAGCTAAAATGGAGGAGGTGAAAAGTCCTTTTACTAATGAAATCGTTGATAGAGAAGGAAAAATGATAAAAAGGATATTTATATGTATATATTTCCCATATTCATTGGATTTAAGTACTCAGTTGAAGGTTAGAGCTATAATAGCTGAGTATAAAAGATCATAGTTTCGCAGTTTCCGTATAAAAAAGTAATATAAATCTGTACGGAAGCAGCTTGATTTACATCTTTTGACCTGAGTATAAGGGCTTGATTGCAGATTTAACCAACAAGTAATTGTAAAATTGACAGAAAATTATTACTATTATCCCGCAGGAAAACTTTGTATCTATGCATATGCTCCTCTTTTCTCCCGACGCTCTTCCCGTAACCGACATAATCTCGTAATCTATCAATAACATCTGAGCGATATTACATAATCTGTCATTTATACAGGCGGAGGTGGATAAGGTTACCGGGCAGGACCAAATCAGGAAAAAGGAGAATGAGAAAATGCAGAAACGTATGGCAAAATGGCTCAGTATTCTGGCGGTCGGTGTTTTTCTCTTGTCACTGCTTTCTCCTACAGCTTCACGGGCACAGTCTTCTGAGCGAACTTCTGTAAAAGCAAGTGAGGGTGTAGCAGCGAAGGTGGATAAGGATGTTACGTCACAGTTCAAGGCGGATGAGCAAGTGACGTATTTGGTAAAGCTCAAGGAACAGGCAGATACGAAGAAGGCTGCCGAGACTGCAGTCGAGAAGGCGAAGAAGCAGTCGGCCAGCTTGTCTGCCAAGGAAGAGAAGCGTATCCAGAATTCAGCTGTTGTCAGTGATTTGCGGGTGACTGCAGATGCAACCCAAGCGAATTTGCTGGATTACTTGAAGCAGGCGAAAGACAAGGGTGCTGTAAAAGACTACGATTCTTACTATATCGTGAATGCGCTGAAAGTAACAAGCTCCAAAGAAGTGATGGAGGATTTGGCAGCTTCTGAGGAAGTGGAGAAAATCCTGCCCAACAGAGAACGTAAAATTCTCGAGCCTGCAAAGGCAGAAGAAAAGAAAGTAGCTGCTTTGGCTGAAGAAGTCGAAGCATGGGGTGTAGAAAGAGTCGGGGCGCCTGCTGTTTGGCAGGAAACTGGCTTGGATGGAACAGGTGTCGTCATTGGCGGGCTGGATACTGGTGTACAGTATGATCATCCTGCGCTGCTTGAAAAATACCGCGGCTATAATCCAGCTGATCCGGATAATGTTTCCCATGAATTCAACTGGTATGATGCAGTTGATGGGGAAGCGGTGCCGTATGATGACTTGGATCACGGTACGCATACAATCGGGACGGCTGTCGGTGCAGAACCTGATGGTTCGCAGGATATTGGGGTTGCACCAGGCGCGAAATGGATTGCGGTGAAAGCTTTCCATCCTGATACCGGACAGGGACAGACCACGGATGCCATCTTGCTTGATGCGGCTGAATGGATGCTTGCACCTAAGGATGACGAAGGCAATCCGCATCCAGAGCAAGCTCCGGACATCGTCAATAACTCCTGGGGCGGTGGGCCAGGTTTGGATGAATGGTACCGTGAAGTTGTCCAGACATGGCGCAATGCTGGCATCGTACCGGTATTCTCAGCTGGTAATGACGGAGATGGAGACGCGACAGTATCGGCACCTTCGAACTACCCAGAGTCCATCTCTGTAGCAGCAACGGATAGTCAGGATGGATTGGCCAGCTTCTCCTCCCGGGGTCCTTCTCCTTATGAAGGGGAAATAAAGCCGGATATTGCGGCTCCGGGTGTGAATGTCTATTCTGCGGTAAGCGGCAGTGATTACAGTGCGGCATTCAGCGGCACATCGATGGCTGCCCCGCATATAAGCGGTGTTATTGCCTTGCTTCTGCAAGCAGACAGCTCGCTGACAGTCGATGAGATTGAAACGATATTGTACGATACGGCTGATCGTCAAACGAGCAGCGATTATCCGGATGAAATCAATGAAGGATTCGGTCATGGTATTGTGAATGCTTATTTGGCAGTATCCACAATCGCGACTGGTGTCGGTGAGATCAATGGTAATGTGTATCAAGATGGCGAGGACGAAGAACCTGCTGTGATTACACATGAAGCAGTGCCAGAAGTGTACCAAGGTGTTGCCACGCCGCTCACGGCAGAAGTGACGGATAACATCAGCGCGGACACGGTAACGCTTCAATACAAGAAAGACGAGGGAGAATGGCAATCTGTTGAAGCGGTACTTATGGCAGGAAATGCAGCAAGCGGAACATACCAAGCAGTGCTGCCAGCCGAAGCTACAACAGGTGACGCACTTGCCTATAAGTTCGTCGTAACCGACTTTGGCGGCAATACAACCGAGACGGAGACGTTTGAAGCGGAACTGCTTGCACCGCTGACTGTTGGTTATAGCCAGGACTTCGAAGAGGAGCCGGCAGGCTGGACATCATTCGGTGATCAAAACAGCTGGGAATGGGGTGCTCCAGCAGCAGGTCCTGAAGCGGCGGCTTCTGGTGAGAATGTATACGGAACTGGTGCTTATCCGAACAATGCGGATGCCACCTTGCTCGCACCTCCGGTAGCAGTACCAGAGGATGGAGAAGCATACTTGCAGTTCCAGACATGGTTCGACTTGGAAAGCCGTTATGATTATGGACATGTGGTCGTATCGACGGACAAAGAGAACTGGGAGCAAGCAGGCTCGTATAATGGAGCCAATGGTGCTTGGTCTTCTGAACAAATCGATTTGAGTGAATATGCCGGACAAACTGTTTATGTTGGGTTCCATTTGGAGACAGACGGCAGCATCAGTAAACAAGGCTGGTATATCGATGATGTAGCCATCTCGGATTCTTCCAGCACCTCTGCCTCTATTATGAAAGGCACTAAAAAGGTGAAAGAGGATGCCAAGCAGACAAAGGATAGTGCAAAGAGCAAGAAGCAGGTAAATGCCAAGAAGCTTGCTCCAACACCTATCCAAAATGTACAAGGTCCGACACTGCCGAATGGACAAGCTGATCCTTCTGACATCAGTCCAGCAGCTTTGCCAGTTGATGCAACAGTGACAGTGCAGGAAACAGGCCGGAGCGTACAGACAGACCCAGCAGACGGAAGCTACCGCTTGCTGCAGGCTGCTGGTGATGTAACATTGGAGGCTACCGCTTACGGATTCCACTCCAGCACAGCGCCAGTTACCGTATCGGAGGGCTCTGCTGTTACACAGAATTTCACGCTGGATCCAATTGCAGAAGGAACTCTCGCG
The DNA here is from genome assembly GCF_046592595.1 of Terribacillus saccharophilus. Lineage (GTDB taxonomy): Bacteria > Bacillota > Bacilli > Bacillales > Amphibacillaceae > Terribacillus > Terribacillus saccharophilus_C. The sequence continues at coordinate 324,750 of NZ_JAWVPF010000005.1, read as the reverse complement.
GGTACTGTGACGAATGCGCAAACTGGCGAACCGATAGCGGGTGCTAATGTGTATGTAGTCGAGGATGCGGCAATTCAGCCAGTTCAAACCGATGAAAGCGGCGCATATACGCTGACTGCTTTTGAAGGAACGTACACACTTAAAATCACGGCACCATCCTTCAAAGGAGCGGAATTCGAAGTAACAGTGCGTGCAGATGAATCAACAGAGCAAAATGTTGAGCTGGAGCCATTCATTGGATTTGCCGGAGAAATCGGCTACGATGATGGAACTGCTGAAAATGCACATGCCTATTACGACGCTGGAAATGGCTGGGCAGTGAAATTCACGCTGGCGGAAGGGCAGTCATCTGCACAGGTGACAGGCGGCTTGTTCCGTTTCTGGGATGAAAGCTTCCCAACACCAGGCGGCACGAATTTTGCGGTGGAGATCTACGATGATTCCGGAGAAGATGGAGCGCCAGGCAAGAAGCTTGCTGGACCGATTACGGGAGAAGCACTCCGAAATGGAGATTGGACGCAAATTGATTTGGCTGGAGAAGGTGTTGTAGTAGATTCTGATTTTTATATTCTATATGTCCAAACAGATCCGAACCCGAATACTCCTGCACTCGCAACAGATGAAGATGGAGAATTCTCCGGCCGAAGCTGGCAGAATGTAGGCGGAGAATGGAGTCCAGTACCAGAAGAAGACGGCAACTATATGATTCGTGCGCTTGTTGATTACGAAGCACAATCACCAGTCATCACATCACCGGCGTCTGACACTGTCACGAAAGAGGATAGTGTGACGGTGGAAGGAATAGCCGCACCTGGCGGGACAGTAGAAATCAGCAATAATGGTGAGGCTGCTGCGTCAGTTGAAGCATCAGAAGATGGGGCTTTTGCGGCGGAAGTCGAGCTTGCCGAAGGTGAAAACAGCCTTACAGCTGTGACGAAGCTGGAGAACGGCAGTACAGCTCCATCCGAAGCTGTGAAGGTCATTCGAGACAAAACGAAGCCAGAGTTAACGATTACAACTCCGGAAGATGGCAGCAAGACAAATAAGGAAACGGTGACTGTTACAGGGGCAGCATCAGATGATTATTTGAACAAGCTGACAATCAACGGGGCAAAAACAGATGTGAAAGAAGATGGGACTTTCTCCAAGCGGATTCTATTGGATGAAGGTGTCAATGAGATTACAGTAGTCGCGACTGATCAGGCAGGAAATAAAACAAAACAGGTTGTCGAGCTGGAAGCCGACTACACGGCTCCGGAGCTGGAGAACGTAAAGCCAGCTCAGGATGCAGAAGTGCAGCCTGGTGAAACAGTCGTTATTTCCTTCGAATCAGAGCCTGGACTTGAGGATGCGACCTTCTACCTGAAGGCACCGCTGACCAATTTCCGAACCACATCACAAGCAACAGAACTGCCGATGCGGGAAACAGAAGATGGTCTGTATGTAGGCTACTGGACAGCAACGTCATCTGCGAAGCTTGATGGAGCAGATGTTGTTGTGAAAGCAACAGATGCATTCGGGAATGAAACGGAAGCAACTGCGGCTGGGAAGGTATTTGTAGAATAGAGAAGAGGCTTTAAAATGCCTTAGGCTTAAAAAATGAGAGATGGGGCTTCTTCAAATCAACGGAGAAGCCCCATCTTTTATGATTGATTAGTTTTTAACATCGTGAGAATTCTTTTTATAAAAATGAATGACTCGAAAGCGAAAATACTCTTATGCTTCCGGACGAAAAGTTGAGGAATTGCTTTAAGACTGTGTGTGGATAATGAGACTGGGGTAAAGGTTATGAACATTGTGTAATCAGCAAATAGGAAACCCAAAGGAATAGTACGTGTTTTTCTTATTCCTCAGTGGTGGAGATAACATTATTCCAAATGAGTGTCTTCCGATTATGCTTTTCTTAATATAAAGAAAAAAGTCTTATCTGATGATTGGTCTTTTATATCCATGATACCTAGCAGAGTGTTAGCATCAACTTTTCTAAATACATCTATTATTCCTTTATTATCGTAGATCATTGCTGAAGTAACTTTCCCTCGGTAATTTACTTTTCGTAACCTTGCTGCACTTTTACTCGTGTGTAAGATAGGTCGCAATATGGTCATTGATGGGGAGAGTATTTTCTTCGGTATATTTTGCAAGCTTTGCAAAAGAAGATTTATAGGAAGGAAACTTGGACTAATAGTATAGAGAACCCCATCACTCTTCTTGAAAATTAATGGGTGGACGTGTTCTGCATCGATAAATTCTTTTCCATACCAACCCGATGCTGTTAGAAGTCCCTCCAATGGATGCCCGGTTGCGATTTCTTCGCCTTTCCACATACCTAACATTTCTTCGGGTTCGACAATATCAAGCTTATCAAATAAGGAAAAGGCTTCTGATTGCGTAGTCCCGTCACGTAAAATTGCGTTTAAAACTTCGATATTCTCCATCTGTTCAACTCCTATAGGTTTATAAGAATTTTATCGCCTGATTTCATAGTAGCATAGGGTTTGTTACTTACTAAACTGAATCACAGGGAGATCGTTCTAGAAAAGCAGCATGGATGATGAAGTGAATAAAAGGGTATCGAAGAACTGTGATGGATATGTCATCAAACAAAACAACTGCAGCAGAAAGGTATTTATAGACTAAAGAATAAAGGACCCGTCACTGACGGGTCCTTCTTTTATATACCGATAGAGATATACTTTGTTTCCAGATAAGGCTCAATTCCTTCGATTCCGCCTTCACGGCCGACGCCGCTTTCCTTCATACCGCCAAATGGAGCCTGTACGGCAGATGGACCACCGTCATTCCAGCCGACAATACCATATTTCAAGTTTTCGGCAATATACAGACCTCGGCGATAATTTTCAGTGAAGAAGTAAGCTGCCAAGCCATATGGCGTGTCATTAGCCAGACGGATTGCCTCATCGATTTCTGTATATGTTGTAATCGGAGCTACTGGTCCGAATGTTTCTTCATGCATGATATCCATGTCATCTGTTACGTGATCAAGAACAGTCGGGTTGACGAAGAAGTAGCCTTTGTCGGCATCTGCGTTATACGTGCCGCCAGCAAGGACTTTAGCGCCTTTTGATTTAGCATCATCGATTTGAGCTACGATTTTATCAAAGCCTTTCTTATTGATGACAGGACCGATTTCTACACCTTCTTCTGTACCAAGACCCACCTTCATTTCGGAAACTGCTTTAGTGAATGCAGCTGTAAATCCATCCTTGATGGATTCATGGACGAGCAATCTGTTGGCGCAGACACATGTTTGTCCCGCGTTCCGGAATTTGGATGCAAGGGCATGCTTCACAGCACGATCAATATCTGCGTACTCATCAACAATAAGCGGAGCATGTCCGCCAAGCTCCATCGATACATGCTTCACGCTATCGGCGCTCTGTTTCATGAGCAGCTTGCCGACAGGAGTAGAACCGGTAAAGGAAATCTTCCGGATATGAGGGTGCTCGGTGAAGATCTTTCCTACCATCTCACCATCAGCGTTCACATATTGAATGACGTCCTCCGGAATTCCGACTTCATGTGCCAGTTCGACTAAGCGAATTGCTGTCAGCGGTGTATCTGGAGCTGGTTTGATAATGAACGTACAGCCTGCGGCCAATGCCGGAGCAGCTTTTCTGGTAATCATTGCTGCCGGGAAGTTCCATGGTGTAATTGCTGCGACCGGACCGACAGCCTCACGGGTTACGAGCATACGCTTATCAGTAGTGGAGGCAGGGATGGTACGGCCGTATACGCGTTTTGCTTCTTCTGCAAACCATTCGATATAACCAGCCGCATATAATACTTCACCTTCAGATTCCTTAAGCGGCTTGCCGTTTTCTGCAGTCATCAAGGCAGCGAGTTCTGCTTTTTTTTCAATCATCTTGTCATGCCAAGCGCGAAGCAGTTTACTGCGCTCAGTCGCTGAAGTCCTGGACCATGATTGGAAAGCTTGATGAATCATTTCTATCTTTTCGTTAATTGCTTCCCTGGAATCAATTGCTACTTTCTCGATCAATTCACCGGTGGCTGGATTCGTTACATCGAATGTTACTGTCATGTCGAATGCCCCTTTTCTTGTTTATTTCATAGGAAAAGCATAGCAAGTAATTTTTCTTTCGGACAAAAAAATTGCTCACATTTTTTTGCGTTTACGTTTATATTCCTGTTTTGAGAGGAAAATATGCAAGAAGAATAGATGTTATTAAAATAGCTGTAAACGTTGATATCATGGGGTTTTTACCTTGGTGAAGGGGAGGTTGGCCACTCTATAATTATCAGAATTAAAAGAATTTAAGAAAGTGGGTTTACAAGGCCTTGCATTCCTGTATATAATAACTCTTGTCAGTTTCGAGTTACGAAAAACGCAACGATGAAAACAGACATCCTGGCCCGTTGGTCAAGCGGTTAAGACACCGCCCTTTCACGGCGGTAACACGGGTTCGAATCCCGTACGGGTCATCAAGTTGGAGGATTAGCTCAGCTGGGAGAGCATCTGCCTTACAAGCAGAGGGTCGGCGGTTCGAGCCCGTCATCCTCCACCACTTGCTTGATTGAAAAAAGTAAATAAAAAGTGTTGACAAGATGTTTGAATGGTGATATGATATCATTCGTGACGTTCGAGTCATTGATTAAACAACATGCCGGTCTAGCTCAATTGGTAGAGCAACTGACTTGTAATCAGTAGGTTGGGGGTTCAAGTCCTCTGGCCGGCACCACTTATGTTGGAGGGATAGCGAAGTTGGCCAAACGCGGCGGACTGTAAATCCGCTCCCATCGGGTTCGTAGGTTCGAGTCCTACTCCCTCCACCATTTATTGGGCTATAGCCAAGCGGTAAGGCAACGGGTTTTGGTCCCGTGATCGTTGGTTCGAATCCAGCTAGCCCAGCCATTTACTTCTTTTCAATAGAATGTTTTTGAGCCATTAGCTCAGTTGGTAGAGCATCTGACTTTTAATCAGAGGGTCGAAGGTTCGAGTCCTTCATGGCTCACTTTATAGATCAGTTCCAGTAACTGTTTCTATTACGCGGGTGTGGTGGAATTGGCAGACACGCTAGACTTAGGATCTAGTGCTTCGGCGTGGGGGTTCAAGTCCCTCCACCCGCATCATCATTACTATACTGCTGAGCGGAAGTAGTTCAGTGGTAGAACACCACCTTGCCAAGGTGGGGGTCGCGGGTTCAAATCCCGTCTTCCGCTCCATATGGGGCCTTAGCTCAGCTGGGAGAGCGCCTGCCTTGCACGCAGGAGGTCAGCGGTTCGATCCCGCTAGGCTCCACTCATATGATAGCCGTCCATCCGGGCGGCTTTTTTCATTTTTTAGGCATAGGATTAAATCTCCTATGCCTTTTTTGTTTATTCTTAAGCTTATCGGGAAACAGTTTAGATAAATGTCTTTTGATAGGAGGATACAAATGGAGGAGAAAGATACATATAAACGAAGAAATATCCTGTCTGGATTCATGTTTGGTGTAGGTCTGGTTGCATTTATTGATGAAGCAGTCTTTCATCAGCTTTTGCATTGGCATCATTTTTACGATTTATCCTCTACGACTTGGGGACTTGTATCTGATGGGTTCTTTCATGCACTGAGCTGGTTTGCGACAGTTGGGGGCTTATTCCTTTTTGCGGATCTTCGCAGGCGCAGAAGTTTGATTCTGCTTCGTTGGGGTGGTGCAGTGTTGTTGGGGAGCGGTGTTTTCCAGCTGTACGACGGCCTGATACAGCATAAATTGTTCCGCATCCACCAAATTCGTTATGGAGTGGATATCTTTTATTACGATTTGATTTGGAATGGCATCGCTGTACTGTTGATCGCAGTGGGAGCCTGGTGTATCCGTCTTTCTAGGGGGAAAGAATATGCAGGTTGATAAGCTGGCTTTGATTTTCGCCTCTATCTGCATCCTATCCTATCTGCTGGCGATGAAGTATTCGGCCAAACGATTTGAGCCTTGGCCGCTGCGCAAGCTTTTTTTATTTGTAGGTGGTATTGTCATCGGTCTCCAAGCTGTTGCCGGTCCTATAGCCATGCATGCACATCATAGCTTTGTGTATCATATGATCGGGCACCTGCTGCTAGGTATGCTTGCTCCTTTACTGCTTGTTTTATCGCAGCCTGTCACCTTGCTCCTGCGTGCACTATCGCAACCGGGAGGACAGGCGGTCTCTCGTATTTTCCGCAGTGGATATGCGCGTTTCCTTATTCATCCGATTACTGCGGCGGTGCTAAACATCGGAGGATTATGGCTGCTTTACACAACACATTTATTTCACTATATGCATCAATCATCCTTGATCTCAATGCTGGTTCATCTGCATGTATTTGCCGCTGGTTATTTGTTCACGCTGTCTATGTTGTATGCTGACCCTGTCCCTTATCGGAAAAGCTATCTATACCGGGTGATTGTTTTTGTCTTCGCTCTCGCAGGGCACGGCATATTGTCGAAGTACTTATACGCTAATCCGCCTATGGGCGTAGCTCCTGAAGATGCACAACAGGGAGCGATGTTGATGTACTACGGAGGGGATCTGATCGATCTTACTATCATTGTCTTATTGTGCTGGCAATGGTATCGTTCTGCTGCGCCTAAAACTTCATTATCTACTCCAAAAGCTGCCGATTAAGGCAGTTTTTTTCATGCTTGCTGGTATTTTGGTGAAAATAATACTGTAACAGATTTACAAAGTGTCAAGACACCTGTAAACTTATTGTGTCATATATTACATTTTTGCAGAGGTGCTGGAATGGAACGAACAGTAAAGAATCAAAAAACAGCCAAACCGATATCTGAGCGGAAACTGCTTGGTATTGTCGGAACGGGTTGGTTGTTTGATGCAATGGATGTTGGTATTTTATCTTTTATTATTACGGCGTTGACTTTGGATTGGGGATTATCCTCCCAGCAGGCAGGCTGGATTGGCAGTGTCAATAGCATTGGGATGGCTGTAGGAGCATTTGTATTCGGAATTATGGCTGACCGGGTTGGCCGCAGGACAGTTTTCATGATAACAATTTTGATTTTCTCTATCGCAAGCGGATTGTCAGCTTTAGCGGCTTCTTACCTTATTTTCATTGTGCTGCGCTTCTTTATCGGTGCAGGTCTCGGTGGTGAGCTGCCGGTAGCGTCCACATTAGTATCGGAGTCGGTAGCACCGGAGAGACGAGGGCGCATGGTCGTACTGTTGGAGAGCTTTTGGGCAGTCGGCTGGCTGCTTGCAGCGATTATTTCTTACTTCGTCATCCCGGATTATGGCTGGCGGGTAGCTCTCCTGCTGACAGCAATACCTGCGATCTTCGCGGTGTTTCTTCGTAAAAATTTGCCGGATTCACCGTCTTACACAAAGCTGAAGCAGAAAACTTCTGTCATAGCGGGTATTCGTCAATTGCTGGCGAAAGGTTTTGCCAAGCGCAGCATGATGCTTTGGATTGTTTGGTTCTGTATTATGCTCAGCTATTATGGCATGTTTCTCTGGCTGCCGAGTGTGATGGTAGAGAAGGGATTCGATATGGTCCGCAGCTTCGAGTATGTATTGATCATGACACTTGCGCAGCTGCCAGGTTACTTCTCTGCAGCTTGGCTGATTGAGAAGGTGGGCAGAAAGCCGATATTGATCATTTACCTAATCGGTACAGCCGTTAGTGCTGTGCTGTTCGGGAACGCTGAGTCGGCGGGAATGCTGCTGACGGCAGGCATGCTGCTGTCATTCTTCAATTTGGGAGCTTACGGTATTTTGTATGCGTATACTCCTGAACAGTATCCTACACCTATCCGTGCAACTGGCTCTGGGTTAGCAGCAACTGCAGGGAGGATCGGCGGTATCTTGGGACCATTGCTGATCGGTTATCGTGGTGCATTAGGGATTTCCGTCAGTACTGTTTTCCTTTTATTCTGTGTAACGGTTCTTGTGGCTGCGGCGGCAGTGTGGCTGCTTGGAGAAGAAACAAAGGGCAAGACGCTTGCTTGATGCGTTATTTCGGTCCTGTGTGGTAAAGTAGAGCGAGAGTAAGAAGGAGGTTTACGCTTTGTTTTCGATACAAGATTATACCGAGTCAGTGAGTGTCTGCTTGGAGAAGCATTCAGAAGATGTCATAAATGAATTGAAGCAGATCTTCCAGCTGCCTTTCCTCCCGGAAGTGGAAAAAATTGCTTTTCGCATGTTCAAGGAGCCAATGGCATTTGAACTGACAATCATGTATTATGCACTCGATGCCGACGGTAATGAACGTTATTATGATGAAATGGGCGATAAATACGCTGGCGGAAGTGAAGAAGTAGCAGAGGAGATTCCATACTTCCAGCTGTCTGATACAGCAACGGATGCATTTGAAGCTTTCCGTGAACTGCAGGAGGATGCTGTGGAAAAAGCGGATGAACAGGTAATGACTGCCTGGTTCGCTGACTGCTACAAGCGGGCTGGCGGAGAAGCTTTCCCGCTGGAGGCAAGTGTCGGTTTTCATAACGACGTAAAGGCTTACTATCTGAAACAGGGTGCCTGGGCGGAAGATCGCCGCTGATTGAAAGTACGTACCGCGTGTACGTGCTTTTTTTATGCAAAAAAAATTAACAGCTTCCCTTACAGGCTGTTAATTGGCGCTACATATTTTTTCTTTGTTTTTCATATTCGTTCAGTAGATCGTCCAGTTCAACGCTCGCAGTGACAACTGCATCGGATGTAAGCGGCATACGGCGGGACAAGTATAGCATGTGGTTGCGCGTCTGTTCGATTTTTTCCAAAAGATTGTCTAATGTAACCATTTTTACCTCCAGAATCTGATATACTATTTGCTGATAAGATTACCCTTTCTTTTTTTATTTAAAACATCATTTTTTAAAAAAATATAAAAAAATAGAAAAAACTGTTGCTGGCACACTATAAGGTTTGGGAAAAAGATATTTTTTTGTGAAAGTGAAACCTTTTCGGAACGTCATTCGTTATCAAGAAGCCGCAGTCAGGCGGGAGGATTTTCATGGAGAACATCATAAAATATCATATAAAAAACGTCAAGAAGGGTGATCATGCGGCCTTCGAGGAGATTGTTTCCTTTTATCAGAACAAGGTATACCACATTGTATACCGAATGGTCGGGGACAGCCACGAAGCGCAGGATATCGCCCAAGAGGCATTTATCCGTGCTTACACCAACATTCATTCTTTTGACGAGAACCGGAAATTCTCCACATGGCTTTACCGGATCGCAACGAACTTGAGCATCGACCGTCTGCGGAAGAAAAAGCCTGATTTTCATCTGGATGCCGAGGTAAAGGGAACAGAGGGGTTGGATATGTATTCCCAGCTGGCGGCTGATCAGGCACTGCCTGAGGAAGAAGTCGAAAGCATGGAGCTTCAGAGTTATATCCACAAAGAAATCTTGTCCCTTCCGCCTAAGTATCGCAGTGTCATCGTACTGCGGTTCCTGGATGATTTATCATTAGCGGAGATCGGCGAAATACTGGACCTGCCGCTTGGGACAGTGAAGACGCGTATCCACCGTGGCAGAGAGCTACTACGGAAAAAACTGCGCCACGTATAAAGGGGGGGAACACATGAATTGCGAAGAAAGCCTTGCGCTTATGCATCTGTATCTGGATGGAGATGCTTCAGAGGAAGAAGCACAGCAGCTTCGGGAGCACTTGAAAACCTGCCCGGATTGCAATCAGCATTACCGAGAGCTCAAACAGACAGAAAGCCTGCTTAGCGGCGCTGCCTATGAGTTGAGTGCACCGGCCGGATTCACCGCCAGTGTCATGGCGAATCTGCCGAAAGAAAAGAAGCGCGCCGGGTATATGAGATGGTTCCGTACGCACCCTGTCATCACAGCTGCTGCGGTATTCTTCCTATTCATGTTCACAAGCGTACTATCTGCTTGGAATAGTGATAGCAGTGTAAGTGTATCGAAGCAAGAGGGTTTGATAGTAGAGAATGATCTCGTCATCGTACCGGAAGGCGTCACGGTCAAGGGGGACCTGGTCGTCGAAAACGGTGATTTGGATATAAGGGGTCAGGTGGATGGCGATGTCACCATCATCAATGGCGACCTTGTCGAAGATTCCGGTGCCAACGTGAATATGGCTTCTGTTGATAATATATCAGGTGAATATCAGGAAATTGACCGGATATTCGGCTGGGCTTGGTACCATATAAAAGAATTGGTTACTTTTTAATATATGACTATGTTGAGCTGCTTGTAAAAGGGCTCTCTTTTTTTACCCTTAAATCATTGGCGGTACAAGCCCGTATTACGTTAAGATAACAGGGGACAGTAAGGTTTACATACACACCCTGCTGGTAAGCGACTGCTATAGGGGAACTGTGCTATAATGAACGAAGAAATTCGAGCTATTCATATATAAAAGGACGTGTATCCATGTTTGGGGGATTAAGTGAACTTTCTATATTATCCATACTGCGGATTATCGTAGACATTGCAGCAGTGTGGTTCATTTTCTACAAAGTCTTAATGCTCATAAGGGGAACGAAAGCGATCCAGCTGCTGAAGGGTATCTTCATCGTAGTTATCATCGCTTTCCTGAGCAGTGAGCAGATACTCGACTTCCCGATGCTCGCCTTCTTGAGTTCGCAGGCGATCACATGGGGATTCGTGGCCATCGTTGTTTTGTTCCAGCCGGAGATCAGGCGTGCTTTGGAGCAGCTCGGACGAGGCAGCTTCTTCTCCCGGAACGTGCGATCGGAGGAAGAACAGACAAATAAAAACATAGAAGCGATCGTAAAGTCCTGTAATTACATGGCGAAACGGCGTATTGGTGCGCTGATCACGATCGAGCGCGAGACAGGTATGGGAGATTATATCGAGACAGGAATTCCTGTGAATGGTCACCTGACTTTTGAACTGTTAACGAATATCTTCGTCCCAAATACACCATTGCATGACGGAGCTGTCATACTGAAAGAAAACCAGATAGCAGCAGCAGCCTGCTATTTGCCGCTATCTGAGAGTCCGTTCATTTCCAAGGAACTCGGGACGCGTCACCGGGCAGCAATGGGGATCAGTGAGGTAACAGATGCTCTGACAATCATCGTTTCGGAGGAGACAGGAGCAATTTCCTGTACGAAGAACGGAGAGTTGTTCCGTGACATCACGCCGGATGCTTTGAAAGAGATCCTCGATAGAGAAATAGGTGTACCAGCTTCCGGTTCCAAGGCGAGAAGATGGAGGGGTAAGAATGGATAAATGGCTGAAGAGTCCATGGACATTGCGCGTTGTATCGCTTGTGTTTGCTGTCCTTCTCTATGCCTATGTGAGTGCGGAAACAGACGTAGATAACCGCGCAGGTGAGGTTCCAATCACCAGCTCGGATGAAACAAACACAGTGGATGCACCTGTCGGCATCCGGATCGATGACTCGAAATATGTCGTCAGCGGCGTGCCGGAGTATGTATCGATGCAGCTAGTCGGACCGGCAAGTGATGTAACAGCAGCGATACAGCAAAAGAATTATGAAGCGTATGTCGATCTGACAGATCTTGGTACTGGAACGCATACAGTGAAGCTGCATTACGAAAATGTCTCGGACAACCTGCAGGTATATATGCAGCCCGCTAGTATTGAGGTGACAATTCAAGAAAAAGCTTCACAGCAATTTAACGTAAACGTAGGCTATACCAATGAAGACCAAATGGCAGCAGGATTCCAAGTTGATAGCTCCACTGTGGAACCTCAGACGGTTTCAATCGTAAGTACACAAGAGGTCATCGACCAAATTGCCAGTGTGCGTGCTTATGTGGATCTGACAGATATCGATGCTGATATCAACAGCAGAGAAGCACCTGTAAAAGTATATGACGCCCAGGGCAATGAGCTGAGTGTGAATGTGCAGCCGGAAACAGTCGAAGTTTCGGTGCAGGTGAGCAATCCGAGCAAGACAGTCCCAGTTGAAGTGAAGACGAAAGGGCAAGCGCCGGAAGATGTATCTGTTGCTTCGCTTACACCTGAAAAACAGGAAGTGACTATCTATGCACCGCAGGATACATTGGATGGTATCGATTCGATCAGTACCGAAGAGATTGATTTGTCCAAGGTGACTGAGAACCAGACGATAGATGCGGACTTGCAGCTGCCGGATAATGTACGCTCAGCAAGTGACGAGCAGGTATCCGTTGATATCGAGCTGGAAGAAACGAGCGAGACGACAATTGAGAACGTTTCGGTTACAATCGAAGACCTGCCTGAGGATCTGGAAGCAACGCTTACAGATCCGCAGAATGAGCAGATCGATGTAACAGTAAGTGGAGCGCAGAGTGAAATCGAAGGCCTGTCGGCTGACGATATCACGGCAGCGATTGATGGAAGCGCCCTGGAAGAAGGGGAGCAGACAGTCCAGATCGATGTATCGGGACCTGAGAACATCGAGCTTACCCCGAGCCAGGAGGAAGCTACTTTGACTGTTCAATCCGCAGAAAATGCAGCGACGGAAGAAGAAGATACGAATACAGATACACAGACACAGTGACTGTGAGCCATGTGAAGGAGAGGTAACAATGGGAAAATATTTTGGAACGGACGGTGTCAGGGGGATAGCAAATGAGGAGCTCACCCCGGAGCTGGCCTTCAAGCTAGGAAGATATGGCGGCTATGTGCTGACTAAGACAAGCGAAGACAGACCGAAAGTGATGATCGGCAGAGATACACGTATTTCCGGCGAAATGCTTGAAGGCGCGCTTGTTGCGGGACTTCTGTCCATCGGGGCCGAGGTAATGCGCGTCGGTGTCATCAGTACACCAGGTGTTGCTTATCTTACAAAGAATATGGGAGCGGCTGCGGGTATTATGATCTCTGCATCCCACAACCCGGTACAGGATAACGGAATCAAATTTTTCGGTCCGGACGGATTCAAGCTTTCTGATGAGCAGGAGAACGAAATAGAACAGCTGATTGATGCAGAGACAGATGAACTGCCTCGCCCATCTGGAGCTGATCTAGGTCAGATCAATGATTATTTCGAAGGCGGCCAAAAGTATATCCAATACTTAAAAGGTACGATCGATAACGATTTCGAGGGGCTTCACATTGCGATTGATAGTGCCCATGGAGCAACTTCTTCCATTGCGACCCACTTGTTTGCTGACCTGGAAGCGGATATCTCTTCCATTGGTTCATCGCCTGACGGATTGAACATCAATAAAAATGTCGGTTCCACGCACCCAGAAACGCTGCGTGATTTCCTTTTGGATAAAGAAGCAGATGTCGGACTTGCCTTTGATGGTGATGGCGACAGATTGATTGCCATCGATGAAAAAGGACAAATCGTTGACGGTGACAAAATCATGTACATTTGTGCTAAATTCCTGAACGATCATGGACGTTTGCGCCATAACACGGTCGTATCCACGGTGATGAGCAATATCGGCTTCTACCGTGCATTGGATAAGCACGGTATCAAGAGTAATAAAACAGCTGTAGGCGACAGATATGTGATGGAAGAAATGCGCCGCGGCGACTTTAACCTTGGCGGTGAGCAATCCGGTCATATCATCTTCCTTGATTACATGACAACTGGTGATGGGATGCTCGCAGCATTGCAGCTGATCAATGTGATGAAAGAAACAGGCAAGAAGCTGTCCGAGCTTGCGGATGAAGTGGAAATCTTCCCGCAAATATTGATAAATGTGCCGGTAACAGATAAACAGGAAGCGCTTGTGAACCAGCAAATCCTTGATTCCATTGCAGAAGTTGAGCAGGAGCTAGGCGATCAAGGGCGCGTTCTAGTAAGACCTTCCGGTACGGAATCCCTTGTACGTGTAATGGTGGAAGCACCGACTAAGGAAGACTGCGAAAAGTACGCAAATAAAGTAGTGTCTGTCATTGAACAAGTACTAGGAACGAAATAAAACCAAAGTATGCGCAGGGAACAGAACATGCTCCTTGCGCATACTTTATTTACATGCAAGAAAGAATTGACCAACATGAATTGCTTCATGTAAAATGGAGGAGTTAGTCATTCAAGCAGGAAAGTGAGGATAGAGGTTACAACAAATTAAAAGCGCCAGGACTTATCCCGAGCGGTGGGGTAAGTTGACGAGGTGGAGGTTTATCGAACCATTCGGCGGATGCCTCCCGATTGCACACATCTCAGTCGTCATGTTTTAGAACCGAAAGCAGAGAGGTGACTCTCTGGATAAGGACAAAACAAGATGTGAAAAATAGATAAAACGAGAAAGGGGCAAACAACGCCCCTAAGCTTAGCGCAGGCCGTTCGTTTGCCCCTTCCAAGTCTTGAGGAGGACAACAACGACATGTGTGGAATTGTAGGATATATCGGACAGAATGATACAAAAGAAGTATTGCTTAACGGACTAGAGAAGCTGGAGTATCGCGGATACGATTCAGCTGGTATCGCAATCGAAAACGAGCAAGGTGTGAACCTTTTCAAAGTAAAAGGCCGCATTGCTGCATTGCGTGAAAAAGTAGATCACAGCGTTTCATCCACAATGGGAATCGGCCATACACGCTGGGCGACACATGGTGCACCGAACGAAGACAACGCGCACCCGCATCAAAGCGCTTCTGGCAAATTCACGATTGTGCATAACGGTGTAATCGAGAACTATGTCGACATCCGTAAAGAGTATCTTTCTGACGTAACATTGAAAAGTGATACTGATACAGAAATCGTTGTACAGCTTGTAGAGAAAATGTATGAAGAAACACAGGATACAGCAGCAGCATTCCGTAAAGCGGTCAGCTTGCTTACTGGTTCTTATGCCCTTGCAATGATCGACAAAGATGATAAAGAAACAATCTTTGTGGCAAAAAATAAGAGCCCATTGCTTGTAGGTATCGGGGAAGGCTTCAACGTCGTAGCAAGTGACGCGATGGCAACACTTCGCGAAACAGATACGTACAAAGAGATCCGTGACAAAGAAATCGTTATCGTTCGCCGTGACAGCGTGGAAATCCAGCTGCTTGACGGTACAACAGTAGAACGCGATACGTTCAAAACGGAAATCGATGCATCCGATACGGAAAAAGGCACATACGATCACTTCATGCTGAAAGAAACAGATGAGCAGCCATTCGTTATCCGTAAAATCATCCAGCACTACCAGGATGACGCGGAACAAATCAAAATGGAACCTGCTATCCGTAATGCGATGGTAAATGCAGACCGTATTTACATCGTAGCAGCGGGAACAAGCTACAACGCTGGACTAGTCGGTAAACAATTCATCGAAAACCTGGCTAAAATTCCGGTTGAAGTGCATATCGCAAGTGAATTCGCCTACAATATGCCGCTTCTATCTGAGAAGCCATTATTCATATTCCTTTCCCAATCTGGCGAAACTGCCGACAGCAGAGCCGTATTGGTGAAAATCAAAGAACTCGGACACCCAGCACTTACAATCACAAACGTGCCAGGATCCACCCTTTCTCGTGAAGCAGACTTCACATTGCCGCTTTACGCTGGTCCGGAAATCGCGGTAGCCTCTACTAAAGCATATACAGCACAGATGGCAGTTATGCTATTGCTTGCTGTAGACGCCGCAAAAGGCAAAGAAATCACACTTGATTTCAACCCGCTTCAGGAGCTTGCGATCGTTGCGAATGCAATGGAAGTACTGACTGACCAAAAAGAAACATTCGAAACACTAGCACAAAGCTATCTAAGTGAATCCCGCAACGCATTCTTCATCGGCCGCGGTGTCGATTACTTCGTCTGTGTCGAAGGATCACTGAAACTAAAAGAAATCTCCTACATCCAAGCAGAAGGCTTCGCTGGAGGAGAACTGAAACACGGTACTATCGCCTTGATCGAAGAAGGCACACCGGTAATCGCGCTAGCTACACAAAGCTCCCTGAACCACTCCATCCGTGGTAACGTACAGGAAGTAAACGCACGCGGTGCCAACACATTGCTCATCAGCATGAAAGGTCTAGAGCATGACGAAGATGCTTTCGTCATTCCAGCAGTGCATGAGCTACTAACACCACTTGCAAGTGTCGTACCGCTTCAATTGCTTGCTTATTATGCAGCAGTTCAGCGTGGTGCAGATGTTGATAAGCCGAGGAATTTGGCTAAGAGTGTTACGGTGGAATAACTTTTTCTATTTTAAAATAGTTGGTTATTTATTTTAACTAACTCGCTATAGAAGTTGTTCGTAGCGCATATAAAATACAAACAAAGAAGCACCATACTTATTATTTATGAGTATGGTGCTTTTTTTCGAGTCAAAGAAAGGAGGAATCATAAGTGAAGAAAACATATTTTATTTGGCTTTCTATTTACTGTATTGTTTGGGCTTCTGTCTGCTGGGAATTAGCCGCGTATCTAAATGCAGAACAACTATCAGCCTTGAGCATTTTTCTTCTCCTATTATTCATTGTGCCGCTGTTTAAAGAAAAAACGCTTATACAAACTTTGATATTCTGTGCACAAGCACTACTGACAATCCTCATCTTTTATCCTATTAATGATAAATTGAGCTTATATATAATTCTTGTACAATCACTAATAATGGCCGAAGCAGTTTTTTATCTTACAAGATTAAAAAGTTTGATTGTGATTGCTGTGCAACTTGTTAGTGTTGCAGTCATTTTGTTGATATCGGAATTCACTCCCTCGCAATTAGCTTGGAATGGGCTATATTATCTTTTACTAGTAACTGCTTTACTTTATCACCAAATCATACATAACAGAGAAAAAGAGGCCCGATTGAGCAATGAAGCCCTACTCGAAGAATACAGAAGAATGAAAAGGCAGCTTCTTGTAGAAGAACAGCAGGCAAGGCAAGATGAGCGGATGCTGATTGGTCATGAGATTCATGATTCTGTTGGCCACAAACTGACGGCTTTGCTGTTTCAGTTTGAGGCTTTTCGTTTAACGGCGGCTGAGAAGGATAAGGAAACAGTCGGGAAGCTGAAGGAGCTGGCTGAACAGAGCTTGGAGGAGACGCGGCAGGCAGTGAAGTCATTCAAGCAAAGGGAAGTAGGCGGACTGCAGGGTGTGATTCGGCTGATCCGAACTTGGGAGATAGAGAGCTTTATAAAAATAAATTTTTCAGTAAGGCATGGGGCGTTTGCGGCTCCTTTGACGGGTGAGCAGTCTTTTGCGATTTATCGTGCTGTGCAGGAGGCATTGACGAATATTATGAAGCATAGTTCTACAAGAGAGGCGCAAGTGATATTCGAATCTCCTGGCGGCAGTATTTTTCGGTTTGAGGTGATTAATGCTGCGCCGCATGATCGCTATTTTCAAGAAGGGTATGGGTTGAAGGCGATGCGGGATCGCTTAGAGAAAGTGGGCGGTTCGCTTGAGATTGATTATGGAGAACATCGATTCTTAGTTAGAGGCACGATAAGATTATCGGACTGGAGCGGTTCATATGATTAAGATTTTACTGGCGGAAGATCAGGTGATGGTTCGTCAGGGGTTAAAGGCCATGATTGAAACAGATGAAGAAATAAGCGTGACTGGGGAAGCAGATAATGGGAAAGAAGCAGTCAGTCTATGTGAAAAGCAGCTTTTCGATGTAGCCATATTGGATATTCGTATGCCTGTGATGGACGGTATTGAAGCTGCGAAAATCCTGCGCATACGTTTTCCTCATATAAAGGTTCTCATGCTTACCACCTTTGATGATAACGAATATGTTATGAACGCTTTGAAGCTTGGGGTTAGCGGCTATATGCTGAAGAATGGAGATACGGCTTCGCTTATTCGATCCATTAAAAGTGCGTTGAGCGGCGGCTTATCCCTAGAAGATCAGGTTGCATCAAAGGTTATGCCGATTCTGCTGCAAAACCAGGAAGAGAAACAAATTGATCCGACGCTGACTCCAAGGGAAAGAGCGATATTGAAGTGTATCGGTGAGGGGCTAAATAACAAAGAAGTGGCGGAACGATTAGGCTTGTCGGTCGGGACGGTCAAGAATCAGACAAGTCACGTTCTGGATAAATTGGAATTAAGAGATCGGACACAATTAGCTATTTATGCGATACGTCATCGACTTGTATAAAAAAGTGACGAAAGTAATAAGTGCCCAATCGTGGAATGACCATAGTCAGTAATGGCTTTGGTTTTTTTTATTTATGATGCTAGTAACAACAATAAAGGGGGCAAAAACATGCTTGAAACGATCAACTTAAGCAAGTCCTTCAAAGGGAAGAAGGTTGTGCAGGATATCAATTTATACCTGGATAATGGCGAATCCGTTGGGCTGCTGGGTCCAAATGGAGCCGGAAAATCCACAACGATTTCCATGATCTCCACTTTGATCAAGCCGACGAGCGGCAGAATAACGCTGAACGGTGTGAACGCGGTAGATAAACCAGGTGAAATCAGAAAAGTATCAGGTGTGGTACCGCAGGAATTGGCATTGTATCAGGAACTGTCTGCCTATGAGAATCTTAAGTTTTTTGGATCTGTCTATAAACTGAGAGGCAAAGCTTTAGAAAAAGAGATCCAGCAGGCTTTGGAGTTTGTCGGGCTGGAAGATCGCAAAAAGGAATTGGTGAAGACCTATTCCGGGGGGATGAAGCGCCGGCTTAACATAGCGGCAGCATTATTGCACCGCCCAAAGATTCTCATCTTGGATGAACCTACAGTAGGTATCGATCCGCAATCCAGAAATCATATTTTGGAAGCCGTGCGCGCACTGAACAAACAAGATGGAACAACAATCCTTTACACAAGTCACTATATGGAAGAAGTGGAGCAGCTCTGTGACCGATTATACATTATGGATCATGGCAAGATCATAGCTGCTGGAACTAAAGATGAATTACTCAGCATCCTGTCGACCGAGGATAAGATTAGAGTGGAGTTAAATAAGCTGGATGAAGCCTTTGTAGAACAGGTTAAGACAATGGAAGGTGTCCGGAAGATAGAAGTAACCGAATCAGAGTTGAAGATCATCGCAGCCAAAGGAGCGAACTTGATTAGCAAACTGGTTCATCTTACAGAACAGCATCATGTCCAATTAATTAATTTCCAGAGAGAAACACCTAGTTTAGAAGATGTGTTCCTTCACTTGACCGGACGAACGCTGCGAGATTAAAGGAGTGACATGATGCGGAGTTTTATCAAAAAGGATATGTTGATATTCTGGCGGGATTGGAAAGAGCTTCTTACGATATTATTGCTTCCTATCATTTTGATACTCGTGTTGAACTATGCTTTTGCTGGGGTGATTGGTGATGACGAGGCATCAATGGATTTGCAGTTGGCGGTGGTGAATCAAGATGATGAAAATGAGGCAATGCAGCAGCTGAACGAACGATTGATCAACGAAGCTGCGATAGGAGAACAGGAAGCAAAAGCGATAGTAGGTGCTGCCGGGGAGGTTCAGCCAGTTCAATTACTATCGGACTATCTTGGAAGTGAAGACTTAAAGGGATGGGTGACGATTCATCATCTGAAGGAAAAGGAGGCTGCTGAGAAAATCAAAGAAGGCGAACTGGATGGTATGCTGATTATTCCGCAAGGTTATACCGCAGATAGCCTATATGCAAGCTTCACAGGAGAATCTCCAACGACACCACTGATTTATAAAATAGAAGAAGAGACGATAGACAGCAATGTGATGCGGCAGCTGATCCAAGGGTTTATTGATCAATTAAATTATCAATTCGCTATACAGGACATAACTGGTGGTGAGGAAATAGACGTTGCGTTCCCTGAAGGCGGATTCGAGGACATAGGCACAGCGTACGATTTCACGCTGACCCAGTATTTTACGATAGCGATGGGGGCTTTATTTTCCTTGTTTGTCGTAACGACGGTAGCCATGAAAACAGGAGTGGAAATCAGGGACCAAGTATTCAATCGGATTTTATTGACGAATAGCCATCCGATGCGGTTTTTAATTGGCAAGATGGTATCGACAGTTTGTCTTGTCATGTTGCAAATCATCTTTGTTCTGATTGTTGCCCACTTTATCTTGGATGTATTTCCGGATAGAACACTGACCTTTTGGGTTGGTATCTTTGTGATGATGTTCCTGCTTGCTTTGGTAATGTCCGGCCTAGCAGCGATCTTTACAGCAATCTTATTGCGAATGACGGATATAGACGCAGCCAATGGATTCTTTATGTTGATTTTATTGCTTTTCGGTACGCTTGGAGGAGGATTTGTTCCCATCTATATGATGCCTGGATGGCTGCAGGAAATTGGAGAATGGACGCCGAACGGTCTTTTCCTAGCTCTGCTGACAGAGTGGGTCCAATATGAGGATCTCTCCCTCACAGTCCAGCCAAGCTTATTCCTGATTGGCATTTTCCTTTTATTCATTTTCATTGGCCTAGCTTTGTTTCCGAAAAGGGGGAAAGCACAATGAAAAGCGTATTATGGGTGCAATTTTCGAAGGATAAACGAAACCCGCTGCTGATTCTGTTATTGATTGCAGGAAGTATCGGTGCTGCTCTTTTATTAGGCGGTGGAGTTCAATCATTGACAACCGTTGCGATTTTCAGTGAAGAAGCCAATGCAGAGGAAATCGAGAAAAAGTGGGAAGCGTTACTAAACACGGATGACTCCGTCAAATTTGAAGTGGTGGAACCAGAAGAAGCGCGTGAAGATATAAAGAAAGGGAATATCGATGTGGCAGTGAAGGTCACGGAGGATGACTACCGCATCCTGTCCTCCAATAGGATTCCCAGCATTTCATTTATTGAAGAGCATGTGAATAGTGTGTTTCAACGTGAGGCACAAATCAAAGCGATAGAACAACAAGGAGATAAGGATATCCGGGATGAGTTGGAGAGCTATCTGGACGATGCGCCATTTCAAATGGAAGTGCAAGGGCTGGATAGTGAACAGATTCCTACGTACAACGTGCGGACACAGCTACTTTTTGCCTTCACTTTCCTGATAGCTATGTTTATCCTTGGATTCAAGGTCAACAATGTGACACATGATAAGGTATCTGGTATTTGGGACCGGATGATTTTATCACCTATGAAGAAGACGAGTATGTACAGTGGCTATCTGTTATATAGCTTTCTCATTACAATGCTTCAGATTGTTGTCGTGCTGATCGTGTTTAAGTATGTCATGCATTACGATGTGGGAGATAAACTCTGGCTGATTATACTCATCACGGCATGCTTTACATTCGGCATGATCAGTATCGCTATGCTGATTACCGGTTTTGTCAGGACGCCAGAGCAGTTTTATGCGATATACCCGTCCCTCATTCCCTTGATTCCGCTTGTCAGCGGAGCCTATATGGTGCCGGGAACGATTACAAATCCTGTGTTACTGTTCATTGCTGATTTATTCCCGCTGGCGCACGCGATGGAAGCTATCATGGCGGTAGTCTTCTATGGTGCTGGTCTGCAGGATGTCGTGATGTCTCTGCTGTATATACTGCTGATTGGTATCGTGGCGATGGGATTGGGACTTAATCTTGTGGAGCGGCGGAGCAGGTAGGTTTGTATGAGACTGAATCACTGATTCAGTCTTTTTTTCATAAATCTCTTTACACATTATTCCATAAAACAGATAATTTATATATGGATCCTGAAAGGAAATAAAGCAAATAGGAGACTGTTAGCATGCGAGCATTGGAGTTGCCAAATGTAAAACTGAGAGAATTAACACTTGCTGATGCAGAAGATCGTTATCGATGGTGTCTTGATAAAGAAGTTATTAAGCATTTGAACATGCCTTCGAAGTATCCGCCCTTTAGCAAAAAAGAGACGGAAGAATGGATAATGGCATGCATGAACAGGACTAACGGCTACCATCAAAAAGCTATATTAACGGAACAAGGGAAGCATATAGGCTGGGTAGATTTGAAGAATATTGATAATTTAAATAAACATGCAGAATTGGGAATAGCAATCGGTGACAAAGTGTTTTGGGGAAAGGGATATGGATTAGCAGCCATGAGAGAGATGCTGTGTTGGGGATTCGATCTGTTAGATTTAAACAAGATTTGGTTAAGAGTAGAGATTGATAATTTAAAAGCGATTACATCATATAAGCGTATTGGGTATGTTGAAGAAGGTATCTTAAGGCAAGACCGATTAAGGAATGGAGAATATGTCGATCGGCTAAGGATGAGTATGCTTAGAAGTGAGTTTCTCGATAGATGTTAAAATACAGCACTCGCATCTTGGGAATGGGATAAGTTAGATAGAAATAGGGCCCTCT
This sequence comes from Terribacillus saccharophilus, assembly GCF_046592595.1. Classification (GTDB taxonomy): domain Bacteria; phylum Bacillota; class Bacilli; order Bacillales; family Amphibacillaceae; genus Terribacillus; species Terribacillus saccharophilus_C. The sequence continues at coordinate 302,635 of NZ_JAWVPF010000005.1, read as the reverse complement.
TCGTGTTCTTTATGTTCATTAAGAGACTCTTAGACTTTTGTGAAAGGAGTAAGCTTGTGAAAGTGCATGGACCAAAACGTCGTGCGGATCGACGGCCGCCGAAACCGAGCAGCATGCCATTTGACAGGAAATATGTGTCCAAAGCCTATCTAGTGGGATTACCAATGTGCTTAATGATTTTGGTTATTATGTATCTTACGGATGATACTGATTTGTCATCTGTATTTATCATTTCATATATATTATATCCTTTTGCGAAGTTTTTCTACGATTTGGTTATGGGTTTTTGGCTGGGTCGGTAAAATAAAGAACGCATCGAACTACGCAATAGAAAGGTCATTAGACCAGATACAGTATGCTATGTATGGTTTTTTCGTGTTTTTCTCAAGTTTGTTGCTGGCACCCCTTGGTATGCTGTTTTTGCTGGCGAGATATCTTTTGAGAATTTATCGCGTTAAAAAGAAAAAATATTAGAAGGGTTATATTTATTCCTTGTCATACCATCTGATCAAGCAATGTAAAATAGTATCTAGTAATCCAATCTCAGCTGTCCTTGCAATGGCTCCATCGCCAAAGCGTTCGCTGCGAACAATGTAAGTGGCAGTGCGAATGGCATCTGCAACGCTTAATTCTTTAGAAGGTGAATGGTCGGGGAATCCGTTACTTCTCCAATTGTATAAATGAGTTATTGCGCCGACAGTGTATAGCAGATTCGTTACTTTATCTATACGTTCACTATAGACTGGATATTTTAATGCATGCTCGTTTCTTCCATTTGCCCATACCGCGTTGCGGTCTTCAGCCGTCATCTCTTTTGCGGCAGAACGCAATTCCTCCCAGGCTTCTGTTTTCGTCCGCTCCAGTTCGCTAATGATTTCAGTATCATTTGGATAACCAGTCATTTTCATCGATCCTCCCTGTGATTAAATCTTTTTCCTAACTAAATTTGTGCAGATTACCTTCAGGTAACTCTCATAAAACGCTCTTGATAATATAAACTTCATAAAAGTATGGCGTATGGTATGGCAAATATCAAAATAGAAACAACTAAAATAACCAGCAGAATAATACCTGATGTCTTCCAGAAAGACTTCTTCTCCGCTTTTGATTTAAAGGGGATCATAAATAAGAAGGAGATTATGACTGCCAATAAGGCCATGCCAAAAATCGAAAGTGATATGGTTAAGAAAATGCCGAGAAATATTCCTTGTGCAAACGTCTCCAATGCCTGCATTCCTTTATCGATAGACTTGAATACTTCATTTAACCCATAGTCTTCTCCTTCGATTACAGAAGATTGTACAAGCAGCTTATGAAATAGCCTCATTGTGATTTTCCTCCGATAACAGTTTCAAAAAAACTTGAACTATTTCCCGCGATCCTTCTCTTTTTCAAAGATTACAGCAATTAGATAATAGCATACTAGTATTTAAATCTCATTCATAATGGTACTGCAGCGCTGGTGCCTTTAAAAAAGGAAGAGCAGCAATTAGGAACTGATGAGGTCACTGGAACCATCCAATGAAAACAATCATTTTCGCTAATAAAATCCAGATATATTTGATAGGTGGATAATGATTGAACAACTTTTTGTTTTATCGGGAAATTTGTACGTATATGTTAAAGTTGGTTAGTTAATGTTCCATACGTATACATTTATGAAGATAGTTTTAAAGAATCTATTTATTAAACAAGGATTTTATACTTATTGACAACTTTATCTATTCCTCTTAATCTAAAACCAGCATTATGAAAGCGTTACCAAATGTTGAGGAGGAAAGAAATGAAAGCTAACAAGCGTATACTCGTAACGTCGTTGTTGTCTGCTGCATTACTTATACCTGCTATTCCAGGCGCGGATATCCTGGCAAAGGATAAAACTGATAGAGAGAAGATACCTGTTTTTGAAAATGCTTCTGTCCATGATCCATCCTTCATTGAAGTGGACGACCAGTACTACGTTTTTGGCTCCCACCTAGCTGCTGCGAAAACCAATGACCTTATGAAATGGAAGATGGTAGATTCAGGTGTGCGTGATGGTAATAAGCTCATTCCTAATGTAACAGAAGAACTTAGGGAGACACTGGAATGGGCGCAGACGGATACGCTTTGGGCTGCGGATGTTATCCAACTGGCAGATGGGAAGTTTTATATGTATTACAATGCGTGTAAAGGAGATTCACCGCGTTCTGCAATGGGTGTGGCAGTGGCCGATAATATTGAAGGTCCATACAAGGATACCGGGATTATCCTGAAGTCGGGTATGTGGGATGAGCCAAGTGAGGATGGTACGATTTATGATGCGACAAAGCATCCGAATGTGGTAGATCCGGATGTGTTCTATGATGAGGATGGTAAGCTGTGGATGGTGTATGGCTCCTACTCTGGCGGTATATTCATTATGGAAATGGATGAAGAGACAGGCAAGCCGCTTCCGGGCCAAGGATATGGGAAGAAGCTGATGGGCGGCAACCATAGCCGAATTGAAGGACCAGCTATGATGTACAGCCCGGAAACTGATTATTACTATATGTTCCTATCATTCGGCGGGCTAGATGCTATTGGCGGCTACAATATTCGGGTGGCGCGTTCTAAGTCCCCGGATGGACCGTTTTACGATGCAGAGGGAAATGACATGATTGATGTGAAAGCAGATCCGAATCTGCCTCTGTTTGATGATAAGTCTATCGAACCTTATGGTGTGAAGCTGCTTGGGAACAACTTGTTCGAGAAGAAGGTCGGTGATCCAGGAGCGGAGCCGGGTATCGGCTATGTTTCGCCAGGGCATAATACCGCTTTTTACGATGAAGACACGAAGAACCACTATTTAATCTTCCATTCTCGTTTCCCTGAGCGTGGTGAGGAACATGAGGTGCGGGTCCATCAGATGCATATGAACGATAGCGGCTGGCCGGTCGTCGCGCCTTCTCGAAATACGAATGAGAAAGAAGCAAAGATTAAGCGCAAGGATATGGCTGGGGACTATCAGTATGTGAACCATGGGAAAGATATATCTGCTGATGTAAAGGTATCAGAGCAGATTACCCTGAAAGAAAATGGGAAGGTCGAAGGTGCTGTAAAAGGCAAGTGGAAGTACGGCAAGGATAATGAGATTACCCTCACGCTTGATGGTGAGAAGTATAATGGATTCTTCTTGAAACAGTGGGATGAAGCGGCGCAGAAATATGATACGACTTTCACTGCTTTATCTGAAAAAGGTGTCGCAGTCTGGGGTAATCGAATGGAAAACATGAAAGATAAAGAAATAGTTGCGGCAGTGAAGAAGGATCTGAGCATCTCAAACAGCGTTAATCTATTTCAGAATATAGAGCTGCCGACAGAAGGGACGCATGGATCCACAATCAAGTGGACGTCATCCAATTCAGATGTGATCGAGACTGATGGTACGATACACCGGCCAGCGGCAGGGAGCGGAGATGGCAAAGCTACACTGACCGCTAGTATTCAAGCAGGAAAAAAGAAAGATACGAAAACATTCCAAGTGACAGTAAAGCAACAGGCTTCTGAGCCAGAAATTGCGCAATATAACTTTGGCAATTCGGGCAGTAAGGAAGCAGCTGATTCCTCCGGCAGCAATCTGCCTGCACAGCTGAAAGGGAACGCTGTGCAAACCGAGGATGGCAAGCTGGCGTTGGATGGGAAAGATGCTTATGTGGAACTCTCTCCACTCGTTGCAGATGCAGAGGACTTCACGTTTTCCGCCTGGGTGAACTGGCAAGGCGGTGCAGCATGGCAGCGAATTTTTGATATTGGCGAAAGCAACGGCAAAAACATGTTCTTCACCCCGTCTGACGGCAGCGGCAAGCTTCGATTTACCATTCATAATGGAGTTGACCAGAACATAACAGCTGATAGTGTATTGGCTGCAGGTGAATGGGTACATCTTGCGGTGACACTGGAAGGTGATACCGGAAAACTGTACATGAATGGAGAGCTTGCGGGGACGAATGAAAGTATTACTGCTAACCCAGCCGATATTCTTGGAAACACAAACTATCTGGGGCGAAGCAGGTATGCTGCGAATGCGTTCTTTGGCGGGCAGATGGATGATGTTGCCGTGTATCGGAAGGCTTTGAGCGAAGAGGAAATAAACGAACTGGCTAATTGAACAGGCGTAATCAGAACACCTCTTTTCATGGAGGTGTTCTTTTTATTTTAACGCGTAAGCTTATCCGAGTTCAGCTTTTACAAGTCGTTCTAATTCTGTTCTAAAGCTATGTAGATCGCCTTTGTCGTCATATTCCATAATTTTAGCTCGGATAGAAACGTTCATAAGAAGAATAGGATTGTATTCCTTTACTAACAGACGGAACCAGTCCTGTTTTTGAAGCAGCTTTACATTCTTTTTGTATCTTTTGCTATTCTTTGAGGGAATTGAGTTCTCCAAGAATAACATGATGAGACTCGCAAAGTTTCTTAGCAAAAATTCCATTAAATCATTTTCCTTTGGGATTGAGATAAGTATTAATTTGATTTTAACATGGTGAGAGGAATAATATTCCTTTTTTGATTATAATAGAAAATAGGAAACAGAAGTTTAGGGTGATAATGGTGCGTATTCATAGAAATAAATATCAATCGGCTGCGTCAGAGTATTGTAATGAAGCTATATTCTCTCTTATTATAGGAGTCTTCTCGATAGTAGGAGTCTTTCTTTTGGGGAGTGGGGCAACTCTTGGTGGATTTGGACTTGGAATTGCATACATAGCGCATAGAGATATTAAAAAGAGCAGACGGAAAGGGCGGAAGTTAATGGTGTCAGGTATAGTGTGCAGTTTAATTGGTATAGTGAGTAGTTTTATTTGGTAGTTTCCAAACCGGTTAATACCAGGAACTATCCCTAGTCAACTTTCCTTTTTCCAGGCTTGTGGTTATAGTAGGAATATAATCTTTAGTTCTTTATTAAATGAAAAATTTATCTTGGGGGTAAGCAGATGAATGTATTTGCAGAATATCTAGCTCAGATAGACAACCCGCAGCATCGGGAACGAACGGAAGAAGTGCTGAAATGGGTGGCTGAGAAATATCCTAATATGGAACAGAAAATAGCCTGGAATCAGCCGATGTTTACTGATCATGGCACATTTATTATTGGCTTTAGCATCGCCAAACAGCATTTGGCTGTTGCGCCGGAAAAGGCGGGAATAGATCATTTTTCTGATGATATTGTGCAGGCAGGTTATGACTATACAAAGCAACTTGTTCGAATCAAATGGGATGGACCTGTTGATTATTCATTATTAGAAAGAATGATAGAGTTCAATATTACAGACAAAGCAGACTGTACGACTTTTTGGCGGAAATAATGAAAGTGAGTGGAGAACACCACTAACTGGTTTTTCTTTGCTGGGGATTCTCCCAGCGTGCTGGACAGAGTAAGGAGAAGACATATGGAACAATCTAATCAATTAAAACAGAATGCCTCACGTATTGGAGTCGTTGTATTAGTCTTAAGCATTCTGCTTGTCGGTGCTAACTTGCGTGCACCGATAACAGGGTTAAGTCCGTTAATAGACAATATTCGTTCAGATACGGGCATTGGCAATGCTTCAACAGGTATGCTGACTACTTTGCCTTTGATTGCATTTGCGGTATTTGCGCTGGTCGCGCCAAGAATTGCTAGGCGTGTAGGTATTGAAAGAACTTTATTTGCTGGACTGATTATCATAGCTGTTGGACTTATATTTCGGTTTTTCTCACCAGTATGGATGCTTTTCGTTGGGACGGCTTTAGCGGGGATTGGTATTGCCATGGGGAATGTGCTCTTGCCGGGTTTAATCAAGCGGGAATTCCCTAAAAATGTAGGCGTGATGACTGGAGCTTATGCGATGACCATGAACGGGATGGCTGCGCTTGCTTCTGGAATTAGTGTTCCTCTTTCAAACGGCCTTGGTAGTGGATGGCATGGCTCGCTCGCAGTATGGGTGATTTTGACGCTTGTCACGATGGTCGCTTGGATACCACAGCTGCGCCAAAAAGTAACAACATCATCCATTTCCCTTCCTAAGAAAGGAAAGAAACTATGGTCATCGAGTCTCGCCTGGAAAGTAACAGGTTTCATGGGATTGCAATCGCTATTGTATTACATCATGATCACCTGGATGCCCACAATACTTCAAAATCAAGGCTTTAGTGAATCAACAGCTGGCTGGCTTTTAGCTCTCACGCAGCTTTGCAGCTTGCCGACTTCATTTTTGCTCCCGGTCCTAGCTGGTCGTCTTGCAGGACAAAGAGGCATAGTGAGCATCATAGCTTTATGTTTCGTTATAAGCTTCTCCGGGTTGTTAACGGGTATCACATGGATTAGTGTTATCAGTGTATTGCTGTTCGGATTAGCAGGAGGCGGTGTGTTCAGTCTCGCAACAATGTTTTTTGTATTACGGACACACTCAGCTCAGGAATCCGCAGAATTATCAGGGATGGCACAGTTTGTCGGGTATCTATTAGCTGCAGTAGGGCCAACATTATTTGGCTTAATTCATGATGTTACGTCAAGCTGGACAGTGCCACTAGCATTGTTGGTTGCGGTGGCTGTAGTGCTCTGGATTGTTGGTATGGGAGCGGGGAAGAATGCTTATATCAATCAGCAGCACTAATCAAAAAGGCTAACTCCTTATAGCAAGGAGTTAGCCTTTTGATGCTAGTTCTTCTTCGATTGTTCCGGACGCAGGAATGAGGGTATTAAGGTCTCTTTTGCACTTATCTGCAGTCATTTAATATTCACAACTTGTATCCTTACACTCGTCTTTACGTTCAGGGAACTTTTCTTCTATGCTTATGCCTTTAAAAGTGAGATCTTCGTTCAAACTAATTGAGAATTCAATCTCGTTCACGGTCCCATCCACTTTTAGACTTCCCATTTGTCCTCGATAAGGCTCATCTAACTTAATTGATTCTACGGATTCATAATTGTTTTCAATATAACTTGATGCCACTTTTTTAGCTTCAGTAATTGTTTGATCATCATATCGTTTTGAACAGCCAGTAATTGTTAAGAGGCAAAGAAATGATATTGGAAGTATAATTTTTTCATATTACCTCACTAATATTAGAATAGCTGATAATGAGATTAATATATCGGTAAAAGGATTTGGATTCTAGTAATCACAACTCTTTTTGCTGCATTCTTCAAATCTTTCAAGAAATCCCTCGCCTAAACTGATTGAACCAACTGTAAAGTCATTGTTTAAGCTTATGGAAAAACCGGATTGCCCGTCATTAACAGTTCCATCAACTTTCATGCCGCCCATTGGTGATTGATAGGGTTCTTCCAACTCAACAGATTCAATATTCCGGAAGTTATTTTCAACATAGCTTTTGGCTGCCGCTTCTGCTTTTACGATTGTTTCTTCATCATAAGAATTATCACCCCGGATTGCCAGACATCCTCCTATTAGGGTGAAACAAATAAAACAAGTTATTGCGAATACACGTGTTTTTCTCATAGAGCACCTCTTTAGCCAGCGTGAAAATATGGTATATATTATGCGTATTTAGAAATCATGGGTAACTTTAGGCATCATTGAAGACAAAAAAAACCAAAACCATGGAAATTGTTATCAGAATCCGTGGGACTGAACCCCCTAAAACTACCACAAAAGAAGTGGAACGTCATTCTTAGGGTGAGTATCAGAGTCAGAGGCGGAATGTGATAAAATATGAATTACATGTCCTTAAACTAAAAAAGTGAGAATCCGCCCGAAAAACCAGCGGATTCTCTTTTTTATGTTACTACTCATTCGTAATCGGATACAGCTCATACTCCCACTTATGCGTACATTCCTCCAGCATGTAGTAATTCCTTTCCTCGTTACGTACAATGCGGGTGCATTGCTGCCTGGGAATTGGAGCTTGATCATCGGGATTCTGCACTTCAATCCAATATTGACCTGATAAATCGTCATAGCGAGTTACGAGTGTGTTTCCGTTTATGGAAATTTCATCTCCGTCTGTTTTCTGTTCTGCTTTCTCGATAAATTGTTCAATCTCTTTCTTATCAATGAATTGGGAATCAGGAGATGTCGATTTAAAATCTGTTTGGCGTGAATCTGAATCTAAATGTATTTCCTTAGGTCCCTCAAAAGTAATGAAACGTACAATACGTTTCGTAACCCATTCACTATTGTCAATTCCTAAAATTTCTTCCGCATTTAAACTTCCAGGGTTTTCTGTACCTTGAACCATGATTTGGATTGATTGGTCGCTTAGTTCTTTACCAATCAAACCGTACTTCGTCTTATAAAAATCATAATAATAGGTTGTTTCGCCTAGCGTGAACTTTCGGTATTCCACTACAAGTGCTTGCTGATTATGAGGAGAATCTATTTTTTTATAACTGGTTTCTCCTATCCAAATAAAGAAAGCATATATCAGCATAATGGCAGTTCCTAGCAATACACCAGCAACAACTAATAAATTATTGATTATAGACTGGCGAAAGCCGATTATTGCTAAGACAATAATATTAGCGGCAATCGGAATGATATAACCAGTAGGTTTCAAGAAGAGAAAATAATAGCTAAACACATGCATGATAATTAATAACAAGTCTATGGAACCGATGAAGATGAGAGACCATTTCGTTTTTGTCATTGCCATTTCTCCAAACATAATTAATAATCTTCTGTATATTAACATAAATTTACATATACTGTGCTGAGGGTCATACAATACATAGAGTAGATGGGGAGCTGATGAGGGGAATACAGCAGAAGAAGAAAAACATATAAAACCTTCCGTCAGGAGAGATGGAAGGTTTTTTGAATTGAACTAATAACTTTCAACTTCTTATTGACTGTGTGGTAACCACACGGTTTATGCTATTGCTATAGAGGGGGAGTTATAATGCAATTTTTGACGAGCGGCGAATTAGTGAAATTACTTGATATAACGAAATACACATTAAGATATTATGAAGAACAGCAGTTGATACAGCCAGCATTCATTGATTCCAATGGGTATCACATGTATGGAGAAGATGAAGTTTACGCTATGGCACATGTTCTGCTTCTCAAGAAAATTGGATTTTCCATAAAAGATATAAAAAGCAGTTTGGAGAATGAACTAGATCAAACAAAAACATTAACATCTGTACTATCAAGAATCGAAGATGAAATGGAGCAACTTAATAATACGAAGAATAAAGTCCAAACAATTCTCGGTCTTCAGCAAAAAGTATCAAACGGTCTAATTACTGAAACGAAAGAAATTCGATCATTTACATACCTTCCTGATGAATTTGTGGATGAAGCCTATAATCTGAATTTGAAAAGGTTAGCGAAACGGAAGGATGATAGTCTGACGATTTTGGATGAGATTTCTTATGTCATTACAGAGAACGGTGAGAAGATCAAAGTAATGTTTGGAAGCACGAAGGAAGAAGCGGAGCATATGATGCCAAGCGGAACTTACTTTTGTAAGAAAATCACTATTGAACAAGAAGAAGAACTCGAGCAAGAAATACAGTGTTTTTACGATGATCTAGCTCGGCTTGATGCTGAATACGAAGATAGCTTATTTATTCATGAGGAAGCATATCTGTCTGCTTTCTATACCAGGTCCATGGTTTATAGTCTGGAGGTGAGAGCGAAATGAATATTTCTAAAGACGGTATGGACAATGAGATAGAAGAAATGACGAATTTATTGATGGAGGGTTTTGGCGGAAAGATTGGTACCTTGAAATTACCTGGTAAGGAAGAAGAATTTATGCTGCGCTGTCTGGCAGATCACATCGTGAAGAATCATTGGGATAATTTAATCATCATACGTGATAAGAAGATACAAGGCATTTTATTCATTAAACCGAAGAAATGGAATGTAAGTGAGATATCGACCCGGTTGTTCAAAAAACTGCGCCTTCGCTCATTTTTAAAAGCAAGCATGTTTCTTTGGATGCTTGATCATAGTACTAAAGGGAAGGAGATTCATATTGACTTCCTTGTAGTATCTGAATCAAACCGGGGGATAGGTATTGGAGGCCGCCTGATTGAAACTCTTAAAAGACGTGTAGATGCAGATCAATATATTACATTGTTTGTTTCCGTCACTAATGTTGCTGCTAGAAGGCTTTATGAGAAGCAAGATTTTCAGATTAAAAGAAAAGGAACAAGTGTAATCGGAGCAAGCTTTCACGGAATTAGGAATTGGTGCTTTATGGAATGGAGAGGCTCTTGCATATGAAAAAGAGATATAAGTTGCTCATTAGCATTCTGTTCGTTATTATGCTGGTCGCTGGTGTCTTCTTCTATGAGAATAATTATGCAATGTCAGAAAAAGATGTCACCATAAGAACGGAGCAAGGACGTTTAGCTGGGTTTGTTGCACTGCCTGAAGAGAAGAACGAAGGCGTTGTTATCTTTGTACACGGAGATGGTGCACAGAATGCAACACAAGACGGTGGCTATAAGCCTTTGATGGAACGTTTTGCTAAACAAGGTTATGCATCTGTTTCATGGGATAAACCTGGGGTCGGAAAATCAACAGGAAATTGGTTAGACCAAACAATGGAAGAACGTGCACAAGAAGTAGAAGAAGTAATGGAATGGGCGGAAAACCAAGATGATATAAATACCGAAAAAATCATTCTCTGGGGAGCCAGTCAAGCAGGGTGGGTCATTCCAAAAGTACAGCAAGAACGCGAGGAAGTCACAGCGTCTATCTTAGTTGGCCCTGCCATTAATTGGCTTCGCCAAGGGGCGTATAATACTACTGAGGAAATGAGGAGTGAAGGAAAAACTGAAGATGAGATAATGCAGGTGCTAAACAACGATAAAAAAGAGTCTGATCTTATCCGTGCAGGTGCTTCTTATGAGGATTACATAGAGGAAACTGCAGATGACAGTCTTTCTGAAGAGAGATATGTATTCGTTCAAAAGAATATCTTAGCTGATGCAACGAAAGATATTGAGAAAATTGAGTCTCCTGTACATATTGTACTGGCCGAAAACGACCTGAATGTGGATTCAAATGAAACAGAAAAAACGTATAAGCAGCTGTTGCCAAAGTCACAATTAACGGTAAGAACCATATCCGGAGTTGGTCATTCTATGTTGAATCCAGTACTTCATGAGTCGAAAATCCTGACTTATCTGAGTGCAATCTTAGCACCAAAAGATACGCTTATAAGCGAGGAGTACCTTGATTATTGTGAGGAACTAATCCGTCACATGTAAAACTTTTCTTTTATAAAGGAAAAACCGTCAGCAGCTAATGCGGACGGTTTTTGATTATCAGTTTATAAATTGAATCCTACCTCCTAGTATAGGGTATAGATACTGTAACCCCTGAAATATAAGAGAGTTGTTCTATATAACAATCTGGATTCCTGTATTTGGATTATTAAAAAGTATCGTATCCAGCCGGGGATGATTGTATAATCATGAAGCATAACAGATTTATTTATTACAGCAGCAACAATAGCCGTTTAAGATAAAGAAATCGTCTTACTAAGCAAACCAGCAGCATGAGTTAAAGACCTAGCAGAATGAGGTGTTGCAATAGTGAATTTATATAAATCAACGAAAGAAAAATGGGGAGAAGAGTTGCAATGCGCACTGGATAGGGAAGAATTTTGTCTTCTTTATCAGCCGAAGCTCAACCTGCAGACGGGGAGATTGTCCGGAGTGGAGGCGTTGATCCGCTGGGATCATCCTGAGCAAGGAATCATCTCCCCGCTTGAATTCATACCTGCTGCTGAAGAGACAAGAATGATTCTGCCCATTGGGGAGTGGGTGCTCCGGACAGCTTGTTTGCAGAATAAAGCATGGCAGGAACAAGGTCTGTCTCCTATGATCATGGGGGTCAATCTTTCCGCTTCCCAGCTATACCAAGGTGATCTGGCAGAGAAGGTGCAGTATATTTTGGATGAATGTGGCCTCTCTCCGGAGTATTTAGAGCTGGAGATTACCGAGTCTATGACGATGGATGTCGATTATGTACTGCCTATTTTGCATAAGCTGAAACAGATAGGAGTCCGAATCAGTCTGGATGACTTTGGTACTGGATATAGTTCTCTTTACCATTTGAAGGAATTTCCAATCGATATTATAAAAATAGATCGTTCCTTTGTACGTAATTGCACAGTTGACGCAAAGGACGCTACTATTGTCAAAACTATCATTGCCATGGCTCATCAATTAAAGCTGGAAGTGATCGCTGAAGGTGTGGAGTCCAAAGATCATCTTGTCTTTTTGCAGCAGAATCTTTGTAATGAGGCACAGGGATATCTTTTCAGTAAACCTGTTTCGCCAGAGGTATTCACAAAGAGTATTCCAGATTTGGAAAGGATTATTCCTGATGAAGGCATCTCCTTGGAGAAATCCAACGAGACTTGGCTTCAAAATGATGCAGAAGCTACCTATAAGGACTTGCATGAAGCTGTTCGAAAACAGCGGGGCATGATTTTTAAATATAAAAAAGAAAATGATCGGTTTGTCCACAGCTTTTGTGAAGGAGAACTAATCTACCGTTTGCAGTTTACCCCAGATCAGCTTATCGGAAAGGAACTAAAAGATTTTCTCCCTATTAATGAAGTAGAAAGGAAAATGGATTTCTATGACCGCGCGTGGAATGGAGAAGAGAATGTCATCTACAATTCTAATGTAAATGGTTTGTCGTATGTCACTTCGCTGCGGCCTATCATACGAGGGGGAAAGGTAGTTGAAGTAGTTGGATGTTCCGTGGATACCACAACGAGAAAGAGCATGGCATTTGGTTCAGATGATTTGAAGTATCGAATGATTGCGGATAATGTCCAGGACTTGATATGTATCATAAATTCGGAAGCCATTATCCTATATGCTTCCCCGTCCCATCAGAAGCTTCTGGGTATAACTCCGGAAACCTTAATAGGTGAGAGTGCTTTTAAATGGATTCATTCTGACGATGAAGAATTGATTCAAAAACAGATCCATCAAATTGTGACATTGAAAACTGCTCGTCAAGTGAAGTTCAGATTCACATGTGCTGATGGATGGCTCCCGGTTGAAGCTATTGGAACACCTGTATTGGATGAACAGGAGGAAGTGGAATATATCGTGGTGGTGTGCCGGAATGCATCGTAAACATAAGCGTTATATGGTCGGGAAATTTGACGCACAGCAATTGGTGCTGCTGGAATTATTACCTATAGCTATTGTCATCCATAGGAAGGGTAAAATTCAGCATGCGAATGCATCTTTTGTGAATTTGATTGGAGCTTCTTCTATTCAAGAAGTAAAAGAAAAATCTATTTTTGATTTTTCCCTGCCGGCATATACAGATATGTTTCAAAAGCCTTTCCAGCAGTCCAATCAAGCTGGGGCAGTGGTTTCGCCATCAGAGGGGAAATTGGTGCGATTGGATGGGGCAATAATAGATGTTGAGGTGGAAGGTATCTCCGTAGATTACAAAGGCGACCATTCTTGTTTGATTATCTTTCATGAGATGACTGGAAGAAAAAAGGCTGAAGAAGCGTTGCAGCAAAGCGAGGCGCGGTATCGATTGATTGCTGAGAATATGACGGACTTACTTTGCATCATAGATTGGGATGGCTGTTTTAAGTATGCTTCTCCTTCCCATGTCACAGTTCTTGGTTTCCCGTCTGTAGCATATGAAGGCAAGTACGCAGGAGACTTCATGCACGATGATGACCGTAAGAAGGTGCGGGAGCAGCTGGATGAAATGGTTGCAACCAAAGAAGGTACTGTGCTGAAGTTCCGTTTTAAGAATATACGAGGTGAGTGGATTTGGCTGGAGGGCAAAGCAAATCCTATCTTTGATGAAAATGGCGTATTCAATCATTTCCTTGTTGTCTCTAGGGATATTACGGAAAGGTTGGAGCTTGAAGAGAAACTGACGTATATGGCTTATCATGACACGTTGACAGGACTGCCAAATCGAAGACTGTTCAAGGAAAAGCTGGATCAAGCGCTGGATGAGGCGAAGCAAACCAAGAAAAAGGTAGCTGTGATGTATTTGGATCTTGATAATTTCAAATATATCAATGATACACTTGGACATGATGTTGGTGATGAGCTGCTCAATCAATTCGCTCAGAGAGTGAAAGAATGTCTGGGGGATAAAGATGTTCTTTCGAGGCAAGGCGGAGACGAATTTACGATTCTTCTGCCGGGAATCGAGGAGGAACAGGATGCGATTCTCATAGCTGAAAATATCCGGGCATCTTTTCAGAGAGCATGGAATATTGGCAGAAATTTATTCACGACAACTTCCAGTATCGGAATTGCTTTTTATCCGGCTAATGGTACAAAAGGATATGAGCTGATGCGCAATGCGGACACTGCTTTATATCAAGCAAAGAAGGACGGCAAGAATATATATCGGTCATTCTCAGGATGACAGTCCATTTTATTGAAATCCTTGTTTACAGTTATTCTGTAGACAGGGTTTTTTTATTTCGGTAGCTTGAGATACGATACTAGTTTATCATGGTGGATATATATGGTAGAGAAATGATAGGGGGTAAATCTAATGCAAACGGAACACATACTTGAGAATCTTCCATCCTTGGAAACTGATCGTCTTCTTCTTCGTAAGTTGACCCTATCAGATGCAGAAGCAATATATGCCTATGGTTCGGATCCCGCCGTTTCTGAATTCGTAACCTGGCCTACGCACCAATCGATTGAGGATACACGACAATTCTTGGATATCATTCTTCATTTATACGAAAATAATCAAGCTGTTTTTTGGGGGATTGAGCTTAACGAAGAGAAACGCCTGATCGGAACAATCAATTATGTCTCTTGGCAGCAAAATCATCATGTTGGTGAAATTGGTTATGTACTAGCGCAGCCATATTGGAATAAAGGGTACATGACAGAGGCAGCAAAGAAAGTCATTCAGTTCGGTTTTGAACAGATGGAACTGGAGCGGGTTCAAGCGAAATGTGATGTGGAAAATAGTGCTTCGGAGAAAGTCATGCAGAGGGCAGGGATGTCATTTGAAGGGACATTAAGGAAGTTGCTTTATATAAAAGGAGTACAGCGTGATGTGAAAATGTACGCAATCACTAAATCTGATTTCTTACATACGAAAAAGACAGGTCGTTAACAACCTGTCTTTTTCATATTTGAATCAATTCTCCATTCGATAACTGATAAACGATAATAGGGAGGCGATAAGGGCACATACACCGCCTACAATTGCAAGGTTTTGGCAGGTTTCCGTATGCAACGACCAGACCGCCTAAAGCAGAACCAAGTGTAATACCGATATTGACGGACACAGGAGTCAGCGAGGAAGCAAAATCCCTGGCCGCTGTCGAATAAGCTGCTGCTTGGTCCATCAAATATATTTGAATAGTGGCATTCATAACGTAAATCATTACAGCCATCAGCATGATGCTGACTAATCCAGCAATTGTGATATCCATCGTCACGTACAGGGAGCCGATGATGATTGCTTGGATGATGAACGCATAACGCAGATCTCCAATGCCGTTGCGACCGGCTATCTTTCCAGCCAGGAGGTTGCTGCCGATGGAAAAGAGTCCGTATGCAAGCAAGACAAGCCCGACAGAGCTGGATGCAATACCTAGTTCGTCTTCGATGATAGGCGTGACATAGGTGTAGATGGTATATGTTCCAGCGATACTGAATGTCGGAATGAAGAAACCAACAAGGATTTTTGGATTTTTAAATAGTACAAGCTGCTTCACAATGGAGCTTTTCTCGCCTGCTGCGGTCTTAGGCAGGATAAACAAACTGATAATGAAGGCTATTACCCCAAGCAGTGCAGTAGTCCAGAATGTCAGATGCCAGGAACCTAATTGACCTATGAACGTACCAAGCGGTACACCTAAGACATTGGAAATCGTAAATCCGGCAAATATAAGTGCAATAACGGAAGAACGTCTAGCTGCTGGCATGGTGTCACTTGCTACTGTCATAGCTAAAGCGGTAAGGACACCGCTCGCTGCTGCTGTTACAATTCGTGCTGCAAGCAAAACGCCGAAGGATGATGTTAACGCACTGATAATATTACCTAGAATAAAGACGATAATAAGCGTGAGCATCAAAGGGTATTTCGGAAAACGGCTTACCCATCCAGTTAAAAGGGGTGTGCCAATTGCATAGGCAATGGCAAATCCCGATACAAGTGTTCCAGCAGATGCGACTGTTACGTTTAAATCGGCGGCTACCTCTGTCAGCAGGCCGACGATGACGAATTCGCTTGTTCCCATAACGAACGTCAATAAAGTTAAGGTGAATGCTAAAAATTTCTGTTTTTTACTTAAAGCCATCGTGTCACTCCAATTACGTTAAATATTTATATATCGGAATAAACCGATATTAAAAGTGGGAAGAAAAGAAATCCTGTAAAGGATCTCTTGCAAGTCGTTATAATTCTTTATCCAGGTAAGCTGCCAGCTTCTGAATTGTTTCTTCATTTCTGCGGTAATACGTCCATTGGTTATAACGGATCGACTCCAATAAACCTGCACGCTGCATCATGGCCAGATATTGCGACACCGTGGATTGAGAAGCTTGGACTTTTTCTTGAATGTCTCCGACACAGACACCGCCCTTGTAATGAACCTCCTTTGGCAGATGTGCCTGCTGCTTGGGAAAATGCTTCTCCGGTTCTTTTAGCCAATGCAGTATTTGCAGTCGTTTTTCATTCGACAAAGCTTTGAATAATTCGATTGTATTCATGCATCTATTGTATATCGGGTTTTTCCGATAAAGCAATAAAAAAGCTTAAACACTTTCTGTAAACGGTTGGAAATCCGCCTCTATTTGCTTCATCTTGCAGTTATGTCAGTATCTTGCTATAATGCTATAAGAAAATGGAATACGTTCGTGATACACTGTATAACCTCAATAATTTGGTTTGAGGGTCTCTACCAGGAGCCATAACTTCCTGATTACAGATTTAATCTGTAATTTGGGAGTTTTTTTATGTGCCATTTTCGAAAATAGGATATAGAAAGGAAATGGAAATTGAATTTTAGAGTCTTTATATTAGCTATTTCTGTTATATCGGTAGGGTTAGTTGAACTGATTGTCGGTGGGATATTGCCAACCATCGCGAATGATCTGCAGGTGTCGATTGGACAGGCAGGGCAGCTTATCACAGTATTCGCTTTGGTTTACGCTGTATCAGGCCCGATTTTATATACGATGACTGCAAATATTGAGCGGAAGAAGCTCTTGCTGCTGACGTTAAGCATATTTGTACTGGGGAACGTCATCACTTATGTGAGTCCGTCCTTTGTTTTTGTCATAATTGCTCGTATCATCACTGCAATGAGTACAGCATTAATTATCGTTCTTTCCTTGACGATTGCAGCAAAAATCGTCAAACAGCAGCATCGTGCAAAAGCAATTGGTCTTATATACATGGGGATCAGTTCCTCGCTTGTACTTGGAGTGCCAATCGGTATTATTATCAGTGATGCCTTTGGCTGGAGAATGCTGTTTTTGTTCATTGGCCTGATGGCTTTACTTTCCATGATATTGATTGCCTTCACACTTGATCGCATAGAGGTGGAGCAAGTGCAGTCCTTGAAGTCGCAGCTGAAAGCATTGCGAAATAAAAAAATGCTCACAGCACATTTGACGATGCTCTTCTTGCTTGCCGGTCACTATACAATTTACGCATATTTCACACCTTTCCTGGAATCAGAGTTAGGCTTGAATACGCAATGGATTAGTATTTGCTACTTTATCTTTGGTATTGCAGCTGTTGGCGGAGGAGCCTTTGGAGGCAGTCTGGCGGATAAATTTGGTTCCAAGGTGAGTATCATCCTTGTCGTGGTATCATTTGCGATTATCTTATTCCTGCTGCCGTTCTCTACGGTTTCCTTCCCGTTATTCCTTGTTGTGATGGTGATCTGGGCTGCATTAAGCTGGAGTCTTGCGCCGCCGCTGCAGAATTATATCATTGAAACGGATGCAGAGACAGCAGGGATACATCAGAGCTTCAATAATTCAGCACTGCAGATCGGTATCTCGTTAGGTTCGTTAGTGGGTGGGCTTGTTAACGGTGCTACATCCTCCATGCAAACGACAGCACATGTCGGAAGTTTATTAGTAATCTTCTCGCTTGCTTTTGCAGTTTGGTCGTTCAGAAGTGTAAATAAAACAGCTTTACGTTCCAGATAAAGGGATTTGTATAGGTCGTGTCGTATTTTTCATTCAGACTGTTTCTTGCGAAAGGGTGGATGGAATGGAAAAGTTCGGCTTGTATGGCAGATTCCTGGCTCATAAAGATGATAGAGATGAATTGAGCTCTATACTACTGGAGGCAGCGGAGTCAATGATGCATGTAGATGACTGTGAGATATATCAGGTCAGCGTGTCATCTGAGGAGCCGCAAGCAGTATATGTATACGAAGTATGGAAGGATGAAGCAGCTCATCAAGCCTCACTTGCTTTAGATGCGACACAAACATTAATTCGTCGAGCAAAGCCTCTTATAACAGGGATGGAACGTATTAATACCCTGCAAACATTGGGAGGAAAAGGTCTCCATAGTATATGAAAAGCGGACAAATCAATTGTCCGCTTTTTCTATTTCTGCAGCTGTCCGCCATGAAAGATCTTCAGAATGATATCTTGCTCTGGGACTGCAAATTTTTTATATCCTTCCAGAAATGATCGGTTATCATAAGGTACTTCTATTACCTCTGTTCTGATTTCTTTTTCTAAATCTATTCGTGCATAAGGTGCGACAGGCTTTGGCTGACAGCCGAGAGAGCCAGGGTTCAAAAAGATGCTGCGGTTATTGCGAAAATGATGAAGCGGATGGTGGTGACCAAAACAAATGAGCTCTATATTTGATTGTTCCTGAAATAACAGCTCCAAGTTTTCCAAAGTGGGCTTAACAATGCGAGAGAAGGGATCCTCACTTATGTGGGCATCCGCTTTATCAGGGTGAATATGGTAATGGGTGAACAGAACTGTACGCCCTTCGATGTGCTTCGTGATTTGGCGAGGGAGATTGCGTATTCTGTCTAGATAATCTGGGTCAGTTCGGTCAGCAATCCACTGATGGTGTGCTCTTTCGTTTTGATGGCTTTTAGGGTAAGTCTCCTGTCTGCTTAATGCGAGTACAGCCTCATCATGGTTTCCGGTAATCATCGATATGTCGTCTCTTCCAAATAAAAGCTCCAGTACTCGATCAGTTTCATAACCAATTGCGAGCATATCTCCAAGACAATAAATATGTTCAATATCTCCACGCTTGTCTATATCCTCCAACACAGCCTTTAGAGCAGGGAGATTTCCGTGAATATCAGTTAAGACAGCAATGCGCATACAATCAGCCCCTATTCATACATTTTATATCCTGCATATATTTCCAATTATGGTAACATGGTTTGTGAGTGGGGAATAGGGGCTGGTTGCATGAGTGTGAGAGGAATGATTATCGGAGCTGCATTCAGTATCATGGCTGCAGTAATTTGTACCTTTGCATTTGGAATTGTTGTCAGTTTCTCTTTTTTAATGGCTGCGTCCTCCATCATGTACATTGGTGTTTTTCTTCAGGTCGTTTTACCATTTCTAGTGGTTTTAAGTATTGCGGGAGCACAATTTAAAAGGATTGACCAAGTCAGGGAAGTGACTAAATGGGTCATCAGCATCATCATGGCTTTTGTTGTGGTCACTTATGCAGGGACAATCGGTTCCCTGACGACTCATGTGATTGTATGGGGAGATAAAATGGAGAATTTAGCAGTCGCAGATATTATTGCGTGGGGTCTCATCTATGGGTTTCTGCTGCTGCCGTTGGCTGCACCAATTGGCCGGTGGCTGATTTTTTTGCTAGTAGACTGCTGCAAGTATTTTGAAGATTCGAAAGAGAGGGATGATTAAGTATGAGCAAATTAAAGAATAAGCTGGAAAAGGTAGCCAAAGAAATAGATTTCTCTGGTGTGGTGTATGTAGAAGAAAATCAGGAGAGCTTTTTTTACCAAAATGGCTATGCCAATAAGCAAGACAAGCTAGCATTTGATAAACACACAAGGTTTGGGATAGCTTCTGGAGCAAAGATCTTCACAGCTGTGGCGATTGCGAAGCTAGTCGAGCAAGGAAGACTGGAATTCCAGACAAAGTTAACAGACTGCCTCTCAATAGCATTTCCGCAATTCCATCAAGGCGTTACAATTCACCACCTGCTGACGCACACATCCGGTATACCCGACTATTTTGATGAAGAAGAAATGGAAGACTTTGAGGAGCTATGGCAAACGCTTCCGATGTACCGGGTAAGGTCGGGTAAAGATTTTTTGCCATTATTCCAAGACAAGAAAATGATGTTCCCGCCTGGTGAACGATTCCATTATAACAACGCTGCTTTTATCGTTTTAGGACTGGTGGTAGAGGAACTGGCTGGAGAACCTTTTACAATCTTTGTCCAGAAACATATTTTTGATCCTGCTGGAATGACAGATGCAGGCTATTTTACATTCGATAAACTACCGGGTAATACAGCAATCGGCTATATAAAAGAGGGTGATGAATATCGTTCCAATATTTATGCGTTGCCGGTAAAAGGCGGTGCGGATGGTGGGGTGTATGTTAGCGCAACTGATATGGCGCGTTTCTGGGATGCACTGACTCAGCATAAGCTGCTGCATGCAGAACTTACTGAGGAACTTATGAAGCAGCATGTTCAAGTGGATGAGGAATCTTCTTACGGATACGGAGTCTGGATCAAAAAGAACGGGGAAAGAATCAAGAAGTATTACGTTGTCGGGTTTGATCCGGGTGTAAGCTTCCATGCAGCCTATTATCCAGTGAATGGTCGAAAGCTAGTAGTACCGTCAAATCACGGCGCTGGTCCATATTATATGGTTCAGGCAATGGAAGAAGAGGAGGCGGAAAGCAAATGAAGCATGATTTAACTATTGATTTAGGAGAACAAATGCTGAATTGCCGGACAGCCGGGGTTATTGTAAAAGATAATCATGTGCTGCTGCATAAAAACAAGAAAGATCCGTTTTGGACCCTGATTGGCGGGCGAATCCAGCTGGGTGAAGATTCGGCGCATGCTGTAGAACGGGAATTCGCGGAGGAGCTTGGCATTCCTGCCAAGGCGGAACGGCTGCTATGGACGGTGGAGAATTTCTTTACCTATAAAAGTCGGCCTTATCATGAATACAGCTTTATTTATCTAATGCAGGATATGGATAATAGACTTGGCAGAACGGAAGAATTCCTATCTTCTGAAGGCGGGGAATTCCATTATGAATGGATTCCTTTGGAAGTAATCGGTGAACTGCCTATAAGACCAGAATTCTTACGAGAGAAGCTGCAGCAGATACCTTCCGTACCAGAGCATATCATTCATAAAGAATTATAAAAAAACGCACCAAATCGGTGCGTTTTGAATTAGGCTTTTAACCAAGCATTGGCCAATAGCATAGCGCCTTTGGCGGCTTCTGTATGTGCAAGCTCATTCAGCATGACAAAATCATGGATAATACCTTGGAAACGAACAGACGTCACATCGACACCAGCTTCCTGGAGCTTACGAGCGTACGCCTCTCCTTCGTCGCGAAGAACGTCTGCTTCTCCTGTAATGACAAGTGCCTTTGGCAGGTCTTTTAGATCTTCTATTGTTGCTCGAAGCGGGGAGGCTGTAATCTCATTACGCTGCTGTTCATCGGTTGTATATTGATCCCAGAACCATTGCATACCATCGCGGCGGAGGAAATAACCTTCAGCAAACTGATGGTACGATTCCGTATCGAAATTGGCATCTGTAACAGGGTAGAAGAGTAGCTGTTTGCTGATCTTTGGCCCTTTTCTTTCTTTGGCCATAAGTGTGATGGCAGCTGTCATATTCCCGCCGACACTGTCTCCTGCTGCTGTGATTTTATCTGTATCAATGCCGTATTCTTCGCCATTTTCGGCAATCCATTCTAAAGTAGCGTAAATTTCTTCAATCGCTACAGGATATCTGACTTCTGGTGATAGACTGTAATTTGGGAAGACGACAACAGATTCAGAATCGACTGCGAGAGAGCGGATTAGATGGTCATGTGTATGTGCATTCCCGAAAACCCAGCCAGCTCCGTGGGAGTATAAAATGACGGGCAGATTTCGGTCGATTTGCTTTGGTTTAATGATACGAATAGAAACTTCTCCAGTTGGACCGCCAGGAATTGTGATATCCTCTATGTCCACTTCTGGTTTGTCAATCTCACCAGACTGAACGTCGTCAACTGTTTTTCGGCCTTCGTTTGGTCCAAGATCGAACAAGTACGGTGGATTTGCGGTAGCTTCGATAAATTGTTGAGCTTCTGTTTCTAATACAGGTTTGAATTTTGTCATAGTAAATTCTCCGTTCTTATATTTTGTAAAATAATATTTCGCAAAACCTTTTTAAGGGAAAGAAAGTTGGATAATAGCATATCCAACATAACCTATCTTTGCTGCAAATTTGTAGTTAGTTTTTTTACTAATCTATTCAACTGATCAATCTCTTCAGATGACATACCACTAGAAGAAACGAGTGCAAGTGGTATACATGCTGCTTCTTGTTTCAATGCCTCACCTTGATCTGTCAGCGTTACATGGACAACTCGTTCGTCCTCTTTGGAGCGCTGCCGCGAAATAAGTTGCTTCGCTTCCATTCGTTTTAATAGGGGAGTCAACGTGCCGGTATCCAGATCAAGTGTCTCTCCAAGCTGTTTGATTGTCTGTTTCTCTGCTTCCCACAATGCCTGTAAGACAAGATACTGCGGATATGTAATATCTAGTTTTTTAAGCAGAGGCTGGTACATCCTGAGAATGGCTCGTGAGCTAGCATATAAGGAAAAGCAAAGATGATCCTCTAAGGTGAAATCCTTTTCCAAGATTAATTGTCACCTCCATTTATTGTTCCAAATTATATTTTGCACAATCTAAATATATAGAAGCAGAATAAAATTGTCAAATTAAAATGTGAAAAAATAGAAGACTTATTTCTTGCGATTTCGATTTTAGAGGTGTAAGCTCTTACATATAGAGTAGGTAAATTAACCTATTTATACATATTAAAGGGGGGGCTTTGCTTATGAGTGGGCAGAAAGTAGCAGTCATCACAGGTGGCGGCAGCGGACTTGGTCAAGCTGCGGCATTACGATTGGCAGAAAAAGGCATCGCAATCAGCGTCGTTGACGTATCTGAGGCGGCTGGTCTGGAGACCGTCCGCTTAATAGAGGAAAAAGGATCAAGAGCTATCTTTGTCAAAGCTGATGTAAGCAAGGCAGAAGAAGTGAAGCACTATGTGGATAAAACGGTCGAGGCATTTGGTACTATCGACTTGTTCTACAATAATGCGGGTATTTCCGGCCCTGGGGTAAAATTTGTGGATAATACCATCGAGCAGATCGATATGGTATTAGGAATTAATTTGAATGGGGCCCTTTACGGTTTGAAATATGTATTGGAAGTAATGCTTGCTAATGGCGGCGGACGAATTGTCAACACATCATCTACAGCAGGTGTTGTTGGCCAGGCGACAGTTGGTACATATTCCGCTACAAAGCATGCGATGGTCGGTATTACGAAGACATTGGCTGCTGAGTATGCTGAGCAAGGCATTATCGTAAATGCAATTGCTCCGGGCACAACAGAAACGCCGATGGTCCGGGAATACAAGGAGAAGAATCCAGATGCATTCAAGAATGCGACAGAACCGATTCCTCAGAAGCGTCTTGGTCAGCCGGAGGAAGTGGCAGAGCTTGTCACGTTCCTATTGACTGGTAAAGCACTTTATATAAATGGTGTAGTAGTGCCGATTGATGGCGGTTTTACTGCGATTTAACAGAATTAGAAAAGGAGAGATTCCGATGAAACGTTTTGACGATAAAGTAGTATTGATTACAGGTGGCGGTTCCGGTTTAGGCCGTGCAGCGGCATTGCAAGTAGCAAAAGAAGGTGCAAAACTATCCCTGGTTGACTTGAGTGAAAAAGGACTGGAAGAGACAAAGCAGGAAGTTCTTGCTGCAGCACCTGAAGCAGAGGTACTTACAATTGTGGCAAACTGTGCAAATGAACCGGAAGTAGAAGCGTATGTGAAACAAACTATCGACCAGTTCGGCAAGATTGATAGTTTCTTCAATAACGCTGGAATAGAAGGAACTCAAAATCTAACGGAAGAGTATCCGGTAGAAGAATTCGACCGTGTTGTGAACATCAACTTGAATGGTGTTTTCTACGGCATGCGCCACGTATTGAAAGTAATGAAGGAGCAAGGCTACGGCTCCGTAGTAAATACAGCTAGCGTAGGCGGTATCCGCGGAATCGGCAACCAGTCCGGCTATGCAGCAAGTAAGCATGGTGTAGTTGGTTTGACGAAGAACTCGGGCATTGAATACGGACAATTCGGCGTCAGCATCAAAGCCATTGCACCAGGTGCCATAATGACACCTATGGTCGAAGGTTCCCTTCGCCAAATCGGCGGAGATAACTGGGAAGAGACAGGCAAGGAATTCGTCAGCGTTAACCCGATGAAACGTTTCGGCAAGCCGGAAGAAGTCGGTTATCTTGTTGCTTTCCTCCTTTCTGACCAAGCTAACTTCATCAATGCGACTGTCGTGCCGATCGATGGCGGACAGTCTTATAAATACTGAGTCCATGAGCTTCGAAGACCATCTGGTAAAACCAGATGGTTTTTTTGTCATTATAAGTTCTTGCATATAATGCTAATTATGTTACGATGTGGGTAAGTTCATAATTTTCACACTAGGGGATCCCTTCAAAAGGGCTGAGATTAAGAGTAGTGACTCTTTAAACCCTCATAACCTGAACAGGTTCGGACCTGCGTAGGAAAGTGTAGACACTCGAGTTTACATGCTCTTTTGTATGTATTTATTCGCAGATACCACACCACTTTCCTTTGGGGAGTGGTGTTTTTTGTATGTCCGGCCTGTTTGTATACGAGAGGTGATGGCAATCAAGTTGATGGCAGTGACAGATGATGTACATGAAACGGAGGATTTACTGCGTATTTTGTTGGAGATCCATCCTTATGTCGATTATGTGCAGGTAAGAGAAAAACGAAAGTCTGCTGATGCAGTGTATCAGATGTGCAGGGAGCTTTTGGCGGAGGGGCTGCCGGCACATAAGCTCTGGATCAATGATCGTTTGGATATTGCATTGCTGCTTGGCTTAAAGCAAGTGCATATACCGGGTCATGGTCTCCCGCTCGAAGAACTGAAAGAGCTGTATCCTGATGTACGGATTGGTGCTCCTATCCATTCGCTTGAAGAAGCAGTAAAAGCAGAAGCTGCCGGAGTGACATATGCACTCTACGGTCATTGCTTTTCAACAGCCAGTAAAAAAGGAAAACAACCGCAGCCGCTAGCCAATCTAAGGTCTATTCGACAGAACATCCGAGTTCCATTGTATGGGATAGGCGGAATTGATGTAGGAAGACTAGTTTCTTTGAAAGCGCTTGAAATAGATGGTGCTGCGGTCATGAGTGCTATCTTTTCAGCAAAAGACCCGCTTGATGCTGTGAAAAAATTAAGGGAGGAGTGTCTGCGTCTTGAAGAATTCCAGTGAAGTAGCAGTGGTCGGAGGAGGCATCATAGGCAGTGCCATCGCTTATTATTTAGCGAAGGCAGGTCATCAGGTGGATGTGCTCGAAGCAGGACAAGTCGGATCAGGCTCAACGCAGGCAGCAGCAGGTATGCTTGGAGCACATTCGGAGTTTAAGGAGTTCGGTGCATCCTTATATCCCTTTGCTCGTACTAGTCAAAAGCTGTATGAAGAAGCGGAATCAGATATTCGTTCTTTGACAGGGATTGATATGGAACGTCGTTCGGGTGGGTTGATACAGCTTATTTTTACAGAAGAAGAAAAAAAGAGCATGCGGTCATTGTTTTCGTCCTTGAAAGAAGTCGCATGGTTCGATAATCCCACTGTGACGAAGAAAGTGCCGGGACTGTCAAAGGCTGTTTCAGGTGCATTTCATATGGTTGAGGATGTGCATGTCAAACCTGAAATTGCTTGCAGGGGATTCCATACTGCCGCACGAATGCTTGGCGCCGGAATTAATGCTTTTACTCGTGTCGATGAGATTGTAAAAGAATCCGGTCATTATTTATTACGTACTTCCAAGGGAGAATGGCGTGCTGATCGTGTCGTGATTGCCAGCGGTGTTTGGAGTAATTCCCTGCTCAGTCGTACAGGGTTGGGAACGCCGATCTTTCCAGTAAAGGGGGAGTGCATTGCTGTTACTAATACACAAGCACCACTTACATGCAGTTTGTTCCATGACCAGTATTATATTGTTCCGCGGAATAACAATGAACTGATCATAGGGGCGACAAGAGTCAAGCATGATTGGAGCACCCAGCCTACGCTTGGCGGGCTGCAAACTGTCATGGAAAAAGCCAAAAAGATGCTGCCGGAGGTGGATAAGATGCCGTTTGTTAGAAGCTGGGCAGGTCTCAGACCTCAGACAACCGACGGCAAGCCGCTGATTGGCGAGCATCCGGAAATGGAAGGCTTGTATATTGCTGCTGGTCATCAGCGCAATGGCATCCTGCTCGCTCCAGCTACAGGTAAGATGATTTGTGATTTGATAAGCAAGAATACTGTTCCGGAAGAATGGAAGGAAGCGTTTCGCGTCGATAGATTGCAAACTTGCGAGGAGATATGGATATGACTATTCAACTGAATGGCAGGCAGCAGGAATTATCCGCTGATATAAAGACTGTGGCGCAGCTTTTAGCATCACTTTCCTTGGAAAAAAGAGTAGTGATTGTCGAACTGAACAAAGAAATCATCAACAAATCTGCGTATACAGAACAGCCGATTAGAAGTGGCGATAAAGTCGAACTGATTCATTTTGTAGGAGGAGGATGAAGGATGTTACAAATTGCAGATAAAACATTTGCTTCCCGCTTATTATTAGGAACAGGCAAATACCCGTCACTTAAGGTTCAGCAGGAGGCTGTAGATATTTCGAAGGCAGAGATACTGACATTTGCTGTGCGGCGGATGGATATTTTTGAGCCATCCCAACCTAATTTTCTTGAACAGCTTGATTTGGAGAAATACTCCTTATTGCCGAATACCGCTGGAGCAAAGACGGCAGAGGAAGCTGTGCGTATTGCCAGGCTAGCCAAAGCTTCCGGATTATGCGATATGGTGAAGGTAGAAGTCATCGGCTGTGATAAGACGTTGCTCCCGGACCCAGTCGAGACGCTGCGGGCTTCTGAAATGCTGCTGGATGAGGGCTTTATTGTTCTCCCTTACACATCGGATGATGTTGTATTAGCCAAGCGGCTCTTGAATCTTGGCGTGCATGCTATCATGCCGGGAGCATCGCCAATTGGTTCAGGGAAAGGAATCATAAATCCTTTCAACCTGCGCATGATCATTGAACAGAGCAGCGTCCCCGTCATTGTCGATGCAGGTATTGGTTCACCGAAAGATGCTGCGTATGCGATGGAGCTTGGGGCTGATGGTGTTTTGCTGAATACTGCTGTGTCCGGTGCAGCTGACCCTGTTCGGATGGCTTATGCGATGAAACTTGCCATTGAAGCAGGACGTTTAGGGTTTGAAGCAGGAAGGATCCCCGAAAAAGATTATGCAGTAGCAAGCAGCCCGAACGAAGGGATGTTTACTTGATGAAGGATCGTTATCGTAAGCAGGAGCTCTTCATTGGCAAGGATGGGCAGGCCAAGGTCGAAAACAGTAGAATTGTCTTGATAGGAATGGGTGCATTAGGCTCCGCTTCTGCAGAGATGCTTGTACGAGCAGGTATCGGGGAACTGGTGCTTATCGATCGGGATTATGTTGAATATCATAATCTTCAGCGACAGCAGCTGTATACGGAGCAAGATGCTGCAGCCTATTTGCCGAAAGCTTCTGCAGCGAAGGAACGATTACAGGCGATTAATCACCAAGTGACGCTGCATACAGTAATTGAAAATGTGGATCACCATAATATTGAGCATCTGATTGAGGATGCTGATGTTATTGTGGATGCTACAGATAATTTTGAGACGCGATTGATTGTCAATGATGCAGCAGTGAAGCATGGTATTCCGTATCTATATGGAGCTTGTGTCGGCAGCTACGGGATTAATTATCCAGTGCTTGCAAATAAAGCGGCTCCTTGTCTGCACTGTCTCCTGGAACAGCTTCCGCAGCAAAGCGAAACATGTGATACGGCGGGAATTATCAGTCCGATTGTCCAATGGGTAGCAGCGATGCAAGTCACAGAAGCGTTGAAAATCATTTGCGGTCAGGAAGTAAAGGCAGAACTATGTGCGTTTGATATTTGGACAGGGGAGCATACAAGAATGGATGTGAAATGCCTTCAAAATTCAGACTGTCCCAGCTGCGGGACAAATGCAGTACTGCCTTTTCTGAATGGTTTTTCCCGAACGAGACTGGATGCCCTTTGCGGAAGGGAGGCTGTCCATATAAGGCCAGCAGCGAAGAAATCACTGGAACTTCCGGCTTTAGCAGAGGAATGGGCATCTATAGTCGATGAGATTACTGCCAATGAATTCTTACTGGTCTTTCAATACATGGGGCATCGAATTGTGTTATTTACTGATGGACGGGCGATTATTCATGGTGTAAATGATATTAGCCGAGCGCGGACCGTGTACGACAGTCTGGTTGGATAATATTGTTGGAATTTTCTGTTGACGCGTTTTCTTATTCATGCTAAACTCCTTCATAACAAACGAATACAAAACTCTTATCAAGAGCGGCGGAGGGACTGGCCCGATGATGCCCGGCAACCTGCAAGTTTATTTAGACTTGTATAGGTGCTAATTCCTGTAGATGAGAGAAGACACAGTACGGTACATTCGTCTCCCTGTCCTCTCAGGGGGACTTTTTTTATGCGGAAAATTACTCAAGGAGGCAAAACAGATGACAGTGAAGATTGGATTGATTGGATATGGCACAGTAGGAAGTGCTGTGGGGAGGACGATCCGCTCCCATCAAGCAAACCTGCAGACGATTTTTGGTAAAGAAGTCCAGGTAGCAGGGGTCTTGGTACGGGAGAAGCAGAAGTATGAGCAGCAAGTAACGGACGCATTGCTGACTGACGATGCAGCGGAGCTTTTCTCCATATCCGACCTTGATGTCATCATCGAAGCGAGTGTCGGCATTGAGCCTGCCTTTAGCTATTTATCTGAGGCAATCCATCATGGCTGTCATATTATCACGGCAAATAAAGAACTGATTGCTTCCCGAGGTGCAGAGCTGAAACGCTTGGCGAAGGAAAATGGCGTGCGATTGGAATATGAAGCAGCAGTCGCGGGCGGTGTGCCGGTAATTGGAACGCTGAAGCAGCTTCTGCATATCAACCACGTTGTTAAGGTGGAAGCAATTTTGAATGGCACATCCAATTTTATTCTGACGGAAATGTCCGAAAAGAGCCTGCCATTCGAAGAAGCACTTCGGCTCGCGCAGGAAGCGGGGTTTGCAGAGGCTGATCCTGCCAATGATGTGGATGGCTGGGATGCATTTTATAAGCTGATGGTACTCAGTGATTTGTTATTTGAGGCTCAGCCGGATTGGGAAAAGGTTACGCGGAAGGGAATCCGTGGCGTTTCCTCACAGGATATCCAAGACGCAGCAAATCAAGGGTGGAAAATCAAGCATGTTGCTACGCTCGAAAATGCTGGCGGAGAAGTGACGGCATCTGTCGAACCGGTCATTTTATCTGCTGCCCATCCGCTGTATAGTGTGGATGGAGTAGACAACGCTGTATGTGTGGAAGGTGAT
Source organism: Terribacillus saccharophilus (assembly GCF_046592595.1). Lineage (GTDB taxonomy): Bacteria > Bacillota > Bacilli > Bacillales > Amphibacillaceae > Terribacillus > Terribacillus saccharophilus_C. The sequence continues at coordinate 272,913 of NZ_JAWVPF010000005.1, read as the reverse complement.
CTTGTTGGCAAGCTGAAGCTGCAAGGTCCGGGCGCTGGGGCACTGCCGACGGCAAGCGCCATCGTAGAGGATTTGGCAAATCTCGTTAACCAGCGGAAGGATATCGAAGTAAGACCGCAAATCCAGTTCAAAGAGAAACGGGAGGCGGCCCCTTTCGTTCATCTGCCGTCGGGTGAAACTGTTTTTCTATATGGAGAAAATGTGGCGCCTGATGGACACTATTACCGTGTTGCAGCTGGAGCAACGGCTAAAGCAGAAGCTTAAGATAGTCAATCATGTGCCTGGAGCTGGAATCTCGTCATTCCCCTAATGAAGGAGTCGCTGCTAATTTTAATCATGTTCAGCGCTCTGCCGTTCATGCGGACAGAGTTTAAAGAAGTTTTTTGATTGGGTCGACCAGGATGCTGCTGTTGGTTTCCTATTAGGTGCCTAGATCTTAATGCTTCTGCTCGAAGAACTTGTAACAAACTTTCTTGCCCATACTGGAAGTGTATGAGTCATACATTGCGAGATAATTTAGGTTTAATAGAGCGCACTGCCATGTGAGATAAAAAGGCATGCACAATAGAGTGCATGCCTTTTTGTCTAATTACTCTAATTAGCACTGCCTCTTTTGACCTATATTTTGTATAATGAGGAAGTACATAGAGAAATGTGCAATTTTTTAGGTGAGGGAGTAGATTTTATGGTAGCTTGTCCGTCATGTGGACACAACAATACGGAAGGGAGTAAGTTTTGCGAGAATTGCGGTGCGGCTTTGCAAGAGCAAACGGCAGCGGGTAACACACAGCAAGCGGCAGCTTCATCGGGTGAAAATACCAAGGCCAATGAGTATCTTGAGGTCACAAAACAGGCATCATTATCATTTTTCCATTATTTTGCTGATGTGATTAAACACCCATTTAGCTCAGGTAAGCGCTATGGTGTCAGCAATCTGACGAATAGCATCATTACGATGGTCCTTTTTGCTGTATTCTTAGGTTTGACAGTTTACTTCGGAATGAAGAATTTATTAAAGGAAATAAGCTCTGTACCTCTTTTTGGGGACATGCTAAGTACGGATGAACTGGACATTGAGATATCTTTTGTCGAGTTTGCCATCAAGCCGTTCATTTTCTTTGCATTGTTTGTTTTCATAGTTGCAGTGTTAGTATTTGCTGCAAGTAAACTGTCGAAAATAGAAACAAACTTTAAATCTATATTGGTTAGATACGGTAGTTATCTGATTCCTTTCCTGGGATTAGTGGCATTAGGTTTTCTTTTTGCACTATTAAATATTAATCTTTTTACATGGTTCACTACAATTGGTTTCGTTGGCACGTTTTTCATAGTTCCAGTACTAGTGCTGGTAAGCTTGTATCGTGATAGCCGAAGTGGATTGGATATTGTATACAGCTCTTTATTCGTGACTATCTGTACAATGATCGTACTGTACATTGCACAGAGAATGTACTTGGCTGAACTCATAGAACAAATGGAAGAGCTTATGAATCAATTTTCGATCTTTTAAAAACAAAAAGAGACAGGTAAACCTGTCTCTTTTTGTTTTACTCAATATTCGTCAGCTTCCAATCGTCCCCGGATTTCTCTGCTGTATATGTCCAGTTATAATCTTGTTGTTCGGAGGTACCATCGCTGTAAGAGATTGTAATTGTCTCTTTCGTTGTGATAGTCGCTGAATCTCCATCTTCTTCATAGCTGGTAATCTCATAATCGTCCAGAGATTCAGTGATACTTTTAGATGTCAGATTGTCTACAAGCGTCTGTTGGGAATCGTATAGCGCTGATCCTTCTGCCATGTAAGGAGAAACGCTGCTAAAACTGTCATAATTTATCGCGTCGATCAAACCATTAAGGTAGTTGTCCATCAGTGTAACTGCTGAGTCGGGAATATCTCCTTCAGCACTGCTGTCATCCGTTTTTGTTTCATCGGATTTGGCAGACCCGTCAGCTTTATATACTGTTGGCTTCTTGTTCTCCACCACTTCTGTATTATCACCGATAGAACTGAAATAACTATAGTCTGCATCATATGCTTGCCATTTCTTTGCTTTTTCGTCATAAACCATGACGTAACTCAGTTCGTGGGACTGCTTCTCTAAATCAGCTGTCGATTCATCATAAATTTCTGCTTCATTGAATGTTTGGCTGACGTCCACTGATACCGCCCAGCTTGTGTCCAATTTGGTTACATTAAATGTATCCAAGTCAAATTCTGATGATAGATAAGAACCCTCGTAGGAATAATCCCAAGAATCCAGATTGTCGATATCATCCTGGACCATTTGCTTGAACGGTTTTCCGGCATCCTTAAGGAGACTAGTGTCTTTCGCCGCTTTAGCATGTGCCAGTTGATCTCCCACTGTATTAATTTGATCCATGATTTGTTTTTTTGTATCTTCTGTTATGGATCCTTCCACTTGGAGGTCACTGTATGGATTCGTATCTTCGCTGTAGAGTTCCATACTTTCTGTTGCAGCCATCTCTATTTTATTCTGTGTCAATGTAGCAGACAGTTCATGCGTACCTGGTACAAATGGTCCGTACGTCTTTTCAAAATCATCTGTGTCTGCAGTTCCAACTTCTTCACCATCTACTTTCAGTACCGTATCTTTATATGCGGTGGCTAAGGTTATGTAATATGGCTGAACGTTAATCTCATAATTGTCATACAGAAGCAGTTTTTTTCCATCCTTGGAAAGATAGATGGGGCCGGTAGCATAAGCAACAGATTCATCAGTTTGGCTGCTCATATCCGCTACTAAAATATCCAATTCTTCTGGATTTTCATTGTAGTAAGCAATCAGTCCTTTTACTGAATCCTCATCGATTTTAAGCTCTTTATCATCTGTAGTGATGATTTTAGCTAGTTTCTTAGCATCCTTCTCTGCTAAAGCTGTTTCGAATTTGTCAATCACCTTATCTTTGCTGGTCATTGCTTCTCCGGTCTTGTAGCCGGCGAACAGGATAATCAGAACTGCGATGACACTTGCCAGGATGATTTTGTTCTTCTTGCTCATTTTTTTCTTTGGTGCGGTTTGCTGCTGGCGCTGAGGAGTGGTTGTGCCACTTGCGCTTGTGCCGCAGTTATTACAGAACTGGGCGCCGGGCTTCAGTTCATTCCCGCATTCTTTACAAAATTTCATGATTTCTCCTTCCCCTGTCTTATCGGAATAATAGTATAAGGACAAATAAAGACAGCATTCTTATTATAATGCTATCCTACTAAATATCTAGATAAATAAGAGAATTAAATTGAAAAAATGGAATTATATTATAAAATATTCCAATAAAAAAAACGACCTCGCTTAGCAGGTCGCAATTTTTATGGCATTTATAGATTGTAACGGAAACGAACCATATCTCTGCACTGTATACCATTTTCAAAAATAGGTTCTTCATAGTGGCGGAGAAAGAAATCATGATCAATTGCTGTCATCCGGAAGCCGCACTTTTGATAGAAGGCGATTTGATTGATGCTGGAATTGGCTGTTCCTACTTCCAGATAAGCGTATCCTTGTAACCGGGCTTGCTCAATGGCATGATGGATGAGCTTTTTGCCAATACCTTTTCCTTGATCAGCTTCTTTTACGGAGATGTTCATTACCTCCGCGGTATCAGGGCTGGTCGGAATCATTACGTAAATGCCGGAGATATGATTGTTTGTTTCTGCAATAAAGCAGCTTCCATGACGAAGGTAAGATTCTATTTTTGTTTTAGATGGATCAGCTTCAAGTAAGAGATCTATGGGCGGAGTTTCAGTTGGATTAAGCTTGCGTATATTCACCAATTCACACCTCCAATGCAGGTTAGGAAAAAGGCTGCCGAAATCTTTCGACAGCCTTTTGTTACGGCAAGTATTTTACAATCATGACAGAACACTTCGCCCGTTTCGCAACACGGCTGCTGACACTTCCAAGGACGATTTCCTGCAGAGGATTCAGACCGCGGCTGCCGATGATGATGAGATCAGCTCGGGTATCACGTGCATGCTCCAGGATCATGGGTGCAGGCTCACCGTGCTTCATGATCAGTTTGTAATTAATGGATGCTGCTTCAAATGCATCGCGGAAACGCTGGAGTTTCTCATCGCGCTTGCTTTGCAATTGGATTGGATCGGTACTGTGCAGGACATCTGCTTTTGTTTTTTCGTAATCAAGAACTTGGATTCCTTCCACCAGAGTCCCAGGCTGCAGCTTTGCCAGCTGGATAGCGTGCTCTGCTGCCAGGAAGGAGTGGTCGGATCCGTCAATTGCCACTACGATTTTCTTATACATGGATGCACCGCCTTTTAATGGTTTGATACGTTCACATGTGCGGAATCGCTAGTTGTCAATCTGTGCATTAGTGCTTGGCTATCCTTATTCAACCCTTCCAAAGTAACAGAAGAGCCCTTCTCCCTGAATTTTAGCACGATTTTGTCAATCGCTGCCACTGCGGAGTCATCCCAAACGTGCGTGTTGGTGAAATCAAGTGTTATGTGTTTGGCTGTATTCTCATAGGAAAAGCTATCCGTGAAATCGGTCACGGAAGCAAAGAACAGCTGCCCGCTAATAGTATATCGAATATGGTCTGCTGATGCGTCAGTTCTTTTTTCGACTTTCACTTTCGATATTTTTGCGACAAAGAAAATAGCACTTAGTAGGATACCAATGAATACACCGATGGATAAGTTATGCGTTGCCACTACAGCGATAACAGTCACGACCATGACAACTGAATCTGATATTGGAACACGTGTAAGGCTGCGGATGGAAGACCAATCAAATGTACCAATGGAGACCATAATCATGACTCCAACAAGCGCGGGCATTGGAATTCTTACTACCCAGTCTCCTAATACGAGAATGAGGAACATCAGGAATATACCTGCAACAAGCGTAGAAAGGCGACCGCGACCGCCGGATTTGACATTGATGACGGACTGTCCGATCATTGCGCAGCCTGCCATCCCACCGAAAAAGCCAGTTACAATATTGGCAATACCTTGTCCGCGGGCTTCTTTGTTCTTATTACTGCCAGTATCCGTCATGTCATCAACAATGGACGCCGTCAGCAAAGACTCCAGCAAACCGACAATCGACAAAGCAAGTGCAGTCGGAAAGATAATTTGCAAGGTCTCCAAGTTGAGCGGAATGTCTGGAATCAGGAAAGAAGGCAGTGCTTGTTTAATTTCCCCCAAGTCCCCGACAGTCCGAACTTCAATATGCAGGAACAACGACAATATCGTCACTGCCAAAATGGCTACAAGCGGAGCAGGAACGGCTTTGGTGATGAGCGGGAACAAATAGATGATGGCGAGCGTGATCCCCACTACAACATAGGTAGTTGTATTGATTCCTATAAAATGCGGTACCTGTGCCATGAAAATCAGGATAGCGAGTGCGTTCACGAATCCGATCATGACAGAACGCGGGATGAATTTCATAAAACGGGCAATACCTAATACGCCGAATAAAAGCTGTAATACCCCAGTCAGGATCGTAGTGGCGAATAAGTATTGCAACCCGTGATCCTTCACTAATGTCACCATCAATAACGCCATTGCTCCTGTTGCTGCAGAAATCATTGCCGGTCTGCCGCCGACAATAGCAATGACAACTGCCATAGAGAAGGATGCATATAATCCGACCATCGGATCCACACCAGCGATGATGGAGAATGCGATTGCCTCAGGAATCAAGGCCAAAGCAACAACGATACCGGAGAGGATGTCCCCGCGGATGTTGCCAAACCATTGCTTATTTAATTGTACTGCTGCCAATTTACAAACACCTCATTTTATATAATTTTTGTTGACTTCTAAGTCTCATAGAAGTCGTGTCCGAATTTTGATAAGCTTACTGTAACACGAATCAGTTAGTTTTGGAACCAAAACTACCGTTTTTGGTACTTTATTTGGAGTGAGATAACATGATGATTGGATATATACGGGAATTTGTCCGGGAAAAATGGGACCATCAGCCAGCAGAAATAATAAACTGCGAGAAAGTGATAGAGGAAAAGGAGGACGTGCAGGGGCAGCCTTTATTAGAGGAGCTCTTGGAGAACCTGCAGCCGGGTGATGTACTTGTTGTACGTAAGCTTTACAGCCTGGCAAATTCGACAAAGCATCTAATCGAAATTTGCCGTAATCTGCAGGAGAAGCAGACATCCCTCGTATCGATTGAAGATAATATTGATACAAGAGAGGATTCGTTCTTTCAGCATTTGGAGCAGATCGCTGTATTCCGGAAAGAAGTAGTAGGAGAAAGAACCAAAGCAGGACTTTCTGAAGCAAAAGCAAAGAACCGAGCAGGCGGGAGACCGCGCAAGCCAGATAGAAATGTTCAAAAAGCTATTGATATGTATCGCAGCAAGAAGTACTCGATAGCGGATATAACAATTGAAACAGGTATCAGTAAGACAACGTTGTATCGGTATCTTCAAGAATAGAAATTTGTTGGTATTTGTTTTATGATCAATCGTTTGTTTAGCTAATAAAGCACCTTTCATCGCATTTCGATGAAGGTGCTTATTTTAGTATCCATTACTCTTGTTAATCTACATCCGCACAGACCGCATCCATACACCAAGACTTAAAAATATAACCCCCGTCAAAAGAAGAATACCGATTATGACGGGAAATTGAGCAGCAGCATCAAATAAGGTGATCTGCAGACCGAATGTTTCTTTAAACTCATCTAAAATGAAGACGGGAGCATCGGCGAAAGTAGTTTCCATTGCAGGCTGCATCAGAACGTCACGCAGTGCTGCGACACCATAGGCTGGGGGAAAGAACTTGGTTATTTCCTGTACAAATGATGGGAGCTGCCCGATAGGGATGTATATCCCTAGCAGAAATCCGGATAAAGTACCGACAAGCGTACCCATGGACGAAAAAGATTTACGGGATCGGATTAAAACAGTAATAGCAAAAAGGAAGGCGGCAGAAGAGAAAGTAATCAGCATGATTAACCCGATTGCCGATAGTAAGCCATTCCAAGTAACGGTAGGTTTATCATTCAACCAGAAGTATCCTTCGGCAATGAGCAAAGCGCCGACAGAAAATAATACAGCAATCAGCCAAGCGGATAACAAGTATCCAATGACCAATTGGGTTCTGGTCATAGGTGTGATCAATAAAGCGTGCAGCTGGTTGCTGGCAGCATCTTCAATCATTGTACCCAAAACAGACAATGTGACTGTGAGAGAAATAACCACAATGATCCCAGCGAGCAGCCAGCTTTGCATCAGTTCTTTCATGCCGGCTGCTCCCTGTGCTGCTTCCTGTGCGGAATTGGTTGTCACATCAGCTAAGAAAAGCAAGTAGAGAACAATAATGATACCGGTTGTGAGCAAGGACATGAAGACCGCAGTCTTGTCCCGAAAATACAATCGATTAGAGCGCTTTGTCAGCTGCCAGATTGTGTGCATGTGTATTCTCCTTTACTAAGTTGATGAACACATCGTCCAGGCTCCCTTTGATTAATTCAAAATCTGTGACATGCTCCTCTAAATGCCGGAGGATATGGTAAGCTTCCAAACTATTTGGGACCGAAATTTGGAATATTCCGCTCTTAAGGCGATAGCTGAAGCGATGGTCAACTAAATACGTTGCTGCAAATTCGTTATCGTTTACTTGCAAGCGCAATGTATCTGAAGCGTATAGCCGTTTTAACTCAGCAGGTGTGCCTTGTGCCTTGATTTTACCTTTATCGATGACAACAATTTGATTCGCATCAGCTGCTTCCTCCATGTAATGCGTCGTCAAAAACACAGTCATGTGGAGCTGCTGCTGCAGACTTGCAATAGTTTTCCACACATCGACTCTTGTTTGAGGATCCAAACCAGTCGTTGGTTCATCCAAAAACAAAATGGCTGGCCGGTGCAGCAGTGCCCGCGCTATCTCTGCTCGGCGTTTCTGTCCGCCTGACAGATGCCTGAATTGTTTTTTCAGGATTGGTTCCAGCAGCAGGGTATCGGTTATCCAGGACATGCTCTTCTGCGTTTCGATTTTTGACATACCATAGAACCTCCCCCACATATCGAGGTTCTCCTTTACAGTCAGCACATCATCGAGTACATTATCTTGAAAAACCAACCCGATCCGCTGGCGAATTTCTGCATCGTCCTTGCCGGCTTGAAATCCATCGACGAAGATAGATCCATGTGACTGCTGCAAGCGGGTGGCAATCATATGGATGGTCGTCGATTTGCCTGCGCCATTTACACCTAAGAATGCGAATAGATGTCCTTTCTCCACATCGAAGGATATACCATCCACTGCAACGGACTTGCCATAGCTTTTCGTTAGATTTTTGATTTCAATGATTTTCATTCGCTCCAGCCTTCTTCCTTTTATAATTAGCCAGTTCTTCATTCAATTGCTTCGCTTCAACACTATGAATAAGGCGGTAGATGACCCACAGGACAATATAAATGAAGATAACAAGAGCTAATAATAGCGCAAGCAGCTTCCAGTTACCTGTGTCAAACCAGCCAAAGAGGGCAGCAGAGCCTGTGAAAGTGCCCAAGACAATAAGGAGAAACAGAAGTGAGCGGGTAAAGATGTTCGATTCATTTGCTCGACCCAGAATCAAAATCTGTATCCATGTAAGCACAAAGGTAATAAGCAGATTTTGAGGTACAAGGGCAATATCCATTGTGCTATTTCCTATAAAGAGATAAATGTATATGCTTGTTGCCAAAATAGAGAACATAAACATGATGCCCCATGATTGGATGAAACTTACGAAAGTCTTCATCATTCATTCCTCCCTGCCGATTCCGAGTTTATGTTTGAGCTGGGGTACGTATTGTCTGGAAATCATTACTTTTTCTCCGTTGGTGAGGGTGGCTGTAAGTTTTCGGCCTAGTGCGGGCTTTAGTTTTTCCACCTTGGAGAGATTGACGATAACAGATTTAGATATACGTATAAGATCGGGACTGAAATGGGACTCCTCAATTTGATACAGCTTTAATGAGGATTGGTATACAGCATTCTTATCATAAAGAAATACCGTATTATCCACTGACTCGATATAGTAGATAGATTCTGGATGCAGAAGATGCACTTCTCCATTCCTCTCACCAGACAATCTTTCCTTGCTGGAGGAAGATAGGATTTTGACGAGCTCCAAAATGCTGGAGTCTGTTTGACGGCAAGTGATTTGCACTTCGGTTTCCAGGCAAGTATCGTCTTCCTGAATTGTGATCTTCATAGAGCGCCTCCTGTCTTTTACTTGTTGGTATTTCCAGTGTAACGGTCAGCAGAGGAAAAACAATACCAGATGGTGTATCCTGCCAATAAGAGCAGCTAAGCTGCCACTTATGTATTGATCAAACGTTTGATAAAGATCACTGACCGGGAAAAAGTAAGTAATGAGGAGGAGATACAATGAAAACTATCACCTTGCCGGATGGAACGGAACTAGCGGCAATCGGACAAGGAACGTGGAATATGGGGGATGACGATTCAAGGCGCCATGATGAAATCCAAGCCTTGCGCACAGGACTTGATCAGGAACTGCAGGTAATAGATACAGCAGAAATGTATGGAGACGGCCGATCAGAACGCTTGGTACGTGAAGCGATAGTTAATAGAAGGGAAAAAGTATTTCTCATTTCGAAGGTGCTGCCGTCCAATGCAGCGTTCGATGATGTGCTGGCAGCCTGCGACCGTTCCTTGGAACGGCTGGGAACTGACTATCTGGATTTGTATCTGCTTCATTGGCGGGGAAGAGTGCCACTGGCAGAAACAGTGGCGGCTTTTGAACAGCTGAATGAAGAAGGAAAGATTCGTCGCTGGGGTGTCTCGAATTTCGATACGGATGATATGGAAGAGTTATGGAATGTAGAAAACGGACAGAATTGTGCCGTTAATCAAGTGCTCTATAATCTTACTGCGCGAGGAATTGAATATGATCTCATTCCATGGCAGAAGGAGAAGGACATTCCGATTATGGCGTATTGCCCATTAGCACAAGGTGACCGGAAGGAGATTCTGCACAATGCAGTCGTCTGTGAACTGGCAAAAGCATACGAAGTGTCTGTTTCCCAGATTGCATTGGCTTGGACGATCCAATCAGGACATGTGCTTAGTATTCCAAAAGCGGGACAGGCTCCTCATGCGGTGGAAAATGCCGAGGCTGGCAACCTTGTACTAAATAAAGAGGATCTTGCAAAACTAGACAAGGAATTCCCGCCTCCGACGTCGAAAGTACCGTTGGAGGTCGTATGAATGCATAGGCATTTTACATGACAGTCTTTGCAGGCAACGCTATACTAAACGAGAAAAAACCGCTAAAGGAGTGCTTTAAATGAACTATGTAACACTGAACAATGGCGTAAAAATGCCACAGCTTGGCTTTGGAGTCTGGCAGGTTGGAGATGAAGAAGCAACTGCAGCAGTAGCGAAAGCACTTGAAGTTGGTTATACAAGCATCGACACAGCAATGATCTACAAAAATGAAGCAGGCGTCGGCAAAGCGATCAAGGAAGCCAACGTGAACAGAGAAGATCTGTTTATCACAACAAAAGTTTGGAATTCTGATCAAGGGTTCGACAATACAATTGCAGCTTTTGAAGCAAGCCTTGAGCGTCTTGGTCTTGAGTATGTGGACCTTTATCTTATCCACTGGCCAACTCCGCAGTATGACGAGTACGTGGACACTTTCAAAGCATTAGAGAAGCTTTACAAAGACGGCCGTGTGAAAGCGATCGGCGTATGTAACTTCGAAATCGAGCATTTGGAACGCCTATTGAAAGAAACGGAAATCGTTCCAGTCTTGAACCAAGTGGAGTGCCACCCGTACTTGGCGCAAAACGAACTAAAAGACTTCTGCAAAAAGCATGATATCTTTGTAGAAGCATGGAGCCCGCTTGATCAGGGCGGCGATGTTCTAAAGGATGAAGTCGTGACAGCAATTGCTGAAAAACTTGGTAAAACAGCTGCACAAGTTGTGCTTCGCTGGCATCTTCAGAATGACACAATCGTCATTCCGAAATCTGTGACACCATCCCGTATCGAAGAGAACTTCCAAGTATTCGACTTCGAACTATCTGCAGAAGATATGGATGCGATCAATAAATTGGATTCAGGCCGCCGTAAAGGTGCACATCCAAACGATATGAACAAACGATAAGTGAGAAAGAGCGCCAATATGGTGCTCTTTTTTGCGTTGACAGTTATAGGGGGAAGTGATTGTATATATGTAGAAAATGTGAGTGCAGGAAGGGCTGAATTCTGTGTTGTCAGACATCATTGGTTTTATCGTAATCATGTTGATTTTCGCGGTGCTGGTTAAATTCAGGGTGATTAGGATAGTCAGTAAGAATGGATATAAGTATAAGCAATCGAAGCATGAGCTAAATCTCACTTATAAGAAATTCAACGGTTTCGATTACTATTATTTTAAATTCAATCAGGGCAAGATGATAACACTCACTTATGACGTGGAAGTCCAAGAAGGAGAACTGATATTAGAGTGGCGTGACCGGAAACAGTTGATTTGGCAAGGAGTATTTACTGGGAATAAGCAAGGATCTATTTCTGCTCAGACACATTACCGTAGATACTCAGTTAAGGTTGAAGGTAAGCATACAAAAGGCAGTTGTCGTATACAGTTTATGGAAAAGGACGAGGAGATTTAAAGATATGCACTTGGATGCCTCGATTTCATACGTTGGATAAAATAACACTCATCGCTAGTTGTTTCTGAACATTTACAGGCATTGTATGGAATATAAAGGAGATGTATATGGAGAAAAAAGGACATATTTATAACCTTATTTCTATCCTCATGATGGCTATTGGCCCTCTGCTGGCTAAGTTCGGTGTGCTGGAGATAAGTCCTGTACAAGCTGCAATCATCAATGTGCTCGTTATTTTACTAGCAAGCTATCTATTCGGGTACTTCCAAGGTAAAAAAGTAACCTTCTATGCAGACAAAGAGATGATTTTGCTAGGGGTGCTGAATTCATTCGGTGTCATTCTCCTCTACATAAGCACCAGTTTGTTATCTCCCGTTGAGATAGGTTTTATTGGCCGCTTCTACACGGTATTCGCCATCTTATTGTCTCTTCTCATTTTGAAAGAGAGACTGAACAAAAAAGAGACATTCTTTATCCTGGCGGCCCTTTTAGGGATTTTTCTATTCATTGATACAACGAACATATATGGTGCAAGTTTGATAGGCAGCTTATGTGCGCTCTTTCAGACATTCTTCTTTGCTCTCTCCAATATTTATATTAAAAGAACGATGGCCGTGAATAAGGATTCCAATTCGATCTTATTTACAAATAACTGCATTGCGCTCATTTTTGTAACGCTCTACGCAATCGGTACTGGACAGCTTTGGGAAGGGAATTTGTCGTTCACAGGAATAGGTTTGATTGCATTATCTTCTTTACTGACTGGTTTCATTGGCACATTGTTCTTGTATGAAGCATTGAAATATTTGAGATTCTCGATTGCCAATACGATACGTGCTTTTAGTCCGATCCTTCTCGCTGTTATCTCTTTCCCGTTCTTCCCGGTTGAAGTGACGTGGCAAAAAATAGTGGGAGCAAGTGTTATGCTGCTTTCGATTTTTCTTCTTACTGCAGGTAAAAAGAAAAACCAAAATCCCTCCCAAAAGAGTACGGCTTGATGACAAGATTTGCGCATGTCATATGCTATAGTAAAAGGGAAAATGACAGGAGGGATCAGGATGCAGACAGAACGGTTACAGAAGCAGGATTTGGAAGCGGCAATGATGATGTCGGAGTATGCTTTCCGGTACCGCATACCGGAGGATAAGCGAGACGCAAGACTGGAGCAGATGGATCAGCACCAGCAGCTTTTTGGTATCAAGGAAAAAGGGAAGCTTGCTGCTAAGCTGCAGCTGCTGCCGCTTTCGATCAAACTTGGTGAGCAGACAATGCTGATGGGCGGGATTGCCGGGGTAGCTACTTATCCGGAATATCGCCGGAATGGATATATAAAGCGACTATTAACTGATACGCTTTATCACATGCGCGAGCAAGGGATGCCCGTTTCGATGCTGCATCCATTCTACGTCGATTTCTATCGCAGGTTTGGGTACGAGTTATTCGCGGACCGAACGATTTATACATTGAAGAAAAAGGATCTCATACGTCTGGCACCGGTTGACGGCACAATTGAGCGTATAAAGAAAGAGGAACATGCACAGGAAATTGAAGATATCTACAATGCTTACTCCTCTACATACAGCGGTATGCTTGCGCGTGAGGACTTTTGGTGGAAGTATCGGGTATACCGTGACCATGATTTTATTGCCCTGTATCGGGACTCTGACGGCAAGGCGCAAGGGTATATCATTTATGAGATTTCTTCGCGAGACATGCTGGATGTGTCACAGTTTATTGCGCTCAATGCTGAAGCACGCATTGGCCTGTGGAACTTCCTTGCGCAGCATGATTCCATGTTTGAGGAAGTAAAGTTGGACCTGCCACCACATGATCCGCTTATCTTTATGCTGCCGGATCCGCAGCTTGAGGTGAAGCATTATCCGTACTTTATGGCGCGTATTTTAGATGTGCCTGCCTTCTTTGAGAAATACGATTGGCAAGGAAGTCCTGCGGGTGTTGTGCTGCACGTAGAGGATACAATCATTCGGGAAAATAACGATACGTTTACTTTTAAAGACGAAAACACAGAAATCTCATCAGAGACGAAAGGCATTAAGCTATCCATCAACATGCTTTCCGCCATTGCGTTTGGTTACAAGCGTCCGCTTGTCCTTTGGCAGGCGGGGTTGATAGACGGACCAGAGGAAATGATTAGGAAATTCGAGCAAAGTATCCCAAGGCGTGAACCGTACATCTATGATTTCTTCTAAGGAGATTACCATATGAAAAAGAAAGAGTTCCACCGGCTTGCCCGTGCTGTGATCCGAAAAGGAGACAGTATCCTGCTGGCTAAGGCGGAAGGATGGCAAAACAGCTTCCTGCCAGGCGGTCATGTGGAAATTGGAGAAGGTGCTGAAACCGCCTTGCTGCGTGAGCTGCAGGAGGAGCTTGGTGTTAAGGGGAAGATAATCAGCTTTCTCGGTGACTTCGAACACAGCTGGCAGCATGACGATACGATGCACTTTGAACTGACGCATGTGTTTGAGACGGTGATTGATGAGGAGCAAATCGAGAGTCAAGAGCCGCATCTGCGATTCTTCTGGGCAACCAATGAAGAATTCGAAGAGCTGGATTTGCAGCCTTATCCACTTATCAATACCTTGCGAGAAGGCCAGCTTCCTCCGTCTGTGTGGCGGAGCACATTGAAGACAAACTGATTCTATCGGTTTGTCTTTTTTCTTTAAAAAAAGACTTGCGGTTTACGCTGCGTCACCGTTTATCGTGTAAAGCAGAAGGAGGTTAGCATGATGACATACACCGTTCATAAGCTGGCAGAGCTTGCTGGTGTGAGCAAAAGAACATTGCGTTATTATGATCAAATCGGTTTGCTGCATCCAGCTGAAATCAATGCGAGCGGTTATCGGATTTATACGGAAAAAGAGGTGGATCTGCTGCAGCAAATTCTTTTTTTTAGGGAGTTGGATGTGGAACTGGATACAATCAAGACCATTATTTATTCTCCGGATTTCGATAGGAAGAAAGCTTTGGAAGAGCACCGTGACCGTTTATTGAAAAAGCAGGAGCATATCCGTATGCTTCTTGGAAACGTCGAGAAAAGCATTCAAGCAATGGAAAGGAAGGTAACGATGTCCGATAGTGAGAAATTTAAAGGTTTCAAGGAACAGAAAATTGCTGAAAATGAAGCCAATTATGGAGAAGAAATCAGAGAAGCATATGGCAAAGAAGCAGTGGAAGCTTCCAATCAAAAGTTCCGCGGTTTGACGGAGGAACAGTACAAGAAAATGAACGAAGTCGAGCAGCGTTTATTCGAAAGGCTGAAGACTGCAATGCAGGCAGGGGATCCAACAGGACCAGAAGCATTGCACGCAGCTGAACTGCATCGGGAATGGCTGTCATTCACTTGGTCTGCCTACTCCAAAGAAGCACATGCAGGTTTAGCGGAGATGTATGTCGAGGATGAACGATTCGCAGCTTATTATGAAAATAAAATTCGAGAAGGAGCAGCTCATTTTCTCCGGGATAGCATCCGTTATTACACAAAGCTTTAATGTCATGCGCAGCTTTTGTATTCCAAAGCAAAGAGGTGATACACTAATTGGAAAAGGAGAGATGATATGAATAAAAAAGTTGTAGTGAATGGCATGGAATTGGCGGCTTATGACTATGAACATAAATATGTTACGAAAAATGGGAAGGAAATGAACGAAATCAGCTTTAAGTTCCCAGTGACAAGTGAGGCTTATCATGATGTTGCTGTGCTGTTGTATAAAGACGATTTCCAAGTGGAAGTTCCGGAAGAAAACATTGCTTTTGAGGCAGCGATCAAACAGTACAGCACAAGTATCACGAATCTGTATGAAAAAGATCAGGTAGGCGAATATTCTCTTGTGCTGGAGGAGAAGGCAGGAGCTGCGCTATGAAGATTGTCGTAGCTCCTGACTCCTTTAAGGAGAGTATGACAGCCCTGGAAGCGGCAGCTGCATGTGAACGAGGGATTCTCCGGGCGATGCCGGACGCAGAAATCGTGAAGGTCCCGATGGCGGATGGCGGTGAAGGGACTGTGCAATCACTGGTTGACGCAACACATGGCAAGCTGCATACACAGGAAGTGACAGGACCCCTTGGCAATAAAGTAACGGCGGTATTTGGTATGCTTGGTGATGGAAAAACAGCTGTTATTGAAATGGCCGAGGCATCAGGCCTGCATCTTGTACCGCGTGACAAACGGGATCCGTTTCGGGCTACGACACGCGGAACAGGCGAATTGATGCTGGCAGCATTACAAGCAGGAGCAGAGCATATCATCATTGGTCTTGGAGGCAGTGCAACAAATGATGGCGGTGCAGGTATGGCAGCTGCTTTTGGAGTGGAATTCCTGGATGCAGAAGGAAAGCAGCTGCAAGACGGTCCATTGGCATTAAAAGAGCTTTCTGGAGTAAAGGTGGACGGAGTAGATCCGCGCTGGCAGCATATCCAAGTGGAGGTGGCTTGCGATGTGGAGAACCCGCTGACGGGTGAAAACGGCGCATCCTTTGTGTTCGGACCACAAAAAGGTGCAAACGGCAAAATGGTCCGCCAATTGGATGACATACTCGCACATTACGCTGCAAAAGTGGAACAGACTGTCGGCAAAAAGATTGACCAGCTGCCAGGTGCAGGAGCTGCAGGTGGACTAGGAGCAGGATTAGTGGCGTTTTTGCCAGCAGAACTAAAGAGCGGCATCACCATTGTTAAAGAAGCGACAGGATTGGCAGATCATATGAAGGACGCAGATCTGGTTATAACGGGTGAAGGGAAAATAGATGGTCAGACGATCTTCGGGAAAACACCGATCGGAGTAGCTAAAACGGCAAAACAATACGGGGTACCGGTCATTGCTATTGCCGGGAATGTAGGGGAAGGCAGCGAAGCGGTGTTTGACCATGGAATAGATGCTGTGTTCAGTATCATGCCGGGCGTGATGGAATTGTCAGAGGCACTGGCCAATGGAGAAACAAATATCGAACAAACCGTTTACAATATATGTAAAACATTACGGATATCTCAATCATTCTAAAAGAAATCTTTCCTTGGAAAATAAGATTTGAAAGATACCTTTCTTTATGTATAAAACTTCACAAATTGGTCACACTGTTATGTGTAAGCGGTTACTTTATGGCGTATACTAACAGTATAAAGTGGGAGGTATACAGAAAGGAGAGGCTGAGAATGATCTTGAAAGCGCTTAAGGAAACGGGTGATATGACGATCTCCTATTATGAGAACGGCATGCTGCATACCTTTACCGGAAGATATCATAATCTGAATCTCTTGGACCAAACGCTTTGCCTGGAAAATGACGAAAAGAAACGAATGATAATCCATATAGCGGGTATTCAGCATATACATTAACATCGCTGCCGAAAGCATCTCTTGATGTTTTTCGGCTTTTTTTTTATGTTTTTTACCATTTTTGCGGTACAATAGATGGAACAAATAAGATACTCGTTTCCTAATGTAAACGGATACGGGAAAACAGCTGTCAGAAGCACGGGCTGATTAGTGGAGGTTTCAAGCATGAGTTCGCAATATCCAGATGATGGACTGACTTTACATACAGATCTTTATCAAATCAATATGGCGGAGACATATTGGAGTGATGGGATCCATGAAAGAAAGGCAGTGTTCGAGGTTTCGTTCCGCAAGCTGCCGTTCGGTAATGGCTTTGCCATATTTGCAGGATTGGAACGCGTTATAGAATATTTGCAGCAGTTCCGTTTCACAGAGAGTGATTTGGCCTACTTGAGAGATAAGCTTGGATACGGGGATGACTTCCTGGCTTATCTGAAGAATTTGCGCTTTACAGGAACTGTCTATTCTGTTGTAGAAGGAGAGCTTGTCTTCAGCAACGAACCGCTTATGCGGATCGAGGCACCGCTGGCTGAGGCACAGTTGGTGGAGACGGCAATTTTGAATATCGTCAATTACCAGACGCTGATCGCGACGAAGGCATCCAGAATCAAGCTTTTGGTTGGCGATGAGATTGCACTGGAGATGGGCAGCCGTCGTGCACATGAGCTGGATGCAGCCGTCTGGGGTACAAGAGCAGCCTATATTGGCGGGTTTGAAGCAACTTCAAATGTCCGTGCAGGCAAGAAATTCGGTATTCCGGTAGCTGGGACATTAGCACATTCGATGATTCAGGCTTACCGTGATGAATACACAGCATTCACGAAGTATGCAGAGCGTCATACGAATTGTACATTCCTTGTCGACACATATGATACGCTTCGTTCTGGTGTACCAAATGCCATCCGGGTTGCGAAAGAACAAGGGGATAAAATCAAGTTTACTGCAATCAGACTTGATAGCGGAGACTTGGCGTACTTATCCAAGAAAGCCCGGAAAGCATTGGATGATGCCGGCTTTACTGATACGAAGATTTCAGCGTCAAATGATTTGGACGAAGAAACGATTCAGAGCTTGAAATCCCAAGGAGCCAAAATAGACATCTGGGGAATAGGCACGAAGCTGATCACGGCTTATGATCAGCCGGCTTTAGGCGCGGTCTATAAAATGGTGAGCATCGAGGATGATGGTGCTATGCAGGATACAATCAAGATCAGTGCCAATCCTGAGAAAGTATCGACTCCAGGTTTGAAAAAGGTTTACCGGATCGTCAATCGGATCAATAAAAAATCCGAAGGCGACTATATCGCGATGGAGGATGAAAATCCGCAGGAAGAGGATCACCTGAAGATGTTCCACCCAGTCCATACGTATGTTAGCAAGTTCGTGACGAATTATGATGCAGTGGATCTGCATCAGACGATATTCCAAGATGGCAAGCTTGTATACGAGCTTCCGGCTATCGAAGATATCAAGGCTTATGCAAAAGATAATCTATCTCTTCTATGGGATGAGTATAAACGTCCAAAAGCACCGGAGGAATATCCTGTCGACCTCAGTCAGAAGTGCTGGGACAATAAGATGGCAAATATCCAAAAAGTGAAAGAACATGTGAAATCTTTGCACACAACAACTTAATAGGGTTATGATTCTGTTTAATGGGAATAACTGTATCATCCAGTTCTTATCTCCTAAATGGAAAACCTGTGAAAATGCTGTTGCAGCAATGTTAAGAATGCAGATTAATAGCCATGAACACAGGGATGCATGCTATAATAAGGAAATACGGGGACAGTATGTTCCTGCATATTAAACTCAAACATACAGCTTTTACATCAGGTGAAGGTTATGTATAAATTTATCAAATGAGGTGTTTTTCATGAACAAAGCAGAATTAGTAGAAGCAGTAGCACAACAAGCAGAACTATCTAAAAAAGATGCAAGCAAAGCAGTTGATGCACTACTTGAAACAATCTCTGAAACACTTGCAAAAGAAGAGAAAGTACAGCTTGTAGGCTTCGGTACTTTTGAAGTGAGAGAGCGCGCAGCACGTACTGGCCGTAATCCGCAGACAGGCGAAGAAATCACAATCCCTGCATCTAAAGCGCCAGCTTTCAAAGCGGGTAAAGATTTTAAAGAAGCTGTAAAATAAGAAAGATTCCTTTTGTGGAATAGAAACTGCCGACGCACTAGTGCGTCGGCAGTTTTTTTATAGCTTGCTTATATGGATGATAGACAGTTGTCCGCTGTTTGCTTCCACTTTCCACAATGGCTCAAACATCGTACGTAAAACGGCGGCTGTTGCTTCATCTGCCTTCAACCCCTGTACGGACTTGTCATCTACTGCATAATCCTTGCCTTCCTCTAAACCAAAGCGAAGATGCAGAAGGTTCCGTACACCATTGAAGGTAGGGAAGGAAATGCTGTAGCCCTCTTGCAAGGCGGATGTTAATTTGCTTTTCTGTGTTTGCAGCATTTCTGGGTCGGCTTTTGGATAGCTGTCCTTAATTGTACTCCATTCACCTGCTTCAATTAGCTTGGCGGTTTTTTCCCTTCCTAGGCCGCTATGGGCAATACGTTCAATTTGGTATGCTTCTGCTTGGGATATGGTGATTGTCATATTCATCTCTCCTTTAGTGAATGGCTTTATTCGTTGGTGCTTGAATAGTGAAGGATTTCCTTCTTTTGTAAAGGAAGGCTATCAGCTCCAGGAAAGGGCCGGGTACCTTTTTCGGAAAAAGCTTCTTTTTGTAGAATTTCTCATAGGCTCGGTGAAGGTCTTCCCATTGCGTGCAATGCTTTTGCTGGCGGAATCGGGCAGGATCAATTAATCGGATATTTCCATCTGGGGTAATCAGGATGTTCCGCAGATGAATGTCGGATGGATTCAATCCTTTAGCTTCTGCCCCGGCCAGAGCATTGTCAATGTCGGCTATATGATGGTCTGTTATGGGGATCCCCGCACGGAGGCAATCGTACAGCGTATGGCCAGGAATATAATCCATTACCAAATAGCCGTTTCCAGCTGCGTGAAGAGCCGGAAAGAAGTGGTTGCTCTCAAGTGTTTTATAGATTTCCGCTTCTTCCGCTGCAATATGACGGAAGGCAGGGAAAAATACCTTCATTACTTTGGAAGATTCTGTAAGGCGGAATGCAAATGCGCTCCTGCCGGTCCCGATCAGCACGAGAGAGGAAGGATACGCTGTCAATTGGGGCATCGTATCAGAACCAGACATGTGAATCTGTTCAGCAATCTGCTCAAAATCAGCCATTTCCAGCACTCCTTTTCTTAGGAACAAGGGCTTGTACAGTTATCATACGCACGAACCCGGGAGTAGGTGCATAAAATTAGTAAAAAAGCTAGTCCATCCTCCGTAAATGCACTCTCGGATTTTCCTGCTTTCTGGCTATTTTTAACGTAACAGGGACTGTTTTCTTTACCTTTCGGGAAAATAGCTATATCGTCAACTATAAAGCTCTTCATTTTTTTCCAGCCTTGTCGAAATCATATAAAGAGAAAAGGTGATTACATGCAAGAGAGACCTAGTACAACGGAATATCCTGCTTATTTCCAAGATTACATGAAACTTGTGCCAGAGGGAAATATAGTAGCTTTATTCAAGGAACAGGAAAGGCAGACCTCCAATATTCTGCAAGGATTGACTGACGAGCAAGCCGGCTTCGCGTACGATGCAGGGAAATGGACGATCAAGGAAGTGATTGGCCATCTGACAGACACAGAAAGGATCATGACTTATCGCCTGCTTACCATTGCCCGCGGAGATGTAACACCGCTGCCAGGGTTTCATGAAGATTCCTATGTGCTGCAGGCGAGATTCACAGAAATGACAGTAGCGAGTCTTTTGGCACAATACAAGGCAGTGCGGGCATCTACGATTGCTCTTCTTGAGTCATTGTATGATCAGGATTGGATCAGACAAGGGATGGCTAACGGTCATGTCACATCTGTTCGGGCGCTGGCGTATGTGATGCTTGGTCATGAACGTCATCACCATCATATCCTTCATGAGCGTTACTTCGCCTCTGCCACATATCCCGTAAACCGCATGTGATTTGGGGTATATTGACAGAAAACCAACAATCATGTACACTATATTGCAGATTAATAGAATAGGATTGTGATTGCTCCAAAGGGGAGTAGCTTCCAGTTAAGTCGACAATACGTGATAGCTTGCTATCGCCGGTTTAACTGACAACGTCAAGTTGTTTGCCAGACCTTTGCCAATTTGGTGAAGGCTGATTACAGACGGGACCTTCACTCTGTGGGGGTCTTTTTCGTTTACTACACTCAAATGGAGGAATTATTTCCGTGTTGAAGAAATGCTTAGAACTGATGCAGCTGCGGGCACCATCCATCAAGCTCGAACTCAATCAGGCAAGCTATCATGCAGGAGAAAAAATCGAGGGTCATTTTCAGCTTCTAGGAGGCTGGAAGGATCAGAATTTGAACAGATTAGATTGTGATTTAGTTATAAAAAACAGCGCAAACGATAAAATAGTGAATATAAAGAATGTATTAAGCATTTTTATGTCCAAGCAATTGAAATCGAATGAGCAAATGAAGAAGCCTTTCACATTCCGTTTGCCGGAGGACCTGGAACCCACCTCTGGCACAATGGTCTATGAGCTGCAGACAAAGCTCGTGTTCGCCAATGAGAAATGCGCGAAAGATGATAGGCAAGTACAGATTTTAGCGTAGACGCTAAGAGAAGGAGGAGATTGCATTGGGAAGGCTTTGCTGAGAATAACAACCTTGTATAACAGAAGTTTTGCTGGCGCTGCTCCTCGTCGAGGTGTCGCAGCTATTTTATTAATCTGCTTGTAAACTATCAAACAAATAAGCGAGGTGAGTCCCTTCACTTAAAGAAGGGAATTAATTGGACCCATCAATAGTCATTAATTTAAGTTTAGTAGTGTTATTCATCATTTTTACGGCCTTTTTCGTAGGTGCGGAATTCTCAGTCGTGAAGGTACGTATGTCCCGGATCGACCAGCTTGTGGCAGAGGGCAACAAACGAGCAATCATTGTCAGTAAGCTAGTGAATAATCTTGATTATTACTTGTCAGCCTGCCAGCTGGGTATCACGGTAACAGCACTTGTACTAGGTGCATTAGGTGAACCTACAGTTGAGAAGATGCTGCATCCGCTGTTCCACGAGTTTGGGCTTTCTGATTCCTTATCGACAGTGCTTTCTTATGCAATCGCATTTGCTTCAGTCACTTTCCTGCACGTCGTGATTGGTGAATTGGCACCGAAGACATTGGCAATCCAGTACACAGAGCAATTGACATTAATTCTAGGTCCGCCGCTGTATTGGTTCGGTAAGCTGATGGCTCCATTCATTTACTTGCTGAATGGTTCTGCTCGAGTATTCCTGAAGCTGTTCGGTGTGAAGCCGGCTGCACACGAATCGGCACACTCGGAAGAGGAACTGCGTATTATCATGACGCAAAGCTATCAAAGTGGTGAAATCAACAAAACAGAGCTTAGTTATATGGAAAACATTTTCACATTCGATGAGCGTGTGGCGAAGGACATCATGGTTCCGCGTACGCAGGTGGTAACGTTGGAGAAATCCATGACCGCTGCAGAAGTGATTGAAATCATTGATGAACATCAGTTCACACGTTACCTTGTGACAGAGGATGGCGATAAGGATCATATCATTGGATTCGTCAATGTGAAGGAAATGCTGACGGATTTTGCGGCGGGCAGAAGACAAAGTCTGCCTAACTTCATCCATGTGCTGCCGCTTATCCATGAAGGGACATCCTTGCAGGATGCTCTTTTGAAAATGCAGACAGAACGCGTGCATATTGCACTCGTAGTGGATGAATACGGCGGAACCGCAGGTATCCTGACGATGGAGGACATCTTAGAAGAGATCGTCGGGGAGATCCATGACGAATTTGATGAAGATGAAGTACCGGATATCCAGGAAGTATCTGAACGCACGTATCATATCAATGGCCGTGTACTGCTGGATGATCTGGAGGATCAATTCGGCTCTGTATTCGACAATCGCGAGGATGTCGATACCATTGGCGGCTGGATTTTCGTTAAGAACGACGAAGTGGATTCACAAACGACTGTGGTGGATGTTGCAGGAAATGAGTGGGAAGTTATCGAAATGGATAACCATCAGATCCTTATGATTGAAATGCGCATCCTGGAACAGGAACAGCTTCCGATGCTGGAAGCTTGATAGATGGAATAAAGTAAGAAAAGGCCGGGATGCCTCCTATGCATCCCGGCTTTTTTTATTGGAGGTAAGCAGACAAGATGATCAGACTTTATGAAAATAAGCATCAGGAGAAGAATGAGGTAGCCAGGCATCAGCATGATACACATCAGTTGCTTTATGTCCTGGATGGAGAAGGAAGATGTGAATTGGATAGCAGTAGCCAGAAGCTGCAGCCTGATAGTATCGTTCTTATCTCTCCGCATACAGAGCATGCAATCCAAGCTCATTCGAAGATGACGGTACTCGTGCTGGAATTCGATATCAGACATTTAACAGACGATGTCGTTTCGTATCTCGTCGAGCCGGTTTTCGCTGTGTCGCGTGTGTTGAATCTATCTCTTTTCGAAAGCAGTGAGCTGCGTCAGCTGTTGCGTAAGATGCTGTTTGAGCAATCCCAGAATCATCCGATTCACGTAATTGGGCTGAAGCTCCTGCTTGCACAGGTACTTTATCAGATTGCTATTTTGCAGCAGGAAGATACGACACAGGATACCAATACAAGACGGGCGAAGTGGCTCAAGCATCACTTGGAAACACGATATTTTGAGATTGCCAGTATGGAAGAAGTGGCAGCCAAAGCTGGCGTAAGCAGCCGGTACATGAATCAGATTTTTAAAGAAATGTATGATACAACACCATACCAGTTCCTGACAGAGGTCCGGCTGCTGAAGGTGAAGAAAATGCTGCGTGAATCCGACAGAGAGATTGTATCCATCTGCTTTGAAGTAGGTTTTGAAGCGGTCTCGACATTTTATCGTGTCTTTAAAAAATATGTCGGTGTAACACCGAATGTCTACCGGCGGACAACAGATGATTTCCGAAATTGAGAATTTCAGAAAAGAATGATAAGAAAAATGTAAACGCTTTACTTATACTGTCTTTAATAAGGATAATAGGAGGGCGTAAGGATGGCGACGAAAAAAATTGGGATAATCATGAACGGTGTAACAGGAAGAATGGGAACGAATCAGCATCTTATCCGATCCATTGCGGCGATCCGTGCTGAAGGCGGTGTGCTGCTTTCGAACGGAGACCGTCTGCTGCCGGATCCTATTCTTGTCGGACGGAATGAAGAGAAGCTCGCAAAACTTGCCCGTGAGAATAGTGTAGAGCGCTACAGTACCGATTTAGGGGCAGCCTTGGCTGACAGCTATAACGTGATTTACTTTGATTCACAAACGACCAATAGACGGGAAGCTAGTATCAAGCAGGCGATTGAAGCGGGTAAGCATATCTATTGTGAGAAACCGACGGCCACCAGCTTGGAAGGATCTTTGGAACTTGCGAGATTGGCTCGCGAGCACGGTGTGAAAAACGGGGTCGTACAAGATAAGCTTTTCCTTCCTGGATTGCTGAAACTGAAGCACCTGATCGACAGTGATTACTTTGGGGAGATCTTGTCGGTAAAGCTGGACTTTGGCTATTGGGTATTCGAAGGCGACTGGCAGGAAGCGCAGCGCCCGAGCTGGAATTACCGAGCTGAGGATGGCGGTGGAATCATTGTTGATATGTTCGCACATTGGCGATATGTCATCGACCATCTTTTCGGGGAAATCGATAGTTTGACTTGTCTTGGTGCCACACATATTCCATACCGGGTGGATGAAGATGGCAACCGTTATAAAGCAACAGCAGATGATGCGGCATATGCAATTTTTGCACTTAAGAATGGGATAGTTGTGCAGGCTAACTCTTCTTGGACGACAAGAGTCGATCGTGATGATCTAGTTACCTTCCAAGTAGATGGAACCTTGGGAAGTGCGGTAGCCGGTCTGCGGGATTGCAAGGTCCAGCACCGTGTCACAACACCGAAGCCTGTTTGGAATCCGGATATACCTAATGCAATTGATTTCAGGTCCCAGTGGGAGACATTACCGGAAAATCGTACGTACGACAATGGATTCAAGATCCAATGGGAACTGTTTCTGAAGCATGTGGAAGAAGGTGCGGCATTCCCATGGGACTTGCTGGAGGGGGCAAAAGGTACCCAGCTGTCCGATTTGGGGCTGGAAGCATGGCGCGAGAAGAAATGGGTCACTGTTCCGAGTCTGGAAGTATAAAGGGGGAAGCAGCATGACAACGATTCTTTTACCGAAGCAAGGTCGTTCATTGGAGGCTTATACATTGGTTCATCCAGCTTCCACTTATCCGACAGAAGGAGCCTTCCGGACAAGGACAGCTTATTCTGCCGCTCATGTAGTTGCGGATGCGAAATCTGAAGCACACCCTATCTTAGGCGGGGCGATTGATTGGGATGCCACGTTGGCTTACCGAAAAGCGCTGTGGAAGCTTGGTTTCGGTGTGGCGGAGGCAATGGATACGGCGCAGCGAGGCATGGGGCTCACATATGAGATGGCGAAAGAACTGATCAGCATAAGTGCAGAGGAAGCGAAAAAAGAGAAAGCATTGCTTGCTTCTGGAGCCGGGACAGATCATTTGCCAGCTGACAGTACGAATACGATTGCAGAAATAAAGCAGGCATACGAAGAACAGTGTACATTTGTTGAAGGGACCGGAAGCCGGATCATCCTGATGGCAAGCCGTGCGCTTGCTGCCAGTGCCCGATCGGCATCGGATTATAAGGACGTATACGGGCATGTGCTTGACGGAGTGCAAAAACCAGTTATCCTCCACTGGCTCGGACCGATGTTTGATCCGAAATTAACTGGCTACTGGGGATCGGAGACAATCAGCCGGGCGATGGATGACTGTTTGGAACTGATTCACCAGAACGAAGGAAAGATCGACGGTATAAAGATTTCTTTGCTTGATAAAGACAAAGAAATTGAGATGCGAGCTAAGCTTCCTGCATCGGTTCGGATGTATACAGGAGACGATTTTAATTACCCAGAGCTGATTCAGGGGGATGGAGAGCAATACAGCCATGCGTTGCTCGGTATCTTTGATGCGATTGCACCAGCAGCTTCTGAGGCACTGCGCGCACTGGATGCAGATGATTCTGTCCAGTATCGGGAAATCTTCGATAAGACGGTGCCGCTTGCAAGGCATATCTTTGAGACACCAACATATGCCTACAAAACGGGTGTTGTCTTTCTGGCATATTTAAATGGGTACCAATCACATTTTCGGATGATCGGCGGAGCAGAAGGAGCACGGTCGGTGCTCCATTTGAGTGAGCTATTCAGGCTTGCTGATCAAGCGGGCGTCTTGGTGGATCCGACTCTTGCAGCAGAACGGATGCAGCTCGTACTGAAGATTGCTGGTATTGAACAGAAGGTGATGTCATGACAAAAGCGGATCTGCAGCTTCTCAGTCTGAATCAGATTACGACAGAAAACTGGTCACTGACCGAAGCGATACAAGGCTGTGCCCGTCATGATATCCACTGGATATCCATTTGGCGGCACAAGCTTGAGGCAATCGGCGTTAAAGAAGCAAAAAAGCTATTGACGGAATACGGATTGCGCGTGTCCAGCCTTTGTCGCGGAGGCATGTTTCCGGCAGCTACAGAGCATGAGAGACAGCAGCGTATAGATGATAACAAACGGGCAATAGAGGATGCAAAGACGTTGGGGACAGATGTGCTTGTACTCGTGTGCGGTCCGGCTGCTGACAAAAATATCGCTCAAGGCCGTCATTGGGTGGAGGCAGGAATAGAAGCGATTCTTCCTTATGCGGAAGAGATGGGGGTAAAGCTAGGAATCGAGCCGCTTCATCCGATGTATGCAGCAGATCGTTCTGTCATCAATACACTAGGTCAGGCGAACACCTTGGCAGAGAAGCTGCAATCCGATCATCTTGGAGTAGTGGTCGATGCCTTCCATGTATGGTGGGATCCAGAGCTGCGTCACCAGATTAATCGGGCTAAGGGTAAGATACTGGGATTCCACGTGTCAGATTGGAAGGTGCCGATGAAGGATATGTTCAAAGGGCGAGCCATGATGGGGGATGGAGTTATCAATTTGCGCGAGATGCGCAGCATGGTGGAGGATGCAGGCTATCAAGGACCCATAGAGGTAGAAATCATCAATCAGGAGATATGGGATCAGCCAGGCGATGAGGTGCTTCATCAAATGAAGCAATGCTATCAGGCACATGTATAAAAAGGGGAGCTGAATAATGGCACTGCTGAATCAATTGGAGGAGTTGGCTCAAGAAGCTGCAAAAGCAGCCGACATAGAGATAACAGCGCCTTTCACTTTTTCTGTGGCGGGGGTGGATCATCCGCATATCCACAGCATGGTGCAAGGACTCTTGGACGCAGGGGCACAGCTGATGCATATTTATGACAAGAATCACTATCGGGCAAATGCTCTTCATCAGAAATTCCAAACAGGAGAAGTTGTCTCAGAGTTATCCCAGATTCTGCATAGCGAGGTGGATTTGGTTGCGACAAGTATTGTGCCATCTGAACGCTGTATGTTAGGGGTTCAAGTGCTGGAGCATAATAAGCATTTCCTTTCTGCTAAGGCGCCTTTTACAAAACTATCCCAATTGCATGCAGCTGAGGAAGCGGTGCGCCGTACAGGAAAGAAATGGGCAGTGTTTTATAGTGAGCGACTGGCTGTAGAAGCGGCGCTGCTGGCAGATAGTATTATACAAGAAGGGCTGATTGGAGAACTCTTTCAGCTGACAGGTTCTGGGCCCCACCGGCTGCAGGCGGATACAAGGCCGGAATGGTTTTTCGATCCGCAGCAAAATGGCGGTATTCTTTGTGACATCGGCAGCCATCAGATTGAGCAGCTGCTTCACTATGCAAGAACTCAAGAAGCAGAGGTACTGCATAGCAAGGTAGCAAATTATGCGCATCCCCAGTATGGTGCATGGCAGGATTTCGGTGATGCAACACTTGTTGCGAACACAGGTGTCAGCCAATATTTTCGTGTTGACTGGTTCACGCCCGATGGACTTCGGGTCTGGGGAGACGGACGAACGGTGCTGCACGGCACAAACGGGTATGTGGAACTGCGAAAATACACGGATGTAGCGCGTTCGGCAGAAGGAAATCATCTCTATGTGGTCACGGATCGGGAGGAAGTGTATTTCTCGGCAGAAGGAAAGGTAGGAGTTCCTTATTTCAGACAATTGATCACCGATTGTCAGTATGGGACGGAAACAGCAATGACCCAGGAACATACTTTTCGGGCTGCGGCTCTGGCAATCCAAGCACAGGAACAGGCGATCAGCCTGACAAAGGTAGGGGAAAAATGATGAAGCAAGCGGTCGTATTAATCGGGATGAATGGATACGGTGAGCATTACTTGGAAGCATTGCTGAAGCGGGAGGACATCACATTCGCGGGTATCGTGGAAATCCATCCGGAAAAAAGCAGTCTTTTGGAACAAGTAAAACAGCGTGGTATTCCGATATTTTCTGCAATGGATGCTTTCTATCAGGAAAACAGAGCAGATTTAGCCATCATTGCCACTCCTATTCATTTGCATACCGAGCAGGCGGTGTTTGCGCTTCGCCATGGCTCAAATGTACTTTGTGAAAAACCGATTTTTGCCGATATGCAGGATCAAGTGAAGTGGGAGCAGGCTGTCTCGGAGTCAGGAAAGTGGGCTGCGATTGGTTTCAACTGGTCATTCACTGCCCCGATTCTAGAGCTTAAGAAAGATATCCAGAATGGGCTCTTTGGAAAGCCGAAGCAGCTGAAAACAATGGTGCTCTGGCCGAGGGATGAAGCATACTTTTCCCGTTCATCCTGGTCGGGGAAGCTGACGGCAGCGGATGGACGGCCAATCCGCGACAGTGTAGCCAATAATGCGGCTGCTCATTTCATCCATAATATGCTTTTCGTGCTCGGACATGAGCTGCAGGAGACGGTGAGCGTCAAACAGCTGGAAGCCGAGCTGTATCGGGCAAATGACATTGAAACCTTTGATACATGTGCCATCCGTTTGCAAACAGAATCAGGATGCGAGCTGCTTTTTTATGGATCGCATGCAACGGCAACAGAGCAAGGCCCCCAATTCTTGTATACCTTCGAAAAAGGCTATATTGTGTATGATTGCAATCTCGATCAAGGCATTATCACGGCGTACGGAGAAGATGGGCAGGAAAAGATCTATGGAAATCCACAGACCAATCATCTGGATAAACTGGATTATTGCATCGCTGCACTCACGGATGGCAGGGATATTCCATGCACATATGAGACAGCATTGGGCCATGCAGCTATCATCGAGACATTACACGAGAATATTCCAGCAGGGCAGCCTTTCCCCAGGGAAGCAATCGATCAGACAGCAGAAAGACTTCGAGCTGTCATCGATTTAGAACAGACGATGAACGCATGTTTTATGAGTGGGAAACTGCCATATGAATTGCAAATACCGTGGAGTAAACCGGCTAAACAAGGTGTGATCCAGACACTCGAAAAGGGGAGCGTCTGATCACTGCCTGTTGCGTGCAGTTAATTGTAAGCGCTTTACAATATATTGTGGAGGGTCAAACATGAATCGAGCAAAAACAACGTGGCTAATTCTTGCTGTTTTGCTGCTTGGCATAGTTGTGCTGATGGTTGTAGCTCCAGCTACAGATGCTGCAGGCCAGGAGACGAGGAAGCTGACGATGGGACATATTCATAACCCAAATAGTCCAGTGTATGCCAGTCTGGAAGAATTCAGCGGGGAGCTGAAACAGCGAACAAATGGAGTGCTGACGACGGATATCTATACCGAAGGCGGTCTTGGTGACGAAAGGGTAATGCTTGAGCTTGTACAAAATGGGGTAGTCGACATGGCTAAAGTAAATGGCGGAGTGCTGGAAAGCTTCTATGCCGATTTCTCTGTTTTCAGCTTGCCTTATGTATTCGAGGATGAAGAGCATTTTAAACGAGTCATGCAATCTGATATTGTGAAGAATCTTTACGAAGAGCTGGAGGCAATCGGTTTGCATGGAATCGCTTATTACGATGCCGGGGCGAGAAGCTTCTACACAGCAGACACGCCGATTGAAAAGCCAGAAGATTTGAATGGACTGAAAATACGAACAATGACGAATACAACATCAATCCGGACGATGGAACTGCTTGGAGCTTCTCCGACACCGCTCCCTGCACCGGAAGTGTATACAGGCCTGCAGCAAGGTGTCATTGACGGGGCAGAAAGCAGTCCGATTGCACTTACCGATGCGAACCATGGTGAAGTAGCCAAATACTTTTCTTACGACGAACATACACGCATCCCGGATTTTCTTATTATGAGTGAGAAGACATGGGATAGTCTTAGTCCAGAACAGCAGCAAGCTGTAGAAGAGTCTGCTGCAATATCGTCGGACAATCACAATGCACGCTGGGACAAGCTCATCGAAGAAAGCATCAAGAAAGCCGAGGATGAAATGGGCGTTACCTTTAATGAGCTTGATCAGGAGCCTTTCAAGGAGTTGGTGAAGCCGCTGATTGAAGAAAGGCGAAAAGATCCAGAAGTGGCGAAAGTACTGGATGACATCGCGGCGTTACAGTAAATGAAGAGGAGCTGAACAAGGTGGAAAAAGTACGGTATTGGGTTGATAGATGCATTTTGCTCGTGACTTGTACGCTGACCGTCTTCTTAGTCGCAGGTGCAATATGGCAGGTCTTCACTCGATTTGTCCTGCAGAATCCAAGCGTGTTCACGGAAGAGGTGTTGCGTTTTTCCTTCATTTGGGTCGGGTTGCTTGGAGCCAGTTATGCATTTGGTGTGAAAGAACATATTGCGCTGACGTTCTTGATGTCCAAATGGAAGCATGCTAAGGATAAAAAGGCTGCTGAGCTGATTATTGAAGTCACAGTACTGGTGTTCATGTTGATCGTCTTTATTATCGGCGGGACACAGCTGATGCTTGTATCCATGACGCAAACTTCACCGGTTCTCGGTCTGCCGATGGGCTATGTATATGCTGCTTTGCCATTATCTGGTTTGCTGAGCGTATATTATATAGTCACAAATCGACTGATGGCACGCAAAGAAGCAGCAAGAGGGAGGGACGCAGCATGACGAGTGTCGTTCTTGCGGGTATCGTCTTATTCGCTTTGTTCTTTCTCTTGATTTTCTTTGGTGTTCCTATCGCAATCAGCATTGGCCTGTCGTCGCTGGCAGCTGGTGCGATGCTGCTGCCATTTGATGAGATTTTAATGGTTGTTTCACAGCAATTTGTAGCAGGTATCGATAGTTTTGTTCTGTTATCCCTTGTCTTCTTCACATTGGCAGGAAGCATCATGAACACTGGTGGTATCGCTTTGCGTCTGATCAATTTGGCCAAGCTGCTGGCAGGGCGACTTCCTGGTTCCTTGGCGCATACGAATGTCATTGGGAATACGCTTTTCGGAGCCCTGTCTGGATCAGCCATTGCATCCGCTGCAACAATGGGTAAAATCATGGCGCCAATGCAGAAGAAAGAAGGCTATGATCCCTCTTATTCAGCAGCCGTCAACGTAGCTTCTGCACCAGCTGGTTTGATTATCCCGCCAAGTGGCACCCCGATTTTATACTCTGTTCTCAGCGGAGGTACATCGATTGGTGCATTGTTCATTGCTGGTTATTTGCCTGGTATCCTCATGTCTGTCTTGATCATGGTGACTGCTTACATAGTTGCAAAGAGGCAGGGCTATACAGTATCGGAACCAATTCGTTTCTCGCAGGCGGCAAAGGTAGTCCTGGATGCCATTCCGAGTCTGATGCTGATTGTAGTTGTTATTGGCGGAATTTCTTTTGGAGTCTTTACGGCAACAGAAGGAGCGGCCATAGCAATCCTCTATGCAGTGGTGCTTAGCTTGATTTACCGCAGCCTTAAGTGGAAGGATATCCCGGTGATTCTTCGTGATACAGTCATGTTCTCGGGTGTTATCCTGCTGTTGATCGGAGCGTCAGGAGCTATGTCCTGGATACTATCGTACTCCAAGCTGCCGCAGATGCTTTCATCCGGCATACTTGATTTCAGCGGTAATGCAGCAGTGCTGATGCTGATTATTGTCCTGATTCTGCTGTTTGTCGGAACCTTTATGGATATTGCACCAGCATTGCTGATTTTTACGCCGATCCTGCTGCCTGTTGCGTTGGAGTTCGGTGTCGATCCAGTCCATTTCGGTACAATCATGTCGATGGGACTTGCGATTGGTACGATCACACCGCCAGTCGGAACGGTGCTCTTTATTGGATCCAAAGTCGGCAATGTCACAGTAGAACAAATGACAAAGCCATTGCTATTGTTCTACATTCCTGTGTTCCTTGCTTTTCTTGCAGTAGCCTATATTCCGGCACTGAGTCTATGGCTGCCTGAACTTATGGGTGTACTGAATAAATAGAAAACAGGCCTTCAAGCAGAAGGCCTGTTTTCATCTTAAAAGCAGCTGAATGCAGCAACTCGTCTAAGGTCGATGCCAAAATACTGCCAGCGGAATTGCTGCGGGCGCCAGCGGAAGCCAGCGATGGAAGTGCGGCCGACAAATACAGGGTAGTACCAGAAGCGCTGGCCGTTCTCAAGCTGCATATACGTGTAACGGTAGAGACAGAAACGAATTCCGCCTGGATCTATAGCAAAGGCAGAAGGACCACCGCTTCCGCCTACTGGCTGCAGCTGCGGAATTTGAGATGGAGGAGGTCCAGGAGGTCCAAATTGCCCCTGCTGTCCCCCGCCTTGACCGCCAGTTCCCGGAGGAGGTCCGAATGGAAATCCGCCTTGTCCTCCGCCGAATCCAGGACCACCGAATCCAGGACCGCCTGAACCAGGCCCGCCGCCAAAACCAGGGCCGCCTGGAAATTGGATTTGTCTTTGCTGATTTTGTTTATCATCGTTTTCGTTGTACATCATCATTCTCCCTTCTTGCTTCTTCTTCATCGTATGTAGGCACCTGTGCAAGGGTAGCTTGCCTATCCGATTTTTACCTGTTTCTCTTCTGCATGGCTTGGGTATAGCTTTTAAAACAGGAGAGGAAGACGATTATGGCCGATAAACAAGAAGCCAAACGAAAAGCAAGGGAGACAAAGGAAGATACAAAACCGTGGATTCGGAGATTCGGAAGAATTGGGTATATGTCTCAGGGAATCGTCTACGCCCTTATCGGTGTTTTGGCACTCCTGGCAGCACTGCATGTGGGAGGAGATACAACTGATACAGGTGGTATGCTGCAGAGGCTGGCTGGGTTGCCTTTTGGGAATGTTTTGTTATGGCTGATCGGAATCGGATTGATTGGGTATGTATGCTGGGATGCGATACTTGCCATCAAGGATCCGAACAAGGAAGGAAACGATGCAAAAGGGATAATTGTTCGTATAGGCTATGGTGTCAGCACTGTCATATATGCCAGTATTGCTTATAATGCGCTGCGCTTTGCTGCCACGAATCAGGGAAGCGGCGGAGGGAGCGAGCAATCCTTGACGGCAAAGCTTCTTACATATCCCTTTGGACAGTGGCTGGTTGCAGCAGTCGGACTCATAATAATCGGATACGGTATTTATGAATTTTTCAGTGGTATATCGGGGAGTTTCATGAATCGATTCAAGACTGGGGAGATGAATAAGCATGAGAAACGGGCGGCTCGCCATGCGGGGCGTATCGGGTTGATAAGCAGAGGCATTGTTTTCGCTATTGTTGGATTCTTTTTCGTCCTGACTGCTGTCCAGTCTGATCCGGATGAAGCGAAGGGGCTGGATGGAGCGCTGGCGGAAGTTTCTCAGCAGCCATTCGGACGCTGGCTCCTTGCCATCGTCTCTGTTGGGTTCATTTTGTTCGGAGTGTACAGCATCATCCGCGGCCGCTACGAGAGCATGAGTTTTGGGAAGAATGCATAATAATATTAATACTTTTTCCAAACAGGGGAAAGCTACGTAAGCAGAAGAGTGAAAGGGCTTTTATTATGTCTTTTTTTCGAATATATAATAGGAAATGAAAAAAATCATTAACGTGTGTGAAATAACTTTTGACAAGTTCTCCAAGTAGGAGTAAAGTTGTAGGTGGATATTTTGAGCAATTTGTGAACGTACAGTTGTGAACAAATTCACAACAAAGTATAATGTTTACGTATAAATATAATGCATTACCATAGCAAAGGAGAATACGTTATGTCAGAAACAAACGAAAGTGTTAGCCAGAGCCAACAGGACCTAGCTGCGCAATTGCTAAAACCTGAAGTACAAGAATCATTGACTTCTTTGATTGAACAGCTTCCAAAAATCAATGAACTTGTGAACGCTTTGACTGCTTCTTACGACTTCGCACAAGCTGTAGCAACAGATGATGTGTTGAAATCCGATACAGTTAATGCAATTACAGAAGTACTTCATCCAGTGACAGACTCTGTGAAAACAGTTGCCCAAACTGCGATTGAAGCGAAAGACCGTGCAGAAGCAAGCAACGAAACAATCGGCCTATTTGGTCTGCTTCGTCTGATGAAAGATCCACAAGCACAAAAGATGTTCCGTTTTGTTCAGAGCTATCTTGAAGTAGCGAACGAAAAAGAAAGACAAAAACAAAAATAAGAGCTTATAAGGTAAGGACGGAGGATTAAGTATGGCAAAGAATATCGTTATTTTAGGCGCCGGTTACGGCGGAGTCTTAGCCGCTCAAACCGTACGTAAGTATTACAGCAAAGCGCAAGCAAATGTAACACTTATCAATAAAACACCTACACACCAAATCATCACTGAGCTTCACCGTCTTGCAGCGGGCAGCATTTCCGAGCAAGCAGTGGCAATGCCTGTAGAGAAGCTTTTGAAAGGTTTGGATGTAGACTTCAAAGTAGCAACAGTGGAAAGCTTCAACGTCGACAAGAAAGAAGTTGTCCTTGCTGGCGGAAATACACTTTCTTACGATGCTTTGGTAGTAGGCCTTGGAAGTAAGACTGCTTACTTTGGTATCCCAGGATTGGAAGAAAACAGCCTTGTGTTGAAATCAGCTGATGATGCAAACAAAGTGTACAACCAAATCCAAGATAAGATTAAAGCATATGCAGCTTCTAAAAATCCTGCAGACGCTACGATCCTTATCGGCGGCGGCGGTCTGACTGGTGTTGAGCTTGTCGGCGAAATCGCGGACAAGCTTGCTTCTTACTGCTTGCCTCACGGTGTGGATCCTAAAGAAATCAAGCTTCAGCTTGTTGAAGCTGGTCCGAAGATCCTTCCGATGCTTCCACAGCATCTAATTGACCGTGCGCAGTCCAGCTTGGAAAAACGCGGCGTAGAATTCTTGCTTGGCTTGCCTGTAACGAACGTAGTAGGCAATGTCGTAGAATTGAAAGATGGTCAGAAAATCGAAACAAATACATTCGTATGGACAGGCGGCGTACAAGCGCTTCCGATGGTAGCTGAATCAGGATTGGAAACAGATCGCGGCCGTGCGACTGTGAACAACTTCCTTCAGTCTAAGAGCCACCAAGATGTATTTGTTGTCGGTGACAGTGCTGTATACTTCGGTGAAGATGGTCGCCCTTGGCCTCCAACAGCACAAATCGCTTGGCAAATGGGCGAGCTTGTAGGTTACAACCTATTTGCTTACCTTGAAGGCAAAACAATGGAAAACTTCAGCCCGATCAACTCCGGTACACTTGCAAGCCTTGGCCGCAAGGATGCTGTAGCATTCATCGGTGCTAACCAAACACCATTGAAAGGTCTTCCTGCAACAATGATGAAAGAAGCAAGTAACATCCGTTACTTGACTCACGTAAAAGGCCTATTCAGCCTAGCTTACTAAGCTGGAACAAAAAAAGCACCTCCCCGTCGGAGGTGCTTTTTTATGTGTTATAGAATGGCTGGAATCGGTCTTTTTTCTTAATTTTCCAGTTATAATGGAATTCTAGGAGGAGTGACTATGCTGTTTTTCATTCGTTTATGGAAGAACATTACTGGGTTCAATTTTCTGGCAATAGCTTTAGCATCTGTCTTTGTGGTGCTGGTAGGAACCGTAGGTATTCATGTAATCGAAAAAGATAATTTCCCATCATTGTTCGATGGATTCTGGTGGACGATGACGACTGTCACTACAGTTGGATATGGAGATTTTTATCCAGAGACGGTACCCGGAAGGCTGCTGGGAATCTTTTTGTTCCTATTCGGAATTGGCGTAATCGGTGTATTGATCGGGAAGATCGTAGACGTTGCCTCAGCTTATAACCGTATGCAAAGGGAGGGGAAATTAATGATCAAAAAAAAGGATCACTATATTTATATCGGCTGGTCAAAAAAAGTGAAAAGGTCAATTGAGGAAGTGCTCGCAAGTGAAAAAAATGCCTATATTGTAGTTGTTGATGATAGAAAAGAGCATCCATTCGATCATGAACAAGTTGCATTTGTGCAAGGAGATCCTTCAGATGAAACGACTTTGATACAAGCAAATCTTTTGGGAGCAGCACGCGTTGCTGTGTTCTCTGACCCTCAACTAGAATCTACATTATTAGCAGATGCCAAAACACTTCTAATAGCATCAGCTGTCGAAGCACTTTCCAAGAAAGAAAATACAAACATACATACTGTTGTAGAAATCAATAATGAAACGCATATCCCCAAGTTTGAGCATATATCCATTGACGACTTTATATTATCCAATGACTCGGTTTCCCTCTTGATGGCGAAAGCTGTTATGGCACCGGGTACCTCCAATCTCTTCCGTCAGCTGTTAAGCAAGCAGTATGGAACGAATATTTATGAGATACACCCTGATTCTGTCTGGAAAACATATCAAGATGCGCAGGAAGCGCTGACGAAAGAGGGGATGGTCCTGCTTTGTATCAATCAGGATATGAACTACCTTAATAAAAGAGAAACCGCCCTTCATTCTGAAGACAAGCTGTATCTCATAGCAAACGATGAAACTTACGAAAAATTTTCAAAACGCATTGTACAGTAGCTCCTTACATGATATCATAGAAAAAATTTACAAGTGATGAGGCGGAATAGTACAGCATGATAGCTCCTTCTGCAGAGAATCCCTGTAATGCTGAAAAGGGTGAGGGAGCTCAGCTGGAACAAACCGCGGAGCTGTCTGCCGGATGAAGATGATGGCAGAACGGGAAGTGCCCGTTAGCGCACAAGGGTCTACGCAGCAATGCGTGTACTTATCTGAGCTCGGCTGGGTGACTTGCCGGGGAAACTAGGGTGGCACCGCGACGGTATCTCGCCCCTAAGATGACAATCTTGGGGGTGGGATTTTTTTATTTGCTTCACTTCAAATAGGAGAGAGAGGAATGAAGATGAAGAAATACCGTTTACGTGCTATTGGAATGCTGATTGCGATTGCATGTGCTTCTTGTGGGGATTGGCTGTATTTGATTGCATTGAATTTAAAGGTATACGAGCAGGCAGATCAGGCTGCAGCCGCAGTGGCAATCCTTTATATGATTAAGCCGGCAGCTGGACTGCTAATGAACAGTTGGGCAGGCAGTATCATTGATAGACTGGATAATCGGAAGCTGATGATTCTGTTGTATGCTATAAGGATCTTCGGTATTGCCGGGATGATCATGGCCACTTCCCTATGGCAAATTTATGTGCTTGTTTTCTTCGTAGCAGCCGCAGGTGCCATCTTTGAACCTGCGAGTTTGCCGTATATCACTGGATTAATCCATAAGCGGCACTGGCAGAAATTCAATTCCTATCGTGCTATCGCAGATGGCAGCGGCTTTGTGTTAGGCCCTGCGGCTGCAGGAATTCTAGTTGGTGCAGGGTCTGTCGAGATCGCATTGGTCGCTAATATCGCATTGTTGCTGGCTGCAGTTTTTATTTGTATTGCTTTGCCGTCTATAAAAGCTGTCATAGAAGAAAGTCAGGAGAAGGGATGGCTTACAATCTGGAGGGAAGATTGGCAGCTTGTTACAGCTTTCAGTAAAAAGTTTGTCTTATTGACTCTTTTGCTGCTGCTGTTCAGCTTCTTCACTGTCATGACTGCAGCTGTCGACTCTATGGAAGTCGCATTTTCTGCAGAAGCAATTGGATTATCAGAGTCTGCTTACGGACTGCTAGTAAGTATTGCTGGAATAGGTTTTATTTCGGGTTCTGTACTGTTAGGCATCGTAAATCGCCATTTTCGTTCCATACAGCTGCTCACTTATGGAGCGGCAGGAGGAGCCTTAGGATATGTGCTGTTTGCTTTTTCCCAAAGCTTCCTCCCAGCTAGTGTGGGTGTATTCCTTCTATCTGGTGCGCTGGCTTTTGCAAATGCTGGATATGTCACCTATATGCAAGAGCATATTCCAGTCGAGCAAATGGGCCGTATGATGAGTATGTATCAATCGGTAGAAGCCATTCTGATTATCGGGATGACAGCAGTTTTGGCTGGTATCAACCAGCTGACAGATGTAGCTGCCGCGGTACAAATAGGCTGCCTGATCATGTTGTCAATGACAGTACTGCTGTTCATAATCAGTAAAAGAGCATTAGTACGTGAAAAAGCCTGATATCCATCCGGATAACAGGCATTTTCTGTAGTCAGACGATAGAATTGCTAGTCCGCCCTGACAACCAACAATAAAAATTGATTGTCTTTGGAAAATCTGATAATACTATAAAATCAACCCGCACGCAGCGCCTAACAGGACGATAACCCAAGCCGGAACTTTCCAGAAAGTCAGGAGGCTGTAGAAGATGGCGGCAAGGGCGATATCAGCAGCGGTGTGTATAGTCGTTGACCATATCGGGATGAAAAACGCGCTGATTAATATCCCTACAACTGCAGCGTTTACTCCAGCGAAGGCCTTGCGGAAGCTGCTGTTTTTCTGGAGACTTGTCCAGAATGGCAGAGCTCCGATTAATAGCAGGAATGCTGGCAGGAAAATAGCTGCGGTGGCTAGCAGTCCGCCTTGCCACCCATAAAGCACAGTCCCAAGATAAGCTGCAAATGTAAAGAGAGGTCCGGGGACTGCTTGAGCAGCTCCATACCCTGCCAAAAAGTCTTGCTGGCTGATCCAGCCGGTTGGAACGAATTCCCGCTCCAAAAGCGGCAGGACTACATGACCGCCTCCGAATACGAGGGAACCTGCACGATAGAAGCTGTCAGCCATAGCAAGAAGTGGAGCATCTGTTAAAGCGCGCAGCACTGGCAGACCAGCTAATAAAAGGAAAAACAAACCAAGGCAGATTGCTCCAGTTTTCTTGCTGATAGAAAAGTTTATCTGACTGGATGCCTTATCATTTTGATTCGGATGAAGCAAGAAGTACCCAGCACCAGCTGCAAGCAATAATGCCAGCAGCTGCGAAAATTGATGAGGCCATAAAAGGGTTAGAACAAGTGCCCCTAAGGCAATTCCCTTTGTCATTCGATTTGCTGTGAGTTTTTGACTCATTCCAAGTATGGCATGCGCGACGACAGCAACAGCGACGAGTTTCAAGCCCTGAATCCAGCCTGCGTCTGAAAGATTCGTTTGTCCAATAAATAGGGCGAATAAGATAAGTATCAGAACGGAAGGCAGGGTAAAACCGATAAATGAGATGATTCCGCCAATCATGCCGCCTCTTATTATTCCGATACCAATGCCGACTTGACTGCTGGCTGGGCCCGGGAGGAATTGGCTGAGAGCAACTAGATTCGCATAAGCCTGTTCATCCAGCCATTTTTTATTCCGTACATAAGCCTCCTGAAAGTATCCGAGGTGTGCGATAGGTCCCCCGAATGAAGTGCAGCCTAAACGAAAAGAAGTAATAAAGATTTCAATAAGAGCTGTTATCTTTTTTTGATCATTTGTCATATCTACTGCTCCTTTCCATATATTAATTGTTGGAATAGGTTGAATCATGCTATTAAAATGCATTTGTAATATAACATTTCTTAACCTTATCGACGAAGAAATTTACAGTAACTTTACAAACAAAATTGCAGATCACATTCTTGACAGGTTAAACGAAAAAAATTATTATTATCTAGACCAATTGTTATAATTTAAGGAGTGCAAGGTTGTATGGAGCAGTGAAAAAGAAAGAAAGCACTAAAGAACTCATCTTACGTACCGCTTCGGAGCTGTTCCAGCGACAAGGCTATCACGGCACAGGCTTGAATCAGATCATCGAGGAAAGCGGTGCTCCTAAAGGGTCGCTGTATTATCACTTTCCAAATGGGAAAGAGGAGATTGCGGTCGAAGCAATCAAGCTCATGACGGAGCATGTTCTCGAAGGAGCCGCGAAGGACCTGGAAGAAAAGGATACAGCTGCAGAGGCTTTTCAGTATCATATCCACAAGATTGCTTCTGAATTTGAAAAAAAACATCAAATGGAAGGTGTGCAGATTGGACTGATTGCGTCCGAAACTGCAGCAACGCATGAAGCATTGCGCAAATGCTGCCAGCACGCCTATACGGACTGGCAGGCATTATATACCAATCGATTGATCGCCTTTGGCTATGAAGAAGAAATGGCAAAAGAATTGGCTGTTACGATAAATGCCTTGATCGAAGGGGCCGTGACCTTGGCTTTGACAAGTGCATCAGGAAGCCCGCTGTATAGTGTGGCAAAACAGCTTCCGTCATTACTTAAACAATAATTCCGCATTGGAGGA
The DNA here is from genome assembly GCF_046592595.1 of Terribacillus saccharophilus. Classification (GTDB taxonomy): domain Bacteria; phylum Bacillota; class Bacilli; order Bacillales; family Amphibacillaceae; genus Terribacillus; species Terribacillus saccharophilus_C. The sequence goes on along the minus strand of NZ_JAWVPF010000005.1, from coordinate 232,243 downwards.
GAAAGCTTTGCAAATGGATAGTAATAATACTGCTTCAACAGCAGTGAATAGCAGCGATATCAAAACTATGCCAATCATCATTTCATTCTTGATTGCTGGTTTTGTCGGCCTGTTCAGTGAGACAGCCCTAAATATCGCGCTGCAAAATATCATTAATGGATTTGGGATCTCAGCATCCTCTGCTCAATGGCTGACTACAGGTTACCTGTTGACTCTTGGGGTACTCGTACCAGTTTCCGGTTTAATCATGCAGTGGTTCACGACACGTCAGTTATTTTTAACATCTTTGGTGTTCTCCATCATTGGTACTATTATTGCTGCCCTGGCACCATCATTTTCTGTTTTGTTAATCGCGCGTATTGTGCAGGCAATAGGAACAGCGCTATTACTGCCTTTGATGTTCAACACAATCTTGAACATCATTCCGCCGCATCGACGCGGTAAAGCGATGGGATTGATCGGGCTTGTTATTATGTTCGCACCTGCAGTAGGTCCGACGATCTCTGGACTGATCATTGATGAATTGACTTGGCATTGGATCTTCTGGTTCTCCTTGCCATTGCTTTTAGTTGCACTCGTTTTCGGTGCATTCTTCATGCAAAACGTAACACAATTGACGAAGCCAAAAATTGATATCCTGTCGATCATCTTATCGACTATCGGTTTTGGCGGCGTAGTATATGGCTTCAGTCATGCAGGTGAAGGCGGCGGTTGGGGCGATCCAATCGTAATCGTAGCTATTGCAGCTGGTGTTTTGAGTCTTATCTTATTCTCTGTTCGTCAGGTTAAGATGGATCAGCCGATGATGAATTTGAATGCATTTAAGTATCCAATGTTCGTATTAGGTCTAGTATTGATCTTAGTAAGTATGATGGTTATGCTTTCTTCCATGATCTTGCTGCCTTTGTACCTGCAAACATCCCTGGCGCTTACTCCGCTAGTTGCCGGTCTGACAATGCTTCCAGGCGGTGTTATCAATGGTTTGCTTTCACCTGTCATGGGGGGGCTATTCGATAAATTCGGACCGAGATTCCTTGTGACTCCGGGTCTTATCATTGTCACTTTGGTTATGTTCGGTTTCTCTACCATTTCTCTGGACACGTCTACTGGTTTCATCATTGGATTGCATATCGCATTGATGATTGGTATCTCCATGATCATGATGCCGGCACAGACAAATGGTTTGAACCAGCTGCCTCCTAGTCTGTATCCAGACGGAACAGCTATCATGAACACATTGCAGCAGGTTGCTGGTGCGATTGGTACAGCTGTGGCAATCTCTATCATGACTGCTGGACAAGAAAGCTTCTTGGAAGGCGCTGCTAATCCGCAAGATCCAGCTACAATGATTCAAGCATTCACAGAGGGTGTCCAAAGTTCATTTATCTTTGGTATCATTGCAGCTATTGTTGGTGTGGTAATCAGCTTCTTTATCCGACGAGTGAAAGTAGATCATCAAGCAAATTAATAAAAATCCTGCCGGTTATCCGGCAGGATTTTTTTGTGTGGAAAATTAAGGTATGATAAATGGGTAAACAGAGATTGGGGGTAATGTGTTTGCTTACAGTCAAGCAATTAAAAGAAATAAAAGCACTTCAGCAAGCGGTAGAGCATCATGACGGTATAGAGCTGAAGCTGAATTGGGATATGCTCGAAAACAGAGGGCAAGAGCAAACTGATTTTTTGTCATATGATTCGGAGCGGCTTGTTGGTTTTCTTGGATTGTATTGTTTTGGCACCAAGATTGAGGTGTGTGGTATGGTGCATCCAGATTACCGCCGGAAAGGAATCTTCAATAAGCTATTCCAAAGCAGTCATCCTGCCTTGGAAAAAGCTCGGCACATATTGTTGAATGTCCCGGCTAATAGTGAATCAGGTAAGCTGTGGCTGGATTCCATAGCTTGTGCATATGAGGAATCGGAGTACATGATGAAATGGGATGGAAAAGCCCTGCCTGACTCTGATGCATCCATTTATTTGCGTCCTTCTCGTAAAGAAGATATCGCGCTGAAGATGAAATTGGATGTGGTCTGCTTCAATTTCAAAACGGAGGAAGCCAAAATATATAATGACCGTTTGGAGAAAGATGGATTTCAAAAGGAGTTTTACATGATTGAGGCGGAAGATAAAACAGTCGGGAAGATCCGTATCCATCATGAGAGAGAACGAAGTGAGATATATGGTTTTGCAATACTGCCAGAATATCAAGGGAAAGGCTATGGAAGGAAGGCTTTGCAGGAAGCTGTTCGGATGGAAGCGGAGCAGGGGCAAACGGTCCATCTGGATGTCCAGACTGAAAATGAAAAGGCATTATCTTTATATACGTCGACCGGATTTATAAAAGAAAGCCAGCAGGATTATTATGTGTACTCCATATAAAAAGGCCGCCTTAAGGCGGCCTTTATTATTTCTGTAAAAGACGATTGATGCTCACCATTTCTACGCACAAACATAGCACATCGATAGCTTTCTTCAGTTCTTCTGTTGGTGGCAGGGTTGGCGCAATACGAATGTTCTGGTCGTATGGATCCTTGCCGTAAGGGTAGGTTGCACCTGCACCCGTCAATGTTACGCCAGCTTTCTTGGCAAGCTCGACGACATCTTTGGCGCAGCCTTCCATTGTGTTCAAGCTGATAAAGTATCCTCCGTTCGGATTCGTCCAATCGGCAATTCCTTTACCGCCCAGCTTCTCCTCCAGAATCGTAAGGACAGTCTTGAATTTTGGCGCAATGATTGCGGCATGCTTTTTCATATGGGCTGAAAGAGTGTCTTTATCTTTCAAAAACGCTACGTGGCGCATCTGATTCAGTTTGTCCGATCCAATTGATTGTACTGATAGATGTTTTTTATAGAAATTAATATTCTTTTCGCTGGAAGCAAGCGCAGCAACACCTGAGCCTGGGAAAGTCACCTTGGAGGTAGAAGTGAATTCCATTACACGATCCGGATTCCCCGCACCTGCCACGGCATCCATGACATTTTTCAGTTCATCCGGTTCGTCTGTAAGATGATGCACGATATAAGCATTGTCCCAGAAAATCCGGAAATCATCTGCTGCTGTTTGCATCGCAGCCAGACGATCAACAACAGCATCTGAATAGGTGAAACCATCCGGATTGCTGTATTTGGGCACGCACCAAATTCCTTTGATTTGCGGATCCGCTCCAACGAGCTTCTCCACTTCATCCATGTCAGGGCCTTCAGGTGTCATCGCCACAGGAATCATTTCGATTCCCAAAGCTTCGCATATAGTGAAATGACGGTCATAGCCAGGGCTTGGGCAGAGGAATTTCACGTTTTCTTGCTTGATCCATGGCGTTGCTTCCTCGGATACACCATGTAGCAGGAATTGGACGATAGAATCATGCATCAATGTCAGGCTGCTGTTACCGCCAACGATTACTTGCTGTGGTTCAACGTCCAGTATAGAAGCGAAGAATTTTTTTGCCTCTGGAATACCATCCAATACACCGTAGTTTCGGGCATCCGTTCCATTTTCTGTCTTAACTGTGCTGCTTGATGTAATCATATCGAGCATCGGCTGGGAAAGATCAAGCTGCTCGGTGCATGGTTTGCCGCGTGACATATCCAGCTGCAGCTGCTGACTGGCGATTTCCTCATATGCATCCTGCAGCGTATTGTATTTCTGTTGTAACGCTTCATTCGAAAGATCTTGATAATTAGCCATGGTTGCCGCCTCCGTTGATATTTTTCAAAGATTATCTTAACACGAAAAGAGTGGAATTCCTAACGTGTTCGAATTATTCTATTAATATTACATTGAAAGGAATGGGGGTCAAGAAATGGGAAATGTTTTTACAAGAATCGGAGAAAAAATAAGTGATTATCCGTTATTTGCAGCGGAATGGGAAGAGAGGGCTCGAGAAATTCTGCCAGCTGGTCCTTTTGGGTTCTTGCAGAGTGGAGCCGGAGATGAAATAACACTCAAACAGAATCGGGAAGCATTCGGCGATTACGACATCTTGCCGCGGGTACTGCGGGATGTTTCGAATGTGGACACTTGTATCCAGCTGTTCGGTCAGGTGCAAAGTATGCCAGTGATGCTGGCACCGGTAGGGTTCCAAGGAATTTTTCATTCGGAGAAAGAGCTTGGCAGTGTTAGAGCTGCAGCAGCTGCGGGTATTCCGTTTGTTGCAAGCACGGTTACATCCGCTTCAATGGAAGAGATTGCTGCGGCAGCACCGGAAGCAGTGAAATGGTTTCAATTATACTGGTCCAAAAATCGCGATTTAACCGCCAGTATGGCGAAACGCGCAGAAACAGCGGGCTATAAGGCAATTGTAGTCACAGTCGATACAGGGCTTTTGGGTTGGCGCAAACGAGATTACCGTAATGGATATTCGCCGCTGAAGCTGTTGAAAGGAGCAGCCAATTACATAACTGATCCTGTTTTTCAGGAAATGGTACCACAGCTTACAGAAGAGTATATAAGAGAAGCGATACTGGAGAACATTCATCATCCAAATCTTTCATGGGATGATTTACTTTTCCTGCGGGAACAGACAAGTTTACCAATTGTTGTGAAAGGTATCTTGCACCCAGCAGATGCTAAGCAGGCAGTTGAATTAGGAATGGACGCAATCGTTGTGTCAAACCATGGCGGAAGGCAGCTTGATAGTGCCATAGCTTCCTTGCGTGCACTGCCTGCCATCGCAACAACAGTAAATGGAGCAGTGCCAGTATTGATGGATGGCGGTGTGCGAAGCGGGTCAGATGTATTTAAAGCAATTGCTTTGGGAGCGGACTGTGTTTTGATAGGCCGGCCTTATGTGTATGGGCTCGCAGCTGGCGGACAAGCTGGGGTGAACCGCGTGATCGAGGATCTGCGTACAGAGCTTCAATTGACATATGCTCTTTCAGGAGTGGCTTGTTCAAAAGACATAGATACAGCTTATATAGTAAAAAGGTAGGGAATAGTACAATTTAGAGGTGAAGCTATGCGGACCCAAACACACACAAAGAAAAAACGGACAAAGGCGACCATTGCGACAGTCCTGCAGTACGTATTGAATATAGCCTTGATTCTGTTGGCTATCGCAATTTCCATTTTGCTAGTGAAGGAATTGGTTGATATTATTTCCAACTCTTTGTTCAATGAAGGCAATACGTCCCGATTGGAGTTTTTAAATAATATCCTTGTATTCTTCTTGTATTTTGAGTTTATCGCCATGATCGTAAAGTATTTCCAGGAGGATTATCATTTTCCGATCCGGTATTTTCTTTATATCGGTATTACTGCGCTGATTCGTCTGATCGTCGTTTATCATGAGAGTGCGCTTTATACATTGTATTACTGTGGTGCGATACTGCTTCTTGTTATTTGTTATTTCATCATGAACAGAGCGAATGAAAGATCAAAGAAAGAAGACTTCTAAAAAGAGAAGCATGCCGCTTCAAGATCCGGCATGCTTCTCTTTTTTCGGGAATAGGGTATAGCTGAAGCTGATAAGAAAGTCGATGCCAAGTATGATTGACCAGATACGCAGAACATTAGCGAGTGCTTCTGTACGACCCGCATCATTGATCCAATAGATGACAGCCAGCAGCAGACCAGCGCCGATGATATAGGCAAGCAAGTGCTGCAGCCAGCCCTTTGCTTCCTTCCTGGCGTGCTCTCTTCCATAGAGTTTCTTCGGTTTTTCGCCTTGTTTTGCAATGTAATAGGCGAAGCGCTGATCAGCCCAGCGTATCATCGATTTGCCATACGCTAGACTAACACCGATATAGATGGCGGCAATGGCATGGGGAACAGTCGCTGTTGATCCGCGTGCAAGATCAAAGCCGGTAGCTATAAGTAGGATCAGGTCTATCAATGGGGTTGCTCCGAGCAGGGCCATACCGACTTTAGGGAGCTTAAGCACATAGCGGGATATCAGACCAGCAGCAATAAAAACCCAAAAACCGACTTCGCACAGAATGATTAAAACAATGATGCTGTTCATTTTTCATCTCCTTTTTATAGTACAGTTGTATTATTATGCTAGCACGGAAGTCTTTGTGATACAAGTGTATTATATAAATTGATTTCAAATGAGCTTTTTGCTACAGTAAAGCTATGCCAAAAAAAATAGATCATGAAGCAAGAAAGCAAGATATAGCCAAAGCAACGTGGAAGGTCATCATGGATGGCGGGATGGAGGCAGCCTCTGTCCGGAATATAGCCAAGGAAGCTAATCTGTCACTTGGTGCGTTGCGTCATTATTTCACGACACAGGAAGAACTGCTTCAATATGCGATGGAACTTGTGAAAACGCGCTGTGAAGCCAGGATCATGCAAGTGATTCAACAGATACTGCAGCCAAAAGAGCTTGTTACAAAAGTTTTGCTGGAGCTTATCCCAATCAATAAGGAAACAATGGCGGAGATGCAAGTGTGGTTTATGTTTACGCTGCATTTCAAATACAAGCAAGGGGACACTTTCCGTCAAACAGATGGTATCCGGGAGACTGTGCAGCGTGTGTTGATATACTTATTAGAAAGTGGATACATGAAAGAAGAGAAGGATTTGCGGAAGGAAACGGATAAATTATATGCTCTGATTGACGGATTGGCTTTTCACCGTTTTATTGATTCAGAGAATTTTTCAGGCGAGTATGCTGCAGAACTACTAACTGAATATATCGATGATCTATGCCGAGAAGAGAAGAGGAGCAATTAATGCACCTCTTTTTTTAATTAAAAAAGTGCGCATTTTTAACTAAAATTTATAGGTTTTATTTTGGCGTGGAAGTAATTTGGATAATAAAAATGACATACTAATCTCATATGTTATATACTTAGAAACCTTGATATTATGGAAAAAATTTAATTATTTTTTTTGAGCAAAATGATTCCATTATAAAAATGTTAGTAGTAGAATGAGTGTCAGAAACTTTTTTAAGTTTTTTAATTAAATAAACTAACTGTAACACGAGGAGGAAAAAGTAATGGAGTCAACATTAACAGCGCAACGTTATTACGTGAATGGCGAATGGAAAGAAAGCACCACCGGGAATGTAGTGGAAATCATGTCTCCGTACAAAGAGGGCGTCGTTGGTACTGTGCAGGCATTGTCTCAAGAAGAGGCAGCAGCAGCAATTCAATCTGCGAAGCAAGCACAAAAAGCTTGGGCAAAGGTTTCCTTGCAGGAGAAAGCGGATTTGCTCTACAAATGGGCTGATGAACTGCTTGCTATGCAGGATGAACTAGCGCAAACAATGATGCTTGAAGTCGGTAAGAGCCTGAAAGATGCTAAAAGCGAAGTGCAGCGGACATATGATTATATCCGTTATACTGCGCAAGAAGCATTGCATACCAATGGCGAAAGCATGAGAGGCGATCGTTTCCCGGGTGGTTCCAGCTCCAAGGTTGGTATCGTGGACAGGGTACCATTAGGTGTCGTTCTTGCAATTGCGCCTTTCAATTATCCAGTAAACCTATCAGCATCCAAACTGGCTCCAGCACTTATTTCCGGTAATACGGTCATCTTCAAGCCTGCAACGCAAGGCGCTTTGAGCGGTATCAAGATGATGGAGGCATTCGACCGAGCTGGCTTCCCAGCGGGCGTCGTCAATATTGTCACTGGCCGCGGTTCTGTCATCGGTGACTTCCTTGTGGAGCATAAAGATATTAGCATGGTTTCCTTCACTGGAGGAACGAAAACAGGTGAGAATCTGGCAAAAGTAGCTGGTATGAAGCCTGTCGTTCTTGAGCTTGGCGGTAAAGATCCTGGTATCGTCCGCGAAGATGCGGATCTTGATAAAGCTGTGAAGAATATCATCAGCGGAGCTTATTCTTATTCAGGCCAGCGCTGTACGGCAATCAAACGCGTACTTGTCCATGATAATGTGGCAAATGAATTGGTTGCGAAATTGCAGGCTGAAGTAGAGAAGCTGGCTGTTGGTTCTCCAGAAGACGGCAACACAGTTGTGCCATTGATTGATAGCAAATCAGCGGATGGCGTGCAAGCGCTGATCGATGATGCGTTGGAAAAAGGCGCTACACTTCTTGCAGGTAACAAACGTGAAGGCAACCTGATTCATCCGACATTGCTTGATCATGTAACCGAGGATATGGATGTTGCATGGGTAGAACCATTCGGTCCGGTATTGCCTGTCATCCGCGTTGGTTCCGATGAAGAAGCAATCGAGATTGCAAATAAATCCGAGTACGGCTTGCAGGCAAGCATCTTCACACGTGATGTGGATAAAGCCTTCTATATTGCAAACGAATTGGAAACAGGTGCTGTCCAGATCAACGGACGCACAGAGCGTGGTCCTGACCACTTCCCGTTCCTTGGAGTAAAAGGTTCAGGTATGGGAACACAAGGTATTGCAAACAGCATCCTCTCTATGACAAGAGAGAAACTGACTGTATTGAACTTGGATAAGTAAAATAAAAAAGAGGAATCCCATAGGATTCCTCTTTTTTGTGTTTAGTCTTCGTCGATGATTGTAAGCTGACGTGTTTTCTCAGCTATTTCTTCTGGATCAACAGTGATACGGTTGACGCCAGTATCCATCGCCGCTTTCGCTACTGCTTTGGCAACAGCTGGTGCAACGCGTGGATCGAATGGAGCCGGGATAACGTAGTCTTCGTTCAAGTCGCTTTCGTCGATCAATTCAGCGATCGCTCTAGCAGCTGCAATCTTCATTTCTTCGTTAATGCCAGTTGCGCGAACATCCAGGGCACCACGGAAGATACCAGGGAAAGCAAGGACGTTGTTCACCTGGTTCGGGAAGTCGGAGCGGCCTGTACCGATTACGCGGGCACCTGCTTCTTTTGCATCGTCAGGCAGGATTTCCGGATCAGGGTTTGCCATTGCGAAGATGATTGGATCCTTCGCCATTGTGCGTACATCATCTTTGGACAATAGGTTAGCCAAAGATACACCGATGAACACGTCAGCATCCTTGATCGCATCGGACAGGCTGCCTTCCTGACGGTCGCGGTTCGTGATTTTCGCTACACGGTCTTTCATTTTGTTCATGCCCTCTGGACGACCTTCGTAGATCATACCTTTGGAATCACACATGATAACGTTGTTTACGCCAAGGCTATGAAGCAATTCGATGATTGCGATACCAGCAGCGCCAGCGCCGTTCGCTACAACTTTGATGTTATCGAAGCTTTTGCCAACCAATTTCAATGCGTTCAGCAAACCAGCAACCGTTACGATTGCAGTACCGTGCTGATCATCGTGGAATACTGGAATGTCAGTTTCTGCTTTTAAACGCTCTTCGATTTCGAAGCAGCGAGGAGCGGAAATATCCTCCAAGTTCACACCGCCAAATGTTGGTGCCATTAACTTAACAGTGCGGACGATTTCGTCCACATCGTTTGTATCGAGTACGATAGGGAAGCTGTCCACACCTGCGAAGCTTTGGAATAGGACAGATTTTCCTTCCATTACCGGCAGAGATGCTTCCGGACCGATGTTTCCAAGGCCAAGTACGGCTGAGCCGTCACTGACAACCGCAACCATGTTGCCTTTCATCGTGTATTCGTAGACGTCATCCTTGTTTTGGTGGATCTCTTTACAAGGCTCCGCTACACCAGGAGAATAAGCAAGACTCAAATCCGTTGCATTACGGACAGGGATCTTCGACTTCATTGTCAATTTCCCTTTATTTTCACGGTGTATTTTCAGTGCATCTTCTCTTAGATTACTCATCCTCTTACATCCCTTCTGTATATGTAAATATCTAATAGTAGATTTCTATACCAGCTTCGATTATACCTGTCTGCTGAGGAGGAAAGCGATTAATTGGCTTGTAATTCCCATTTTATAATTAAAATAATTGATAGTTAAACTAAAGAAAGTGAAATGTGTGCTTTGCTAGTCAGATTGACAGCAAATATCCGTTATGATATTTTCTATATAAAGCGTTTACAAATGAACGAGGATTGTTACCGCATTGCGGGCAAAACCTGAATTTACACAAGCAGCCAGCTGCTATGTGTGAATTTGGGTTTTTTTGATTCTGTTAAGGAAGAGGGGGAAATCAATGAAGATAGAAAAGATCCTGAACAATAGTGTTGTGGTTACAAGGAATGATAAAAATCAGGAACTGGTCGTGATGGGAAAAGGCTTGGCTTTCAAGAAGAAGATTGGAGATCCGATAGATGTATCTCAAATTGAGAAGAAATTCATCTTGGAAAAATCAGGTGTGGCCGATAAACTTGAGACTCTTCTGCGGGATGTTTCTCCCTTTTATCTTTCTATCGCCGCCAAAATAGTGGAATATGCACGCGGTCATCTCCCGTATGACTTGGATGAATACCTTTATGTTGCATTGACTGATCATCTTAGTTTTGCCATCAGCAGAGAGAAACAAGGTATTACCCTGAAGAACCCGCTTGTTTGGGAAATACGAAAATATTATAAGCAAGAATTTAAGATTGCATGGAGAGCGCTGGACATTATCGAAGAGGATACAGGTTATCATTTAGGAGAAGATGAAGCTGCATCCATCGCGTTGCATTTGGTAAATAGTCAGCTGACAGGCGAGCACATGCTGACAGCTGTTCAAGTAACGGAAATAGTTAGCAACTTGCTGAATATTGTTACCTATCACTTGAAGGGAAATGTGGATGAGAACTCGATTAATTATGAGCGTTTCCTGACACACTTACGCTTCTTCGCTGTGCGGTTTCTGCGAAATGAAAGATTACCTGAACTGGCTGAATCATTCCTTTATGATCAAGTGCGTCTGAAGTACAAGCATGCATTTCAATGTACCGAGAGAATGGATGTTTATTTAAAAGAAAAGTATAATTCGGGGCTTACGCAGGATGAACAATTGTATCTGACTGTTCATATACACCGTCTGACAAAACAGTCATCAAAAATAAAAAGGTAAATAAATTGTAAATGTAAGCGTTGACATTTCAGGATTAAGATGATAAATTTTACTTATCAGCTGAATATCCTTCGAAGGAATGTTACCTTAATAGGGCATAACCTGATTAGCTTGGCTGCACGATTTCGTGCGCCAACCTGATCAGGTTTTTTATTTGCCAAATTCCAAATAAAAGGTGGGATTAAGATGAAGTATGAGCAACTGGCCAAAGACATCATCGAGCAAGTCGGCGGCCGCGAAAATGTCAACAGTGTTGTCCATTGTATTACTCGTTTGCGCTTCAAATTGAAGGATGAAAATAAAGCAAATACCGAAGCACTGAAGAGCATGGACGATGTCGTTACCGTTCTGAAGAGCGGCGGACAGTATCAAGTTGTCATCGGCAACCATGTACCGGATGTATATAAGGCGGTAGCGCATGTTGGTGGTTTTACTGGTAATGAGCAAGCGTCACAGGATGATAACAAGGACACGAATCCTTTCAATAAGTTTATCGATATTATTTCTAGTATATTCACGCCCGTACTCGGTGTATTAGCTGCGACGGGTATGATCAAAGGTTTCAATGCAATGTTTCTTGCCTTTGGATGGATTGAACAAGAGTCAGGAACCTATCAGATCCTTAATGCTATTGGCGATTCCTTGTTTTATTTCTTCCCGATATTCTTAGGCTATACCGCGATGAAAAAGTTCGGCGGCAGTCATTTTATCGGAATGGCTATCGGAGCAGCACTTGTTTATCCGACATTAGCAGGTCTTACAGCAGGTGATCCGTTGTACACATTATTCAGTGGTACCCTATTTGAATCACCTGTGCATATTACTTTCTTAGGGATACCGGTAATCTTGATGACGTATTCATCCTCTGTCATTCCGATTATATTGGCGACGTTCTTTGCAGCAAAAATTGAAAAAGGCTTCGCTAAGATTGTACCTGATGTCATTAAAACCTTTGTTGTACCATTTTTGACCCTGCTTGTAATTGTGCCGCTGACATTCTTGCTTATTGGTCCAATTGCCACATGGGCAGGACAGCTTATCGGTCAGGCGACACTCAGCATTTATGATCTGAGTCCAATTATTGCTGGTTTGTTCCTTGGTGCCTTCTGGCAAATCTTCGTCATCTTTGGATTGCATTGGGGACTAGTACCGATTTCAATCAATAACCTTTCTGTATACGGAGGAGACCCTGTGTTAGCACTTGTCTTTGCTGCTTCCTTCGCCCAGATTGGTGCAGTACTGGCTGTTTGGATCCGCATCAAGCAGAAAAAACTTAAAACATTAAGCATTCCTGCCTTTATCTCTGGAATTTTTGGTGTGACGGAGCCTGCGATTTACGGTATCACATTGCCGCTTAAACGCCCATTCATCATAAGCTGTATCGGTGGAGCTTTAGGCGGAGCGGTTTTAGGTATAACAAAAACAACTGGATATATGACAGGAGGACTTGGGATCTTCCAAATCCCTACATTCATCGGTCCAAATGGTTTTGATTTGGGATTCTGGGGATCATTCATCTCAATAGGAGTAGCGTTTGCGAGTGCATTCGTACTGACAATGCTATTCGGATTCACGAAGGAAAACAACAAACCTGATACAGTACAAGAGCCATCAACGCCAGTTCAAAAAGAAGAGAAACTAGCTATTGGGAATGACGTGATTGCAAGCCCATTCCAAGGTGCAATCGTTCCTTTATCTGAAATCAAGGATGAAGCATTTGCTACGGGTGCTCTCGGCAAGGGTGTGGCAATCATTCCATCTGAAGGAAAACTGTATGCCCCTGCATCTGGCGTTGTGTCGGTTTTATTCCCAACAAAACATGCCATCGGAATTACAACGGATAATGGGGCTGAAATTCTGGTCCACATCGGGATGGATACAGTTCAGTTGGACGGCCAGTTCTTTGAGGCCCAAGTAAAACAAGGAGATCGCGTAGAAAAAGGCCAGCTGCTCATAGAGTTTGATTTGGATAGTATCCAGAATGCCGGCTTTGATATTACGACACCAGTTGTTGTTACGGATGTAAAGGCATACAATTTAGTGGCAGCAACAGAGGAGAAGCAAGTGAAATGGGGAGAGCCGCTGCTTACCCTGAATATATAACATGCTTGATCAGTAGATAGAAAGAGAGAGGGGAGTAGAGTATATGAGTGTTTTTCCTAAAGGATTTTTATGGGGCGGCGCTGTCGCTGCCAATCAAGTGGAAGGTGCCTATCTAGAAGATGGTAAAGGGTTGACGACAGTCGATTTGCTGCCGATTGGAGCAGACAGATTTTCCATTATGCAAGGCAATATTGAAACACTCGAGCCGGTTGCAGGAGCGTATTATCCATCGCATGAAGCGATTGATTTCTATCATAGCTACAAAGAGGATATTGCGTTATTTGCAGAGATGGGATTCAAAGCATTACGAGTCTCGATTGCCTGGGCCCGCATTTTCCCGCAGGGGGATGAAGAACAAACAAATGAAGAAGGGCTGCAATTCTATGATAATTTGTTCGATGAATTGCGGAAGCATGGGATCGAGCCAGTTGTAACGATGGCGCATTTCGATGTGCCAGTATATCTTGTCCAAGAGTATGGCAGTTGGCGGAACCGTAAGCTTGTAACCTTCTTTGAAAAATACGCAAAAACAATATTTACAAGATACAAAGATAAAGTGAAGTATTGGATGACCTTCAACGAAATCAATATGCTTTTGCATCTGCCGTTTGTCGGAGCAGGTCTTGTCTTTTCAGAAGGGGATGACAGAAAGCAAATTCAATACCAAGCAGCACATCATCAGTTAGTGGCCAGTGCATTGGCCGTGAAGTTATGTCACGACATCATTCCAGATGCCAAAATCGGCTGTATGCTGGCAGCAGGTACGACTTATCCGTATTCGGCAAATCCAGCTGATTATCTGGATGCGATGGATCGAGACAGAGACTCCTTCTTCTTTATCGATGTCCAGGCTCGCGGAGCTTACCCTGGATATGCGAAGCGCTTTTTCAAGGACAATAATATCGATATCCAGATGGAACCAGAAGATGAGGAGATCCTTCGCAATACGGTCGATTATATCGGGTTCAGTTATTATGCCAGCCGTACGACGAGTACAGATCCGGAAGTACTCGGTAAAACGACAGCGGGGAATGTATTTGGTTCTGTAGAAAATCCGTATCTGCCAAAATCGGAGTGGGGATGGACAATTGATCCGACAGGCTTCCGCATTACAGCGAATCAGCTTTATGATCGATATCAGAAACCGTTGTTTGTTGTAGAGAATGGACTAGGCGCAGTCGATACAGTCAATGAAGAGGGTCAAGTAGAGGACTCGTACCGCATTGACTATCTGCAAAAGCACCTGGAACAAATGGGTGAAGCAATGGAAGACGGCGTCGAAATCCTTGGCTATACCAGCTGGGGTCCAATCGATCTTGTCAGCGCCAGTACAGGAGAAATGAAGAAACGATACGGCTATATCTACGTCGATAAAGATAACGATGGAAATGGCTCTCTTAAGCGAATAAGAAAGAGCAGCTTCTATTGGTACAAAAAAGTCATCGAAACGAATGGTGCTAATTTGAGCGATTAACAAAACAGCACCTCACCGGCTCATCCGGAGAGGTGCTGTTATTTTATTATCAGCCTTTTTGTTTCGTCGGACGAATCAGCAGTTCATTGACTGCGACATCATCCGGCTCACTCAAAGCATAACGGACTGCTCGGGCAATACTATCAGGTGTAACGGCTGCTCCTAATGTTTCGCCCATGCTTTCGCGGATTTCATCATCTGTGATACTATCCGGAAGCTCGGTTTTGATGGCCCCTGGAGAGATGATGGTTGTGCGGATATTGTTTTCCGCTTCTTCCTGACGCAAGCCTTCTGTAATAGCGCGTACAGCGAATTTTGTTCCAGAGTAAACAGCAGTTCCCGGACCGGATTTATGCCCCGCAACAGAGGATGTATTGATGATATGGCCCTGCTTGCGCTCACGCATATGCGGCAGCACAGCGGCAATGCCGTATAAGACACCTTTGATATTAACGTCTACCATTGTATCCCATTCGGAAATTTGCCTTTTATGCAAGAAGGATAGCGGCATCAAACCGGCATTGTTGAAGATGGCATCGATTTGACCGTACGTTTCCAGAGCCAGCTGGGCTAGCTGTTCAACCTCTTCCTGCTTCGTCACATCAGTTACTTGATAAATAGCTTCTCCGCCATCCTGCTTGATGGATTCTGCCAACTCTTGCAAACGTTCTTCCCGTCGGGCAGCAAGGACAACCTTAGCACCATGCTGCGCCAATTCTTTAGCTGTTGCTTCTCCAATACCGCTGGATGCACCTGTAATAATGACAACTTTATCTTGAATATTTTCGCTCATGAGTTGATTGCTCCTTTCGGATAACTATTCTCCTAATTAATAACCCGTTTGGAAAATCTGAAACATAAAAAAGAGTCTCCAGTAGGAGACTCGATTCAATCTTAGTCATCATCACCATCATCATCGATGGATTCTTTTTCTGTATATGTTACTTCGCCGGATTCTGCATCAACAGTCACTTCGATTTCATCCTTGTCGGTACGAAGCTCCACATCATATTCCAGTCTGCCGTCATCTTCATCCAAGGAGATATCAGTCAGTACAGCACCTTTTTCTTGTGCCATTGCTGTTTCAGCCGCAGTTTTGATGTCCACTTTAGGCTGGGATACTTGGTTATCATCATCATCGTCGTCGTTATCTTTTCTTGTTTCGACAGTTCCGTCATCGGCATTCACGCGAACATCGTATTCTGCCTTATCGTCGTTTACATCCACTTCGTAATAAGCCTGCCCATTCCGCGCGGTATCAAGCTCTACACTAGTCACTGTTCCCGCTTGTTCTTTGCTTGCATTGTCAATCGCTTGGTTCAAATTCACTTTCGTCTCAGCAGGTACCTTGTCGTCGTCCGCACTTACATGCTGGAAACCGAAGCCGAGTCCCGCTGCCAATGTAATCGCCAAACCGCTTGCTAGTAAATTTTTTCTTTTCATAATATCCATCTCCTTGTTCGTTGTTATGGTACTACTATATCCAACTCATCTTAGAGCAACATGAAGTGAAAATTAGAAAACGCTGAGAAAAGGAGAAGACGTTTCACAGACAGTTTGTTTAATCTCATTCAAAGGGGGAATTGTCTCTAAGTCGAGACAAATCCTAAGGAGGCGTTATCTTGCAAAAGCAGTTTGATTTACTTTATATAAATGGAGAATGGCGAAAAGGAAATAGTGAAGAAACATTCGAAAATACCAATCCGTATACGGGGGAAACACTGCTTACGATCCAAGGGGCGAACGAAGAAGATGTGGATGAAGCCTACAAAGCAGCGGCGCGAGCGCAGAAGGAATGGGCTAATCAGCCTCCCCAAGTGAAGCGGGAGCTGATCGAGAAGGCAATCCAGATCATTGAACAAGAGAAAGAACTATTTATCGAATGGCTGATCAAAGAAGCTGGCAGTACGTACCGAAAAGCTGTCGGTGAGATTACAACTGCAGTTAATTTCATGAAGGAAGCTGCTTCTTATCCAAATCGGATGAAGGGGGAAGTGTTTCTTTCTCATGTACCCGGCAAGGTGAATAAAGTTTATCAGGAACCGCTTGGCGTTGTGGGGGTTATCAGTCCATGGAACTTCCCGCTGCATTTGACGATGCGTTCTGTTGCCGCGGCACTGGCAACAGGCAACGGGGTCGTGATCAAACCCTCCAAGGATACGACTGTGACAGCAGGTTCGCTTGTGGCGGCATTATTCGAAGAAGCGGGCGCGCCAAAAGGTCTGATCAACCTTGTCAGCGGTAAGAGTTCCGAAATTGGCGATCCTTTTGTGAAGCATCCAATTCCGCGACTGATTTCCTTTACAGGATCTACTGGAGTCGGTAAGCATATCGCTTCCCTTGCTGCAGGAGAATTAAAAAGCACAGCATTGGAACTTGGCGGTAACAACGTACTGATCGTAATGGACGATGCTAATATCGATGCGGCAGTGGAATCTGCTGTTTATGGTAAGTTCTATCACCAAGGACAGGTTTGCATCGCGCTGAACCGCATACTTGTCCAGTCATCTGTAGCAGAGGAATTCACAAGCAAGTTCGTTGAAAAAGTCAAAGAACTGCGTTATGGTGACCCTGCAGATAAAAACACACAGGTAGGTCCGATTATAAATGAGCAGCAAGTGGACAGCATAAAAGAGCAGCTGCAGCGCGCAATCGACGCTGGTGCAAATGTTCTTACAGGCGGCAGCTTCCATGACAATGTGTTAGAGCCTACAGTCGTCAATCAAGTAGATAACCAGTCACCGCTCGCAGCCGAAGAGATATTCGGACCAATCGCACCAATCATTACATTCGAAACGGAAGACGAAGCAGTAGGTATGGCCAATGAACATCCATATGGTCTTTCCGGTGCAGTGCATTCTACAGTCGGACATGGTGAATTAATTGCAAAACGAATTGAAACAGGCATGATTCATGTCAACGATCAAAGCATCAATGATGAACCGCAAGCGCCATTCGGTGGTGTGAAGCAATCCGGTCTAGGCCGTT
The DNA here is from genome assembly GCF_046592595.1 of Terribacillus saccharophilus. Lineage (GTDB taxonomy): Bacteria > Bacillota > Bacilli > Bacillales > Amphibacillaceae > Terribacillus > Terribacillus saccharophilus_C. The sequence continues at coordinate 214,816 of NZ_JAWVPF010000005.1, read as the reverse complement.
TCAACGGTAAGTGGGCATTGGAAGAATTCACGGAAACAAAATGGATTGGTGTCCAAAATGAACGTACGGATTACGATAGCTTTTTAAAATAAGTAGAAATGAGGGGATTAACATGAGCAAAGTATTCATTATTGGAGCAAACGGTAAAGTAGGGAAAAACCTAGTCAACGTCCTGAACGAGAAGAAGGAGCATGAAGTATCCGTCGGTTTGCGAAAGGAAGAGCAATTCGGGTATTTTGAAGAGAAAGGTGTAAAACCGGTCTTCTTGAACTTGGAAGATAATGTAGACGTGATCACAGACGCTATACAAGGATCAGATATTGTCGTATTCACAGCAGGTTCTGGCGGCAGCACGGGAGCGGATAAGACGTTAGCTATCGATTTAGACGGAGCTGCTAAATCAGTGAAAGCCGCTGAAGCAATTGGAGCGAAGCAATTCATTATGGTGAGTGCCATTCACGCTGATTCTCCGGAAGAGTGGAGCGAAAGCATGAAGCCGTATTACATCGCGAAGCATTATGCGGATCAAATCGTTCAAGGCAGCGAGCTGAACTATACGATTCTGCGTCCAGGTGGATTGTCCGATGAAGCAGGAACTGGCAAAGTTACCACAGACCCATCCGAATTTAAAACAACGCAGATTCCTCGAGAAGATGTGGCGCGTGCAATTGTCGCAGCAATCGGCAATGAGAAAGCAAAAGGAAAGATTGTATCCTTGCTTGCTGGAGAAACGCCAGTTGAAGAAGTTTATAACTAAAAAACCTTAAGGGAGGCCGCTGATTCAGCGGTCTCTTTTATTGTGCAATAGGAAGTAAGGCGAATCCTATATGCAGCTTTCCTATGACAATATTGCTGATCTCCTATACTTGAAACGGCAAAAAAACGCTGAAGCAAGCCAGCATTAAGCGAGATATCAATCGGTTTCTACATAAAAAAAGAACCTCTGTGTGAGGTTCTTTTTTCACGGTCACTTCCAAAGCTCGGAAAGCAATGTATAGCTGTTTCTGCGTTTTTCTTGGTCATAAATGTCTGCAGAAACAATGAGTTCATCAAACTGCGTTTTCGCATGGAAGGCTTCCAATTCACTGGCTACTTTTTCTTTATCTCCGACGAAGGAGTAAGTCAATGTGTTTGTGACATGCAGTTTTTCGTGCTCATTCCAGATATGATCCATGCTCTCGACTGGGGCAGTGGAGGATCCGGAGCGGCCACGGATGATGCTTAGGAATTTAAGCTTCAATGTCGTGGAGAGGAATTCTGCTTCTTCATTTGTATCCGCAACGATACCATTCACCGTGACCATTGCATACGGTTTGTCCAGATAAACAGAAGGCTGGAATCGTTCACGGTATAAACGCAATGCATTGTGCAGCTCTCCCGGTGCGAAGTGGCTGGCGAACGCAAATGGCAAACCAAGCATCGCAGCAAGCTGTGCGCTGAATGTGCTGGAACCTAGCAAATAAACCGGTACGTGCGTTCCATGACCTGGGTGTGCTTTGATTGGCAAGTTGTCATCACCAAGATATTGCAGCAATTCCTGAACATCATCTGGGAATCTTTCCGCGGCTGTGTGGGCATCACGGCGCAGAGCACGGCTTGTCATATAGTCTGTACCAGGTGCACGTCCTAATCCAAGATCGATTCGGTCTGGATACATTGTTGCCAATGTACCGAATTGCTCTGCTACAACTAGCGGAGAGTGATTCGGCAGCATCACGCCGCCGGAGCCGACACGGATAGTAGAGCTATGGCCAGCTAGATAACCGATCAATACAGAAGTTGCAGAGCTGGCGATGCTCGGCATATTGTGATGCTCCGCAACCCAGTAACGGTTATAGCCTAATTTTTCTGTGTGCTGAATCAGCTGTTTGCTGTTCTCGAAAGCTTCTTTTGGTGTTTTATTGTCTGGTACAGGTGATAAATCCAAAACCGATAAAGGTGTTCTGGTCATCCATCATACTTCCTTTCTGCTTGCTTCTTATTATTTATAATCGAATCCATTCTTTTTCAGAACGTCTGTCACTTTTCCGTATTCTTTATACCGTTCGAAATAGAAAGCTGCAATTCTTTCCGACCAAGGGTGAGCTTTTGTTTCGCCTGTTTGGGCTTTGATGGCGTCTTGCTGTCTTTTGTCCATTTCTTCGACAGCTTCCTGCTGGTTTTGTACATATGTTTCTTTATGATAGAAAGCTTCCATTGGAATCCGCGGGCTTTGTGCTGGCAGCGGATCAGCTGGATAGCCGATGGCTAAACCAGAAATTGGGAATGCAAGCTCTGGCAGTTCAAGCAGCTCTGAGATTTCTGCTGGGCTTCTGCGGACGCCGCCAATCGGTACGGTGCCAATTCCCATGGATTCTGCTGCAGCAACAGCAGTACCAAGTGCAATGCCGACATCAGTAGAGCCTACTAGTACGGCCTCGATATCGCTCACAACTTCCAGTTTCTTATCATGTAAGTCCGTTATATGCTTGGCACGGCTGTAATCCATGCAGAAAACAAGAAAAGCAGCTGCGTCATCAATATGTTTCTGATTACCGGAAAGCTCCGCTAACTGGCGTTTTCTTTCTTTGTCAGTAACAACGACAACAGAAACCTGCTGGCCGTTGATCCAGTTCGGAGCTTGGATAGCAGCGCCCATGATGGCATCAAGCTGCTCTTGTGTCAGTTGTTTATCAGTGAATGTCCGTACGGAACGGTGATTGTGCAATTGATTGATGAAGTCGTTCATAATAGCCTCCTAGTTCGTCATGCGACTTACATGCTCTACGGATTATTATACGTAGGTGAAAGAATAGAAAGCAAAAGAACAGCTTACAAAGCAGAAAGCACGAGCGTGGGGCCCGTGCTTTCTGTTTAGTCCTTATTCAGTGTCAGCACTGTTTCAGCAGTTTCATTCAATACATGAAGCTGCTGTTCAGGTGTTTGCGGGAAGTAATAGCCATGCTCCATCATATAGCTGAAGATCCGTTCATGCTGTTCGATGTGTTCATGCAGCTTGGACTTCAGATCAGTGCGCAGCTGTTCATTGCCCGTTTCAATTATAGCCTTCGCGGTGTTGATAATGCCGGTTTTAACAGTGACCAGTAAATCTGTAACAATGACTTGATCTGTTATTTCCCGGGCTGATCCTAAAATTTCAATAAGCTTATCCATGCTGTTCCTCCTGGTTCAGAAAGCGCTGCAGCATATGGATATGACGTTTGTCTGCATCCGCTTGGGCTGTCAGCAGCGTTTTGAGTCCATCGTCCTTAGCCAAGAATCGCATACCTGAAGACTTTGTCAGCGAAAGACAAGCTGTATTCAAAAGCTCCATTGCTTCCATTGTTTCGTGGATACCGGATTGATGCATACGGATGTGCCTCCTCTTTTAACACTATCTTGTGAGAAACTGGCTGCTTTATACATACATAAAATTGTGTCCCGGGGACAAGCTGAAACAAGATAAGGAGGATGGACGATGAATGATAATCAACAATTGGCCCCGCATGAAACGATGGAAGTTCATGAGTTGCTGAACTTCAAGACTACGTCAGTTATGAAAGCGAAGTTCCTGCAAGGTGTTGTGTTTGATCAGAAAATCAAGCAGCTGATGGAGAAAGATGTGGAAACCTCTGTACGCCAAATCCGGGAACTGGAGGAGCTGTACAGCAAATCCCAGCTTGTGGAAGAAGGTGAAGCAAATGCGTGACTACCTAGATCCAGAAAACGCCAAAGGCATGCCTGATCTGATGGATTCCGCCATTTGTACAGAGATGCTTATTACTGCAAAATCAGCAGTGAACAACTATGCAATTGCCATAACGGAAGCAGTAAATCCAGAGCTCCGACAAACCTTGGTTCGCCATTTGGATGAGGCAATTGACATGCAGGGTGCCATTTCTGCCTTGATGGCACAGCACAACTGGCTGTTCCCGGCTGACCCCAAATCCCAGTATCCATTCGACCGGAAGGCTGCAAATACAGCTATTGATGTGGTCAGTATGGACTTATTCCAATATGACACCGACCGTCTCGGTATGTTTGCGACGCCGACCAATACCGAATCGAAGGAGAATCAGCTATGAAGGCAGTGACGTATCAAGGGATAAAAGGTGTTCGTGTAAAAGAAGTGAAGGCACCCTCGATCAAGAAACCGGATGATATCATCGTCAAGCTGACTGCTACAGCGATTTGCGGCTCTGATCTGCATTTGATACACGGGATGATTCCGAATATGCCGGAGAACTATATTATCGGTCACGAGCCGATGGGAATCGTTGAGGAAGTCGGTCCCGACGTAACTAAGGTGAAGAAAGGCGACCGCGTGGTCATCCCGTTCAATGTGAGCTGCGGGGAGTGCTTCTTCTGTCAGCATGATCTGGAAAGCCAATGTGACAACAGCAATAAAAATGGTCAGATGGGTGCCTATTTCGGATACTCAGATAATAATGGCGGCTATCCGGGCGGACAAGCGGAATACATGCGGGTACCTTATGGGAACTTTGTACCTTTCAAGATTCCGGAGAATTCCGAGGTTGCGGATGAACAGCTGATTATGCTGGCAGATGCAGGGTCGACAGCTTTCTGGTCAGTTGACAATGGAGGCGTGAAGCCTGGCGATACAGTCATCATTTTCGGATGTGGTCCAGTCGGGTTACTCGCACAAAAATTTGCTTGGCTGAAAGGTGCGAAACGCGTCATTGCTGTCGATTACATCGATTACCGTCTTGAGCATGCGAAGCGTACCAATAATGTAGAGACAGTAAATTTCGAGCAGCATGGGAATACAGGCGAATACCTCAAAGAAATAACAAAAGGCGGAGCTGACGTGGTCATCGACGCAGTCGGCATGGATGGGAAAATGACACCAATGGAATTCATCGGCAGCGGGCTGAAGCTCCAGGGCGGTGCATTAGGTGCCTTTGTCATGGCGGCACAATGTGTCCGCAAGGGTGGCAATATCCAAGTGACAGGAGCATACGGGGGTCGTTATAATGCGTTTCCTTTCGGCGATATTTTCCAGCGCAATGTTACAATCAAAAGCGGACAAGCTCCAGTCATCCACACTATGCCGTATTTACATGGCCTGCTTCAGGATAGGAAGGTAGACTTGGCCGATATCATCACACATATCCTTCCGCTCGATCAAGCGAAAGAAGGCTACGAAAAATTCGATACAAAAACAGATGGCTGTATCAAGGTCATATTGAAACCGTAAAAAGCACCCCATCGGGTGCTTTTTTTATGCCAATTTATCAATCCACAGCTTGCGGAAATTCGGATGGCCGAAGCCTGTCAGCTCAAAATCCTGCAAGAAAGCAGTATGAGTTCGTTCTTTCGTTGGGTGGTTCTGGAAAATGATCAGTCGTTCCTGGTGAAGATAGGATTCGATTTTGTCGGCAATCTTATATCTTTCCAGCTTTGTTTTGCCGTTTTTGAAAGCTTCTAAATACGTATCTATTTTTTCGAGGTGAAGTGGTCCAAAGTAAGTTCGGAATAGCAATGCTTCATTTTTGAATGCGCCAATAAAGGAAAGCTCCCGATCGATATTGGCAACTTCGCCCATGAAGGCCATGTCGAATGCAAGCATCTCGTTTTTGTTATAAATACTGTCCAGTTCATATTCACATAATTCAAGGGAAATGCAATACTTCGCCGCTTCTTGTACCAGCCATTCTGCCTGGATTCCGGCAGATTTATGACGCAGAACCCCAACTTTCAATGACTCACCCTGGTAAGCTGATTTTCTCAGCGCATCCAGCAGTTTTTGTTCACTTTTCACAGGTGCAACCGACTTCTCAAGAAAGAAGCTGCTCGCATGTTTCAGTTTACCAAACAGCTGCTCGAGATTCAGTTCCGTAAAAATTCTTTCTGTATCTACTAAGTGATACATAGCTTCACGGAAATATCTGTCCTGGATGATAGAATCACGATGAAAGTTGAATGCAAGAAATCGGAAACCTTGCTCGACTTCATAATGAGATTGCGTCGGCCCCTGCTGGTCGGGCAGACTGTAATTCACTTTCTTTTCACCAGGCTTGATTCGCCACATCTCGACCCTATCCAGGAAAGGCCGCATATGAAAGTAGGAAGGGAAAACCTCGAGTACAAGTTTTTGCTCTGTTCTCTCCTTCAATTGATAAGGTCCGGTTGCAACCCATTCATACTCATCGAACGGTACGTCCCGGGGGAGGATGGCCATGCTTACATTAGCCGCGTAACGAAGGAAAAAAGGATTTGGCCGGGCTAGACGGAACCGGATGATATAACGATCGATCACCTCTGTCTGCTCTATATCGCTAACTAGCCAATAATAAGGTGAATCCGCTTTGAAACGGCTGATTGTGTATGCTATATCCTCTGAGGTCATCTCCCGCATATGATGAAAAAGGACTCCTTTTCGTAAGTAGAAAACCCATTCCGTACAGTCTTCATTCGTTTTCCAATGATGGGCAAGGTGGGGGTGCGTGCTGTCTGTTTCCTGATCATAGATTACGAGTGTGTCGCTAAGCTGCTCAATCAGGTGGCTTTCAAAGGTAATGGAGCTTGCACAGGGATCCAGTGTCGTAATTGGCCGGTTGAAAACGGTACGAAGTGTATCTTGCCCTTCCTGCTGCTGGTAGCCGAAAAGCTGCTCCAGCTCCGTTATATGGGCATACCAGTGGCGGGGAATCGGCAGCTGTAAGAGCTGGAAGAGTATAGTAGGCTTGTCTTCCTGAATACAGAATCTGAGAAATCCCTCGACATCTTCACGGAAATCGCTTGAAAAAGAAAGTGTGGACGTTTTGCCTCTGCCTCGTCCAGGTTGATAACGGAGCTGTCCGAGCTCCTCCAGCCTCTTCAGCTTGCGAATGACATGCCTTCTTGTACATTGCCAGATAGCTTCGATTTCCTGCAGCGTACACGATACTTGACCGTCCTTTTCTTTCTCGTATAAATGGGCTCGTATTAGGTAGTAGCTAATATCCAACGTGCTCCCCTCCTAAAAGGTGACATCTTTAATGGAATTATACACTTTTTACCTCTTTTTAACTTCTACATAATGGAAAAAAGAGAGAGGGGGAGCAGAAATGTTCAGAAGTCTGCATCCGAATATAAGAATACGAATTTACACCTCATTTATGAGCCGCATGATTGGCAGCATGATCTTCCCATTTATGGCGGTCTATTTTGTACAAGAAATGAATGCGGCGATTGCAGGGGTACTCATGATGATAAACGTCATTATTCAGTTCCTGGCAAGTCTTTATGGCGGGCACTTAGCCGATCGAATCGGAAGGAAGCGGATGATGGTGCTTGGAGAGGCGGCAAAAGCAGCAGCATTCATCGGGATGGTATTGGCTAATACACCGAATTTTACTTCCGCTTCCATAACCTTTGCCATGCTGATGGTGATCAGTATTGCCAGCGGGATGATCATGCCAGCACAGGAGGCGATGCTTATTGATGTGAGTACGCAGGAGACACGTGCTTATATGTACGCCATCAACTACTGGGCGAATAATCTGGCTATGATGATCGGTCTGACGATTGGCGGCTGGCTGTTCCAGGACTATATGTTCCAGTTGCTTCTCGGTTTAGTCGTTATGTCTGTCATCACTATGGCTATTACAATTATATTCATTCAAGAAACGTACACAGTGCGTGCTGCTGTTGGAGAGAAGAGGGACCTCGGATTAAGATCTTTGTTCCAAAGTTATCGAAGTGTTGGCAAGGATAGAGCCTTTTTGCTGTTTGTACTAAGCGGCATCGCCATCTTATCTCTTGAATTCCAGCGAAGCAATTATTTGACGGTTCGCATGGAGAAGGATATTGCAGAGATGAGCATGTCTATTTTTGGATTCGGTTTATCCGTAGATGGGCTGCGGCTGGTCAGTCTCTTGACTGTGGAAAATACACTGCTGATTGTACTATTCACCGGACTAGTCACAAAGTTGATCAAAGGTCATAATGAACGTCTGGTTATGTACACAGGCTTTATTCTTTTCGGTGCAGGATTCGCCATCATGGCTGTCAGCAACAGTCCGTTCCTATTGGCAGTGGCAGTGCTGATACTATCCTTCGGGGAGCTGATGTATGTTCCTACCAGGCAAAGCATGCTGGCGGATATGGTTGACGATACGAAACGCGGGACGTACATGGCATTCCATGGCTTTGTGTTCCAATTCGGAAAGCTGATTGGTGCAGGAGGCATCATCATGGGGGAATCGGTCGGCAAGTATGGTATGGGATTCAGCTATATTGTTCTGACGCTGCTTGGTATCTCGTTCTGTGAAATGGCACTGCGCCGGCGGTATGCGAGTGTAGCGCATGTCGCGCCAAAAGAAAAAACCGAACTTATTTAGAAAGTGGAACAAAAGACTCTGCATCTTCGTATGAAGGGAATAAAAGAATTTGCGGAGGTGCGGCTATGGGGACGTATTATATCAAACAGAAAGTATTCAGCTTCAAGGATAGCTTCTCGGTATTCGATGCAGAACAGCAGGAGGTCTACCGTGTCAGAAGCAAACTTTTCTCATTGCAGGACCGGCTGACGATCACCGATCTGAATGATCAGCCGCTTGTTGAAATCAAGCAGCAGCTGGCCTTTTTGAAGCCAAGGTATATCATCGAAGAAAATGGTGAACAGGTGGCCGAAGTGACGAAGAACTTCACTTTCTTCAAAGCTAATTTTTCCTTGAAACCACAAAACTGGAGTCTGGATGGCGACGTTTGGTCGCACCAGTACACGCTGACAGATAAGAACGGTGCGCTGATGCACGTGACGAAAAAGTGGTTTTCCTGGGGCGACACATATGAGCTACAGATAGAAGATGAAACGCATCTGCTTACTTATATCGCAGTCATGATAGTGCTGGACATGGTCCTGCACAATAATAATGGTACGTTCTCGATGGACGGGGGAAGCGGCGAATAAGGGAAACCCCGTAAGAAGTTGAACTAGGATAAAGGGTGACAATCTTATGAAATTGGAGCGTTTGATTTCTATAATCTACAAACTTTTGAACCACGAGGTCCTGTCTGCTTCTGTTCTTGCTAAGGAGTTCCAAGTTTCTCCAAGAACAATCTATCGTGATATAGATGTGATTTGTGCTGCAGGTATACCTGTCATATCGTATCAGGGACATAATGGTGGCTATGGCATAATCGACGGGTACAAGATGGACAGAACCTTGCTTGGATCATACGATGTTGATTATTTGATCACAGTGCTTCGCAGCCTTGCCTCTTTGTTTGAAGATGAGCGTGCGCAGAGCACCATCGAACGCCTGCAATCAATTGGGGCAGACCATAAAAACCCGGATATATCGATAGACTTTCAAAGCTATCGGACGGAGCCGGAAACACTTCGTCAATTGCGATCTGGCATCACGGAACAAAGGGTTATTCGCTTTAGTTATATTAATGCAGAGAATAAACGTTCCACACGTGAGGTGGAACCATTACAGCTTCATTATAAATATGGCAATTGGTATCTAAATGGATTTTGCCGAAAACGACATGGGTATAGGGAGTTTCGATTGTCCCGAGTCTTGAACTTGTCTTTGACACTGGAAACATTTCTCCCGCATGACGAAATTAAGGAAAAGGATTCTTCTGATAGTGTGTGGAGAGATAAGATTTCTGATGTGGTAATAAATGTTAGACAGGAGGCATTGGCGGAAGCGCTGGATCACTTTCATCAGGTTGATAAACAATTTCATGATGATGGCAGCATGACGATGCGGATCCCTGTTCATGAACCTCTGAAAGCGCGATGGTTATGGTCAATTCTGCTGAGCTTCAGCAGCGGTGCTGAGGTGCTGGAGCCATTAGACTTACGGGTTATTTTAAAAGAGAAATTGCAAAATACAATTAAACTTTATGAAGAAGTATGACAGACTGCTGTCATACTTCTTTTTTTATAATGTGGTCAGAAACAACCTAAATCTGTTATTACAAAAGGAGTCGATACGAATGAATCATCCTGAACAAATGTATATCTACCATTCTTGGGCCAATCAAACCCTCTTTAATCGGATCAAGGAGCTCCCGGCAACGGTTCTGCGAGAAGAAGTGAACACCTCGTTTCCGACTATCGCCCAAGCGTTTGGTCATATCTATGCAGTAGAAAGTGTCTGGTATAAGGTTTTAACTGGTGTCCATATGCAGGATGCTGTGGAAATGTGCATGCCTCTAGAAAAGGAGACTCTCCTGTATTCTGCAGAGAATTTCGCAAACAGCTTTGCACAGTTATCAGAGAAATACAAAGTATGGTTACAAGGCCAGGACGATTTGGATCGAAATATTCTGCTTGAGAACCCATATGTTGGAACGCGAAATATTCAGTTATCGAAAATTGTACTGCATGTAGTCAATCACGGTACCTATCACCGGGGCAATGTTTCTGCAATGCTGCGCCAGTTGGGGCACGCCTCTACTATGAACGACTATTCACTGTTCTGGTATCAGGATGCAGGGGACTCTGATGATCACTGAAATGGATTTTTCATGTTGATACGCCGGTAATCAGCTTTTCAATGATTTTTGGCAGCGCATTAGGCGCTGCCTTTTTAATGCTGTTTCACAAGCTGTGGAATCTGGATGCCAGGACTTTTATTACGGATCAGCCGCTCGAGGTGCTTCCGGTACAAGAACATCACAAGCATATGAATAGGCGCTTGGGTATATTTATAGACAAACCAAGGCAGGGACGGCAAGTATTCGTGAATGGCCACAACCATTTCCTGTTTTCCTGGAATTTGCCGAAACTCAATGCGGCCCCGCTGGCTTTCCTTTACATTCGCGAACAAGCCGCCTGTAATGTAATACAATGCGCGATGGGCTGTACTTCTTTCTTTGGCGTAAGAAAGTATCAGCAATGGCTGCTTGGTGAATGTCAGGTAGATTTTACAATTAAGCTGATCATCAACCTCTGTCCGAACGAAAGGCCGCAGGGACTCGGATACCCAGCTCATGTAATGCTTTGCTGCCCAGCCAGCGTCCCTTCCTGATGGCAGCGGCATGCGCTGCACAGAACGCACGTCCTGACGAGGCGGAGGGGAAGGGAGCGTCGGCTTTTTGCTATTCTTGGAATCCTTGCTTTGCTGCTCTTCCTCCATTGCTGTTCTGGCCGCTTCGTCAAAAGTGATCTGGCCATTACTGATGCCTTCTATATAGTGAGAAGGCTGTGCAACCATTGGATGTGACAGGCTCTCGATCAGTGGGTAGACTGTTTCTTTCGGCATACCGCTGATAAGTTTTACCCATAGACGGGAGAGCATGACGGTCGGGAATGGCACATTGAAGCTGCGGAGCTTCTTACCCATCACGCCGGCAAGGTGTTCCAGCATTTCTTTATAAGTCATGACTTCTGGACCGCCGACGTCAATGGCCATATCAGCAACATCTTTATTTCCAACACTTTTTTGTAAGGCAGTCAGTACATCGGCAAGTGCTATTGGGTGTGTTTTTGTCCTTGTCCAGCTTGGCAAGACCATGACTGGCAGACGCTTGACTAATTTTTCAGCAATCGGGAAAGACGAACCCTTTGGACCGACGATCAATCCTGCTCGGACTGTCGTAACTGGGACGCCGTAAGATCCAAGGATTTTTTCTACTTCCAATCGGCTGTGAAGATGGCGGGATAATTTCTCCTCGGGCGGGATGATACCGCTTAAATAAACAATTTGCTTCACACCGTTTTTTTTCGCGGATTGAGCAAAATTATCGGCCAGAATGACATCCATGTCTTCAAATCTCGCCTGCGTGAGTTTGGCAGAAGGGCTCATCGAGTGAACGAGATAGACGGCAATATCGGCTCCCTGCAGACCTTTTTCGGTATCAATCTGGGAAAATAAATCGCAAGACCGCCATGTAACCTGTTCTGTATTTTCCCGTTTGTCACCGCTTCGTGATAGGGCGATAATGTCAAAGCGCTCTTTCAATTTATCCAATAAATGACTGCCTATGTAGCCGCTTGCTCCTGTTAAAGCGACAACCGGCCGTTTTTTCTCTTCTGTCCGCATGTTCATACAGCTCCTGTCTGCTGATTTCTTTGTGTTTAATCGTACCCTTCTTTCTCGTCTGTGTAACACAAAAAACCTTCTCTGTAGTAAGAGAAGGTCAATTCGGTGCAAGTTTAACTATGTCATTTGATTTATAGAGCTGTTGGAGAGCAGAGTGGAGCTGGTTCAGCTCCTGCTGTAAATCGAGCTCATCATAATTTTTAAAGGATACTGGCTGTCGTGTAGTAAGACTGGTCAATATGCCGCCAAGCTGGTTTTGGATCGCATCATATTGTGTTTCCGATAACTTATCTTTGTTCTTTCGGAAGGACAATAGAAGGTAGCCTGCATGCTGAGTGTGCATGATAGCTGGCCATAAAACCTCTGCCTGCTGCTGGGAAGACGAGAAATCGCCAAGGCTTCGATCATATGCAGCCCGTAATTCAATCAAGCTGTTCATCAATTTCTTTATATGTTTATTTTCGTGATCATTTGAATGAATTGCACGGAGCAGCTCCTGCATATTAACGACCGTTTCTTTCAATATGATCGGGAGGAACCGCGTATGGATACCTCGCCATAGAAGTAAGACAGCCAAAATGGCGATCAAGCTTCCGACAACGGTATCGACAACCCTTGCTGTTACGAAATAGCTGACAGTATTGCCTGGGTTCATTGTCTCTACTAGGACAAGGACGAGGGGAGCAATGAACATATTAGCAAAAACGTAATTTCGTACAATCACCAGTTCCACGCAGAGCTGCAGCAGACCGACAACAAGGATCAAGTAAAAGCCGGACGGTTCCAGTGACAAAATCAGTCCGCCTATTACGGTACCGACAATGGTGCCGAGTGAGCGTTGGATTGCCCGATGGATAGTGAGCGTCGTGTTGGCGCCGATTAGTACAGCTGCACAAGCTACAGGCACCCAGTATGGCCGGTTGAATCCCAAAGTATGCGCCAAAAGCGAAGCAATCATAATAAACAGTCCGTAGAATAAGGCGTGCCGGACAGTGATATTTTTACGTGAAATACCATTCCGAAGCACAGTCCATGCGGATTCTGTCTCAACCCGGATTGATTCCTCCGCAGTTGCTTTTGAAGCAAGGTCATATGCCTGTTCCAATTCAAGCTGGAGGTTATGGACTACTGTCTGTTCCGACTTTGTATATGCAGGCCAGTTGCCTTTTGCGTCTTCGAGTGCATCAATTACCGCATTCAGCTGCTTCTCTAGGGAATTTCGCAAATCTGTGCTGAGGCTTTCATTATTGAGCTGTGTCAATGTATAGAAAATATCTGCTGCCAGCTCGTGTGAACGCAGCATCGATGGCTGCCTTTTAGACGCATAGATGATACGATCGGCTTGTCTTAACGTCAGGACAGTAAGATGCTGCATCTGGTAGAAAGCTGGTGTTCCAATAGATTGCATCATTGCCATAAGCTGTCTGTAAGATTTGATAAGAACTTGTTTTTCATGGTTCTTTTTGGTCCAGAGCCAGCTTGCCATGGCAAGCAGCCAGGAGAGTGCTCCTCCGAGCAGGACGTATAATCCTCGTTCCCACGCACTCTGCGGATCTAGGGGCAGCCCTGTTGCCATGCAGAATATCAAAACGAAGAACATCGGACCCGGTATGAGAAGCTGCAAGGTGTTCAGGACGTAAAAAGCAAGTAAACCGATGATACCAGCGACTATAGAGAGTATGAGTGTATAAGGAGCAAGCAATGTACCAAGCACCATGGCAGCAGTAAGCGAGATAGCAACCGCAGCAAGCTTCTTGGCTCGTTGTTTATACGTTTCTGCTCCTATATATAAGAATGTGAAAGCACCGAGCGCGGCTGAAAATCCATGGATGATGTCACCCAGCAGAAAACCAATCAATATCGGCAGACATGTGGCAAGACCCGATCCGATTGCCCGATTCCAAGGATAGGCAGCGGATCTGATACGTAATGCATCACGCAGACTAAGCCGTGCAGGTGCTTGTGGTAAATGATAATCCTTCAAGTAAATCCCTTCTTTTCTTTCCATGATACCCATAAAAAAAGGTCATAATCAGAACTATTATATTGTAATGCAATTCACAAACTAATTCAAACGGGTGAAGTATTTAACCGGCAGCTTGTACATAAAATACCTGTAATCAAATTTGTTGCAAGGCATCCATTTTTACTATTTAATGTTATGATGTTATGTGATAGAAGAAATCTATCATCTTATTTCGGTAATAAAGGAGCGATAGTGAGATGGCAAAAAAGAAAAAATCCTCAGGCAATACATCAGGAGCTGCTTCTAAAGCATCCAAGGTCATTGTTTGGGTTGTCTTGGCGATTGTCCTTTTAGTAGTAGCACTGGTCCTCATTAATAATTATACAGGGTCGTCCAGTGATGAGGCGCAAGACATCGACTACAGCAGTCAGCCTTTCCTCGGTGATGAAAATGCCCCGGTTAAAATAGTTGAATTTGGCGATTACAAATGTATCCACTGCCAAGAGTTCCATCATAATAATTTCCCGGTAATTGATCAGGAATTGATCGAAACTGGCAAGGCTAGCTTCTATTTCATGAATATGCCAATCATCAATGCAGATTCTGAGAAGGGTGCAGAATTCAGTGAGGCAGTTTACCAAGTGCTTGGAGATGATGGATTCTGGAAATTCCATGACGTTCTCTTTGCAGAAGATTTGAATACTAGCTTTACTGATGATTTCCTGATGGACAAGCTTCGTGAAGTAGTCAGCGATGAAGAAGCGGAAGAAGTACTGCAAGTGTACAACAATGGAACCGATGATGCTGTTTCGACAGATACGGAACTTGCAGATGAGCTTGGTGTGCAAGGTACACCTACTATCTTCGTCAATGGAAAACTATTCGAAGGTCAAGATATGAACGACTTGATCGATATGGTGGATGAGGAAACGCAGGAGGCGAACTAATGAATAAGAGTCTGTTATTTGCCTGGATAACTGCAGTCATCGCAATGCTGGGCAGTCTCTATTTCAGTGAAATCATGAAATTCGTACCTTGTACACTATGCTGGTACCAGCGCATTCTTATGTATCCGCTGGCCATCATACTGGGAATAGCATTTTATAAGAATGATGTTCGAATCTATAAGTATGTACTGCCGCTTAGTATTCTCGGAATAGTAATCTCTGGCTATCATTACTTGCATCAGAAGGTGCCTGCTTTAGAAGGGGCAAGCCTTTGTTCCAGCGGTGTGCCGTGCTCAGGCCACTATATCAACTGGCTCGGATTCATCACGATTCCGCTGCTGGCTTTCACCGCTTTCGTCATTATCACAGTTTGCATGTTCGTTCTTCGTAAAAAACATGCATAAGAAAAGCATTTGCCATTTCTGGCAAATGCTTTTTTCATAGGATGGTGATGTTCAATAAGGAAGGAATAAGCAAGCCTCCCCAAATCAATGTCATACCGGCAGCCATGATCATACCGATAGTCGAGAATGTACCTTCTTGTTCCCCATATTCCATGGCTTTATTGGTACCAACACCGTGAGCTCCCATTCCAAGTGCCAAGCCGCGGGCAACAGGCGATTTTAATGCCATAAGCCGAATAACATAAGGGCCGATGATACCGCCTGTAACACCAGTCACGATAACGAAGACAGTCGTCAGGGTCGGCAGACCGCCAATTGTTTTCGAAACTTCAATGGCAATTGGTGTTGTGATGGACCGTGGCAGGATACTGATCAGCAAATCACCATTGAATCGCATGACAAGACTCAAAAGCAGGGAAGAACCGATTGCTACCAATGTGCCGGCTGCGATGCTCGTCAGAATGATCATGATATTCTTCCGCAACAGGGGAGCATGCTTATAGATTGGAATAGCAAAGGCAACAGTGGCTGGTCCGAGCATATGTGTCCAAAGACTGGAAGATAACGCGTATTCACTTGGCTCTAAATGAGCCAGCTGGATAATACCGATTAGAATCAAAGGACACAGCAGCAGCGGGTGGAAGAATGGCATGGACCATTTCTTATACACAACTTTTGAGGCGCGGTAGATGACGTAGGTTACAATGGTGCCGATTAAAATAATAAGTGCGGTAGTCATTGTGTGTGTCCTCCTTTTCTTTTTCTTCTATACAGCTTCTCAGCAGTGAATCCAGTAGCGGCCATCACGATGAAAGTGCTGATGAGTATAAGCAGCACAGTCTCCAAACCTTGCCAGTTCAATATCTCTTTATAATTCAGGATACCGACAGCAGATGGGACAAAGAAAAGCAGAAGTTCAGCCAACAGCCAGCCCCCTGCTTTCTCGATCCATTCCAGTTTGACAATGCCTGCAAATAAGCTTAGTAATAACAAGACCAGACCTACGATGGAGCCTGGTACCGGAAGAGATAATATATGTGCTAAGCCGACACCGGCAAAATAAAATACGTGAATGATCGCTAGCTGAGAAAGCATGGTAATCGTTTTTCGTACCATGATTCTTCCTCCTAACAGAAAGTTATCCATAACTATTATTGATAACTCCATCATACTGCGGTCTCACGTATTCGTAAAATACATATATATTATATTGTGTATAACTTAAAGTTATATTGAATCAAAGGAAGAACTCAATGAAACGTCTTCCAGCGTAGGAGATATATTTGTCTTTTTTTGTAATGATAGCCAGGTTCCATGGAATGGAAGGTGTTAAATCAATAATGCGGATATCAGCATTATAGGTACGGTTACAAATGGATTCAGGAAGCAGGCTGACGCCTAGGTTAGCAGCGACCATTTCACTGATGAAATCCCACTGTGCGCTCTTGAAGAGGATATTTGGCTCGAAGCCTTCCTCGATGCAGCGTTTTCGCATAATATCATGTAAAGCAAATTCCTCATTATAGAAAATGAAATCTTCATCCTTCAATTCCTTCAGTTCAACTAATTCCCGGTCAGCAAGGGGATGATCGCGATGCACCATCAGCTTCATGTCCTCCTCCACAATCGGGTAATAATTGAACTCTGTTTCGTCAAGGGGCAAAACAGCAACGCCTAGTTCAAATTCCCCTTCATCTACTGCCTTTACGACACGGGCAGCCCCGTATTCGGTAATATTGATTGTGACATTCGGATAGGTCTGGTGGAAGCGAGCCATTACCTTCGGAAAGAAGAGACTCCCGATAATCGGCGGAATCCCGATCGTGACAGCCCCTTGCCTCAAATCGGTAAGATCTTGGAGTGTCGTTTGCATTTCGTCCAATTGCGCAAGCACTTGCTGCCCATAGGTATAAACCACTCTTCCGGCATCGGTCAAAGTGGTGGATTTGTTTGTGCGTTTAAATAAAGTAATCCCGAGTTCTTCTTCCAAACTCTTGATCGTTTTACTGAGAGCAGGCTGAGATACATGCAGGCTTTCTGCTGCTTTTGTCAGCCTTTTCTGTTTCACTATTTCGATCAGATAGCGTAGCTGTCGCAATTCCATAATGATACCTTCCTTTCTTAAGTTCAAGTATACCCATTTCTCTCTAGATGGAAAATGCTATAATACAAGCAACAAATGATAGAAGGAGTCCTTTTGATGGGATATGAGATAAAATCATTAACAGCAGATGATGCGTATGCAGTATTGCATTGGCGCTATTCCCCGCCTTACGACCTCTATAACCTCACCTATACGGAAGGCGCAGTCATGATGCTTATGGTTGGCGACTATTATGGAGTCTACGAAAATGGGAGTCTGCTTGGCTATTTCTGTGTTGGAGATGATGCACGGGTACTTGGCGGTGACTATAGTGACCATTCCTATTTGGATATCGGAGTCGGAATGGCACCTGAAATGACCGGACAAGGGCGAGGTTCGCAGTTTTTCAGTGAAATTTTGGAGTGGACCAAGAAGAATATCCAGCAGAATCAATACCGGCTTACGGTAGCTGCCTTCAATGAACGTGCTGTCCACCTTTATGAAAAGGCCGGCTTCCGGGAAATCAATCGATTTAATCGGGAGTCTGATGGCTTGCTGTTCCTGATTATGACAAAGAGCCCATGCTGACCATGGGCTTACTTTATAATAGCGCACCTAGCGGATTATAAGCAGAAATGTCGATATCGGTTTCTTGTCCTAGTATCAACTTCGTGAGCTGAGAGGCGACAAATGGCCCCATTGTAAGACCTGATGCGCCCAGTCCATTCATTACATAAAGATTTTGATGCTTTGAAAGGCGGCCGAATACCGGCAAAAAGCCGGGAGTGAATGGCCGGAATCCAACCCGGGTCTCAGCCAATACAGCATCAGCTAATGCAGGTGCAAGCTGCAGGGCCTTGCTTAGTACCTCATGCACGCCGCCAGCGGTGATTGATGTATCCATCTCTGCATCATTCTCGTGTGTTGCGCCAGCTACCATCCTGCCGTCTGGAAAAGCAAGCAGGTATTGATCAGCAGGCGGTATAATGACTGGCCATTCCTCGGTTTGAGCAGCATCCAGCTTTAAATGACAAATTTGTGCTTTTTGGAAGCTGACTTGCAGTGAATAGCCTAACGGTTCCAACAGTTCCTTAGCCCATGCTCCAGCGGTGACTACAACCTGATCAGGTGTCCATTCTTCATCGCCGGCTGTGACGGCGATTTGCCCTTCTTTCATCAAAAGGCGAGCTTCGCCTGAAACAAAACGTGCATTGTATTTTTTGGCAGCCCGATGCAAGCTATCGCGTAATGCTCTTCCGTCAACACGAGCAGCTCCGCTGACGTGCACGGCTCCAAACCCTGGTGCGATCAGGGGGAAGAGCTGGCGGACATTGTTTTCCTCCAACAGGCTGATAGTGCCCATTTCCGGGGCATCGTCCCTGCGTTTTTCTGCCCGCTTCTGCATTGCTTCTAATTTCTTGTGATCCTGGTGCAAGCTCAAGGCGCCTACACGGGCATAGCCTGTTTCCTCTTCACCATCAAGCCGAAGTTCTTCAATAATTTCCGGGTAATAGCGAGCACCGCCTTTGGCCAGCTGATACCAATCTTTGTTGCGCCGCTGGGAGAGCCACGGACAGACGATTCCTGCTGCTGCATCCGTTGCTTGTCCTTTATCAAAACGATCGATCACGGTTACCTGTATGCCGGCTTTGGCAAGTTTATAAGCGGTAACAGATCCTGCTATTCCTGCACCTATAATTGCTATATGCATGTCGAACATCCTTTTCTTTATTTAGCTACAATATACCATAGCATATTCACCCTTTTTTCAGTATTATAATCGAATGATAGATAGTAGAAGTGAGATGTAACATAAAATACCATTAAAGGACTTGTATAGACATGGCGACTAGAAGCAGAAAGCTGTATCACCGTATAAAAATCAATCCGCCGCAATTCTTTGCGCTGGGATTTCTCGCATTAATCGCATTGGGGACGTTTCTTCTGATGCTTCCGATGGCGACAGCGGATCGGCACCATCTTTCTTTTATTGATGCGTTATTCGAAGCAACTTCAGCTGTTTGTGTAACAGGGCTGGTAGTAGTTGATACACAGACCACCTTTACTTTATTTGGCCAAATTGTACTGTTATGTCTTATCCAGATAGGCGGATTAGGATTCATGACGCTCACAGTATTCATCGCAATGCTGCTCCGCCGCAATATAAGCTTTGAGGAGCGGCATTTAGTCAAAGAATCACTCAATCAGAGTTCGTACGAAGGTATTGTCCGGATGGTACGGTTTGTTCTCTTATTCACTGTCATTTGTGAGGTGATTGGAACGCTTATCCTCGGGCTTCACTGGGGAAGTGAATTTGGATATCCGAGATCTTTTTATTACGGACTTTTTCATTCAATATCTGCATTTAATAATGCCGGATTTGATATAATGGGGGATTTCAGCAGCATGACTGCCTATGTTGGTGATCCAATAGTCAATCTTACGTTGACAATTCTTCTGATATTAGGTGGAATCGGCTTCATCGTCGTAGCTGATGTCATCCAGAAGAAAAAAGGGAAACGGCTGACACTTCATACTAAAGTTGTTCTTTGGATGTCTGCTGTACTTGTCGCAGGCGGGACGCTATTAATTTTTCTATTGGAGTATGGTAATCCAGCCACTATCGGACATCTGGCATGGAATGATAAACTACTGGCTTCCTATTTCCATGGTGTAGTTCCGAGGACTGCTGGTTTCAACTCGCTGAATACAGCTGATCTGACATTGGGGTCACAGCTGGTTACAATGGCGCTTATGTTTATCGGCGGCGGAACTGGAGGAACTGCAGGGGGCATAAAAGTCACTACATTTGCCATATTGCTGTTTGCGGTATGGGCACTGATAAAAGGGAAGCAGGAAGTGAATATCAGAAATCGGCGGATACCTGGGGACTTAGTGTTCCGGGCATTTTCGATCACGACATATTCTGTCCTTCTCGTATCGCTATTCGTGTTTTTGCTTTCTATCACGGAAAAAAGCGCTGCACTCAATTATATTGCATTCGAAGTGATTTCAGCTTTTGGGACGGTTGGGATGACACTTGGACTGACGCCGGACCTTTCAGAACCAGGTAAGATGCTTCTTTCCCTTCTCATGTTCATGGGTCGTGTTGGGCCGATTACTATCGCATTCGCGCTAGCTTTCCGAATCAGGAAGACTGCCGTTCGGAATCCGGAGGAACGAATCATCATCGGTTAATATAGCTGTTGTATCCGTTTTCGGTTTCTCAATTCTTTGTTTTCAGATAAAATAGAACTACATCATTAAGGTGTTAGAGGAGTGACAGACTTGAATAAGAAAGAGATAGAAATATTAGAGCTATTAGAAAAAAACGGAAGAATGGATGTACATATGATAGCGCGGATGGTAGAGCTGTCCGTTGATGAAGTAGAAGCAGCTATTCGTAAATTCGAGGAAATGCAGATTGTTCATGGTTATTCAACTTTGATCGACTGGACAGAAGTGCGTGGTTACGAAGGTGTCACTGCCATGATTGATGTAAAGGTAACACCTGTACGCGGTAAAGGTTTCGACGATGTAGCAGAGCGTATTTATCGTTTCCCAGAAGTGAAAGCCGTTTATTTGATGTCAGGTGCATACGATTTGTCTGTGTCAGTGGAAGGAAAGACGATGTCACAGGTGGCGCGCTTTGTATCAGAAAAACTATCTACTTTAGATACAGTTATTTCAACGACTACGCACTTCATCCTCAAAAAGTATAAGCATGATGGCATCATCTTCGGTGAGGATGACGATAATGATCGCAGAATGCCGGTGAGTCCATGAGTCTGGATACAAGCCGTTTCATTGCGGAGCACGTCGATGCTTTAAAACCATCTGGTATCCGCCGTTTCTTTGACTTAGCTTCTACCATGGAGAATGTCATCTCCTTGGGAGTTGGGGAACCAGACTTCGTTACACCATGGAATGTAATTGAAGCAAGCTATCACTCGCTAGAGCAAGGGTATACAGCTTACACCGCAAATGCTGGACTGATGGAGCTGCGTGAACTGATTTCGGATTATCTGAAATCAACATACGCAGTGACTTACCGTCCTGCGGATCAAGTAATTGTTACGGTTGGAGCCAGCCAGGCGATCGATATTGCGCTGCGGGCTATCCTTAACCCGGGTGATGAGGTTATCATTGTCGAGCCATGTTTTGTTGCTTATGCTTCAGCTGTTTCATTGGCAGGGGGAGTACCAGTCTCTGTCGGGACGAAAGCAGAGAATGGCTTTAAGCTGCAGCCGGAAGAATTAGGGAGTGCTGTTACACCAAAAACTAAGGCAATCATCCTATGTAATCCGAATAACCCGACTGGGACGATGCTGAACAGGGAGGAGCTGCTGCCGATTGCAGAGCTTATAGAAGCACATGACCTGCTCGTCCTATCTGATGAAATATATGCAGAGCTAAGCTATGAAGCTGATTACGTGAGTTTCTCCAGCTTACCGAATATGCAGGATCGCACTATCCTCATTTCTGGATTTTCTAAGTCATTTGCGATGACAGGCTGGCGTCTCGGTTACGCTGCAGGGCCTGCGGAACTGATCCAGGCAATGACAAAGATTCATCAGTATACCATTATGTGTGCACCGACGATGGCCCAATATGGTGCGGTCGAAGCGCTGCGCAGCGGATCTGCCAGTGTAGAACATATGAAAAAAAGCTATCGCCAGCGCCGGAACTTTGTTACGTCAGCTTTCGAGGAAATGGGCTTGATGACGAACAAACCAGGCGGAGCTTTCTATATCTTCCCATCCATCAAAGAAACGGGAATGAGTTCCGAAGCCTTTGCTGAAGCCTTGCTGATTGAAGAAAAGGTTGCTGTCGTACCTGGAAGTGTATTCGGGGACAGCGGAGAAGGCTATATTCGCTGTTCTTATGCAACATCGATGAAGCAGCTGACAGAAGCGATGAAACGGATCAAACGTTTTGTTGAAAAACAGCAAGCATAAAAAAGACCCTCTCGTATGAGAGGGTCTTTTCGTTTATTCGTTCAATAGAAGTCTATCCCGGCCAAACTGGAACCAGTCTTTAACAACTTGTTTTTGGTCCTTGTCGAGGCTAGTCAATCCTTTATCAGATTCTGCTGCAAATACAGCATCGCCATATAGTTTGCCTAGTTCATGAACATGGTCATTGTGACGCTGGAAAATAGTAAAGTTCAAAGGATCTTTTTCCGTAGCACTTTCGTTGCTGACGACGACAATACCGTCAACCAATCGTGTCATGATAGGGGAACCGCCGACAAACTTCTGAATGCCTTGCGGGTCTGATGGTACGGACTTCACTGCAAAGTCTCTTTCTGGTTTTAGTACTAATGCTGATATTTTTGCCATGTGGGCTCTCTCCTTCGAACGCTTTTATTCCATTAAAGCATAATAGGATGCGCTTCGCTATTACTCTGCTTTTGTCGGAACCCAGCCTTTTGTTTGCAGGATGATATTCCAAAGCGGATCTGGAATGCCATGGTGGTCTTCGCGGGCAGGGTCGATCAAACGGATGATTTCGTCTTCGCGTCCTTCTTTAAGCTTCGTTGCGAATTCCGGATCGATCAGCAATTCACGGCCCAATGCAATCAATGGAACACCAGTTGCCTTCGCTGCAGCTACGTCTTCGGCGGAGTACAAGGATCCAACACCAATCAATGGAATTCTGTCATTGATTCGCTCTTTGATCAAATCGATGCGTTTCGCATTTGTATCTGCTCCGCGTCGTGCTGTGGAGTGGAAGTCCATCAAAGATACATGCAGATAATCCAAAGGTTTTTCTACAAGTGCATCAATTAATTCGAATGTTTCTTTCATTGTCAATCCAGGTGTTTCCGGTTCTTCTGGAGAGAAGCGGTAGCCAATGATAAAGTCTTTGGAACCATGTTTTTCTACAGTTTCCTTCACTTTATCGATAACAGCTAATGGGAAGCGCAAACGCTCGCCCCATTCATCATCACGGCGATTGGAGAATGGAGAGAAGAACTGCTGAATGATATAGCCATTTGCACCATGGATCTCTACACCATCAAAGCCCGCTTCGATAGCGCGGCGGGCAGCTTCACCGAAATCTTCTATGATTTGCTGTACCTCAGCCGTTTCCAATGCGCGCGGAGTAGCTGCACCTTCTTTTTCAACAGCGCTAGGAGCAACAACGTCTCCATTAGGCACAAGATCACCAACTGCTTCACGTCCGCCGTGGTGGATCTGAATGATAGCTTTGGCTCCTTCTGCCTTGATTGTGTCTGCCTGCTTTTTCAAGCCAGGAATGTCTGTATCGTGGGCAACAGAAGGCTGTCCTGGGAATGCTTTCCCGCTGTCAGATACATTGGATGCAGCAGTGATGACCAAGCCGATATCCTTGGAACGCTGCGCGATATATGGAAGTTCCTGATCAGAAATCGTACCATCAGGATTGGAAGAGTAATGTGTCATTGGAGCAAGTACGAAACGGTTTTTTAACGTAACACCATTTGGTAAAGTTAAACTCTCAAAAAGAGAAGCGTATTTTTCATTCATGGGAATTATTCCTCCTTTGTATGGACTTTATTCTAGAGACTTGTGAAAAAGGTAGCAAACAAAATGCTCATTCGTAAGCGGGTTATTATTTGTAACAGCTATCTGCAAAAGTAACGCAGGCCATGCTATACTGTTGGAACAACAAAGACGGGAGCAACGATGGTATGTTGAACAAATATGATTACTATTATGGTGCCTTCCTTTCCAAGCTGGTATCCATGCAGATTGTACCTGCACTTATTGAAGAAAGTAAGGAAAGACGGGTTTATCAGCTGGAAACAGGATCGAATCGGATGAAAGTGTACTCCAAATACGCAACAAGCTCCACTAATACGTGGAATTTTCGCTTTTCGAATGAGGAACGCGAGCGTCTGCTGCAATGGACTGAGGAAGAGCGGCACCAGCTTTTTGTACTGATTTGCAGTAAAAAAGATCTTCTCGGAGGGGAAATCGCAATTCTGACATTCGACCAGCTGCTTGCATGTATGGATGTGCGGGAGAAATACAAAGAAGCGAGCTGCCGGGTTGCAATCAGGAAAAAGAAGCATAGTCCTTTCCTTTATGCATATGGTACTTCCCGCAGCTTGGACGATGCTTTGCCGCTAACGCGTAAATTTTGCGGATTTATTATTGCATACTTCCGTTCCAGAGCCAGTATAAAGAAGTGTATAGCAGAAAATAGCTATACGCTTTTTCTATGTAGGAAAGAAAGCGGATTCAAAAAAGTTACACAAAGGACTAATTATCTATTACAATGGCGGTATGAATAAAAAAGGAGATAGTCTATGGGGAAATCCTTTTCTGTCCAAAAAATATTGAATAATAATGTACTGATAGCCGAAAATGAGGAAGCAAAAGAAGTCGTCCTGATCGGTAAAGGCGTCGGTTTTGGCAAGAAATCAGGAAGTAAGCTGGAGGAAGGCGAATTCGAGAAGCTGTTTGTACTTCAAGATGAAAAGGAACAAGACAGCTATAAACAGATGCTGGATCATATTGACGAAGAACTGGTTGCAGTTATGAATGACGTGATTTATCTAATTGAAGAGCGAATGAGACAGCCGATGAATGAACATATTCATATTGGATTGACAGATCATTTATCTTTCGCAATGAAACGCCTGGAGCAAGGCTTGGATATCAAAAACCCCTTTGCCGTGGAAACGAAATTCATCTATCCGAAGGAATACAGCGTGGCCAGTGAAGCTGTATCACTCTTGAATGAACGTCTCGGCATCCAGCTTCCGGAAGGCGAAATTGGTTTTATTACATTGCACATCCACAGTGCCTGCATCAATCAGCCAGTAGGGGAACTCAGTCAATATACTAGACTGATCGCGCAAATGTTTCAGGTGATCGAGGCGAGTTTAGCAATAACAGTCGATCGGGAAAGTATCAATTATATACGGCTTGTCCGTCATTTCCGTTTTGCAATTGACCGGATAAAACGGGGTGAGGAAGTTCGGGAACCCGAGAAGATCATGAATCTATTGAAAACCGAATATCCGCTGTGCTATAATACTGCTTGGAAGCTAGTCAAAATATTACAGCAAACGTTAAAACGTCCTGTACAGGAAGCAGAGGCAGTCTATCTCACTTTGCATCTGTATCGTTTGACCAATAAATTATAATGTGCATTGCATTTATGCGTGTAACTGAACTGATCAGGCATGAGGATAAAAGGATGCGCAAGAAGAACTCGATTCTTTTTGTGTGACTTTCTTTATCGCTCATGTCTTTTTTATTGATATTTTATGCAAGCGTTATCAGGGTGTGGAGGAATTGGAGTGTATACTAGATGAAAAATGCTTTTGGTGTCCTGCAGAAAATCGGCCGGGCGCTTATGCTGCCTGTCGCAATACTACCTGCTGCCGGCATTTTGCTGGCGTTGGGTGATGCATTGCAAAACCCTGATCTGATTGGGAATATCGGCATTTTGAACAGTGCTTGGGTACAGCTCATTGCTTCTGTCATGCAAAGTGCCGGATACATTGTGTTTGATAATTTGCCGCTGCTATTTGCGGTGGGCGTTGCCATTGGACTTGCGAATGGGGATGGTGTGGCAGGTATTGCTGCCATCATTGGTTATCTGACCATGAACGCGACGATGAGTGCGGTGCTCATTGCTAATGGCAGTATCCCGAAAAGTGCTGTGGAGCAAGCAGAATTCTTTGCTGGAAATAATCCAGCTTATACGACAAGTCTTGGAATCCCGACCTTGGCTACAGGAGTATTCGGCGGAATCATTGTCGGTGTGCTGGCAGCCATTATGTTCAATAGATTTTATAAGATTGAATTGCCGCAATATCTGGGATTCTTCGCCGGAAAGCGTTTTGTTCCAATTGTGACATCTATTGCTGCATTGGCGCTTGGTTTGTTAATGCTTGTTATCTGGCCGCCTATCCAGCATGCGTTTAATAGCTTCTCAAATGGTTTGCTTTCATCCAATATGACGCTGACGGCTTTTATATTCGGTGTCATTGAGAGGGCTTTGATTCCTTTCGGTCTGCATCATATTTTTTATTCACCATTCTGGTATGAATTCTTCAGCTATACGAATACGGCGGGTGAATTAATCCGCGGTGACCAGCGTATTTTCATGGCACAAATCAGAGACGGGGCAGAGCTGACAGCAGGTACGTTCATGACTGGCAGATATCCATTCATGATGTTCGGCTTACCGGCGGCAGCATTGGCTATTTATCACGAAGCAAGCCCTAAAAGGAAGAAAGTTGTTGCTGGGCTGATGGGTTCAGCCGCACTGACTAGCTTCTTGACAGGAATCACGGAACCACTTGATTTCTCTTTCTTGTTTGTAGCGCCATTATTATACGCTGTACACTGTGTGTTTGCCGGACTCTCCTATATGACGATGTACATGCTGGATGTCAAAGTTGGTATGACATTCTCTGGAGGATTCATTGATTTCTTCTTGTACGGCATCCTGCCAAACAGAACGGACTGGTGGCTGGTTATTCCAGTTGGATTGGCTTTTGCAATAATCTATTATTCCGGATTCCGATTTGCAATCCGTAAATTCAATCTCATGACGCCAGGTCGTGAAAGGGAAGTGGAAGAAGAAACAAATGCGAGAAATGCGCGGACAGGAGGGTTGGCATATCACGTGCTTGAAGCGATGGGTAATAAAGAAAATATTAAGTATTTGGATGCATGCCTGACACGTCTTCGAGTCACAGTGAATGACAAAAGCAAAGTCGATAAAAATGAACTGAAGAAACTAGGAGCAGCGGGTGTACTGGAAGTCGGCAACAACATGCAAGCCATCTTTGGCCCAAAATCGGAAGGGCTGAAAGAGCAGATACAGGATATCATACTTGGCAAAACTTCGAGTCCGCAGATGGACGCAGCGCCTGCTGCAGAAGGTATCCTGTCAAACACGCTTCAAGATGATCCCAAAATGAATGCTTTTGTCATACCAATGTCTGGAACGCTGCGTTATTTGGAGGACGTACCGGACCTGGTCTTCTCTGAAAAATTGATGGGGGATGGCTTTGCCATCGAACCTGTCAATGGGACTGTTGTGTCACCGGTTAATGGAAAAGTCATCAACATTTTCCCTACAAAGCACGCCATTGGTTTAGAGGCGGACAATGGTCGCGAGGTGCTGATCCATATAGGATTGGAAACAGTGAATTTGAAGGGGGAAGGCTTCGAGGTCTTTGTGAAAGAAGGGGACCGGGTCACTGCGGGTCAGAAACTAGTGGAAGCTGATCTTGCAGCTATCGGATCGCTTGTTCCGTCCTTGCTGACCCCGGTTGTGTTCACGAATCTTGGATCTGCTGAAAAAGTTGTCTTCCAAGAGGGAAAGAAAGTAAAAGCGGAGCAGAAAAACAAAGTGAAAATCGAAAAATTATAGAAAAAACAGCTATAGCGACAGTGCTATAGCTGTTTTCATTCGTTTAAATAAGTCTTTTCCAGATAGTCCTCTTTATTACCATATACCTTGACGATATGCGATTCACCCCAGCTGCATAAGGAATCAAGTATTCCTTGTAAACTCCAGCCATACTCGCTCAGTTCGTATTCGACACGCGGCGGCAGCTCGTGGTATTGAATCCGGTTGATGATGCCATCAGCTTCCAACTCCCGAAGCTGCTGGGTGAGCATTTTTTGGGAGATATTCGGCATAAGCCGCTTTAGTTCACTTGTCCGTTTCTTTCCGTGTGTCAGGTGGCAAAGAATAACGGTTTTCCACTTTCCGCCTATTACCTCAAGTGTTGCTTCTACACTAATATTATATTTCTTTTGCATCTTCTTCTCTCCTTATAGGTACTAAAAGGTGCCTATAGCACAAAAAAGTACGTACTGTTCAATAGGAATCCCATACGACATAATAACATTACTCCGGCTGATGCGGGAGATAAAAGAATTGGAAAGGAAATGTAATATGAAAGGAAACCAAACTTTTGCCCTGATCGCTTTGGCAATCACAGCTTTTGCGATCGGCACAACAGAATTCATCAGTGTGGGTCTGTTGCCGCTGATAGCGGATGACTTTCAATCATCAGTGCAGGCGGCAGGACTTACAGTATCCCTATATGCAATCGGGGTTGTTGTCGGTGCTCCGATCCTGACACCGATGCTTTCCAGCATACCAAAAAAGAAGCAGCTCCTATTGGTTATGCTCGTATTTTTGATAGGTAATAGTATAGCCGCTGCTGCTCCTAATATGACTGTTTTACTTATAGCACGATTCATCTCAGCTCTTGCGCATGGTGTATTCATGTCAATAGGATCCACGATTGCTGCGAGCTTGGTTCCGCCTGATAAGCGTGCTGGAGCAATCAGCATCATGTTCACAGGGCTTACTGTTGCAACTATCACAGGAGTTCCATTCGGCACCTTCATTGGTCAGCAGCTGGATTGGCGAATTGCATTCATCTTTATTGTAGTGATTGGTCTTATCGCTGGTTTGGCTAATCTTGCATTGCTTCCAAATACATTACCTAAAGGCGTGAAAGTACGTCTCAAAGATCAAACCAGTCTGTTGCGGTCAGTACCTATTTTACTTGTCCTTCTTATTACAGCGCTTGGCTATGGCGGTACATTCGTCGTCTTTACGTATTTATCACCGCTTCTGCAGCAAATTAGCGGATTTCAGCCAGGAACTGTGACGTGGCTGCTGCTCGTATATGGTGTGGCGGTAGCAATCGGCAATATCGCTGGCGGCAAGCTGGCAAATAGACGGCCTGTTCACGCTTTATTTTATATGTTTGCTATACAGGCTATCGTACTAGCAGTCTTGTATATCACGTTGCCTGTGAAAGAACTTGGTTTGGTTTTTATTCTGCTCATGGGGCTGTTTGCGTTCATGAATGTTCCGGGCCTGCAGTCGTATATCGTTGTGCTTGCTGAACGGCTTGTACCGCAGGCGGTGGATATTGCTTCTGCATGGAATATTGCAGCTTTCAATGCCGGGATTGCGCTCGGTTCCTATCTGGGAGGCGTCATCACAGAGCAGCTAGGTCTGCTTCATACAAGCTGGGTAGCGGCCATCATGGTTGCAGCAGCAGTTGGTTTGACAGCTATATCAAGAAAATTAGAAAACAAGGGAGAAATATCTCATGAAATCAGTAAAGCTCAATAATGGCAATCTTATGCCGATGCTAGGTTACGGCGTTTTCCGTGTCGAAGATGGAAAGGAACTCGCTGACAAAGTTTACTTTGCAGTCGAACATGGCTATCGCAGCATTGATACAGCTGCTATTTACGGAAATGAAGCAAGCGTCGGCCAAGGAATTAACCGGGCAATCGAAGCAGGGTTAGTAAAAAGAGAAGAGCTATTCATTACTTCTAAAGTGTGGAATGCTGGGCTGACATTTGATCAAACAAAAGCAGCCTATAAAGAGTCCTTGAAAAAAATGCAGCTGGATTTTCTTGATCTTTATTTGATCCATTGGCCAGGGAAAGATAAATTCTCAGAAGCCTATCGAGCATTGGAAGAGCTATATCAAGAGAAGAAAGTAAAAGCGATTGGAGTAAGCAACTTCCAAGTACATCATTTGGAAACATTATTAAGTACCGCATCTGTCGTGCCGGCGGTCAATCAAGTAGAATTCCACCCTCGCTTGATTCAAAAAGAACTGCGTGCATACACGAAGACAAAGGGTGTTCATTTGGAAGCATGGTCCCCGCTTATGAACGGAGACTTGCTGGCAGAGCCTTTACTGCAGGAGCTTTCTAATAAATATGGAAAGTCTCCGGCTCAGATTGTGCTTCGCTGGGATATACAGCATGATGTCATCACGATACCAAAATCCATGACAGACAAACGTATTATGGAAAACAAGGATGTATTTGATTTTGAATTACAACCAGAAGATATGGAACGCTTGGACCAATTGGATGATGGTACCCGCAGCGGACCACATCCGGATGAATTCGATTTTTAAGATAAAAGAAAGGCAGCTGTCTTAAGCAGACAGCTGCCTCTCTTTTATCTGTATTGCTTGAACCATTTGATCCACTTGGATTTGCTGGCCTGCAGCAGTGATTCGGTCGTTCTGTCATGCTTTTGTTTCTGGTACTCGATAAAGCTGGCAGAGCCAATCAGCAGGAGGCCTGCTCCAATAAGATATAACCACCATGGTGCACTGCCCCAGAGGGTGCGCGTGTTGAAGAATAAGTTAAATACAACAGTGATCGTACCCGTCAGGAAATACGCACGATATTTCCGTAAGAAACCAATGACAGCGGCCAGTAAAGAAAGACTGCCAAGGGATAGAGCGTCATAAATCGTCATCGTTGACAGTCCATCGAGCACCAAGATACCAAATCCAATTGTAAGTAAAACTAACTCGACATGCGGTGTCACATCCGGATCATAGAAAAACAGCCGCAGGATGATAAGAACTAATAATGCAATCGGCACGACATAGAGCTCTGTTGTCAAGTATGGGCTTATGTCTGCAACTTGCAGTACGAGTATATAAGGGTATAAGCAGGACATGATGGCTGCCAGCCGTACATATCTTTTTTCGGCCGCTGGTGCTGTATATATACTGATCGCGAATAACAATGCTGGGACTGTCAATCCGAACAGCGTATCAGCAATGCCTGAACCGTAAGCTGCGATACCTGCCAGACTGCCAACGACAGTATAAACAATAGCGGCAATCCGATATACATCCATCCTATTCAATGCAGAATTATTATCTGCTTCGGCAACAACAGATTGATAGTTGCTGAAGCTGGTTATAGCTAATCCTATCGCACCAGCAAGCAGTAAATAAGCGGTTCGAATTTCTTGGCCGATGCTTCCGTAAAGGAGCAAAATAGCCAGAAGTAACAGCAATGTACAAACGGAAACGATGCTTAACCGCAATTGATGCTGTTGATAGATTGCAATTATCCCGACAAGGATGGCAAGCAGGATGATTTGCCAGGAGAAAAGAACCGTAAGCTCTGCTAATGCGAACAGCAGAATCGTGTTATAGGCAGTTATCAAGCTGATCCGCAGTAAGGGACGCCAGTTAGGAAGCAGCACATATACCAAGGCAATGCAGCATGTTGTAAAAGCTGCGGCCAATGTAAATTGATGGTTCCAATTTGTGTACTGATCCAGATGGGTAATCGAGATAAGGAAGACGACTAAGATACTGGCATTTGCAAATATATACTTTTCGGGCAATCTCGCGGCAATTTGAGCAGACAACGCAAATTGGGCGAGCGGAATAAGAAGCCAAACAGGCGGAACAAGATCCAACAGCTGCGCAAGCAATACCCATAACATGCCGAAAATGATCAAAGCATGGCTGCACCAGAAGAAGTAGACCGAACCGATTGGAGCTTTCTTCTTGATGTAAAGGCTGGCTGCAAAGAAGAGCACACCGCATAACAGCATATAAGCGGTTAGTATATTTGGGTCTTCCATTCCGAATAAGTCTTGCAATGATGCATACGTGACGATGATGGAACCGAGTATCGCCACCCATAATGGATGCCTCCGAAAGACCTTAAGAGCCATTAATTGAATACCGACATTGATTAGGGAAACAATCGTAACGGTGACTGCTGGCTGATTCCACGAAAAGATGGCGAGCAGGACAGCATAGCTCTGCAAGATTTGACCGGTAAGGAAAAACGATAGAAACAATGGCTGGTAACGATACTTTCGACAAAGGAATGCGATTGCGATAGCAACCAATGCAATCAAAGTTGCATGTCCTGAGATACCAACTTGTTCATGGTAGAATTCATTTTCGGTATACAGACGGTAACCTCCGAGCAGTAATGCTGCAATCAAGCTGATCGGAGTAATAATCTTACTGATGAGCACAACTTCCGCACTTTCTTTTCCGTAACAGAAGAACCCTGCTGCAGCCACTAATAGCAGCAAATAGCTGTTTGCCTCATAATAGCTATAGCTATGATTCACCAGGAAAATAGGGATGACTGATCCCACAGCTGTCCAGTTGATCGTGCCTTGGAATGGTTTCAAGAATGGTATCTTTTTCGGCCAAATATAACTGTATGCTAGCCCAATGAAACATAATGTCGAAAGCGCACTTGTGCGGATCCAGATTGGAGCACCCACCATGTAAAGCAGCCAATAGACGACAAGCAGGAACAGTCCGACGCTTGGATAGCTGTAATGGATATTGCGTGATGCAGCGGTCCAAATCGTATACTGGACCAGTAAGAATAAAATCCCGATCAAGTACGCCCAATTGAATTCGAAATAATAAAGAAGACTTGTGAAAAAGATTAATAGAAAGCCATTTATTGCATGGATGAATGATTCATAGACTACTTGCAGCCAGCGAGGCAGATTCCATGTCAAAAGAACGAGAATGAAGCCTAAGCTGATGAATTGCCCTAGGAACATGTTGAAATATGAATCGATTTCCAAAAGCAGCAAAATGCTGCCAATCAAGGTGAAAGCGAGAAAGCCAAGATGATAGAGTCGGCTGAAGTTTTTGGCGGCAAGGATCAATGCGTTTATGCCAATCACCAGTAAAGTAAGATCATACGTAATGGCGCCGCTTATCAAAATAATAGTGATAATGGCTTCTGTTCCAAGCTTCATCTGCAGATAATATGGCCAGTAACGCTGCAGTGTCTGAAGTTTGAATGAATCCCGGAGTGTTCGCTCGAACAGAAGAAGCAGCAAATTGGCTAATTGTAAACAGAATAGAAATGCGCTATATGTAGTCGTTACATACAGCAGTGCTGAGATCAACGTTGATGATATGCCGACATAGGTAACCCAGATGAATGCTTTGGATCCTGTACGTGCTGCCACCGTATAGTACAACGCTGTACAGCTTAATGCCGCTATGGTCCCAATCAAGGCTGCCCCATCACCCCCGAAGGACAAATAGCTGCCAAACAGCTGATAATAAGATGCCGAGAATATGACAATCGGTACAAACAGGGCCGCGAGCATTAAGAAAGCAAAGGCTGTCTGCGGAATCCGGACTTTATAGCTTATATAGCTCAAGCCTGCGAATAGGAAAGGAATCAAGCTGATTAATAGCACTTTTCCGAAAGAAGAGAAATTTCCCCAGTTGGAAGTGCCGAGATATAACCCGCCAAAGAAAAGCATGATGATACCGAGGACAAGAATGATAGTGAGATTGCGTTCCCGGATTTGCTCGGGAGTCTTTTGTTTTTTTAAGGTCGGATTTGCATATACAGCTTGTTTTGGTACAGTTTGCGTTTGCACTGCAGCAGCCGTTTGCTGCATAGGCAATGCTTCTTTTTGCGTCTGTGCTTCTTTGCGTTTTGAAGCATCATCAAGCCGCTTTCTTCGATTACCGTTCAGAGCACTTATGAATACTGCTTCAGATATGTAGCCTTGCTCATATAAATCCTGAAGTCTTTTATCAAAGCTGTCTCCGGATTTATTTGGAGGCGTAGTATCCATCTTTTCACCTCGCATTATTTGGTTGTTATTTCCAAACCTTATTATATAGAAGTGTAACTTGTCTGAACAGGCGTGTCGTTTCTTTCATTACTGTTTTCTGTTATGATAAGCGGTAGAAAACGTGAACGATATTGTTCATTTAGAAGGAGAATGAAAATGAAGGATTTTCTACAATTACAGGATAAGCACATCGTCATCATGGGTGTAGCGAATGATCGCAGTATCGCATGGGGCGTTGCGCAATCTCTATACGCTGCTGGTGCAAAGCTGATCTTTACATATCGCCAGGAACGTTCTGCTAAAAAGCTGAACAAACTGTTGGAGAAGAATGAAATGGAAGCAGCTGTCATTCAATGTGACGTAAATGATGATGACAGCATCGCGTCTGCGTTTGCAGAAATCAAAGACAAGTTCACAACTGTCCATGGTCTTGTACATTCCGTAGCCCATGCACATCAAGAAGATTTGAGAGGTGATTTCATCGACACTTCCCGTGACGGTTATGCATTTGCACAGGATACAAGTGCGTATTCATTAGTAGCTGTAGCAAAAGCTGTCCGCCCGCTAATGTCAGAAGGCGGATCCATCGTGACTATGAGCTACCTTGGTGCTGACCGTGTGCTGCAGGGGTACAACGTCATGGGTGTTGCAAAAGCAGCGCTGGAAGCAAGCGTACGCTACTTGGCAAATGATCTTGGTCCGGATAACATCCGTATTAACGCTATTTCTGCAGGTCCTATCCGTACATTGGCTGCAAAAGGCGTGCCTTCTTTCAATGACATCCTTTCAAAAGTGGAACATACTGCACCGCTTCGCCGTAATGTTTCTGCTGAGGAAGTCGGCGATATGACAGTTGGTTTGCTTGGTGCCCTTTCCCGTGGTGTAACTGGTGAGATTGTATATGTGGATGCTGGCTTCAATATCATCGGTATTGGTTAATCTGATCCTTAAAACCCGTTCTAATTTTGATTAGGACGGGTTTTTCTATATTGAATGACGGGCGAACGAAAAGTGGAATTCATGCTACTGATTCATAATGATTTATAGGAAAAGCTAGATCTTATGATCTGGCTTTTTTATTTTTGGAAAAAAGTGCTTTTCAAATGGAAAACGCTGGTGTATACTTTGGTGTATCAAGTGTACTACTATAACTAATACAGTTAATACACAAGCCTGAATGAGGTGAATACATGTTTGAACTTGACTTGCGAAGCGGCAAGCCGATTTATGAACAAATCGTCGATAAGTTCAAGGAACTGATCATCAATCAAGTGCTGGAAACAGACGAGAAGCTTCCCTCGGTACGGGAGCTTGCCCAGCAGCTGACGATCAATCCGAATACAATTCAGAAAGCATACCGAGAGCTTGAGAATCAAGAATTGATTTATTCCGTGAAGGGACGGGGAAGTTTCGTGAACGCGATTAGTACACAGATCGATCCGCAAAAGGTGAAGCACATGCAGGAGGAATTGAGAAAACTGCTGACAGAGGCACTGTATATAGGCATGACAGCTGATGAAATTCGAAATGTAGTGGAGCAGCAGCTGCGTAATGGGGGAGGAAGCGATACATGATCAAAGCTGTAGAAATAAGTAAGAAATTTGACCGTAAGCAAGTATTGGATCAAGTTAGTTTCCAGGTAAGGAAAGGCACAATATATGGGCTGCTTGGCTCGAATGGAGCTGGGAAAACGACGATCATGCGTATTCTTGCCGGTATCCTGAAGCAAGACAAAGGGTGTGTCCTGGTTGACGGCAAGACGGTATTTGAAAATGTAGCGTTAAAGCAGCGCATCATCTTCATGCCGGATATCCTTTATTTTCTTCCGCAATATACGGTGAAGCAAATGGGACAATATTACGCTGATATGTATGCAAATTGGGACCAGCAGCGATATGACCAGCTGATCAGCCAATTCAAACTGGAGAACAAGAAAGTCTCTACCTTTTCAAAAGGGATGCAGCGCCAAGTGGCCTTCTGTCTGGCATTGGCAGCGAAGCCTGATTATTTGATAATGGACGAACCATTGGATGGATTGGATGCTGTTGTGCGGCAGCGCATCAAAGGTCTGCTCATCAACGACGTGGCGGAGAGAGAAATGACTGTTCTTATTTCTTCTCACAACCTGCGGGAAATGGAAAACCTCTGTGACGACGTCGGAATTGTGCATAAAGGAAAAATGATCCTTGAACGGAATCTGGATGATATGAAAACAGAGGTTCAAAAGGTTCAGTTCGCCTTGCGTAAAGGGCAGGATATGAGTTTCTTAGAAAAATTGAATATCCTTCACCAGGAAAAGCGAGGAAGTATTCATTTGCTGATCGTCAAAGCAGACCACCAGGAATTAGAAGAAATACTCGCAGCACAAAATCCAGTCGTACTGGATATGCTGCCGCTATCCCTGGAAGAAATCTTTATCTATGAAATGGGAGGTGCTGGCTATGCCATCGAAAACATCCTTGATTAAGAAACAAATCATCCGTTATGATGTCAGGCTGACGGGCTGGCTGAGTGTACTGTATTTCCTGGCTTTGTTTGTTATATTACCGCTGCAAATCATATTCGAGTATACAAACCTTGAAACAAGGAGGTATATGGAGAAAGGAAGTCTATTTCTTTATCTGCCTGAATTTCAATGGATTCTGTCTATTACTGTGCCAGTATTTTTTGGAATACTGTTATTCCGTTATTTGCATAAAAAGCAGACGTCTGATTTCGTTCATAGTATGCCAATCAAAAGATCTGCATTAATGCATCACCATGCAGCTACTGGATTGATTTTGCTGACATTACCTATATTCATGAATGGAATTATCTTATATGCTATGCAAGCATTTACGGGCATGGGTAGTTATTATAATGGAATGAATGTCTTGTATTGGTTATGTGTATTGCTATTTCTGAATGTGCTCATTTACACTGCGGCAAACTTTATTGGTATGGTTACAGGCTTATTATCTATGCATGTTGTCTTGACCTATATTTTTGTTTTGTTTCCGGCTGGAATCATGGTATTGATATTTTATAATTTGAGAACTTTATTAACTGGTTTCCCTCTAGATTACTATTTGGATGCCGCAGTGGTAAAATTCTCACCTATCAGTTATTTTATGGGGATCATTCTTTCTGAGCATAGAATCTCTTGGTTAATGATTAGTATTTTTGCTGCTGCCGGTATTCTCCTATATCTAGGTGCTTATTGGCTTTACGTGCATCGCAGATTGGAGTATACCTCTCAGGCTATTGTTTACCCATTTATGCAACCTGTCTTTCGATTTGGTTTGACCTTCTGTTTCATGATGACAGGAGGTTTATATTTCCACCAAATGACTGGATCCATGAGCTGGACTGTGATTGGCTACCTAGCGGGCTCTTTGCTTGGATTCATCGTAGCCGAAGCTATTTTGAAAAAAACATGGAGGATTTATAGCAACTATAAATCGTATTTGTTTCTTGCTGGCTTTCTAGTCGCCGTATTTCTAGTTGTCTTTTTAATTAAAGAAAGCTATGAAAATAATATTCCAGAGGTCAGTGAAGTAGAGAGAGTCTATTTTGGTGATGAGTTTATTTATAGCAGAGACGAAAATTATATCCAACCAGGAATAGAACCGCTTTATTTTACAGAAGAAGATGATATTGAAATGGTACAGCGATTACAGAAAGAAGTTATCCAAACTTCTAACAGTCAATTCGCTGAGTCTTATGATGATACTCGCTATACATTCATTGTGTATGAATTGAAAAATGGCGGAAAAATAGCTAGATCCTATGCGTATTCTTTGGAAGCAAACTCGGAACTGAAAGATTTACAGTACGAGATTGAAAGTACCAGCCAATACAAGCATGCGAATAATCAAGTGTTCAATGTTGATAGAGAGGCTATCTACGCACTAAATTTGCAATCGAATTTAATTCCTTCCGATGGTCCAACCATCTCTGATCAAAGCACAATTGATGCACTTTTAGAAGCTCTTAAGAAGGACATTGACAGTGAGCATACACAAATAAATCCAGACAAGATGCAAACATATACACTTGATTTCCTAACAAAAGACCCAGATATATATTATTATGCGTCATTTGATGACAGTTATAAAAATACGGTTAAGGTTTTGAAAGATGCAGGACTATATGAGGATATCCGTATTGTGCCGGAAGATATCGATTTTCTGCAATTGGACGATTATGACTATGAAAATACATTGAAAGTAGAGGACGAAAAAGACATTAAGTATATATTTGACCATCTTATCGAGTATAGCGGAAAACAAGACTCATACTACGTGGGAATCAAACTTAATGGTGAATCAGATATTTCTGCTGAATACTCAATCGAATACAATGATCTCCCCGAATCAATCAAAAACCAACTGGAGGAATAAAGCGTGGCTAGCGAGTGTGTATATGTGACGGAGTCGGTGTTTCAGCATATCTATTCGCTCTACCATCAGCGGGTATATCGCGCAGCACAGAAGGTGCTGCGCGATCCACAGCTGGCGGAGGATGCGGCGCAGGAGACGTTTATCAAGGCCTATCGGAATCTGGATAAGCTGGAGGATTTGGCGAAGGCTGGTGCATGGCTGGCAACGATTGCTTCTCGCACGGCCATTGACATGCTTCGAAAAGAAGGTAAACGCAAGTTCATTAGTATCGAGCTGGCTAGCTGGGAAATGGAGCAGCATTATCTCGAGCACATCGTGATCGAGGAGATTGAGCTGCGGGAGACGAAACGGGAGCTGGAACAGGATATTCAAAAGCTGAAGCCAAAACTCCAGGAAGTGCTGACGCTGCGTTATATAAAAGAGATGAAAGAAGCTGAAATTGCGGATTCGTTAGCTTTGCCAAAAGCAACGGTAAAGACGAGGTTATACCGTGCCAAGTCTGCGATCAAACAGGCAAAACAGCAGCGGGAACAAATAGAATATGCCTAAAAGGTACAAATCCATGTGAGATTTGTACCTTTTTTACGAACTTTATCTTTTTCGTAGGTGTAATCAAGTGTATAATTTGGGTGAAAGTAGTCATGTTGACTAAATAATGTTCGTATTTGAGGTGTTTTATGAAGAAAAAGCTGATTTTAGATGTGGATACAGGCATAGATGATGCAATCGCCATTCTATTAGCTGTACAGAGTGAAGAGTTGGAGCTTATCGGCATTACTACAGGATGTGGAAATGTATCATTGGATGCTGCTACTATGAACACCTGCAAAGTACTGGACTTGATTGAGGCACCACCAATTCCTGTAGTACAAGGCAGCAGTTCTCCTTTGAAGCGCAAGCCGCATTTTGAGCACAAAGTACACGGAACAGATGGTATTGGAGGTGCATTACAGGATGTTGTGTCAAACAGGGAGATAGCAGAAGGTAATGCAGCTGTATTCATGATTGAAAAAATCATGGAGAATCCTGGTGAGGTAACACTTGTGTGCACAGGGCCACTCACTAACTTAGCTTTGGCAATCAAGCAAAACCCTGCCATTGTCGACCATGTGAAGGAAGTAATCTACATGGGTGGGGCTATCAATGGCATTGGTAATGTCACGCCAGTAGCAGAATTCAATATGTTTGCTGATCCAGAAGCAGCCAGCATTGTACTGGAAGCCGGTATACCGAAACTGACTCAAGTGGGACTGGATGTCACGAAGAAAGCCTTGCTCAGGGAAGAGCATATTAAAGCTATCCAAAATCCGACGGTACACGATTTTGTATCAACCAGTACAGCAACTTACAGGAAAGCTTTCTACGAGCAGAATGGTATATGGGCTTGTGCCATGCATGACCCGCTTGCAGTAGGCGTACTGATAGATCCAACCTTGGTTAAAAGGAGGGCATGCGTGGTCTCTGTTGAAACAACAAGCACTTACTGTGATGGGCTGACTGTTTGGGATCGCCAAGGTAAATGGGGTAAATCGGAGAATGTTCATGTCTGTATGGAAGTTGATGCAGATCGTTTTCTCAATTTACTGGTTGACATACTGAACCGCGCCTGAAATGTTACATGGGGGTATCCTTTTACGTGCGGATATATACATATGCAGGGAGTCTGCTTCGGCAGACTCTTTTTATATGCTCAAGATAGAAGCGCTTCGGCGGTTCCGTTATAATAAAAGCAAATGAAGAAGATGAGGGTGAATCGCATGCCAGGTATGAACGAGGCACTATATAACTACATCATGGATAACGCTCCTCATATAACAGATCGATGGGCCGGTTTATTATACGACTACAAAAACTCGATCTATGCAGATGATGCTGGGAAAGAGATGCGTGCGAAATTAAGAAAACAGCACCGGATGACAATCGTCACAGTTGCCAGTGCAATTTTAGAGGATGAAGAGCAATATAGCCAAAATCTCAAAACATGGGTGGAAAAAGTTGCGAATAGCCGCGTTAAGACTAATACACCTATTCATGAAGTGCTGCAGGCGGTCGGGAAATCAGGAACGGTTATTTGGGATTTCATTGAATCATTCACGGAAGAGCATAAACAGGATATCACACCTGCTATGGTCATTCGATGGTCGAAGAATCTCCACCGTGCATTAGATGAGGTTATCAATAATTTTACAAAATCTTATTATGAGCTGATAGACAGGAAAATCAAAAGCCAGCGCGAAGTAATCCATAAGACTAGTTCACCTGTTATTCCACTTATGAAAGGCATCGGTGTATTTCCGTTGGTTGGAGAAATAAGCGTGCAGCGTGCGGAGCTGATCGTCGAACATATGCCGCAAGCCTGTAAGGAAAAAGGAGTCGAAACGCTTTTCATTGATATGTCCGGAGCGAGTTTTACAGAAGCACTTGTACGGGAAAAGCTCAGACAAATGGTGCAGATCCTGCAAATGCTCGGAATTAACTGTGCAGTTTCCGGTGTACGTCCT
This sequence comes from Terribacillus saccharophilus, assembly GCF_046592595.1. Classification (GTDB taxonomy): domain Bacteria; phylum Bacillota; class Bacilli; order Bacillales; family Amphibacillaceae; genus Terribacillus; species Terribacillus saccharophilus_C. The sequence goes on along the minus strand of NZ_JAWVPF010000005.1, from coordinate 174,148 downwards.
GATTTGGCGCAGACTCTAGGAGGAGATAGACAAGTGGAGGATATTTCTTTCTATAATTCCTTGCAGCAGGCATTGGCGCATTATGGATTGACCCGCAGTTAATATAGACGAGGAGGATTCTGATGAGAGTTGAGCAGTTGACGGTAAAAGCGAATGGAATGAACCTGCATATGGCTGCAGCTGGACCGAATGATGGGAAATTGGTGATACTTCTGCATGGGTTCCCTGAGTTCTGGTATGGGTGGAAGGAACAGATCGTCCCGCTTGCAGAGCTAGGTTTCCGGGTGCTAGCTTTGGATCAGCGAGGCTATAATTTAAGCGATAAACCAGAAGGTACTGCAAATTATGTACTGGACGAGCTCCGTGATGATGTGGTAGCAGTGATCCGCCTTTTCCAGAGAGAAAAAGCGATTATCATTGGCCACGACTGGGGCGGGGCTGTCGGCTGGCATTTGGCGGTCACAAGGCCAGAATATGTAGAGAAATTCATTGCCATCAATATGCCGCATCCTGCAGCAATGCCGAAAATACTCGCAACCAATCCGCTGCAGTGGTTCAAGAGCTCTTATATGGCCTTTTTCCAGATGCAGGACGTACCAGAAAAATCATTGGCAGCCAATGACTATCACGGTCTCGCAATGGCGCTGACAAAGTTCAGCCAAGAAGGAACGTTTTCTCAGATGGATGTGGATAATTACAAAGAAGCATGGTTCAAGCCAGGTGCGCTGACAGGCATGCTGAACTGGTACCGAGCTTTGACAGAAAAGGACAACATCAGCTTGTACGGCAAGAAGGATTCCGTCATGGTGCATGTTCCTACGAAGATTATCTGGGGTATCAAGGATCAATTCCTTCTAAAGAAACTGGCGCAGGAATCAGTCAAGTACTGCCAAGATTACGAGCTGGTATATATCGATGATGCGACGCACTGGGTACACCATGAGCAGCCGGAAATCGTCAATATGCTGATAAAAGAATTCCTGGAAGAAAATACTCGAGTAGCCGAAGGAGCAGGTGTATGACATTCGATTTGCACACGCATCATTACAGATGTGGACATGCTGAAGGACAAATAGAGGATTATATCAAGGCGGCGATTGAAAAAGGGTTGCATTATATCGGGATAGCAGATCATTCTCCTTATTTCTACAGCGAGGAAGATCAGCTGTATCCGGGTATTGCTATGCCAATCAGCGGATTTGAAGCGTATGTTCAGGAAGTGCTTCATCTGAAAGAGAAATATAAGGACCAGATTCACGTCCTCTTAGGTGTGGAGAGTGATTTCTTCCCGCAGCATGCTGATTTATATGCAAGCTATTACAATAAGTACCCCTTCGATTATATTATTGGTTCTGTTCATTACGTGGATAAAGTGAACATCTTCAAACAAGGCAGATGGGATGGTTTATCAGAAGCAGATCACATCCGGGTGAAAGAAACCTATTATGATATGATCCAGCAATCGGCTAAAAGCGGCATCTTCCAAGTGCTCGGCCACATCGATGCAATGAAGGGTTTTTATCCTGCGTTTTCTGATATACCTGCTGATCATGCAATCGAACAGACGTTGAAAGTGATCGGGGAAGCTGGAGTCAGTATCGAAGTGAACACTTCCGGCGGTACGAAAGCGGTGGGTGGATGGTATCCATCTGATCTGATTTTGGAACGGGCACTGCATTATGGTGTGGACATTTCCTTCGGCTCTGATGCCCATATACCATCCCGGATCGGCGAGGATTTTGACAAAGTAAAAGAGCGGTTGAAGGAAATAGGATTCAAGGAAATGGTCTATTTCGTGCAGAAACAAAAAAGGGCGCTGCCATTGTAATTACAGTTTTATTGTTTACTTTCGTTGGGACGGGGTATTTATACACCAATACGGTAAACAAAAAAGCTAAGGAGTGTTCATAATGGTACAAGCACAAACAGTAGACAAGCAAGAAGTGAAAGAACAGGCAAAAGCAGGTTCCAAACTATTGACTGGCGCAGTCGCTGGAGCAGTTACCGGCGCGGCAATCGTTTTACTTAACAAGCAGACACGTCAAAAGGTATTCCAAAATGTCGGCGTAGCAAAAGATACAGTTGTCAGCTTTGTAAAAGAAGCGAAACAGGATCCGCAAGGCACGAAGGAACAGGTAATGTCCAAAGTGCAGGACGCAACGGAGCTTGCGAAAGATGCAGCTAACGATGTTAAGAATGTATATGATAAAGCACAAAACGAGATCATGTCTTCCGTGAACGATGTCCAAGAAGATTCTAAATCTGCCCTTGGCACTGTGAAAGAAGTGAAAGAGGATCTGAAAAATGCAGGCAGCAAAGCGAAGGAAGCTTCTAATAAGCTAATGGAAACAAAACCGGACAGCGCACCAAGCAATCCGATGACAAAACCGAAAAATGAAGGCAGCAGCAGTTCTGATGATCAGAAGAGCACGCCTGTCAACAAGACAACTACAACACCTACTACTAAAACAACACCAGCTACTCCTAACAACAAACAATCTATCTAAAAGAAAAAAGCCTCCCTTACGGAGGCTTTTTTTAGTACGTAATTTCCTTGATATATTGTCCAATATCATTACTTTGGCTATCCAGGTTTTGAATATCCTCCATGAACTCCACCATCACACGTGATTGCTCTTCTGACGCAGTGGAAACCTCACCGATGCTGAGTGTCAGATTCTCCATATTCGACCGGATTTCCTGAAGGGAATCGCCAATAGCTCCGACAGCTTCTTTCGTTCCGACAGAAAGCTTGCGAATCTCATCTGCCACGACTCCAAACCCTCTGCCTGCATCACCGGATCGTGCTGCTTCAATTGCAGCATTTAATCCGAGCAAGTTCGTTTGGGTGGAAATATCCTCAATCAGCTGAACCACCGTACTGATTTCCTGGGAATTCTCACTCGCGTGAGCTGCCTGACCGTTAATATCCGTGCTTGTTGCAGACAGTTCCTCTGCTTGGGCAGCTACATGCTGTACTTTGGCTTGCAAACTGCTTACAATTGCACGCAGTTCATCCAGCTGTTCATCCAGTAGTTCTTCATCTTTTAGTGTCTTGGTAATCTGGAAGACTCCAACAATCTCTCCGTTTTCATCACGAATTGGAGTCGCTGAATTCTGTAAGCCGATTCCGTAAGCTTCTTTTGGAACATGTGCATGTACATGTTCCCCGCTAAGAGCCTGGCGAAGAAGATCAGCTCCTTCTCCAAAAGCATAATCTCCTGGTTTAATACCAATATCCAAGTCCTTGGAAGGAGAAAAGTAAACGTAATTCTCTGTATCTGTAACAATAACAACATTGTTTTCTCCAATATTTTTCTTGATTTCTGGGGCTAGGTGGACCATTGCTTGAACTGTAGGGTGCATGTTGAGACTCCTTATCCTTGGTTTGTAACTTTCTTCATTGTCTCGATAATCTGTTTGCTTTTTTCATCTAAGGCTTGGATATCATCCATGAATTCGACCATGATGACAGACTGTTCTTCAGAGGAGGCAGAAACTTCACTGATGCTTTGTGACAGATTTTCCCCGCTAGTAGTGATTTCTATTAAGGATTTGCTGATTGTCTGCACAGCTTGCTTTGTGTTATCGGATAGCTTGCGGATCTCGTCAGCAACAACACCAAAGCCTTTGCCGGCGTCACCGGAACGAGCCGCTTCAATTGCTGCATTCAAACCAAGCAAATTTGTCTGTGTGGAAATCTGTTCGATCAGCTGTACAACTTCACCAATCTTGCTTGAACTTTGGCTTGCATTGGCTGCTTGTTCTTTGATATCACTGCTTGTTGCAGACAGTTCTTCAGCTTGAGCCGCAACATGCTGCACTTTACCTTGCAACGCATCTATCACTTGGTTCAATTTGCTAAGTTCTTGGTCTAGCTTCTCTTGATGCTCCAATGTACGTGAGAGTGATAACAGGCCGACAATTTCATTCGTTTCCATATCTCGGATAGGGGTAATGGAAGTTACAACGGGTGCTCCAAGTGCTTCGTAATCTTCTGTAATAGCGAAGACAATATGCTCCCCTTTAATTGCGCGCATATAGACCTCATGTTCATCCAATCTGGTCCTGCCGACTTCAATGCCTAGTGATAAGAGTGTAGAAGGGGCAAAGTAAATAAACTTTTCCGTGTCCAGCACACCCATCGCAGCTGTCGGTCCTAGAGTATCTTTTATAATTGGGGCAATATTGACTACTGCCTGTAACGTAGAATTCATAAACGAGCTCCTCTGCACATGGTTTTCCTTTATATCGGTAAGAAGTACCAGAAAGTGAAGCGCTTCACTATAAAAAGTCCTATTTTGTCATATTTTGTAGAAAAGTTTCCAGTGAATGGATTGGGGGAAAAGCAGAGAAGAACATAAATCCGAGAGGGGAAATCTACATGTATGATGATTTGAGAGGAAAGACGGCTATCGTGACAGGTTCTTCCAAGGGAATAGGGAGAGCAGTTGCAGAACGATTTGGGCAAGAGGGCATGAATGTGGTTGTCAATTATCATGGAGATGAGGATGGAGCAAATCAAGCTGCTGAAAATATCCGGGAAGCTGGCGGGAAAGCAATCGTCATTCAAGCAGATGTTTCTAAAAAAGAAGAGGTTCAAAAACTGCTTGATGCAGCCTTGGACGAATACGGCGGATTGGATGTTATGGTGAATAATTCCGGCTTTAGCAAACCACAGCCGTATCATGAAATGGATGAAGACACGTGGAGAAGTGTCATTGATGTAAACCTGACCGGAACTTTCTTAGGCGGCCAGGTAGCTTTGCGTCATATGCTGGAAAACAATATAAAAGGCAGTATTATCAATATGTCTAGTGTGCACCAGCAAATCCCGAAGCCTTCGGACAGTCATTATGCTGCGTCTAAAGGCGGTATCAAGCTGTTGACTGAAACGATGGCACTTGAGTATGCTGCTAAAGGTATCCGAGTAAATGCCATCGCACCAGGAACAATCGCTACGGAGCGGAACGAAGATACCAAGCCGGAAAACGAAGAAAAGCAGATGAAAAAAATACCGATGCAATCCTTTGGAAAACCAGAAGAGATTGCAGCAGCAGCTGCGTGGCTTGCATCTAAGGAAGCGAGCTATGTCACAGGCACTACATTATTCGTTGATGGCGGTATGACGCTGTACCCGTCTCAATTAGAGCTGTAAAAAGTGACAAAATCGTCACTTCCTGGCAAATGATGTTACCGGAACAACAGGAGCTTATGCTGCTTTCCTTCTATTATAAAGTGTATAGAAACAGAAGGAGAATCCAAATGGAGCATATTATCTTTCTTGGTGCGATGATGATGTTAGGAATTACCTTTGTGCTTACTATAGCAGCTATCTTGTCCAATGGATGGAAGGTATTGTTCGACCTGACGAGTAACTACATGCGAGTTGCTGTTTTTTGTTTTGCTATCTATATCATCAGTTTTAGCACCTATCTTGTCATAGCTAACTGAAAAAGCGTCCATGAGGGCGCTTTTTTTATTAAAAATAGGACGCGTAATATAACCCTGTTAGGATCGCGCTTATCAGAACAAATAGGAGAACGCCCATTATGACGGGAGATATTTGGAAACGAAAAAGTTGTATATCTCCTGTTTTATATACGAGAAAAGCTTTATTGTGAGCATGGGACTGATTGCTGGAATTTCTGACAGCTAAGGAGAGTATCCATATGACAGCAAAAACAAATATACCCGCCAAGAAAAGTATTTCTACCAGATTAATTGAAAAAGTGATTGCAATCAGCCAAATAAGCAGGAACTCTACTATAATTGTAAGACTTACGGCAATTGATTTTTTCATTTCATCCTTCCATATAAAATGTTCTGCATGCAGGGTCTAAAATAGTGGACTGATTTTTGTGTTCCGAAGCAGGATGGGGAAAGGAGTAAGGGCTATAGTGTAAGTGGTATTTAAATCGCAAAACGATTTCATTCTGATTTACCTAACTTTGTTAATGATGACCTATTTTTCAATGCATGCCTTTTATAAAGAAAAAAAAGCGCCATCAGGCACTTTTTCCTTTAATCGATATGCATCTCCAGATGAGGGTAATCCTTGAATCCTGGCCAGTCTCCGCCCCATTCGAAGCCGAGATCCTTGGCGATTTCGACTACTTCCATCCAGTCGGATTCGCCGTTTTTATTCCCGTCATACTCCATGTCCCAGATCACATTGCCTGGTTCCGGTTCCAAAGCGAAGTCAATAGCAAGTCCGTAATTATGCATGGACTCCCCGCCTTGGACTTGGGTGACAATCTGTCCCTCCGTTGTCCTGCCTTGGGCGTACAGCTTGTCTTGTTCTTCCTTGGATCGATAGTCATCCGTAATGATGATGGAGATGCCGACGTCAGAAGTTTTTTCTATCAATTCATTCATATTCTTTTCTACTGTTGGATGGAGTCCGGTAATGTCATCTGCATTCATGGAATCAGCGGGAGTGGATGGATTAGGCGGAAGCTGCTCTATATGCAAAAAGCCGAATAGGATCAACGCTGCAACTGTCATTAGCAAAGTAGTTACTATAATCCTTTTCCAGTGCAAATTCGCTATTCTCCTTTATAAATCTCATATATTATATTCTAGCATAGCGGAATGGGTGCTAGATTGCACGTTTTGAAGCGAAGTTTTGAAAGGAAGATCAGGAGATTTAAGGAAGGGGGGAGGAAGCGGACATGATCAGCTTGTCTGGACTTGTCTCATCATGCGCTTCTCGATGCTTGCGTCCAATTTCCGGATGCGTTTCAATGCTTCTTGCTGAGAGATGGTCTTGTAATGATGTGCACCGCCTGTTTCTTCATCTGCTGTATCTGCTTCCGCTACTACTTGCTGTAGTGGGTCAAGTTTTAGATTGTGCTCGGGAAGGTAAGAGTCTGTGTGCAAAAGGATAGCCAAGGATATCGCTTTGGCAGCCTGCGGATCTTCACCTAAACGGATCAAAAGCTTGTGTGCTCGAGCAGCGCCTTTGATAGCGTGAATATCATTTTGTTTATACAAATCATAATCCCATTTACCATCACTATACCATTCGTAATGACCGATATCATGAAGCAATGCAGCTTTGACTGCCGTGTCTGGATCAACCTTCTTTTTCTCACTGATGACGAGTGCGTGCTCTGCCACTGCAATGGCATGTGCCTGCCCGGAACGACCGAGGTATTTCTGTGCGATGGGATGTGTATAAATTTGCTCCAAAGTCACTTTTCTCATATTTATTTCTCCTTTCTCTGTAAAAGTATATTGTTCAAGATATTAACACGTTAAACGAAAGACTGCAAGTGAAAAAAACTCAGATTTCATGTATATGGAATAACCGTTTCTACTCAAACTAAAACATACTGTCTTCCCATTCCTTGAGCATAAGGGGGCGGCGTTGCATTCAATGTATGCTATGCTAAAAATATTGTTACCATAAACTGCTACATATAAAAATCACAAAGAAGGAAGAGACAGCATGAAGGAATATGTAAGCCTGTTACGTCAGGGAAGTAAATCAGCCGCATTGGCTGCGGTGGTCAATCTGGTCATTGCACTTGTCAAAGGAGGAGCTTTCTTATTGACGGGAAATGTGGCAATGTTTGCAGAAACGATGCATAGTTTTGGGGATGCCGCTAACCAGCTTTTCGTCTATGTCGGTTCAGCACTCAGTAAAAAAGCACCTACGGAGCGGTTCCCAGGAGGTTTCGGCCGGGCTGTCAACCTTGTGCTGCTTGGAGCAGTCTTAATCGTTGGTATCCTTGCTTACGAAACTATACGTGAGGGAATTACGCATCTTGCTCATCCATCAGAATCTGAGGGACTATGGATCAGTATTACTGTTCTTGCACTCGGCTGTATCCTTGAAGGATATGTGCTGTTGAAAGCAATGCGCGAGATTGCCCACGAAAGCGAGTCAGGAGCGAAAGGACTTGCGGTTATTCCAATGAGCTTTGTCCATGTGAAACGAGCAAAACCAGCTACAAAATTGGTATTCATGGAAGATTTGGTTGCTACTAGCGGCGGATTGGTTGCCATCATTGCCATATTGATTGCTGCTTACACACCGTTTTACCAAGCGGAAGGAATCGCTTCCATCATCATTGGTGCGATGATGTTTCTTGTCGTAGGGCGTGTTTTCCTTGATAATGCAGCTGGTGTCATCGGGGAAGCTGATGAAGAGATGGCTGATAAGATCGGGAACATCTTATTTGCGGATAAAGATGTACGAGATATCCAGGAAATGACAGTAGTGAAGGAAGGCGAGTCTTTCCATGTCGAAGCTAAACTGGAAATTGACCCAACAATCACGGTAGCTGCTGCTGATGATATCAAGGATCGCCTGGAAGCCCAGATAATGGAGCATAGAGGCGTAACGGATGTCATTATTGAATTTGATGAAGATGATAAAACACAAGCTTGGAAGAGCAAAGAATAAGGAAGCCGTATATGCGGCTTCCTTATTTTTATTAAGATGACATATAATCTCCGCCGTTGACGTGGATGAACTGTCCAGTAATGTAGGCCGATTCATCAGAAGCGAGCAGAACATAGCTGCCGATGAGATCGACAGGCTGGCCGGGCCTTCCGAGCGGAGTCTGTGTACCGAAGTTTTTTATTCCTTCTTGCGGCAAGGTTGCCGGAATGAGCGGCGTCCAAATTGGTCCAGGTGCAACGCCATTCACACGTATCCCTTTACCGGCCAAGCCTTTAGCCAATGATCGAGTGAAGGCAACGATTGCTCCTTTTGTGGACGTATAATCGATCAGTGTAGGGTTGCCGATATATGGTGTGACGGAAGATGTATTAATAATACAATTACCTTTTCCAAGATGCGGCAGGGCAGCACGAGTCAGGTAAAAGTAACTGAAGAAGTTGGTTCGGAAAGTCCGTTCAAGCTGCTCCGGCGTGATATCCGTCAAGTCATTTTGAACTTCCTGGCGTGCAGCATTGTTAACCAGTACATCAAGCTTATTGAAGTCCTGTATGACTTGTTTGATAAGATCTTCGCAAAAAGCAGCGTCACTTATATCTCCAGGATACAGCGCGCATTTGACACCTTCCTGTTCAATCCGCTTCTTCGCGTATTCTGCGTCTTCCTGTTCATCCAGATAGGAAATGGCTACGTCGGCACCTTCTTTTGCATAAGCGATAGCTACAGCACGCCCAATGCCGCTATCCCCACCTGTGATAAGGATGACCTTGCCCTGCAGTTTTCCGCTTCCCTTCCAATGTTCGAATTCTTCAATCGGTAGCGGATCCATTTCTTGCTGGATTCCTGGCTGGCGGTTTTGCTTTCTTCCAGGGTTGCCGTCTTTCATAAAATCATATAAATCCATTTTCTTAACCTCCTTATATTCCATAAAGATAGTTATTTGCAAAACAGCATGTTCTAAAACGCCAGGCCCGCGAATAAGTTCCTTTGGATGGGTTTTTTTCGGCAGGGATTTAGGCTAGAATAGACGAAAGAAGAATTGGAAAGGAGATGGTTGCGATGCGAGCTTATGAAAACTACATTGCAGAGCTTTTCACATTTGACGATCCATTCTTTCGTTCAACAGACCTTGATTTTGATATAGATGTCCAGCGTATGGAAAAGACAATGGAGGATATGGAAGCGTATCTGAACAGCAAGCCCGCGGAGAACTGATCCGCGGGTTTTATTTTTCGTCTTTTATGGTGTGATTGGTTTATACTAGAAAAAGAGAGCATGATACATAAATAGATTACGTTCCAGGCTGAGAGGGAAAAGAGTACTATCAACATTATCGAGGAGGCAAAATTATGTCTAATCAATCCAGAATTATTTCGGAGCTGCAAGTAAAACCAACTATAGACGCTAAACAGGAGATCCGCAGCCGAATCGACTTCCTGAAAGATTACCTGCTGAAGACAGGTGCAAAAGGATTTGTCCTTGGTATCAGCGGTGGTCAGGATTCTACTTTGGCTGGACGTCTTGCGCAATTGGCAATCGAAGAGCTGAAGAAGGAAGGCAAGGATGTGACCTTTGCAGCTGTTCGTCTTCCGCATGGTGAGCAAGCGGATGAAGAAGATGCACAGCTGGCACTTGATTTCATTGATCCGGCTGAATCTTATGTTTACAATATCAAATCCCCAGTTTCAGAAGCAGCAAAAGCGTACGAAGATGCAACTGGAGACAAGCTTGCAGATTATCATAAAGGAAATATCAAGGCGCGTATGCGCATGATCGCCCAATATGCTATCGGAGGTCAGGAAGGGCTGCTGGTGATTGGTACAGATCACGCTGCTGAAGCTATTACCGGTTTCTACACGAAGTACGGCGATGGCGGCGCAGACATTCTTCCGCTAAGCGGACTGAATAAACGTCAGGGTAAACAGCTTCTCATCGAGTTGGGTGCACCAGAACGTTTATATGAAAAAGCACCGACAGCCGACTTGCTTGATGAAAATCCAGGACAAGCAGATGAAACAGAACTAGGCCTCTCCTATGAGGATATCGATGATTATCTCGAAGGGAAGATCATCGAAGAAAAGACAGCTGAGTTGCTGGAAGACCGTTATTTCAAAACAACGCATAAACGGCATATGCCTGCCTCCATCCACGATGACTGGTGGAAGGAATTATAATGAAAAAGACGAGACTCCCGCGGGGTCTCGTCTTTTTTTGTAATGGCTATACTTGAAAAAGGGTAATAGATGCGTAAAAATGGTACTAGCTTTAAGGAGGTATACATACGATGTTCAAGGAATTTAAGGAATTTGCTTTACGCGGCAACGTCGTGGATTTGGCGGTAGCCGTAGTAATCGGTTCTGCATTCAGTGCCATCACGACTTCCCTCGTCAACGATATCATCATGCCGCTCATCGGTATCATTACCGGAGGACATGACTTTAGCGGGCTGCAGTTCACTGTTGGCAATGCTGTAGTGAAGTATGGCGTATTCATACAGACTGTCATCAACTTCTTCTTGATAGCCGCAGCACTATTCATGGTTGTCAAAGTCATGAACAGATTGAAGCGCAAGCAGCCTCAGACAGAAGAGGTTGTCCATAAGCTTACTGTAGAGCAGGAATTGCTGGCCGAAATCCGTGATTTATTGAAAAAAGAAGAGCAAATGAAGGATCAGACATGAGTCTGATCCTTTTTTGATTAATTTATAAGCAGTCCGGGAATGCAAAGAACAGAAGCCTTGTAATCTGCTATAATTTGGATTACGAGGAGTTGAGACAGCATGCATGTTTTACGCACACTCCATCCTTACAGCTGGACAATCATCATCGGAACGGTGTTCGGCAGGATGGCTACTAGTATGAGTATTCCTTTTTTAGCAATTTATCTGACGCAGGAGAAAGGGGCATCAGCAGGATTCACAGGTCTGATCATCGCTATCAGTTCCTTGGTGGGGATCTTGTCCAGCTTCTACGGCGGATACTTTTCTGATCGATTCGGCAGAAAGAAAATCATTGGTATCAGTATATTTGGCTGGTGCGGCGTATTTGTTGGGTTTGCCATGGCGGATGCTATCTGGGTATTCTTTGTCATGAATGCACTGAATGGGTTATGCCGTTCTTTATTCGAACCAACGTCCAAAGCTCTTTTATCTGATGTGACCGATCAAAAGAATCGTTTGCTCGTTTTCAATATGCGCTATACCGCAATCAATATAGGTGTCGTATTCGGACCGCTTTTAGGTCTGTACTTTGGTTCCGCTTCTTCTACAGCGCCGTTTTTGATTGCAGCCTTGGTTTATTTCGCCTACGGATTTGTACTTATTTTTCAATTTTTGCGTGTCAAAGTGGAAGAAACAGCTCCAGCAGGAGCAAACAGGATCAGTGTCCGCGAAGCCTTTGATGTGACACGAAAGGATACAATATTTATGTTCCTTCTGATCGGTGTCACCATCAGTGTGTTCGGGTATTCGCATTTCAGCGCCACCTTGCCTCAGTTTTTCGCAGCGACGCCAAGTATGGAAGATGGTGCTAAAGTTTTCAGTATGATGCTCACACTGAATGCTTTGACAGTACTGATTGTACAATATCCGATTGTTGCTATCGCGAAAAAGTATTCACTCGTATTATCGTTGATGCTTGGAAATGTACTGATTGCCCTCAGTCTGCTAAGTATGGCCTTTTTGCATGAAATCATATGGATTGCAGCTGCGGTCATTCTGTTCACGATTGGGGAAGTGCTGTTATTCTCCATGTCGGATATGTTCATTGATGAAATTGCCCATCCAGACATGAAGGGAACCTATTTCGGAGCAATGGGCTTTACGGGCTTTGGAAGTGTGGCAGGACCGCTGATTGGAGGAATGCTGCTGGACCATTTCGGTGCTGTTCATCCAATTCCGATATTTACGATTATAGCGTTCCTTGTCATTATTGGTGCCCCATTCTTATTCCGAGTTTGGGTAATGCTAAAAGGGAAGGAGCAAAATCCGAAACCTGTATTAAAGAAGGAGCATGTTAGATGACAAGTTATCCTCCGCTGCCGCAGTCATTTTACGAGCAGCCTACACTGGATCTGGCTCAAAGCTTATTGGGATGTCTGCTTGTACACGAAACGCCGGAAGGGATGACATCCGGTTATATCGTAGAGACCGAAGCGTACCGCGGTGCACTCGATCGCGCCGCACATAGCTTCAATAACCGGCGAACAAAACGGACGGAAATCATGTTCCATAGCCCGGGCCATATTTACACGTATACGATGCATCGTCAAGTACTGCTCAATGTAGTTAGTGCCGATGCCGAGATACCGGAGGCGGTCCTGATACGGGCGCTCGAACCAAAGGACGGTATAGAGCTTATGGAAACGCGAAGGCCTGGACGAAAGCCAAGGGAGCTGACGAATGGACCGGGGAAGCTGTGTCAGGCGATGGGCATCATCCAGTCGCACTACGGCGGTCATTTTACCAAGCCTCCATTGTATATAGCATCCGGCTATACACCAGAGCAAGTGGAAATCGGGCCGAGAATCGGGATTCCGAATGCGCAGGAAGCCAAAGATTTCCCGTGGCGCTTCTGGGTCCACGGGAACAGGTATGTTTCCAGGTGAGTCCCTTTTTAAAACGGCTATAATCATGTAAAATGAATACATCATGTCCGGCACTTGCCGGCAATGCAAAAAAAGGAGAGATAGGCAGTGGGTAAAGTACTCGTCTTCGGACATAAGAACCCGGATACAGATGCGGTTACATCCGCAATTGCATACGCGCATTTGAAAAATAAACTAGGTGTGGAAGCAGAAGCAGTCCGCCTGGGAGAATTGAATGAAGAAACAGCATTCGCTTTGAAGACTTTCGGAATGGAAGCACCTCGTGTAATTGAGGCAATTGATGGAGATGCTGATCAAGTCATCTTAGTCGACCACAATGAAAAACAGCAAAGTGTTTCAGATATCGATACAGTTTCTGTAATTGAAGTTGTTGACCATCATCGTATTGCCAACTTTGAAACAGCTGATCCGCTTTATTATCGTGCAGAGCCAGTCGGATGTACAGCAACCATTATCAAGAAGATTTACAAAGAGCATGATGTGGAGATTCCAAAAGAAATCGCAGGTATCATGCTGAGTGCTATCATCTCTGATTCACTATTGTTCAAATCCCCTACATGTACAGAACAGGATATTAAAGCCGCGAAGGAACTTGCAGAAATTGCGGATGTCGATGTGGATACATACGGCTTGGATATGCTGAAAGCTGGAGCGGATGTCAGCAAGAAAACTCCTGAAGAATTGATCACACTTGATGCGAAAGAATTCCAGATGGGTAATGCAACAGTGGAAATCGCGCAAGTCAACGTTGTGGATGAACAGGATGTCCTTGTACGTCAGGCTGAAGTAGAAGCTGCTATGAAGCAAAAGATAACAGATAAAGGCTTGAAGCTTTATCTCTTCGCTATCACGAATATCCTGACAAATGACTCCACTGCCATCGCAATCGGAGCGGATACAGAAGCTGTCGAAAAAGCGTTCCAAGTGAAGCTTTCCAATAACACAGCTACACTAAAAGGTGTTGTATCCCGTAAAAAACAAATCGTGCCAGTTCTGACAGAAGTCATGAATGGCTAATGTATGGTGAGCAGTCACACTATGTGATTGCTCATTTTATTTGCTGTAGGCATGGCTATAATGCTAAAGTGAATATACACACCCCAATAGGAACAACCCCGTAATAGCTTCTTCCAATCAAAGACTCTGTTTTTTCTGTATTAGCATAGGATATTTTTCTTATCAATAAGGGAATAAGAATGTAAACTGCTTACTTACTTTTCAGAATAAAAGGGAGGTTTTTCAGGATGAAATATACAGCTATACCAGGAATTGAGCGCCCGCTATCAAAATTGATCCTGGGAACAACAAAATTCTTCGAAGATAATAAAAATGATGTATTTGCTGTTCTGGATGCCTTCTTACAGGCAGGCGGCAATACGATTGATACAGGGCCGAAATACGCAAAATACCAAGCTGAGAAGCTGATTGGCCAGTGGATGCAGGAGCGTGGTAATCGTGAGGATGTAATTCTTATTTCCAAAGGCGGTCATTACCACATTGATAAGGATGGTACACATCACCCGGAAATGAAACGGGTCGATCCCGCCGAAATTACAAAAGACCTGCATGACAGCTTGGAAAATCTGCAGACGGATTTCATCGACATCTATCTCATACATCGGGATGATCGAAGTGTTCCTGTCCAGGTGCTGATGGATATGCTGCATGAGCATCAGCAGGCAGGAAAGATAGGCATCTATGGCGTGTCCAATTGGGAGTCCGACCGAATTGAGGAGGCTAATGCTTATGCGGATGCCAAAGGGTATGACCGGCTGTTCGTGAATAGTCCGAACTTGAGCCTTGCACAGCTGAATGAGGTGCGCTGGGCTGAGACAGTGGCTTTGGACAATGACGACCTCGCTTGGCATCGCCGTACAAGGATGCCGGTCATTTCGTGGGCGTCCCAGGCAGGCGGTTTCTTTACCGGTACTTACGATAGGAATCACGTGACAGATGAGGAGATTGCCCGAGTTTATTACAATGATGATAACTGGGAGCGCTATGACCGTGCAGCAGTAATAGCAAGCAGAAAAGGTGTGACGGCTAATCAGATTGCTGTCGCTTATGTACTGCATCAAGATTTCCCGACATGTGCCATCGTCGGATGTAAAAATGTACAGCGATTGGAAGAAGCGCTGCCGGCAGTTGATATCGAACTGACAGAAGAAGAAGTGAAGTGGCTGAATCTGGAGCTTGAGGATGCTGCGGTTAAGTAGGGTATTTCTCTCTTACGATTTTTTGATTTATCGTATACAATAGAACATAATGAAATGTATACGACGTAAGGAGAGGAGTTTCAGCGTGCGGACAATGAGCGGACAGCATATACCCGTGCGGGCGAAGAATATCGTCCTGATCGGATTCATGGGTGTCGGGAAAACGACCATCGGCAAGCTGGTTGCCGATAAACTATACAGGGACTTCATCGATGTCGATATCGAAATCGAACGCCGTTACAACAAGACAATACCAGAAATATTCGCACAGCATGGCGAAGGGTATTTTCGGGAGATTGAACGGAATACGGTTATTGATATTTGTAATAATAAACAATGTAATATCGTTTCTCTCGGCGGTGGTGCGTTCAAACAAGAGGCCATTCGTGAAAAATGTCTCGACAGCTGTCTGGTGCTTTTCCTTGATTTAAGCTGGGACCGCTGGAAGGAACGTATGGATTTGCTGATTGAAAACCGTCCTGTACTGCATAATAAGTCTGTCGACGAAGTCCAGCAGATCTTCGATGAACGGCAGGCGATTTATGCAGAACATAATGCGCGGGTCACAACCGATAATCTTAATCCAGAGGAAGTTGCGGATTATATCGTAGAAATATTGAAGCTGGGCTGGGAACTTCATCAGCCGCTATCCTGATCATTTCTGATCAAAGAGCTATTGCAATTACCTTGTTGTGATAGCTCTTTTTAACCAGAATAATTGTCCTAATTGTCAAACGATTAACGATTCTATCTGCTTATTTATGCTATGAAAGGTTTCCCGGAAGAAAAAGCAGGGTACAGGAATGTACGAATTTAAAGGAGGATGAACGTATTGCATCACAAAGATACGATCCATGTTGTTTCCAGTGCGGATGATAACTACGCCCACCACCTTGGTGTGATGCTGGCATCCCTGCTTACAAATGTCGATAAGAGCAGACGAGTCATGCTATATGTAATAGACGGGGGCATTACCAAGCCAAATAAAAGAATGCTCATGAAAACGACGATGCAATTCGGTGTTCCGATTCGTTTTCTTTCCATAGATACAGAATCCTATAAGAATGCAACTGAAAGCAGATATATTAATAAAACGGCGTACTATCGTATCTCCATTCCGGAGGTCATAACAGATCCAAGTGTAGAACGAGTCATCTATATCGACTGTGACACACTTGTATTGACGGATATTTCCCAGCTGCATGATATCGAGCTGGATGGAAATCTGATGGCGGCAGTAGAAGATGCCGGCCAGCTGCAGCGTTTGGAGAAAATGAATATTACCACAGAAGGTAAATACTTCAATTCCGGCATGATGATCATTGATATGGAAGGCTGGCGCAACCATAACATCTCGAACAGAGTGCTGCAATTCATTGATGAAAACAATGATCCGGAATTCCTTTACTTGCATGATCAGGATGCCTTGAATGCAATCCTTTGGGACAAATGGAAGCCGATCCACCCAAGATGGAATGCGCAATCCTTCATCATCCTAAAGACGAAAACGCCAAGGGAATTAGCAGAGCGGAAGCGTTATAAGGAAGCTTGCCAATCGCCGGCCATCGTTCATTTTACGGGTGCGAATAAACCGTGGAACTCAGATGTCGGGCACCCATTTGCGCCGCTTTACTTCGAATTCCTGCAGCAGACACCGTGGAAAGTACTTCCCGAAAAAAAGGAGCAGGAAGTGTACGCAGACTAAGGCACAGCCAGTATGGCTGTGTCTTTTTTATTTGCTATAATACAGGAAACGATAAAAAGGACGGATTTAAGATGGGCCAAGAAAAAAAGAAATTACTGGGAAGTACACGCAGAAAGTGGTTATTGAATAAGCTGCAGACAGCAAACGGTCCGCTTAAAGGGAGTGAACTGGCAGAGGAAGCTAATGTCAGCAGGCAAGTGATCGTAGGGGATGTTACGCTGCTGAAAGCAGAGCAGCATCCGATCATCGCCACGAGTGAGGGGTATGTACTACAGCAGCATCCTGTTTATTCAGTTGAAAGGATCGTAGCTTGTCAGCATGCGCCTGAACGGACAGAAGAAGAGCTGCAATTGCTTGTCGACTTAGGTGTGACAGTGAAGGATGTCCGGGTGGAGCATCCTGTTTATGGACAAATAACGGCTGCTATCATGGTCTCCAGCCGAAGGGAAGTAAAAAAGTTCATTGAAAGGATCGCAAACAGCAAAGCGGGTTACTTATCCGAATTGACGGATGGTATCCATCTTCATACATTGGCAGCAAATGATGAATCGATAATGACGGAAGCCATCGATTTGTTGAACCACCACGGCTTTTTGGTACCGGAGTGGGATTGATCATACCGTCAATCCCACTTTTCTTTCGCTGATTGCCCAAAGCTGCTTGGCTAGCTCAGCATCATCTGCTTGACCCTTCACCTCCTGGATTTGACGTTTATAAAAATATCCTCCAGATACATGCCGCACTTCTGTGCTTTCCGCTAAATACAGAGCTGTATCTGCCCCATTGGCAGGTGATTGGAAAAATGGACGGAGGACCTGATGAATTTTTTTGCCAAAGCCAGTCTGTCTGTCCACACCAAGACTAGTACTCACCGCGCCAGGGTGTACGGCATTTGCCGTAGCATTTGAATGATGCAGACGCAGAGAAAGTTCTTTGGTGAATAAGAGGTTAGCAAGCTTGCTGTGACCGTAGTTCTGCCAGGGGGTAAAGGATTCAGCTCCGCCTAGATCATCCAGATTGATTTTCCCGATTTTATAAGCGCCGGAAGATACAATGACTACTCGCCCCTGTGGCGCTGCTTTGATCTGTTCCAATAGCAAATTGGTCAAGAGGAAGTGGCCAAGATGATTCACACCCATCATCATCTCCAAGCCATCTGCAGTGAATTGTTTTTTTGTTGTTACAACGCCGGCATTGTTTATGAGTACATCGATAACAGGATGGTGTGATTTCAATGCTTCTGCACAGGCGTGAATACTATTGAATGACGCTAAATCGCATACATATAAATATATGTTCTCCGAGCTGCTATGCTGTTTAGCTTCCTTCAGGGCTTGCATGCCGCGCTCTTCAGAACGACAAAGCATACATACGCTATATCCTCTTCTGGCTAACGATACAGTTGTGGCAAATCCCATACCTGAGTTAGCGCCGGTGATTACGACTGTTTTCTGCATATTGTACACCACTTTCCTAGTTATTCTGGGCGTTTCAGTGTGAACAGCTCGCCAAGCTTACTGTAATCATTACCTGCCAAGCGGCTGATTGGTTGAATCGCTTTTGCATTCAGATAGCCTGTGCTGTCATCATAGACTTCGGGTGAAAGATGGTACCCAGCCACCTTTGCAAGCAGCAAGTCTGCCGTAATAGCTCCATCATCATCCTTTATCTCGATATGGTCGTACAAGGTGCATTCCATCCTGATGGATGCTTCTGCAATTCCAGGGACTGAGACATATGTGCTTGGAACGAGTGTCAAGCTGGTATGATCAAGCTCGCTTTCTTCAGGAGGAAGCGTTGCTGCGGTTTTGTTCAATTCCTCTGCGATCGGCTCTGTACTGATATGGACAACAAGTTCGCCGGAGCGAATAGCATGACGGGCTGTATCCTTTTGTTTGGCACCTGCACGCTGGATGGAAATACTGATGACAGGCGGGTTCGCACTGACAATCGAAAAGTAGCTGAATGGAGCTGCGTTGACGACTTCTGAATCAGCTGACTTTGTTGTTACGAAAGCTACAGGTCTCGGAATGATGCTCCCTGTGAGTATTTTATAATGCGTTTTAGCTGGTATGTCTTTTGCGTTGAATGTGAACATGATTATTGCTCCTCTCTGTCAGGCTATCATAGTAACCTTACATGCACTTAACAGTTCTATTACCTTTTGAAGATATTCTTAAGCATGTGTGTAAAGGAGGAGTGCTCCGATTTTTCAGGGTTTTCTGTTGGTTTCCCCAGCTCTTCGTGTAAGAAAATTTCCGGTTTATCTATCGCATGATCGGCATGCAAAACGAGCGCGATATCCACATCTGCACCTTGGTTTGTTACAGAAGTGTAGGGTATATGATGTGATGAAGCAAGTGTCTTGTACGGCTTGAAGAATCGCATCGTAACTTCTCCAGAAAATCGTAAAGATGCATCTGGATAGTTTTTCATCGCTTCTTCCAGCTGCTTTAAGCCCTTCTGCTGGACGACTTCTCCCTCAGTCAATGCGAGTATGGTCCTTTCCCGCAAAGTTCCCAGATATTCTTTCCTTTCATTTGCTTTTGTTTCTTTAATCCCATATATTCCTTCGTTCAGATAATCATCTATATCTTTTTTCAATGGTCTTCATCTCCGATTCGGTATTTCCAATTCATGGAGTTAGCTTTACAATAAAAGTAAAATAGGGGGCGAATACATAATGGCTACACTTCAATTCGAAAATATTAGTAAAACTTCCCATAATACGATGCTCCTGCCTCCAGTCGATATTGAAATGAACGCTGGTGAATGCTATGTCATTCGCTGTAATAAAGTGATTGGAAGCCAGCTGCTCAACATAATTAGGAAACAAGAAAACCCATCTACCGGTAGTGTACTACTATTCGGTGAAAATATCGAAAAACTGCATTCTGTGCATGATCGAATTGGTTTTCTGTACCTTCATGATGCGACGTATACAAGAATGAAGGTAAAGGAGTATTTGAACTTCTTTCGAAAGCTCTACGGCAGCAAGGTCGAAGTGGATGAGGTCATTCAGCAAGTCGGGCTGCGTGAGTATGAAAGTACAAAAATCAGTAAACTGACTTATTCACAAGAGCGAAGGGTGCAAATTGGCAGACTGATTGTCCAAGACCAGCCAATTTTCATCATGGAAGAACCAGAACAGAATGTGGATCTTGAAACCAGTTTGATCATTCATCGTATTATTAGTGAGCTCAAGGAAAGAGGTAAAACGATCCTTCTTACTACTATAGACTTGGAGAATGCGTTAGCGCTCACCAATTATGTCTATACTTTGTCGGATAAAAGCTGTAAACGGATAGCTGTGGAGGAGGAAAACGAAGAACCGACAGCTGCTGAAGAAACTATGGAGCCCGTAAGGCTGGAGAAGATTCCGGCAAAAATAGATGATAAGATCATTCTTTTCAATCCTTTTGATATTAACTTTATCGAGAGCAGTGAAGGAGTGGCGCAGCTTCATCTGCAAGACGGGGTCTATCCATGTACATATACGCTCCAGGAATTGGAGGAGCGGCTGAGAGCTTTTGGCTTTTTTCGCTGTCATCGTTCTTATCTTGTAAATCTTCAGCAGGTCAAGGAAGTGGTAACCTGGACGCGAAACAGCTTCAGCTTGATCCTTGATGATCATTCACGCAGCTCGGTTCCGTTGTCTAAAAACCGTTTTGAGGAATTAAAGGGTATGCTCGGTCTGTAGCCTGCTCCACTGAGCCTGGAATTCTGCATGATTCATCCTGCTATTTGCTCCATTCAGCGTTTTTTGGTTCTGTTAAGCCTGATTTTACAGTGTTTTTCTCAAAAGACTAGTAAGCTTTGACTATCAACCGTTATGAACGGAAAGGAGCATCATACTATGGACTATGCATTACAAGTGAAAGATTTATCCAAGGTATTCGGCCAGCAGCGGGCGTTACAGCAAGTCTCATTCAATGTGAAAAAAGGAGAGGTTTTCGGTTTCCTGGGACCAAGCGGATCGGGAAAGACGACGACAGTCAAAATCCTCACAGGCCAGCTTCTTCAAACAGCAGGAGAGGTTAATATTCTAGGGAAACCAGCCTCTAAGATGAAAGATGCTGACTTAGGAAGAATAGGTATACTGACTGACAACAGCGGACTATATGAGCGGATGACGGTACAGCAGAATCTGGATTTCTATGCAAAGCTATATAGAGCTGCACCAGGCAGAGTGGAAGAGGTGCTGCAGCTGGTGGGCTTGGCAGAAGATAAGAAAAAGCCGGTTAAAAAGCTGTCTAAAGGTATGAAGCAGCGTGTGCTTCTTGCTCGTGCTGTTCTGCACAAGCCGGAAGTTTTATTCCTGGATGAACCGACTTCTGCTTTGGATCCTGGAAATGTGCAAAAGATGCATGATCTATTGCGGGATTTAAATCGTGAGGGAACGACGATTTTCCTTACCACACACAATATGGAGGAAGCTGCGCAGCTTTGTGATCGCGTTGCGTTCCTGCATGAAGGACAAATCCGGGAAATGGATGCACCGAACCAATTGCAGCGTAAATATGCCAAAAATACAATCCATTTGGAATTGAAAAATGGTCGTAATGAAACGATCGACAATGATCCAGCTGGAGCAGAACGACTGTATCGATACATGCAGGCCGAGGAAGTCATAGCTGTTCATTCCGATCAGCCGACACTGGGAGATATATTCATTGAAGTGACAGGGAGGAAATTAGCATGAATGCTGCACGGATATCCGCAATGCTTGTAAAAGAGTACCATGATATGAAATCTAACGTTCAGGTGCTGTCCATTTTAATTGTACCTATATTTCTGGCGGTCCTTTATAGTCGGATGGATGGAGAACAGGAATTTGCAGCATCCTTTGTTTTTATCATTACTGTAACGTTTGTCACCATGTATGTTCAGGCGCTGTTGCTGGCAGAAGAAAAGGAAAAGAACACGCTGCAGGTCTTATTGCTTTCGCCTGCTAGTTCTGCTGATATTATGATCGGTAAAAGCATCATTTCAGTTATCTTGACAATTATTATGTTCGTGGTTTCTATGCTGATAATAAATACTAGTGTAGAAAGTCCGATTATACTCTCTATTATCCTGTTAATCGCTGTTATATTATTTGTTGCATTAGGTACCTTAGTCGGTTTGCTTAGTGATAACCTGGTTCAGACTACGGTGTATCTATTGCCGCTAAGCTTTGTATTTGGATTTGGTCCTATGATCCAGATGTATTTCTCTGAGGGTGTAATTGCAGATATTTTGGCTTATACACCAGGCAGTTTCATGATGGAAGCTTGTTTGGCAGCAATTGGCGGGGAAGCATTCCCTTCTTACCGAGAGGACATTATCTGGCTTGTTGGCTGGACGGCAGCGGCCTTAGTTGTAACTTTTATTACCTTCAAAAAGAAAAGTCTATCCAATTAAGAAAGCCGCCCATACCGGGCGGCTTTTCATTTATCCTGCAGTGCTGCGTTTTCGGAGATCTTGCTCGATTTGCTCCAAGCTCTTTCCGCGTGTTTCTGTTGTGAAGAATTTTACAAATAGGAAGGCAAGGACGCCGATGACAGCGAAAATATAAAATAGGTAGCTGATACCAATCGCATTAAGCAAAATCGGAAACAGCAAGGATACAATCAAGTTCGCACCATGCAGAGCGAAGGTTGCTACACCTGTACCAATTCCTCGAACCTTTGTTGGGAATAGCTCTGGAAGCATAATCCAGACAACTGGACCCCAAGTTGTTGAGAACGATACGATAAAGGTACCGAGGCAGATGATGATTGCCCATGTTGCAGCTGTAGAATCAGGTGCAAGCAAGTTAACGGTGGACAGAATGACCAAGCTGATTACCATTCCGATATTACCTGCCATAAGCAACGTTTTACGATTAATTTTATCCACAAAACGGATAGCGATGATTGTCATTAATACATTGACTGCTCCGATACCGACAGTACCAAGAATAGCAGCGGAGTCTGCAAATCCTGCATTCTCCAGTGTAATCGGCGTGTAGTAAATGATCGTGTTGATACCGATGAACTGCTGGAAGAAAGCGATACCCATTCCGGCAATCAATGCAGGGCGCACCCAGCTGGAAAACAGCTCTTTCATGCCGCCTTCATCTTCTTTTTCTGCTTTTTTAACTTCGGAGACTTCTTCATCAATCGAAGCATTTTCTCCTCGTACACGTTTCAGGATTGCGCGTGCTTGTTCTTCTTTTCCTGCTGTTAGAAGCCAGCGCGGACTTTCTGGCATGAAGAACATACCGATGATCAAGATGAGTGCTGGGATAACAGCCAGTCCAAGCATCCAGCGCCATGCGCCTGCATCAGACAGGGCATAGTTTACAAGGTAGGAAGACAAAATACCAATTGTAATCAAAAGTTGGTTCAAAGAAGCGAGTGAGCCGCGTTTTTCTTTTGGAGCAAGTTCTGATAAGTATAGCGGGACGATTGTCGTGGAACATCCGACTGCTAAACCAAGAATGACCCGTGCAATAACCATCATGGTCACATTGGCAGCAAGTCCAGCGGCTAATGCACCGATAAGGAATAAGATCCCGGCTCCTATTATCGTCTTTTTACGTCCGATTTTATCTGTTACACGGCCAGTGATGGCAGCGCTGATAATAGCTCCTACCAATAGTGAGCTTACAACGAGCCCCTCCGTGAAGGAATTCAGGCCAAGGTCTTCATCGATGTATAGCAGTGCACCAGAGATTACTCCAGTATCATATCCATACAGCAAGCCGCCGAGTGCACCAAAAAAATACAATAAGCCATTGGATTGCTTTTTCTGCATATATTGCTACCTCCTAAGTTGTGCGAAAACTATGTTATAATATGTAAGCCTTTTCCTCTTTCGGTATAAGATGAAACCTTTCCATCTGCTCTCGATTGAAAAGTCCCACAATAAACCATTATAATTTATTGGTAATAGAATTGACTACATAAAAATGTTAATAGGAGGTTTTTGCTTGGCTAAAAAAATGATAGCAATTGACCTGGATGGAACATTACTGAACACTGAGAGTCAAATCCCTGAAGAAAATAAAGCGGCAATCAAGCGTGCCATCGATGCGGATATGCTGGTTTCCATCAGTACTGGACGCGCAACGTTCGATGTGAAGTCCCTTGTTGGAGATGATTTGGATATCCCGATCATTGCTTCCAACGGCGGTACGATACACGACGTTGGCTATAAATTACTAAACACGATTA
Source organism: Terribacillus saccharophilus (assembly GCF_046592595.1). Taxonomy (GTDB): domain Bacteria; phylum Bacillota; class Bacilli; order Bacillales; family Amphibacillaceae; genus Terribacillus; species Terribacillus saccharophilus_C. The sequence continues at coordinate 150,013 of NZ_JAWVPF010000005.1, read as the reverse complement.
CATTTGAAAAAGAACTTGCAAGGGAAATCGCGACATTCCTCATTGAACAAGATATCTATTTTGAAGTGTATACAGAAACGGAGCTGCTTTCCCCTTATAACGGGCAAGAGAAGCTGCAGGCAGAATTGGACAAAGTAATATCTGCCAACCCTGATGAAAGCCTGGAGAAGCTTTGGATTGGTGCCATGTCCCAGTTCAAGCAATCCGGCATACGCTTCGTACCGAATATTGACCATATTTTCACTGATGAGAATACGATATTCAAGATCCTTGTCTTCAGTTTCGATTTGCAGAATCTGGCTAAAGTGTATAAGGCAATCAGACAGAATACGAAAATAACGGTGACATCTTCTGGAGAGCATATTCTTGAAATATTGCCTGAGAAATCTGGGAAAGGCTATGCAGTTACGATGCTTGCAGAAAAATATGGGATTCAAAAGGAAGATATCTACGCGGTTGGAGACAGCCCGAATGATATCAGTATGTTTGAGGTCGCTGGCAACGGTGTCGCCATGAAGAATGCGATGACAGAGCTGATGGAAATTGCTACGCATGTTACAAAAACGAATGATGAGCTTGGTGTAGCATACTTTATTGATAAGCTGATCGCTGGCAAACAGGAAGAGCTTCGCCGAGTCGAAGAAGGCGTATGAGGAAGACCCGATGCATTGCTGCATCGGGTTTTATATTTCCCGCTAATTGTTATGAATTATCCAATAAAGGGGTGCGTAAGCTGCTTGTAACATGTAGAATAGAGTGATAATCATTCTCAGAAAGAAGTGTTGGTTCTTGTTAAAGGAGTTTTTCGCTTTTTATAAACCATATAAACGGCTGTTCATGCTGGACTTCGGCAGTGCTGTCTTTGTAGCCATATTGGAGCTGGCTTTCCCGATTGGCGTGAATATGATGGTCGACCGATTGCTTCCGACGCAAAACTGGAACTGGATTGTGACAGCTTGTATTTTGCTGTTCATTGTCTATGGTCTGAGTACAATCACGCAATACATAGTCACCTACTGGGGCCATAAGCTTGGCATCAATATCGAGCGGGATATGCGCAAACAGCTATTTGAGCATATCCAGAAGTTAAGCTTTCGCTTCTTCGATAATACAAAGGTAGGGAATCTGATTTCCCGGTTGACGAACGATTTGTTCATGATTGGAGAAATGGCTCACCATGGACCCGAAGATTTGTTTATTGCATTAATGACGATTGCTGGTGCATTGACAATTATGTTCTTCATCAATTGGCCTCTGGCGCTGATGACAATGCTTGTCGTACCGATTCTTTTCTGGATCGTTCTCTATTGCAATAAGAAGATGACGGAAGCTTCCAGAAGGATGAACGAAGATACAGCTGATTTCAGTTCCCGTATCGAGAATACAGTCGGCGGTATTCGCGTTGTTCAGGCTTTTACGAATGAAGCACATGAAGAAGCCCGATTTGAGGTCAACAATGAACGTTACCGTCTGACGAAATTACTTTCTTATAAAATCATGGCGCTGAATTTATCTGTCACGTATATGCTGATGCGATTCATTGCAGTGTTCCAGTTAGTTGCCGGAGCGTGGTTCATTATCGAAGGAAGGATGTCTTACGGAGATCTTGTAGCCTTCATTCTACTGACAAATGTATTCTTCCAGCCGATTCAGAAAATCGGTGCAATCATCGAGCTTTATCCAAAAGGAATCGCAGGATTCCAGCGCTATATGGACATCATGCGGCTTGATCCTGATATTAAGGATGCACCAAATGCCAAGCATGTTGATGGCCTTACAGGGAATATCCGGTATGATAATGTCTCTTTTGGGTACAAAGAAGGCAGTTCAATTCTAAAAAATATCAGTTTCTCTATAAATGCAGGGGAGACGGTCGCTTTTGTCGGTCCATCTGGAGCGGGTAAATCGACTATATGCAGTTTGCTGCCCCGCTTTTATGAGCGGAATGAGGGGGAAATCACCATTGATGGTCTTCCGACTGACGAGATGACATTGGCCTCTTTGCGCAGTCAAATCGGCATCGTACAGCAGGATGTATACTTGTTCGGCGGTACGATAAGGGAGAATATCGCATACGGCAAGCTGGGTGCTACTGATGCTGAAATCGAGGAAGCGGCTAGAAGAGCCCAGCTGACTGATTTTCTTGCTGAATTGCCGAAAGGCTTGGATACCGTCATAGGGGAGCGTGGAGTGATGATTTCCGGCGGTCAGAAGCAACGTATTTCAATAGCCCGCGTATTCCTGAAGAATCCGCCAATTCTTATACTGGATGAAGCAACATCCGCATTGGATACTGAAACGGAAGTCAAGATACAGGAAGCGCTGGATGAGTTGTCAGCGGGGCGTACCACTTTAGTAATTGCCCACCGTTTGGCAACAATCAAGCACGCTGATAAAATCATCATGGTGACCAAACAAGGTATAACGGAAGAAGGAAAGCATAACGAGCTTTTGGAAAAAGAGGGTGCTTACCGCCGCCTTTATGATGCGCAGTTCGCTCATTGATTCACTCAAAAACAGGAAGTTTTCTTCCATGAGGGAGAAGTAACTTCCTGTTTTTTTTGTAAGAAATGAAAGCGTTTTCCCTACCTTTATGTTAGAATATTTTACAATGAAATTAGAATTATTAGATTTTTTTGACGATATTCTATTGCGGATTTGCTTGTATTTAGGTAACATCACAGGGAAGGAAAGCTTACATGGATTTTACGTACATAGGAGGAAGAGCTAATGAGCACTATTTCGATTGATAGTCTTATAAGAAATAAAGCGGAAAAACTATGCACGGTAAGTGAACGTATTTGGGAGTTCGCGGAACTGCGTTTTCAAGAGAAACGATCAGCAGCGCTCCTTGCGGAAGTGCTGGAAGAGGAAGGGTTTGACGTCCAGCGCGGTATTGCAGGTATCGAAACAGCATTCGTAGCAAACTTTGGTACAGGAAAACCTGTAATTTCCTTTTTAGGTGAATTCGATGCGCTATCCGACTTGAGTCAGGAAGCTGGTGTGATTGAACAGAAAGCGATTGTACCTGGAGGTGCAGGTCATGGCTGCGGTCATAACTTGCTTGGTACAAGTGCACTTGGGGCAGCATTGGCAGTAAAGGAGTATTTACAGGAGAACGGATTGAGCGGTACTGTTCGTTACTATGGCTGCCCAGGAGAAGAAGGTGGATCAGGCAAAACCTTCATGGCTAAAGAAGGCGTCTTTGATGATGCAGATGCAGCTATTACATGGCATCCATTTACGCATAGCGGGGTCCAAAGAGCCGAGACGCTGGCCAACTATCAAGTCTATTTCAAATTCAAAGGTAAAAGTGCACACGCAGCAGGCGGGCCTCATTTAGGGCGCAGTGCGCTGGATGCAGTCGAGCTGATGAATATCGGCTCCAATTTCCTGCGGGAGCACGTTATACAGGATGCACGTTTGCATTACGCGATTACGAATGCTGGGGGTGTTTCTCCAAACGTTGTCCAGCCAGAAGCGGAAGTTCTGTATTTGGTCAGGGCTCCGGAAACAGAGCAAGTAGAAAGTATCTACCAGCGTGTAGTGAAGATTGCCAAAGGAGCTGCGCTGATGACAGAAACAGAGCTGGAGATAACATTTGATAAGGCTTGTTCCGGCTTCATCCGTAATACAGTCCTTGAACAAGTGATGCAGGAACAGGTGGAAAGAGTTCAGGTACCTGAATATTCAAAAGAAGAACTTGATTTTGCAAGAGGTATTCAAACGACGCTAAGTGAAGAGGATATCGCTTCCGATAAGCGATCCATCCTGCAGCTTATCGGCAAGGATGCAGGATTGTGGGAAGAGGAAATGGAGGCATCACCAATCCTTGCAACACCAATTCCTTATCATGATGCAGACAATTTCCAATACGGTTCAACTGATGTAGGAGATGTGAGCAGAATAACACCTACTATCCAGTTCCATGCAGCTTGCTTTGCCCTTGGTACACCATTGCATACATGGCAAGTAGTATCTCAGGGCAAAACGCCTCTGGCTCAAAAAGGAATGCTTTATGCATCTGAGGTAATGGCGGCTACTGCATTGTCTCTATTTGATAAACCGGAAGAGCTGGAAGCTGCGAAGCTTGAACTGCAAAAACGACTAGGGCCAAATGGATATACGAGTCCTATCCCGGATGGTGTCAAGCCAACCATTTTAGCTTAACTAACAGATTGGGGGTAAAGAGATGGAAAATCAAACACAGAATGGCGGCTCGCAAAAGCCTCAAAAAGAAGAGGGGAAGGTCTTAAGATTTCTCTCAGCGATAGAACGGGCTGGGAACAAGCTGCCTGATCCATTTATGCTTTTCATTTATCTGGCAGTTTTTATTGCCATTGTTTCCTGGATTATGAGCGCGCTTGGTGTATCCGTCACCACACCGGAAAATGAGGTAGTGGAAGTAAACAACATGATATCGGAAGAAGGATTGATTTTCGCTTTATCCTCTATGCTGGAGAACTTCACAGGATTTGCTCCGCTTGGTCTTGTGTTAGTTATGATGTTTGGAATCGGGCTTGCGCAGCATGTAGGATTCTTTGAGGTGGTAATGCGCGGGATGGTAATGAATATCCCGAAGAGTCTTGTAACGTATATGATTATTTTCACAGGTATTTTAGGAAATATTGCCTCGGATGCTGCAATGGTAATTATACCGCCGCTTGCCGCAATGATATATTATTCTATCGGAAAGCATCCGATTGCGGGACTCCTGACATCCTTTGTTGCTGTATCTGCTGGTTTTACGGCAAACTTCCTGATTGCGGGAACGGATGTCTTGCTCTCAGGTATCTCAACAGAAGTCATTCAAGGACAGTATCCTGATGCGCGTGCAGTTTCACCGCTTGATAACTGGTATTTCATGGCTGCATCTACTATCATGCTCGTCTTTGTTGTTTCATTTGTTTCTAAGAAATTGATTGAACCGCGTTTGGGCAATTATGATCCTTCTTTTGCGGATAAAGGCATCCTGAATGAGCAAATAGAAAAACTTCGTCCAGAGCAAAAGCGCGGTATTCGGAATGCTTTGGTTGCTGCCGGGATCTATATCATCCTTGTTTCTCTGCTCATTGTTCCGTCCAATGGTATTCTGCGTGGGGAAGAGGGCACGATTATCCCTTCACCATTTTTAAGTAATATCGTTCCGTTGATTTTAGTCCTCTTCATTATTTTGGCTGTTGCTTATGGATTTACTGCAGGTACCTTGAAGAAGATATCCGATATTCCGGAGAAAATGGGCATTGCAATGAAAGAGATGTCTGGCTTCATTGTCCTTGTTTTTGCTGCTGCGCAGTTCATCGCATATTTCGAATGGACAAATATAAGTACGATCATCGCGGTAAACGGAAGTATTGCTTTGGAGAATATGAATGTGACAGGTGTAGGAGCGATGGTTGGCTTTACATTGATCAGCGCGATCGTCAATCTGTTTATTACAAGTGGATCTGCACTTTGGGCACTGCTTGCTCCGGTGTTCTTGCCAATGTTCTACCAATTGGGTTATGATCCGGCTTATACGCAGGTAGCTTTCCGTATAGGAGACTCTGCGTTTAATATTCTGTCTCCGATGAGCCCTTATGTCGTAATGCTGCTCGGATTCATGAAGCGCTATGATAAACGAGCAGGACTTGGTACGTTGATGTCGCTCATGCTGCCATTTGCAGTTATCATATTGATTGCCTGGATCATTATGTTCGTCGTTTGGAGCTTGCTTGGGCTGCAGGTTGGTCCAGGGGTCGATATTCGCTTATAAGAAATTTAGGGTGCAGGTATATGCTGCGCCCTTTTTTATTGACGTTTTCTTTAGAATGCGATACATTAATTACCGAAAGTAACCAAATTATCATAGGTAACTAATAAGCTGTTGGCTACTTGGGAATGCTATCAAGCGGTAATACATTTTTTGGAGGGATATATAATGACTCAAGGTTTTTTCAAAGCGTTGGAAAACAGAAGATCCATCTACGGATTATCAAAAGAATCTCCGGTTTCTGATGATCGTATTCAGGAAATTGTGGAATTTGCAGTTAAATACACACCATCAGCGTTCAACTCTCAAAGCACACGTGTAATCGTGCTTCTTGGAGATAATCATGACCGTTTCTGGGATCTTACAGAAGAGCAGCTTCGTGCGGTTGTGCCGGCTGATAACTTTGCCCCAACTGAAGAAAAAATCGCATCTTTCCGTAATGGATATGGTACGGTTCTATTCTTTGAAGATGAGACTGTTGTAAAAGGTTTGCAAGAACAATTCGCGCTTTATGCGGAAAACTTCCCAATCTGGTCTGAACAGACTTCTGGTATGCATCAGCTTGTTGTCTGGACTGCATTGGAAATGGAAGGCCTTGGTGCAAGCCTGCAGCACTATAACCCGCTAGTGGACGAAGCAATTCAAAAAGAATGGGATATTCCATCCAATTGGAAGCTTCGCGGTCAAATGCCATTCGGTACACCGACCATGCCAGCTGGGGATAAGGAATTCAAACCGCTGGAAGAGCGCGTTAAAATCATAAAATAATAAAAAAGTGCTATTGTCATTTATGGACAATAGCACTTTTTTTAGGTATAATTATTTGAAAATTCTGTTACAAATATATTACATACGTTTTTCCTGTGGAAAGCCGGGGTATATAATAGCTACCACTATCAATATTACGAAAGGAAGGAAATAAAGTGAGTGCATATCCATACAAAAAGTTGCAGCATGCTGGTGACTTGTCGGAAGATGAACGAGATGAGATTCTGACTACCTTGGAGCGATACATGGATTACTTGCGAGATGAATTGTCGAAATCAGATGACCTTCCTGCTGTTAAATAAAAAAAGGAGTATCCCTTATTGGGATACTCCTTTTCTCTTACATGATTGCCGTAATCAAGAATGGCAAAGTGACGATAGACAAGATCGCACTGATAACGAAAGCAGATGCAACCTCTGTTTCCAAGCTCTTGAAACGAATTGCAATCATAGTTGCAACAGCAGAACCTGGGAAAGATACAAGCAATACTGCTTGAACGAAATCATTATGTGCCAAACCAAGCGCAAGTGCAATTCCCACCATTACAAGCGGTTGAACAACTGCTTTTAGAATAGCAATTGAAAATGCAGAGAAGCTAAGTTTGATTTTGTTGATACCGATTGTCACACCAACTGCGAATAGTGCAACCCCAGATACAACATCCCCGATTTGGTCAAGAGATTTCTCGCCTAGTTCCGGAAGATGGAAGTTGAATACTAGAACAAGAATAAGACCAATGATCGGTACACATGCAAGCGGTTCTGTAAGACCGTGTGCAATGGATTTCATTGTTACTTTGAATAGGCTCTCTTTGTTTTCAGCTGATTCAGCATCTTTATTACGAGTTCCGATAGTACCGAAGATAGTAGACATTGGGTCAAGCACAGCATTTACGATGATACCCATAAGGGCAATCGGAATTGCGATGGCGTCTGCACCAAAGATACTTCCCATTACTGGGATACCCATAAAGGCGAATGTCGGTTGTGTTGAATTCAGTGAGAACATCGTTGACGTAACAAAGTCATATTTAGTAGTCCATTTTGTGATAAGAAGCAAAACGATAAAGAATCCAATAACACCAATTAACAAAGCAACAAGGAATGAAGCTTTATCAAAGATTGTTTCACGTGAAGTTGTTGTAATACCAACGAATAAGTGTGCTGGCAACGCGATTTTAGTTACAAGTGTGTTAATCCCTTTAGATGTTTCTTTGTTGAAAATGCCGCGATTCCCTGCGATGAATCCAAGAAGGATAACGAAGAAAATCGGGACTAGTATGATGAAAATTTCACCAAAACTCATGTTCTTTCCACTCCCTACAGTAGTTATATTGCTCATGTTGTCAAAATTAATACAGGTGCCTCCTTTTGGAAGGAGTCACCTGCACCATTAGAAATACGTTTAAAGGCTTAGCCTCTGATGGATTTGTATTCTGGTTTCCAAACAGATTTAGCTATTAGGTCTTTGATTTCTTCAGGTTTTGCATCAGATACGCCATCTTCGATTGCAGCTTTGGCAACTGCTTCTGCAACAGCGGTTGAAACTGGTTGAAGCTCATCGATTGCTGGAAGCAAAGAGCCGCCTTGTGTGTTGCTGTTAACCATGTCTGCAATTGCATTCGCTGCTGCTGCGAACATTGGAGCTGTGATCAAGTTCGCTTTAACAGCGATAGATCCTAGTCCAAGACCAGGGAATGCGAATGCGTTGTTTGCTTGACCAATATGGTAAGTAGTACCTTTGTACTCAACAGGGTCAAACGGGCTTCCTGTTGCGATTAGTGCTTTACCGTCAGTCCACTCAAGCAAGTCTTTTGGAATTGCTTCTGCAAGTGGTGTCGGGTTGGACATAGGCATGATTACTGGATGCTCAACGTGTTTCGCCATTTCTTTGATGATTTCTGCACTGAAAGCACCAGCTTGGCCAGATGTACCAATCAAGATAGTTGGTTTCACTTGGCGGATAACTTCAGCAAGACCAATGATGCCATCTTCTTTATTCCAGTCCTTCACTTCATCAGCGGAACGAAGGTAAGGTTTCTGGAAGTCAGCAATGCCGTCCATGTCATCAGTCAGAAGACCACGCTGGTCGATTGCCCAGAAGTTTTTCAATGCGTCTTCTTTAGAGATACCGTCAAGTACCATAGTAGCCGCGATTTGGTCTGCATTACCGATACCAGCAGAACCAGGTCCGAAGACAACTACACGCTGCTCGCTGATTGGTGTGCCAGTAACTTTGGAAGCACTCATAACAGCTGCAAGTGTGATTGCGCCAGTACCTTGGATATCATCGTTGAAAGTAAGGATTTTGTCGCCGTACTTATCGATGATGTTACGTGCGTTACGATTACCGAAGTCTTCCCAGTGAAGAAGTACGTTAGGGAATTTCTCAACTGTTTTGCTGATGAAGGCATCGATGAACTGATCGTATTGCTCACCGCGTACACGTTTATGACGGTTACCGACGTAAAGTGGATCGTTAAGCAATGTTTCATTGTCTGTACCAGCATCAATTACGACAGGAAGTACGCGGTTAGGGTCGATACCAGCAGCAGCTGTGTAAACAGCCAATTTACCAATAGCGATATTCAGACCGCCGACACCCCAGTCACCAATTCCAAGAATGCTCTCAGAGTCAGTTACTACGATCAAATCGATTTCATCTGTATTAAGCAATGTATTGTCGTAAGCTTGCTCAATGTTGTCCGGGTTGTTGATATCAAGATAAACACCGCCTGGACGTTGGTACTCATGGCTGTATTCCTGGATAGCTTGTCCTACAGTTGGAGTATAAACGACTGGAAGCATTTCGCTTAGATGATCAGTCAATAGACGGTAGTAAAGAACAACGTTACGGTTGTACAGCTGGTTCAAAGTGTTGTTTTTCAACAAATTGTTAGGCTGTGCATTGAACTGTTCGTAAGCGCGTTTTACTTGCTCATCCAATGTTAGAACGGTTGCTGGCAAAACACCTTCAAGACCAAGCTCAGCTCGTTCTTCTTTAGTAAAAGCAACACCTTTATTTAGAAAAGGATTTGAAATTAAGTTCTTACCTCTTAGAGAAGTGGATATAGATCCATCTTCGTTATTGCGATATGTGTTCATATCTGATTCCACCTTTTCGAATGATTACTTACCTTTTGTAACTGCCACAATCAATTCTATCACTAATCAATTGTTAATCAATTTTAACAAAGTATTTAAAATAGCTATTGCATTTAATTAGTTTGTGTGATATTTCACATACTAAATAGCCGTCAGGAAAACCGCGGTATCAAAGTATTTTACTGATGTGAAGTAAATTTGATTTTTACTTTTTTATTGTTTTTTTTATTTATAAAAATATACATCTTGCGGTTTGATTTATTATATTTAATTATTCTGACTGTTCGGCTTTTTAAAATGTTACCTTCATGATAAGCTTGTTTGTAGAAGATTGAAGGGGGATATAGTCATGGACATTGTGAAAGAATTGAACAAATTGATTCACCCAGGGAGGATATCGACAGCGGCAGCAGTTATCAGCCAGCATAACCATGATGCATCCTATCACCCGGCGGCCAATCCGGATGTCGTCGTATTTCCGGAAAATGCACAAGAAGTCAGCGCAATCCTCTCGTTTGCCAACGAACATGGAATACCGGTTACTCCTTTTGGAAAAGGCTCCAGTCTGGAAGGTCACGCAATACCATATGACGGAGGAATCTCTCTGGATTTAGGTTTGATGAATGACCTCAAGACAGTCGGAGATAAGGAGGGTATTGTCGTTGTCGGAGCAGGTTTGACACAGTTTCAATTGAATGATGCCCTGAAAAAGCATGGATTATTCTTCAGTGTAGATCCTGGAGCTGAAGCAACACTCGGCGGGATGGCAGGCACGAATGCAAGCGGTTCGTACACGGTCAAATACGGCACTATGCGGAACAATATATTGGATATGGAAGTTGTATTACCGAGTGGGAAAATCATACATACAGGTTCAAAAGCTGTGAAGTCCTCTTCCGGACTGCATCTATCAGGTTTATTTGCCGGTTCAGAGGGTACGCTAGGCGTCATTACAGAACTCACTCTCCGCGTGTATCCAATACCTGAGGCAAGTGTAGCGGCCCGTGCTGTATTCAATGATTTTGAAGAAGCCGTTAATGCTGTAGTAAGACTTCGTACCGCAGGACTCGATCTTGCAAGGATTGAGTTTGTTGATGCGGCTTCCGTGGCCCATGTCAATCGGTTCGCAGATACATCTTATATCGAGCAGCCTACCATTTTTTTCGAATTGAATGGAGAGGTCGAGCATCTTGAACATCAAGTCAAGCGGATGGAGGAGTTACTGAAACCATTCCAAGTGGCGGAATTCCTTACAGAAACCGATCAGGCATCGCAGGAACGGTTATGGGATGCAAGGCATAATCTTGCTTATTACTACATACAGGCTGCACCAACAAAACGAATGCTTGTCACAGATGTATGCCTGCCGATATCAGAGCTTGCGGAGGCAATTTTGCACGCAAGGCAGGCGGTTAAAGAAAGCGGCTTGGAAGCAGGTATTGTCGGGCATGTAGGCGACGGAAATTTCCATATCATTGCGATGGCGGATTTTGATGATGCAGATGAAGTGACTGCAGCGAAGCAGCTCCATAAAGAAATAGTGGACTATGCGCTTTTGCATGATGGAACATGCACAGGTGAACATGGAGTAGGAGTGGGTAAGAAGAGCTATCAGCCTAAAGAACACGGCACAGCTTACGAATTGATGCGGACCATTAAAAAAGCAATTGATCCTCGAGGTATCATGAATCCTGGCAAATTAGTTGATTGATATAGAAAAAGAGCGTATTCCCCCTCAAGAATACGCTCTTTTTTGTTTATCCTTTTTTGCTGAATAGGTCTGTTACTGCGTGCACCAATTCAATGCCTTGGAAAGCAAAGATGGATAGCGCGCTAATGGAAAATGCTACGACGATGATCGCTCTTGCCACAAACATTTTCGTCCCCTCCTTTGGAATGCTAAGAAACCTTCAAGCAAAAGGGAAGACTATTCAGCGGTAACTCGATTGATAGAAGACGGCCAGCAGGAAATGCCGGACCGCCTGTTTAGTCTGCATCATACGTGCTTGCGTCATACTTATGACAAGCAGTACAGGCAGAAAAGTCAGGACTGCTGTTTGTGCAATAATCGGGAACCAGTGTTTTTCATCATCCGGCAAATCGGCCTTATGGATGACGACGTGCTGTGCCTGTATATCATTTGCTTCCCAATGATACATTGGATGCAGTACCATTACTTGCACCATGATGGACAGCACGAGTCCGCTAAACAAAAGAGCAGCTTTACGTTGCATTTCCTCCCCACCTCCTATCCGTTTTGATTTCTTTACTATATACCCATTGTGGGAGATTGTAAATGGTTATTTATTAATATTCTTACTATTCGGACATTGTGGTGAATAAAAAAACCTGTCCTATCAAAAGGGCAGGTTGCTTGGAATAATATTATTTTGTTGGGGCTGGTTCGTCCGGTGTAACCCATTTTTCCGCCCATTCTCTTATGGAAGTAATCACAGGGCGCAATGCATGACCCTTTTCAGTCAGTTCATATTCAATACGGACTGGAGTGTCCGGATATACTGTTCTTGTTGCAATGCCAGCTGCTTCCAGCTCTTTAAGACGTTCGGAAAGCAAACGGCCGCTGATCGGCAGGGACGATTCTAATTCAGAGAATCGCTGTGATCCTTCTAAGAGGCGGAAAATGATAAGGCCAGTCCAGCGTTTGCTTAAAAGCTCCATTCCTGACTCAAAGCGTGGACATAATTCTTCGGATTTCATCTATCATCACCTCTGTAAAAACACTGTATACTTCATCTGTTGTTTTTCATTATATATGAGGTTACGAAAAGTAACAAGTATATTGTTCCTACAAGCAGAGGATTCTATACAGACTTTCTGGCTAAAAATTAAGAAAAATTCTATAATTAAAAGGAAAGTATGATGTAGGAGGAGATAAGATGGATCATCATTATTACATAGATTATGCGTGTAAATTAGCAGTCGCGAATGTGAACAGCGGTAAGGGCGGCCCCTTTGGTGCTGTCATCGTCAAGGATGGGAAAATCGTCGGTGAAGGAACCAACTTGGTGACGAGCTTGCATGATCCAACGGCACATGCGGAAATACAAGCTATACGGAATGCGACAAGCAACTTGGATCACTTCGAGCTAGAGGACTGTATCATTTATTCCAGCTGTGAGCCTTGTCCGATGTGTTTGGGAGCAATTTATTGGGCTCGCCCGAAAGCATTGTACTTCGCTTATACGAAAAAAGATGCTGCAGCAATTGGTTTCGATGACGATTTCATCTATCAGGAAATTGAAAAACCGTATGAGGAACGAAAGATTTATACGGTGCAGCTTCGTGATGATCAGACCGCTGATCCAATGAAAGCATGGACGGAGAAAGAAGATAAGGTGGAGTATTAAAAAAGGAAGGCGACCCCTCTATACAAGGGTCGCCTTATTTTTATGTGCTGCATTGAAAGCGTCAAGATAGGTTAGAAACTCTGATACTTGCAGCGGTTTGCTGAACATATAACCTTGTGCATAATCACATTGTAAGTTTTGCACCCACGTCAGCTGTTCTTGGCTTTCCACCCCTTCTGCCACTATAGAAAGCTGAAGCTTTTTTGCTAACGTTACGATAGAAGAGACAATGGCCTGATCCTGAAAATCCTCAGGGAGATTAGCAATGAAGGCACGATCGATTTTTAGTGTGTCGACAGGCAATTGTTTTAAGTAGTTTAGGCTGTTGAAGCCTTTGCCGAAGTCATCCAGCGCGATTCGGATGCCTAATTTCTTCAGTTCCATAATTGTATGGGCAGCACCTTCCACGTCCTGAATAGCAGTTTCCTCCGTTATCTCGATTTCCAGTTTCGTTACATCTACTTCCGGATATTTCTCTATTTGTTTGCGAATGAAGCTTAAGAAGCGATTGTTATAAAATTGCTGGGTGCTGATGTTAACCGCAACATGCAGATCCCTGAACGCCTCTTTATCCATTTCATCAAAGACAAGTTCAATCATCTTCTTATCTAGTGCGATGATATCTCCATTCTTTTCTGCCAGAGGAATGAACTGACCGGGCGGAATAATGCCATGCGTCGGATGAACCCAGCGGCATAGGGCTTCAACACCATATACTCGGTCGCCGGAACTTGCCATTTTGGGCTGAAAGTACACTTGTATTTCTCCATTGGCAATGGCGCTGCATAATTCTGATTCCAGTAAAAGAGGCTGGGAGTCATGCAAGCTGTCATTGGCAAAGAACTTGTAATTCGACCTGCCGCTTTCTTTGGCTAAATACATGGCGATATCGGCAAATCGCATCACTTCCTTGCTGGTTGTTCCGTTATCTGGAATCAAAGCGATGCCGATGCTAGTGCTGACAGTTACTTTTCGGCCTTCAATGAAAAAGGGCTCTTCTACACTTTGTATGATTGCTTGTGCCAGCTGTGTTGCGCCTTCTTTTTTAGCATTTGGATAAAGCAGCGTGAACTCATCTCCGCCAAGCCGAGCCAGCATGCTCCGTTCCGGGAGCATTCGTGAAAGTCGTAATGTGACAAGCTGCAGCAGCTTGTCACCGAATTTATGACCAAGCGTATCATTCACTGCTTTAAAACGATCCAAATCCATGAAGAACAAAGCGGCGGGTTCACTTGTACGCTCTTCTAAATAGCCAAGCAGCTGCTGTTCGAAATAACGGCGGTTCGGAATATTCGTCAACTCATCATGATTTGCGATATATTGTAATCGGTCTGCTTGTTCGGCCAGCTTTTGATCAGTTGAAGTGGAAACAAAAGCTAATACCTGTGTCAGCAGGATAACGAGCATCACGCTGATCGCTAGGTTTATATTATTAGGTGTGAACACCGGTTCCGGCAAAATAGAGCCGCTATTCACGTGTACGACAGCTGCTTTCATTGCTGTATAGTGCATGCCGCAAATGGCAGTGCCCATTGTAATTGCGCTGGCAAACTTCAGTAGATGCTGTGTTTGTCCAGTTTGGTTTTGGAAGTAGTGGAACAATAGCAGTGCGACGCAGGATGCTATAATAGCAATTATGATAGATAAGTAATAGTATGGTCCGCCATGATGCATCATGCCGTCCAAGCGCATGGCCATCATGCCTGTGTAATGCATACTTACGATGGCCGCTCCCATAGAGATGCTTCCTGCAAAGAGCCGGAACGCAGTCAGTTTTATGGTAGCCAGATAAAATGCAATGGATGTCCCGGCAAAAGCGAAAATCACAGATAAAATGACAATGCCGGGATCATAAGTAACTACCACGGGCAGCTTATATGCCAGCATAGATAAGAAATGCATCGACCAGATGCCTAGTGCCATCAGGAGTGAGCTGGAAATGAACCAAAAGAATTTTCGCCAGCCTGTTGTACGGTTTATCCTGGAGCACATATCCAGGGCGATATAGGATGAAAGAATGGCAATAAATATAGAAACGACAACAAAGGTGACGTTATATGTACCAGTGACTTCCTGCATGGAAAACCTCCGAGTTGTTATATAGTCAAATAGTCATAGGGATATTGTATACCCAAGGTTTGAAAAAGCAAACCAATATCATTGAAATTATAGTAAATATTTCTTAAGCATCAGGGAGGATTTGTCATTGCGAAATGATTTTATATACGATGTTATCATTGTCGGCGGCGGAACAACTGGACTGTACACGTCCTTTTATACAAAGCTGCGGAAAATGACAACTTTATTGATCGAAGCTACGTCGGATTTCGGTGGGAAAGTAGCACAATTTTATCCGGAAAAACACATTTATGATGTGGGTGCTTTTCCTGTTGCAACCGGCGAGGAAATGGTTGGTAAATTGCTTGAGCAAAGCAGGAAGGCAGAACCGGAGATTATAACAGGTGAGTTTGTCGAGCAGGTAAGGAAGATGGAGAATAATGTGTTCGAAATCAGAACTTCTGCCGGCAAGCTGTATATGGCTCGGACAATCATCCTTGCCAGCGGAATGGGAACTTACCAGATGAAGCCATTGCGGCTTGAGGAAGCCCCTTTATATGAAGGGAAGAATCTTCATTATTATTTGAAGTCACCTGAGAACTTCCGTGATAAGCGTGTAATGGTTTATGCCATGAACCGGACAGGAATCGATTGGGCGATGGCACTTGAAAAGACTGCGAAAGAAGTGACGTTGATTAACCAGCGGGATTATTTCCTATATACACCGCCGCAAGTGATTGAAGCACTTGAAGAGACTTCCATACGCGTAAAATACAATCATAAAGTAACCAAATTATTAGGGAACAGCCAAGGCTTGCATACACTATTAGTCGAACAGGATGGACTGCAGATGATGTATGAGACAGATGCGCTGTTATATTATGAAAATGTAAATCTTACACAGACACCATTTGCAAGCTGGGGTATCGATACAGATAAGAATAAGGTTGTCGTGGATCATAGTATGGCAACGAATGTACCGGGAATCTATGCAGCAGGAGATGCTGTACATTATGACAATAAAAATATGCTTATTGCCACAGGGTTTGCGGAAGCAATTACTGCAGTAAACAGTGCGAAGCTGTATCTGGATCCATCAGCAAGTGCCCAAGTATATAGTACAATTGAATACCAAAAAAATAGAGGCTGATAACAGCCTCTATTTTTGTAGTATTTCGCGTTCCAGCATACGGGCAACGCCATCTTTCTCGTTCGTCTCGGTTGTATAGTCGCAATGCTGTTTTACTTCTTCTGTTGCATTGCCCATTGCTACCTTCGTTCCTGCTACTTCGAGCATTGGCAGATCATTCATGCTGTCTCCGATTGCAATGATATCCTCTTGTTTCACGTCTAATTTTTTTGCTAGTTTCTTCAATGCATGTCCTTTTGAAGCTTTGCCATCAACTATTTCTAAATTGAAATCGGCCGATGAAAATAAATTCAGCCCTTTCTTGCTTAATGTGTCTGCCGCAACACGTCGTCTTTCTTCGTCAAAGCTGACAATCGTTATTTTGAATATTTCTTCTTCCGATTGGAAGACATCGATATAGTCCGCAATCTCTTGGAGATTCGCCTGACCCAGCTGTCGCTCACGGGCTCTTTCCATCTCACTTCTGTCCATGTCCCGGACGATATCCATTTCATCCTGGAGCAGCTGTTTTGCTTTACTCGTGATGAAAATGTGATTCTCTGTAACAATCTCATAATAATAGTTCTCTTCATTAAGCCAAGTGATAATTTCTTTTGCGTATATGGTTTCCATAGGCAAGGCAACTGTCAAATTTCCTTCTGGATCGTAAGTGGCAGCCCCGTTTGCACCGATAACCCAAGTGGAAAGCTGCTCATTTCGGAAGAGTCGCCGCACGTCAAAGTTTGCTCTGCCTGTTGCTATGACAATCTCAGCTCCTTTTTGCTGCGCTTTTTTAACAGCGTCTGCATGCAATGAAGATATCGTGTAATTCTGATTAAGAAATGTTCCATCTAGGTCTATTGCTACTAATTTGCGCATTTTCTTCTGCTCCTTTACACCTTTTTTACACATATTCCCTCTATTAAACAGGATGTAAACTGACGAAATAAGGGTAGTAAAGTATAATAAGGAGTCAAGCCGCTCACAATTTTAACAATACATATAGAATGGTTCATACCTAATGGAGGGAAAAGAATGGCTGGGAAATTACTATCCGTAATTGTGCCTTCGTTTAATGAAGCGGAAAATGTTAAGCTCTTCTATGAAGAACTTGCCAAAGAATTACAATACTCATCTTATGACTACGAAGTGATTTATGTAGATGACGGCAGTTCTGATACGACACTACTGGAACTGAAAGAATTGGCTCATACCTATTACAATGTGCAGTATGTGTCCTTCACCCGGAATTTCGGAAAAGAAGCGGCAATTTTGGCCGGATTCCAACATGCGAAAGGTGACTGTGCTGTCGTCATCGATGCAGATTTGCAGCATCCTGTTGCACTGCTGCATGAATTGCTGGCAGGATTTGAAGAAGGCTATGATCAAGTTATCGCACGAAGAAACAGGAAAGGGGAAAGCCTTCCACGCAAAGTGCTTTCGACTATGTACTATAAGATCATCAATCGGTTCATCGATGTCCGTATCCAAAATGGAGTCGGGGACTTCCGCTTGCTCAGTCGCCGCGCTATCGATGCCCTGCTGATCTTGAGTGAGGGAAACCGTTTTTCGAAAGGGTTATTCTCCTGGATCGGGTTTGAGCAGAAAACGGTTTATTATGACAATGTCAACCGTCAAAACGGTGAATCAAAATGGTCGTTCGGAAAACTTTTCGATTATGGTATAGATGGTATTGTTTCCTTCAATACAAAACCGTTGCGTGCCTGCTTGTATGCTGGTTTTATCGTGCTGTTCCTGTCACTTGCGTATATTCTATACACGTTCGTTGAGGTGCTTATCAGAGGAGTAGTCACACCTGGTTATTTCACAATGATTACCGCTATTCTGTTCTTAGGCGGTGTACAGCTGGTTAGTCTTGGCGTGATTGGGGAGTATATTGGAAGGATTTACAATGAAACAAAACGCAGACCGCATTACCTAGTTAAAGATACAAATATCGAGGCAAGGAAACATTATGAAAAAAATATGGAAGCTTGAATTCACACGTTTTATCATAGTCGGTGTGCTGAACACGCTCTGCTATTATCTGGTATACCTGCTCTTTTATCAGCTGGCAGATGTTTATTATCTCGTATCTCACTGGATCGGGATCATAATCAGCATGATTTTCTCGTTTTTCTTGAACAGTTATTTCACATACGGTGTACGACCGACGTGGCGGAAGTTTTTACAATTTCCGCTGACACAGGCAGTCAATATAGCCGTGTCTTCTGTTTTGGTGTACATATTCGTTGAAGGCTTCGGTTGGAGCGGCACAGTGGCGCCGATTGCAGCTGTTTTCTTCACTGTGCCGATCACGTTTGTCATCACAAGTAAAATCATGAAGAATGGACGTGAGGATGTAACACATGAAGCGTAGTTGGAAAGTGGTGCTGCTCGTTTTAGCAGCACTCACATTTGCTATTCTGGTACATATACATTTCATCCAAGAATATTTTGATGGCCGTTTCATGTTGGGACCGAATGATGGAATGGCGCAAATGCTGCCATTTAAGCAGCACTTATATGAACAATATACGCAGGGGAATTTTTTCTACTCCTTCTCCTTTGGACTTGGCGGCGGCATTTACAGTCAGTTGGCTTACTATTTCTCAACGAGCATCGTTTATCTGCTCACATTGCTCGTGATAAGGCTCCTGGATATCGTCAATGTGGTTGGAAGTCCTGATGTCATCACGTGGGCAAAAGCCATCCTGCCTGTCAGTATCATCAGACTTTCAGCGGCGCTCTTATTGGCAGTTGGTGTGTTTCGATACTTGCGGATACCGCTTGTACCTGCATTTATCGGTGCGTGCTTTTATGCCGGCAGTGCTATTTATTTCCGGCATGTCGTATATTGGGAGTTTTTCGCCAATGCTTTTCTTTGGCTGCCGCTCCTGGTGCTTGGAGTGGAGAAGATTATCCGGGAGCGGAAACCGTATTGGTTCATTAGCGCTGTGGCCATATCCGTTTTCGATAACTTCTATTTTTCATACATAAGCTTTGTTTTTATTGGAATCTATGTGATAGCTCGATGGTTCATCAAGTTATCAGAAGATGAGCTGCCTATCAAATCCCAGCTTCTCTATTTCATCCCGGCCGTACTTCTTGGTTTCGGGATCGGTTCTATTTCATTCATCCCGTCTGTCTATGCCTTTTTAAATAATTACCGACCGGCATTTGATGACCCGATACCTTTTTATGGGAATGATGATAACATCTTATTCACCAGCAGAACATTACTTCTGCCAGTATTATTTGTATTTTTAATCTGTGTAGCCGGATTTTATAAGAACAAGCTGTTCCGATTGTTTGCGCTGTTGAGCATCTTGTTCATTTTCTTCCAGGGAAGTCCTCGAATAGCGAGTATCTTCAACGGTTTTTCAGCCCCGCAATACCGTTTTGAGTACTTATCGATGTTCGTTGTTGCTGGGACTATCGCTGTAGGACTGACACTATTGCATAAAGTGAAGAGATGGCATCTGCTGATCGCGATAGGACTTACAGTTCTGTTATACAGTCTTTATCTGCACCATGATACAACACTCGATTTGACAGATGATTGGGCGAAGTATGTCTGGACTGGAGCGGCGCTTGTGCTGCTTACTTTCCTTTTCTATAGTTTAAAAAGAAAAGCTTGGATGTTAGGAATTTGTATGGCCGTTGTATTTGCAACATATATACCGCTGATCAATGCCCATCAGGAAAAGCAGCTCTCTGGTGCGGGGAATGTAGAGAATTCCACGCTACAGCTCCTGACAAGCGATAAATATGCCAGCAAGGAACAGCAGGAACTGATACACGAAGTGCTTGCATCAGATGACAGCTTTACCAGAATCGAATGGAAGACAGATGATAGCAATAATACAAATATGGTCCAAGGTTTTCCGGGGATCAGTATTTATTCGAGCATTTTGAATAAGGAGCTGCTGTTTTTCTATTATCATGATTTGAACATTGATATGAAGCGGGAAAGCGTCAGCCGCTATTCCGGCTTTGGAAACAGAGCGAATTTGTACAGCATGCTGAACGGAAAATATATAATGTTCGATAAACAAGAAGCAATTGCTGCACCGTATGGCTTTAGACCGTATATGGAAAGCAGTAATTATATTGTTTACCAGAATGAAAACTTACTGCCATTCGCTAGAGTTACTGCGAATGTGTTCCAGGAGGATGATCTGGAAAGTCATACACCGCTTGAACGGGAGCATAGCATGCTCGATGGTATCGTTCTTTCAGAAGGCACATCGACCGAAGAGGCCGAATCACTTCCGAATCTGATGGATAAAGTGTCAGTGGAAGCAGCTGGCGGTACCTACAAGGATGGTCAGCTCCAAGTAGAACAAACAGAAGGCGGCCTTGATCTGCAGCTTCATGATGATTTACCGCAGACAGGCGATTATTATATTAGTTTCTATTTGAAAAACAACGATAGCAGCGCACCTTTATATGCGTTGACTGTCAATGAGTTTGAAACAGACCGAAAATCGCAACAGTCCATTTATCGTACAAAAGTCGATGAATTGACAATTCGAGTGCAAGCAGCTGATACAATACGGATACGTGTACCGGAAGGAAGCTATACTATCGAAGATTTTCGTCTGCAGCATGAAGACTATCAAAAGCTCGATTCAGCTGCAGCTGACGCGGAAGATATTCCGTTTTCCATCGGACGCAGTCAGGTGACAGTGGATTATGACAATCAACAGGAAAACAGCTATTTAAAAATACCAGTACCTTACGAAAAGGGCTGGCAAGTATCAGTCAATGGTGAAGAGCAAGAACTTTTGAAAGCAGACTACGCATTCCTTGGCGTGCAGCTGCAAAGCGGGGACAATCACATCGTCTTCACGTATCGACCTCCTTATTGGAATTTGCTGCTGGTTATATGTATCGGAAGTCTGCTCATTTCATTAACATGGGGAATCTTCTTACGAAAACGTCGTATGGCGGGTGAGAAAGGTGAAAAAGAAGCGTAAAAGAAAACAGCAATCTCTTTTTACAGCATTCAGAACCGTACTTTTATTTGGGCTGGGTCTCTTCTTTCTGTTGTTCGTGCTGTCTGTTGTTGTAGAGAATGACAGCGATGAGCAGCAGGGAAGAAGAGTACTATCTGGGGATGTATTAGCTTATCGGGATACGATTGAACAGGAATTGGCTAAGTCGGGTCAGGAGTCTCTTGCACCGCTCGTTCTCTCTATCATGATGCAGGAATCCGGCGGCAGGGGAAATGATCCGATGCAGTCTTCTGAAAGCAGATGCGGTGAGGTTGGCTGCATCGAGGACCCAGAAGAATCAGTCGCCTACGGAATTGACCATTTCCTCCGTATGCTGGAAGAAGCAAATGGAGAGGAAGCTGTCGCTATACAGGCTTATAATTTCGGCAGGGGTTTCATCGGTTTTGTTTTAGAAAATGGCGGCGAGTTCAGTGAGGACTTGGCAATTCAATTCGCTCAGCAGCAATATGAAAAAGTGGACAATCCAGAAGACTACCGCTGTATACGCCCTGAGTCAGAAGAGCTGGATGCATGTTACGGAGACATTCATTATGTGGAAGCGGTCTACAGCTACTTGTCCGCTGCCGAAGAGGCATATCAAGAAAAATAACCCCCATGCTTAAGCAGATGGGGGCTTAAAATTAGAAAATACATTAAAATCACGCCACGCCTCCTCGATTGTCCGGAGGCGTTTTTTTACGTCGGCAGCCTTTTCTTTTCCGATCAAGGCGATAAAGGCATGAATCAAACTGATCGGAGCAGTCAAGGAGTGCGTCAGTGATGGAGACTTACTGGAAGCCATGAATGAATAATCAGCCGCTGTAAGCAATGGGGATGACAGCCCATCTGTAATGGCAATTGCTTTGGCACCACGATCCTTGGCCATTTGGAACAAGCGCAGCGTGTGATTGGAATAACGCACAAAGCTTAATGCAATAAGCGCATCATCCTCCCGTATCGTGGAGATCTGATCAATTGCTCTGTCAGATGGTTCTACAATCTCGACATTCTCGAAAATGAAAGAGAGATGATAATGCAATAGATCGGCTACACTTACGGCACTGCGGTTCGCTAAAATGAAAATTCGTTTTGAGTTGATCACCGTATCAGCAGCTTCGTGGAAGGCATGCATATCGATTGCCTCCATCGTTTCCTGGATGTTCGCTTGATCACGCAGGAAGATGGCGTACAAGTCCTGGTCCTCTGACTGAGCTTCTTCTGAAGGGAGTTTGAATCGTTCGGTTGCATTCAGCTGTTCCTGCATAGCATTCTGCAGGGCGAGCTGCATCTCCGGAAACCCACGGTAACCCATAAAAGCAGCAAAACGAACAATCGTTGCATCACTCACTCCTGCTGCATTCGCCAGTCCCTCAACATTGAGGAAAGGTGCCTGATTCGGATGTTCGATAATGAAATTGGCAATTTTCTTCTGGGACTTCGACATCTGCTCCCGCTGACTGGAAATACGATGGTATATATCCGGCATGACGGAAAAGACCCCTTTCGCTATCAGAGTTTACGTAAATATACGTCTTCGACCTCGTGATTGTTTCCCTTGCGGAGAATAAGATCGGAACGGCCTTTTGTCGGTAGTATGTTCTCATGTAAGTTTTTCGCGTTGATTTCCTCCCAAATTTTATCCGCTGACTCCAATGCTTCTTCAATGGAAACTTCTGCATAATGGCGGAAGTAGGATTTGGGATCCTGGAAGGCTGTGGCGCGCAGCATGAGGAAACGCTCTTTATACCATTTTTCAATGTTAGATTCGTCAGCATCGATATAGATCGAGAAATCGAAGAAGTCGCTGACAAAGAATTGATATTCTTTCTTCACTTGCAGTACATTCACACCCTCAACGATCAGAATATCCGGATCGGATACCAATTCTGTCTGCTTGGGAAGCACATCGTAAGTGAGATGGGAGTACTGCGGCCCCATGATATTTGTGTTTCCGGCTTTCACTTGTCCCATAAAATCGATTAAAGCCTTTATATCGTAGCTCTCTGGAAATCCTTTACGCTGCATCAGCTGCTTTTCCTTAAGAACGGCATTCGGATACAGAAATCCATCGGTCGTCACAAGCTCCGTTTTCTTATCAGGCAGGGCACGGGAGAGCAGTAGTTGAAGCAGTCGTGCAATTGTGCTTTTCCCAACAGCTACACTTCCGGCAATACCTATGATGAAAGGAACTTTTTTCTCGTTTGTACCAAGGAAGCTACCTGCTTTTGCGTGAAGCATTTCAGCTGCCTCAAGATAGTAGGAAACCAGCTTTGTAAGCGGCATATAGGCAGTTTCTACCTCGGATAAAGAAATTCTTGTATTTATTCCCCGGATCTCTTCCAGCTCTGTTTGTGTCAGGGGCAGTGTTTTTGTCTCTGATAGAGATGCCCACGCCTGCCGGGGGAAATGATAATAAGGTTTATATGTATGCATGATTACCCTCAACTTTTGTCTGCGGATTTGAGAAATAGTGCAAAGTAAAAACGTTTACAAATACTTTTCCATTTTACTACGACAAAATTTAATAATCCAGAACAGAATCTTGGGGTATAGAAGAGTAGGTATTTCTTGCATAACTTGTATATACAAGTTATGCTATCATTGTATTCGCTTACATTACAAAACTAAGATGAGGTGACAGAGGTGGATCTAAGACAGCAGGCAGAAGAAATACTGGCAGCGCTTGGAGGAAAAGAGAATATCCAGGCTGCGACACACTGTGTCACGCGGCTGCGGCTGGCGTTGGCAGATGAAGGGAAAGTAGACAAAGAAGCACTGCAAAATATTGATGTTGTAAAGGGTTCTTTTTCAGCAAATAACCAGTACCAGGTTGTTATCGGTCAAGGTACAGTTGATAAAGTATATAAGGAATTCATTCAGGTTGCCGAAGTCGGGGAATCTACAAAGGATGAAGTAAAGGCAACAGTGAGTAAGAGGGGCAATCCACTGCAGCGTGCATTAAAAACGCTTGGCGACATTTTCATTCCGATTTTGCCGGCCATTGTAACTGCGGGTTTATTGCTAGGTATTCATAACATCTTAAATAATCCAGGTATCTTCTTCGACAGTGCATCTATCATTGAGGTTTATCCACAATGGGCTGGTATTGCTGATATGATTTATGTAATCGCTAACACGGCTTTTGCCTTCCTGCCCGCACTGATAGGCTGGTCGGCAGTCAAGAAATTCGGTGGAAGTCCATTGCTCGGGATGGTACTCGGTTTGGCTTTGATTCACCCATCCCTGTTGAATCCGACAGATTATGCCAGTGCAGCCTTGGAAGGAAATGCGCCGGTATGGAATTTGTTCGGGCTTGAAATTCAGCGTATCGGCTATCAAGGGCAAGTACTGCCGGTACTCTTCGCGGCTTGGGTTTTAGCCAAGATAGAGATATTCCTTCGGCGTAAAGTGCCTGACAGTTTTCAACTGCTCGTTGTTGCCCCTGTCGCGCTGCTGCTTACCGGTATTGTAAGCTTCATCGTGATCGGACCTATTATGTTCATCGTCGGGAATGCCATCACTGATGGATTCGTAGCCGTATTCGATACAGTCGCACCGGTTGGCGGATTGCTGTATGGCGCTTTGTACGGGGCTTTGGTCGTTACCGGACTGCATCATACATTCCTTGCACTGGATCTGCAGCTGATCGCTAATACAGGAGCAACCTTCTTATGGCCGATACTGGCACTGTCCAATATATCCCAAGGCTCCGCAACACTTGGTGTGATGCTGGCAACGAAGGATGAGAAGCTGCGGGGATTGTCACTGACATCCTGGATCAGTGCTTGGCTCGGTGTAACAGAACCAGCAGTGTTTGGTGTCAATTTGCGATTCCGCTATCCATTCTTCCTTGCTCTTGGAGCTTCGGCTGTTGCTGGGACATTCATAGCTTGGAGGGGTGTGGAGGCAAGTTCGGTAGGAATCGGCGGCGTACCTGGTATCTTTTCTATCCTGCCGGGAAGCTGGGGGGCATTTGCCATCGGAATGGTAATAGTCATTGTCGTACCGTTTGTCACAACGTATTTAGTAGCTAAAAGAAAAAAGAACGTGTAACCAAGGAAAGGAGATTATAATGCGCGAACCATGGTGGAAAAGAAGTACTGTTTATCAGATTTACCCGAAAAGCTTTTATGATACCAAAGGTGACGGAACCGGGGATTTGCAGGGAATAATCAAAAAGCTTGATTATTTGAAGGAGCTTGGTGTTGATATGGTGTGGCTGACGCCAATCTATCAATCTCCGCAGCGAGATAATGGATATGATATTAGTGATTATTACGAGATAGAGCCGGCTTACGGCACGATGGAAGACGTGGAGCAATTAATAGAAGAATTGCATGATCGAGATATGAAGCTGATGATGGACATTGTCATCAATCATACGTCAACAGATCACGAGTGGTTCCATCAGGCGAAGTCTTCAAAGGAAAATCCTTACCGGGACTATTATATCTGGCGAGATCCGAATGAGGGTGCCGAACCGAACAACTGGGTATCCAAGTTTGGCGGCAGTGCCTGGAGTTTGGAGGAACATACGAATCAGTATTATTTGCATCTTTTTGACAAGACACAGGCAGATCTTAACTGGGAAAATGAAAACGTACGGAAAGATTTGTACGAAATGATGAATTTCTGGGCAAGGAAAGGTCTTGATGGTTTCCGTCTGGATGTTATCAATCTTGTTTCAAAAGTCCAGAACTTCCCAAATGACCATGATGCTCCAGATGGTCAATATGGGAAAGCATACTACACAGACGGACCTCGTATTCATGAATTTATGCATGAAATGAATCAAGAAGTATTCACACCTAACAGTCTGGTAACAGTCGGGGAAATGTCGTCCACAAGCTTGGCTGCCTGCCAGCAGTATACCAAACCCGATGCCCAGGAGTTGAGCATGACATTCAATTTCCATCATCTGAAGGTGGATTATGAAAACGGCATGAAATGGACAGATGGCAAGCTGGAATTCATTAAGCTGAAGCAGATTTTATCAGACTGGCAAATAGGTATGCATGAAGTAGGCGGATGGAATGCCCTCTTTTGGTGCAATCATGATCAGCCGCGCATTGTCAGCAGGTTTGGAGATGACGGTCAGTATTGGAAAGAATCAGCAAAAATGCTGGCAACAGTCCTGCACATGATGCAGGGAACTCCTTATATCTATCAAGGAGAAGAGATAGGAATGACTGATCCGAAGTTTTCCAGCATTAATGATTATAATGATGTGGAAACCCACAATGCATTCCAGGCGCTGAAGGAAGAAGGTATGGACAGTGAACAGGCTTTAAGAATTATTCAGCGCCGTTCCAGGGATAATTCACGGACGCCGATGCAGTGGAATGAAAGCAAAAATGCTGGCTTCTCTGACGGGAATCCGTGGCTTGCAGTTGCTTCGAATTATGCAGATATCAATGTTGAAAAGGCGCTGCAGGATGATGGTTCGATTTTTTATCATTATCAAAAGCTGATTCGCTTGCGGAAGGAATATGCTATCATAACCAATGGAGACTATGAACCGATATGTATGGATGATGAACGTCTCTTCTGTTATGAGCGGAAGTGGAATGGGGAAAAACTGCTTGTCGTTGCGAATTTTTACGGAGACACAGCGGAATTTTCCTACCCGAAAGAACACATGGCCAAAGCAGAAATATTGCTTTCCAATTATGAAGACAGTCCGTCAGATTACAGAAAGATACGGCTTCGTCCATTCGAAGCGGTCATTTACCATAGTAAAGCGTAAAGGCCTGATGTGGATGGAGAAGAAATTTCAAGCAATCTATGATTTGTTGGCAAAAGAAATCCAAACAGAAAAAATCAAGGCGGGACAGCTGCTTCCTTCTGAAAATGAACTGACGGAGAGATTTGCGACATCCAGGGAAACTGTTCGGAAAGCCTTGCAATTGCTTTCCCAGAATGGGTACATCCAAAAGCTGCAAGGAAAAGGCTCGATCGTTCTTGAACAGGATAAGCTGCCTTTGCCGGTCAGCGGACTGACGAGTTTCAAAGAGCTGGCCCGCTCAATGTCGCAGAAGGTGGAAACATGTGTAACGTCACTTGATTGTAAGGAAGCGAGCGGTTTTATCCAGCAGATGCTGCAATGCGAAGAAGGTGTGCCTGTATGGGATCTGCATCGCTTGCGTAAACTGGATGGCGAAGCGGTTATCCATGATAGAGATTTACTATTGAAGGAGCTTGCGCCTGGTTTGACAGAAGAAATTGCAGCTGACTCAATCTATGATTATTTGGAACAGGAGCTGGGACTGTCCATCAGTTATGCAAAAAAGGAAGTAGTCGTTGAAGAAGCTCGAGCAGAAGATAAAGCTATCATGGATTTAGGAAGTTATCAACAGCTTGTGGTTGTACGCAGTGCAGTTTATCTAGAGGATACAACTTTATTCCAATATACAGAGTCGAAACATCGACCGGACAAGTTTAGATTTGTCGATTTTGCTCGACGAACAAAATAAGAAAATAAATAAAATGTGCATAGCTTAAAGGCTATGCACATTTTATTGTGGGTAAAGAAAGGCTTGTACACAGAAAAATTCTGTTTGTTCACATAATTTGTGAGTAACATAAGTTATACACAGAAAAATTTGACGAATGCTGGTGTGCTCTATTTTATCCACAAGTGGATAGCAATCAAGGGCGAATTCGTTTACCTAAAATAACTAAATCCCGCTCAACCCCATCTAGTTCCGCCACGTTTGGCATATCTGCCCAACGTTCAAATCCAAAGCGCTCAAAGAGTTTAATGCTAGGTTCATTATGTCCGAAAACAAAACCTAAGACGGTCTTGAAATCCAAAATTTCGGACTGGTCAAGAACGAACTGGAGCATGCTTTTCCCTAATCCTTTCCCTCTGGCATCCTGGTGGATATAGATGCTGACTTCCACGGTTTTGTGATAAGCTGCTCGGCCATAAAACGGTTCCAAGCTTATCCAGCCAAGTACGTTTCCATCTTCCTCCACTACCCAAAGGGGTCGCTGTTCCGTGTGATGCTGGAACCATTCCAATCTGCTTTCCACTGAAATCTCTTCCAAATCTGCGGTGACCATCCTGCCGGCAATAGTAGAATTATAAATGGAAACAATTGCAGGTAAATCGTGAATCTCTGCGATGCGGTATTGCATGTCCATTCCCCCAAGGTTTTTGACTAATTATACTAAACGATTGGATGGAAGAATAGTCTGATTCGGTTTGGGGTACTAGGTAAGCAGGTGAACAGGCAGATGAGAGGATGTGGATTATGTATTCTGTAACATTCGGTAAATTGCTGCAATTCGCTGCTATTGGTTTAGTGATTGGCTTCATTATCGGTATGGTTGCTATGCTAGGCTTTGACTTGAACTTTATGGCTATGATTCTAAGTGTATTGCTTAGCATCATTGGAGCATTTGCGGCAGGAATGTACGCGGAGCTGTATCATATCAGGCAAGCAGTGAATGAACAGACGGAAAAGACTTTGAAAAAAAGAGGGTAATAAGAAATTTCAGCTGCCACTTTTAGCAGCTGAATTTTTTTTGATGAAATTTATTTCACATGTATGAAATAATAATGTATACTAATACTAGTAGAAAGCAGTAATTGGGGGTCTGTAAGTGGAAAGCAGAGATATGATTGATTTTATCGAATTAGTACGCAATGTCAATAAAGCGTTGCGAAAGGAATGGGATTTTCAAATTTCCGGGCCGCAGCTTGTGCTGCTGAGATTATTAAAAAATAATGGTCCGATGCGTATGTCTGATTTAGCCGAAGAAGTTGGTATCAGCTATAGCGGAGCAACGAATTTGGGAAATCGCATGATCAAGGATGGTTATTTGCAGCGAAGCCATTCGGAAAAAGATCGCCGGGTGGTCATGCTTGCGATTACGCAAAAGGGATCTGACTTCTATGAAAGTTTTTCGGGAGCGAGGGACAAAGCATTCAGTTCTTTCCTTGGCAAACTGACGGAAGAAGAGAAAAATGAGTTCATACGGCTCAGCCGTAAGATGCTCGCTGATTAATAGAAAGGGGATGAGTGTATGTCGGACATTCGTAACGAAACGATACCCGATGGACACGAAATCGAACAAGCGGAAAAAGTTATAAAGGAAGATTCACATAGTATAAAGCGGATTTTCCGGCAACCGAAGGCGGCATGGGCGGTTGCTTTTGCATGTGTCGTTGCGTTTATGGGGATTGGTCTTGTCGATCCAATCCTTCCATCCATTGCAGCACAGATGGATGCAACACCAAGTCAGGTAGAATTACTATTCACAAGTTATTTGCTCGTTACTGGTATCATGATGCTGATCACAGGCTGGTTATCCAGCCGGATCGGTCCGAAAATGACCCTGCTTATCGGGTTGGTAATCATCATTATATTCTCGACTCTAGGAGGGCTTGCGGGCAGTGTGGACGAATTGGTCGGACTCCGTGCTGGCTGGGGACTAGGTAATGCATTGTTTATCTCTACTGCACTTGCCGTAATCGTCAGTGTTGCCAGCGGTGGTTCGGCAGTTGCGATTATGCTTTATGAAGCAGCTCTTGGATTAGGAATGTCAGTAGGTCCGCTTTTGGGCGGGCTGCTTGGATCCATTCACTGGCGCGCACCGTTCTTTGGTGTAGCAGTATTGATGCTGATTGGTTTGCTGGCAGTGTGGATATTGCTGACAGATGTACCGAAACCAGCAAAGAAAAGCCCGCTTTCAGCACCATTTCAGGCCTTGCGGCACCCAGGACTCTTGGCGATTGGATTGACAGCTTTATTTTATAACTTTGGATTCTTCACGCTGTTGACATATTCCCCATTTGTCTTGCATCTTGGTGAATTTGGTATTGGATTTGTCTTCTTTGTCTGGGGTGTCATGCTGGCAATAGGATCTATCTTCATTGCACCATCCTTTGAGTCAAAACTAGGTACTAAGAAATCACTTGGTTTGGTGATGGTCGGTATCATTATTACGTTGGCTTTAATGGGGATTGGCGCTGATTGGCCGGTATTCCTGATTGTGATGATCGCAGTAATGGGTCTGCTTTTAGGTATCAATAATACTGTCATGACAACAGCTGTTATGGAAGTCTCACCCGTTGAGCGTTCTACAGCTTCAGCTGCATATAGTTTTCTGCGATTCACAGGTGGCTCGATTTCACCGTGGCTCGCCGGGAAAGTGTCAGAGCATATCTCGATTGGGGCTCCGTATTATGTCGCAGCTGCCGCAGTACTAGTCGGATTGTTGTTATTCACCGCCAGAAGAGGTGCGATGGATCGTTTAAGTTAAAAGGAGAGCCATGATCATGTGATCATGGCTTTTTTGTATGGAGATCCAAGTGAAATGCTATAAACGTATATTGGATTATGATACCCTATTTGTAATAGAAACTATGTCGCTTGGGGGGAATTCCGTGTATATCGTCCATTCCATTTTTGATGTTCCAGTTGAAAAGGCAGAAGAAGTTATTGCTATTTATCGTAATCGATCGAAATTGGTTGATCAAGCGCCTGGTTTCCGGCAGTTCCAGCTGCTTCATAATCAAAAAAAACCTGGTGAGCTGACAGTGGAAATTACTTGGGAGGACAAGCAGAGCTATTTGAACTGGGTGAGCGGAGAGGACTTTAAACGCATCCACGATTTGGAGAAAAAGTATCCGGATCAGGAGCTTGCAGCTATCCGGCCGATTGTTAAGATGTACGAGGTGGTTGCTCGATGAAACAGCCAAACAAAGAGGCATTACTCGATAAAATCGTGGAGGAGATTTTCGCTGCTTATCCCTCTTTATATGAGCGATACGGCGAGAACGGGAAAAAGCGGACACGGGAAGACAATCAGCATCACCTGGATTATTTGCAAACTGCTTATGAAGCAGGAGACCCCCAGCTGTTCGTGGACTACACGATATGGCTGCACGAACTGCTGTCTGCCCGTGGTATGAATGAAAAAATCATTATTGATAATTATGAGCGGCTCAACCTGCTTTTGGAAGATTATATGGAAGAGGAGCAATACCTCTTTTTTAAAGGATGCCTGGAGGAAGGAATTCAGATATTGCGTGCAGAAAAAAACAAAGACGAAGACAACTGAGGGTGATACGCGATGACAGAAGCATGGCAGCGTTTTGCTGCTGCGTTGCTTGCGGGCGATGAGCGGCAGGCGTACACAG
Source organism: Terribacillus saccharophilus (assembly GCF_046592595.1). GTDB lineage: Bacteria > Bacillota > Bacilli > Bacillales > Amphibacillaceae > Terribacillus > Terribacillus saccharophilus_C. Next base: position 118,684 of record NZ_JAWVPF010000005.1, on the reverse strand, counting down.
TTTTAGCAGAGGATACAAGACCGAGTATACGTGTGTACAAGGAAATCATCACGCCGGCAATGTATGATATAGGGGAGAAATGGCTGCGTAATGAAATTACAGTAGCGGACGAGCATTTGGCGACAAGCGTCTGTGATTTTGCATTGGCCCAGTATATCTTTCCATTCAAACGGCAAAACAGACAATCGGAGAAAAAAGCAATGTTTCTATGTCTGGAGGATGAACAGCATGTGATCGGTTCAAAGATGGTCGCAGCTTTATTCGAGGAGAATCATTGGCAGGTCAGGCATTTGGGGCCAAATCTCCCATTATCACATGCATTGGATAGTGCAGAGCAATGGCAGCCGGATGTAGTTGGTTTATCCGCGGCTATTCCATACCGAATTACAGCCTTAAAGGAATATATAGCTGCCTTTGAGCAATTATCCTGGGAACCTTGGATACTCGTCGGAGGAAGGGTTGTCTCTATGCACGATTTAAGAGCTCATTGCGGCAGACAGACAAGCATCATTTATGATCTGGAAGAAGTCACTGCCTGGCTTGGGAATAAAACGGAGGCACCAGCAGATGGTGTCCGGTAGATTCCTTCCTCTTCCATACTTTCTTCTTGATGAGGAGTTTACCATACTGGATTATTCCCTTTCTGCCAGCGATATTTTTATGATCGATGATAATTTCATCACGCTGGTCGATGAAGAGAACAGGCAGAAAGTCAGCCAGTATATACAGCCTGATTTCTCGGAGATGGAATTAGAACTTAATATGAAAACGAAAGATGATCCTTTAGCGGTTTTCGGAATTTCTGTGCAATGGGAAGGCAATAAAGTGCATATATTATGTGTGGAGAAAACGAAAGAAGTGGATAATCTCTCGGATCAGCTAATAAAGCTAAGGAGCCGATTGTCAGAAACTGATTTTGAACTGCTTGAAAAGAAGGAAGAGCTCGAGGATGCGATAGCTCGAATTAATAAGTTGAGCGGTCCGTTCATCCCGCTGTATGCAGAAGCGGGGCTTGTACCGTTGTTTGGAGATCTTCAAGCAGATAAACTGCAGGTGATTGAGGAGAACATCTTGTATCGTATCGAAGAAGGAGATTATGAGCACGTATTCTTCGATTTCCATGCGGTAGGAGAAATAACGGAAGATGGGAAAAAGCAATTGGGTCAGCTGTTCGAGACAATCCAGCTGATGGGGACAAAAACAGTCATCGTCGGACTATCTCCATCTCAGGTCAGCGGACTCAAGTCAAAAGGAACGCTGCAGGCTGCTTCGATGGCCAGCTTAAAACAAGCGATATCTAAATATGTAAAAAAGCAGAACCGAGAGTAGTTCTGCTTTTTTCCTTATACATCGACTGTATACACATCGCTTTTGTTTACATTCTTCAAATAAATTTTGTCAGGTTTGATTTCCAATACGACATAATCCGGATCATCTGGGCCGTCAAGCCAAGCGCTGAAGCTATCCTTCCAAAGCTGCTGTTTCAGCTCAGAAGATTCGCTGACTTTCGCATCAGCCTCGATTTCAACATATTCATCTCCGACACCATCGCCGTTATACCCTAGCAGGATATGAACATTATGGTTTTTCTCGATATCATCTACCTTGTGTGAACTGCCGCTTGTTGCGCAATATAATGTATATCCTTCATTGAAGAAGGCCATATAGCGAGTATAGGGTTTACCGCCTTGAACGGTAGCAAGTGTGCCGATCTTTTGGTTTTCCAGGATTTGTTCTACATGTTTTTTGACTTCTGCTTGTTCCATCATGATCTCCTCCTTCTGATTTCTACAGGTAGTATCCCTTTTTTGACAGCTTATTAAACCCGAAAAAAGGGAAGTGTATATGGAGTGGAAGGAAGACTAGTCTAAAAGCCAACTATTTGGAGGGAATCGTATGACAAAGATGCAGGAAGAGAAAAAGCCCACAACAAAGTGCCAGTCGGAATTTGGCCAGTTGAGGCATGTCGTTGTCTGTCCGCCGGCGTATATGGAAATACGCAAGATCATCAACGAAACACAAAAGCACTATCTGACAAATAATATCGATCAAGATTTAGCTATGAAACAGCATACTGACTTTGTTACGGCATTACGGGATCATGGAGTGGATGTGATGTCTCTGCCGGCTCATGAACAGTTTAATGAACAAGTTTATACCCGGGATATCGGTTTTTGTATAGGTGACACATTATTTTCTGCAAATATGGGTGATGAAATACGCAAAGGAGAAACGAAGATACTCCAGGAATGGCTGGAAGAACAGGGACTTACATATATGAAGATAAATGACGGAACAATCGAGGGCGGTGATGTCGTCGTTGACGGTCAGCGTGTATGGATCGGCCTCAGCAAACGGACGGACGAGAAAGCCGTGCAGCAAGTGCAGCAGCAGCTGCCGAACTATGAAGTGATTCCAGTCAGGATCCGCGAAGACATCCTGCATTTGGACTGTGTCTTCAATTTGGTGCGGGATAACTTGGCGATACTTTATCCGGATGCATTTGAACAAGACGATTTAGAAAGGTTCCGTCAGCTGTATAAAACAATAGAAATCTCGGAAGAGGAACAATTCTATATGGGAACGAATATCCTCTCCTTTGCACCGGATAAGCTATTAAGCCTGCCTTCCAATAAGCGGGTGAACGAGGCATTGCGTAAAGAAGGAGTGACTGTCATTGAAGTGAACTTCTCTGAAATCATCAAGTCCGGCGGCTCTTTCCGATGCTGCTCTCTGCCGCTGCAGCGGCAATGAGCGAATAAAAAAGAAAAAAATATATATCCTAAGGTTTGGCTGGCATGAGCGGATTGCTTTACTTCTGTTCCAAGCCTTTAGCATAATAAAATGTGGAGGCGATCAGATTGGATAATTTTACGTTTTATAACCCAACGAAATTGATTTTCGGTAAAGACCAATTAGATAAATTGAAAGCAGAAATACCTGCATACGGCAAGAAAGTATTGCTTGTCTATGGCGGCGGCAGCATTAAGCGCAGCGGCTTATATGAAAAAGTACTAAAAGAATTGGAAGAAATCGGTGCAGAAGTATTCGAGCTTTCTGGAGTAGAACCAAACCCGCGTGTTTCTACAGCACGTAAAGGTGTGGAAATCTGCAAAACAGAAGGAATCGATGTATTGCTTGCGGTTGGCGGCGGCAGTGTAATCGACTGTACGAAAGCTATTGCAGCGGGTGCCAAGTATGATGGAGATGTATGGGATATCGTAACGAAAAAAGCATTTGCAGAAGATGCTCTTCCATTCGGTACGGTACTTACACTTGCAGCGACAGGTTCTGAAATGAACTCTGGTTCTGTCATCACAAACTGGGAAACAAATGAGAAATATGGCTGGGGAAGTCCTCATACATTCCCGAAATTCTCTATCCTGGACCCGCAGAACACGTTCACGGTCCCGCGTGATCAAACTATTTATGGCATCGTAGACATGATGTCTCACACTTTGGAGCATTATTTCCATACAACAACGAATACAGAATTGCAGGATCGTTTCTGTGAATCCTTACTGCGTACCGTAATGGAAATAGGTCCAAAGCTATTAGAGGATCTGGAGAATTACGATAATCGTGCTGCGATTCTTTACAGCGGAACAATGGCATTGAACGGCGTCTTGAACATGGGCTATCGCGGTGACTGGGCAACGCATAACCTTGAGCACGCTGTATCTGCAGTTCATGACATTCCGCATGGCGGTGGTTTGGCGATTCTATTCCCGAACTGGATGAAGCATGTGCTCGATGATGAGACTGCTCCGCGGTTCAAGCAGCTTGCTGTCCGTGTCTTCGGCATTGATCCGACAGGCAAAACGGATAAGGAAGCAGCGCTTGAAGGGATCGATGCCTTGCGTGCTTTCTGGAACAGCATTGATGCACCAGCTACACTTCGTGACTACGATATTTCCGAAGACAGCTTGGAATTGATGGCTGAAAAAGCTTTCGCGAACGGTGAATTCGGCGGATACCGCAAACTGAATAAAGAAGATTCATTTGAGATCTATAAAGCATCTTTCTGATAATCAGTAAAAGAGCCTGCGCATAATTTGCGCAGGCTCTTTTTTTAGGAGCTTACCATTGTCCCGCCATTCACATGAATGATTTGGCCAGTTACATAGGAAGAGTCTTCCGAAGCAAGGTACACATAAGCAGGAGCAAGCTCATAAGGCTGGCCGGCCCGCTTCATCGGTACATCCTGGCCGAAGGTGGCAACAGCTTCAGCTGAGAAACTGGAAGGGATGAGGGGCGTCCAAATAGGCCCTGGTGCGATACCATTCACCCGGATCCCCTGTGTTGCAAGATTCTGTGATAGAGCTCTAGTGAAACCGACAATGGCACCTTTTGTACAAACATAATCAATCAAATCAGGTCTTCCTTCATATGCAGTCACTGACGTTGTATTTACAATCGTACTTCCTCTCTTCAAGTGCGGCAGTGCAGCTTTTGTGAGATAAAAGAAAGCAAAAATATTCGTATGGAAGGTTGCATCCCATTGAGCCGTGGAGATGTCCGTCAGCGAATCCTGGGGAAACTGGACACCATGATTATTTACTAGAATATCCAATTTCCCATAAGTGTCGATTGTTTGTGCGACAACAGTCCTGCAATGTGCCTCGCTCCGCAAATCACCTACAATCAATGTGCAGCGCTGCCCAAGCTGTTCTATTCTGTTCTTGGTCCGTCTGGCATCTTCATTTTCATATTCATAATAGTAAGCAATAACAATATCGGCACCTTCCTTGGCAAAAGCGATTGCTACAGCAGCACCAATGCCGCTGTCCCCTCCAGTGATGATCGCTGTCTTTCCTTTCAGCTTTCCTGAGCCTTTATACGTGTCTGACTCGATAATCGGCTTTGGCCGCATCAGACCTTCGATTCCAGGCTGCTGGTTTTGATGCTGAGGCGGAAAATAAAAGTTTGTGCCGGGTTGAACCGGCCGGTTTTTGCTATAAGGCTGCTGCGTCAATTCTTGTCCTCCTCTGTATTTTGGCTCCAAATGAAATATATGCACAGAAAGCCTTTGATTTGCCAGAAAAGAGGAATTTTACGTTAGAAAACAGAACAGAAAGGGAAGAGGATTTAGAATGTGATTTATTACGAGTTGGAGAGGGGTCTTATTCATGGAAAAAGTATTTATCAGTCCAAGCCGGTATGTTCAAGGGAAAGATGTACTTCTGAAAGCTGGGGAGTATGTTAAGAAAATCGGGGATCATGCACTTGTCCTGGCAGATGATTTTGTATGGGACTTGGCGGGTAATACAGTCCTTGAGAATCTGGAGCAAGGCGGTATCCAAACGAAGAAGATCGTATTCGGCGGAGAAGCATCGACAGAAGAAATCAAGCGTATTGCTGCTGATGGGAAAGAAAGCAATGTCGTTGTCGGTATCGGTGGCGGAAAGACATTGGACACTGCAAAAGCAGTAGCTGACGAACTGCAGGTTGGTGTTGTCATCATGCCGACAACAGCTTCAACTGATGCTCCAACAAGCGGACTGAGTGTTATCTACTCTGAGGAAGGAACTTTTGAGAGCTATAAGTTCTACGACAAGAACCCGGACCTGGTCCTTGTCGACACAAAAATCATCGCGCAGGCACCACCGCGTTTCCTAGCTTCCGGTATTGCGGATGCAATGGCTACCTGGGTGGAAGCGCGTGCTTCTATCGAAGGGCGCGGCACAAATATGGCTGGCGGACAAGCTACGATTGCCGGACAAGCGATTGCCGAAAAAGCGGAAGAAGTTCTTTTCGAATACGGATTGCTGGCTTATGAGGCCAACAAACGACAAATCGTTACACCTGCGTTAGAAGCAGTAGTCGAAGCGAATACATTGCTTAGCGGACTTGGCTTCGAAAGCGGCGGACTTGGAGCAGCGCATGCGATCCACAATGGCTTCACAGCGCTTCATGGGGAGATCCATAATCTTACTCATGGTGAAAAGGTCGCGTTCGGTACGTTGACACAGCTTGCGCTTGAGGATCGTACACTTGATGAAATCAATACGTACATCGATTTCTATCTCTCCCTAGGTCTCCCAGTTACACTGGAGGACATTAAACTCAAGGACGTGTCGGATGAAGACTTGCTCAAAGTAGCTGAACTTGCGGTGCAGGAAGGGGAATCTATCCATAACCTGCCTGGTACAATCACAGCCGATCAAGTAGTGGATGCGATTAAAGCAGCCGATCAATATGCAAAAGCATATAAAGAACTAATCGGCTACGAAAGCTAATTAGAACATAGAAAAAGCTGGAACAGGAAAAAATGTTCCAGCTTTTTTCTTTTGCCTATTGACGTGTATTTCTGTACTAGTGTACTATCTAATTAATACAGTAATACATCAGGAGGGTTTATTTCATGAAAGCTTGGCTAGCATTAGTAAAGAAGGAATTCCGTGTCGGATTGCCGATCTTGCTTTTGGCAATTGTACTATTCCTTGTCGGCTTGGTTATCGTTACCGTCAGTACCTATCGATTTGGGTATGCGTGGGATGCTGTCGGGATCATTGGTTTAGCCTGGGGCGGCGGACACTTTTTCTTCATGGCTATTTACATGCTTTACAGTCTCGGAGTAGAAAGAAAAAGATTGCATCTTTGGCTCCATAATCCGATGCACGCTTCAGGGCTTCTCGCGGCAAAGCTTGTGACGGGTACCGTTTACATGATCATATCTTTGCTAATGGTAAGTATTGCGGCGTATGTGGGCGGTTTGCACTTTGTTGAATTCTCAGATGGCACGTGGTTCAAGATTGGTATGATTGCCTTCGTGCATGTTCTTATGTTCGCAATAGATTTTTCTGTATACGTCATTCTTGCATACATTGTCTTTCTATTATTGGAAAGATACATGCCGGCATTCCTTAGTGGAACAGTGGTTTTCATCGGCTGGTGGTTGTTCGCTTATCTCTACTTTGGACTCCTTGCAGATTCAAAATTTTATTACGCTATTACAGAATGGGGAAGAATCGACTTAGGCTTTGTTGCTAATTCGCTTCAATTCGACATTAGTATCAGGGAAGCAATAGTCGATTTTCAAGGTGAAGACACCTTCATCTATGCCGGTAATTACGTCGTTGAACTTATCACTATTCTTATCATCTATTTCATCGCATCCTGGTTATTAGACAAAAAAGTAGAGGTGTAGAGCATGACCGATACATTTCAATCATCCCAGCCGATATATCTGCAGCTGGCTGATCGGCTGAATAGACAAATTGTCAGCGGCGAATTGAAGCCTGGCGACAAGCTGCCTTCCGTACGGGAAACGGCAGTTTCATCGAAAGTAAATCCGAATACGGTACAGCGGACGTACCGCGAACTGGAGGCATCGGGAATCGTGGAATCACGCAGAGGACAAGGAACATTCGTGACGGAAAATAAGGATATTCTGCTTTCTATACGAGAGAAGCTGAAGCAAGAGCAAATACAGAATTTTATTCAAGTTATGCATGACATGGGTTATCGAAATGAAGAAATAACAAAAGGGCTGCAAACCTATCTGGAAGGGGACACAGCAAATGATTGAATTCAAAAATGTGTCAAAGCGGTACATGACGAAAACAGCATTGCGCGATGTAGATCTAAAACTTGATAAAGGAAAGATCATTGGCCTAGTCGGGTTAAACGGGGCAGGTAAATCAACGACGATGAAGCTGATCGCGGGGCTGATCAATCCAACCAAGGGGTCCGTAGAACTGGAAGGTGAAAAAGTGACGCGCCGGATCGCGTCAAAAGTCAGTTATTTATCTGAGCTGGATGAGTATTACTCCTTCTATACCGTCCAGCAGACAATTGATTTCTTTGCGACCCAATTCCCTGATTTTAATATAGAAAAGGCAGAAGAAATTCGTGCATATATGAATCTGGACGCCAATACAAAAGTGAAACATCTGTCCAAGGGAAATCGAGGCAGGCTGAAAATCATCCTCACGCTGTCCAGGGAGGTGCCGGTCCTGTTGATGGATGAGCCGCTTTCAGGGTTGGATCCGCTTGTGCGGGATTCCATTGTAAAAGGTCTTATCACTTTCGTGGATACGGAGAAGCAGCTTGTGCTCCTTTCCACGCATCAAATCATGGAAGTAGAAATGATTCTTGATGAAGTGATTGCTATCAAAGATGGTGAGCTAGTGGATCATAGGAACGTAGAAGAACTGCGCTATGACGAGCAGAAGGGCATATTGGATTGGATGAGCTCAATCTATGAGTAAAGAAGCATTGCAACTCTTATTACAAGCAAAGGAGCGAAAAAGCATGCAAAAACAGCCAGCAGTTGAAATCAAGCAGGTTACCAAAGTGATACGTGGACGAAAGATTATAGACCGTATCAATTTTTCCATCTATCCTGGTGAGGTGTTCGGCTTTCTAGGGCCGAACGGCGCCGGTAAAACAACGACAATCCGTATGATTGTCGGGCTAATGGGCATTACAGATGGAGATATTCTTATCAAAGGAAACAGCATTAAAACGTCGCATGGTGCTGCCATGAAACACATCGGTGCCATTGTGGAGAACCCGGAGATGTATAAGTATCTCTCTGGTTATCTGAATCTTGTGCATTTTGCGAGAATGAGTGATGGTGTAGATAAGAAGAGGATCGATGAAGTTATCGAGCTTGTAGGCTTGAAGAATCGGATCAACGACAAGGTGAAAACATATTCCCTCGGAATGAGACAGCGTCTCGGTATTGCACAAGCGCTGCTGCATCGCCCGGATGTACTTATCCTGGATGAACCAACAAATGGATTGGATCCAGCTGGGATTCGAGAGATGCGGCATTATATCCGCAATCTGGCTGAAAAAGAAGGCCTTGCCGTTATCGTATCCAGCCACTTGCTGAGTGAAATGGAATTGATGTGTGACCGAATCGGGGTCTTGCAGCAGGGCAAGATGCTTGGAGTGCAGCAAGTTCATGAAATGTCGAGTGAGCAGACACAAATGGTCAGCTTCCAGGTAGAACCATTGGAACAGGCAGCGATTGTCCTCCGTGATATGGGCAGCAAGCAGCCGCAGATCAAGGATAAACAAGTCTTTGTCGAGCTGACGCGTGATGAAATTCCAGCGGCTGCTGCAAAGCTTGCCAAGGAAGCAATCAGCATTTACGGTATCCAAGCAGAAACAAAGACATTGGAAGATACATTCCTGGAATTGACTGGAGGGAAGGAAATTGTCTAAATTCATCGGGTTGGTCCGAAATGAACATATGAAAACATTTCGCCGGCTATCGACGTGGATCATGCTGGGAATTGCAGCTGCTTTGCTGATTACGATTGCAGCTTTTACAGCGTATTATGCTGAGGACAGCAGCGGAGACTGGCGAGCGGATACTGAACAGCAGATGCAGGATTTACAGACGCAAGTTGAAAATGGTGAAATGGACGCCGCATCTGTACAACAGGATCTGGCTGCCATGCAATATCAGCTGGATCAAGACATCGCACCAGTGCAAAGTGATTCACTTGCTTCTTATGTGGAAAGCGTCATGTATTATTGCGCACCGCTTCTCATCCTTTTTATCGCTATCATTGCAGGGGGACTTGTTTCTACAGAATTTGGTACAGGGACAATAAAACTATTACTTACTAAAACTCCTTCCCGTTTCAGTGTGTTAACTTCCAAGTATGTAAGTATGTTCATCACGACAGTTATCTTCTTTGTATTCTTTATTGGATTTTCCTTTATTGTCGGCGGTCTCTTCTTCGGATTCAATGGATTTGACGCGAAAAGTGTGATTTTTGATAATGGAGAAGCTGTGACGAATAATATATTGGCTTCTACCATGAGAGATTACGGACTGAACTTTGTCCAAACATTCATCTATGCAACTATTGCATTTGCTCTATCTACCATCTTCCGTAACACAGCCTTGGCAATTGGATTTTCCATCTTCATTTCCATGTTCTTCCCGACCATCAGTTTCATACTTTCCAGATATGAATGGTCGAAGTATATCTTATTCAATAACGTGGATCTGACAGTATATAACCCAGGTAATACACCAATCGTGGACGGCATGACACTGGGCTTCTCAGTTGCGGTAATGGCAATCTATTTTGTCATTATCACTTGCATAACTTGGTTGAGTTTCATGAAACGAGACGTCACAGCTTAAGCACTTCAGTTGCTTTATGTTTAAATTAGCGGTAAAAAGGAATTAGTAATACTGTATGCAGTTTTTTCAAACTAATAAACGAAATAGGAGTGAATTAACATGAGTGACGTATTATTCACATCTCACGCAAAAGCAACTGGCGGTCGTGAAGGCCATGTAAAATCTGACGATGGTTTGATCGATCTTGACCTTGTCCAACCGGGAAGCAAGAAAGATCGCGAAGGTTCCAATCCGGAACAACTATTCGCAGCGGGCTACTCTGCGTGCTTCGACGGTGCTTTCAACCATGTTGCAAGACTAGAGCGCAAACGCGTTGAGACAGAAACTTCTGTTGATGTCAGCCTATTGAAAGATGGCGAAGGTTTCAAAATCGCTGCTGCTATCACTGTAGACGTAAAAGGTGTTTCCCAGGAAGAAGCGGAAGATCTATTGGAAAAAACACATCAGTTCTGCCCTTACTCCAAAGCAACTCGCGGCAACATCGATGTTGATTTGAAAGTAAATGTTGTAGAATAACAAGCAAAAAACCACTTCCTATATAGGAAGTGGTTTTTCTATGCTCATTTTTTTCGCTGGAATAAAAACTTAGCCAGCAATGTCTGACAGATGACGAATATTCCGCCGACTGCCCAGTAGAGCGGCAGTACAGCTGGGGAACTGAAGGAAATAAAGCCGATCATGAGCGGAGATATGAGGCCGATCATACGGGCTTGCTGCCTTCTGGCTGGATCTACGCCAATTTGGGAAACGCGATATTGCAGCCAATAGACGGCCATTGCGATACCCATAAGAGCGATATCTGGTGTTCCAAGATTAAACCAGAGGAAATCATGTGTCGCAATTTCAGGTGTATTCCGAATAGCTGAATAGAAACCGAATAAGAATGGCATCTGGATCAGCAACGGCAGACAGCCCATTGCAGAAAATGGATTCATGCCGTGCTTCCGATAAAGTTCCATCATTTCCTGCTGCTGCTTCTGTTTGGATTGCGCATCCGTTTTGGTTTTGTATTTCTCCTGCAAAGCATCTAATTCTGGTTTGAATAGCTTCATCTTTTCTTGCGTTTCATACCCTTTTTTCTGCTGCATCAGCATGAAAGGCATCAATATGAGACGCACCGCCAACGTGATCAGAATGACACTGATCCCGTAATCGTCATTGAAGTTACCAGCAATCAGTTTGATCAAGTAAGAAAATGGACTGATAAAGTAGTGATTAAAGAATCCTTCGCTAGATGCGCCCCCGCTGCTGCTTTGGCATCCTGCAAGCAAGACTATCAGAGTGATGGAGCTTAAAATAATACCGTACTTTTTAAAGAATGTGGATACAGATGTGCGTTGCAAATCGTTTTTCCTCCTTGTTGTATCGATTGGTTATCTGGATACAAACAAGAAGCTGCTTCGCCATCATCATCCGGACCATCCTTCCGCATGGTAGTGCGAGCGAGCCAATGAACGATCGGCCTGCTGTAAGAAACAGTAGTAGGAGTATGCGATTGCCAGCTGTCTAAAGTACAGACATGCTGCCATTGCATCGCATCACTAGCACGAAAACGACTCGTAACTTTCGTTGTTGTTCTATGCGCCAGGATAAACGTCATTGTCAAACCAATATAAAAGACCAACGACGTAAAATCATCGGCGAACATATTCCAAAAAGCATACAGCATCTGTATACACCTCCTTCCGTTCCTTCTATTTTCCTATAGATATAGAAAGTTGTCAAAGCTGCGCAGGTATTTCCGTTTGTTTGGAGAAATGGCTAAGAGAAGCGTTTTCTCTGCTAACAGCGGTTTATTTGAACAGTTTTATGACGGAGGGGGACGAACATGATAAACTGGTTAACAAGACTACAAGCTGCAGAGGTGAAACCGATGTTCAAGATACGCGAAGCAAAGGTCTCGGATTATGACCAAGTCGCTGTTCTGTACAAGGAACTATACAATACGCATTACACAAATCAGCCGGAGCATTTTGCCAAAAAGGCAGAACCGCTGGATCAGCACGTGTTTGAGAGCAATATATACTTAGATAACAAAAAAGTATTTCTAGTAGAAAAATCAAAGGAAGTAATGGCATTCGCCACGATACGGGTAACGAATGAGACTATCTCGCATAATGCACACATATTTATTGAAGAATTCTGCGTTCGCTCCGATATGCGCGGCAAAGGGATCGGCGGTCATCTATTTGAAAAGATCAAGCGCTACGGAAAGAAGATTGGGGCATCGGAAATAGAGCTGAATGTTTGGAACTTCAACAACCGGGCGGAAGATTTCTATGTCAAAATGGGTATGCAAACACGCTCTAAGCGCATGGGAATTACATTGAAATAAGCAGATAATTGTCGAATCAGCCCCTCGTTCAGAGGGGTTTTTCTATGTCAAGCAAAAAAGTTTAACTTTTGTAAATATTTATGTAGCCAAGCTTATTAGCTCCACTTATAATAATCTGGAATTACATAAATATATTTCCAGGAGGATACATACGTGACAAAGAAGCTATTGGTTGGAATAATCATGGTTTTGCTTTGCCTGCAAGCAGTAGCACCACAGACAGCATTTGCTGCTATTAACCAAAAAGATCTGGAAGCCTATGCGGCTGAGTTTGGTACAGATGTGGAAGGCTTGAATCGCTATCTAGTAGATTTTGAGTGGGGAACAATTGAGGAAATGGAAGCGAGCTCCATCGATGAATTGCGTGAGTCGCTGGGAGACCCTGTAACAGATGAAAACTTACAGTTGTTCTTTGATGAAACTGGTTTTACTATAGACCAATTGAATAAGAGATTGGAAAAAATGGGTCTGGCAGACAAAGGATATACTGCAAATGATATCTTACTTTATTCCGATTTATACTGGGTAATGGGTGAGCCAGTGAATGCTGAGAACTTGCAGTTCTTAGCAGAAGAAGTTGGTTTATCAGAAAAGGAACTTGCGGATTTGTTCAGTGAAAATGGATTGGATCTTTACAGTTATGAAACGATGGAAGATATCTATGAAGTAATTTACAACGATATAAATGGTGTATCATTGTATTTCCTATTGCAGGAAGTAGACATGACCCGGGAAGAGCTGGACCAACTATTAACTGCCAACGGAGTTACTATAGAGGACTTTTCCAGCTATGATGAATTAGCGTCATTCATCTACACAGAAAGTGGTTATGAGTTTGAGATGGAATGGGAGTCAGTGGGTTCATTCTTACAAGCAATCGGTATAAGCAAAGATGAATACCGTAACTTTTATGACCATCTTAATAAGGTCTTGAGCAATATGGACGATGCGTTCTTTGAGAGACTTTTCGAATTGTATGAACGCTTAGAAGCATTTGTTGACTTCGAAACAATCAACGAATTAGATGATACGCAACGTGGTGAAATTGTATCAATCTGGCACGAAGTCATGGACCTATTCGAACTAGATGCTAGATTCTATTTGGTTGATGGGGAAACTAAAAAAGAAGTCTCCATTGAGGAATTATCTCAGATAACGGATATCTCGAATCAGATCCTGTTTGTCGAGCTGTATGACTCCGAAGGAAATCTATTAATGAACTTCTCTTTAACAGGTGAACAAGTAAATCAAGATATTTTTAAACTTCCGACTGCTGTAGAGCAACCGAAGCCAGTTGCAGAAAAGCCGGCAGCAAATCATGAAGCTCCAATAAAAGAAAAAGTAACAGTCACTCCAACGAAAACAGCGACAGAGACAGTAAAAGAAGAAGGCAAACGTCTTCCGGATACAGCTTCTCCTGTTGGTAATATTCTCGTGACTGGTGCTGTATTAATGGCTGCTGGAGCAGCGTTATACGCATGGAACCGACGTAAGAAACATAGTAATTGATAACGAAAGCACCATGGATCATTTGATTCGTGGTGCTTTTTCTATATAAAAATGAAACAATATGACAAGGTGCTCCGTACATATTATGGAAAGTGGCAAAATTGTTACAGGGAAAGGGTGAACGAAATGACAGAACCGGCGATGCAGCTGATCGGCCTGAAGAAGCAGATCGGCTCTAAACTGATTGTGAAGGGATTGGACTTTGACATTCAGCCGGGTGAGGTATTCGGATTCCTCGGACCAAACGGAGCGGGTAAGACAACGACAATCCGGATGATGGTAGGCTTGATCCGGATTACGGAAGGTGACGTGCGGATTCAAGGAAAAAGCATCAAGACGGACTATAAAGAAGCAATTCGGCATGTTGGTGCAATTGTCGAGAATCCGGAGTTATATGGGTTCATGTCCGGGTACAAGAATCTGCTTGTTTTTTCAAGGATGATTCCCGGGATATCGAAGGAACGCATCGATGAAGTGGTGAAGCTGGTAGGGTTGGAGAAACGCATCCATCAGAAAGTAAAGCGGTATTCCTTAGGTATGCGTCAGCGGCTAGGTATTGCACAGGCATTATTACATAATCCATCTATCTTGATATTGGATGAGCCGACGAATGGATTGGATCCGTCAGGAATCAGGGAAATCCGTCAGTATATCCGCAAACTAGCAGAACAAGAGAATGTGGCCGTCATTGTCTCCAGTCATTTGCTCTCGGAAATGGAGCTCATGTGTGACCGTATCGGCATACTGAAAAATGGAGAACTTGTCAGCATCCAGCGAATCCAGAATGCCGAAGAAGATACACCGGCTGAAGTAGTGCAAATTGATTGTCCGGCAGTACATCACGAAAAAGCACAGCGTCTCTTGCAGGAGCAATTCGGGGTCACAGCAATGGCGAGCGGCGAGAAATTGACATTCCCGATAACGCGGGAGGAAATCCCATCCATCATTAAAGCGCTGGCTGTAGCCGATATCGAGCTGTATGGTTTCGCGGTGGAACGGAAGACGCTAGAGGATAAATTCTTACATGTGATTGGAGAGAATGTCATTGAGTAACTTTTTCCAGCTTGTTCGAAACGAACAAACGAAGCTGTACAGCCAGCTGTCGACATGGATCATGCTCGGCATTCTTATAGTGGTAGTACTTGGCTTTGCAATTTTGATGCGGACAGCAGATGGCTTTGTATCAGATTATGATGATGCGACGTGGAAGCAGCAATTGCAAGAGGAGAACGAATCACTTGCGGAATTCGACCCTGCTGACTCGAATATCCTCATCAATAACTACCGGATTGAGAATGACTTAAAGCCTGAAGGAATGACGGCTTGGGAATTCCTTTACCAAGGTAATCTAATTACAAGTGTGCTCAGCTTGCTGACAATCATAGTTGCTGGCGGGATAATTGCCAATGAGTACCGTTGGGGAACAATCAAGCTCTTATTAATCCGTCCGGCAACGAGGACGAAGATTTTCTTTGCTAAGTATACAAGTGTTTTGCTATTTGCCTTGACTGCATTGATTGTCTTATTCATCTTCTCTTGGTTGTTTGGCATGTTGTTCTTCGGTCTGGGGGGCGACGGTTCCATGCTGCAAGTGAAGGATGGAGAAGTTGTAGAGATCTCTGTATGGACGCGAATAGCGCAGGACTATGGCCTGCAGCTGGTGAAATTGGTTGTATGGGCAACGTTTGCCTTCATGATCTCAGCCGCACTTCGCAATGGTGCTTTGGCAATCGGAACGGCTATATTCCTTATGTTCGTCGGAAGCTCAGTCATTCCGTTCATTTACGATAAGCCATTTGCAAAATATGTTCTATTCTCGAATCTGGATTTGACTCAATTCACAACGGGTATGAAATTAATTGACGATTTAACGCTTACATTCGCGGTAGTGACCATAATTGTGTATTATCTTATCTTTTTGGTCGTAGGATGGGTATTATTCGCTAAACGCGATGTAGCAGGTCATTAAAATAAGAGAGGGGAATTGAAATGGTAAAAAGAACAGCAGAAAAAGTTTTAGTAATCATAGGGGCAGTAATATTTCTCATTTCATCAATCACAACGGCAATTGGATTAGGCGCATCAGATACATCAACCGCCAATCAGCTTTCAGAACTGGGTTATACGCAACAAGAAGCTTCACTCGTTGCGGATTTGGCTGGCGGACTCTCAATCTGGTTCCTCATTGTCTTTATCATTTGTGCCATCCTTGGATTTGTTTCCTTGCGTATGCTCAAACCTGACAGACAGGCAAAAGGTGCAGGTATTTTGCTTATTATAACTGCAGTGCTTGGTACAATCCTGACTATCTTCACTGGCTTCATCAGCGGGATCCTTTACTTGATCGCAGGTATCATGGCGATTGTGCGAAAGCCTGTTGAGCAATATAATGATAGAGGAGAAACGTATTAAGAAGTAACGCAGGAAGGAGGGTTGACATGTTGAAACGAACAGCGGAGAAGGTACTTGCCATCATTGGTGCAATTGTCTTCCTCATTACTGCGGTCATGACAACAGTTCAGGTTGCTACATACGATCCAGAGGCTGCCCGTGAACAGATCCTGGAAAGCGGAGTTAATCAGGCAGTTGATACTGGTATGATTGCCGATATCGCAGGTTCCATTGGAATTTTTGTCATTATCGTGAGTGTCATTAGTTCCATCTTAGGCATTTTGGCAGCAGTTAAGCTAAAGGCGGATCGTAGGCAGACTGGGCTTGGTGTCATGCTTATAATCGTGGCATTAGTAGGTTCTATTGGTACTTTCCTATCTGGCTTTATCGGCGGGATGGTTTATATCATCGCGGGCGTCATGGTGCTGGCGAGAAGACCTGCAGATGAAGGCAGATAGTAAAAAGGAGAGAATCTTGTGGTAAACCGTACTGCAGAATTGGTTTTAGGGATTATTGGTGCTGCTTTTCATGCAATAGGTGCTATTTTGGGAATTATCTATATCTTTGCAGTTGATGAAGCGGCAGAAAGAGACTTATATAATAATCCAGAAGTATCGATGGAAGAGGCGGATTCAGCTAGCTTTTTAGCAGGAGCTATAGGATGGTATTTCGTGGTGGTTTGTATTGTTGCAATCATCATGGGCGTTATAGGAGTGATTATCCTTCGGCGGAACGGAAGATCAGTAGCTTCTGGAGTTCTATTCATCGTGGCTGGTGTTTTGTCATCTGTGCTGTCCATTTTCCTGTTGATAGTACCAGCAATTTTATATATTGTTGCAGGTATCCTTGCAATAGTCCGAAAACCAATTGACACAAACGATAACACGATAGAGAGCTATTAAAATGTAAAAGGAGCACTGCGGAAAAAAGCAGTGCTCCTTTTTATATGGATAGTGCCAGGAAAGCGAACAATATGCCGATGATATAACTGCTCACCAGATAAGTGATTGCCAAGGCGATTCTCTTTTTGCTTCCCAAATTAGCTATTTCCAGGAAAAAAGTAGAGAATGTCGTAAATGAACCGAGAAATCCGATAGCGAGGAAATTCTGCCAGTTCATCCCCCAATCAGCCCGAAATACAAGCCCGATTAAAAAGGAGCCTGTGATATTGATCAGGAAGGTCCCGAGAGGGAAGGCCTTCTGCCATGATGTCTCTACTCTTTTGCTTATTTCGTAGCGGGAAATTGCTCCAAGCCAGCCGCCCAGAAGTATACAGAGAATACTCATATGGATTGCTCCTTTTGGACGGGACTCGGAGAAATATGAAGACCGATCAGAATTGCACCTAAACCACCTGCTGTACTGCAGGCGAGATAAATTAATCCGATACGTGTCATGCCATCTTGGACGAGAAGCGCAGTTTCCAGACTGACTGTCGAAAAAGTTGTAAATGCTCCGATCATGCCAGTCGTCAGTGCTTTGGCAAATGCGGATTTATCCGCAAAGTAACGACGCTTCAGAAAGTTGGTCAAATAACCCATAGCGAAACAGCCAATAATATTGATGCAAAGCGTGCCCGACGGAAAACTGCCTGTATGCGGCACCAATGTTCCAATCAAATAACGAAGAAGCGCACCAATACTGCCACCGCAGCCAATTGCAAGATACATTTTCATACACAAACCTTCTTTTTCCGCATATAATGCTCTATGCCTGTATTATACCCCATTATCTGTGTTACGCTAATAGGACTGATTCAGAGGAAAGGTAGTTTGATTATGATGAAAAACGCGGCGATTCTAAGTGAGGAATATTTTTTATCTTACTTTCGTCTGCTGATGAATACGCGCGGCTGTACTGCAGAAGAAGCTTATCAGCTTACTGTCGAGCAGATTTTTGAGGGGGATATCAATCTCTTTGGCGAAGATACCAAAAAGAATTTCAAACTTGCCTATCAAGCAATCAAAGGAAACTGACGCTTCCTGACATGCTCTATTTGACATTGAGAATGGTTATCAATTAAAATGGGAGCAGATGAAGGGAAGTGAATGAAGGTGGCAAGTGTACTGATAGCATTCACCAGTATGTCAGGCAATACGGAAGAAATGGCTGACATTATGGAACAGACGTTGGAAGAAAAAGGAGTCGAGGTGACGAAACTCCAAATTGATATAGATCAGTTAGATGTTTTTACGATGACCGACTATGATGGCATCTTAATGGGCACCTATACGTGGGGCGATGGAGATATCCCATACGAAATCGAGGATTTCTACGATGAGCTCGATGACATCGAATTGGATGGCAAACCGGTTGCCCTTTTCGGATCTTGTGATTCTATCTATGCAAGCTATGGTGCTGCAATTGATACATTCCAGGATAAATTCAAGGAGCGCGGAGCGGAAATCGTTCTTGAAACTTTGAAGGTTGACTTATCTCCTGAAGATGAGGATATCCGTAACTGTCAGGAATTCGCTGCATCGTTTGCATCGGTAGTGGATAAAGAGCATAGCATTTAAAAAGCAGTCTGCTTCATGCAGACTGCTTTTTATTTTTTTATATATAAAGGTTTATGTAGAATAATGTCGAATAAATTCGGGTATAGGAACGGATAGGGGGTAGGACTATGGACATATTTCAGGTAGTAACAAAGAACCATGATGATATGATTGAGATAACTGATTCCATTCAGCGCTATATCCAATCAATTGGCGTACAAGAAGGGATAGCAGTGATTTCCTCTTTGCATACGACTGCGGGTATCACAGTAAATGAGAATGCTGATCCAGATGTGAAGCAGGATTTTCTCCGCAGGCTCCGGGAGGTATATCCTTGGGAACATGAATTGGATTTGCATGCAGAGGGAAATACGGCGGCCCACCTCAAAACAAGTACAGTCGGACATGCCCAGACAGTGCTTATCTCAGAAGGCAAGCTCGTATTAGGAACATGGCAAGGCATTTATTTTTGTGAGTTCGATGGACCGAGGTCGCGGAAATATGCAGTTCAAGTTCTCCCGTCCGGAAGGGAGGGTGCATGATGGAACAGCTATCTGTATGTGCAATGTGCGGGACAGTCCTTGATATACCGGAGAAGGGTGAATTGCTGATGCGGTCACCAGTATCATATACGAATCCATCCCTCGGCAGTCCGCTTGAACAGGAAGATACATATACGATTTACCAGTATTTCAGTTTACAGCAGCTAGAGCAAATGCTCTTGTCCATACGCAATCAAAGTACAACCGGTGTAAGGTGCACCGTTGCAAAGAAAGTAACCAACAGCTACCCAATGGTATCGGTCGAGGAGCTTCTCCAACGCGTACAATTTCCGCAATTCACCGAAATAATCCAAAAGGGGGCATTTCAATCTTTTCTGCAGCCAATCATATCCATGAAGGATGAGGGAATTTTCGGATATGAGCATTTGCTGCGTGCAGACAAACGGGAAGTTTCACCTGCTGCACTGTTTAATTTTGCGGCTGAAGCAGGACTCACCAGCATGCTCGACCAGCGAGCGAGAACGTCTGCAGTAAGGAAAAGGGCACAGGAAGCTGTACCTGCTGGAGTAAAGAGCTTTATCAACTTCCTGCCATCAACCATTTACAATCCAGACTTCTGTCTAAGGCAGACGTTCCGTACAGTCGATGAATATGGAATAGATCCGAAAGACCTTGTATTCGAGGTGGTTGAAACAGAGAAACTGGATGATGTTGCCCGCCTGCAGCGTATCTTCAAACGGTACAAGCAAGAAGGCATGATGGTAGCCTTGGATGATGTTGGGGCAGGTTACTCCACGCTAGAACTGCTCAAAGAACTTGAACCAGATTTCGTGAAAATAGATAGAGCATACATATCCTATTGCGACAGTGATCCACAGAAACAAGAATTCCTGTATAAAGTAATGAGTGTTGCCGGTCTCCTAGGCACGAAGGTGCTGGCCGAAGGAATCGAAAGACAGGAGGAACTGTCTTTCTGTAAGCAGATCGGCATGGATTTGGCCCAAGGTTACTTCATTGGGAAACCGAGTTCTAATGCTGACTCAGGAGGTTTACTGTTTCCTTCGAGGTAAAAATAGTTATGACAGTTACTCCATTATCGATCGGAATAAATACGATCGATAATGGAGTTTTTTGCTTTATTTACAGAAAAACAGGTCAAAATATTTGACATTTCATAAAAATCACTTCAAGTTCCTTAAACCCTGCCGATATATTGAAAGTCATTATACAGAGTTGAATAGCTGTGTAATAGCTATTATCAGGGGGATACTGAAATGAAATTATTAAAGAATGTGAGAATCAGGACAAAAATGCTTATTTTAATCCTGGTTGGAGCAATTGCTCTCGGTATTGTAGGGACAGCTGGTATATTTTACACACGAGAAATGGCAAGAGAGGCTGAATTGATGTACAAAGATAAGCTGCTGCCTAACTTATCTTTAAGCCGAATCAGCGAGAACAATCAAGCAAACGATGCATACATTTTGGAAATGATGCTCACCTCAGACGAATCAAGAAATGATGAGTTGAGTAACATGCTTACTTCATCCATTGTGGAAATTGATAAAGAAATGGATAAACTGGAGCATAGCTATATGTCCCCAGAGGGAAAGGAAATATTTGAGAACTATAAGAAAGAGCGAGAAGGTCTACACGAAATCCGAAACCGTGTTATGCAATTTGCACTAGAAAATCAAAACGATGAAGCGTATGAGCTCTTTGTCGATGAACAAATACCGCAGCGTACAGTAGTCAATGATATTCTAAAAGAATTGCAAGCGCAGAATACGAAAGAAGCAGAGGAATCTTATGAGCAGGCAACGAAGGATGTAAAAGAGGCCACTATTATATTGGCATCCGTTATAGGTGTAGCTTTAGTACTTTTGATTGCAATCGGAATCCTAATATCGAAGCTGATCGTCTCTCCGGTAAAAGAGCTTCGCAACTTATTGGGCAAAGCGGCAGATGGAGATTTCAGCTCGGATGGTTCGTACCAAGCTAAGGATGAGATGGGTGAATTGACAGCCTCTTATAATGCTATGGCAGATGGTATGCGGTCTATCATCCGTGTGGTGAATGATACATCCCAGCAAGTGGCTGCATCTGCAGAAGAATTAAGTGCTAGTGCGGAACAAAGCAGTTCATCTTCTGAACATGTCGCGAAAACGATGCAGGAGCTGGCAGAGGGTTCAGTCCAGCAGCTTGAGCTTGTTACAACGGCTACAGGAATAGTCGGGAATATGGAACAGCATACGAGTAAGCTGGCGTCCAATGCCCAGAATGTAGAAGAAGCAGTAAAGAAGACATCTGAACTATCTGTTCAAGGGGGACATGCAATCAAGGATGTAAATGAACAGATGAACACGATCACTTCCCATGTGCAGGAGCTGTCTGCTTCCATTGACAGTTTAAACAAGCGGTCTAGGGAGATCAGTGCCATTACGAGTGTTATTACGGATATTTCTGCACAGACAAACCTTCTTGCATTGAATGCAACGATCGAGGCTGCTCAAGCCGGGGAACATGGCAAAGGCTTTGCGGTAGTCGCGGATGAGGTGCGTAAATTGGCTGAGGAAACAAGGGGAGCGGCAGGGCAGATTGCTGCTTTGGTCGGCTTTATCCAGCAAGATACGACGAGAACCATCGACCTGATGCAGCATGCAGCAGAAGAGGTGCAGGCAGGCACGAGGGTTGTGGACCAAGCGGGCGGTTCTTTTCATCAGATTGAAACTGCAGTTGCGAGTCTGGTTGATGAATTCAAAGAAGTGAGAGTTGCGTTGGAAGGTATGATCGCAGGCACAGATTCAGTCAATATGTCACTTGGGGATGTGAACGGAGTGGCAGAAGAAGGAGCAGCCTCAACGGAAAGTGTGTCAGCTGCGACAGAACAGCAGCTGGCGGCTATGCAGGAAATAGCGGCATCATCCAGTTCCCTTGCATTTATGGCAGAGGAGCTTCAAACCGCTATTGCTCGTTTCCGTGTAAGTTAATTGACTAAAAAATAGTAAGCGATAAAGGATAAAATAATTAGCAGGAAAACATAAATCATCCATTTCACATGGAACCCTCCTCTAAGAAGTAGACGTATACTTCCTGGAAAAGGGTTCATTTTTTTACATTGTTTTCATTCAAGCTGTGCATACTACTTGCAGTATGTACAAAGGAGGCAATGTAATGGATGCTTTTCAAGCAGGAGAGATCGTCTATGTGATTATCCGCAATCCCCATGCACAGGGAGTAGCCAATATACAAGAGGCAGCGGTTGTCCATAACCCGGAGAAACCAGGAGAACTGGCATTGTTTGTGTATGAAACCTATTATCCGCTCAATGATGAGGTGGCGGTTTACCAGGATCTTGGCGAAGCGGAAGAAGCATATGTGTCCGCCTTTGGCCTGACTGATGGAGGCTATTATGGTTAAGCCGTTTGTGCCGCAGCTTGTGTATATAGAGCCTAGGGCATTGGAATACCCGCTTGGTGTGAAGCTTAGGAATAAATTCAGGGATATGGGAGTTGAGATACGTGAGACAACTTCCCATAATCAGGTCCGCAATCTTCCTGGCGATAATGATTTCCAGAAGTATCGTACCGCCAAATCGACTTTGGTCGTCGGTGTGCGGAAAACATTGAAATTCGATACATCCAAACCATCAGCTGAATATGCGATTCCATTTGCGACAGGCTGCATGGGGCATTGTCATTATTGTTACCTGCAAACGACAATGGGATCCAAACCTTATATCCGCACATATGTAAATACGGATGAAATATTTGATGCTGCAGAGCAGTACATGCAGGAAAGAGCTCCTGAAGAGACGCGGTTTGAAGCTTCCTGTACGTCAGATATCGTTGGTATTGATCACCTGACACACACATTAAAACATGCAATTGAATATTTTGGCCGTTCCAAGCACGGACAGCTGCGCTTTGTAACGAAATTCGCCCATGTGGATCATTTGCTGGATGCAGACCATCAGGGACGGACGCGTTTCCGTTTCAGCATCAATGATGATTATGTGATCAAGTACTTCGAACCAGGCACATCACGATTGAAAGATCGTATCGAAGCCGCAGTGAAAGTGGCAGAGGCTGGGTATCCGCTCGGATTCATCGTCGCTCCGATTTATTTACATGACGGCTGGCAGACAGGTTATCCGGAAATGCTCGAGCACCTGGAAGCTGCATTGCCTGCCCATGCGAAAAAGAACCTGACCTTCGAGTTGATTCAACATCGATTCACAAAGCCGGCAAAGCGTGTTATTCAAAAGAATTACCCGATGTCGAAGCTGGAGCTGGATGAAACCAAGCGAAAATACAAATGGGGACGTTATGGCATCGGCAAATACGTCTATCAGAATGAAGAGCAAGAAGAAATTAAAGATGTAATAGGAAGTACAATTTATAAGATGTTCCCGCAATCCAGAATAGAATATTTCACGTGATTCATTGGTTGACAATCACATCTGTGCATGTGATAGTTAAGGGGACAATTGAATTTTGAGGAAGTCCACTAGGGGTGCCATTAGGCTGAGATAAGAGTGATCTTGATCCCTTTGAACCTGATCTGGTTAACACCAGCGTAGGGAAGTGGAGCCGGATTCGTGTATTTTCTGAACACATGACTATACGAGTCGCTCCATACTTCTGGAGCGGCTTTTTTATATGGCCGGCGCCAACCCCCCTTCCGACGGGCTTTCTCCAATAGGAGGAGAAAAACATGTTTTCTGCACAATTGAGAGAAGAAGCAAACCCGGTATTTGAAGCGATTTATGCACATCCCTTTGTAGAAGGAGTGGCGAGTGGTCATGTGCCGCGTGAGGCATTGATCCATTATGTGAAAGCTGACTATGAGTATTTGACCGCATTTGCCCGAATCTATGGCTTGGCAGTCAGCAAATGTGAAACGCGTGAAGAGATGGAGTTCTATCAGTCCCAAATTCATTTTGTCCTGCACAGTGAGATTCATCCGCATAACGTCTTTTGCAAAGTCGCAGGTGTACGGTACGAAGACCTGCAGCGCATGACTCCTCCTCCAGCAGCTGATCATTATATTTCACACATGATGAACAGTGCTGTACAAGGAGATATCGGAGAGCTGATGGCAGCGCTTCTGCCTTGTCCATGGACGTATCAAGCACTGGCATCTCATATTATGGAAACAAAGAAACCGGATGCATCCAATCCGTTTTTGGAATGGATACAGTTTTACAGCAGCAGGGAAGATGGCATGCCGGATGTGACAGCAGAGCTTAGCAAGCGACTGGACAAGTGGGCCGAGACAGCGGGATCTGCTGCAAAAGAACGTGCACGGAAAGCTTTTCTGAAAAGCTGTATGCTGGAGCATAGTTTCTGGGAGATGGCTTCCGCCCAGCAGGACTGGATGATTCCGTTGAAAGGGGCGTCCGTTCATGCCTGATATCAAGAGCGCTTTGACAATAGCTGGAACAGACCCTTCAGGAGGAGCCGGGATCCAGGCAGATCTGAAAACATTCCAGGAGCTTGAAGTATACGGAATGAGTGTGGTCACCTCACTCGTTGCCCAAAACACGACAGGAGTGC
Organism: Terribacillus saccharophilus; assembly: GCF_046592595.1. Lineage (GTDB taxonomy): Bacteria > Bacillota > Bacilli > Bacillales > Amphibacillaceae > Terribacillus > Terribacillus saccharophilus_C. The sequence goes on along the minus strand of NZ_JAWVPF010000005.1, from coordinate 93,776 downwards.
AGGCGGTTCATCATATTCCAGTCGATTTCCTGGAACAGCAGCTCCAATCGATTTTCTCTGATATTACCCCTGCGGCTGTAAAATCAGGGATGATTGCATCAGAAGAGATGATGCGCTGCGTAGCTGCTGCGCTTACTAAATCAAAGGCTGCTTATGTGATGGATCCTGTTATGTATGCCAAAAGCGGACACGCACTCATGGGAGAGGATTCCCGTGATGCACTGAAAACACATCTTGTTCCTTTAGCTGCACTTATCACACCCAATATACCGGAAGCAGAAGAACTTACGGGTATCCATATTGAAGATGAAAACAGCATAAAAGCAGCAGCTAAAATAATCGTCCGTGAGTATGGAGCAAAAGCTGTCCTGATGAAGGGCGGTCATATGGAAGGGGCATCAGCAGCAGACTGGCTCTACGATGGAAACAGCTTCACCGCTTACACTGCTGAACGTATTCAGACAAAGCATACCCATGGAACAGGATGCACATATTCCGCAGCGATAACCGCAGAGCTGGCTAAAGGCAGATCTCTGCAAGAAGCAGTCCGGGTTGGTAAGGATTTTGTGACAGATGCGATTATGTATTCGCTTCAGCTCGGAAAGGGAAATGGCCCGACAAATCACTGGGGATACCGTCTGCAAGGTGTTCCAGTCCAGGAGGAACAGCATAATGAAGTATACTGATGTGATAAAGCACGTCCGAGAAGTGAATCCATTGATTCACTGCATTACCAATCAGGTTGTGATTAACTTTACGGCAAATGGTCTGATTGCACTTGGTGCTTCCCCAGTGATGGCGTCAGCTAAGGAAGAAGCGGCGCAAATGGTGCAGCATGCGCAGGCGCTGTTAGTGAATATCGGTACATTAGCCGCAGCAGATGTAGAGGCGATGATTTTAGCCGGTAAGGAAGCCAACAGACTTGGAATACCAGTCATATTCGATCCCGTCGGTATAGGTGCCACAGCGTATCGGACAGAAACGGCCCGTCGCATTTTGACTGAGGTGGATATCGCTGTCATCCGAGGAAATGCAGGTGAAATCTCTGTTCTTAGCGGCACGTCAGTCAAAGTGAAAGGTGTAGACGGTTCGGAAACTGGTATTTCACCTGGAGCTGTGAAGCAGCTGGCCAGAGAATTGGATACGATTGTGATTGCAACAGGGGAAATAGATATCCTTTCAGATGGGAACCATACGTATAGCGTTGCTAACGGGCATAATATGCTCAGTAAAATAACTGGATCAGGCTGCTTGCTTGGTGCCGTTGTAGCAGCATGTGCAGGAGTAGCAGACAATATACTGGAAGCATGTATCGGTGCTCTTGCCTTCTATGGGATTGCAGCGGAGGAAGCTGCCAAGATCTCAGAAGCTCCAGGAAGTTTCCAGGTCGCATTTCTAGACCAGCTTTATTTGCTGGGAGATCAAATGATTGATTCGGAAAAGGTAGAACGATTCGAGGTAAAAGCATAAAGAAACAATCAGCAGGAGTATGCCTGCTGATTGTAGGTTTCTACTTCTCTGGATGAGGGTGGGGGCCATGCCGATGCGGCTTTGGTATAAAGCCATCCTGCTCTAATTGTTTGAACCTTTGATCCAAATGCTTCTCGATTTGGTCTGCTTTTTCTTCAGAGAAGACACCATATTCGACGTACTTCTCGATAATTTGCTTTTCTTGCTCTAATGCCTGTTTTTGCAAAGCTGCTATTTCCTGCTTCTGTTCAGCTGTCAGCACATCGGCAACAGCCTTATCAGCAGCAAAACCAGCAGCTGGATTGGTAACAACCAATCCGACACATAGAGCGATTACTACAGCCCCGGCTTTCATCCATTTCAACTTTATCATCTCCTTGTTCAAAGCTTGGGCTTACTTTACGCAGTTTTGGGATTGCTATCCACCTTCCACACTTTTTCCTAATTTAGGAGCATGTGATATCAACCTGAGGATTGAGAACTTATTCGACACATAATGGGGATGTGAACGTCTTAAATGGAAAAGGAGTAATAAACATGAAAGAAGAATTGGAGCTATATTTCATCATGGGCAGTCAAAATTGCCAGGATAAGGATCCGGAGGACATACTGGAACAGGCGCTTGAAGCTGGTATTACCATGTTTCAGCTTCGGGAGAAAGGTGAAGGGGCTGCGACTGGACAGGAAAAAAGACAGCTGGCTGAACGTTTGCAGGCCAGATGTCGGGCACACAGCATCCCATTCATCGTTAATGATGATGTGGATCTTGCGATCGAAATAGGTGCAGATGGCGTGCATATCGGACAGACAGACGAAGCAATGCAGCAAGTAAAGGCGCGCTGTCCAGAGCATTTCATTATTGGTGTGAGTGCTCAAAATACCGAGGAAGCTAAAAAAGCGATTCAGGACGGAGCCCACTATATCGGAGTTGGGCCAATTGCCGCTACTCGCACAAAGATTGATGCTGATTTCCCGATCGGCCTGACAGGTCTGCGGGAGATCCGGAAACAAGTCGGTGACTTTCCGATCGTCGCAATCGGCGGTATCAATCAGAAAAATGCTGAAGCTGTCCGGCAAGCAGGGGCGGATGGTATCTCGTTCATTTCTGTCCTGACCAAAGCGGCGGATATCCAGCGGGCAGTAAATGAATTAAAAATGAAGATGGAAAAGGTGCACAAGTGAGTGCATCTTTTTTAATTTGGCGGAATTAAAATGTAAGGATTTGGTCACAATTCGTTCTATACGCTATCTGTATTCTCTTATACGATGAAAGGGACACTTAAAAATTGGAGTGGTAAATTTGAAGAAGCCAATGTTGGTCTTGCTGGCATTGTTCTTATATATGCTGCCGCAGACTGTGTCCGCCCATGCAGTACTGACGGCATCGGATCCAGGACAGGGTGATACAGTGACAGAGAGCATGGATGCCTTCACTCTGACGTTCAATTCGGATGTGGAGGATGTAGTTGAGACGAAAATAAACGTCGATGGACAAGCTCTCGCCACTGACTCTGCAGTCATTGATGGGACAACTGTTACTGTTCCATTAGCTCAGGAAATGATTGATGGAGAATATGATTTCAGCTATAAAGTGATTTCAGCAGATGGGCATGAAGTCGGGAATACAGTCTCCTTTACAGCAGAAGGACTTGTTTCCGCTGAAGATAGTGATAACAGCGTAGAAGAATCAGCCGGAAATAGCGAACAAAATACACAAGTGAACGAACAGAATCAAGCAGCTGCAGAAAAATCACATGAAGAAGAAGGTTCCGATACAGGTTTCATCACGACGGGATTGGTAATCATAGCCTTGCTTTGTGCCGCTGTATTGTTCTTCACTTATCGTAAAAAGGACTAACCTGCCGTGATTCTAGTTCCATTGTTGGAATTGCTGTCGTATATCGCTTTTTCTTTTATTGCTGGTCATCTTGTTTTTCGGTTAATACGTAAGGAGAAAGCAGCAATCCAGACACCGCGAAGTGACGTATTAGCTGCAGCAGCCTCTGCTGCGCTCGTTACGAGCGGCCCTGTTATTAATCTTGTTTCCCTGATCGGTGCACAGAATGGTTATGGACAGGCATTGAGCCAAGTGTTATTCCATTTCACAGCTGGAAGAGTCTGGATCGGCATCTTTCTTCTGGCTATCTGTGTATGGCTGCTGCTTTATTTCAACAAATCTCCGTTTCTCACGCTCATCTTGTTCCTTGGCATGCTATTTCTTAGTGCGTATGGCAGCCATACAGCAACAGAGGGTGGTGTAATCGGTGCTTTTGTGCATTTTGTCCATTTTGGGGCTGCTGTTTTCTGGGTCGGTGTACTGATTCATGTTTGTTTTTATGCACCAGAACAATTCAGTTGGGAAAGTTTCCTGAAGTGGTTTACGCCATTTGCCATGCTGCTTGTAATGCTAGTCATAGCCAGCGGTATAATGGTCATGCTGTTTGCGATGGATATTCGAAACTACGGAAATGCACTGATGCTGACATATGGTCAGATGCTGTTTGTGAAGCACATCGTTTTTATTCCGGTACTGGTATTTGCTGTTATCAATGGTATTCTGGCACGAAAAGCTTATCGTGATCCTGCGTTTCGTCCGCTTCATTGGATCCGCGCCGAAGCGGTCCTGCTCGCAATTGTGTTTATCTGCACAGCGATACTTGGTAATTCTGCTACGCCAGCAGATATTCCAGCAACCCTAAGCAATGAGGGTGCTGCGCCGATATTCGGCAGCATTTTTCCTGCTGTGACTGCTGGAAGTGTCGCAACCTGGCATTGGGGTGTGCTTGGAGTTGTGTGCTTTATCGGATTTGGCTTGTTTTTGGCCAGTATTGTTTATCTTTTCAAAAAAAGGGCTGCAGCAAGCTTTGCATTGGCAGCCGCGTTTGCTGCTTCGGCACTTTTGTACGCTGCCATAATGACTAGTTTGCAATTTTGATAGAATCATATAAAGGCATTATTCCTCCTTTGGTCACGGAAAGTTTACGCTAGGCAAACATTCTGCGGGAAAAAGGAAAAAGAAATTGGGATAATGTCTTTTTTTGTGTGCCATTGTCGTCTGTTTTCCCAATACATTTCCAAGTTGGCCTATGCTAGATTAACTGTAATAGTTTCTGAGAGTCTCAAGGACAGAACGCCCGGACTCCACTTCAGTGACTATAAAATCTAGCGAGGTGATCGAATGAAAAGAAAACTGGCAAGTGTTGCTGCTGTCGCAATGATAGGATTATCTGTGTTCCAGCCGTTACAAGCTGCAGCCGCTCCTGATGAAACGGCAAAGAATCAGGAAATCCGCGTTCTTGTTAAGCAGAAGGACGGTGTGTTTTCCACTCAAGCTACAGATAAAGTCAAGGAAGAGCATGGTGTTCGCAATAGCTTCGGTAAGGAAGGGTTTACTACGGAGGTATCCAAAAAAGACCTTAAGGAGCTAAAAGCTGACAAAGCCTTGGAAGTAACGGAAGTAAGTGTATATACGAAGCAGGAAGTATCTGAAAAACGGGATGTTTCGGCACAAGCGGTTTCTGATCGCACACCGTGGGGAATTCAAGCAATTTATAATAATCCATCCATTACTAGTACAAGCGGTGGAAATAATATCAATATCGCTGTGCTTGATACTGGTACATCTGTCAACCACCCTGACCTTGCTGCCAATGTGGAGCAATGCGTCGACTTTACCCAAGCATCCAGCGGACAAGTGAATGGTACTTGTGTCGATCGTGATGGGCATGGTACGCACGTTTCTGGTTCTGCACTTGCCAATGGCGGAAATGGTTCAGGCATCTTTGGTGTGGCACCGCAAGCAGATCTTTGGGCATACAAAGTACTCGGTGATGATGGACGCGGCTATTCCGATGACATCGCAAACGGCATCAGGAAAGCTGCCGATGATGGAGTCAACAGCGGCGAGAAAGTCGTCATTTCGATGTCCCTTGGCGGCGGCCAGGATTCTCTCATCTCCAGTGCAGTACGCTATGCGAACAGCAGAGGTGCACTAGTTATCGCAGCATCTGGTAACTCAGGTCCTTATGAAGGCTCCATCGGCTATCCTGCTGCACTGCCGGAAGCTGTTGCAGTAGCCAACCTGGAGAACCGTCAGCAAAACGGTACATACCGAGTTGCCGATTCCTCCTCCCGAGGCTACAGTCGAACAGATGGTGATTATGCCATCCAGACAGGTGATGTGGAAGTATCTGCTCCAGGATCAGCGATTGTTTCCACTTATCTAGGAAACACGTATGCGTCTCTGACTGGTACATCCATGGCAACACCGCATATCTCTGGTCTGGCAGCAAAGATCTGGTCCGAAAACACTAGCCTGAGCAGTTCTCAAGTAAGGCAAACATTGCAGTCACGTGCTCGTGCCAATGATATCCTTGGCGGCTATGGTGCTGCCAGAGGCGATGATTATGCCTCTGGATTCGGGTTCCCGCGTGTGCAATAGTCCAGCAGAATGATCGAAGAAGGCCCCTATAGCAGGGGCCTTCTTTTTTATAGTTTCTCAGGTAATTTCCATACAAGCAGACAGGAAACGCTGGCTATACACCCTCCGATTACAATGGTTGCACCTATGCCTAGGGACTCTGATAATAGACCAGCACAAACAGAAGCAACTGGAAGCAAGGTAAACGTAATGAAGCGGGATGTGGATTGGACGCGACCTAGCAAATGCAATGGTGTATAGCGCTGCCGAATTGTTTTGATGATCGGGTTAACGGCACCAGCTGCTGCTGTTCCAATCATATTGAAGCAGGCTGCCAGCCAGATAGTATCTGTCAGCCCGACACAGATGATAGATAAACCGCCAATTATCTTAGCAGCAAATAATATCTGTCTGTAAGTAGAGAAGCGATCAGCAAAGAAACCTAGAGATGTACCTAGAATGGCTCCGATTCCACCAGCAGATAATACAATGCCAAGCAGCAATGGATCTTTTGTGAGTTGGTTGACATAGATGACCAGCAAAACAATGAGAAATTGAATGCCGAAGTTGGAGATTAGTGAAATAAGATTGGTGTACCAAATCTCTTTCTGTTTATAGATGAAAGAGAATCCTTCCTTCAGCTCGTGTATGTAAGAGGATGGGGAAAATGTTCTTGAGCTCGAAGTATGTTTTTCGTAAGGCAGCAAGAGAACTAGCAAAACGGCAAGCAAGGATAATCCGCTGACTGTCAGTAAGCTGTAAGAGGTACTGAAGAAGAGGATTACACCGCCAATACTCGGGCCGATCACGATAGTAAGCTGAAGCAGGATGCTTTCTATACTGTTGGCATAGTGAAGCTGCTGTTTGGTTACTAGATACGGAATGGCGGTGAACTGTGCTCCTTGATAAAATTGCCCAGCTAGACCAATACACATGGATAGGATACTGATAATCAAAATACTTAACTGCCCCGTAACAGCGAGGACGCTTAATAGAAGAAAACAGAGAAAGCGGACTAAGTCAGCAATCAGCAGCACATGCTTCCAATTCGAACGATCGAGCAAGGGACCGATAAGGGGCTGCAGCAGCATTGTCGCCCGTTCAGCTGCGACGGCAATCGTTACGGCTATAGCGGAAGAAGTCACTTCCAGTACAAGCAGCGGCAGCAGGATGCTGTAAACTTGTCCAGCCAAAGAAGCCATTGTGGTGCTCATCATCAGACGTGATAGCGGGTGAGTCAGTGTTATTTTCTGCATGGTGCTGTAATCACTCTCCTAAAAATGACTGCAGCTCATGATCCAGGGAAGCAATACTATCTTTATTTGCGTAATAGGTTTGTTTGTTTGATTCAATTAATCCAGCGGACTTGAGCATTTTCAAGTGATGGTGCAGTGTGGATTTCGCGATGGAAAGCTGCTCGGTTAATTGCTGGAGTGTTTGTTCACCGTCCATTAATCGCTTCAGCAAGTTCAGTCTGGTTGCATCACCTAATGCTTTATACTTTCGCACAAGCATCGTATCGGGGTTATATCTATTATCAGGATCGATGCTATTAGCATGAATTGGGTAATAGAAAACCTTGGTACCGGGAAGGTCTGCGCTGACGGTCCATGGTCTGTAGTAGAAATGAGGGATAAACAATATCGTATCTATAGCATCTTCTGGCTTATAGCTTGTACTGTTTGTCACCCATCGTATGAAGGCTGGTTTATCCATTGCGTCCAGCTTTTGTTTTTTATTCGAGATATCTCGTTCCAGCATATCCTGCAAAACCTTTTCCTCTGGTCTGATTACTTCTTCCATCCATTTTTCCATAACAGAAATCAAGTGTTCTTTCAGGCAGGATATATCTGCATTGGCTATAAAAGCGATATAATCTGAGAAGAAAGGGTTATCTGCGGTTACTTCTTGCAACGTGGCCAAAGAGCTTTCATTACCCTGAGCAGCCAGTGTTCGATGTTTCTCGAATGCGCTTCCGATGTAGGGAAGACTTTGTTCTCGTAATATCTGTTCCGGCATATTGGAGACCAAAGCTGACCATTCCTCTAAGGTTGTGGCATTTGAGTGGTGTAGCAGCTGAAGCAGCGTCTTCCAGGTGTTGCATTGATGAATCTTTTCCAGTTCGACCTGAAGCCCATCCGAAAAGCCATTTTCGGGTTCATCCCACATTCTTTCCACGTGCTCAAGAGTCCCTGCCAAGGAGTCATTCGTAACAGCAGCAATGCCTAACGCAGCTTCCCACAGCAACGACGTTTCAAATAGAATGGTATAATCATGCTTTGCTTTAAAACCTGTCTGAATTATCTGCACCTCTATCACCTCATAAATATTCTATATTATTAGAATATTAAATTCAACAAAAATCGAACAAAGGATTTGATACATGTTGAACTATCATCGCGCATTTGGTGTATACGCTGTTATCCATAATAAGGACAAACTGCTTGTCATCCAGAAAGGCAGTGGTCCATATATAAATCGCTTTGATTTGCCAGGAGGAAGTCTGGAAGCAGGGGAAGGTTTGTTGGACGCTGTCATTCGTGAAGTCAAGGAAGAAACGGGCTTGACCGTTCTAGTGAAGAAGCAGATTGGTGTTGTCGATTTTAAGCTCCCGTGGCAGTGGAAAGGATTTACGCATGTGCATCATACAGCTGTTTTTTATACAGCACAGGCAATTGGGGAACTGCGGGTGCCAAAGCAGTTTGCAGGGCAGGATGCGGTAAGGGCAGAATGGATCCCTATTATTAAGATGTCGATTACGAACAGCTCACCATTGGTTATGCAGGCAATCCAATGGCTGCTGACGTCTGAAATCCCCTTAGAAACAGTTGTCTATCCAGAGTGGGAAATCAAAGAGGAAAGTTTCCGGGAAGGAGATCAGGGTATTAGATAAAGAAAAAGAGGGTGCAGCTTAGGTGAAAAAAGCAGGTTTGTATGCATTCAGTTTGTTGTTAATTGTGGCTGGTATTTTGCATTTTGTATTGGATGATGGTTTTGTTGCCATGCTGCCGGCATATGTGCCGCTGCGCTACACATTGATTTATCTAACCGGCATAGCAGAGATTCTCCTGGCTATTGGCTTACTCGTACCTGCTACAAGGAAATTAACTGCTATCGTCACCGTCATTTACTTGATTGCCATCTTTCCGGCGAACATTTACAGTGCCGTTTATGATATTCCGATGCCGGGCTTTGAGGAGACAAACCAAGCACTTCTTTATGCTCGCCTTCTTGTACAGCCGGCACTTATCTGGTGGGTTTGGAAGGTGACAAGATAAAAACAAATCTTGCAACTCGACAAAAGGCTTTGCATATAGTGGGAATATCATGTATGCAGAGGTGACCTATGCGCTCCATCAGTTTGTGTATGATCGTCAAGAATGAAGAAGAAGTACTGGCTGGCTGCTTGGAAAGCGTTCAGGATTTAGTGGATGAAGTCATAATCGTGGATACAGGCTCCACTGATCGGACGAAGGAGATCGCATCAAATTACACGTCACATATTTTTGATTTCGAGTGGGTAGATGATTTTTCGGCTGCACGCAATTACAGTTTTGATAAGGCGACGGGAGATTATATTCTTTGGCTGGATGCTGATGATATATTGCTCCCGAAGGATCAGGAAGCTTTCCGGACTTTATGGGGTGATTTGACAGACGAAGTAGACGTTGTATCGATGTATTACCATACAAGTTTGGATAGTGAAGGACGGCCCCTATACTTGTATAGAAGAAATCGAATTGTGAAACGGAGTAAGAACTTCCGCTGGCGTGGTGCAGTGCATGAGTACTTGGAATTTGGCGGAAATATCGTAAATTCAGAAATAGCTGTCACGCATCGCAAGAACGATAAAACGTTCACGATTTCAGATCGCAATTTACGGATCTATGAGTCCTACGTCGCTTCCGGCAGGGAACTCACACCACGCGATATGTTTTATTATGCAAATGAATTGAAGGATCATGGAAAGTTCGAGCTGGCTAAGTCTTATTATCTAGCGTTTCTTCAATCAGAGAAGGGCTGGGTCGAGGATAATATTCGGTCATGTCAATATCTGGCCGATTGCTGCAAAGCCGAAGGAGATTCAGATGGTTATCGTATGTACTTGTTTGAGTCTTTTCGGTATGATCGCCCGCGGCCGGAATTCTGCTGTTTGATCGGCGACTTACTGACAGAGGATCGAAACTATGATGCAGCAGCCTACTGGTATCAACAGGCATTGGATTATGAAGGGAAGGAGCTGCCGGGCTTCAGTGTACCAGCTTATACGACATGGTATCCGTATTTGCAGCTGACGCTTTGTTACTCCCGGATTGGTCTGCTCGATAAAGCGGAATCAGCGCACAAAAAAGCTGTGTCATATAACCCGGATCATCCAAGTATCCGTCATAATACAGCTTTCTTTGAGGAGCTCAGTCTTTAATTTCCTTTTGGTGCTTCCTATGTCATAATACGTACTATCAAGGAAAGATATGGAGGATTAGATGTGGCATTGGATATAATTGCTTGGGTTATCATTGCGGTGGCATTCATCGCTAGTTTTGCAGGGATTGTTTATCCCGTCATTCCATCTCCGCTGATGCTATGGATTGGATTCCTGGTTTTCCAGTTTATGCTTAGTGATGGGGATTTATCTGTATTCTTCTGGATAGCGATGGTTATCCTGACGGTGGTATTGATCATCTCGGATATTATTGCTAACAGTTATTTCGTTAAAAAATTCGGCGGCAGTAAATGGGGCGAGCGAATCGCAGCGATTGGTGTAATTGTTGGTTCCTTCATCATCCCGCCTTTTGGTATCATTGTCGTACCGTTCGTTGCTGTGCTTGTCACGGAACTTGTACAAAAAAGAACACCGAAGGAAGCCATCTATTCTTCCATCGGCTCATTGCTTGGCTTCCTTGGCGGATCAATCGCTAAGATCGTTATTCAGTTGATTATGATTGTATGGTTCTTTATAGCGGCGTTTGTATAAAAGAAAAGCGAGCATCTCTGCTCGCTTTTTCTTATGCGTATTCTGTTTTTTGTAATCTCATATCGAAGATGTAATAACCGAATGGAATAACGGATGCAAGCAGGGCTAGGATTGCCCATTTCAATCCCCAGCCAACCTTTAAGGTCGTGTAGCCGGTCCAAATGACATACAGGACGAATAAACCGCCATGGATGGCACCTATGTAGGTGACGAAAATCGGTATATCCATCATGTATTTTAAAGGCATTGCCATGAACAATAACAAAAGCAAGGAAGTCCCTTCGAGAAATCCGATAATACGGAACCATTTCAATGTCGCTTGCATGAAAGCCCTCCCAAAAACTATTTGTAATTAGTATAAGCAAGCTTGCCCCTATTTACCACTCTTCGAGAGAACTTGTCATAACATTGTCAAAATATCATTTCACATCATAGATGGACGGACGTCTGTCCTGGAATACAGGGATGCGGCTTCGTACGTCATCCACTTGATCAAGATCTGCTTGGCCATACAGGATGGTCGGTTCCTCGCCGGCTTCAGCGATGATTTCGCCCCATGGACCTATAATCAGGCTGTGCCCGGCAAATTCATTTGCAGGGTCACTTCCTGCGCGATTGCAAGCAACTACATAGCACTGGTTTTCGATTGCACGGCTGAGCAAAAGCGCACGCCAGTGATCCAGCCGCGGCTTCGGCCACTCCGCAACGACGAAGAGCACTTGCTGATCGTGGATCATATGCGTACGGATGAATTCAGGAAAACGGATGTCATAACAGATGACACCAGCTGCTCGTTTATTTCCAATGGAAAAGGAAGCAGATCTGTCGCCTTGGCTGAGAAATTTCTCTTCATCCATCAGTCGGAACAGATGCGCCTTATCATACTCATGGAGCAGCTCACCTGCTGGTCCGAAGACAAGCATCGTATTATAGACACCTGTGTCGGTCTGCTTGGCAATGGAACCGGCGATGATGTATTTTTGATATTTTTCAGCTAATCTGCTGATGAAGCGCTTGGTCGTTTCGCCCTCTGCATCACTGATGCTATCAAGCCTTGTCAGGTCATAGCCGGTTGTCCAAAGCTCAGGCAGCACGAGGACATCGGCATGTTCCTGTGCTTCATTTATTAAATCTTCCACTTTGCTGTAATTGGCTTGGGGATCACCAAAAACGATATCATGCTGAATTAAAGCGAGTTTCATTGTGTCACTCCTTTATTTGCCGCAACGAATGTCTCGACACTTCGCATAGCTTCCATCACTTGATCCGAATCGGAGACATGCATGAAATGAATGGATTCCCCCGGAGCGACAGCGCCGTCTGCAGCAACTTTCATTGCTTTATCCAGATTTTCCTTTACACCAAGTTCTTTAAGCACAGTTGGCAATCCGAGCTTTTGATAGATCGGAAGCAAAGTACGAATCTCTTCGAATTTTTCTTCTAGTGCAAGCTGAACCAGGATACCGTAAGCAACTTTATTTCCGTGCAGCTGCTCATGCGTTTCTGCAAGTCTTGTCAGTCCGTTGTGAATGGAATGAGCACCTGCGATTCGCCCATACTCATCTCCGAAGCCGCCAACCATACCGCCAGCCATGATGATTGTTTCTGCAACACGCAAAAATGTACTATCAGCACGTTTGCTTTGCAAAGAACAAATAGCTGCATCTCCTTCGGCAATCAGGATGTCCCTGCATAACTTAGCAGCGTTGCGGGATATTTGGACAGCAAGCGGCTGATCCGTCATGTTTTCAGTAAGTGCATCCGCCTCGTACCATTTAGCCAATGTATCGCCGATCCCGGCAATCAGATAGGAGGCAGGTGTAGTAAGAAGCAGTTTTGGCTCGACTAGCAGCATAAATGCACTGCGTGGGAATACAGTATATTCGACAAAGTTACCTGCTTCATCATAAAAAACGCTGAGTGAGGCCCATGGCGAGCAGTTAGAAACGATCGTCGGAATCAGGATTACCGGCAATCCTGCATCATTGGCTGCAGCTTTGGCGGTATCCAACACTTTTCCGCCGCCGACACCGATTATAAATTGAGCAGCTTCGTCTGCTGCGATACCTGCCAGTCTAGCTGCTTCTGCATGTGTGCACTGGCCGTTATATGCAACTCGTTTCACTGGTAAATCAATCGGATCCAAAAATGGGGAAGCTGCTTTCCAGGATGCATCACCATGGATAAGCAATCCGTTTTTCCAATTCAATTCCGCCAGCCGTGCTGGAAGTGTTTCCAGTATGTTATCCTCACAGACGTAATAGTTCGGAGCGCCTTTTATGTTGATGGTCATGTTGTCACCTCATTGATTTTTTACATAAAAAAACTCTTCCAGACGAATATGGAAGAGGGGAAGGCATGTGTGTAGTCCCCTTATCCCTCAGCGTCTCGCTGTTGGAATTAGCACCGTGTGCAAATGCACCGGTTGCCGGGCTTCATAGGGCCAATTCCCTCCGCCTTCTCTTGATAAGAGTGTGTGATTCATGTATGATTTGTTCATTATCGCATTCTATTTCCAACACTGTCAAGATTGGTAATAGTCAGAATAGGAAGCGCGACACAACAGGAGAGTGAGTAAGATGGATTTTCCGTTTTCGGATGCATTGAAACGATTGCCGGAGCAGTTTTTTGCCGGCTTAGTACATAAGATAGGCTTACTGGAAAAAGAGGGGCACGATATCATCAAGCTCGGACAGGGGAACCCTGATTTGCCGACGCCGCAGCATATCGTGGATAAATTGAAAGAAGCCGCTGATAATCCGGCTTATCATAAATATTCACCATTCAGAGGCTTTGATTTCCTTAAACAGGCAGTATGTGACTTTTATGATCGGGAATACGGTGTAAAGCTAGATCCTGCAACAGAAGTGGCCATCATGTTTGGCTCTAAAACAGGTTTGGTGGAGATCAGTCAATGTCTTTTGAATCCAGGTGATTTGGCACTGCTTCCGGATCCGGGGTATCCCGATTATATGTCCGGAATCGAACTTGCACAAGCGCGGACATCGCTCATGCCATTGACTGCTGAGAATGGATTCCTGCCTGATTATGATGCTATTCCTGCGGGTGATCTGGAAGAAGCAAAGCTAATGTTCCTGAACTATCCGAACAACCCGACTGCTGCAACAGCAGATCGGGAGTTCTTCGATAAAACAGTGGAACTGGCAAAGGAACATAATATTTGTGTGCTGCATGATTTCGCTTATGGTGCACTTGGGTTTGATGGAGAAAAACCGCAAAGCTTCCTGCAATCCGAGGGCAGCAAGGAAGTCGGCATTGAAATGTACACCTTATCCAAAACGTATAATATGGCCGGCTGGCGCATCGCTTTTGCAGTCGGTAATGCATCTGTGATTGAAAGCATCAATCTAATCCAGGATCATGTTTATGTAAGTTTATTTGGCGGCATGCAAGAGGCGGCTGCTTATGCGCTGACGGCGGACCAGACATGCGTGGATGAACTCGTTCATACGTATGAAAGCAGAAGGGATGCTTTCATCGGCCATTTACGTGCAATCGGCTGGGATGTACCCGAACCAAAAGGAACCTTCTTCGTTTGGCTGCCAGTTCCTCAGGGTTACACTTCTGAGGAATTCGCTGATCTGCTGCTCGAAAAGGCACATGTTGCGGTTGCGCCGGGCAATGGCTTTGGAGAATATGGAGAAGGATACGTTCGTGCAGGTTTATTGGATACAGAGGAAAGATTACTGGAAGCAGCGATGCGAATCGAAAAGCTCGGTATCTTCTCAAAAGCATAAGAAAGAGCCAGTCCCGGGGGACTGGCTCTTTTGTTGTCAGCTGGTCACCGCACAGCGATTGGGGCCGGATTCGATATCGGCTTCGTCTGTACTGTCAATGACAGCTTTACCTTGATTGGCTTCCCTTATCAGCTGGTAGCTGTTCGGCTGCTGTGCCGGAATACTATCCAAGACGGAGGAAACAAATTTTCTTGCATCCTGCAGCTGCAGTCTCGGATTTTTTCTGTATAGGTCTTCCATGCGTGCTTGGACTGTGCCGTCACTTCCGATTTCTGTAAGCTCGGAGAAATGGGCAGGGAGGACGATCAAGTCCAGCGACAATAATGGGAACTTTTCGTATAAAGTGTCGTGAAGATCCTGTACCCATTGCTCGGCTTGGCCAGCTAAATCGGGACGGCCAATCGATTCGGTAAAAAGCGTATCCCCAGATAGCAGGAATGTGTCATCAACGACAAAACTGATGCTACCTTCTGTATGGCCCGGTGAAGCAACGCAGCGCATGCCTTCTTCCGGTTTACCAAACGGAATCGTAATCCCGTCTTCTAAAGGAGAGAAGGTGAATGTCACTTCTTTTCCATCAGCAGCAGGGAACCAGTAAGTCGCTCCTGTTTCTTCTGCCAGCTTTCGTCCGCCTGACAAATGATCTGCGTGAAGATGGGTATCAAGTACATGTTTGATTGTCCAGCCGTTTTCTGTTGCGAAGGATGTATAGGCTTCTGTGAACCTGGCTGGATCTACTACGGCTGCTTCTCCATTGGAGACAACCATATAAGAAAGGCAGCCTTTCCCGATCCGCATGAATTGATAAATCTCTCCACCATAAGTTAGATCACCGACTTTTCGAGGACTGATTGTTTCTCCCCAAGCTTGCATGCCGCCGACGACATGGACGATATTGTCCATTCCTGCTGCTTGTAAGAGGGAGACGGCAGTCTGGGCCGATTTGCCTCGATAACACATGACATAGACAGGATCATTTTCTGGCAGTACTTTACGAGCTTGATTTGGATCTGCTTTGATAGCAGCAAATGGAACATCATATCGTTTGACGCTGTCAGCATCAATCGCCCAATCCTGAACGTCTGGCACTTGCCGGATATCAAGCAGATGAACGGTATCTTTCGCTTTTATTTTTTCTGCCAGTTCTGCTGTTTGCAATGGATTCATGCAATCGTCTCCTTTAGAAATCTTTTTTGATTATAGGAAGGAGTAATTTGACTCCTTTCTTATTCACGGGGAAAATCCTGCTGTCAGCTAGCAGGTGGCTTGCATAACCTGCTGTACCGGCAAGCTGGGTGCCGAACAGGGCGGTCTCTTGTTCAAAGAATGTCATCAATATGTAGAAATAGATCAGTCCGATCAAGGTGTGCGTATAGGATCTGTGGGCAAGGAAGGATGCAATCCCAATATAACATCCGCTCATGACTACCCATGTGTGCCCCGTGTACAATCCGGTCAGCAGCACAGCGATGCCTGTAATCAGCAGCATGAACTTCTTATTGATTACGCGGGATAGAACCATAATTCCTGCCCCGATCGCTAATCCGATATAACGATCTTGGCCAAATAAATTCCACATACTATATAGAATGAGCAATAACCCGATAAAAATTGTAATATTGCGGATGGCTTTGTGTGAAAAAGTGATACGGTTAGAGAGGATACCGCCTGTATCCAGATCAGGTACAAGAGCTGCAACGGCTGCTGTACACGTCATTGTCACCGTTACAGCGCCTTCAGCATCCAAGGCGGTGGCACTGGCGAAACCTGCGCCAGCTCCGATTAATAAATGTGTGATTCCTTTCATTCTAGCTGTGCCTCCAAAAGTTAGTCTTTAAAAGCATACTAGAATCTTAATGTCATGGCTATCCGTATTGTTTCTGATGCGCTTTTTTACGGGAAAGATAATCTTCATCTTCTCTTATTTCATCCCACTTTTTTTTGAAGATCTGAGCGGAAGCTGCTTTTTCTTCATTGATTTGCCGGTCGTGCCTTTCTGTCTTGTCTGCATCCTTGTATTTCTTACCGCCTTTATAATTGGCATATCTGCGAGCCCGGGTATAGCCCATCTGAATGTATTTCCTGGCCATATCCATCCCGACAAAATCATCCTGTTCGCGATATTCCTCAAACATTTCTGCAATTTTCCTGCAGGACTCCTCTGCAATTTCCGGAGTCTTGAAGCGCCAATGAGGAAGGATTTCACTTTTATAAGGCTCCACCATCAGGACGCCTTGCTCACCGCGGCCAACACGATATTTATCCGGATGTTTGCGAAAATCGGTCGAGGCGTCAAAATGATCGTAATAGCCCATTTCCATCCTCCTGTCTTTGTTGTTAATGTATATAGTTACCGAATGTGCTGTATGTGAAACGCGATTTTTTCTTATGGTCATAGGAGGCAGCCGTCCTCGTTTGTGATAAAATGAAACCAATGGTCTCACGTCAGAAAGGAATGGTTACAGGTGGGTAAAACAAAAGTAGGAATCGTCTTCGGCGGAAAGTCCGCGGAGCATGAAGTTTCTTTACAATCTGCAAAAAATATTGCCGATGCAATTGATAAAAATAAATATGATGTTGTTCTGATCGGAATCGATAAAGAAGGAAAATGGCAGCTGAATGACAAGGCAGATTATCTGCTGAACGCACATGATCCTAAAAATATCGAACTGAAGCCTTCCGGGCAAGGTATCGCTGTTGTACCTGGTTTGAAGGAGAAGCAGCTTGTCAATCCAAGTCAAGGCGCTGTCCTTGATCAAGTGGACGTTATCTTCAGTATCCTTCATGGTACACTTGGCGAAGATGGCAGCATGCAAGGGATGCTGCGTATCGCCAATCTCCCGTATGTAGGCCCGAACGTACTAAGTTCAGCAGTATGTATGGATAAAGATATCGCGAAGCGTCTATTGAAGGAAGCTGGTATCAGAGTCGCAAATGGTTTCACCTTCAAAAAACGCCAGCTTGGCTCGATCCGTTATGAAGAAGTGGCAAAAGTACTGGGCAGCACAGTCTTCATCAAGCCTGCTAACCAGGGATCCTCTGTCGGCGTAAGCAAAGCGAAAACAGAAGAAGAATTCTACAAAGGCTTGGAAGAAGCTTTCCGTTATGATACGAAAGTTCTTGTCGAGGAAGCAATCGCCGGCCGTGAAATCGAAGTAGCTGTACTTGGCAATGAAGAGCCAATCGCTTCCTTACCAGGAGAAATTCTGCCGAAAACAGAATTTTATTCTTATGAATCCAAGTACATCGACGAATCAGGAGCAGAGCTTGCTATCCCCGCCCAGCTTTCAGAATCTGTTACAGAACAAGCAAGGAAGCTGGCGGTCGAAGTATTCCAGACACTTGATGTTGAAGGGCTTGCACGGGTTGACTTCTTCTTGACGGAAGAAGGCGAATTCGTTGTGAATGAAGTGAACACACTTCCAGGCTTCACGAAAATCAGTATGTATCCAAAGCTATGGGACATCACTGGCATTTCCTACCCAGACCTCATTGACCGTCTGATTCAGCTTGCTATTGAGCGTCATAAACGCGATAACGAACTGAGCAACGCAGCTTTTCAGCAGCTTTGATTGATTCCTGAATAGAAGTCCTAAAAAAAGAAATCTGGACTAGGAGGTATACTCTTCAAGTCCGGATTTCTTTTTGTTTGGGAATGAATTTACATTCTGGAGGCTTATGAGAGCAGAGGATTGTATAAAAGAATTTGAGGATGAATATAGAAGAAAACTGGCTGATTTGGAATTGCTAACAAAGAGAAAGTCTGCTATTCAGCGTAGGAAATACGCGGAGACTCCCGCGGGAGGAAGGCCTAGGTGAGACCCCGGAGTGCGTCAGCACGAGGAGGCACACCAGCCGCCCGCAGGAAAGCTGAGTGTATTTCCGAAGCGGCATTCAGATACTATTTCCGTGGTTTTGACAATTTATTTACTCGTCTTTCCATATGCAATTGTACCTAACTGTGATACAATGAACTGCAGAAAAGAATAAAAAATCCAGGCCATCCTGGGAGAGGTTCTAGCACAACCCTCTATAAAAAACTAAGGAACTATATCCTTGGGTATAGTCTTTTTTATTTTTTTATGGATAATTGGCAGCCTCTTCCTATTGGAAGGGGCTTTTTTAATGGATTGTCTGGAAAAAAGGAGAAACGAAATGAAGAAGGGTAAAGCCATCGTCGTATTCAGCGGCGGTCAAGATAGTACAACTTGCTTGTTTTGGGCTATGGAACAGTTCGAGGAAGTGGAGGCTGTTACGTTCAACTATAACCAGCGCCACAGTTTGGAAATCGAGGTAGCCGAACAAATAGCGAAAGAACAAGGTATCAGACATCATGTATTGGATATGTCTCTATTGAATCAGCTTGCACCAAACGCATTGACAAGAGATGATATCGAAATCGAACAGCAAGAAGGGGAACTGCCGTCCACATTCGTACCGGGACGTAATCTAGTATTTCTATCCTTCGCAGCTATCCTGGCACATCAAGTGGGCGCAAAGCATCTTGTAACAGGTGTATGTGAAACTGACTTCAGCGGCTATCCAGACTGCCGTGATATCTTTGTGAAATCACTGAATGTATCTCTCAATCTATCAATGGATAAAGATTTCGTCATCCATACACCGCTTATGTGGCTGGATAAAGCTGAAACATGGGAACTGGCAGATGAGCTTGGGCAGCTTGATTATGTAAAAGAAAAAACACTTACTTGCTATAACGGTATCGTTGCTGAAGGCTGCGGAGAGTGCCCAGCTTGTAAGCTGCGCCAAAATGGTCTTGATCAATATGAAGCGAAAAAGGCGGCACAAGTATGATTCAGCAAATATATCCGCAAGTGCAGCATGATTACTCTTACGAACTAAATAAGGATCTGCATTTCGCTGCAGCACACAGCATCCAGCATCCAGATGCCGGCAAATGCCAGCAAGTGCATGGCCATACGTACTTCGCCAATGTGACCATTGCCGGAGATGAATTGGATGACAGTGGATTTTTATTCAATTTCTCTACAATCAAAGCATTGATCCATAAGAAATTCGATCATACCCTCTTAAATGACCACACAGATGTTTTCGGAAAAGACGATTTCCCGACAACAGAAGTGATGGCGCGTAAAATTTATGAATTGATTCAACAAGAGCTGGACCAGCTGCCTCATCAGCCCAAGTGCCTGCAAGTTTTCTTGCGTGAGACACCGACCAGCTATTGCGTATATCGACCAAAGCGAGGAACAAACAATGGCAAGTAAATTTCCGGTTTTAGAAGTATTCGGTCCAACCGTGCAGGGAGAAGGAATGGTTGTCGGACAGAAGACGATGTTCGTCCGCACAGCAGGCTGTGACTATAGCTGCAGCTGGTGTGATTCTGCCTTTACATGGGATGGATCAGCCAAAGATGACATCCGGCAGCTGACTGCCGAAGAGATTTGGGACCGATTGGAGGAAGTGGGCGGAGATCGTTTCCGTCACGTAACAATCTCTGGCGGTAACCCAGCACTATTGAAGAATCTAGGAGAGTTTACAGAGCTTCTGAAAAAGAAAGAAGTAAAAGTAGCTTTGGAGACTCAAGGAAGCCGGTATCAGCCGTGGTTCCTTGAAATCGACGATCTTACTATATCTCCTAAGCCGCCAAGCTCCTTGATGAAGACAGATTTTCATCGTCTTGATGAGATAATCAACAATTTGAGAGAAGCGGGACGTCTTATGCATGTGAGTCTGAAGGTTGTTATCTTCGACGAGGAAGACTTGCGTTATGCAACGAATGTTCATAAACGTTATCCAGATGTGAGTTTTTATGTGCAAGTAGGTAATCATGATACTGCTACATTGGATGATGCTGCATTGAAGGATGCTTTGCTGTCCAAATATGAATGGCTGATTGACCAGGTGTCTGCTTCCAATGAATTGAATCATGTGCGTGTCCTGCCGCAGCTCCATACACTTGTATGGGGAAATAAACGCGGTGTATAAACAAAAAGACGAGTGTTATACTCGTCTTTTTTTTATACCCAAGTGTAGGCAGGCACCTCCTATTCACAAGACTAATAGAATACCAAGTCGTTAAATTAATAAAAAATGCTTGAATTTATATTAGTAATAATGCATAATAATTCACATAAATAAATCGAGCATTCAGCACGGAGAGGGAGATTCATAATGGCAAAGGATAAAATCGTACTCGCATACTCTGGTGGTTTAGATACTTCTGTAGCAATCAAGTGGCTGCAGGATAAATATAATTATGATGTTATCGCAGTGGGTTTGGATGTAGGTGAAGGTAAAGATTTGGATTTCGTCCAGGAGAAAGCATTGCAGGTTGGTGCTATTAAATCGTATACAGTGGACGCAAAGGCTGCATATGCTGAGGAATATGTACTTCCAGCATTGAAAGCAAATCTGCTTTATGAAGGAAAATATCCGCTGGTTTCTGCACTTAGCCGTCCTTTGATCGCAAAAGTGCTGGTAGATATTGCAAAAGAAGAAGGAGCTGTGGCGGTAGCGCATGGCTGTACGGGCAAAGGAAATGACCAAGTGCGTTTTGACGTAAGCTTCACAGCGTTGAATCCAGACCTGAAGATTGTTGCTCCAGTACGTGAATGGGCAATGAGCCGAGATGAAGAGATTGAATACGCAGAAAAGCACGGTATTCCAGTTCCTGTTGGGAAAGAGAGCCCATACAGTGTCGATCAGAATCTATGGGGACGCTCCAACGAGTGCGGTATTCTGGAAGATCCATGGGAGCAGCCGCCAAGTGACGCATTCGGATTGACTGTTGATCCTGAAAATGCGCCAGATGAAGCGCAGATTTTAACAATTACATTCGAAAAAGGGAAACCAGTCGCACTTGATGGAGAAGACTATCCATTGGATGCACTTATCTTGAAATTGAACGAAATCGCAGGTAAACATGGTGTCGGACGTATCGATCATGTCGAAAATAGATTAGTAGGTATCAAATCTCGTGAGATCTATGAATGTCCGGCTGCAGTGACATTAATTGCTGCGCATCAGGAATTGGAAGCTTTGACGATGACACGTGAAATCTCCCAATTCAAACCAATCGTCGAGCAAAAACTTGCACAGACAATTTATGATGGTCTATGGTACTCTCCGCTGACTAAAGCGCTGCAGGCATTCATTGAGGAAACGCAGCAGACAGTCTCCGGCAATGTAAAAGTGAAACTGTACAAAGGACATGCACTTGTTGTAGGCAGAGAGTCTGCAGAATCTCTATACAGCTTTGATTTGGCAACGTATAAACCAGAAGATAAATTCGATCATGATGCAGCACTTGGATTCATCCAGCTTTGGGGACTTCCGACGAAGGTTCAGGCAGAGGTTGCGCGTCAGCAGACAGTACCAACGGAGGCTCCCTCACTACTGAAAATCGATAAAAAAGAAGCTGTGAAACAATGAAGCTATGGGGAGGAAGATTCACGAAGCCGACCAATGAGTTAGTAGACGCCTACACTTCCTCCATCGGCTTTGATCAAAAACTGGCTAAATATGATATTCAAGGCAGTCTGGCGCATGTCGCGATGCTCGGCAAATGCGGCATCATCGAACAGGATGAAGCTGAAACGATTGCTGATGGATTGAAGCAGGTGCTGAATAAAATCCAGGCCGGAGAAGCAACGCTCTCGCAGGCGGATGAAGACATTCATATGAATGTGGAACGGTTATTGATTGAACAAATCGGCCCAGTAGGCGGGAAACTGCATACAGGCAGAAGCCGAAATGACCAGGTTGCATTGGATATGCGTCTGTACTTGCGGGAAGCAATTGTGGAGATTATCGGGCTGCTGGGTGCTGTGCAGACAGCACTGACGGAACAGGCAAAACAGCATCTGGATACGATTCTTCCGGGTTATACCCACTTGCAGCGGGCGCAACCGGTGCTGTTCAGTCATCATCTTATGGCTTACGCTTATATGCTGCAGCGTGATGTAGAGAGGCTGCAGGACAGCTGGAAACGCGTGAACAAAATGCCGCTTGGAGCA
Organism: Terribacillus saccharophilus; assembly: GCF_046592595.1. Taxonomy (GTDB): domain Bacteria; phylum Bacillota; class Bacilli; order Bacillales; family Amphibacillaceae; genus Terribacillus; species Terribacillus saccharophilus_C. Next base: position 71,153 of record NZ_JAWVPF010000005.1, on the reverse strand, counting down.
GGTGCCCTGGCTGGAACGACATTCCCGATTGATCGGCATTTTGTAGCGGAGCAGCTGCAGTTTGATGCTATTACCGAAAATAGTCTGGACAGTGTAAGCGACCGTGACTTTGTAGTAGAGTTCTTGTCTGCTGCAAGTTTGATAAGCATGCATCTGTCACGGCTTTCGGAGGAATTGGTTCAATGGTCTAGCGCGGAGTTCAATTTCATAGAATTGGATGATGCGTTTTCCACCGGCAGCAGCATGATGCCGCAGAAGAAAAACCCTGATGTAGCGGAACTTGTCCGCGGTAAATCCGGCCGTGTCTTCGGGCATTTGATGGGCATGCTGACAACTCTGAAAGGATTGCCGCTTGCTTATAATAAAGATATGCAGGAAGACAAAGAAGGCATGTTCGATACAGTGGAGACATTGAAAGGTGCACTTGGTCTTTTTGCACCGATGATCGAGACGATGCATGTGAAGCAAGACAATATGTATCAAGCTGTTCGGAACGATTTCTCGAATGCAACAGATCTAGCTGACTATCTTGTAGCAAAAGGGATGGCATTCCGGGAATCGCATGCTGTTGTCGGGCAGACAGTGCTGTACAGTATCGAGCAGGGGAAATATTTGCTGGATCTCGGTCTGGAAGAGCTGCAGCAGTTTTCCAGTCTGATAGAAGAGGATATCTACGAAGCACTTGCACCGGAAACAGTCGTTGCAGCCAGGAATATCCCTGGGGGTACGGCAAAGGTAAGGGTTCAAGAGCAAGTGGATGATATAGAAGCCTTGCTGGAAACGAATAGACAGTGGACAGAAGAGCAGGCTGCTAAACTGGAGGGGTGAGCAGCTGCTCACCTTTCTTTTGTTATAAATGCATAAATATTAACTATAAAGAATAAAGATAACGTTCGTTTCGGAAAGGAGCAGCATGATGGAAGAGACAAAAGGTTATTTGATGCTCAGTACAGGAGATATTTTGGAAGGTGTCTGGCTGGGGGAAACAACGGAATCAGACGGAGAGATGGTATTCAATACAGCGATGACAGGCTATCAGGAAGTGATGACAGATCCGTCCTATGCGGGACAGATTGTAACGATGACGTATCCATTGATCGGAAATTATGGTTTTAATGCATATGATAAGGAAAGTCACACTCCATCCATTCATGGGCTTGTCATCTCGACACCATGCGAAACGCCGGCTCATTATCAAGCAACTCAGACACTGCAGGATATTGCGAATGAGCATAACTTTCCTATCCTTGCACAGGTGGATACACGAAAACTGACGAAGATCATCCGTAAGCATGGGGACGTGTATGGAAGGATGACTAAAACACCTGGAGCTGTTCCGGAAAAAGCGAAAGTATCCGAAAAGATTGTAGAAAGTGTATCTGTGAAAAAAGCGCAGTTCCACCCGGCAGAGGGTCAGGCGGCTGCTCATGTGGCAATCATCGATTACGGCTATAAGCATTCGATTCGGGATATGCTGCTGGAAAATAACTGTGACGTCACAGTCTTTCCATTCGATACGACGCTTGAAGAGCTGATAGATGCAAAAGTGGATGGTGTATTGCTTTCGAATGGTCCTGGGGATCCAAAATCCCTTCACTATTTAGCAGGCGAAATCAAAAGGATAGCAGAATATTATCCAACTTTAGGAATCTGTCTTGGGCATCAGCTGCTGGCACTTGCATTCGGCGGTAATACAATGCGGCTGCCTTATGGACATCGGGGGAGCAATCATCCGGTCCAGCATCTGCCTAGCGGAAAGGTTTCCATCACTTCCCAAAACCATGGATATGTTGTCGATGAAGCTTCTATTTCACAGTCCTTGTGGAATATCCTTTACAGCAATGTGAATGATGGATCGGTAGAAGGGCTGCAGCACTGCTCAAAACCGATCATGAGTGTCCAATTCCACCCAGAGGCGCATCCCGGCCCAAGTGATACGTATGATGTGTTCGAACAATTTCTGAATTCGGTACGGAATAGAGGAGTGACAGCATATGCCTAAGCAAGATCACATCAAGAAAGTCCTTGTCATTGGTTCTGGTCCTATCGTTATCGGGCAGGCAGCAGAATTCGATTATGCAGGCACGCAAGCATGCCTTGCTTTGAAAGAAGAAGGGGTAGAGGTCATCCTCGTAAATAATAACCCTGCGACAATCATGACAGATCAGGCATTTGCCGATCAGGTATATTTGGAGCCGTTAACCTGTGAGTCCTTGACCAATATTATCGAAAAGGAAAGACCGGATGGCCTGCTGCCTACTTTAGGCGGCCAAACCGGTCTCAACCTGGCTGTAAGTCTGGATCAAGCAGGCGTACTGGAAAAGTACAGCGTTACATTGCTGGGTACACCGCTTGATGCAATTCAGCGCGGAGAGGATCGGGAGCTGTTCAAGCAAATGATGGAGGATATCAATGAGCCTGTCCCGGAAAGTCTTCCGATCACGTCAATTGAAGAAGCGAAAGCTTTTGCGGAAAGTACAGGTTTCCCGATTATCATCCGTCCTGCCTATACATTAGGAGGGGCCGGAGGCGGAATCGCGAACGACCTGCCAGAACTTCTGCGGTATGTAAAGAGCGGAATTCAGGCAAGTCCGATAAATCAGGTGCTGATCGAGCAGAGTGTGAAGGGCTGGAAGGAACTCGAGTATGAAGTGATGCGGGACGCCAATGACACGTGCATCATTGTCTGCAACATGGAGAATATCGACCCTGTCGGAATACATACAGGAGATAGTATCGTTGTCGCGCCATCTCAGACATTGACAGACAGACAGTATCAAATGCTCCGGACAGTCTCATGTAAAGTCATCCGTGAGCTGGGTGTCGTTGGAGGCTGTAATATCCAGTTCGCATTAAATCCGCATAGCGATGAGTACGTTATTATCGAGGTGAACCCCCGTGTGAGTCGTTCCAGCGCTTTAGCCTCCAAGGCAACAGGCTATCCGATCGCCCGTATTGCAGCAAAGCTGGCTCTTGGCTACCATCTGCATGAGGTACCGAATCCGATTACAGGAGATACATTTGCCAGCTTCGAGCCCGCGATTGACTATGTAGCGGTGAAAATACCACGCTGGCCATTTGATAAGTTCACCCAGGCTGATCGTCTGCTTGGAACACAAATGAAAGCAACGGGCGAAGTAATGGCGCTTTCGCGTAACCTGCCGGCCGGTCTGCATAAAGCGATACGTTCCTTGGAAATCGGCTTGGAGGAATTCCGTTTGCCATCAGTTGAAGCTTGGACGGATACAGACCTTGAAAAAGGACTTAAAGATGCGGACGATCGCAGACTGTTTCTGCTTGCGGAAGCACTTCGACGGGGAGTATCGATTGAGACGTTGCATGAGTGGACAGAAATTACGACATTCTTTCTCCATGAGATGAAACGGATTATTGATGTGGAGCAAGAATTGAGAGATGGTGGCTGGCAGCCGGATGAGGTACTTCTCAGAAAAGCAAAGACACTGGGCTTCAGCAATGTTGCCTTAGCAAGAGTCCTGGAGCAGCCACTGGCAGCAGTAGAAGGACTAATCAAGGAACAGGAAATCAAGCCTTCCTACAAGATGGTCGATACGTGTGCGGCTGAATTCTCTGCGCAAACTCCATACTTCTATTCCAGCTGGCAGGAAGAAGATGAGGTTGAACCTTTATCGGCATCAGATAAGAAAGTTGTGGTACTAGGTTCAGGACCAATCCGGATCGGGCAAGGTGTGGAATTTGATTTTTGTTCTGTGCAATCGGCTTTATCCTTGCGGGAACAAGGCATTCGATCTGTTGTCATCAATAATAATCCGGAAACCGTGAGTACGGATTTCAATACAGCTGATCACCTGTATTTCGAACCGCTGACAAAAGAAGATGTATTGCACATTATCGAAAAAGAACAAGCAGACGAGGTGCTCGTACAGTTCGGTGGACAGACAGCGATCAATTTAGCAGCAGATTTGGAGGAAGCTGGCGTAACAATTGCTGGAACGAGCACATCTTCAATAGATCGCGTAGAGAATAGAGAAGCTTTCTATGATTTGCTGCATTCACTGGACATCCCGCATATTCCGGGTACGACAGTGATGGACACTGCTTCATTACATGAAGAGGCTCGTCAAATCGGCTACCCGATTTTGATCCGCCCATCTTATGTAATTGGTGGTCAAGGAATGGTCATCTTGCATTCTGAAGATATGCTGGAATCTTATTTACATGATTTGCAGCAGCAAATCCATACATCCCGCCTTTTCCCGCTGCTTCTTGATAAATATGTTCCAGGCATGGAGGTAGAGGTGGATGTTGTTTGTGATGGTGCAGATATCCTTATCCCGGGCATCTATGAACATATCGAACCGGCTGGAATTCATAGCGGAGACAGTACAGCCATTTTCCCTGCTCCTAGCTTAAGTGAATCCGAGAAAGATTTGATTGTCAGCTATGCAAGCCGAATCTCGGATGCTCTTCAAGTGCAAGGCATCATGAACATTCAGTTTGTGTTTAGCGAAGACCGCAGCATCCTGCATGTCCTGGAGGTTAATCCGCGTGCATCCCGTACAGTTCCAATTTCCAGTAAAGTGACGGGAATCCCATTGGTGGACTTAGCTACAAGAGTGCAGATGGGAGAAGCTTTGCAGGATTCTGGCTATTCACTTGGACTGCAAAAAGAAATACCTTTCTTTGCCGTTAAGCTGCCTGTTTTTTCGACCACTAAATTGGCAGGTGTCGATCCGCTCCTTGGACCTGATATGCAATCGACGGGAGAAGCAATTGGATTAGGCAAGACGGTGAACGAAGCATTGAACAAAGCATTTGGCTGGAAGGAAAAGACGCTCCGGTCTTTGACAGATAATGCGCAAGTTTTATTAGATGTAGAATCCTCCGATTTGGCCGGTCTGGAAGAAATACTCGGACAGCTGCAAGCAAAGGTTATCCTGACAGAACAGACTGCAGCTATTCTGCCGGATAGTACGTCATTCGAGGTCGTTTCCTATGAAGAAGCAATCCTATTGATTGAGGATCAGAAAATGACAGCTGTTTGCAGTACAAGAAAAGGATTCCAAGGTATCCGTGAATCAGCATGGAAGACGGAGACACCGTGTATGACCAGTTTGCCGACGATGCAAAGCTATTGGTTGGCTAGCCAGGAAAAATTGCCTGCCAGCTTGTCGATGTCGGATTATTTGGAGCAAGCGGAAAAGGAGCATGTGTAATGAAACAGATGATAGAACAGCACACTTTGGCAGGCAAAAGCCTGTTATCACTGCAGGATTTGACGAAGGAAGAAATTCTTTATGTACTGGATCTGGCTGCTGAGCTGAAAAAACAGCATCAGAAAGGCGAGCTGATTCAGCCGCTGGCGGGAAAAACCTTAGGAATGATTTTTGAAAAGTCATCCACACGGACGCGTGTTTCTTTTGAAACAGGAATTTATCAGCTTGGAGGAATGGGTCTTTATTTGAACTCAAAGGATTTGCAGCTTGGCCGCGGCGAACCAGTTGCCGATACGGCGAAGGTTCTGTCTGGTTATCTGGATGCTATCATGATTCGTGCTAATTCTCACAAGATGGTGGAAGAGCTGGCAGCACATGCTACTATACCGGTGATCAACGGCTTAACGGATTTGTTCCATCCATGTCAAGCTCTGGCTGATTTACAGACGATTTTGGAGCATAAAGGGACATTGGAGGGCATTAAACTTGCTTATATCGGTGACGCGAACAATGTAGCGAATAGTTTAATGATTGCAGCTGCGAAAACAGGTATGCAAATTCGAATTGCAGCACCTGCTGGATACCAGCCGCTCCCGGAAATCGTTGAAAAAGCGAAAGAGATTAGCATTGACCCAGATTTTCTTCTTATCACAGAGAGTCCCGAAGAAGCTGCGGCAGGTGCAGATGTACTTTATACAGATGTCTGGACGAGTATGGGGCAAGAGGAAGAGACAGCGGCTAGACTGAAAGCTTTCCAAGGATTCCAAGTGAATGAAATGCTTATGGATTCTGCTGACTCAGATGCTATCTTCCTGCACTGTCTGCCGGCACACAGGGGTGAAGAAGTAACAGCTGCTGTCATTGATGGACCGCAATCGGCAGTATTCCAGGAGGCTGAAAACCGCCTGCATGCCCAAAAAGCGCTGATGCTTGCTGTTATGGGAAAATAAACGATAAAGAAAAGAAACCGTTTAAAAGGCGGTTTCTTTTCTTTATCTATGCGTTCACAAGGCTGGGAAAATCATGTAGACTAAAGAGTATATGTCCACTTACTCTACGTAGGGGACTTCTAGGATACAGGAGAGAATACTTACTATGTTAACTTACGTAGCGCCGGCTATCTTCCTGGCGTTTGTCTATCTATTGTCTATCATTCCGTTTCACCAGACGGTTGGCATTACCAAGAAACAACATTTATTGATGGCATCATTTGCTATCTATGTGATTGCGGTCATTTGTCTTACATTTTTCCCATTGCCTGTGGATCAGAATCTTATTGAAGAAAACCAGCAGCTCGAAACAAGCTACCGCTGGAATACATCACCGCTCACATCCATTATGCAAATCTGGCATACAACACAAATCGATGGTTTTGGATATGGACTGGCTCTTAAAAATCTAGGAGGGAATATCCTCTTATTTGTACCGCTCGGCTTTTATTTGCCATTACTTGTTCGCCGGACCAGGTCTTTCTTTATTGTTGTTCTGTGCGGGCTTGTATTCAGTACAGCAATTGAGTCAACACAGGGTCTCCTTAATTATTTTGTAGGCTATAATTATCGCTCTGTCGATATCGATGACATTATCCTGAATGTATTAGGAGCTATGCTGGGATATGCATTCTACTGGATTGCTCTTCGTCCTTTATTGAAAAGGGGCAAGCTGTAATCAGCTTGTTTCCTGATGGGAATCCTCTTTGAATCCAAGCAGTTCCGGTGACAGGGAGGCTAGTGGTCCCAGTTTCCGTAATTTCGGATACAAAAGCCACGATACGGAAAGTAAGGCAAGGCCGCTGCCTGCGGCGCAAAAGACCCAAGACAAGGGGATAAGTGTGGCTGCATAACCGCCTGCTAATGAACCGATAGGCATTGCAATTGTACTGAAACTTGCACTTGCGCTGGTCACCCTGCCAATCAGCGAAACTGGAACCAAAGTTTGTAACATTATTGCAAAGGTGACATTGATACAGCCGACAGGTATCCAAGCAAGTCCATAAAGAATCACACTCAACCATGTCCATGGAACGAAGGCAGCTGCGGCCCAAATTGCAGAAGCTGCCAGCATGGTGAATATGGTCGCTTTGCCTATAGGGAGTCTGCTAAAGGAAGATGCTAATAGCGCACCTATTAGAGCGCCACAAGACATAGCGGCCAAATACAAACCGTATACCGCAGCTCCTTGTTTCTCATCTGCGAAAGCAGGCATTACCGCCATGGCGGCACCAATTGCCAAATTGCATAATACCGCCCCAAAGAGTGCAGCAGCCAGAATTGTTGTGAAAAGGATCTTAAGTCCTTCTTTAAGTTCCATGATGTAAGTACTGAAGACAGAACGCGTATTATCGGCTTTGCCGGTTTGCGCTTTTTGGTGTGGGATTCTTAAGAAGCTGAATAAAAGGAAAGCGATACAGAAGGCGAAAGAGTCGATGATGAATAATAATGTTGTCCCGAAGGCAGCAATCATCACGCCTGCAATGGCATTAAAGATGAGATCGACCCCTTGGTAAGCAAAGGAGAATAATGCATTACCAGCAGGGAGTTCTGCTTTTTTCAGAACGATTGGTAATGCCTTTGTTTCTGTCGGATATGCAAATGCGTTAATAAAAGTCAGAATCGGCATTATGACGAGCAGCAGTGTTACAGATAGAAATTCCAGCCAAGCTGCAAGTGGAATCAGCAGTATAAGCACAGCTTGCAGTGCTTGTGTCCACATCAGCGTGCTGCGAATCTGCCATCGATCAACCAGTGGCCCAATCAGGAACTGCAACAGATTCGGGATTTGTGTCAGGGCTCCGGCTAGACCTGAGTAAAATGTGCTGCCGCTCAGATCATAAACGAGCCACATGGCCGCGATGAAATAAATGCTGTCTCCGATATTGCTGACAATTCTTCCTGAGAAAAGCAAGCCATAATTTCGCTGTTTAAGAATAGCAAGCATCCTCAATCTTCCTCTTCCATATCGATTTGATCAAACGATGGTGTATCGATTTCAAAACCGAAAGCAGAAAAATGATACAGTTTGCCATTCGGGTCATTCTCTGCTGCTTCGCTCTTTTCACGCAATGTCTCCATCAAACCAAATAAACCTTGAATGAACTCCCTAAAATCGGCTTCAGTGGCACTAATTTCCCAAATGCTTCCGACTTTATCCCAGTCTTTCGGATCAGTAGAACCAGCTGCTTTGGCGAAGGATGATTCGGGTGCTGTCAGGATGGATGATTTCGTCTTATTAGCCATTTGTACATAAAGCTGTCTCGTTGATTCGCTTAGTTCTTCTGCGTAAGGCAGCAAATCTTCGGATGGAAAGAAGCCCCTGGCTGCAGCTCGATAGAATTTTTGTACAATCCCATTTTTTTCTTCTGTGCGAATCACTTCAATCAATCCGTTCTTTTCCAGCTCTTTCAAATGATAGTGGATTTTTGGCCTGCTCGTTTCCAGTAAGACGGCAAGCTGCTGGCCGGTATAAGATGTTTCGACTAACTTCATAATCATCTCTGCACGCAGCGGATCACTGATTGCTTTCAGCTGCTCAAAGGTTGTCAAAGCCATTGCTTGTTTCATTTGGTTTCCTCCTCTGTAAACATTTATTGAACGGTCAACTTTATTTTACGGCTTAAGTGTATTATCAGTTCCACATATTGTCAATCTAATTTTCAGACTTTTTTCCTGCTGTACAACTATATAAAAAATATGTTAAGGTAGTATCAATCGAATAGGTTTTCTCTTGGGGCAGGGTGAAATTCCCGACCGGCGGTGATAGGCAGCTCAGCTGTCTTCAGTCCGTGACCCGTTTTTATAACGGTGGATTTGGTGAGATTCCAAAGCCGACAGTAAAGTCTGGATGGGAAAGAGGAAACGGCGTGCTATCCACACGCCACCAAAAGCTTTTCGTCGACTGACGATAGCTTGTTTCGCTATACTTTTAAAGCCAAAGCCCCAGAATCCAATATTCTGGGGCTTTTTATATGAAAGTTAGTTCTATGTAGGAGCAAAATTGGCAGCAGCCAGCTTGCACCTTATTTGAGTCACTCATTATCAAAGAAAATTGGTAATGAGATTCTGGAAGGTTACATCCCCGTTTAACCGTCACATCGTCCCGAGACGGTAATATTCCCATTCGTAATGCATGATACTAAGCATGACATTTCTTGTTTCCTTGAGAAGCGCACAGAGAAAAGGAGGAAAAAAGTGTTTACTGGAATCATTCAGGAAGTAGGCAGCATGATTGATGTTAAAAAACAGAATAATGCCATGCAGCTCACAATTGCCAGCGAAAAATTGACGAAGGATATGCACATAGGAGACAGTATCGCTGTTAATGGTGTCTGTCTTACAGTTACTAGTTTCACCCCGCATGCTTTCCAAGTAGATGTTATGCCGGAGACGTATCATTACAGTTCTTTGTCTCATTTGCAAAGTTCCGATGCAGTGAACCTGGAACCTGCTCTGCAGCCTAATGGAAGACTGGGTGGCCATTTTGTGAGTGGTCATGTCGATACGACGGGATCAATCCTTTCGATTCGAGATGAGTCAAATGCGCGCTATATTGATATTGCTGTAACAAAAGGGCTGCAATACTTAATGCCCAAAGGCTCCATTTCTGTTGATGGCGTGTCATTGACCGTTTTTGAAGTCAGGGAAGATACGTTTACCATTTCGTTAATTCCAGAAACAAGGAAAGCAACAATCTTAGGTGATAAGAAAGCTGGCGATATGGTGAATCTCGAATTTGATCAGCTTGCCAAATACATGGAACGGCTGCTTGAGCACCAAAAAAGCCCTCAGCCTTCAGGCATTACAACAGAGACATTAGCACAGCACGGATTCCTGGATTAGGAGGAAAATGAATGAAAACGACAATAGACAGTGCAATAGAATACTTAAAAAGCGGCAAAGCCATTATCGTTACAGACGATGAAACAAGAGAGAACGAAGGAGATTTGCTAGCTCTAGCAGCATATGCAAGCCCGGAGACAGTTAATTTCATGGCTTCTGTCGGAAAAGGTCTGATTTGTGCACCTATTTCCCGGGAAATTGCCGAAAGATTGGATTTGCCCCCGATGGTAGCTACCAATACAGATCCACATGGGACAGCTTTTACTGTCAGTATCGATCATATTGATTCCACTACTGGCATAAGTGCGTTCGAACGGTCTCATACGATTTCCAAGCTGGCTGACTGTGCTAGTAAGCCAGCTGACTTCCAGCGTCCGGGGCATATTTTCCCGCTGATCGCCCAGCAAAACGGTGTACTGGAGCGACCTGGGCATACAGAAGCAGCGGTTGATCTGGCTAGACTGGCAGGAACAGCAGAAGCCGGCTATATATGTGAAATCATGAATGAGGACGGCACAATGGCGCGTATGCCAGAACTTATGAAGCTAGCAGAAATACATCAGCTCCCGATCATCACAATTGCTGATTTAATCACGTATCGGCAGCAGCATGAGGTTAAGGTAGAGAAATAGAACGCGAAAAAGGCAAGCTGGTGAAGTAAGCACAACTATAAAAAGAGGACTGAATGTCCGAAAAATAAAGGAGTAATCACATGGTTAACGTATTGGAAGGAAATGTAGTAGGATCAGATTTGAAAATAGGTATCGTTGTGGGAAGATTTAATGAGTTTATCACAAGCAAGCTATTGAGCGGCGCAATCGATACGCTAAAGCGCCACGGTGTCGATGAAGCGAAAGTGGATGTAGCATGGGTGCCTGGAGCATTTGAAATACCGCTTGTAGCCGAAAAACTTGCCCAGAGCAATAAATACGATGCTGTTATCACATTAGGCACCGTCATCAAAGGTTCTACACCACATTTCGATTATGTCAGCAATGAAGTGGCAAAAGGAGTAGCAAGTGCTGCCAGCAAGGCTGGAATTCCAATCATCTTTGGTGTGTTGACAACCAATACGATTGAACAAGCAATTGAGCGGGCTGGTACGAAAGCAGGCAATAAAGGCGCTGAAGCAGCGGTCTCCGCGATTGAAATGGCCAATTTACTAAAACAGATCTAAGCAGAAGAAGCAGGGGGTGACTCCTGCTTCTTTTTCATATGTAGAAAATAATATATATTTGTGGTGGGGGTGCTTGTATGAAGATGCATTTTGAATCCACAGGTAATACGGATAAACTTACGTTGCCTCGCAAAATACATATCATTGGTTCTGTCGCCAGCGGAAAGACAACCTTGGCCAAAGAAATGTCCAAACTGCTAGGTGCTGCCCATTACGAACTGGATAATGTTGTTTGGAAGCGTTCGGCAGAGGGAGACATCCGCCGTTCTGACAAGCAAAAGAAAGTGATTTTGAAAGATATCATTTGTTCGGATTCTTGGATTATCGAGGGGGTCCATACAGATGATTGGATAGAAGACAGTCTTCTGCATGCAGAATTGATCATCTTGCTGGATCCAGCTTACGGGATTAGAAATATCCGGATTATCAAGCGCTTCCTGCGCCAGAAATTAAACATAGAGGAAGCTAATTATACGCCTTCATTTCGTATCTTTCTGAACATGTTTAAATGGAATCGCTATTTTGAGCATACAGCTAAGCCTTTCATTTTTAGTAAGTTTTCCGCATACGGTCATAAGATGATCATGGCAGAAAATAAAAGCGATGTAATTGAATTTTTGACCTATATAGAAAGGCATTCTGGAGCAGGCTGACGAGCCTGTTTTTTTGTTTTTGGAAAAAAGATGCAGAAATTACTTTGACACGCAGAGTAATGTGTTTTATGATTACTTTATCAGATAGAGTAATTTTGAAAGAAGGGGTAGCGTATTCGCAGTGATACAATTCGGGGGCATTTGGATTCCATTATCCTTCGTCTGCTGATGGATGGAGATAAGTATGGTTACCAGATTTCGAAAGACATAGCAGCATGGACGCACGATGCATTTCAAATCAAGGAGGCAACACTGTATGCAGTCTTCCAGCGGCTGGAACGACGAGAATTAATCGAGTCTTATCAGGGAGAGAAGTCGCATGGGGGCAAGCGTAAATATTATACGATCACGACGCTTGGGAAGGCTTATTTTCATGAAGCGGCGAAAGAGTGGCGAGAAGCAAAACAACTAATTGATGTATTTATGGAGGGTGTTTGATGCAAAAGATCGATACGTATGTAGAAGAACAGTTTGCCGATTTGCCGGATACGGAACAAGTGATGACTTTGAAGGAAGAAATAAAGGATTCAATGGAAGAGAAAGCTGCAGATTTCATGCTTGAAGGTAAAACAGAAGAAGATGCGGTCAATAAGGCGATTGTTGATTTCGGGAATTTAGCGGAAATTAAAAAGGAATTCCTTCTCAAGCAAGTGCCGCAAGAGAAACCAGATAAAAAGACGAAACAAAAGGAAGATATGAGTACATTGAATCTCGGGTTTTCCATTTGTGGAAGTGTGTTGATCATTGCGCTGCTCGTTTTTGTGAATATGTATTATACACCGTATGAAATCTGGTTCGTCTTCCCGACATTCGGTATCCTTTGGTGGCCGGTAAGTATGGTCTTTGTCTGGATGAAAGCTAGGAAAAGGAAGGTGATGCAGCGATGAAGCCATGGAGATTGTTCGTTGCATTTATGCTGCTTAGTCTGGGTGGATTTTCTGTATATATCAACCTGATGACCACGCCGGAGGAAATTTGGTATACGTATAGTTTGGGTGCAGGTGTCATTGCTGCCCTTCAGATTCTATTCCCAAATCAGATGACGGTAGTAACGTGGCTGTCAGCAATTGTTATTGGAGCAGTATTGATAAATGAAAATATGTCTGATTCACCTTCGACACCATGGTATTTGTACACATTGGGTGCGTTGGCGTTATGGGGAGTTGCTGTTATGCTTCGGAAACATTTGGCAAATATCGGCGTAGCTCTAGTCGTCAGCTTAGCTGTCTGTGTATATTATTTCGGGCTGCACCAGTATTTTGGTCATGAAACCCCTTGGTACGGTTTCGTTATCTTCGCGATGAGCTGGTGGCCGCTTTCCATCATAGGCCAACGCAGCTCCAGTTTATTCTTCAGCGTATTGGGCTTTGGTGCACTCAGTGTGTTCTTCCTGTTTGTGAATGTAGCCTATTCTCCAACCGTGATCTGGGCGATTTACCCTATTTTCGCCGTAGCATGGTGGCCGTTGGCAGCTTATTTCTACAGTTATCGACGTCACATCAGCAGATAAAAAAGACACCCTCCAGGGGTGTCTTTCCGTTTATCTTGAATACATATTCTTGGTTAGTTTACTGAGAAAACTGCTTGGCAGGAACTTCATGAGCAAAACGGCTGCATGGATGTTCGCAGAAGGGAAGACAACGCGTTTTCCTTTTATGAATCCAAGGAAGCCTTCCCTTGCTACATCCTCCGGTGCATCACGGAATGAAGACATGATTTTGTCATTGCCGGCACGCTTGAAGAATTCGGTCTGCGTAGGACCAGGGCAAAGTGCCGTAACAGTTACGCCGCTGTCTTTCAATTCCTCTGAGAGTGCTTCCGAATACCGCTGAACGAATGCTTTGGATGCATGGTATGCCGCCATATACGGACCAGGCAGGAAGGCAGCCATGCTGGAAATATTCAATATCCCATTCGGAACATTCTTGAATGGGGAGTGAATGATATCATCGATGAACAGACGAGTCAGGTTTGCCAATGAAACCATATTCAGATGCAGCAGCTTTTGCTGTGTCTCAAAGCTCGTATCCTCGAATTTGCCGCTAAGTCCGAAGCCGGCATTATTCACAAGCACCTCTACCGTTTTTCCTTCATCACGAATCTTTTGGTACAGTTCATATGCACTGTTAGGTACGGACAAATCATGAGGAATGACAGTCACATTCGAATCTTGCAGTTCTGTTTGCAGGGATAGGAGTTTGTCCTTCGAACGCGCTACGATGATAAGATCATAGCCCGCCTTAGCGAACCATTTCGCTATATGGTAGCCGATTCCGCTGGAAGCTCCTGTAATTAGAGCAGTTGGTTTCATTGTGATTCACCTCATTTTGACAATCTTTATAAATATGTACCCTGTTGCCGGGCGGAAGAAACGCTATCTGTTTCTAGTATACCCCTTGCACCGTTTGGTTACCAACTGGTTGCAAGGTTTTTCTCTGGAGAAGAAAGGGAAAGGGCTTACAAAGGAAGAAGGAGGGAAAGTGATGGTACAGAAAAACGGTGCGAAAGGCGATAAAGACAAGCATGGCTTCTCCAAAGCAGAGAGTGAAAATCGGGAAGAGCAGCTAGAAAATAAACAGGATATGCTCGTAGACGATATACCTGTGGATGAAGTAGAACGAGATTTGGAGGATGATCGGCACAAACACCGCACAAAGCAAGCTTCCAATTCAGATCCGGAAGACTGAACCTGCATCCATTAGATGCGGGTTTCTTTTATAAAAAAGCAGATGCGTCATGTAGACATCATCTGCTTGGCTGTTCGAGCAGTTTTTCGATTGCGGGTTTCATATCCATCGGACTGGTTTTTGGCGCAAATCGTTCGACGACATTTCCATCTGCATCTATGAGAAACTTTGTGAAGTTCCATTTGATACTCTTGGAGAATAGCCCGCCGGCTTGGCTCGTCAGATGCTTATAAAGGGGATGCGCATCAGGTCCATTCACTTTTACTTTATCGAACATTGGAAAGCTGACTCCGTAATTGCGCTGACAAACAGCGGCGATTTCTTCACTGCTGCCGGGTTCCTGATTCATAAATTGGTTGCATGGAAAACCAAGTATCACGAGACCTTTCTCCTGATAGTTTTTATACAATTCCTGCAGCTGTTCCAGCTGAGGTGCAAAACCGCATTTGCTTGCTGTATTCACGATAACGAGCACTTTACCAGCGTAATCCTTTAAACTGACTTCTTTGCCATCTATCGTAACAGCAGAATAATCGTATACTGTCATCATGTCATTCTCCTCCTCTTGTCTGCACTTCCAATGTAGCATAAACAGAGAAGAACCGATAACGATCAGCCCTTTAATGGTAGAATATAGAAAAGGGGGTTGTTTCGATGGAGTTTTTCCTAAAGCGATTTGATCATGTCCAGCTTGCTTGTCCAAGGGGCAGCGAACAGCAGGCGAGGGAGTTTTTTGTGGAGGTATTCGGGTTTGAAGAAATTGAGAAACCTGCTAACTTGCGAGCGAGAGGCGGTGTGTGGTTCAGCTGCAATGATATTATCGTTCATATGGGCGTAGAAGAACCTTTTTCACCAGCACGGAAAGCCCATCCTGCTTTTGAAGTAGAGGGGCTGCTGTCTCTCAGGCGTCATCTGGTTGAACACGATGTTGATTTTATCGATGATGATGATTTGCCAGGTGCTGATCGGATTTATGTGAATGACCCTTTCGGAAACAGATTGGAATTTTTGGAATGGCATTAAAAAAAGAACCCGCGAGGGGTTCTTTTTAGTTTGCTACTGTTTCATTTTCCAATTTCGCCAGGCGAGCTTCCACTTCTTCTTCAGTCAAGCCATGTTCTGCAACGTACATATTGCGAGGAGAACGGCGGCAGCTGTCGGAGCAGCCGCGAAGATATTTGTGCTCGTTTTCTTCAGAGCAGATAATCTGGCGGTTGCAGGAAGGATCTGCACAATTAACATAACGTTCACAAGGCTGTCCATCGAAATAATCTTTGGCAACGATAACGTGTTCTGTTTGGTTGATCGGTACGGAAATGCGGGTATCAAATACGTACATACGACCGTCCCAAAGCTTACCTTGTACTTCAGGATCTTTTCCGTAAGTGGCAATACCGCCATGTAATTGACCGACATCCTCAAAGCCTTCACGTACGAGCCAGCCGGAGAACTTCTCACAGCGGATACCGCCTGTGCAGTATGTCAAAACGCGTTTGCCTTCTAAGATATCTTTGTTTTCGCGGACCCAGTTTGGCAGGTCACGGAATGTTTCGATATCAGGACGGATTGCGCCGCGGAAGTGACCAAGATCATATTCATAATCATTTCGTGCATCCAGAACGACAGTGTTCTCGTCCTGCATTGCTTCGTAAAATTCCTTGGGAGATAGGTAATTGCCTGTCATCTCACGAGGATCTATATCATCTTCAAGACGCAGCGTCACCAATTCAGGGCGGTGGCGTACATGCATTTTCTTGAAAGCATGTCCATCCGCTTCGTCGATTTTGAAGACCATTTCTTCAAAACCTGGTTTCGCATGCATCATATCCATATAAGCTTGTGTTTGTTCAATCGTTCCAGAGCAAGTACCATTGATACCTTCTTTAGCTACAAGGATTCGGCCTTTAAGACCTAGTTCCTTACATTCCTTCAGATGTTCTTTGGCAAAAGCTTCGGGATCTTCAATATCTACATAGTTGTAGTACAGTAATACTCGATAATCACTCATTATTTTTTCCACCTGTCATTTATATTTGCAAGATACAAAATTAGGCGTTATGTCGTTATTCATACTCTTGCAATCAAATATTTTAACACGAAAAGAAGTCAAGTACAAATGGAATTTTAAAACAGCTTGTTCTTGAAATAATGCCACATGCCGAAAGTGATCAGTACAAGAAGTACACTGACGCCCGCTGTCGTCCAGGGACTGTCTGCATAGGGTATAGGCAGATTCATCCCGAAGAACCCAGTAACGAACGTTAGCGGAAGCATGACAGTGGAGATAATCGTCAGGACATTCAGCTTCTCCGTCGATTTGGCACTGATGATGGAATAATACGTGTCCAGGGCACTGTTTACCAAATCACGGAAGGTTTCGGTAGAGTCAACGATACGTTCCAGGTGATCAATCAGATCAGTATAAAAGGGCACATTTTCTTCTTTGATATCGAATTTCCATTTTCCATTCACATTCAGGAAAATGCGCCGCTGCGGCAGAATCACCCTTCTGATCAGGATTATTGTCCGTTTCAGGGCAAGGAATTCTTCTGTTACTTCTTTCACGCCTTCACTGTACATCTCATCTTCCAGTTCCTCGATCCGGATTCCGATGCGGTCCAAGACAGGGAAGTATTCATCCGTGATGCCGTCAGCGAGTGCATAGAGAAGGAAGTCGGATCCTTGATTCATGTATCGGGAAGAACGGGAGCAAATAGCATCCATCTGGCCAAGCCAGCGAAGCTTATGCTTGTGGATGGTAACGACATAATTTGGTCCCAGGAAAACATTCAATTCGAGTGTGGTGATTTCGTTATCACTTTCCTCGTTGTAACGCAGGGCATGGAAGACGAAGAATTTGTATGCATCATAATCATCGACTTTCGCGCGGGGGCTGTCATGCAGGCAGTCCTCGATCGCCAGCGGGTGGAAATCGAATATCCCGGCTATTTCATGCAATTCATGAGACTGTACATCATAGGCATCAATCCATAGAAGATTGTCAGGATCCTCCAAATGACGATTGATGTCTTTCAAAGAAATATTTGTATGCATCATGTCAGTCTTATGATCATAGAGATACGTCTTAATCATATTGCCACCCCTTCCGTTACGTTTATTCTTTCACAATGTTCGTAAGCTATAGTCACTATAAAAAAAGGGAGTAAGTACTGTCAACAGGAATATTTTTAGTGGAAAGAGGGTATGAAAAGTGAAATTGAAGGACAAATTAGAAGTAAAGGCATGTGAATGTCGATTTTTGGAGCAAAAACCAGGACTTAAGTCACGGTTACAAATACATCGTCTGTAAGCGGATTCTGCGAGTGATACCTTAAATGAAAACGCTTTTATAGTACGTACGGCTCATTATTAACTAAATTTGGAGAAAAAGTTGGAATTGACTTGCATTCTTACTCAAAAAAAGGTACTCTAAAGGAGCAAAAGGAAACGGTACGGTTGAATAATCTTTACGATCTCTTTCACAATAAGTGGTGTAAAGGTATAACGATTCAATACCTGTACTTTTGTACTTCTATTGTAAGGAGGTCATTTAAATGACTGGAAAAGTAAAATGGTTTAACGCAGACAAAGGTTTTGGTTTCATCGAAAGAGAGGACGGAGACGACGTATTCGTACACTTCTCTGCTATCCAATCTGAAGGTTTCAAAACTCTTGACGAAGGTCAAGAAGTTGAATTCGAAATCGTTGAAGGCAACCGCGGCCCACAAGCTGCTAACGTAACTCGTCTGTAATTTCATACAATGACGACAGAGGCGCATTCTGGAATTTTCCAGGATGCGTCTTTTATCATTTTTAAGGAGAGATGAGCGCCGATGAGTCAAGAAGAACTTTCAAGGAAGATCATTGAAAAATACCAAGAAGATGAACGGATGATGATCCGTATTTTTGCCCAATGGTGTACGAACCATGACCTTGATGCTGTTTCCTTATATGAACGAGCTTATCCGAACCAAGGAAAAAATGAAGCGCTGATTGAAGCGTTGGAGGAAGTGCTTCCTAAAGAAGAAGCCTCTGATATACCAGACGAGATGGTAGTGGAGGTTCTGCAGTTTTTTGGTAATGATGATTTGGCATTCGCTGCAGCATCTGCTGCTGAAGAGAGAAAGGAGAAGCGATAAGATGGAACTGCTCCAAAAAGCAATTCAGGAAAGAGGAACGATTATTGGGGATACAATCGTCAAAGTGGATAGTTTTCTGAATCACGAAATGGACACAGCCCTCCTATATGAGATAGGCCGGGAGTTCCGTCGTCAATTCCAGCACAAGCCTGTGACGAAGATTGTGACGATAGAAGCAGGCGGCATTGCACCTGCACTCATGGCCGGCCTTGCTTTCAACGTTCCCGTTGTATATGCGAAAAAGCAGAAATCGCTGACAATGAAGGGTGATGTTTATGTGGAATCTGTCTATTCGTTCACAAAACAAGTACACTCAGATGTAACAATTTCAAAGGACAGATTATCTCCGGATGATCACGTGCTGATTATTGATGATTTCCTTGCGAACGGAGAAGCGGCGGCTGGTTTAATCAGTATCCTTAATCAGGCAGGAGCTACTGTTGCTGGTATCGGAATTGTTATCGAGAAAAGCTTTCAAAGAGGAAGGTCTCGTTTGGAAGAACTAGGTATTGAAGTAGTTTCCCTTGCTCGTATTGCGCGTATTGGCGAAGGAAAAATAGAATTCTTGAATTCATAACTTGATAGGATGATAGTTTGTGGCTTACATATTAACTCTATTGCCAATCTTCGGTATTTTTCTTCTTGGTTTTATTGGACAGAAGCTGTTGAAATTCGACATCCGAAGCATTTCGAAAATGTCGGTTTATCTGCTGTCACCTGTATTGGCTTTTCAAACGTTCTATGAAAACCGGCTAAGTGCAGATTATATTTATTTAGCCATCTTTGTTGTGGGGATTTGTCTGGCGTTGGTGTTGATCTGTTATGTGATCAGTCTTGTGCGTGGTTATGACAGGCAGGATACATATAGTTTGATGCTTGGTGCGTCGTTCATGAACAATGGCAATTACGGCACGCCGCTTGTGCTATTCGTATTTGGTGCAGCTGGCTTCGATTATGCAGTCATCCTGCTTGTTTTGCAGCAGCTCGTCATGGTGACGATCGGCGTCTTTATAGCAGCAAAGGGCGGAGGTGCTGTACTGTCGCCTCGTGCTACCTTCCTATCTGTCTTAAAGATACCAATCATCTATGGAGCGATACTCGGTATTTTGTTCCAAGTGTTATCCATTCCGCTTAGCGGACCTATTACCGAAGCTGTCCATCTTGTCGCGGATGCTGCAATTCCGACAGTAATGATTGTACTTGGTATGCAGCTAGCGAATATCTCATTGAAGTCCTTTGAATATGAGCGCCTTACTTATGCGCTTGTCCTAAAGCTGCTTATCTCACCGGTTATCGCTTATTTATTCACGTTGATGCTGCCAGTGGATGATATGGTCAAACAGATCATGATCCTGGTTGCGGCGATGCCGACAGCTGCGAATACGACGCTTTACGCACTGGAGTTTGGCGCTAAACCTGCTTATGTATCGAGTGCAACATTGATCAGTACGCTGTTCAGCCTTATTACATTGCCTGTCTTATTATATATATTGTTATAAAGAGGCCAGTTTCCTGGCCTCTTTTCTTATGCTTTCTTTGTAAATAATTTGATCAGGGCTTGCGTACCGAGATCTTCATCACCGTTTTCGGCAAGACGTTCGTACAAGGAGAGGCTCAGTTCCAGTCCTGGTGTAGTCATGCCCATTTCATTGGCTGCTTCCAAAGCGAGCTTCATGTCCTTGATAAAATGTTTTACATAGAAACCAGGATCATAATCCCCCTTAATCATCCGGGGAGCAAGGTTGCTTAAGCTGAAGCTGCCGGCAGCACCTGTTGTGATCGACTGGAGAACCTTTGATGGGTCCATTCCTGCATGCTCTGCATAAGCAATCGCTTCACAAACACCAACCATATTGCTCGCGATGGTTACCTGGTTGATTAGTTTTGTGTGCTGTCCGAACCCTGCTGGCCCTTGGAGAATGATATTCTCCCCCATGGCTTCAAAGACTGGAAGGACAGCTTGGAATGCATCTGCTTCACCGCCGACCATGATAGCTAGTTTTCCGTTCTGTGCACCAATATCCCCGCCTGAGACCGGAGCATCCAGAGCGAAGATACCTTTCGTTTTCGCTTCAGCATATATTTCTTCTGCGAGCGCTGGTTTCGAGGTTGTCATATCAATTACATAAGTACCTGGATTTGCGTGATGGATAATACCATTTTCGCCAAAGTAGACTTCCCGCACATCGCTTGGGTAGCCGACCATCGTTATTACTGCATCCACACTGGCTGCGAGACTTGCTGGTGTATCGTGCCAAACTGCTCCAGCATCAATCAATTCTTCTGCCTTTGCTTTCGTTCGTGTATAGACCGCCAGTTCAAAGCCTGCCTGCATTAAATTGCGGCCCATGCTCTTTCCCATAACGCCTGTACCGATGAATCCTACTTTTTTGATAGTTCCCATATAATCCCTCCTTAGCATGCACTTTTATCGTACCTTTAAGCTTCAGGAATGTCGAGTAGCGGAGGTAGAATTGCTAAAAATCACAAACAATTTTTCGACAGCGAAAAACCTCGAAAGATGGCAGTTTCTTTTTTGCGATAGATTGTGAAATACGGTCGGAGAGTAAAGTAGAGATTGAAAGAGTAATGGATATATGGTAAAGTCATTTATACAACATCTTGTTAGTGAAGACATAATTTAATACTATATATAGTTTCGAAGGCGAGCAAGCCGGGTATCGACAGGTAGGTGGAGAAATCGCTTCATTTGCCTGATAGACAGTGTTCTCAGACACTTTTTATTTGTCGATTCTGATCTATGTTACTACTGTATCTAGTAGGACAGACAGAATGGACAGTTTCCTGGTAGTTGCTCACTTTGTGCGTTTAGGGGAAAGAAGTACTTACAATTACACCTGTATTTTGGAGGAGGAAGTTTCAACATGTTAGATACGACACAAACAGTCAATTGGAAAGAGCATGTGGCAGCCGTGCTCGAATCACGCTTTGCCGAAGCTGATGCAAAACATTTGATTCAATATGGTGAGCGCCTGATGGAGCAGAAGGCTTGGTCATCAGATAAGGAATGGCTGAACCAGCTGATATTGGAAGGTTTGTCACAGCTGGATGAAGAAGAGCCGCAATGGACATACATCGCTGCCAGCTTGTATCTTGAACAGCTTTATTTCCAAGCATCACAAAACCGAGGTTACGATTTCGAAGAGAAATACGGATCATTCTACAGCTTGATTCAGCAATTGACTGAGATCGGTATCTATAACAAATTCCTCCTCGACACATACAGTGAAGAGGAAATCAATCATTTCCATAGCTTGATCGATTATAAGAAAGACGGGTTGTTCACATATATTGGTTTGCGTACACTGGCTGACCGCTATCTGGCTACCGACCATAAAGGCGGAACATATGAGCTTCCGCAGGAAAGATTCATGATCATCGCAATGACAGTCATGAGCAAGGAGCCTAAAGAAACGCGCAAAGAGCTTGTAACGGAAGCTTACTGGGCATTGAGCAATCTTTACATGACAGTCGCTACGCCGACATTATCCAATTCAGGTAAGAGCTACGGTCAGCTTTCCAGCTGCTTCATTGATACAGTCGACGATAGCCTGCAAGGAATCTTCGACAGCAACACAGACATCGCCAACCTGTCTAAAAACGGCGGCGGTATCGGTGTCTATCTAGGTAAGATCCGCAGCCGCGGAAGTGCGATCAAAGGCTTTGAAGGTGCATCCTCTGGTGTGCTTCCTTGGATGAAACAGCTTAACAACACTGCGGTAAGTGTCGATCAGCTGGGTCAGCGTAAAGGTGCGATTGCCACATATCTTGATATCTGGCATAAAGACATTTTCCCATTCCTTGATGCAAAGCTGAATAACGGTGATGAGCGTCAGCGTACGCATGATTTATTCACAGGCGTCTGCCTGCCTGATATCTTCATGGAACAAGTTCAATCACGCGGCAATTGGTATCTTTTCGATCCGCATGAAGTTCGTCGTGTAATGGGCTACTCTTTGGAAGATTTCTATGACGAGACAAGAGGCGATGGTTCCTTCCGTGAGAAGTACTGGGCATGTGTGGAGCATCCGGACTTGCATAAAGAAGAGATTCCGGCAATCAACGTGATGAAGCGTATCCTGCGCAGCCAGTTGGAAACAGGCGGCCCGTTCATGTTCTACCGTGATGAAGTAAACCGTCAAAATGCCAACAAGCATGCTGGTATGATCTACTCCAGTAACCTTTGTACGGAAATCATGCAGAACCAAAGCCCGACTATCATGACAGAACAAGTCACACAAGACGGTAAAATCATCATTACGAAAGAACCAGGTGACTTCGTAGTATGTAACCTTTCTTCCATTTCTTTGGCGAAGGCAGTTACAGAAGATGTTTTGGAGCGCCTGATTCCAATCCAGGTTCGTATGCTGGACAACGTTATTGATCTGAACACGATTCCTGTTTTGCAAGCTCAGATTACAAACCAGAAATATCGTGCTATTGGACTCGGCACGTTTGGATGGCACCACTTGCTTGCACTGAAACAGATTGATTGGGAAAGTGATGAAGCAGTAGCATATGCAGATGAGCTGTATGAGAAAATTGCTTATCTGACGATTCAATCCAGCATGGAAATTGCGAAGGAAAAAGGTGTTTACCCTGTTTTCGAAGGTTCTGATTGGGCAAATGGAAGCTACTTCGATAATAAAGGCTATACAACTGGCGATTCCGAGCTTGACTGGAAAGGTCTGCAAGAGCAAGTAAAAGAGAATGGTATGCGTAACGCGTACTTGATGGCGGTAGCGCCGAACTCTTCTACTGCGTTGATTGCAGGCAGCACGGCTACAACAGATCCGATCTTCAGTAAGTTCTATTCTGAGGAGAAGAAGGATTACAAGATTCCGGTTACTGCACCTGATTTGAATGAAGAGACAGATCGTTTCTACAAATCCGCTTACGAAATCGATCAGCAGTGGAGCGTGAAGCAAAATGCAGCACGACAAAAGCATATCGATCAGGCGATTTCATTCAATATGTACGTTCCGAATTCCATCAAAGCAAAAGAATTGCTTGATTTGCATATTGCTGTTTGGGATTCCGGTATCAAGACATCTTACTATTTGCGTTCTACATCTAACTAATACAAAAGGGACCCTATTTTACAGGGTCCCTTTTTCTATACGTTTGACTTGTTCGCTTCCAAAGACTGCTGCCGGCTTTTCGTTTTCTAAATATAAACAAGCATCCTCATCTATGCCATACCCAAATGGGATGTTGTGATGATGCAAGCCGGAAATTAGATTTGGTTCATCCTGCCATTGGGAGTAGTGGACGCTGATCAGCTGGTTTTGGAGGATGCCAAGACCCGGTCCGCTCCAAGCTTGCTGATTGTCTGTGTCATGCGGCGACAGCATGACAGTTTCTGGCATAAGCAATGCGCCCGCGCTATTGCCTGCGAGTGGTGTTCCTGCAGCGTATTTTTTATGTAATAGCTTATTGAATGGCTGTTTGGTGTATAGGGAATAGTATGTCTCCGAATGACCGCCGCCGATGAAAATTCCTGAGGCATTTGAGACAATATCTACCGCTTTTGCTGTATCCAATTCGTTATTTTCATTCGGTACGATGACCGAAATATTGTTCTGCTGCACTCCTTGAGAAATCCAATGGCTTGTGTAACGTGGCAGAAATGCTTCCCAGCCTTCCCGATATACAATCAGTAATGCGATACGGGCGTTTTTTCCGCCTGCTGCTTTGGCAAAGTGGATATTCGCTTCTTCCTGTGATGTATTTCCTCCAAGCAGATATAGTTTCCGTGTTTGCATAGGCGTCGCCTCCATTTTTCCTGATTATACAATATGTACCGTCTTAATAGAGATGCGTTTTCTGTCACATACTACTGACAGCAGGAAATGAACAGGAGGAAATTGCATTGGTCAGACAAGAGACATTGAATGCCTGTAAGGAAATGCTGGAGAATCGTTTGCAGGAATTGAAACAGGCGCTGAAGGACCACTTTGGTGTCGAAATGTCCTATACAAAGGATGCTATGGGCGAATTGAGCAACTATGATAACCATCCTGGAGATACAGCGACAGAGTTATATGAACGTGAGAAAGATATTGCGCTGAATGATCATCTGGAGCAGGAGATGAAGGATGTCCAGGCAGCTTTGAAACGAATAGAAGACGGTACCTTCGGAATTTGTATGAAGTCAGGAAAGCCTATTCCGGAAGAACGTCTGCTGGCGATGCCGACAGCTGAAACGCTTGTCGAGTTCAAGCCGCAGCGAATGACATTGCATGACCGCCCAGCTGAGGAAGCTGTCATCCATCCTCGACTTGAAGATTTGGAAGGTAAAGACGATGATGAGGACACGGAGCATACTTTTTATGATGGAGAAGACACCCTGCAGGATCTGCAAGCGTATGGATCATCCGAAACGCCTTCCGATTTTGTCAACACAGAAAAGGATTATGATTATATGGCGGTAAATTCCGATGAAGAGACAGGCGGAGCGCAAGATATCGAGAATTTCCTTCTTGCTGATATAAACGGTAAGTTTGATGGTGTGAATGAAGACCATGAAAAGTATGAGGAGTATCTGGAGGATGCAGACGTCAAATCCATTCTCTATGATGAGTGAAAGAGCCGGGCGCATTTGCCCGGCTCTTTTGCTATACAGAGAAACTGGCATACACGCTTATCCAGCCGAATACGTTTTACTACACGCTACGTATTCTAAAAAAGGGGTTGAAGCATGTTGACAGAAGCATGGACTTCGAGATTTTTCAAGCATGATGATCGTAAGGAGCGCGATTTAGTGCTGAAATTACCGGATGCTTGGTGGAGCCGCAGTTATGAATATGGATGGGCAGCATCTTTTGTGGAAGAAGACGATGTTGTTTTGGATGCCGCATCCGGAATCAGTCATCCGTTCAAATTTCATTTGGCAGCTTCAGCTAAAACAGTCTATGCATGTGATATAGATAGCAGGATCACAGATGATCAGGCGATTCTGGAGGATGTGGCCAAGGATTTTGGCCCGGAGGAAACGGCGCGTTTACCGAAAGACTTGCTCCGTAGTATCCAACGTGCCGAAGCTAACCTGACATCGCTGCCATATGAAGATGATTTTTTTGATAAAATCTTCTGTATCTCGGTGATGGAGCACCTGGATGTCAGCGTGCAAAAACGCGCATGGGAACAATTCAGCCGGGTCTTGAAACCAGACGGTTATGTTATCATGACATTCGACTATCCAACAGTTGATATAGGCATTCTTGAAACGTTGGCAGAATTGGGTGGTTTTGAATATGCCGGACCTGTTGAAACGGAAATGCCTGCAGAGGCGCTATTCAATGATCGATGGGGAAGACTATATTGTTACCGAGCTATCTTTCGGAAGAAGAAACCTCCTTCCACTTGACCAGCTTTGGATTTAAATCCAAAATACTTTCATATTGCCCCTTTTGGCCGTATTCGGCTTCTGGATCCTGCAGGCGATAGCGTTCGTATTTACGGATACGGTCCTCCGCTCTGGCCCAGCCATAGTGCTTGATGCGGATGGTGCTGATATCATTGGGCAGCTGAAAAATATTCTCTGGGAAGCGGCCGCAATGAACCGGTGTTTCCCGCCATTCATACGGAAAAGCAGGCTGATAACGCAGGAGGAATGGGCGGTAAAAGAAATGTGCTTGCCAGTACTGATCTTCCCGGTAATGATTTTCATCCCAAAAATCGAATAGACGAAACGAATAAAGATCTAGGCCGGCTTGGTTCAGCAGCTGGTCTTTTTCTGTGAGAAAAAGACTATCAAGTACTTCGTCCGCATCTAGATTCAGAATCCAATCGGCTCCTGTTGCAATTGTTTCCTGCCACTGTTGCTTTCGCAGCTCCACTTCATTGTTGAATCCGGATTTCGGGTTTTCAATTAATTTCAGAGGTACATCATATTCCTTACACAGAATCCGGCATATGTCTGCAGTATTATCTGTACTATGATCATCGATGATGACAGCTTGATCTACGGCGGGAAGAGAAGATCTAAGCGAACGCTCCAAAAAGCGTCCGGATTCGTTTTTCACAATCATGGATAGTGTCAGGGTATTGCCGGTTTCCTTCGTGGTACGAATGACATAACCTGGCCAGTTATTCTCCCATCTATATGCGGGAAGCTTTGCCAGATCTGTCTTACGGTAAAGGTGGAAGGCTGGATGATGTGTATCAACAAATAGGGGGATGCCGAGTGCTGCAGCACGTACACAAAAGTGGCGATCTTCTCCCCAAAAGGAGAGGTTAGGTATTTCCCCGAAATGGACGCCCTTAAGTAACGCTTCCCGGCTGATCAGTGTACAGGCACCTAATCCGCCTACTTCATATATACCTGGTTTTCTCATTTGTTCCAGAAATGCGTTGTGGCGTGCTGTACGTTCTGTATCTGTCAGCGTCTCCCCCCTGTGGTGAATGAATTGATCATATTCATCTTTCAGCCACACTTGGGGCAGAGCTGGCGTGCCGGGCTGCCATTGTGTCCAGAAAACGCAGGAGATGATGTCTCTTTGGCTTGCTAGCAATTGTTCCAATGTTGCGGGATGGAGAATGATGTCGGAATCGACAAAAAAGATATAATCCATTTCTTGTTCGATTGCATAGGAAATAAGCTTATTTTTCAACGCTGCCACTTTCCAAATGAGCGCTTCCGTCCAATAGTGAGTATGGTCATCTTTCTGGTAAGTAACTGCACTTTCCGATGGCAGAATGACCGCATCATTTTCAGCAGCAAATGCAGATAATATGGTGCTCGATTTTGC
This sequence comes from Terribacillus saccharophilus, assembly GCF_046592595.1. GTDB lineage: Bacteria > Bacillota > Bacilli > Bacillales > Amphibacillaceae > Terribacillus > Terribacillus saccharophilus_C. The sequence goes on along the minus strand of NZ_JAWVPF010000005.1, from coordinate 43,693 downwards.
ATCGTCATTATCATCGATGAAACAGTACGAAACATACAAATCCTTTATTTGCAAACTGTCAAGCGAATCCAAATAGGCAGCTAATATGTCGGGTTCCTGTTTTACTGTTGTGCCAATCAGTACCTTATACATGCACCATGCTCCTTTATGTATTCTGTTTATAATGTATTTTCTAAGAGCATGAATGTGCCTGTATTATTTTTCTGATTAGATGCAGGAATTGATCTTGTGAAGCGGCCAATGGCGGGATGGAAGTGATATCGTACCATTTATAACGGAAAACCAATCCGTTATCGGCGCCACTTCCAAAGACTTGATGCTCCCATGTATCAGGAAGCTGCTGCCTTGTTTGAATCAAATAGAAATGCCGAAGCTGGTGCTCTTGTTTGTCAGGATGGAGAAATGGGGCACTGGCAACTAATTCACCAGAAGGCAAATCAAGCAATCCAGACTCTTCTAGGATTTCCCGGTGCAAGGCAGCTGCCAAGTCTTCTCCTTGATCGACTGTGCCTCCTGGGATTTGCAGCCCTGCTTCAGGGATATCCTTGTGTTCGTGGACAAGCATTTGATAGGTGCTGTTACGGCTGGATAGGATATAAGCCAAGACTTTTTCGACCAAATTACTCCACCTCCATATATGATTATATAAAAAAAGCGATTACCCATGCAGTTGGGTAATCGTTTTTTTTGATAAGCTCTGGGGGGAGCGCAGCCGGCCGCTAAAATGACATTTTGGGGATATCATGTTTTTTTGTTAAGGGTGCGGCCGCCATCTATCTGATCAATAAGCAACGCTTATTGTTGTTGTTGTTGCTGTGTGGATTGATCGGACTGTGTTGTTTGTTCCTTCGCTAAAGTAAGCTTTGTTGTATTCTTGTTCCCATCACGGTAATACGTAACGGTTACTTCATCGCCGATATTTTTATCGGAATAAAGATAAGAGCGCAAGTCGACCATGCTGGTAATGTCCTGGTCATCGATTTTAGTAACAACATCGTATTGCTGTAATCCAGCATCTGCTGCAGGAGAACCTTCCACTACCTGAGCAAGCACAACACCTTGTGTCACGTCTTCAGGGAGGTTCAATGTTTCTTGCGCGTTTACTTGCGGTACTTGATCCAAGCTGACTGCACCGATACCGATGTAAGGACGTTCTACTTTGCCTGTGGATTCTAGTTGATTGATGATTGGCTTAGCTGCATCAATCGGAATGGCAAAACCAATACCTTCAACTTCTTCTTGGGCAATCTTCATAGAGTTGATACCGATGATTTCACCGTTTGCATTTATCAAGGCACCACCGCTGTTACCAGGGTTAATAGCTGCATCTGTTTGTAATACTTCTGTTACCCAATCTTCTGTACCATCGTTATTGGAATCTACCGCCACGGAACGATCCAATCCGCTGATGATACCTTGCGTAACAGAACCAGCGAATTCAGCTCCTAATGGGTTACCGATCGCAATCGCTTGCTGTCCGACTGTCAAGTCATCCGATGTACCGAATGTTGCTACTTGATCCACATTTGTTCCATCGATTTCCAATACGGCTAAGTCACTTATTTCATCAGATCCTAACAAGGTTGCTTTTTCCTTTTGTCCATTGGAAAGTGTAACTTCCAAGCTGGATGCTCCATCGACAACATGATGGTTGGTCACAACGTATGCTTTTCCATCTTCTTTTTTATAGATGACACCTGATCCAGAGCCAGCTTCCTCGGATTCGGAGAATAAATCAGCCTGCTGCAGATTTTCCACTCCTACTACAGCCGCTGAAGCGTCCTGTATAGCATTGGTCAGGTTTTCTGTACTTGTTTGTGTTGCTAATGCCTGGTTACTGGATTTTGTTGTTGATGTATTGTTCGTTCCCATAGTTGCAGGGCTTGCTGCATTGGAACCAAAAGATAAGACATTTGTGAATACAAGCACTGCAACAATCGCAAGAACTAAAACCCCGCCTGCTATTCCGCTGACGAAGCTTGTCCATACCTTGCCTTTTTGTTTCGGCTGCTGCGGCTGATTGATTGGTTCATCTACTTGAATCGCTTGGCTGTATTTCGGAGATTCTTCTTCAGTCCCGGAAAGTTTATTCGTATCATCCTGGTAGGAGTTTTCCTGTTCATTGGAAGAAGAGTGCTGCTGATCATCTGGATACTCATTGTATGGTTTGTCATTGTCTCTGTTCATGTAAGGCACCTCTTTCGTGTTGTGTGTTCGTCGTTCTATACTACACATTCTACTGTCTGGATTTGGCATCTTTTCGGAGCAATTATGTAAAATATGTGGAATGGACAAATAGCAGGAAAGTCTTTTCTTTTTGCGATTTTGTGGGAAAATAACCGTAGAGAGGAAAGGAGTACGATCAAATGTCACATCATATAATCGTCGTCGAAGACGATCAAAATATAAGAAATATAGTAGAAGCTTATCTGAAAAAGGAGGGCTATCAGATCAGCGTGGCGGAAACAGCTGAGCTTGCGCTTGAGATTGCAGATAAAGAAACGCCCGACATGTGGATCATGGATATCATGCTTCCAGGAATGGATGGATACGCACTTTGCAACAAAATCCGTCAAACAAGTGAGGTGCCAATCATCATCATCTCGGCAAAGGATGAAGAAATCGACAGAATACTCGGCTTGGAGCTTGGCGGAGATGATTATCTGACCAAACCTTTCAGCCCGAGGGAATTGGTTGCACGCGTGAAGCGTTTGTTTAAGAGATGGAACCCCCACACAAACCAGGAACCACAGCCGGCTAAACAAATGGATCTCCAAGCAGGGGACTTGCAGCTGCAATTAGGAGAACGGCGTGTTTACTGGCATGAAGCAGAAGTAGAAGTGACAGCGAAAGAATTCGAAATGCTCGTCATTCTCGTGCAAAATCCAAACCGTGCCTTTTCGCGCGATGAATTGCTTACACAAGTTTGGGGAGAAGATTACTTTGGCAGTGATCGTGCCGTAGATGACTTAGTCAAACGACTTCGCAAGAAAATGGATGGCATTCCGATTGAAACGGTTTGGGGCTTTGGATACCGGTTCAGAATGAGCGAAGCATGAGACTGAAAACACAGCTGAACATTGCGTTTACGACTTTGCTTATTATTGTGATGGGATTCACAGCTATTACATTGTATTCGCAGCTGAAGGGTTTGCTTGTTACCAATGAGACACGGCAATTAGAGGAAAGTGGTCAAATTCTACTCACAGCAATCAGTGGTGTAGATTCAATTCCTGCTAAATCACTGGACAATATGCTTAATAATCTAGATCTCAAAATGTTCCTCTATGATGAAGAAGCAGAGGAAGTTACCTATACCAACCTTGTTCGGTTAGACGCGGAAAGATTTGCTGAAAAATATGATACTGCTCCAACTAAAAACAATACCATCTGGCAGGAGAATCGAAACAGTTATGTAGTCAAATCCATAGCAACTGGTGAAAATCAGAATATGGTCATCCTCCGTCCGATTCGCGAGTTAGAAGAAGTGCAGGAAAGCTTTTTCCAGCGTATTTTCCTTGTATTTCTAATCGGCGTCATGATAGCTATTCTGATCAGCACTTACCTGACACAGCGACTTGTAAAACCTTTGACAGAGTTGAAGTACCAGCTGAAGAAAATACAACGACGAGAATTCGATAATATTAAATCGGTAAAAGCAAGTGGTGAAATCAAAGAAGTAGAGCAAAGCGCGATTGAGATGGCTAAAGAATTGAATCGTTATATTACCTCTCAGCGTCAATTCTTCCAAAATGCCAGCCATGAGCTGAAAACACCGCTTATGACGATCCAAGGCTATGCGGAAGGTATTAAAGATGGCGTCTTCACAGGCAAGGATCAGGAACATGGCCTTGAGGTCGTTGTTTCCGAGATCAAGCGTTTAAAACAGCTGATCAATGAGATGATCCTTCTTGCTAAGCTCGACAGCGAGGAAGGTATTTATAAAGAAGAGCAAATAGAAATAAAAGAGCTGGTCAATTTGACGATAGACCGTGCCCTGCCGATTGCAAGCGACAGGAATATTCAACTTACCTACAATAAACTGCCTGCAATTGTAATTAATGGGGATAAAGAGAAACTGCTTCGGGCAATGATGAATATAACGTCCAATGCAATTCGCCATGCTGGCACTCAGGTGCATATCTCTGTCCAGCCAAGCAGTATCAGGCAAGTGGAAATCACTATAAACGATGATGGACCGGGCATTTCAGAGGACTTGCTGCCGAATATGTTCCAGCGTTTTGTTAAAGGCGAAGGCGGGGAAACCGGACTTGGACTTGCGATCTCCCGTGCGATCGTTGAACGGCATAATGGTATCATACGGGCAGGTAAGTCTGACTTAGGCGGCGCAAGCTTTACAATAATATTATAATGTTAATGTTTGCCTATGCTATTGTGCCGCGCATGAACTGTGGTATAATTAACAGGTTGTAGTCGGATAGGATTACATGAAGAAGAGGAGACATGTATACATGCAATTAAGAGAAGATATTCGCAATATCGCGATTATTGCCCACGTTGACCACGGGAAAACGACTTTGGTTGACCAGTTGCTGAAATATTCTGGTACTTTCCGTGATAATGAGCACGTGGATGAGCGCGCAATGGATTCCAACGACTTGGAAAAAGAGCGCGGTATCACAATCTTAGCGAAAAACACTGCGATTAATTATAACGATACTCGTATTAACATATTAGATACACCAGGACACGCCGATTTCGGCGGTGAGGTAGAACGCGTACTGAAAATGGTAGACGGCGTTTTGCTTGTTGTGGATGCTTACGAAGGCGCAATGCCTCAGACTCGTTTCGTATTGAAAAAAGCTTTGGAGCAAAAGCTTACTCCGGTTGTAGTCGTGAACAAAATCGACAAACCGAGTGCACGTCCTGAGCACGTTATCGATGAAGTTCTTGATCTATTCATCGAGCTTGGTGCAGATGATGACCAGCTTGAATTCCCAGTTGTTTATGCATCAGCATTGAACGGTACTTCTGGTGAAGAGCCAGACGGACAAGTGGAATCCATGGATGCTATTTTCAAAACAATCATGGACAATATTCCAGCTCCAGTTGATAACTCTGATGAAGGCTTGCAATTCCAGGTTACTATCTTGGATTACAACGACTTCCTTGGCCGTATTGGTGTTGGTCGTATCTTCCGTGGTTCCGTTAAAGTCGGTGATCAGGTTGCCCTGATGAAGAAAGACGGTTCTGTGAAGAACTTCCGTATTACAAAACTATTCGGTTTCATTGGTTTGAAACGAATTGAAATTACAGAAGCAAAAGCTGGTGACATCGTTGCCGTTGCTGGTCTTGAAGATATCAACGTTGGGGAAACTGTCTGCTCAGTGGACAAACAGGAAGCATTGCCTGTTCCTCGTATCGATGAACCAACACTGCAGATGACATTCCTTGTAAACAACAGTCCGTTTGCGGGTAAAGAAGGTAAATACATCACTTCCCGTAAAATCGAAGAACGTTTGCTTAACCAGCTTGAGACAGATGTAAGTCTTCGTGTAGACCCAACTGATTCTCCTGATGCTTGGACTGTATCCGGACGTGGAGAGCTTCACCTTTCCATCCTGATTGAGAACATGCGCCGTGAAGGGTATGAGCTTCAATTGTCCAAACCGCAGGTAATCCTTAAGGAAATCGACGGTAAAATGTGTGAACCGGTAGAGCGCGTACAAGCAGACGTACCGGAAGAATACACAGGAGCAGTTATGGAATCCTTAGGTTCCCGTAAAGGGGAAATGGTCGACATGATCAACCAAGGTAACGGTCAAGTCCGCCTTGAGTTCCGTGTACCTTCCCGTGGTTTGATCGGGTACTCTACAGAGTTCATGTCCCAAACACGCGGATTCGGTATCCTGAACCACACATTTGATGGATATGAGCCTGTCATTGCTGGTCAGGTTGGCGGAAGAGCGAAAGGTGTACTTGTTGCCCTTGAACAAGGTAAAGCATCCACTTACGGTATCATGAAGCTTGAGGACCGCGGTATTATCTTCGTAGCTCCTGGTACAGATGTGTATGCAGGTATGATCGTTGGGGAGCACAGCCGTGATAACGACCTTACAGTTAACATCACTGTGGAAAAACACCTGACTAACGTACGTTCAGCAAACAAGGACCAAACGTCCACAATCCGTAAAACGCGTGACTTGTCTCTTGAAGAAGCGATCGAGTACTTGAATGATGATGAGTATTGCGAAGTAACACCGGAATCCATCCGTCTTCGTAAAAAAATCCTTAACAAAAACGAACGTGAAAAAGCAACGAAAAAGAAAAAAGCATAAAAAAGAAGCCCAGCATAAATTGCTGGGCTTTTTACTTATAAGTTGTGAAAAAGTCTTTTATCCCTTAAAATGGGAATAGCTCTATTTGGGGCAGAAAGGAAGGATGATATGACCAGACTATGGAGCAGGCTCCGTTTTCTGTTCAATTTCCGCAAATCGATTCCATTTCTGAAAGCTTTCTTCACAGCTAAAGAGGTGGCGACAGCCAAGAAAGTAACAGCCGTTGCATTGATTGTCCTGTACTTTGTCTTCCCATTCGACTTGATACCCGATTTTCTCATCGGTATTGGTATTGTGGATGACCTTGCAGTAGCAACATTTATCCTGCAGCTCATCATTAAAATGGCGCCAGCGCATTTGAAAGACAAGTATGATGCTGACCGAAACGACAATAAGGTTATAAATATATAATAAAGCGCCCAGTTGGGCGCTTTTTTTTATTTACCCCGTACAGGGACGGCACGTGTCATAGAAAAAGGATAACTCGGTTTACAATTTCCTCTGATCTTTATAACCGAACATCCAAGTTAGTGTGAATGCTACTGCCATAGCAACCAAGTTTATCAGGATATAAAAAGGAAGCTGACTATTCAGATAGAGCAGGGTGCCTGGTATGACAGTGATACTCATTCCTGTACCGGCTAAATCGAGTAGGGAAGCAAGGAAACCTCCTACACCTCCGCCAATCAATCCCATGATAAAAGGCTTTATGAATCTTAAATTGACACCAAAGATAGCGGGTTCCGATATACCAAGAAATGCGGAGAAAGAAGACGGCAATGCTAACGCTTTCAATTTGGCGTCCTTTGTCTTTAAACCAACTGCCAGACATGCAGCACCTTGTGCAGCCATACCGCATGTAATGATTGCATTAAAAGGATTCATTCCGCGATTCTCCAGCAGTTGTATCTCCAGAAAGTTGAAAATATGATGCACACCCGTTACCACAACAAGCTGATTGAGAGAACCAATCAATAACCCAGCAATCCCGAATGGTAAATCCAGTACAGCCAATGTGCCACTTAAGACAAGATCCTCTAGGGAATGGAAGATTGGTCCAATTGCAAACAGTCCTAGTGTGATCATGAGAGTCAAAGTAAGGAAGGGAGTAAGAATCAAATCAAGCGCTTCCGTTATACGCCGGCGTAATGCTCTTTCTAATTTCGCACCGATCAGTCCAATGAAGAAAGCTGGCAGTACAGATCCTTGGTAACCTACCACCGGTATAAAGCCAAATAGGGTGATTGCTTCTGCGGATCCATTGGCTACTTCATATGCATTGGGCAAAGCAGGATTGACTAGCATCAAACCTAATACAATACCTAAAACAGGACTTCCTCCGAATACTTTAAAAGATGACCAAGCGACGAGTGCGGGGAGAAAGGCAAATGCAGTATCAGTTAGAACTTCCGTAAATAAGAGGAAGTTCGCGGGAATATCTGCTGGAACCAAGCCGAATAGATTGAGAATTTGGTCCTGTGTCAGCAGACCACGTAGTCCCATGAATAAACCGGTTGCGACGAGGACTGGAATAATCGGTACGAAGACATCCCCGAAAGTCCTGATTGCACGTTGGAAAGCAGAACCTTCCTTTTTACCAGCTTGCTTTACTTCCTGTACAGAAGCACCGTCAATACCAATTGCTTGGAGCTCATCATAGATTTTGTTCACGGTTCCGGTTCCAAAAATGATTTGGTATTGCCCAGAGTTAAAAAATGCACCTTTTACCTTATCGATATTTTCGACTTTATCCTTATCAATCTTTTCCTTATCATGTACGACGATCCGAAGGCGGGTTGCACAATGTGCCAAAGAAGAGATATTCCCTTCTCCTCCGATGGCATCGATGACTTCTTCGGCAATCTTCCTGTTTTCTGTCATTATATATCACCCTTTCAGGATTTAGATCTAGCTATACAACCACTGCATTGCGTTAAATGTTGCATTTCCTCCTTCAGTAAAGAAGGCAACACCATTACTATCCTTTGCTGGGAAAATCCTTGCTGTCATGACGGCTTCACCGTCATTGATGAAGATCTCGACAGATGATTGATCGACAAATAATCTGAGGGTTATCTTTGCTGCATCCAATGCATAACGACGAATGCTTCCATTGTCATTTTTCATCGCTGCACCTGAACGTGTACGGTCTAAGACAAGATACTTAGAAACGGCGTCATAATAAAGAAGTGTTTCTTCCGTATCTCCATTTCGAAAAGAAATTCCAGCTTTTGAAGCACCATCCATTATCAGATCGCAAATCAATTCATAAGAAGATCCATTTATTTCTTCGAGCTGGATTTTAGTATTGTGTACGGAATGGGAAGCAGTATATTTCTCTTTTCGAAGCAGTTCCACTTCTTTGACAGGCTGCTGCAGAAGTGTGCCGTCATTGATGCGAAGTTCTCTCGGAAGAGTAAGGCAATGCGCCCAGCCATGTGTGTCTGTTGGATATTCAGTATCGGGAAGTCCCATCCATCCAATGAGAATGCGCGTACCATCTGGTGAAAGAGTAGTTTGCGCAGCATAGAAATCGAATCCCCGATCCAGTTCCATGAAACTGCCATGCTGAAAGTTAGGTTCTTCTGGGTTTATGGGATTCCCTATCAAAAAGCCAGCTTGATGGATATTCTCAAAACGATCTTTTTCTGCCGGTAATCCCTGTGGGCAAAAGAGAAGGACACCTTTTTCTCCTAACTCGAAATAATCCGGGCATTCCCACATATATCCAAAGTCTGCAAGAGAGGTTTCCAGCTCCCCGATGAATGACCAAGTATGCAAATCATCTGATTTATAAATCAGCACACATCCTGTCTTATTCAGACGCTGTGCACCTAAAACGGCATAATAGCGGTCAGCTGCTTTCCACACTTTTGGATCGCGGAAATGGGCAGTGTAGCCTGAAGGGGGAGCATCAATAATTGGGGATTCGTGTTTAGCAATTTGTCCTTTTTGATTCATCACTGCAAGACATTGATAGGGATGTCTCCTCCAGTCTTCATCCCGTGTGTTCCCGGTGTAAAAGAGGTAGAGGCTTCCATTGTCAACTACAGCACTGCCTGAGTAAGCACCGTGAGAATCATACTCACCCCCAGGTTCTATCCCAATCCCCATATCTGTCCAATGAACTAAATCAGCCGATGTCACATGATACCAATACTTCATTCCGTGAATGGGACCAAATGGATGCCACTGGTAAAAGAGGTGGTACTGTCCATTGTAATAGACAAATCCATTTGGATCGTTCAATAATCCGGTATTAGGCTGAATATGATAGTGCTGTCTCCATGGGGAAGAATTGACCCGACTTGCCAGTTTTTCTAATTCGTCAGGTGCAGCATCCGATAATAGGCGGTATTTATCTGGTTTCGTCACCCTATCCCTACTTTCTGCAAATAATTACGGAACCGGTTCCAAAACAAGTGAAAAAAAACCAAAGATTCAATTCCACTAGCAGTGGAACCGGTTTCTTTGGTTATAGCATATACTGTGTTTTATATTATGTCAACGCTTTCACGGGTTTTTAATTGCACAGGGTAGGTAGTGAGGTTCTCGCAGTATTCATCCTCGACAAGCTGTACAATTTTTTCACCTGCTTTTTTCCCAGCGTCTAGGTAATCGTATTTAACCGTAGTCAAAGCCGGTGTAACAATCTCTGCTGTATCATACCCTCCAAATCCGGCAATTGATATATCGACAGGAATTCGAAGATTTAGTTGATGAGCTGCTTTGATTATACCCAAGGCTATATTATCGGTTGCTCCGACAATCACTGTAGCTTTCGTTTTGGAAAGAAAGCTTTGGGCCATCTTCATCGCATCCTGCATCCGAAAGCTGGTTTCCAGATAATCAGCTTGGCAGTCATGACGTTCCAGTGCCTCGCGGAAACCACGTTTCCGTTCAATGCCCACTGCAATATCACGCTCCGTAACGCCTAGGTAAATTATTTCGCGATGCCCTTGCTTTACAACAAATTCACCCATCATCCTTCCTGCTTCATAATCGTCATGTATCAAGCTGGGAAGAGAAGGGTGCTGCTGACCTACTAGAAGAATTGGTAAACTTGCTTCTTTTATCGCAAGCAAGTGCTCCGCTGTCACTTGTGTGGACATGAGGATGATACCTGCGACCTTCTGTCTGGCAAAGTTATGAATCGCTTCGATTTCCCGGCTGACCTCCTGGTTAGCATTTGCAATCAGGAGTTGATAGCCCTGCCTGCGTAAGGAATCATCAATTCCCATCATCGTGTGAGAGGATGCAAAGGAATCCAGACGCGGCACGATGATACCGACCATAGCAGTTTTTTTAGCCTTCAGACTTTGGGCAAATGTATTTGGTACATACTTTTGTTCGTTTATTATACGTTCCAGCCTTTTCTTCGTTGTTGCACTGACAGAACCGCCATTCAAATAGCGAGATACCGTACTTTTTGAAACTCCAGCCAGATCTGCAATATCCGCTATAGTTTTCATCTCTTATTTCCTTTCAAAAAGTATTGATTTTCCTCAGTATACTATGAGAATGACGGACTTGTCATAGAGACTAGATTTCCCGCCTCAATGCCCGCAGTACATCCACATTCGTTGCCTGTTTTGCTGGTCTTGATCCGGATAGGATTGTAACGATCAGACAGATGGTGATGCTGATGGCAGCTAATAGAAGCGGAATAGAAGAAAGCTGCAATGTAGCAGGGATTTCCTCTTCAAATATCTGCTCCAATATCATTGGAACACCGGCATTCACAAGGAAGCTGATCAAGTAAGCGACAGCTGTACCAATCAGTGCACCAGCTAGTCCGATAAAAGTACTTTCCATAAGAAAGATTTGTTTGATTGTCTTTGGATTTGCTCCAATTGCTTTCATGATGCCGATATCAGGAGCTCGCTCCGTTACTGCCATCGTCATTGTGTTATAAATCCCGATGGAGGCGATTAAGACAGCAATCGTGCCCACGATGATGAGTCCCGCTTTCACAACATTGAATAAGATATTGATACTTTTTAGCTCCTCAAGATTCGAGTATGCATCATAACCCTTCTCCTCCAGGGAGGATAGAATACCATCCACTGCAGCAGCTGTAGTCGCATACACTTCAACTTGATCGTATAAAGGATCTCCTTGCTCTGTATAGCTTGTAGTAGCATCCATTGCTTCATCCAGCTTTCTCTTCAGTTCGGGGGTCGTTTTAACAGAATTCATATAGATGTATTCGTTTGCCGGTGCTGCTTCAATTCCGACAATCTTGACTTTTTCCGTTGCTGTACGAGGTTCGCCCCCATCCTCCGGAAAAGTAGATGCCTCCAGCTCGATTTCTTTATTCAGGATATCATCGGGGTATTGGTATTCTGTCTTGACCGTCCCGTCGTCCGCATACTTTTCATTCTCATCTACATCATCTTTGGTTAAAAGTGCTGCAAAGTCACTGCTGACAACTATTTCATTTTCTGCTTCTGGCATTCTTCCGCTGCCAAGCTCGATACCTGCTTGCTTTTCATTTTCAAAATCCACAGCAATAGCATTTGGCAGCTCATTCGTATAATCATCCAGGTGGAAATTAATTTCGCCTAAGCTTTGCATTTGTCTCACTGCTTTAACATCAGCCATTTGTTTCAATTCGGTGATATTATCGTCCGTAAAGCCTGTTTGCTCGGCATCACCTGTACCGTAAATATCAATCTTTGTAACAGCCCTGCTTTCAAGCTCGTCCTTGATTAAGGAATCATGCAGACCAAACCCGACAGATGCCAGGACAATCAGGAAACAGCTTCCCATCGCTGCTGCAAGGATTGTCATGAACACACGAACTTTGTTCTTTTTCATATTCTGCTGGACAAAACGCCATTTATCTTTGAATGTCATACCGGCATCACACCTTTCACTTTCAGCATTTGACCGTCTCTGATTTCCAGCTGCCGGTCTGCCATTGCTGCAACTTCTTGATCATGTGTGATGATAAGGAATGTGATGCCGTTTTGTTTATTCAGTTTGCGAATGAGGGATAGTAGTTCTGCCTCGGTATCGCTATCCAAGCTTCCAGTTGGCTCATCTGCTAAAATCAATGGCGGATCCAGTATAAGTGCTCTGGCAATTGCTACGCGCTGCTGCTGCCCCCCTGATAACTCGGAAGGATAGTGATCTGGGAATGCTTCCAGCTCGACTTGCCGTAATATGTTCTCTACTCTTTGTTTGCGCTTTTGTTTTGGTGTTCCGTTCAAAATGAGCGGCAGTTCAATATTTTGGGCGGCAGTCATACTCGGTATCAGCTGGAAGTTCTGAAAGATGTATCCGATATGCTGCAAACGGAAATCTGCTAACTGACCTTCGCCCCAGCCGGTGATCGGTGTTCCATTAATCTCCACTTGGCCGCTGGTTGGCTGAATAAAGCCGCCGATAATATGCAATAAAGTCGACTTGCCCGAACCGCTTTTGCCGACAAGGCTGACAATTTCTCCTTTTTCTACATGCAAGTCAATTCCATGCAAAACGGGCACTATCGTTTCCTTCGCTTTCTTTCCCATCGTATAGTGATGAGATACTTGTTTGATTGATATCATTTTTTTCTCCCCTTGTTTTGTCTGCTATTAATAACGACGTTAGCAAGGGGAAAAAGTATACAAAAAAAATTCTGCTGTCCGATAAGACAGCAGAATCTCAGTATTTATTTATTTCTTCTTCTGGCGGAAACCGCCGGCGATATCAGCGCGTTTGAACTCTTTGCGGAAAGTCACTTCTCGGGCATCAGACAAACTGACACCGTTCATGCGTACAGGCTGATAGTTACCTTGTTGCTTAGCCATGCGATCATCTCCTTTTTACAGGTTATCAAAAGTGTGCCCATGGCCTGTATAATCTAAACAGGGCTTGCATCTTCCAAAAGAACCGCTATAATAAAGGACAATAAATGTAAGCTGATAAGAAAGAGAGTACTGCAGCTGGAAACAAAAGCGAGTCCCGGACGGTGGAAGCGGGATGTGGAAAGCAGCAGGAACCGGACTTTCTTGGCTGCGGCCCTGAACGAACGCGAAGTAGGGGCTGCCGGGAAACATCATTCCCGTTATCCAATTGAGCAGGTCCGATCAGGACAAGTAGAGTGGCACCGCGGATTAAACCGTCTCTTCCAAGTGGAAGAGGCGGTTTTTTTATATTTGAAGGAGGATATGGAGATGTATAAATTTATTGCAGCAGAACTGGTAGCAAAAGCGTTGAATAAATCGGCTGAAGAAACGATGAAGCAAATCGAGAGACCAAAACAGCTGCAGCACGGAGACTATGCTTTTCCTTGCTTTGCGTTGGCGAAGGAAAAGAGGCAGTCACCACAGACTATTGCGGCAGAACTAGCAGGAGATTTATCGCATGAGGCATTTTCTGCTATCACGGCAGTGGGAGGCTATGTGAATTTCACGCTACATAAGAAACTTGCTGGAACCAGCGTGCTAGCGGATATTCATCAGCAGCGTGCAGCATATGGAAGTACGGCTAGCGGACAAGGGCAGACAGTGACGATCGATCTATCTTCTCCTAATATTGCAAAGCCTTTCTCAATGGGGCATCTGCGCTCAACCGTCATCGGAAACAGCATCAGTCTTTTGCTGGAAAAACAAGGCTATCATGTTGTAAGGATAAATCATGTCGGAGACTGGGGCACGCAATTCGGCAAACTTATTTGCGCTTATGAAAAATGGGGTGACGAAGAGAAGGTGCGTGCCAACACGATCCCGGAACTTTTGAAGCTTTATGTCCGCTTCCACGAAGAAGCAGCAAAGGATGGACAGCTGGAGCAGGAAGGCAGAAACTGGTTCCGAAAATTAGAGCAAGGAGATGAATATGCAAATAAGCTCTGGCGCTGGTTCCGTGACGTATCAATGGAGGAGTTTGGGCGTGTTTACGAGCTGATGGGTGTACACTTTGATTCGGATGCAGGAGAAGCTTTCTACAACGATAAAATGGAACGCGTTGTAAAGGAATTGGAACAAAAAGACCTACTCAGTCTGTCGGAAGGGGCACAGGTAGTCAGATTGGATGAATTTGATCTGCCGCCTAGTCTGATTAAGAAGAAGGATGGCGCTACCCTTTATGCAACGCGTGACCTTGCCGCGGCAATTTATCGTAAGGAAACATATCAATTTTCTAAAAGCCTGTATGTTGTCGGACATGAACAAAGCTTGCATTTTCAGCAGTTGAAACTTGTATTGAACAAGATGGGCTATGCGTGGTCGGATGGTATCATCCATATCCCATTCGGTATGGTACTTCAGGATGGCAAGAAAATGTCGACGAGAAAAGGGAAGCTCGTACTGCTGGATAGAGTATTGGAACAGGCAATCCACCTGGCAACTGACAACATCTCAGAGAAAAATCCGAATTTGGCAGATAAGGAAGAAGTGGCGAGACAGGTTGGTGTCGGTGCTGTACTTTTCCACGACTTAAAGCATGAACGCATCCATGATATTGAGTTTTCGTTGGAGGATATGCTTCGTGTCGAGGGGGAAACAGGACCGTATGTGCAATATACGCATGCTAGAGCTTGTACCCTGTTGGCCAAGGGAGAAAAAACCCATAGCAGTCCGGAAATCGATGAAGAGACAGCTGCTGCTGCCTGGCCGATCCTCTCCCTGCTGCTGCAATTCCCAGACGCAGTCGAGAATGCAGCAAGCCACTACGATCCTTCTAGAATCGCCAAATACGTGATTGATCTTGCCCAAGCATTCAACAGCTTTTATGGAAAAGTGCGTATTCTGGAAGAGGACGGGAAGCTAGGTGCGCGATTATCGATTGTCGAGGCTGTTGCATCCGTACTGGAAGAGGGTCTTCGACTGTTGGGAATACGCGCACCGAGACAAATGTGATTAGTGCCAGATCGAATCTCCGGTAACAGGATCTTGCTTTGGTATCGGAACATTCGGAATTTGCTGTAGTGCTTGTTCGTACTCCCCTGGCTTATCCGTTTTTGTATCAAAGGACATGCCATCCGGATAGGCACCTAGCACCTCGAAATCATCAGATTGCTGCATCCGTTTGTGGGCTGTACCAGCAGGCAGCACGATGACATCTCCACGAGAGATGTTCAGTTGTACTCCATCAGGTCCGCCTAACTGAACAGTCGCATGTCCTTGTAAAACGCCGAGCACTTCATGGGCTGTACTGTGATAGTGATGATATGGAAAGATCCCATTGACCCAGCTATTGCGCCAACTATTAGCATGGAATACCTCTAGCATCGTATCAGTTTGGTCGAAAGCTTTTTTGTAATAAAGAACAGGCAGTTTGTTATTTGGATAAATGCCGTCGTCCTGGAAGTGGAATTTTTGCATAATGTGCCTCCTTTTATTTAGCATTTACCCGACTATTCGTGAATTGTATTCCTTTTTATGAAAAAAACGCTATTTTTCATGCCAGTCTCCGTTTATAATACGGATAAATACGCACAGACAGGCGGTTACGCATGAAAATAAAAGCATTTTTTGTCGCATTGTCAGGTCTTGTTCTTCTTACGGCGTGCAGTGGAGGAGTTCCTGAACAGCAAACAGAAACAGTACAGGCAGTGCAGCAAAACATAGTGGAGCTGCAACCAAAGGAGATGCCCGCTCGTCAGTCGATTTCCGTTACAGCTATCGGGGATGTACTCTTGCACAGCTCCATTTATTATGATGCAAAGACAAAAACAGGCTATGATTTTGATCCAATGTTCCAAGATGTGAAAGCCTATTTAGGAAGTACGACACTCACTGTTGCCAACCAGGAATCCATTATGGGCGGGGAAGAACTAGGCGTATCCACTTATCCCAACTTCAACAGTCCAGATGAAATTGGCGACACCTTAAAGGATGTGGGAGTCGATGTAGTCACGATGGCTAATAACCATACCTTGGACAAGGGAGAAGCAGGAGTGAAGCATGCGACTGCTCAGTACGAGGAAATTGGGATGGCATATACTGGGGCGTATGCAAGCGAGGAAGATAGCGAAAAGCTAACGGTAGAAAAAACACCAGAAGGTATTTCTGTCGCATTTCTAAGCTATACGTACGGAACCAACGGCATTACAGCACCCAAAGGAAAAGGCTATCTGGTCAATCTGATTGATAAACAGAAGATAAAAGATGACATCAGCAGAGCAAAACGGCAGGCAGATGCTGTGATTGTTAATTTACATTTTGGCGTCGAATATGAAGATGATCCGAACGCGGAGCAGAAGGACCTTGCCCAGTTCGTTGCTGACCAGGGAGCGACAGCAGTTTTAGGTTGTCACCCGCATGTATTGCAGCCTGTCGAATGGCTGACAGGAAAAGAGGGAAATAAAACGCTTGTCATTTATTCACTAGGAAATTTCATCGCCGCTCAGGAGGAAACAGATCGGCGTATAGGTGCAGTTTTTCAATTCGATATCGAGAAAGATGGTATGAAGGTAACTGCGAAGGATCCTAAAATACTGCTAACGTACTTATCATTTACAGATTGGCAGCATTACCGAATTCAGCCGATGTACGAACTGCCGGAAATGAAAGATGCTTATGAAGCGAAGAAAAAGCATATGGCGGAGCATGCATCAGATCTTTCCTTCATTGAAACGGATGCATCAAGCTAACTGCTTGATTTCCAACTTAGGTGTACCGTATCTTTAGAAGGAAAAGCAGAAGGGGGAAACAAACAATGGAACAAATCAATACAAAAGAAAAGTTCAATGAAGTTATCGTGAGTGAAGAGCCGATCATCGTTAAGTTCTTTGCGGACTGGTGTCCGGACTGCACGCGTATGAATATGTTTATCGATCAAGTGCTTGCGGAATATGGCAATTATAAATGGTATGAACTGAATAATGATGAAGTACCTGATGTTGCAGCTGAGCAGAATGTAATGGGAATACCAAGTATCCTTATTTTCCAAAATGGTGAAAAGCTGGCGCACTTGCATAGTGCAAACGCGAAATCTCCTGAAGAGGTTATTGCGTTCCTCCAACAGCAGCTTGGATAAGCAGCAGTAAACCGAAAAGCTTTCCTGTATAGCAGGGAAGCTTTTTTACTAGCAGTATTTTTTCTTTGACTAAAAATGTTTCCTTTGGTAAACTTGCGCTAATAATAACAAGAAAGAAGCGATTTTAATGGGAAAAGAACGAGATAAGGGCTGGCTTAGCAGAGCGGGTGATGCAAGTCTGGAAGAGTCGAACCATAGTGTAGCTATTCCGGAGAACGGGAATTTCTTCAAAAAGCTATTCGCATTTATGGGACCTGGTGTACTTGTGGCAGTCGGTTTCATTGATCCGGGCAACTGGGAAACTTCCATTTCAGCAGGTTCCTCCTTTGGCTATATGCTGCTTGCCGTCGTTCTGCTTTCCAACCTGATCGCCATGCTCATGCAGGGGCTGGCTGCCAAGCTTGGAATCGCAACCGGCCGTGATTTAGCGCAGGCAACAAGGGATGCATTCCATCCGAAAGTGGTCGTTGTGCTGTGGCTGCTGACAGAGCTTGCCATCATAGCAACGGATCTGGCTGAAGTCCTGGGTTCTGCCATTGCGCTGAATTTACTATTTCACATACCAATTATGGTGGGTATCATCATTACAGCGTTGGATGTATTGCTGCTGCTTTTATTGCAGAAAAAAGGATTTCGCTGGATGGAAGCGATCATTACCGTCCTGATGGTCACTATAGCTGGCTGTTTCCTTTTCGAAATGATCTTCTCGCATCCTGCTCTATATGAAGCATTGAAAGGCTATATACCATCACCGGAGATCGTGACCAACCCATCGATTTTGTTTTTGGCACTTGGTATATTAGGTGCAACTGTTATGCCGCATAATTTGTATCTGCATTCTTCCATTGTACAAACAAGGAATTATCAGGATACAGAAAAAGGAAAGAAGGAAGCAGTGAAATTCTCGTATATAGATTCGACCTTCTCGCTCGGTATTGCTTTCTTCGTCAATTCGGCGATATTAATCCTAGGTGCAGCTGCGTTCCATACGATCGGACAGCATGTGGAAGGAATTGAGGATGCATACAAGCTGTTAAGTCCTGCTATTGGCGCTGGAGCTGCCAGCTTTTTGTTCGGCTTTGCGCTGCTTCTATCTGGTCAGTCTTCGACTATCACAGGAACTTTGACTGGACAGATCGTCATGGAGGGATTCATACAGTTCCGGGTAAAACCTTGGGTCAGAAGGCTTGTGACAAGAATCATCGCTATCATTCCTGCACTGATAGTCGTCGGAATCTACGGTCCTTCAAGCACAGGAGATTTGCTTGTTTGGAGTCAGGTCATTCTTAGCCTGCAGCTATCCTTTGCTGTTATTCCGTTAGTGCTCTTTACAAGCAGCAAGAAAAAGATGGGGTCATTTGTAAATAAGCCCCATGTCAAAGTCCTTGCGTGGACAGCGACAGGTTTGATTGTATCGTTGAACGCATTTATGCTCGGATATATGATCGTGACAGGACATGCTTTATAAAGCCGGTTTTCAGCCGGCTTTTTTTATTTGCCAAAGTTTAGCCAATCCAATGTACAGGGAACGATAATAGGGAAGGAGAGGAGAACGATGCAAACTTTCGAACGTGCTGTATATGTAGTAAATGGAAACATGGACAATGCCCTCATGGAACGGGAACTGGGACAAACATTGCCAAAGCTTGCGGCATCGATCAAACAGCTGGAGGTCATCCAAACAAAGGATCTGGAGGAGTTGGTGAGCTGCAGCCGGGAGGTTGCAGGGAACATTGATTTATTGATCATACACGGTGGTGACGGTACCATCCATCAAGTAATCAATGCGATTTCTCCCTTGCCGAAGCGCCCGACAGTTGCAATCATTCCTGGTGGTACGTGCAATGACTTCAGCCGAATGTTAGGTCTGCCGCAGAATTTAGGAAAGGCAGCTGCAGCAATCGCTGACGGAAAGGCCGCTTCGATAGACATTGGCCAATATGAGGATTCTTACTTCTTGAATTTCTGGGGAGTCGGACTGATCGCGGATGCATCGAATAACATCGATGAAGATCAAAAAGCCCGCTTAGGGGTGCTTTCCTATTTTATTAGTACATTAAGAACAGTCAATCAGGCAGAGCCATTTTCATACGAAATAGAGATTGATGGAGAGAAACTGAACGGAGAAGCAGTTATGATCTTAGTGATGAACGGACGGTTCATCGGTACAAGGGAGTTTGCGGGATCGAATATAAGGCCGGACGATGGTAAGCTGCATGTTATATTCGTGAAAAATTCCAATTTAACCAGCTTTAAAGAACTACTCCAAATCAAGCAAGATAAAACGATTCTGTCTGATTTGACTGAAGTAGACATCCGAGATGCAGAAAAAATCCGCTTTTTGTCTCCTGCTGGCAAACCTATTGATATGGATGGGGAAGTTTATCGGGAAACATCTGGTGAGGTGAAAATCCTGCCAGGACATCTTGATATGATAATTGGAGAATAGTTTGACAATTTGCTTCGCAACCTCTATACTGGAAATATCTACTATGAAAAGGAGGGGAATCAGATGTTGCACACACTTTCGCGTGAAGCCGATCAAAATCTATTGCATCGCCGCGCGATTATTCATGGTTTTGTTGGTAACGGGATACGTATGCCCTTTTTTACCAACTGAATAATGGATAATGTGCAGGATCTATTTCTCTACGACACGATTGAAAATAAAAGGCGTTCCAGAGAACCACACCCTGCGTGTGGTTTTTTTGTACCCTTATTTCTCATAAGTCAGAGTCAGACAGTCTTGCTGTCTGGCTTTTTTTATAGTAAAAAGGAGCGGATGACATGTTAATAACATTGAAGGAAGTCAAGAAAATCATGGGCGGTAATATATTGTTTGAAAAGCTTAACCTGGAGCTGAAACCAGGAGAGAAGCTGGGTTTGGTAGGTCGGAACGGCAGTGGTAAATCAACAATTTTTAAACTGATTACCGGTACGGAATTATGTGATGATGGGCAAGTGTTTATACGCAAGCAAGCGAAAATTGGCTACTTGGAGCAAATACCAGTAGGGCATGAGGGGACTGTGAAACAGTACTTGATGCGTGCATTCGATGCACTTGCAGTCTTGCAGGAGAGAATGCAGAAATTAGAGAAGCAAATGTTGGATCCGGAGAAAATGGAAAAAGCTTTAGAAGCTTACGGGGAAGTGCAGACTGCATTTGCAGAAGCAGGCGGTTATGAGATGGATGCAAATATCGCCCGTACTGCAAATGGCTTGCATATTGCACATCTGCTGGAGGAACCTTTTGCCAGATTGAGCGGCGGTGAGAAAACAAAGGTTGGCTTGGCATATGTTCTCCTGCAGCAGCCAGATTTGCTGCTGTTGGATGAGCCGACAAACCATCTTGATTTATCCGCCATTGAATGGCTGGAAAACTTCCTGGTAAATTACGGGGGAGCTGTATGTGTCATTTCGCATGATAAGTATTTCCTGGATGCTACTGTATCCCGTATTGCCGATTTGGAGGATGGGGAGGTTACGGTTTATACCGGCAATTTCACCTCTTATTTGAAGCAAAAGGAAGCGAAGCTGTTGCAGGAATTCGAAGCATACAAGGAACAGCAGAAGAAAATCAAGAAAATGAAAGAAACAATCAAGCGGCTGAAACTTTGGGCTAATCAAGCGAATCCGCCGAATGAGGGGTTGCATAAACGCGCACGTAATATGGAACGCGCATTGGAACGGATGGAGAAGCTGTCCAGACCGAATATTGATCCAGCTAAAATGAAGCTTAAGCTTGCTGCGGATGAACGCAGCGGTGAGGATGTCATCCGATTGGAATCAATCAGCAAGAGCTTCGGTGAAAGATGCGTGCTGCAGGATATCATGCTTCATATGCGTTATAAGGAAAGGCTCGCAATCGTAGGAGACAACGGAAGCGGCAAGTCGACATTGATCAAAATTGTTCTTGGCAGCTTAACTGCTGACAGCGGAATTGTCAAAGTAGGAAGTGGAGTACAGGTGGGCTATCTGCCGCAGCATCCATTGGAGGATGCGGATCCAGCTATGCGGATGATTGATTATTTCCGAACAGTTATCTCGGTAACAGAAGCGGATGCAAGACATATGCTGGCAGCCTTCATGTTCTATGGCTATGCAGTTTTCCAGCCGATTGGGCGGCTGAGCGGGGGAGAAAGGATGCGGCTGAAACTGGCTATTTTCATGCATCAGGGCATCAATTTGCTCATCTTGGATGAACCAACAAACCATTTGGATCTGGAATCAAGGGAAGTGCTGGAGGAGGCACTGGGACGATTCGATGGAACCGTGCTTGGTATCAGCCATGATCGACATCTTCTGAATTCTTGTTTTGATCAGACTGCATACTTGGAGAATGGAGTGCTGCATCGTTATGCAGGAAATTATGAAGAGACAAAAGATCGGTGGAAAGCAGTGAAACAATAAAAAGCTGCGAGCTTATGCTCGCAGCTTTACTTTATGCTGTCGGAATACCACCAGTGATGCTGTATACTTGCGCACTTACATAGCTGGATTCCTCAGATGCAAGGAACACATACACACTGGAAAGCTCAACTGGCTGTCCTGCACGACCAGCAGGTGTTGGCGGTGTATTGGAG
Organism: Terribacillus saccharophilus; assembly: GCF_046592595.1. Taxonomy (GTDB): domain Bacteria; phylum Bacillota; class Bacilli; order Bacillales; family Amphibacillaceae; genus Terribacillus; species Terribacillus saccharophilus_C. Next base: position 21,843 of record NZ_JAWVPF010000005.1, on the reverse strand, counting down.
CCGAATTCAGGAATGTTTTCCTGAGGTTGTCCGCCGGAAATTTGCAATGGTGTCCAAATTGGCCCCGGTGCGACAGAGTTCACACGGATACCTTTATCGGCAATCTGTTTCGCCAGGCCTTTTGTGAAGCCGATGATCGTGCTTTTCGTAGCCGCATAATCCAATAACATTGGAGAAGGATTAAAGCCTTCCACGGATGTCGTTGTAATAATGGAAGATCCTGCTGGCAGATGCGGAAGAGCAGCTTTCGTCAGCCAATAAAGCGGATAGACATTCGTTTCGAATGTTGCTTTCAGCTGTTCTGTAGTCAAATCTGCAATGTCCTCGACAGCCTGCTGCTTGCCAGCGACAAGTGCCAGGATATCCAAACCGCCTAGTTGTTCAACTGCTTCTTCGACTAGCTTATAGTTGAATCTTTCGTTTCGGAGATCTCCAGGAATAAGTACAGCCTTTCTTCCTTCTGCCTCGATCAGTTCTTTCACTTCTTCAGCATCAGGCTGCTCATCCGGAAGGTAGTTGATAGCTACATCGGCGCCCTCTCTTGCATATGCGATAGCAGCTGCACGGCCGATGCCAGAGTCTCCCCCTGTTACGAGTGCTTTCCGTCCAGTTAATTTTCCGGATCCTTTGTAGCTTTCTTCACCGCAATCAGGCTTTGGATCCATTTCCTTTTGCAGGCCGGGAGGATCCTGATATTGTTTCGGATACGTATCATGGAAGTATTGTGTTTTTGGATCTTTAGGCATGTTGAGACAGCTCCTTTTCATTTCGTGTATATGCTATTGAATACCACGTATGCAAGAACTCAAACTGCATTTTTGTAATGTAAAGGGTTGCAGAATTAGAAGCATTGAATTTGATGGAAATAGGTTTTAAGTACTAGGAGTGAGGGTAAATTTTGGTATAACACATTGAGTAAAGACAAAAGGAGAATGCAGAATGAGACATCGTAATGTGGAAGTATACATCAGTGATAATTGCAAACAATGCGAGCAAGTGACAAATCAGCTCGATAAGTGGAATATTTCTTACAATGTCAAAAATATCACAAATGCACCCGCTGTTTTGAAAGAAATGCAAGCACATTCCGTATACAGCACTCCGCTTGTCCTGATCAATGGAGAAAAGGTGCACGGTTTTCAGAAAAGCAAGCTTCAGCAGGTGCTCGGATTAGTCAGCAGGATGCATTCAGCGTGAATCGAGTTTATCTATTGGGCAAAAATCATCTAGAGTGGTTTTTGCTTTCTTTTTATTTTTGGTTAAGTATAACGCCCTTCCTTCGCCTAACATACGCTATAGGAGAAATAGGAAAGGTGTGTGGAGATGTATTATTATAATACGGCAGAGCCACGCTCCCATGTGCAGCAACAACAGATGAGCGATGGCCGGCAGCGTTATTATTATGAGCCTGTTTATCAAACTGAGCCTATCGGGCAATATGATAGTATGGGATATGATCATGCATGGATGCAAGCAAACGAAAATGTTGGTGATACTAATAGACAGACCGATCCTTATACCTATAATCCATATCCTCCTGAGTACTTCACCCAGTGGGGAGGATGGCAGCAGCAAGCGCAGCCGCCGCAGCAAGTTACACCGTATGAGTATTTCAAAAAACCGCCGCTTGCACCATATTGGCATGCATATGCCCAGCCAACGAATATCCAGCAGCCAAAGCAGCAAGCGCAGCTGACAAAAGGGCTGGCAACTTATTTTCAGGATAAGAATGGGCAAATGGATATCAATAAGATGATGTCGACTGTAGGGCAGATGGCATCGACGGTTCAGCAGGTTTCCCCAATCGTAAAATCACTCGGTTCTTTTTTGAAGATACTGAGATAAAAAATAAAGAAAGCGAAGATGATCGAATGACAGGAATATTGTGCATCCATGGCTTCACCGGCGGCACGTACGAGGTGGAGCCCTTAACTGAGCATTTAATGAATCATACGGAATGGAAAGTCGAAATGGTCGCTTTGCCAGGTCATGGGAAGGCAGAAGAGCTGTCTCTTCGCGGGGTCGGGCACCGGGAATGGATAAAGGCTTGTGAAGAAGCGTATGAGCGGCTTGCACAAGAATGTTCCCAGATCTACGTAATTGGATTTTCGATGGGCGGGATGATCGCTTCTCATTTGGCAGCCAAATACGGTGCTGACAAGCTTGTGCTGTTATCAGCATCAGGTAAATATCTGAACTGGAAGCTGCTGACGATTGAGGCGTGGCAGAACATGAAAAAGCAATTGAGCGGTGATGTTTTGGACGATTTCACCAAGCTCCGGGAAGACAAAAAAGGGAGAATCCCGTTCCGTGCCTTCTGGGAATTCAAAAAATGTGTGGACTACACGAAAAAAGCATTGCCTGCTGTCTCCTGCCCAGTATTCATCGTGCAGGGAATTCAAGACAGCATGGTGCCGCACCGCACGGTCAATTTTTTGCATAAGCATCTCGGTTCAGAGAAGCAAAAGATGGTTCTTTTTGACGAATCGAAGCATCTCCTATGCCTTGGTCCGGATATAGACCAGATTTGTACGCAAGTGGAAGAATTCCTTTTGGAGGCTTAATTTTCACCCGCGGGGGTTTAAGATCCACTCTGGGGGAGAAAATAGAACCAAAGCTGTGAAAGCCGGCATCATTGCTGCTTGAAAATAATATAACAATTTCCAAAGATAGTGTTAGACATTTGGAAGGGCTTTTATGATAAATAATACACGTAGATATACGTGTAATCATAGATATAGGTAGAATTCGGACAAATAGTGTGTTACTATAATTAAATCCAATGAATGCTTGCTTAAGGCCTCTTCCCAAGCGTGGAGGAAGGCTTTTTTATTGTGTATAACTGCCGTGCTTCATCAGTGAGACTTTTTTTATATAAAGGAGTAATAAGAAATTGACAACATTTAGTTCATTAGGTATTTCGGAACCAATTTTAAAAGCATTAAATAAAATGGGATTTGAAGAAGCTACACCGATCCAAGCTGAAACAATTCCATTCGCCCTAGAAGGTAAAGACGTACTAGGTCAAGCGCAGACTGGTACTGGTAAAACTGCTGCCTTCGGTATCCCGATGATCAACAAGATCGATCGCTCTAAACGCCAGATCCAAGGTTTGGTTATTGCCCCGACTCGCGAGCTTGCTATCCAGGTAGGGGAAGAGCTTCACCGTCTTGGTCAATTCAAAGGAATCCGTACACTTCCAGTATACGGCGGTCAGCATATGGACCGTCAGATCCGTTCATTAAAAGAAGGCCCGCATATCGTTGTAGCGACTCCAGGCCGCCTGCTTGACCATATCCGTCGTAAAACGATCAATATCAGCAATGTACACACTGCTGTATTGGACGAAGCGGATGAAATGCTTAACATGGGCTTCATCGATGATATCCGTGAAATCCTTTCATCTATCCCTGAAGAGCGTCAGACATTGCTATTCAGTGCGACAATGCCAAAGGAAATCCGTGATATCGGTACGAAATTGATGAAAGACCCTACAGAAGTTAAAGTAAAAGCAAAAGAAATGACTGTAACGAATATCGATCAGTCTTACATCGAAGTTCAGGAAAGACAGAAATTCGATACACTTTCCAACTTGCTTGATATCGATGAGCCAACATTGGCTATCATTTTCGGCAGAACGAAAAAACGTGTTGATGAAGTGACAGAAGGCTTGCAGGCTCGCGGTTTCCGCGCAGAAGGTATTCATGGCGATCTTACACAAGGCAAGCGTATGTCCGTGTTGAACAAATTCAAAAATGGCCGAGTAGAAATTTTGGTAGCGACAGACGTTGCTGCACGTGGGCTTGATATCTCTAACGTAACACATGTATATAACTTCGATATCCCGCAGGATCCGGAAAGCTATGTGCACCGTATTGGTCGTACAGGCCGTGCTGGTAAAACTGGACGAGCTGTCTCCTTTATCACGCCAAGAGAGATTTCTCATCTGCACTTGATCGAAAAAACAACGAAGAGCAAGATTGCACGTAAAGATGCTCCGACAAACGATGAAGCTGCACAAGGACAGCAGCAGATCGCTATCGATAAAATGATGCGTACGATCGAAAACAAAGATCTAAAAGCATACAACGAAAAAGCAAACGAACTGATCAACCAGTTTGGCGCTGAAACAGTTGTTGCAGCTGCTCTGAAAATGCTGACTAAAGAGCGTCGTAATACACCGGTTCGTATTACATCCATTGCTCCAATCAGCGTAAAAGGCAACTTCAAGGACAAAAAGAAATATCGCGGCGGTTCCCGTGGCGGTAATGACAGACGCGGAGGCTATGGCCGTAACAGCAACTCACGCGGCCGTAACTACCAAGGTCAAGGTAAACGCAACAGCGGCGGAGGCGGCGGCTACCGCGGCAAACGCAATAACGATAACTAATCTGTAAAAGACACCTGTAAAGGTGTCTTTTTTTATGTGGTATCCCAAGGCTCTTTTTTCTTTCTAAATGAAACAAATTCCTAGTCCAATCGTATGGTAAAACTGGAAAGAGGGTGGAGAGCATGAAGTCGCAGCCACGCAACAGAATTGCAGTCGATGCAAAAAAGGTTTGGCGAATCAATGCCAGCCTGTATATGCTGCTTCCAGTCATTGCAGCAGGGGTGCTGACGTATTTCTGGGATACTTGGTCGATTCCGGATGCTATCATTTATATTGCTTGGTCTGTCATCGCCGCTTGCTTGCTTTTCTTTATCTGGCTGCTTCCTGCACTGCGATGGAGAAGATGGCGTTATGAAGTGTTTGAGCAGGAGATATACATACAAAGCGGTATTTTCATTATCACACAGACAATTGTACCGATGATCCGTGTACAGCATGTCGATACAGAGCAAGGACCAGTATTGAAAAAATTTGGCTTGGCCACGGTCTCTGTATCTACAGCTGCAACGACACACAATATACCAGCACTTGCTTTGGAGGAAGCTTTGGAGCTGCGTGACCGGATCGGAATACTTGCTCGTGTGGAGGAAGAAGATGTCTGAACAAAAAAGGATGCATCCAATCAGTATCGTCCTCCGGATGCTGAAGCTCATTAAAGATGCCATCGTTCCACTTGCCATCGCTTTTATAGCATTATTGCGGGATATGACGAAGATGTTTTGGTGGAGTCCTTTTGCACTTATTGGAGTTATTTTAATAGTGAGCGGTCTGTTTGGATTTTTATATTGGTATCGGTTCACGTATCGAATGGAGGAAGATGAACTTCGAATCGAATCTGGGGTCTTTATAAGGAAAAAACGTTATATATCCCGTCATCGTATCCATTCCGTAAATACAAGTGCCAATATCCTTCACAGACTTTTTGGACTGGTCAAGCTGGAAGTGCAGACAGCAGGCGGCGGAAAAGAGGCTGAGGGAATGATCCCGGCCATCTCGAAGCTGGAAGCTGAGGAGATACAGCAGTTTGTAAAAAGAAAAGAGACTAGTGCTTTGCAGGGAGATACGGAGAATGCTCCGATACGAGAAGAGCGTACCAGCTACCGGCTCAGTTTCCGACGTTTGTTAGCTGCTGCTGCTACTTCAGGCGGGACTGGTGTCATTTTTGGTTTTCTTTTTGCAATAACGCAGCAAGCGGATGAAGTAGTCAATATCAATATTTATTCTTTTGTTTATGATTGGCTTTTACAGCAGAGCTTGCTTTTATCTATTATTTTTGTGATTGGCAGCTTGGCGTTGACGTGGATGGTAGCCATGGTCGGAACCATATTAAAATATTGCTTCTTTGAAATAAGCAAGCAAGGAAATGAGCTTTTTATACGAAGAGGTCTGCTGGAAAAAAGGGAAATGACCATACCGCTGCACCGAGTCCAAGCACTGAAAATAGAAGAAAACATCTTTCGCCAGCCGTTTGGGTTACTTGCAGTGAGCGCAGAAATTGCTGGTGGAGCAGCTGATACAGACAAAAACAGCTTTTCGACTGTCCTGTTCCCGCTGTTGAAAAAATCTGAGCTCGCGGGCTTTCTGGATGAGCTGCTGCCTGAATTTACAGTGCAGCCGAGCTATAGGAAGCCCCCGAAACGGGCGTTGCTCCGTTATCTGTTTCTGCCTTCCATTATCAGCGTCTTAATTACTGGAGTGCTTATTTACTATTTCGGCGGGTACGGACTATTAGCGCTTCCGCTCGTCGTACTGACTATTGTATTCAGTAGCTTAAGCTACCTGGATGCTGGCGTTTCCTGGACGACAGATCTGCTCACAATGCGTTACCGGGAGCTGACACGTGTCACTGTCCACGTGAATCGTAAAAAGGTGCAAGCTTTCTACGGATCACAGCATTACTTCCAATCGAAAAAAAACCTGGGGACATTGAAAATCGCTGTTGCATCAGGCGGAACCATGGGAAGCAGGTTCAAAGTGAAGCATCTTGAGGAACAAGATGCAAAGGACGTCTCCGACTGGTATTCCTTCCGAATGTAAAAAGAACCGCACAACATTTGTGCGGTTCAATTCATATAATCGTAGATGCCGATAAGCACTAAAACAGCGATGATGATCCATAAGACAACCTTCTTGTTGGTGCGTTTTCCATATGGACGTTTTTTCCATCTGTCTGTATCAAAGCCTACATCAACATCACGCTGGCGAGGACGTTTGTTTCGATAAATGGAGAAAGGCTTTGCTTTTATAAGGAAGATCGGAGCCAGAACAAACCCTCCAACAGCTCCAGCCAGATGCGCTGTAAGGTTTATATTTGCTGTAAACAAGGACATGATGATACCGACAATGAAGATGATGACAATCAATTGCGCATTTCCGGGATCTATCAAGTGCTTGCGGAAATAAACCATGAACAGATAGATTCCAAACAGTCCATAGATAGCACCCGATGCCCCTATATGACTGACAAAACTGTAAGGATCCAGTACATACGTAACAGCGTTTCCAATAATACCCGTCAGCAAGTAAAATAGGATGAACTTCCGTTTCCCCAGCATTTGCTCGAGTGCGGGTCCGAATATTACCAGAGAGAAGCAATTGAATAAAACATGTGAGATGCTCCCGGGTGCGTGCAGGAAAATGGGTGTGACCAGCCGCCAGTATTCTCCGGCTGAGATGAAGAGATTCACACCTGCTCCTAATTGATAGAGGCTGCTCCCGTATTCGGTCGGGAAAAGTCCAGTTATGATCCAAAGCAGCAGATTGACTGCTACGATTAAGCTGATGACAGGATAAGCATATAAATACTCTTTAAAACTTTCATTTCTGCGGAACAATCCAATCCCTCCTTCATACCTTCTTTTAGCTATCAGCATAGCGTAAACCAATGCAAATTGCTTGTCATAACATCTTATAACTTTCCCCCCTGCTTTTATACATATAGGGTACAATACTCGGTAGAGAATTAAGAAGGATGGTGGGTTGTACTATCATGATTAAGGGTATCGGTTTAGATATTACCGAATTGACAAGAATTGAAAAAGCGATCGTGCATAGTGAGCGAATCCTGGGCAGGATCCTGACAAAATCAGAACAAACGCATTATCATTCACTATCATCCGATAAAAGGAAAGTGGAGTTTGCTGCCGGGCGTTTTGCTGCAAAGGAAGCCTACGCAAAAGCAAGAGGAACCGGTTTGGGGAAATTAGGTTTTCATGATATCGAAATTATGCCGAATGAAGCAGGTGCTCCAGTACTGTCAGCTAACGATCAGGCTGAGGGAGAGCAGGTTTTCTTATCGATTACCCATTCGGATGCGTACGCTGCTGCGCAAGTGATTATCACACAGAATAAATAGACTTGTTTGCATATAATTTGAGCCTGTCTCATAAATTGTAGTGCGGGTAGGAGGGAACAGCGTGTATATTGTCACCGCAAAGGAAATGTACGAAGTGGATCGTTATGCAATGGAGGAAATAGGAATCAGCGGCAGCATTTTAATGGAATCCGCTGGACGAGCCATTGCAGAACGGATGAAACCGCTGATCGGAACCACGGACCGAATACTAGTCCTCTGTGGCTCTGGCAATAATGGCGGCGATGGATATGTAGTAGCCAGGACGCTTCTGAATGAAGGATATGATGTGGCTGCTGTCCAAGTTGGGCGCAACTTGACAGCTGATGCAGCAATGCATCAGCAAGTTTACGACCGGCTTGGCGGTGAAGTGATGGATGTGGAAGCAGACGCTTTCCAGCCAGCATTGGCTAAAGCGGATATCGTTGTGGATGCGATGCTGGGCTTAGGTGTTCGCGGAAAGCTGCGCAGTCCCTACACGGAGACTGTAAAGGCTGTCAATGACAGCAATGCGCTTGTTTTTAGCATTGATTTGCCTTCCGGTGTGCCGGCAGATGATGCCGCAGAATTTGAGGGAGCAATTCAAGCTGACTACACCTTCATCATCGAAGCGCCGAAACCAAGCGCCTTCATCCAGAAGACAGCACCTTCCTACGGAAAATGGGATACTGTATCCATTGGCCTGCCAGCTGCCTATTTAGGCAGACAAGCCGGTGCCCGAACATGGACGGAACAGGACGTGAAGCGGTCATTCCCGATCCGTCAGCCTTTTTCTCATAAAGGGACAAATGGCAAAGGATTCCTCATCGGGGGAGGAATCGAAATGCCGGGATCAGTTACGATGTCCAGCATGGCAGCTCTCAGGGCAGGAGCAGGTCTTCTTACTGTTGGCACCTTGCGCCAGGTCATTCCATCTGTATTGTCTCACTTGGCAGAAGCGACATTCACTTCTTTGCCTGAGGAGAATGGCGTTATAGTCGATACGGAAGACCTGGATGTAAGTGCTTATGATGCGATTGTCGTTGGCATGGGAATGGGGAGAGGCGAAGCAACTGCAGCCTTGACGAAGCGGGTGCTGGAAGAAGCTGAAGTTCCTGTCCTTTTAGATGCCGATGGTCTCTATCACATCAAATCCGACCTGGATATCCTTCGGAACAGACAAGCTCCGACAGTTTTGACACCGCATCCTGGAGAAATGGCCATGCTATTGGATATGAAAGTGCCAGAACTGTTGGAACGACCATTCGAGCTCGCACGGAAATTTGCAATTGTGCACCAGGTTCATCTCGTGCTGAAAGGGGCATACACGATCATTACCGCTCCTGATGGCAGCCAGATTGTCAATACGACTGGCAATCCGGGTTTAGGCAAGGGCGGGAGTGGAGATGTACTTTCCGGTATTCTTCTGTCAATGCTCATGCAGCACGAAGATCCGATGGATGCAATTGCAAACGGAGTTTACGTCCATGGGAAAGCAGCCGATGTATTGGTCGACGAAACACATTCACAGCAGGATCTGCTGGCAACTGATCTTATGAGAGGGCTGGCCAAGGTCTTTCGTAACATTTCCGTTTGACGGAGACATGTTCTCTTTGTTCGCTTTATAGCTGACAAAGGAGTGTGACCATGAAAAAATTTGCTGGTTTGATTGTCTTTGCTGCCTTTTTATTCTTATTAGCCGGCTGCAGCGAGGCCTCTCAGGAAGATGTAGTAAAGAAGCTGGAAGAGACATCAGCTGAGCTGCAAGGCTACAAGGCCGAAGCCACTATGAAGCTGAACACAGGAGAAGAACAGCAAGCCTACGGAATTGATGTGTGGTACCAGAAAGACGATCATTACCGGGTTTTATTGAAAAATGACACAGATGAGCAGGGCAGTCAGGTGATTCTGCGCAATAAAGATGGCGTATTTGTTCTTACACCTGCTTTGAAGAAAAGCTTCAAATTCCAAAGCGAATGGCCTTATAACAGCAGTCAGCCTTATTTGTTCCAATCGCTTGTGCAGGATGTTTTGAAGGATAATAATGCCACTTTCGAATCAACAGAAGAGCATTATGTATTCCAAACGAAAACAACATATCAGAATAATACAACGCTGCCTTATCAGGAAATCTATTTCAACAAGAAAACATATACACCTGAGCTGGTAAAAGTATTGGATAAAGATAAAAAGCCAATGGTTGAAGTAGCCTTTTCCGCATTCAAGCTTGATCCGAAGTTTGGAGAAAAGGATTTTGAATTAGAGAACAATATGACAGGATCATTATCCGGTGTACCAGCTTCTGCAGCACCGAATGAACAACAGGGGTTGACTGTTTTGTATCCAACCGAGACAGCAGGGGCAGCTCTTGCTGAAGAGAAAGAAGTCAGTGCCGATGGGACGGAACGGGTTATCCTGACATATGAAGGAGAAAAGAGCTTTACATTGATCCAGGAGAAAGCGGATGTGTCAGAGGCTGCAGCTGCTGCGGCGATACCGGCTAGCGGAGAACCAATCAGTCTTGGTTTCACGGTAGGAGCCATTACCTCTTCCACCCTGACATGGACAAACAATGGAGTCGATTATATGCTGGCCAGTGAGGAATTGACACGGGAAGAAATCCAGGAAGTAGCTGCCTCTATCAATGGACAGGCAATGAAATGAGGAACAGAAGCAGACGAACCGAGTCTGCTTTTTTGTTTTCCTGTTATAATAGACGGAGGTAAAAATTGTAGGAGATGAATACATATGAGGGTCGACCATTTTTATCGGGATTCTTGGGTGGAAATAAATCTCGATCATGTTGAATATAATATAAAGCAACTGGCAGCGCATATCGGGGAAGACAAAGGAATCTATGCGGTTGTCAAAGCGAATGCATACGGACATGGATATGCCCAAGTCGCGCAGGCTGCATTGGACGCTGGAGCATCAGCACTGGCGGTTGCTTTTCTGGATGAGGCGCTTCATTTGCGCAAAGCAGGTATACAGGCAGCGATCCTTGTGCTCGGGGCAACACGTGCTCAAGATGCAGCAATCGCTGCAGATCATGATATATCGCTCACTTTCTTCCGCAAGGATTGGCTGGAGGAAGTGAGTGCCCAGCAATTCCGCAAGCCGCTGCAGCTGCATATGAAGCTTGATACGGGGATGGGAAGACTAGGTTTTCGGACAGTGGACGAAATTCGTTCTGTATTGCCATTACTTGACGCTCCCTCTCTAATTCTGGAAGGTGTCTATACACATTTCGCAACAGCAGACGAAGCTGATTTAACATATTTCGAAGGACAGCGAAGCAAATTCGATGAGCTGTTCAAATCTCTGCGTGAGGAATGGCAGCATCCAGTGATTGTCCACACAGACAATAGTGCAGCCAGTATGCGTTTTGCAGCGGATGAGTCGGATTTTGTCCGTTTCGGCATCGGCATGTATGGACTTTATCCGTCAAAGACTGTCAAAGAAGAGCATCCGATAGCATTGCGTCAAGCGTTTTCCCTGCACAGCAAACTTGTACACGTAAAACAGCTTGAAGCGCATGAAGCGGTGAGTTACGGCGCAACCTATGAAACAGAAAAACCCGAGTGGATCGGCACACTGCCAATCGGTTATGCAGATGGATGGATCCGCAAGATGCAAGGGTTCGAGGTGCTTGTGGATGGTAGGAAACTTCCGATTGTAGGCAGGGTCTGCATGGATCAATGCATGGTGAAGCTGGATAAAGCATATCCAATTGGTACGGAAGTTGTTCTCATCGGTTCGCAGAAGGAAGCTTTTATCAGTATGGATGAAGTGGCAGACTGGGTTGACACCATCAATTATGAGATCCCTTGCCTTATCGGTGCACGAATGCCGCGCGTCTATACACGCTCCGGTGAGATTGTCGAAGCTGCCAACTCGCTTTCTCCTGGCGAAAGCTTGTAATTTTCGGCAGAAAGTCGCCTTTCTCCTAAGCTTTTTGTTTGAAAAAGGCTTTTTTTATCAAAAAGTTCCGGATGGTCCTTTGCAAACATAAGGTTCGGGTGGTATGATGAAAGTGGATTTTTACAGAAACGACCCGAGCGAATTGGTGGAGGTGTATGGTTGTGTCCGAAGGCTTACAAGAAATCGTTGTAAAGCTGCCTAAGAAACTCCTGAATGAGGTGGATGGTTTGATGCAGAATAATAACAATAGTCTCGATCATTTCTTCTATCAAGCGGCTAAGTCATACGTGCAGGAAAGAAAGAATATCCGTGAGACCATGCAAAAGGGGTACATGGAAATGGCACGTATCAATCTAAATATCGCTTCAGAAGCTTTCCAAGCTGAAGAGGAGGCAGAAGTTACGTTAGAGCGCCTTGTAAGCGGGGTGTAGGCCCTTGATCGTAAAAAGAGGCGAAGTCTATTTCGCCGACCTGTCCCCGGTAGTGGGATCAGAACAGGGGGGCGTGCGCCCGGTATTGGTCCTGCAGAATGATATCGGAAACCGATTCAGTCCGACCGTCATCATAGCAGCGATAACGGCACAGATCCAAAAAGCAAAGCTGCCGACCCACGTGGAGATCGATGCCAAGAAGTATGGCTTTGAACGGGATTCCGTCATTCTTCTGGAACAGATCCGAACAATCGACAAGCAGCGGCTGACAGATAAAATTACACAGCTTGACCCTCCAATGATGGAGAATATAAATCGAGCACTTGAAATAAGCCTGGGCCTTACAGAGTTCTAGGTACAGATAGTCCTTGCGTTTTAAACGTAGGGGCTTTTTATTTTGATTTCAGTCCTGCGGGAATTTGGTATATACTAAGAAGAAGTCGCCATATTGGAAAGGCAGGCGTATTGGTGTTAGATTAATAGTAGATAAAAGTGACCTTGAACATATGACTGCAGCAAATTCAGCCTTTGACAAGGTGAACGTTACAATACGGGGGTTTCATGATGGCAAAAAATCTGAAGGAGATACTGGTTGGAAATAGTAACGATTTGGTTCATATGTGGCTTGAGGAAGTCGCAGAGAAGCAGAAGGAAGTGTCAAATTCCGCTATTTCACAGGATCTTTTCGAAAACACCAATCGGGAATTCGTCAATATCATTTTCGGCAGTGTCGAAAAGGAGAGTTTGACTTCTGATTTGGATCGCTTCACAGAACGCGTAATTAACTTAGGTTGGCCGCTCAGCTATCTGACGGATGGTCTGCAGCTTTTTAAACGTGTCGCAATTGAGTTTCTGATCGAACATGAAGAATTGGATGTATCTGTACCAAAGGTTCTGCGGCATGTGGACGAGCTTGTCAATCCAATAATCAACCAGCTTGTGAATGAGTATTCCGGCAGCTGGGAAAATACGGTTTCACTTCAGCGTGTCGCACTGCAGGAGCTATCTGCACCGTTGATTCCTGTTATGGAAAATATTACGGTTATGCCGCTGATTGGAACCATTGACACCGAGCGTGCCAAATTCATCATGGAGAACTTACTTGATGGGGTAATCAAACACCATGCGGAGGTCGTGCTGATCGATATTACCGGGGTGCCAGTCGTGGATACGATGGTCGCACATCATATTATACAGGCAGCTGAAGCAGTGAGGTTGATCGGTTCTACCTGTATCCTCGTCGGTATCAGACCAGAGATAGCCCAGACAATCGTGAATCTGGGGATAGATCTCAGCAAGTTCCCGACAAAAAGCTCTCTGCGAAAAGGATTTACAACTGCTCTTGAAATGACGAATCAAATGATCGTACAAACAAACAGCGAAGAACAGACTATAGAAGAGCTGATCGATTCGCTTGATAGGAGTGAACAATCTTGAGAATTCCAATATTGAAGCTGCATAATTACTTGCTGATCAGCATCCAGATTGATCTTGATGATCAGACTGCCATTCAATTCCAGGAAGATCTGCTCAACAAAATTCATCAAAGCGGAGCGACAGGGGTAGTCATCGACTTGACTTCTGTTGATATCATTGACTCCTTCATTGCCAAGGTACTAGGCGATGTAGTAACGATGTCCGACTTGATGGGGGCAAAAGTTGTACTGACCGGCATTCAGCCAGCAGTAGCAGTGACACTTATTGATTTGGGCATTCATTTGAATGAGGTAACCACGGCATTAGATCTTGAACAAGGATTGATCAAATTGCGCCAGGAACTGGAGGAGTGAACATGGACTTCAGAACCTGTGTAAATATACAGAAAGAATGGGACATTGTCGGTGCAAGGCAATTCGGCCGCGACTTTTCGAAGAAGCTTGGCTTCGGGATTGTTGACCAAGCCCGTATAGCTACTGCTATATCCGAACTTGCGCGCAATATCTACCTGTATGCAGGAAGCGGTAAAATCTGCTTCGATGAGGTGGAAAACGTCGGTTCGCGCGGAATTTGCATTGTTGCTATCGATACAGGTCCCGGTATAAAAGATATCAGTCAGGTAATGGAGGATGGTTTCTCCACATCCGGAGGTCTTGGCGCAGGTCTTCCTGGTGTAAAACGCTTGATGGATGAATTCGATATTACGTCAAAGACAGGCGAAGGAACAGAGATTCGCGTCGTTAAATGGGTTCGTTAGAGGAGGGTGATGTCAGGTGGATGCGCTTAAGCTAGATCTGTCTCACTATCGTGAGCTGCTCAAACAATACATCAACACACAAGACGAGTCTGCCTTATACGAGGCAGAGCAGATAAGTAAACGCTCCATCCAGCATAATATCTCGCTGGAGGAGATCATCAACACGCATATCAATGCGCTGGAAGATATCTATCCGGATCTTCCGGAGAACATTCAGCATTCGATGAGCTTCTTGTTGGAAGTAATGATTTCCTACGGTTTGGCGTTACAGGAATTCCAGGATCTTCGCGAAACACAGCTGGAAATCAAATCAGAAATCTCCGTAGCTGCCAGAATGCAGAATACGTTGCTGTCAACAGAGAAGCCGGATGTAGAGGGTTTCGATATTGGAGTCGTGAGTGTACCTGCCAATCAGATGAATGGTGACTATCACCATTTCATTCACCATGAAGATGGAACTGTTGGCATAACGGTGGCTGACGTAATCGGCAAAGGTATCCCGGCAGCATTATGCATGTCGATGATCAAATACGCGATGGAAAGCTTTCCGTCCGAACATAAAAATCCAAGTGAAATATTGGAGAGCCTTAATCGGGTGGTAGAACGGAATGTCGATCCAAGCATGTTCATTACGATGTTTTATGCCCTTTTCAATCCGGCGGCCAGCACCATCTCCTATTCATCAGCCGGACATGAGCCAGGTTTCTATTATCACGCTGCTGACGATACCTTCGAAGAAATTCGGGCAAAAGGTGTCGTTCTTGGTGTGACAGATATGGCGCAGTACCGTCAGTATGAAAGAGAGATCCAAGCAGGCGATATGGTCATCCTGCTTACCGACGGTGTGACAGAGTGCCGTCAAGGCGACCGTTTCATTGAGAGTGAAGAAGTGCTTGAGGTCATCAAGAGCTTCTCCCATCTCTCTGCACAGGAGCTGGTGGAAAATGTGTATAAACATTTCGAGAAACTCCAGGATTTTCACCTGCGGGATGATTTTACATTGATAATTATCAAAAAAGAAGTTTAAAAAAAGGACAAACGGGTATTACATAGGAATGGTAACTAGCCCTTAGGAGGTACATGATGAACTTAACTGTTGACGTACAAGAAAAAGAAGGAAAATCAGTTGTGTTATTAGCTGGTGAAATAGATGCGTATACAGCTCCTAAACTGAAAGAGACACTTTTATCCCTTACTGAGAAAGAGGGCAATAAAGTGGAGGTTGATCTGGAGCAGGTTAATTATATGGACAGTACCGGATTAGGCGTATTCGTTAGCGGGTTGAAATCGACAAAAGAAAACAACAGTGAATTGAAGCTCGTACAGCTGCAGGACCGTGTATACCGTTTGTTCGAGATTACAGGTTTGATCGATGTGATCGATGTTGACAAAACAGTACAAGGTGGCTATTAATTATGGAATCTTTCGATTTTATCGAGATTAAAGTACCGGCTAAACCAGAATACGTTGGTGTGATTCGACTGACAAGCTCAGGTGTTGCGAACCGGATGGGCTTTTCCTATGAGGATATCGAGGATTTGAAGGTTGCAATCTCCGAGGCTGTAACAAACACTGTGAACCATGCTTATGAAAAAGACGAAGATGGCGAAGTTACGATTGGTTTCGGTGTTTATGAAAATCGGCTTGAAGTGATGGTTGCGGATCATGGCGGCAGTTTCAACTTGGATCAAGTGAAACGGAATATTGGACCATATGAGGCTGCAGAACCCATTGAACAGCTGAGGGAGGGCGGTTTTGGTTTATTCCTGATCGACGCGTTGATGGACAAAGTGGAAATCAATAGCGATTCTGGAGTGATCGTCCTCATGACGAAATACCTTCATGAAAATGAGGTGGGACTTGATGACGACCAAATCTCAACCACACAATAACCGTGAGGATGAGGTTTATAAATGGATAGATCATCTGCAAAAGTATCCCACAGATGAAGAAATCCAAGAAAAAATCGTACTCACATACAAAGATCTCGTCACATCCATAGCGAGAAAATATTCCAAGAACAGTTCCATCCATGAAGATTTGGTCCAAGTTGGTATGCTTGGCTTGCTTGCGGCAATCCGCCGTTATAATCCGGAATTCGGCAAGTCCTTTGAATCATTTGCCATCCCGACCATTATCGGAGAAATCAAACGTTTTATAAGGGATAAGACATGGAGTGTCCATGTGCCGCGCCGGATCAAAGAGCTGGGTCCAAAGATCCGTAAAGCAATCGACGAACTGACTACTGACAATCAGAAGTCTCCAACAGTGGCGGAAATTGCTGCTTATCTGGAAGTGTCCGAAGAGGATATTTTAGAGACAATGGAAATGGGCAAAAGCTATAAGGCATTGTCTGTTGACAGAAAGATCGAAGCAGACTCCGATGGCAGTACGGTAGCGATCCTCGATTTGGTAGGTTCGACGGATAATGGCTATGAAGATATCGACCGCAGAATGTTGCTGGAAAAGGTCCTGCCGATTCTTAGTGAGAGGGAGCAGGAAATCCTTCGCTGCACATATTTCGAGAATATGAGCCAAAAAGACACAGGAGAAAGACTCGGTATTTCCCAGATGCATGTATCGCGCTTGCAGCGCAGAGCTTTGCGTAAACTGCGGGAAGCTTTACAAGCCGAAGGTGCAGATGGTTTTGACTGATTCGTATCTCCATATGGATGTGTCGGCGTTCCAGGAGCCAAAGAAAGGCAATTATTATTGCGGAGATAGTTATTTCTACCATGAATCGGAACATGAATTCATCTGTGTCCTGGCCGATGGACTTGGAAGCGGGGAGTTTGCAAAAGAGTCATCACAGGTAGTGGTAGATGTTATTCGTGATCATGTGCACAGCGGAATCGATGAATTGATCAGGAGATCAAATGAAGTGCTAGTCGGGAAACGCGGAGTCGTCCTCGGTATTCTGAAGGTTGATTACCGGACAAACACCTATTCCTTCACTAGCATCGGAAACATCGGTATCATGACGATTACGAGTGGTAAAAGGGAACGATGTATCCCAAGCCAAGGTTTTTTGGCTGGATATCCCCGGAAATATAAGATTTCTCGAGGAATCTTACAGGATGACATGATCTTCGTCATGTTTTCTGATGGAGTTTCCGATAATGAGCTTACGCAGGACCTTTTCAACGAAAAGGACGTACGTAAGATAAGGGATATGTTCGCCCTTTCCAAACAAAAGCCGCACAAAGATGATATTACATTGATTGCTATGAAATACACGGAATAGGATCGGTACCTTGAATAGGTACTGATCCTTTTTTTATCTGTCCGCAATTCTGCTACAATGGACATAGAAGCAGTCAGGAGGAGCAAAATTGGAAGCAACTATTCAAGACAGACTCATCCAATGGGTCGAAAAAGAAACATCCATCAAGCAATCATCTATCATACAGGTCATCAATCTGCTGGAAGAAGGCAATACAGTACCGTTCATTGCACGTTACCGCAAAGAGCAGACTGGTGCCCTTGATGAAGTGGAAATCAAAGCGATCCAAGATAAATGGGACTATGCACAGCAGCTCCATCAGCGGAAGACAGAAGTAATCCGTTTGATAGAAGAGCAAGGCAAACTGACAGAAGAACTAAAGCGTGATATTCTCGCAGCCATGCAGCTGCAGCGTATTGAGGATCTGTATCGCCCATACAAGCAAAAGCGTCGCACCAAAGCTACGATTGCAAAAGAAAAAGGGCTGGAACCTTTCGCAAAAGGATTGTATGAGCAGACAATCCAGCACCTTGAAAAAGAAGCCAAAGCTTATTTGGATCCTGAGAAGGAATTGCATACAGTAGAGGAAGTGCTGCAAGGTGCAAGTGATATAGTGGCCGAATGGATAAGCGAGCAAGCCGCTTTCCGGGATTACATTCGGGAAAAGACAGAAAAGCAAGGTGTTCTGTTAACAAAAGTGAAGAAGGCAGAAGACGACGAAAAAGGCGTTTACGAAATGTACTATGCATATCAGGAACCGATACGCCAAATGGCTTCCCACCGGACATTAGCTGTCAACCGCGGTGAAAAGGAAGGCGTACTGCGGGTAACTGTAGAACCCCCAGCAGATGTCATTCTAGCTTATCTGAAACGGAAAGTTATCAAGCATAAGACCGCTCCTGATGTAGCTGCTGCTTTGCAAGCAGTTATTGAGGACAGCTATAAGCGCCTTATCCAGCCATCAGTTGAACGGGAAATTCGTTCCATGCTGTCTGAGAAAGCAGAGGAGCAGGCAATCAAAATTTTCTCCGAGAACTTGAAAAACCTTCTTCTTCAGCCTCCATTGAAAGGGCGAGTTGTTCTAGGGGTGGATCCAGCTTTCCGCACAGGCTGTAAGCTGGCAGTGATAGATGAAACCGGGAAATTGCTCGAAAAAAACGTCATCTACCCTACTGCGCCGCGTCATGATGTCAAAGGAGCTAGTAAAGTTGTAGAGACATTATTGAATAAGTATGATGTTGAACTGATTGCCATTGGTAACGGAACTGCATCACGGGAAACCGAACAGTTCATTGCAGACGTGATTCGGCAGACGAAAAGCAACGTCGCTTATATAATCGTAAATGAAGCAGGTGCAAGTGTGTATTCTGCATCAGAATTAGCGAGAAAGGAGTTTCCTGAGCTGCAGGTGGAAGAACGCAGTGCTATTTCCATCGGCCGCAGAGTTCAGGATCCATTAGCAGAATTAGTAAAAATCGATCCGAAATCAATCGGTGTAGGTCAATACCAGCATGATGTGGGCCAAAAAAAATTGAATGATTCCTTAGGGTTTGTCGTAGAGACTGCGGTAAACCAAGTAGGTGTCAATGTGAATACAGCTTCTGAATCCTTGCTGCAATATGTATCTGGATTCAGTAAGACAGTGGCAGCAAATGTCGTGAAGCAGCGGAATGAAGTTGGCAAATTCACCTCCCGAAAGCAGCTTAAGTCCATTCCTAGGCTTGGCAGCAAGACATATGAACAGAGTATCGGGTTCCTGCGCGTCCTGGACGGTGAGGAGCCGCTTGATAGGACACCGATCCATCCAGAGAGCTATACTGCCACAAAGCAACTTCTGAAGCGGCTTGGTGCGGATGTAGTGGATATCGGGTCGGCTAAGCTGCAAGAGAAGCTTCAAGGGCTTGATATATCTGAGGTTGCAGCTGAATTAAGTGTTGGTGATCTTACGCTCCGTGATATTGTCCAAGCTCTTAATCAACCAGGAAGAGACCCGCGTGATGATTTTGATCAGCCATTATTAAAGCAAGATGTACTGGCAATGGAAGACCTTAAAGAAGGAATGGAATTACAAGGAACTGTCCGGAATGTTGTTGATTTCGGTGTATTCGTCGACATAGGTGTGAAGCAAGATGGACTTGTCCATATCTCCAAAATGTCCAATAAGTTTGTAAAACATCCCATGGATATTGCATCCGTAGGGGATGTAGTCACTGTTTGGGTAGATAAGGTGGATATTGACAAACAGCGAATTGCACTTACAATGGTGAAGTAATAACAACTTCAACTGCGAAAAAGCCCCTCTTCCCTTGTGGGACAGGGGCTTTAGCCGCCGTTGGAATGCTGTTTCTGCTTGTAGAAGAACCAGCATTGATTCAACACCCTCAATTGGTTTACGTTTTTTGTGAGAAAAGCTTGTGATAGTTGATTCTTCAACCAATTAGGCATTCTTTTACCTCCTGCAGTCCATGGATGTCGGGAAAAATGAATGTCTGCAGCATCATATGCAAGATAGAAACTGGAGGTGCCTGGTAATGAAACAAATAACAATGTATAATCTGCAGCAAATCGTCGAAGAGATTTCCATTACATGGTTCAATAGGCCATTTGTCGATACAGCGAGATATAACAATCGTCTGCGAACAACTGGAGGCAGGTATCTGCCGGGTAAACGTATCATTGAGATCAACCCGAAATATTTGCTGGAGCTTGGGCAGGAAGAAACAATAGGAATCATTAAACATGAACTATGTCATTACCATCTTCATATAGAAGGGAAAGGGTATGGCCATCGTGATCCGGAATTCCGGGAACTGCTTCGGCAAACGGAATCACCACGCTTTTGCAATATGCTTCCGTCTGTAAAAGAGAATAAGCTGCTGTATTATAAATGCACGGAATGCGGACATGTGTATAGACGAAGGAAGGCGGTGAATACACGTAAATATGGATGCGGTAAATGCAGAGGTAAGCTGAAAAAGCTAGGGAGTACAGGGTTAGCAGAGCAATAAAACAAGAAAAACCAAAAACTTTCAAGAAAAGTGTTGACGTGTTCCTCAATCCATGATAAATTTATTAAGCCGTCGACGAACGGTACGAAAAAAAATCACGAAAGTGGTTGACACATAGCGAAAGATGTTGTAAGATACATAAGGTCGCTAACAAGTGTTACACAATATTCCACAGTAGCTCAGTGGTAGAGCTATCGGCTGTTAACCGATCGGTCGCAGGTTCGAATCCTGCCTGTGGAGCCAATGGAGAAGTACTCAAGTGGCTGAAGAGGCGCCCCTGCTAAGGGTGTAGGTCGTGTAAGCGGCGCGAGGGTTCAAATCCCTCCTTCTCCGCCATCTCAAATGGCCCGTTGGTCAAGCGGTTAAGACACCGCCCTTTCACGGCGGTAACACGGGTTCGAATCCCGTACGGGTCATCGTTTTTCATAACGAGTCTTTAAAGGCTCGGTCCGGTAGTTCAGTTGGTTAGAATGCCTGCCTGTCACGCAGGAGGTCGCGGGTTCGAGTCCCGTCCGGACCGCCATTTATTGGGCTATAGCCAAGCGGTAAGGCAACGGGTTTTGGTCCCGTGATCGTTGGTTCGAATCCAGCTAGCCCAGCTTACTTTTTTGTTGTGAGCCATTAGCTCAGTTGGTAGAGCATCTGACTTTTAATCAGAGGGTCGAAGGTTCGAGTCCTTCATGGCTCATCTGTTTAAAGTAGAGGATGATCTTATAGATCTGCCGATGCTGTGAAACACAGACAGCATTTTTCTTTTGACTTTAAGCGGTCGTGGCGGAATGGCAGACGCGCTAGGTTGAGGGCCTAGTGGGTGAATAACCCGTGGAGGTTCAAGTCCTCTCGGCCGCACCAAAAAAAAGTGTTGACAAGTTATGAGTTAAATGATACAATATAAAAGTTGTTCTTAATAAGCGCCCGTAGCTCAATTGGATAGAGCGTTTGACTACGGATCAAAAGGTTAGGGGTTCGACTCCTCTCGGGCGCGCCATTTATTTTCTTCGGGAAGTAGCTCAGCTTGGTAGAGCACTTGGTTTGGGACCAAGGGGTCGCAGGTTCAAATCCTGTCTTCCCGACCAGTAGTTCCATCCAACCGAAATAAACATTTAAATATGCGGGTGTAGTTTAGTGGTAAAACCTCAGCCTTCCAAGCTGATGTCGAGGGTTCGATTCCCTTCACCCGCTCCATTATTACAAAATGTGATATGGGCCTATAGCTCAGCTGGTTAGAGCGCACGCCTGATAAGCGTGAGGTCGGTGGTTCGAGTCCACTTAGGCCCACCATTATTGATCTTTGAAAACTGAACAAAACAACCAATTACGAATTAAACGACAAGATCGCAAGATC
>NZ_JAWVPF010000004.1:0-396311 GCF_046592595.1 Terribacillus saccharophilus | reverse complement strand
GAGAGGCCGGAAAGGGTGGTATTACCCTTGCAGGGCTATCGCTTAGGCTGAAGTTTCTGGTTCCCGGAGCTGGATCTGACGAGTAAGTCAACGCCAAAGTCCAGGCACTCCGGTGCTTGGCAGCATGAAATGTCTGGCAAGACATGTTTCTTATCTAGTTTTGAAGGTTCACTTCAAAAATACTTGCTTTTCCGGATTGGACATTGTATAATTTATCTTGTCTTTGGAAAAGGTAAGTAAGGTCTGGTGGTAATTGCGAAGAGGTCACACCTGTTCCCATGCCGAACACAGTAGTTAAGCTCTTCAGCGCCGATGGTAGTTGGGTTCGCCCTGCGAGAGTAGGACGCTGCCAGGCCGAATATTTCCTTTATATTATCGCGGGGTGGAGCAGGGGTAGCTCGTCGGGCTCATAACCCGAAGGTCGCAGGTTCAAATCCTGCCCCCGCAACCAAAATTTTTCACTATCCATGTGAGAAATGGGAGTACACGAAGTGTGCAACCAAATTTTATTGCACTAATACATAGTAGCAGTTTTGGTCCGGTAGTTCAGTTGGTTAGAATGCCTGCCTGTCACGCAGGAGGTCGCGGGTTCGAGTCCCGTCCGGACCGCCATACATAAAACGTTCAAAAGCTTTAGGAGTAATCCTAAAGCTTTTTTTATATGTGTATTTCCCATCCGATCAGTGTAATACTTTCGGCTGCACCTGCTGCCTGGGCATTTGAAAGAACTGTCTGTATGAAATGTGGCATGCTCTCACTCTTGCTGAAAGCGCGCTGCAGCCGGGAAGCACTTTTATATGGAGATACAGGAAAGCACTGCAATCCGATGGTAGAGAGCATGATATGATTGCTGCCGCTTGAAAGAGGGATGCTTCCCATATTAAAGACGGGGACTGCTTGATCAAACGTATTATCAGCACCGATTTTACCTGAACTATTTTGTTGGTTCAGTTGGACAGAGTTGTACTGATTTGGGGAAGGTACTAGATGATAAAGCGAATTTTCCCCAATGGATAGCCAATACAAGTAATTTGCTTTGCGCACAGCAATCAAACATGAGGCATTGCCATTCACTTTGGCTGCCGTAGACCGGAATCGCACGCTGTTGAACATACTCATCAGAAAGCTGTCGATTTTTTTAATAGCACTTGAAACGTCTTCATCAAGCGTCTCAGTGATTTTCCTTTGTCTGAGTATGAGGGAGTCCGCTATGAAAGCAGCACTTTCTACTGTATGCTGTGCTCCCATGACAACTGCAAACTCCCAATCGGCTCCTGTAAGGATAAGACAGGCATTCTCGTTCTTATAGGCACCATGTGCAATGCTTCCGCCAAAGCGTCCGACCCAGATACGCTGGTATTCGCTCAGATCGACTTGATCCAGGTAGGATTTCATCTCACCATTCCAGCTGTAGTTGTACATTTGCTCTAATGCTTCCATATGCATACTCCTTTATTGGCTGATACTATAAGTATTCTCCATAAGACCCTGAAAGCCTTTTTGTTTCTAGTGCTTTTGCTTTTAGGCTATATTTTGCTATGATGAATAGATGAACAAAGAATGAAAGTGAGCCAGGTGACGGTTATGACCCAATTTATAAAGAAGATGCATACAATAGAAGATACCAATTCGTTTGGCCGAAAGCTTGCCGAACTGCTTCACCCTGGGGATATCATCACGATGGAAGGTGATCTTGGTGCAGGGAAGACGACACTGACTAAAGCAATCGGTGCTGGTCTAGGGGTGAAACGGACGATAAACAGTCCTACCTTCACTATTATCAAGGAATATGAAGGGCGTATGCCGTTATATCACATGGATGTATATCGATTAGAGGACAGCGATGAAGATATCGGTTTTGAGGAGTATTTTTCAGGGGAAGGCGTTTCCATTGTGGAATGGGCGCAATTCATTGAGGATTACTTGCCGAAAGAACGTCTGGAGCTTACGCTCAAGCATGATGGGGAAGCAAGGACAATCTTGCTGCATCCGATTGGTGAACGTTATGAAAAGCTTTGTAAGGAGTTAATGGAATGAATATATTAGCGATGGATACTTCCAATCAGCTGCTAGGAGTAGCGATTGTGAAAGATGGAGTGACACTGGGTGAACATGTCATGCATGGACACAGAGATCACTCGGTTCGCTTGCTGCCGGCAATCGAACAATTGATGAAGGAAACAAAAACGACACCTGCTGATTTAGATCGAATTGTCGTTGGCCAGGGACCTGGATCATACACAGGTGTTCGAATCAGTATGGCAACTGCCAAAACAATGGCCTGGGCTCTTGGCATCGACGTCATCGGCGTTTCGAGTCTGGAAGGTCTTGCTCATCAAGGAGAGCTATTCTCCGGATATGTCTGTCCTTTCTTCGATGCCCGCAGAGGCCAAGTGTATACGACTCTTTACGCCAGTAATAACGACTCTCTTGAGCAGATAGAAGATGTCGTCAATCCGTTATTCTCTGATTGGCTGGAACAGCTGCGAGAGAAAGAAGAGAAGATACTGTTTTTAAGTCCTGATATCGAGATGTATCGGAGTTTGATCACGGAAGTGCTAGGTGAGCAAGCGCTAATTCCGAAAGCTGCCATGCATTATGCGCGTCCATCTGTACTTGCTCAAATAGGAGCTGCAAGGGAAGCGGATGAAACACACCAAATCGTTCCGGATTATGTCCGCATGACGGAGGCGGAGTCAAATTGGCTGAAGCAGCAGGAGCAGCAGAAGTGAGTGCAAAAGTGACTGTGCGTCCGATGCAATTAGCCGATGTGCCAGCTGTCCATACAATCGAGACAGCATCTTTTGCAACTCCATGGACCATCGATATTTTCGAGCGTGAAATTACGGAAAATACGTTTGCAAATTATTTTGTCATTGAAAGTGATGGCGTGATTGCTGGTTATTGCGGGATGTGGCTCGTCATCGATGAAGCACAAATTACGAATATTGCCATACTGCCGAACTTTCGAGGTCAGAAACTGGGGGAGAAGCTGTTTGCGCATGTGATGGAACAAGCAATCATGGCAGGGGCTTACCGTTTATCTCTTGAGGTGCGTGTATCCAATGTACCCGCACAGCACTTATACCGGAAATTTGGTTTAGTACCGGGCGGTATCCGGAAAAACTATTATACAGACAATCAGGAAGATGCGATTGTAATGTGGGTGAACTTATGAAAACATCAGAACTTATTTTAGCAATAGAAACAAGCTGTGATGAAACAGCTGCAGCTGTCATCGAGGGAGGCAGGATCATCCGATCCAATGTCGTGGCTTCCCAAATTGAGAGCCATAAGCGTTTTGGCGGTGTTGTACCGGAAATAGCATCCAGGCATCATGTCGAACAGATTACGCTCGTCATTGAAGAGGCGATCCAGCAAGCTGGAATCCAGAAAGAAGAGCTGGATGCAATTGCTGTGACACAGGGACCTGGTCTTATCGGTGCATTGCTTGTCGGGGTGAATGCCGCCAAAGCGCTGGCATTCTCCATCGGCAAACCGCTGATTGGCGTCCATCATATAGCTGGACATATCTATGCCAATCGCCTGGAGCAGGAATTCGAATTCCCGCTGCTGGCATTGGTGGTGTCTGGCGGTCACACAGAGCTTGTTCTTATGAAAGAACACGGCAGCTTTGAAGTGATAGGGGAGACACGTGACGATGCTGCTGGTGAGGCATATGACAAGGTAGCCAGGACATTGCAGCTGCCTTATCCAGGCGGTCCTCGCATTGATAAGCTGGCCGCTGAAGGCAAGCAATCGATCGATTTCCCTCGTGCATGGCTTGAGCCAGAGAGCTACGATTTCAGCTTTTCCGGTTTGAAATCTGCAGTCATCAACACACTGCATAATGCCAAGCAAAAGGGAGAAACATTGGAACCTGCTGATGTGGCAGCGAGCTTCCAAGCCAGCGTAGTAGACGTGCTTGTAGGCAAAACAATCCGAGCGGCTGAAGCATTCGGCGCAAAGCAAGTCATTGTGGCAGGTGGTGTTGCTGCCAACAGAGGACTGCGGACTAGTTTGGAAGAAGTGTTTGCGGACAAGCAAGCTGATCTGCTTATCCCGCCGCTTGCTTTATGTACAGATAATGCAGCCATGATTGGAGCAGCGGCATCCATCCTCTATCAACAAGAGAAATTTGCTGATTTATCGATGAATGCAAAAGCTTCCATGCCGTTATAAAACAAAGCATCGTTTTCTAAATGAAAACGATGCTTTTTTTATTCACAGTCAATATTCTGAATTGTGTATAACTTATTAAAACCCGCTATTAGTACCAGGTCAAGAAGTGGATAAAACTGTGTACAAGCGCTGTGGATTCTGTGGATATTGTGCATAACCTTGTGTATATCCCATTATATCAACAATGAAAACGCATTTAGTCCTGTGTATAACTTTCCTGTTCCTCGCTGAGTGTTTCCCATTCTTCCATCACTTCCAGCAATGTTGCTTGGAGCTCTTCATTCTTTTCTGTGATTTCTTGAGCCTTCTGATAATCCTGGAAGATTTCAGGATCTGTGAGCAGTGTCTCATTGCTTTCAATCTCCGTCTCCAGTTCGGCTATCTTTTCTTCCAGTTCTGAAATGCGTCGTTCCCGTTTACGGATTTCCCGCTTAATTGCTTTATCTTGATGATAAGTTGATTTGTTCTCCGGAGTGACAGTTTTTTGCTTCGTTTCTGCAGCAGACGCTTCCAGGGCTGCAATCTCCTGTTTCTCTTGTTTCTTTTCCAGGAAATAATCATAGTTGCCCAAGTAGGATGTGATCTGCTTGTCCGCCATTTCCAGTACTTGTGTGGAAACTTTATTCATAAAGTATCGATCATGAGAGACAAAGAGAATGGTACCCGGGTAGTCGGCCAATGCACTTTCCAATACTTCCTTGCTGTCCAAATCAAGGTGGTTGGTCGGTTCATCCATGATCAAGAGATTCGATTTTTGCATCATGAGCTTGGCCAGAGCAAGTCGTGCCTTTTCGCCACCGCTCAGTGTGTTGACCACTTTGAGGACATCATCACCAGTGAACAGGAAGTTGCCAAGTATTGTGCGGATGTCCTTTTCGTCCATAAGCGGGTACTCATCCCATAGCTCGGCAAGGACACTCTTCGATGAATGCAATTCTGTCTGCTCCTGATCGTAATAGCCGATGCTTACACCCGTTCCCAGCTCGACTTGGCCGGATTTTGCAGGCAGTTTTCCGATGATGGTCTTGAGCAGTGTCGTCTTACCCGTTCCATTCGGTCCGGTAAGAGCGATACGGTCCTGACGATTCATATGGAAGGTAACATGCTCAAAGACAGGCGAAGAACTTTCCGGATACTGATATGCCAAATCTTTTACCTTCAGTACATCATTACCGCTTCGTCGATCGATATCGAACGTGAGTCTTGCAGATGATGCGTCATGAAGCGGACGATCGATCCGTTCCATCTTCTCGAGCTGTTTGCGTCTGCTTTGTGCACGTTTTGTTGTTGTAGCACGTGCGATGTTCTTTTGGACAAATTCTTCCATCTTTTTAATTTCAGACTGCTGTTTTTCGTATTGCTTCAATTCGCGTTCAAAATTGGCAGCTTTCTGTTCCAGATAGCTGCTGTAATTCCCTTTGTAACGGACCGAATGATTATGCGCTATCTCAATGACTGTATTAACGGTTTTATCAAGAAAGTAACGGTCGTGCGATACAACCACAACCGCGCCCTGGTAGCTGCTCAAATACCCTTCCAGCCAGTCCAGGGTGGAAATGTCCAAGTGGTTGGTCGGCTCATCCAGGATCAATACGTCCGGTTTCTGGAGGAGGAGCTTTCCTAAGGCAAGACGCGTTTTTTGTCCGCCGCTTAAAGAACCGATCGGTGTGGACAAGTCTTTGTCTCCGAATCGGAGTCCGTTCAGCACGGAACGAATATCCGCTTCATATTGATAGCCTCCATTTAAACGGAAGGCTTGCTGTTTTGTATCATAATTGGTTAGAAGCTGCTGATAGGCAGTTTCATCTGAAATAAGGTCAGGATCTCCCATCCTTGCTTCCAGTCGGCGCAGCTCTTCCTCTTGCTGAATCAGATCAGCAAAGACAGTCTTCATTTCTTCCAGGATGCTTTTCTCCGATTCTAAGCCAGTGTGCTGCTCCAAGTAGCCAAGCGTGGCATCCTTTGCCAAAAATACATTTCCTTCGTCATAGCTTAATTCTCCTGCAAGAATCTTCAGCAAGGTCGATTTTCCTGCTCCGTTTCGTCCGACAATGGCTAATCGGTCCTGTGTTTGTACTTCCAGTTTTATATTGGATAAAATGACGTCTGCGCCAAATAGTTTCGTTATATTGTTCGCTTGCAATAAAATCATTCTGTTCACCTCATACTATCAGTGTATCCTATGTGACAAAACAGTAGCAAGCGCCGAATTCCCGCGCTTTTCGCTTTCATTCGGATGGACATCAGATATGAATTTGTTAAAATGGAGACAAGGGACCCCATCAGCATCTTCTTTGTGAATCTGTACAAGACTTTCCTTCTTAAATCTGTTAGAATAAGTTGTTAACTATAATCGTACTTTGTGAAAGTATCATATCGTAACAATTCAAGGACGAAGCCGCAGGCAGCATCTGCAACTCCTTACAGATGCCGGAAAGGAACCTGTCTGCATCCATTCCAGCTCGCTGGAATAGTGCTGATCATATACGACAAAAGGTAACAGAACAAAAACGTTCTAGTCCGATAGGCCTTTTTGATCAGCTGCATGGCTGCACGAAGTTCGCTTCTGGAAGCTGCAGGCTTTAGGAGGATAAATGAGCATGTATATGGACCAAAATAAAATACCCAAAGCTACGGCAAAGCGGCTGCCGCTTTATTATCGATTTCTCAACAGTCTGCATCTGCAGGGGAAGACAAGAGTTTCTTCAAAAGAGCTCAGTGAATCGGTTAAAGTAGACTCAGCTACGATCCGCCGTGACTTTTCCTATTTCGGAGCACTTGGCAAAAAAGGCTATGGTTATAATGTAGAGTACTTGCTGAACTTCTTCCGGAAGACATTGGATCAAGATGAGATCACAAGAGTGGCACTCATTGGAGTCGGTAATCTTGGAACAGCATTCCTGAATTATAACTTTACGAAAAATAACAATACTAAAATAGAAATGGCATTCGATACCGATCCGGGAAAAGTGGATCATAATATCGGCGGTGTCCCTGTATATCACATTGACGAACTGGAAGAATATATCGGCAATGTAAGTGCAGCGATCCTGACGGTACCAGCACATGCTGCCCAAGCAATCACTGACCGACTTGTCGAGTGTGGTATTGCCGGAATTCTAAACTTTACGCCAGCGCGTATTGCAGTGCCGAGCAATATTCGTGTCCACCATATCGATTTGGCTATTGAATTGCAGTCATTGGTTTATTTCTTGAAGCATTATTAATCAAAGCACCTCTCATCCAGAGGTGTTTTTTCTTATACAGGAATTCTATTTACTTACCAGTTATAACGGGTAAATCCAAGTGAAGGATAGATACTAGGACAGAAAGAAGCTGAAGGAAGTGAGAGCATGAAACAACAAGCAGCCATCGCGTTACAGGAAGTGGTATACGAAACAGAGAAGAACAAAATCATCCGCGGTATATCAGGTACGTTCGCCAAGGGGAAGATCACGGCGATAATCGGTCCATCAGGAGCAGGAAAAACGACACTTTTTCGATTATGTAATGGCTTATTATCACCTACAGGCGGTAACATCCTGATTGATGGGAAGGACATCTTAACGTTTGATCCTGTAAGCTTGCGCCGTCTTGTCGGTATTGTCCTGCAGCAGGCAACTATGCTGGAGGGTAGCGTTCGGGATAATATAGCATTGCCATTACAGCTTGCCGGAAAGGAGCTAAAAGGAGAAGAGGCGGAACGGATGATACAGCTAGTAGGCTTAGAAGCAGATATACTGGATCGCAGCAGCAGGGATTTATCGGGCGGGCAGAAACAAAAGGTCTCCATTGCACGGACACTGCTGAATGAGCCGGATATTTTATTGCTGGATGAAATCACCTCTTCCTTGGACCGCGTTTCCAAACAGGATATAGAGAGACTGATCAAACGGATCAATAAAGAGAATGATACTACTGTCGTTTGGATAACGCATAATCTGGAACAGGCAAAGGCAGTTGCTGATGAAGTTTGGGTCATGATGAATGGCACTGTTGCCGAAGCAGGACCGATAGACTTATTGGATCATCCGGAGAATGCGGCTGTAAAACAGTTTGTTACGGAGGAGGAAAAATGAGCGCACTGGCTTTGGTACTCACCCTGATATTTGTCCTTATTCCACTTTTCTTATCGAAGACATTACAACTGGGACTCGAAAAAGATACACTGATTGCGACAATCCGCTCCATTATTCAGCTCTTTGCAGTAGGCTATGTTTTGCAGTTTATCTTCGACTCGGGTAATATCCTTTATATTTTCCTGATGGTTGCGCTCATGATTGGTGCAGCAGTACAAAATGCAAGAAAAAAAGGAGCCTCCATCAGGGGCATTACTTGGAAGCTTGTACTTACATTCCTTGTAATAGAAATACTGACACAGGGGATCTTGTTGGGACTTCAAATTACACCCCCAACTGCACAATACATCATCCCATTAAGCGGTATGGTGATAGGGAACTCTATGGTGCTAGGTATTCTGTTTTTGAATCGATTCACTTCTGAAGTGGCATCCAGAAGAGAGGAAACAGAGCTCATCCTTTCCTTAGGCGGCACACCAAAGCAAGCAATTCAACGCTCCTTACTCGCATCCATTAAGGCAAGTACGATTCCGACGATTGAGAGCCAGAAAACGATTGGACTAGTGCAGCTGCCAGGTATGATGAGCGGCCAGATAATTGCCGGAGCTGATCCGCTCCAGGCCGTTATGTTCCAGCTGCTGATCCTCTTCCTGCTGCTGACAACTGCGATTGTGACGAGTATCATGCTGGGCTTCCTGTCTTATCCAACGAAGTTTAATGAGCGAATGCAAGTGATAGAGTAGAATGCAGTTTCAATTAATGGATAATCCTTAAAAGAGGCTATCTGAAGGCGGAAACGGAAGAATTTATGTTTTAGAGAAAAGCCGTCCTAATATGGGACGGCTTTTCTAATACTATAACGGAAAGGGTTCAAGTTCACTTTCAATGATAGTGGCGTCATACACAAATTTGACCGTACTGTCTCCCTGCCATATACCGACTTCATAATTGTCTTCTTCCCCATACAGAATCAGGGAGGCATCAAGGGCTTGATAAGTAGCTTCCGGGCTCATTTCCTCGCGCTTGCAAGTATTGATGCATTCCAATATATATTCCACCTGCTCAGTATCTGTAATCGTCTCCGATGGTACAGTGGCTTCCGTGTCATACACTTCGATTTTTTCGATAGTATCTTCCATAAATGCCTTCTGTTCAAAAGGTTCGAAAGCAGCGAATATCCAGGCAGCAACTCCTGAAATCAATAGAAAGATGACAATAAAACTGGTTGTCTTGGCAAGCAAGCATAGTCCCCCTAAATTCTTTCCCCCATCATCTCACACTTTTCCAAAGTGTCATTTAATGTTATTGTTAATTTCATATAGATAAGTTTCGGGTACCGAAGTATTTGCGTCATCTCGTTTGTTAGCGCTGTTTTAAGGGAAATGGCAACTATCATAGTTGTGGGAGGCGCTAATATGTATAAGAAAATCCTATTGGCTGTCGACGGTTCAGAGAACTCCATGCGAGCGACAGAAGAAGTGATCAAGATTTGTCAGGCCAGCACACAGCCTGTACAGCTGGAAATTACCTATATCATACAAGATGTAAGAAACAGCGAAATTGTACTGCAGCAGGTTAAGCCGGATGATATGGACCGGGACGGAGAACTTCGTATCCAGGCAAATGAAGCGGAACTGCAGAATGCGAATATTCCTTATACCCGTACAATCGAGCGTGGCGATGCGGGAAAAACGATTGCCAATAAGGCAAATAATGATGCATTTGACTTGGTTGTGATTGGGACACGGGGTTTAAATGGATTCCAGAAGCTAGTGGTTGGAAGTGTAAGTACAGAAGTAATCAAAAGAGCGAATTGCCCAGTGTTGGTCGTAAAATAGGAAGCGTTGCCAACTGGAGTGAAACGCAAAAACAGTTGGGAGTATGCGTGTGAGTAAACTAGAATCTAAGTGGTTGGTCGTTGTAGCTGTCCTATTTGGGACATTCACTGTTATTTTGAACAATAGTATGTTGAATCCGGCTCTGCCATCATTGATTTCCACATTCGATGCCAATGCTGTCAGTGTCGGCTGGATACTCACGATCTTCATGGTTGCAATGGGTATGACGATGCCTGTCACTGGCTATCTTGGTGATCGGTTTGGGAAAAAGAGTATCTATCTGCTGGGCCTTGTTATATTTCTTGCAGGGTCCATTTTCGGTATATTTTCCGGCAGTCTTCCATTTGTCATCACGGCGCGCTTTATTCAAGGTATCGGCGGCGGGCTGATGATGCCGATATCCATGGCACTCATATTCCAAGCCTTTCCGAAGCAGGAGCGCGGACTTGCTGTCGGGGTGTATGGCGTAGCGGCGATGGTGGCCCCTGCAATCGGCCCGACAATTGGCGGTGTACTGATTGCTTACTTGCCTTGGCCTTTTCTGTTTGCTTTCAATTTACCGTTCGGTCTTCTCGGTTTGCTGATGGCTAGTCGGTACTTGAAATCCACAGACGCCAATCCAGAGCGGCGCTTCGACAAGGGCGGGTTCGTATTCGTTACACTTGGTATCGGCCTGGTTTTGTATGCATTGGGCCGAGGACAGACACTGGATGTGCTTGTATCAGAATCTAACCTTGCGCTGATTGCAGTCGGGGTACTAGCCATAGCGATTTTCGTTTTTTATGAGCGGAAAAAAGAGCAGCCATTGTTGGAGCTCTCACTCTTCCGCAATCCCAGCTATACAGTTTCAATATTGGTGACAGCGACGGCCTCGATTGGGCTGTTTTCTGGAATATTCCTGCTGCCATTATTGATTCAGAATGTTTACGGACTGAGTGAGATCCAAACAGGGCTGCTATTTCTGCCAGCTGCATTGTTCAGCGGTGCCATGATGTCATTAGGCGGCAAGCTTTTGGATAAGAAAGGGCCGCGCTGGGTTGTGCCTCCTGGTCTATTGATTCTGGCGATAGCTACTTTCCTTATCGGAAACCTCAGTCTGTCTACACCATTTTGGCTGATCCTTGTTATCAATATGCTTCGGGGGGCAGGTCTTGGACTCAGCAATATGCCAGCCACGACTGCAGGAATGAATGACATACCGGAACATCTTGTATCGCAAGGATCTGCAATGAACAATGTGCTGCGTCAAATATCTTCCGCCTTTGGTATCGTGTTCTTCAGCATCTATTTTGAAGTGCGCAGAGCGCATCTTGCGGCAGCAGGAGAAGCAGCCCAGCAGGCGAGTTTGCAGACAATCAATGAGGCTTTTGTATTTTCGGGTATCTTAATCCTAATTATGGTGCCGATATCATTTATCATGCGTTATAAGACTGAGAAGAAGCAGGAGCAAAAGGCGAAAGGAGTATCCAATGGCTGATATAAAAGCAATTGTGTTCGATGTGTACGGAACATTATTTGATGTGGAGAGTATACAAAAAGCTTGCGAGCAGCATTTCCCGGGAAAAGGGGAGGCTGTTTCGTCCTTATGGCGAAGCAAGCAGCTTGAATATGCATTCCTGCGACAGCTGATGGGGCAGTACGAACCGTTTAACATCGTTACGAAAGATGCCCTTTCTTATGCTTTGGAAATACACGAATGCAGCTATTCCGACGAAGTGGTACAGGATCTCATGGATGCATACAATCAGCTTTTGCCTTATGAAGAAACAGAGGAAATATTGAGGCATTTTCAAGATAAGAAGCTGGCCGTTTTCTCGAATGGACCAGATGAGATGCTTGATCCGCTTTTAAGGAATGCCGGCTTCCGAGATTACTTTGATGCGGTAGTCAGTGTCGATGAGATAAAACAATATAAACCAACAACTGCTTCTTATGCCTACTTATTGAAACAATTACATGTAAGACGCGGCGAAGTACTTTTCCTTTCTTCAAATGGCTGGGATATTGCTGGAGCAGCTAATTTCGGTTTTCACACAGCATGGATAAATCGCAAGGGTGCACCAGCAGATCGGCTTGGCCATAAGCCCAATATGGAATACAACGATTTAAACGGATTGATTGAAGAAAATAACCTCTGAAGCAATGATATGCTTCAGAGGTTACTTTTTTAGAAGTCCACGTCCTTGCCTTCAAAGGCAGCGACATACAGCTGTTTCATTTGCTCAACAGAAGTTTCACGCGGATTGGTGCCAGTACATGGATCTGTCACTGCATTAGCAGCCATATCATCCACATGTGCATAGAATAGTTCCTCGTCCACTCCAAAATCACGCAGATTCAATGGAATATCCATTTCACGGTTCAAATCTCGTATCCATCCAATAAGCGAATCTGTCAGTTCAGCGTCCGTGCTGCCGCTTAATTGCAGACGGCGGGCGATGCTGGCGTATCTTTCTTCCGAAACACTGCGGTTGAACTGAATGACATATGGTAAATAAATCGCGTTAGCCAACCCATGGGCAATTCCGAAAGTAGGACCGCTCTTATGTGCCATACTGTGGACATTGCCTAGCACGGCATTTGCAAATGCCATACCGGCCATCGCTTGTGCATAATGCACTTGCTCGCGGGAACTGCGTTCACCATTATATGATGGTATCAGATGATTACGAAGAATTTCTGCTCCCTCGATAGCCAGGGAATCAGTGAATACGGTACGCGGCTTCGCTACATAAGATTCGATGCAATGCGTGACTGCATCCATACCTGTAAAAGCAGTGATATTTTTTGGCATATCATAGATAGTAATCGGATCGATAATTGCGATATCCGGTGTAAGCTCGAAATCAGCCAGCGGATATTTGATTTTAGTTTTGGAATCAGTGACAACGGACAGGTTGGAAATCTCGGATGCACTGCCGCTTGTTGTCGGTATTCCGATGAATTTTGCTTTTGAACGCAATGCTGGCAATTCGAATGGTTTTGTGGCATCTTCAAATGAAAGGTCTGGATGCTCGTAGAATACCCACATCGCTTTGGCTGCATCCATAACGGATCCGCCGCCGATTCCAATAACCCAGTCTGGGCCGAAATGCTCAAAAGCTTCCAACGCTTCATTGATTTTGTCGGTTGTAGGCTCCTCGCGGATACCGTCGATCACTTGCGTCTGGATACCAGCTTTCTCAAGGTGAGACTGGACACGGTCCAAGACACCGCTTTTTCTGGCAGAAGCTCCTCCGATGACAAGCATCGCTTTGTTTCCTTTGATGCTTTCCAATACTTCCAAGGCACCTTCCCCAAAGTAAATATCACGAGGTATAGTAAATCTATTCATTTGATCATCCCTCCTAAGAAAGTAGTATAGCCAGCGGGAAACAGGCTATCCCTTTGCAACTCTTATTATAGGGAGTATAATTTCACTATGTAAGTACGCACTTTTTTCTTACATAGTGACGAAAAGTATACTGTAAGGAGGAATGGCGGATGAGTCGTTTAGAAAAACAGAAATTCAATTGTGAAAAGGAACTGACTTTGTCCATCATCGGCGGAAAGTGGAAAATGCTGATCATGTGGCATCTCGGCAAGGAAGGGACGAAACGCTTCAATGAACTGAAAGGTCTAATCCCAGGCATTACACAAAGGATGCTCGTTTCGCAGCTGCGGGAATTGGAAGATGATCAGATTGTACATCGAGAAGTGTATCCAGTCGTCCCGCCAAAAGTAGAGTATTCCCTTACGGAAGAAGGTCTTTCCTTGCTGCCGATTCTTGATGCCATGTATGCATGGGGAAAGAACTATTCGAATACAGTTTTAAAAGATACCGATGTTCTGGAGAGCAATTCGGCATTTAAGTAATAGTTAAATATAATAAGATACCCATCCTGCCAGTGACAGGATGGTTTTTTTCATTAGACGGCATTTTATGAGGATAGTGTCCTTATGTCGGAGGCTCTCTTTAATGAAGCGCATTTAAAAAGTGAGGAACTTGGTGAGGTTCTTATTCCTCTTTAATTCAATGAAAAAAGTTTTGTAATCTGGATTACAGAAGATTAAATTATGGTGGTTTATGATGAATATAACACTCCGCTATAGATTATGTTGCACGAGGAACGGCTATCGTGGAGGATGGAGCGGTTGTCATTCGCAATTATTGAAAGGAGGGGCAAAATGTTACATTATAAGGCGATGGAAAATATAACATCATTTTTGCCACAAATAAAGATATTTGAATCGCTTCCGGTAGAAATTATCCGTGAAATCGAACAATCGGTAACAAGATCAAATACGTATAAGCTTTCAAAAAATTCTATTCTTCAGACACCCGGAAATGAAAGGAAGGGCTTATTTTTCGTAATCTCCGGTAAACTTCGTTTATACAAAACCAATTCGGACGGCAAACAACATACGGTCTGCATCCTAAGCAAAGACGGCATGTTCGGTGAAGTTGAAACGTTTTCATTGGGCACAACAGGGGTTTATGTGGAGACGATGGAAGAATCGATTGTTTTTTCGATTCCGACTGAACAATTCGAACCACTTTTAAGAAAGTACCCTGAATTGTCTTTGCGATTTTTATCAGAAATAAGCAAACGCCTGCGAGATCAGGAGGAATTTGTGGAAAAATTGGTTTTTAGGGATCTACGCGGTAAAGTACTTTACTTTCTCCACCGACTATCTAAGAAGTTTGGCATAGAAGAAAATGGATACCTAAAAATAGATATTCCCTTGACTCATCAAGAATTAGCCAATATGATCGGTGCCACAAGAGAAGCGGTATCGATTATCTTACAGGAACTATCTAATGAAGGTATTATCGTGACTAGCCGTAGAATGGTCATGGTTCATATCGAAAAAGCGATGAAAGAACTAGCTTGATTTCATGACTCGTATGAATTTTCATTCGAATGTATGCTTTCGACGTAATCTACATTACTGATGAATTCTTCATCTAGCCTTATGATAAATGGCGTAACGGAAACTTATGGGAGGGGAGTCAACATGTCCAATCAACAAGTTCAACTCAATATTCGATTCAAAGCTAAACCAGGGAAAAAAGAAGAATTCCGCAAGGAGCTATCTTCCCTTATTGAGGAAATGTCATCCGAAAAGGCATTTATTAGTGCCATTGTATCAGACGATCTGGATCAACCGGATGACTTGATTATTTATGAAACATGGCAAGGCACTAGAGATAGCTGGCTTGCAGAAGAATTTGTTAAACCATACCGCAAGAATTACGAAGGAAGATTAGGTGATCTAATTGTGGATAGAAGCGTCAGCTGGTTGCAGCCGACGGGCGAATGGGGAAGTCATATAATGAATGCGTGATGACGTTGAAACGTTAACGTTTTAAGGTCTGGGACGATACAAAAATATTATGGGGGCATATAGATATGGGGAGATTTGAAGGAAAGGTAGTAGTTGTCACCGGAGGAACAAGCGGTATCGGACTTACGAC
This sequence comes from Terribacillus saccharophilus, assembly GCF_046592595.1. Taxonomy (GTDB): domain Bacteria; phylum Bacillota; class Bacilli; order Bacillales; family Amphibacillaceae; genus Terribacillus; species Terribacillus saccharophilus_C. Next base: position 380,754 of record NZ_JAWVPF010000004.1, on the reverse strand, counting down.
GGCACAACGATTTGTTTCCGAAGGGGCCTACGTATTTATTACCGGCCGTAGACAAAATGAGCTGGAAGCAGCAGTAAAATTGATCGGTGACCGGGTTACCGGCATTCAAGGTGACATTTCTAATTTGAAGGACTTGGACAAACTGTTTGATAAGGTTAAGCAGGAGAAAGGACATCTGGATATTCTATTCGCAAACGCTGGAATTGGCAGCTTGCTACCCTTAAGTCAAATTACGGAAGAGCAGTACGATACGACCTTCGGAGTGAACGTAAAGGGTACTTTGTTTACCATACAAAAGGCTTTGCCGCTGTTTCCGGATATGACGGGAACCATCATCTTAACCGGATCGACGGCTGGTACGATCGGCGACCCAGGATTTAGTGTCTACGGAGGTAGTAAGGCAGCGCTCCGTCAGATGGCGAGGAGCTGGATAATGGATTTGAAAGGTACAGGGATTCGACTTAATGTACTGAGCCCTGGCGGCGTTCACACTCCTGCTTATGATGATATGTTTGGCGAGGCGGTAGATCAAGTCCTTGAATCAGCGAAGAATACCGTTCCGCTAAGCCGCATGGGCAAGACGGAGGAGATTGCCGACGCGGTTATGTTTCTGGCCTCGGAGGAAAGCAGCTACGTAAACGGCATCGAATTATTCGTAGATGGCGGGATGGCTCAAGTCTGACCGTAAATCAGAAGGATAAGTCGTCATTTATTTAAGCTGTTCCTAATAAGCCCGTGTATAAAATCAGGCAGAGGAGTATAAAAGCTCTCTGACTTTCGTTATGGTGTCGGTAGAGACTGTGAGCAATATTGAAGGTATATTCGTTTCCTATACCCTGAAGTGAAAATCAAATTAACCAATGGTAAACCAAAAGAGCTTATGAATGGGAACGTGGATGTGGCAATTGGCATTCACCAGCTGTTGATAAGTTCTTGGAAGTAGTGCTTGAGCTTCCAAAAAGAAAATAGAAGTATGATTGCATTAAAAAAGAGGGCTATCGCAGCCCTCTTTTTTCATTACTTCAAGAACTGTTCCTCGAAGAAGTCCAACTGATAATCCAAAGTCAACGCATCATTGAAAAGAAACGCATTTGCATCTGCAGTCAAGACATGACCTTCTTTTACAGCAGGTATCTCCTTGAATTGTTCTGTCTCTTGGTAGGAGTTATCTTGGTCGCTGTACTCACTGATGACAAGATAGTCGCCGACATATTCAGGAAGTACTTCGGAGGAAATCATTGTATAGCCGTCTTTTTCGGTCATTTCCTTCACTTTATCCGGCATAGAAAGTCCCATTGCTTGATAAAGGACTTCTGTACCGCGGCCCCAGCTGTCGCCAAGCACTCCCATGCCTTTTTCATAGCTTTCCATTACAGTGACAGTAGCATCCTCGCCGATTTTGGCTTTGATTTCATCACCTGTCGTTTTCGCACGTGCCTTGAAGTCATCGACCCATTGCTGTGCTTCATCACCTTTATTCAGCAGCTTTCCGATTTCGACATGCTGCGTCAGGTAATCGACTTTGTTATACGTGTATGTGACAGTAGGAGCAATTTCTTTGAACTTATCCAAGTTCTTTGTTGTGTCTGCTGCAATAATCAAATCCGGTTTCAGCTCGAGGATTTTTTCCACATCTTCTTCGCTTACTGTTTCCGCATCTTTTAATCCGTCTGCAAGGACAGGACTGCTTTTCGCCCATTGGTCCACTCCGACGATATTGACGCCAAGGGAAAGTACATCACCAGCATAAGATGCCAAGACTACAACTCTTTGCGGATCAGCAGGCACTTCAACAGGACCAGTTTCTGATTCATATGTAAAGGTTTCGTTTGTCTCTTTTTCACTGCCAGAGGCAGTGGGTTCTTCTGAAGAACCGCATGCGCTGAGAATGATTAGGAAGAGACCGATAATAGCAATTAGTGCTTTTTTCATTTAGTATTCCTGCTTTCTGCTTGTGATAGTCGAACTCATTATGATAATGATAATCAGTATCAATTAGATAAATGATAGAATGAAACCAGAAGAATGTCAATAGGATATTCTTTGCTGTATTAATGGCTTGCTGATTAAAAATTTGTAAGGGAAGCATTTGATCATTAGAGTTATCTACAAGCCATTTTTTCGTATGGTAAGATAATGGTATTAATAAATTCTTTTAGAGAAAGGGCAGGAAGGACTTTATGCATTTGGAATTAGACACGATTTTGCTCATCATTCTTTTTGGATTTCTTGCCGCATTCATCGATTCTGTCGTCGGAGGGGGCGGCCTGATCACTATCCCGGCATTATTGTTTGCGGGATTGAATCCGGCTGCTGCGGTAGCAACGAATAAACTGGCAGGAACAATGGGTTCCTTTACAAGCACGCTCATGTTCTATCGATCTGGTAATCTGGAATTGAAATCTGTTATGAAGTTCTTTCCGTTATCCTTTGTCGGTTCTATGCTCGGGGCATGGACTGTGCACGTTATCGATCCAGCACTATTCAAGCCGCTCATGCTGATCATGCTGATTGCAGTTGCTATTTACACCATCATAAAAAAGGATTGGGGGAGCGTCTCTACCTACGAAAAATTAACGCCGAAAAGACTGCTTGTTTTTGCAGCAGTCTTGACTCTCATCGGTTTTTATGATGGATTTCTTGGACCGGGGACAGGATCTTTTCTTATGTTTGCTTTCCTGTTCATTGGCTTCGATTTCCTGCATGCCGCCGGCAACGCCAAGCTGCTGAACTTCGGCAGCAATGTCTCGGCATTGATTCTTTTTATGATTTTAGGTCAGGTGCATTACACAATTGGTTTGATCATGGGGATATCCGGAATTTTCGGATCGATTGTTGGATCGCGTTTTGCGATAAAGCGAGGCAGCGGGTATGTACGTATTCTGTTCATCGTCGTGACGACTGTGCTGATTGTGAAGAATGTGTATGATTACATAAAGGAAATCATGTAAAAAGGCCGTTTCGGCCTTTTTGTTTTATTGTGAAGTTTGGCAACTATAGAAGTGCGGTACCAGATCACGCTCTGCCATAACGGATTACGCTCCGGTTCCCAGCACCCTTATCCACAGGGTACTTGCTGAAAACGATACCAGGTCAAGTGTTTTTTCAAACACGGAAGCGTTATACTGTAATCAAGTACATAGCGAGAGGGAGAACATATGGCGACAATCAAGGATTTAGCCAGGATGGCCGGAGTCTCGGTGACGACTGTATCCCGTGTGCTCAATGATCATCCTTATGTGAGTGAGGAGAAGCGGAAGGCTGTGCTGGAAGCAATTGAACGGACCGGATATGAAAAGAATGTAAATGCGGTACATTTAAAGACAGGAAAAACACAGCTGATCGGTGTGGTGCTGCCTTTTTCGGATCATCCTTATTTTGCCCGGCTATTGAAAGGCATAGCGAAACAGGCATTCGTACATAACTGCAAGCTCGTATTGATACAGACCGATTATCAAACAGAGAGGGAAAAGGATGCATTGCAGATGCTCCGGCAAAAGCAGATAGATGGACTGATCATCTGTTCGCGCAGCTGTGAGCTTTCTTTGATAAATTCTTACACACAGTATGGACCGATTGTTGTATGTGAGAATGTAACAGAGGAATTATCATCTTCTTCAGTGGATCAATATCAGGCTTTTCAGGATGCGCTCACGTATTTATACGAGGAAGGGCATTGTAAAATCGGCTATACCGTCTCCAGGCTAGGTGGGACGAGCAGTAGAAACCGCGATGCAGCTTACCGGGATTTCCTTGAAGCAAAGAAACTCTCCTATCGTGTGGATTATGTGTTTGATAGAATGCTGTATTTCGAGGATGGGGAGACATTGATGAAAAAGCTCCAGCAAATGACAGATCCGCCATCAGCACTGATTATAACAAGCGATCAAGTTGCTGCAGGCGTCATGACATATGCCAGCAAAGTGAAGTTACGTATTCCGGAGGAGCTAGCCATTATCGGTTTCGACGACCTGCCCATGGCCCGGATGATGGGCATTACAAGTATGCATATACCGCTGGAGGAAATGGGAGAGCATCTGTTCCTGCAAGCTGTGGAGAAGGGTACAAAACAGAAGCTGTTCCACACCAAATTAATCAAGCGGACAACAGTGTAGTAGTTCAAGTTCTTACGTTTGTGGAGGAGAAATTATGTTTGGAACATTTTTCAATGTAGCAATGATCATCATTGGCAGTACACTCGGGACCGTCTTTAAGAAAGGTCTGAAGGATAGATATCAAACAATCCTGATGCAGGCAATGGGGTTAGCCGCACTGGCATTAGGTGTTAATGCTATCGTTGGACATCTTCCTGAAAGTAAATATTCTGTTCTATTTATTATCAGTTTGGCAATCGGCGCGATAGTCGGTGAAAAACTCGATTTGGACACAAGATTTACGAACGTCGTAAAGAAGTTTTCCAAGTCAAATTTAGCGGAAGGACTATCTACAGCAATTCTTTTATTCTGTATAGGATCGCTTTCCATACTAGGTCCAGTTGAAGCAGCGCTGCATGGTAATTATTCTTACCTGCTGGCAAATGGGATGCTCGATTTTGTGACTTCTTTGGTCCTGGCGTCAACCTTTGGATTCGGAATCGCATTATCTGCAGGGGTTTTGTTTATATGGCAGGGTTCGATTTATATGGTGGCGAAAGCTTTGGAAAGTACAGTGAATATGGATTTACTGAATGAGGTAAGCATAGTAGGCGGCGTCCTGATCATGGCATCAGGCCTAAGCATTCTAGGCATAAAGAAGTTCAAAACAATGAATTTCCTGCCAGCACTGCTTGTTCCGCCTGTCTTCTTTTTGATATTGAAGATTTTCTAAACAAGGAGGGGTAATATGGATAGGGAAATAAAAGAGGCATTCATAAAATCAAAATCCAAGGACAAGCAAGAGAGCTATGAAGCATATCAATACATCCTCCAAGCAACAGAAAAGCAGGTAGACTGGGCATATGAAGTTTGGGATGACCTGCTGGATGATTTGACGGATAAAGATAATCATCAGCGTTCCAGGTCAGCTCAATATCTAGCTAATCTGGCAAAGAGCGATCCGGAAAATAGAATGCTTACAGATTTGCCGCGGCTCTGGGAAGTGACCAAGGATGAGAAATTCGTTACCGCCAGACATAGCCTGCAATCATTTTGGAAAGTCGGTCTTGGTGGTGCTGAACAAAAAGACTTGGTTATGGAGTTTATGGCAGAACGATTTAAAAAAGGGATAGATGAAAAGAATCATACGTTGATTCGTTTTGATATCCTGCAAAATATGAAACAGCTGTATAATCAGTTGGACGATGAAGCGATCAAGCAAACGGCAATGGATTTGATTGAGACAGTCAAGGACGATAAGTATAAGAAGAAGTATAAAACTATTTGGAAAATGAAAATCTGAATTAGTAGTGGTAAGAATGTCATGAACATATAAAGAAAGGGTGCGCTCATGAGCGCACCCTTTCTTTACAAGAATAGAGATAAAACGAATGTCAGCACACATACGAATCCGGCCAGCAGCAAGCTGTACTTGATTGTCTGATTGAACAAAGCTGATTCATTACCTGTCTCTTTGACAGCTGCAGTTGCAATCGCGATTGACTGCGGTGAAATGAGCTTGGCCATTACGCCGCCGGCTGTATTGGCAGACAAGAGCAGTGCGGAGCTTGTACCGATTTGACTGCCGGTGACTACTTGCAGTGTACCGAACAGAGCGTTATTGCTGACTACAGAGCCAGTGATGAAAACGCCGATCCAGCCGAGTATCGGACTGAATAATGGAAACAGGCTGCCTGTTTTGGCTAAGGCCAAACCTATGGATGCACTAAGTCCGGCATAGTTTGATAGATTTGCAAAAGCCATGATAAAGCAGATTGTGAGAACTGGAATCCAAAGCTCTTTGGCTGCTTCCTGCAGCCCGCTTGCTGCACATTTCCAGTTGATATTCCGGCTGAACAGACTAGTCAGAATGACAGCCACGAGAATAGCCGTACCTGTTGCAGAAATGAAATCGAGCTTCAAGATGGCATCCATCGGTGTATCCGTAACGGCGATTGGAGCAATCTTGACCACTTCCTGATGCAAAAATGGCATTTTCAAGTAGGCTATCCAGCCTGCCAATGGACCTTCTGGTGCAAAAAGATTTTTAAAGAATGGAGCACTCCAAAAGGCGATGACGATAGTCAGGATATAAAACGGTGACCAAGCTTTGACCACTTGTCCCATTGTATACTTCTCGGGCTTTTCTTGTACCTCGGCACCTTTCTCCCGATAAATATGCTTTGGCTGCCATTTACGAAGGAAGAGGGCCAGGACACCCATACTGATAAGTGCTGCTCCGATATTAGCAAGCTCTGGACCTATGAAAATCATAGTCAGAGTCTGGATGGATGTGTACGTACCGCTTAGTACGAGCAATGCAGGTAATGTCTCTTTGATTCCTTTGAAACCGTTCAATATAAAGACAAGCAGGAAAGGAATCATAAAACTGATCGGAGGCAGGATCAAGGCTAGTGTCCGGGAAAGCTCCAGACTGCTGATGCCGCCAAGCTGAGCCCCTGTAATGACAGGAATTCCGATGGCACCGAACGCCCCAGATGCTGCATTGGCAATCAAACACAGTCCTGCCGCTTTTAGCGGCTTGAAACCGAGCTGAGCAAGGAGGGCTGCGCTGATCGCGATCGGCACGCCAAATCCGGCAGCTCCTTCCAGAAATGCGTTGAAGCTGAAACCAATCAATAAGAGCTGTAATCGATGGTCTTGCGAAATACTTGCGATGCTGCCGCGGATCACATCGAACTTTCCGGATTTGACAGCCAGCTTATACAGCCAAACTGCCATGATGACGATATAGCCAATCGGCCACAAACCATTTCCGATACCAAGGACGATGGCGGATAATGCTTTGAGTGCGGGCATCTGGAAAACAAATACCGCTACGGCGAAGCTGATGACCAGCGTCAGTCCCGCGGCAAGTACCCCTTTCATTTTGAAGGCGGTCAAACCAACCAAGAAAAACAGAATCGGTAAAAAGGCGATTATTGCACTAACATACTCATTGCCAAACGGATCATACGCTTGCATCCACATGCTATGCTCATCTCTTTTCTGATAGGGTTTGGGTTAGCTCACAGTCTGGAAGGCAGCTTCCACGATATTTCGAAGGACGCCAGCACTATGTGTGAACTGATCTTTTTCCTTCTCATTCAACGGCAGCTCCAGTACCTGCTGTGCACCTTTACGGCCGACAATTGTCGGAACACCGATATACACATCTTTCTCCCCATATTCACCATCGAGATATGCTGTTACTGGCAAGATTGCTTTTTCATCACCAAGGATTGCTTGTGTTACACGTACCAGACTCATCGCGATACCATAGTAGGTCGCGCCTTTTTTCTCGATGACGTGATAAGCAGCGTCTCGTACATTCACATAAATCTCATCTAAATCTTCTATTTTATATTTGCTGTCTGTCTGCATCATTGTTGCAAGCGGAACACCGCCGATTGTCGCTTGGCTCCAAACTGGAAGCTCGGTATCGCCATGCTCTCCAATCATATGTGCTTGAACATCATGCGGCGCAACGCCGAAGTAATCACCAAGCATGTAGCGAAGACGGCTGGAATCCAATGTTGTACCGCTGCCGATAACACGTTCTTTAGGCAGACCGCTGAATTTCCAAACTGCATGTGTCAATACATCGACTGGGTTTGTTGCGATCAGGAAGATGCCGTCAAAGCCGCTTGCCATGACTTCATCCACAATGCCCTTGAAGATTTGTACGTTTTTGCTCACAAGGTCCAGTCTTGTTTCTCCTGGTTTTTGATTAGCTCCGGCTGTAATGCAGACAATATCTGCATCCTGGCAGTCAGCGTAAGTGCCATAGCTGATTTTTGTCGGACGAGGGGCAAATGCTTGACCGTGATTCAGATCCATTGCATCGCCCATCGCTTTATTCTCATTTAGATCAATAATCACTAGTTCATCCACGATATTCTGATTCAGCAATGCGAATGCATAACTGCTCCCAACGAATCCCGCACCAACCAAAGCTACTTTATTGATTCTTTCCATGTAGATCATCACCTTTGTTAAGATTTATAATATGTGAATAACTTCACATTCTTTATATTTATATTGTGCAATACTTCACAAACTTTATCAAGTACTTTGTTTTGAATAAATTGTGAACGATTGGAATACTCTTCGTTGAGGGGGTTTTTGCATGTTTACGATGCTGTTTGCTTTCGGTATTTTCATCTTGATTGTCTTTCTTGCAGCAGTACGTACGGTAGTAGAAAGACGAAAGGGAGAATAACGGCTCTAGTATCTGCATGAGAAGAACGGCTTATCCGCTATGGATAACAAAATGACAGGGGTGGGTGTGGTTTGGCTATCAGAACTGGAGATGCCTATCTAACCAGTATTGATGCGTTAGGCAACAAAGTGTTGAACGGTAAATCAATTGTGAAAAAGCCTCTTTCCAAGCATGGTGCGTTTCGGGGAGTGATGCGTACGCAAGCAGAATTGTACGATCTGCAGCATGATCCTGCTTATGCAGACATACTGACATATACGGACAGTGATACAGAAGAGCGTTATGGCCTTTCCTTTCTCAAACCTGAAACGAAGGACGATCTGAAAAGGCGAAGTGCTATGATCAAATGCTGGGCAGAACAAACAAATGGAATGGTTGGCCGCAGCCCGGATTATATGAATACAGTACTGATGGCACTCGCATCTTCCGCTCCATTATTGGAAGGAAAGGATAACTGCTTCCCTGATCACCTGCAAAGCTATTATGAGTATGTACGCGAGCATGATCTGACAATGACGCATACATTCATTGACCCTCAGGTAAACAGAGCCGATTTCTACTTTGAGCAACAGGATGAGCCGATTGCTGCAAAGGTCGTGGATCGCAATGCTGAGGGCATTGTTATTCATGGAGCAAAGCTCTTAGCAACCCAAGGCGGTATTACGGATGAACTGGTAGTCCTGTCATCGGGAGGCTTTGAGCAGGATAGAGGCTTTGGATTCGCCATTCCGAGCAATGCAGAAGGACTGACATTCGTGGCAAGGGAGTCATTTGCCGGAGGGAAGAGTACAGCGGATTATCCACTGAGTGCCAGGTATGAAGAGATAGATACAATTGTATTGTTCGATAAAGTGCTTATTCCATGGGAGCGCATTTTCTATTATGATAATGTTGCTGTTGCAAGCAGCTTTAAAAACCAAAGCAACTTCGCAGCCTTCACCTTGCATCAAGTATTGATCCGCCGGATTGCGAAGCTTGAATTTGCGATTGGCCTTATCCAATCCTTAATAGAAGAAATCAATATCGCAGAGTACCAGCACGTTCAGGAAAAGGCAGCTAATCTGGTGATTTTAGCAGAGGTACTCCAATCACTTCTGCAGCAAGCGGAAGCAGATGCAGCACCTGATCAATGGGGGACGTTTCGTCCGGATTTAAAGCCGCTCCAGGTAGCATCGAATCTTTTTGCACGTAAGTACCCGGAAATCGCGCCAGCGATCCACCAGCTTGGAGCGAGCGGATTGATGAGCATCCCTCCGCTGAACGCGTTTAAATCAGAAAAAGGATCAGAATTGAACCATTATCTTCAGGGGAAGACGCGACTAGGGAAGGATCGAGTGCAGCTGTTCCGGCTTGCTTGGGACTTTGTCATGTCTTCTTTTGGCACACGGGAGACATTATATGAATATTTCTTTTTTGGTGACCCGGTTCGGCTGATAAGTCAATTCTATGGCTCCGTTGATTTCAAACCATATACCGAAAAGATAGATGATTTGCTGTCATGAAGAAGGCCTTATCCTATGGATGAGGCCTTTTGTTTTACGGTATAATTTGGTATATATTGGACGGGAGGAATCTGTATGATCATGGTAAGTGCCTGTTTAGCGGGAAAACCTGTCCGTTATAATGGAACACCGGCTACCGATACGATTGTGGAACAGCTGATTGCCCAGGGTAAGGCAATCAGCGTGTGCCCTGAATTACTTGGCGGATTCGTAACACCCAGGGAACCAGCTGAAATTGTCGGCGGAAATGGGTATGATGTTTTAGATGGCAAAGCAAAAGTGATCGAGCTATCGGGAACAGATGTTACCAGCATGTACATAAAAGGCGCAGCACGCGCTTTATCCATCGCCAACGAGCAAGATGTGGATATGGTAGTGCTGAAGGAAAATAGTCCATCTTGCGGCAGCTCTGTGATATATGATGGTACCTTCCAGGGCCAGAAGCAAGCCGGTGCCGGTGTCACAGCAGCCATGTTCAGAAGAGCCGGAATTCGAGTTATATCAGAAGCAGAGCTGGAGCAGGAGTTGGCAAACGCATGACGATGAACAGAATCGCATTGATCGGTTCCGGTGGAGCGGGCAAGTCCACTTTGGCAATGGAGCTAGGAAAGATACTAGGCATAGAAGTGTGGCATTTGGACGCCATTCTTTGGAAACCGAATTGGGTGCTTACACCGCGGGAAGAACAAAAGCAAATTCAGTCACAATTAGTAAGCAAGGGAAGCTGGATTATCGATGGCAATTATCAAAGCACACTTGACATGCGGCTTGAGCAGGCCGACACGATCATTTTTCTGGACATGCCCCGGACGCTTTGTCTGTACCGGGTCTTGAAGAGACGTTTGATGTATCACAATCGATCACGTCCTGATATGCAAAAGGATTGTAAGGAAAAAATTGATTGGCAGTTCCTCAAATGGATTTGGGACTTCCCGAAAAGGAGACGTCCCCAGATGCAGCACAAGCTCGCGGACCTGACCATGGACAAGCAAATCATCACATTGAAAAGTCCAAAAGAAGTAAAAAGATTTTTAGCTGATATAAGAGACCGGTTGTAAAGTAACCTTTACATCTGGTCTCTTTTGGTATATCTTAAGTGTAAAGGTACCTTTACATGTGGGTGGATAAGGTAGGATGCAGATGAAAGTAAATAACCGAGTAAGGGAAATGCGGCAAGAACGCTCCATCACGCAAGTGAAAATGGCAGAGGACATAGGTATCACACGGCAGACGATCAATGCCATCGAAAAAGGAAAATACAATCCCAGTTTAGAGCTGACTTTTCGGCTGCTTGCGTATTTTGACATTCCATTTGAACAGCTGTTTTATATAGAGGAGGAGTAGCAAATGCGAAAGACGAAGAAACGTTATGAACTTTTGGTATATATATTCATTACCTTCTGTTGTTTCGCAGGGTTATGGCTTGGTTTAAAACTTATTGGCGAAGACTTACCATCGGGCAAAGCATTGCTCGTATTCATCTTGGTCGGAACAACCTGCGGCGTTGGCTTGCCTATGTTGATCAGCTGGTTGAAGGATAGAAAACGACAGCCAGAAATGGATGAGCGTACAGTCAGAATGCTGAAAGATTATTTATTAGCTACTACTGCAGGAGTATGGCTTCTTTCAGGTATACTGCTGCTCGTACTTTTTGGAATGGGCTACGAAACGATCGAGCTCGGCTTGATTGGAATATATGGCGTTGGAATTGTATTTTTGATGACAGCCGGATTATTCATAGTAAAACGTTTATAAGCCTTAGCGGTAGGAGGAGTGATACAATGGACTACAAAACGAACGTCATGCGCATGCTGGATCAAAAGAAAATTCCATACAAATCCTATAGCTACGCTGATACAGATGCCATAAGCGGGACAGAAGTGGCAGAGGCATTAGGACAGAATCCAGATCAAGTATTCAAAACGCTTGTCACGGTAAGCAAGTCCAATCAGCATTATGTATTTGTTATCCCAGTCGGGAAAGAACTGGATTTGAAACGGGCAGCTGCAAGTGTTGGAGAAAAGTCGATTCGCATGCTGCCAGCGAAGGAATTGCTTCCGCTAACTGGATATGTGCATGGCGGCTGTTCGCCGATAGGGATGAAAAAGGTTTTCCGGACTGTAGTGGATGAATCTGCTTCCGACTTTGAAAGCATCATTTTCAGTGCAGGAAAAATCGGGTATCAGGTGGAACTGACTTTGAATGATTTGCATAAAATTCTGCCACATAAGGTAACAGAGCTGACAGAGTAAAATTAGGTTCCAGCCTCCTCAAGGAGTGGAGCCTTTTTATTTTCCTTGCTTGTCGTTCGGTGTATAGTTAGCGAAGAATCGCTATAGTTACCTTTTGGATACTAAATAACCTTGATGTGCCTACTTCTAAGATCTTGACTGTCATACTATGATGGAAGAAGGATATTACATCATGGTAGAGAACAAGGTCGTGGCAAACTGGTGCCTACATAAATCCAGTGAATTCAACGTACACTGATAAAAAAGGAGAAAGATGATGACAGAAATGAAACTAGAATCGAAAGCCATTTCGATCTTGAAAGATAAAATTGAACTTATTCCGACAGCAGAGGGAGCCATTTATCTCGTCGGTCCGATCAAGCTGCCCGTAAACCTTTACGGAGAAACAGTTACCTTCCAGTGGTACTGCTGGCTGAATTGCGATGAAGTGGCCAAGGATTACGAAGAAATCATCGCAAAATTATCTGACATGAATCTGGCAGAAATGCAGCAGTCCAGTGTGTTGGTTTATGGCGACTTTGCTGAAGCAGAGGATGCGTTGATCCGCATGCATTCCATCTGCCATACAGGGGATATTTTTGGCAGCAAACGCTGTGATTGCGGCTTCCAGCTGAAGCAGTCCATGCAGCGAATTGTTGAGCATGGTACAGGGGCATTATTCTACTTGGCAAACCATGAAGGACGCGGTATCGGGTTATTCAGTAAAGCGATGGCGTACATCCTGCAGGAAAATGGTTATGATACGGTAGAAGCAAATGAAAGCCTCGGCTTTGTGGATGATTCACGTGATTATACAGACGCAATCCAAGTCCTGAAAGCATTGCGCACGAAACCAGTCACGCTGATGACGAATAACCCGCGTAAACTGGCAGCTATGGAGCAGGCGGGGATGCAGCTTTCCGGGCGGTCCGCATTATGGGGAGATGTATCTGAATTCAACGAGAATTACTTGAAGACAAAAATCGTACGCTCCGGCCACCTTGGCGATGAGGAGATCTGCAGCAATGACTGATCATACATTTTATATGGATTTGGCATTGCAAAATGCCAAAGCAATGAAAGGGCAAACCGACCCCAATCCATTGGTAGGCTCGGTGATTGTGAATGACAATCGTATCGTCGGAATCGGTACCCATCTAAAAGCTGGTGAACCGCATGCTGAAATACATGCTATCCGGATGGCGGGAGAAAAAGCAAAGGGCGGGACGATTTATGTCACGCTCGAGCCTTGTTCCCATCATGGAAGGACAGGACCGTGTGCGGTGGCAATTAAAGAGGCAGGAATAAAAAAAGTAGTCATTGCCACGCTTGATCCGAATCCAGCCGTTTCCGGAAACGGAGTGAAAATTCTTGAAGAAGCTGGCATTGAAGTGATCATCGGAGTACGGGAGGAAGAAGCCCGCAGGATGAATGAGGTATTCAATAAGTTTATCGTCGAGAAAAAACCATTTATTACGTTGAAAGCAGGAACAACGTTAGATGGTAAAATTGCCACACATTCGCTTGATAGCAAGTGGATCACATCTGCAGCTTCCAGACAGGATGTGCATCAATTGCGTAATGAGAACATGGCAATCCTTGTCGGGGTGAATACTGTCATTGAAGATGATCCAGAGCTGACGGCCAGGATACCGAATGGACGAAATCCGATTCGGATCATTTTGGACTCTGCTTTGCGTATACCGATGGAGAGCAAAGTAGTCACCGATAAATTAGCGGACACTTGGATTTTCACAAGTGAGAAGGCAGATGAAGAGAAAGAGAAAGCACTCTTGTCCCAAGGGATAAAAGTTTTCCGGACGAGAGGTTCAAATCGTGTGGATGTGAACGAAGTCGTTGAGATTCTGGGCGATCAGCTTATTTCCTCTGTTTTGATTGAAGGAGGAGGCAGCGTCCATGCCTCATTCCTCGAGAGTCATTTAATTGATAAAGCTGTTCTATACTTTGCTCCGAAATTGATTGGCGGGAAAGACGCACCAACCTTCCTGGAAGGCACAGGTTTCGCTAAAATGGCCGATGCAGTGGAATTGACCAATACAGACATCATTAAAATTGGACAAGATTTTAAATTCATTGGCTACCCGAGCTACGAAAAAGGGGATATGTAACGATGAAATTCGGCTTTGACATCGATGATACACTCATCAATCTGCGGGAGCACGCCTTCCATATTTATAATAAGAAACTGAAAAAGAACATCCCGCTTGATGTGTTTCAGAAGCTTGAACGTGTCGAAATTCATGAACCATTCGGATTGACCGATGAACAAGGATCTGACATGTGGAATTCCACTCTGGACGAAATCTACTATACTACTTGTCCGCCGTTCCCGGATGCTGTCGAGCTATTGCAGGAACTGGATCAGGAGGGGCACGAGATTTACTATATTACCTCAAGACCAAAGGAGCATGGAGAAAGGACAAAGGAATGGCTTCGTGCATTAGGATTTCCGGTTAAAGATGACCAATTTTTCTACGGCATGCAGGATGAGGAAAAGGTGCACATCATCAAAGAACTCCAGCTTGATTATTATTTTGATGATAAACCGCATGTACTGAATACGTTGCTGGAAGATTCCACAACAAAGGTGTTTGTAAAAGACCAATCGTATAATCAGCTTGTAAACTTGCCGAGAATAGTCGATTTATCAGAGATTAGAAAGATGGTACAAAATATATAGGAGGATTGACGGTGATTTACCGTCAATCCTTTTTGTTTTTTATCTGGAAGGCAGGAAATAATTCTCGGGTAGAGAAGTAAATAATAAAGAAAATTTGTAAAATAAGGAATTGGTTTAACTGGCAAAAAGAATTGTATGTGTAGGGAGGAAGGGTGACTATGGGCCTGGTTTTGTCAGTCACAGATAAAAATTTTAGCGAGTTGCTGCAGGATTTTTATGATGTGATGAAACAGGAAAGGCGAGAAGAAGCCGCAATACTGAAAGACATAATCAATGCGTCAAAAAATGAGATTCTATCTGAGGAAGTTTTGATTACATTTGATTTACTAGCAATACGCTACCAGATTATGCTCGGGGAATTACTGACTGCCAGGCAGCTTGTTGAACAATTCGAAGCATGCGGTCGTGCCCTTTCGCAGCAGAATGCATATTTTTATCACTACTTTAAGGGGCAGCTTCTTTTTCAGGAGAAAAGATGGAAAGAAGCGATAAGGTATTATGAACATGCGGAGCTTTATGTAACAGAGGATGAAGAAAAAGCAGATTTTTACTATAAGCTGGCTCATGCCTATTACCGCAACTGTATACCCGCACTATCTACATGGAACGCGAATAAAGCTCTTCTTTATGCATCATCTTTCAAGCAGCAATATCACCTTGCGAAATGCAAGCTGCTGCTTGGAATGAATCAATTGGAGATACGGAACTTCGATCAAGCCGAATCTCTTTTGTATGAAGCACTCGACTGCCAGCGTAGTGCTGACAGAATATCCTTTGATCTGGCATCAATGATCCATCATAACCTTGGACTGCTTCATTTTGTGCAGCAGCAGTTTGAAAAAGCAGTCGATTACTTCGATCAAGCTGTACATGCCACACCTTGCTCTCATTATTTGAAGAGCCTCTACTATCTGACAGAATCCCTCTTCCGTGTCAAACACCACTCAGAAGCAATGAAATATTACCAAATCGGAGTTACCAGGAGTAAGAATGACCAGGATATGGACTATCAATGGGCTTTCGCCATGCTGCATAAGCAGTTTGTCGACTGCGATAATTTTGAAGCAGTATGGACAGAAGGCATTGCCTATTATGAAGCAATGGATGATAGATACAGTGTCCATTATTATAGCTTGCGCATGGCAGAATTTTATACGCGAAAAGGAGAAGAAGAAAAGGCCAATCACTATTATCGGCTTGCTGTACTATAGAATCTAATTTATTTAATGGGATATTTCGCCTGTTACCTAAGAATCACGAAAAACCAGCATCTGTCTATATAGTGCCTATCTAGGAGATGCATTTAAAATATTCTAAAATTATTACTATTCTATTAAGATTTCCGTATAAATATTCCATTTTATGTTTTTCCTTTTATACTAGAGCTGTGGAAGTGCCGACCCACATCGGTTTACAATTTTGGCAGCGATAGGAGAGGGAAAATTATGATTAATACCTTGCGTCAGAGTAAGGGAGCAGCAGTCGTTTTCCTAGTGATCAGATTATATCTTGGGTACACGTTCCTGTCAGCTGGCTTAGGTAAGCTGATGAGCGGAAACTTTGATGCAAGTGGTTTCGTCCAAGGTGCGTTAGCACGCTCGGAGGCAGGTGTCATCCAGGGCTGGTGGGGAAGCTTCCTGGAAGGAGTAGTCCTTCCGAATGCAGGGATTTTCAGTTTCCTCGTCATGTGGGGAGAGACACTGGTCGGCTTGACGCTGCTGCTTGGTGCTTTTACTGGATTTGCAGCCTTTATGGGAATACTGATGAATATTTCATTCCTATTAAGCGGTGCTTTTCAGCAGAACTTGATATTGATCATCTTGGGTTTGGTGCTGCTCATTGGCGGCACGAATGCTGGCCGATACGGCATCGATCGCTGGATCATGCCATCCCTGCGAAACAAAGGGGATAACAGGGCGGCCAGAAACAGCAAGAGACAGCTTATATAAGATAAAAGAACACGCGCTTGCCGCGTGTTTCTTCATGCAGAAAAAATTTCTTGTTGAAATATGTCAATGTGTGTAGTACAGTTAAAAAGGTTTTTTAATTGCATACAAATCCTCATCATTTGATGGGGTAGAGGTTGCGGCTGTTATCAGTACAGACTGGAAGATCAGGAGAGATCGTTTATCAGGATGGAAAGGAACAGCTGCCGAAGCCGGATGGATTCTCCAATCCTACTGGCTGGGCCTGCGCTCGAATAGGGACAGGACTGTCACGTCAGTAGCAAAGCTGGCGTGTTGCGCTATCTTTGTGAGAATGATGCTGTTTATAAGTAAAGGCCGTTCCGATAGAGCAAACTATCCGGGATGGCCTTTTTTCGTATCTATAGCGCAACGGAAGAAGAAACAGAGAGGGGAAAGAAAGTGAGCAACAACACAAAACGACCGGGCTTACGCAGAGAACTGAAAGCTCGTCACTTGGGGATGATTTCCCTTGGCGGTACAATTGGTACAGGATTATTCCTGGCCAGCGGAGGAGCCATTAGCAGTGCAGGACCAGGAGGAGCATTGCTTGCATATGCGCTAATCGGCTGTATGGTATTCTTCTTGATGACTAGCTTGGCGGAAATGGCAGCATTCATGCCTGTATCCGGAAGCTTCAGCACATATGGATCACGTTTTGTCGATGAATCATTTGGATTTGCATTAGGATGGAACTACTGGTTCAACTGGGCTATCACAATCGCGGCTGAGCTCGTTGCCGTAACATTGATCATGGGATTCTGGTTCCCCGATACGCCATCTTGGATTTGGAGTGCTATCAGTCTTATCATCATGTTTTTGTTGAATTATATTTCTGTTAAAGGATTCGGTGAATCGGAATATTGGTTTGCGTTGATCAAAGTTGTTACTGTCATCATCTTCATCATTGTCGGTCTATTGATGATCATTGGAATCCTAGGCGGGGATTCACCTGGATTCTCCAACTTCACTGTAGAAGATGCACCATTTAATGGCGGCTTCCTTGCTTTGCTTGGTGTATTCATGGCTGCAGGCTTCTCATTCCAGGGAACAGAGTTGCTCGGAGCAGCTGCCGGAGAAGCAGACAATCCCAGAAAATCGATTCCAAAGGCGATTCGTTCTGTCTTCTGGCGTATTCTGTTGTTCTACATCTTGGCAATCTTCATTATCGGGATGCTCATTCCGTATACAACAGAAAGCCTTGCAAGTGACGATGTCCGTCTAAGTCCGTTCACGCTTGTGTTCGAAAAAGCGGGAATTGCGTTTGCGGCATCAGTCATGAACGCGGTTATCCTTACTGCTGTCCTTTCTGCCGGTAACTCCGGTATGTATGCCAGCACACGTATGCTTTGGAACCTGGCGAAAGAAGGAAAAGCACCTGCTTTCCTTGGTAAACTGAACAAAAACGGTGTGCCTGTGAACGCATTGATCGCGACAGCAGCAGTAGGCTGTGTTGCGTTCCTGACATCCTTCTTCGGAAATGGTGTTGTGTATACATGGCTGCTGAACGTATCCGGAATGGCCGGCTTCATCGTATGGGTTGGTATCGCAGTCAGTCACTATCGATTCCGTAAAGCATATCTTGCTCAAGGAAATGACATCAAGGATTTACCTTACACAGCGAAATTCTATCCGGTTGCGCCGATACTAGCCTTCTTGCTATGTATCATCGTTATTGTCGGACAGAGCTTCTCTGCTTTCACAGCAGATGGTGTGGATTGGGGCACGCTCATTGCATCCTACATCGGTATTCCAGTCTTCCTGCTCTGCTGGATCATATTTAAAGTGAAAAAGAAAACGAAGGTGTACAAACTGGAAGAAGTTGATTTGACTACTCCAGCACATGAAACAGCACCAGAATAAGTGAAGCTGCCGGGAGACCGGCAGTTTTTTTTATTTGCTTGATATGTTAATTAACTCCTTGATTTTGGGTAATTTATAGGTGACATATAGGATTAGATTGCTCTTCGTCCAATAAAATCGATTCCTTTTTTAACCAAAGTAACAGTAAACGGAAATTTGTGATATTTGTATGTATTTTCATGACTGATTTATTACTAATTTCCTAATCTTCTTGTTTCTTTATTTGAATTACAAGTTATACTGAACTAGAGGTGAATAAATGAAAATTGCAATTGTAACAGACAGTCTGACGAACTTGAGAGAAGAGGATTTACAGAGATATCCTTTTATATATTACGCGCATTTAAATGTAGTTGTAGACGATAAGTCCTACATTGATTTAAAAGAGATTACGAATGATCAGTTATTTCGTTTTATAGATGAGGGAGCTTCTTATTCTTCTTCCCTGCCTTCACCTGAGGTATTTGTAACACTATATGAAGAATTATTGGCAGAGTACGATGCTATTATCAGCCTGCATTGTACAGAAAATGTAAGCGGTACCGTAAATTCGGCACGTGTAGCAAAGGATTCCATCGAAGGTGCCAGTGAGAAAATCACTGTCATAGATACGAATACAGCTTCTATCGGAGTAGAGAATATCGTCATCAAAGTGTGTGAGCTGATGGAGCAAGGCAAGTCATTAGATGAATTATTAGAGGCAATTGAATATTACCGTACACATGGAGAGCTGTACCTGACGATTAATGACCTGACTACGCTGGTACGTACTGGCCGCATTTCAAAGACTGCTTCAAGAATCGGGAACTTATTGCATATCAAACCGATTATCGGTTTTGAAAACGCGAAATTAGAGGTTATGGGCAAAGTCCGTACGAAGAAGCGTCTGCTGAAGTGGATGCTGGAGAGATTACGACATGATATTGAGCAATCCGGGAAACATGTTGTCCGCATCACACATGTGAATTCCATTGACCTTGCGACAGAGTTAAAGCATATGATGGAAACATGCGGAGATAAAGTAGAAGTTTTCATCAGCAATGAAATCAGTTCTGTCATGGCGATTCATTTTGGACGTGGCGGTGTCGGAGCAAGCTGGATGCCTGCAAATTATACTGTTTAATAAAAAACCCTCGAACAATGTAATTGTTTGAGGTTTTTTTTGTGTGCAGCATGTATGACTAAAGCTGTTTTTCTGAACTCTTAAATATAAAAAACCCTATCTTGGTCGAAAGATAAAGTGTAAAGATGATTATTAAAATCCTGCCTATAACAGCCTCCTCGGTCATGTCTAAGCTATTTTGAAATAATAAATGACTGTTAAAACAAAGATAAAGTGCAATTAGTAAAGGAATGCTGATAAACAATACAGCAATGATTCGTCTAGTTTCCCAACCCATCATGATCAGCCCTTCTTATCTTCAATTAAACTACTCAAACAACACGTGGTATTAAGATGATTCTTTATACAATATAATACCAATGTGTCTTTCGGATGTTGTTGAGTAATACTTTCATTCTAACCAAGGGATGAACACATCATATATGCAAAAGTATTTAATCCTGAGTAAACCAATAAGGTATATTGACAATGAACTCATTGTCTGATAAACTTTCTGAAAACTGTATATGTTTCTTATCTAGAGAGGTGGAGGGATATGGCCCTGTGAAACCTCAGCAGCAGGTCTGACGACAGATACTGTGCTAATTCCATCGGTTCATAGCCGGCAGATAAGATGAATAGAGGAAGCCTCTCGACGCATCTTGCACGAGAGGCTTTTGTATTTGTCCCGCTGCCTATAGAAAGGGGAAGGCAACATGTTTGAATTGATTCGGGAACTGTCCAAGTACAAAGGGTATAATCAATCATTTGTTTCACAGATCGTCGATAAGATTACTCCGTTCGCTGATGAAATGTACTTTGACAGCCGGGGGAATCTTATTGTCCGTAAGTATGGGGAAAAGTATTCGCCAAGGATAACCTTGCTGGCAGAGGTGAAGGAGGAAATTTATGTAGTGACCTCCATTACAGAATCAGGCTCACTTATAGCGGATGCAAACTATTTTTCCCTCACCTATGCGCAGGGGCAGACTGTTCAAGTAGAGACAAAGCATGGATTGGTGCAGGGCGTAGTCATGGCAGGTGAAGCAGGGCAGCATGCTGCTGAGATTGATATTGGTGCCAACTCGGAAAACGATGCGCGCGCAATGGGTGTGGAGCTTGGCAACCATGTGACGCTATTTGATGATTTCCTGTATCTTGGGGACGAAGTGAGCGGAAGAGTCGTCGGAAAAGGACTGGATAACAAAGTTGCTCCGGCAATTGCAATCAATCTGCTCCAGCAATGGGATACAGCGGAAGGGGAAATAACCATCATCTTCTTTCCGTTCCATAACAAAAAGCAACTCACCTATCAGCTTGAGGGGGAAGCTGCCTTCTTCATCGGATCCGTCCCTCGCCAAAGCATTGCCAGCAAAAGCAAAGGAGCAATCGAACTAGGAAGCGGAGTTGCCATCAAAGTGGCCGATAAAACAATTCCAATCAATCAGACATTGAAAAATCAGCTTGTTGATTTAGCTATTGCCCATGATATTCCATTTCAGCTGGAATTCCTATTTCGGCATCGGTATAAGAAGCTATCCACCAAGATCCCGGTAAGCATCCTGAATGTTCCGATTGAGCATCTTGACCAGACGACACAGGTTGTGTCGGTAAAGGATTTGGAGGATACAAACCAGCTGATTCAAACCTATCTTTTGCGAAGCAAGGAATTACAATTTTAAAGAAAAAAACCTAGTACAGCACGCTGGCTGCACTAGGTTTTCTTACTTCACTATTTCCAGGGATTTCTCGATTTTTTCTTTATCATGTTCCAATTGTTTTTCTACATCATGCGCATAGTACATTTCGTTTTTGATCATGTAATCTGCGATCTTGGCGTGATTGTCAATTGCTTGGTCCAATTGCTTCTTCAAAACTTTTCGTACGTCAGGGGATGCCGTTTCTGTCAGGGCAACCGCATATGTTCTGACAGTAGCTTTAGCTGAAACCAATAACTCAGTCGCAATCAACTCATCGCGCATTTTTCCAGCAGTCTTCAATTTTTCCGTGATACTCATTCCAATCACCTTCCCTTTATTTAGATAGGACTTCCTGCAGTTCCTTGATTGCTTTCTCGGAACTCGTTACATCATTATCCAGAATCATTCTCAAGGTGTCATCTTCGGCAAGGGATTGTAATGCATAGGACTTCACGAGGCAGCTTTGCTTCAGAGTAAGTACTTCGTGTACTTCCAATGTTTCATGCAGTGCTAATGTATTCTTTGCCATGTTGATCCTCCTCACGTGATTCGTACACGGTATAGATAACCGGATAGAGCTGACAGTAAACATATTATGATTGGAAAAATACACCATCTTGTTGGGGAGTGGTGTATACTACAGTTAATTTCAAGAGGAGGCGGTTCCATATGAAACAGACAAACACTGCAGTATACAAGTCGCAAAGCAGGAGTGTCATAGCAATCAGCTAAAGGGGAGCTTTTATTGAAGCAAGCATTATTGATTATAGATGCACAGCAAGCACTGATTGAAGGCGGAGCAGGAGAGAGACCTGTTTACCGAAAAGAAAATCTGATTGAGCAAATTAATTTGGTCATCGCTAAAGCACAAACAGCAGATGCCACTATCCTTTTTGTCCGCGATACAGATGTCGCCGAAGGAAAAGGAGCTGGATTCCAGATCCATCCGGATATCCAAATGCCAGAGACAGCGCCCGTCTTTGAGAAGCAGGCAACCAATGCTTTCTACGGAACAGGTTTACTGGAGTATGTGAAAGATGAGGGATTTGCCCATCTTGTCATCATGGGCTGTGAAACCCAGCACTGTATCGACACGGCAGTCCGTACTGCCACCGTACAAGGCATGGATGTAACACTCGTGGCAGATGGCCATTCAACAGCTGGTTCCGATGTCCTGACAGCAGAGCAGATCATCCAGCATCATAATCAGATTCTGCACGGCCACTATAATGTTGATCATTTTTCAGTGGTTCGAAAAGCGGAGGAAGATTTGTTTGTGCCGACGCATGATACGTATCGCTGAGTTTCATATAGTATATAAAGACCCTGCTGAATAATATTAGGCAGGGTCTTTATATAGATAATGTGAGAAAGTACTGACCCGCGCTTTGTTAATATATTTACATATTACCTGCCTAGCAAAAATAAATATCTGAATAATCAAATTAGTCTGTTATATAATCTCACAACAAAGATGCATCCCACATGGTATTTCGACATAATAAACCCATATTCCGTCTTAAATACATCTTTTCAGGAGGTACTCTATTGGGCTTTGAAGCTTTGTTAACGGAGATTAGCGGTTATTTATGGAGTGTGCCAATGCTGATCTTCATCGTTGTGGTTGCTGGTGTTTATACGATTGCTTCCGGGTTGCTGCAAGTCAGATATCTGAAGGACATGGTTGTGCATACTTTTACCGGGAAAAGTTCTGAATCGGGTGTTTCGCCCTTTCAATCTCTGGTTATCGCACTCTCCGGGAGGGTCGGTACGGGGAATATAGCTGGGGTTGCAACTGCTATCGCAGCAGGAGGTCCGGGAGCTGTATTCTGGATGTGGTTCATCGCTTTCTTTGGGTCAGCTGCTGCTTTTGCGGAGTCGACACTTGCTCAGATTTACAAAAAGAAAGTAGATGGGGAATACCGCGGCGGTCCAGCTTATTATGCAGAGAAAGGGCTCGGATGGAAATGGTACGGTTATATTTTCGCAGTAGTTGCAGCAGTATCCACCTGCCTCTTGACTCCAGGTGTTCAGGCAAATGCTATCGCTGACAGCATGAATAACGCTTTCGGTATCGGACCGGTGATAACTGGGATAGCTTTGGTTGTGCTAACAGGATATGTCATCTTTGGCGGTGTCCGCAGAATTGCCTTTTTAGCGTCCTATGTTGTCCCGATCATGGCATTATTTTATTTGATTGTAGCTGCAATTGTCATTTTCGCAAATATTGAACAGGTTCCGAGTACGTTTGCGCTCATTTTCAGCAGTGCTTTTGGTGTGGACTCTGCATTTGGCGGTATGATTGGTGCTGCTATAAGCTGGGGAGTGAAACGAGGGTTGTATTCCAATGAGGCAGGACAGGGAACAGGAGCACAGGCAGCAGCTGCGGCCGAAGTATCCCACCCGGTAAAACAAGGCTTGGTACAAACCTTCTCTGTATACATAGATACGCTGCTTATCTGTACTGCAACTGCTCTGATGATATTGATGACAGGCAATTACAGCGTCACAGATCCTGATGGCGGCTATATTGTCGACTACACGAACGGAATGGAAGCAGGTGCAGGCTACACGCAGGCTGCTGTGGATGGGGTGCTCGGTGGATTCGGTTCGCCATTTGTGGCAATTTCTCTGTTTCTATTCGCTTTTACTACATTGGTTGCTTATTTCTATATTGCGGAGACGAATCTTTTTTATATCGTCAGAGGGGAATCAAGGAAGATCTTTTCCGTTGTTTTAAAAGTGTTATTCCTGGCGGCAATATTCTTTGGTACTGTTCGTTCGGCGACGCTTGCTTGGACATTGGCGGATATAGGACTTGGTCTAATGGTCTGGGTAAACTTAATCGCTGTCATCCTCCTTTATAAGCCGACTATGCTGGCACTTAAGGATTATAAGGCGCAAAGGAAGCAAGGACTTGATCCAGTATTCCGGCCTTCGCAAGTCAATATTGAAAATGCTGATTATTGGGTGGAACGGGAACAGGAAGATGAAAAGAGAAGAAGAACAATCTAAGGATACCCACCGTATTGTTAGCACGAAACGCAAAAAGAACGAGGTATGCTCCTCGTTCTTTTTTATTTTTGTGCATTTCTGTTTTCAACAAATTTCTCATATAAATCCATTTCGACTTTGCCTTCCAGATGCTGCTTGTACATGTCTATCTTCTTGTTCACCAAATCCAGATTGTGCTGATATTCTGCAATTTTAGCTTCTACATTAGCTTTATGGTGAACTAAAATAGCGACTAATTCTTCGTAATTATCATTTTCTGATTCTCGAAGATCTTTATACCGTTTTAAATCTTCCAGCGACATACCGGTCCCTTTCATATGCACGATAAATTCTGCCCATGATCGATCGTCCTCGGAGTAGATCCGAATATTGCTGTCATTCCGTTTTGGGACGAGTAAACCTTCTTTTTCATAAAAGCGAAGTGTATGCTCACTTAAGTTGGTTAGTTTCGCCAACTCACCTATACGATAAACCATCGTACATTCTCCTCACTGATTGTGATGCTTACAGCTTGTTGTACCACTCATCTTCCACAGGTTCCAGCCACTCTGTCTGACCTGGTGAAATAGCTAAATGAACGAACCAGCTATCCTTCGTTGCACCATGCCAATGCTTTACATCAGCTGGTATATTTAAGACATCGCCTTTTTTAAGCAACTGTGCAGCTTTGCCTTCTTCTTGGTACCAGCCCTCGCCGCCTGTAACGAGAAGCACTTGACCAATCTTGTGGGAGTGCCAATTATTGCGTGCTCCCGGAGCGAAGGTGACATTGCCGATTGGTGCATTGACTGGCTTTTCATCCGTATATATCATGTTCAAATAGGCATCGCCGATGAAGTTGTTTTCAACTTTATTCCCTAATTCAAAAATAGTGCTGTTGCTTAAATTTTCTTTTGTCATATGTTTATCCTTCTTTCGTATCTTCATCAAAGATTTTCTTCGCGATATTAAATGCAGACCAGGCTTTCGGCCATCCGGCATAAAAAGCCAGATGTGTAATAACTTCTGCAATTTCTTCCTTCGTTAAGCCATTTGCTTTTGCTTTCTGGAGATGCGGTGTCAGCTGCTCCATATTTCCGCCTGCAAGCAGGGCAGAAATGGTAATCAAACTGCGATCGCGTGGTGATAATTCCTGTTCTCTTGACCAAACCTCCCCAAAAAGAACATCATCATTCAGTTCTGCGAATTTCGGAGCGAACTCTCCTAATAAATCCCGTCCTGCTGTTTGTTTTTCAGCCATTTCCATGTCTCCTCTCAGTCTTGTTTTCGTTGGTTCTTTCTTTACGCTACACCTTAGAGTCGACTCCAAGTCAAGATATGAATCTGCGAAATGTCGCTGGAGGTGATCGGATAAAGAAGAGCATTTGAAACAGCATTTTACCCACGTTCACAAAACTGTAAAAGGAATATTGCGAATTTGTGAAAACGTTCACAAAATTGAGCGCAAGCTTATCTTTTCGCTTATACTACAAGTGTAGAAGGAAAAGCGCTAATCCATCTCAATCTAAATATGTGAAATGTTTAACAAACTATTTTCATGGATGGAGTGTGGAAAAAATGATCATACAGTGGATTCGAAACAGTAAAGCAGCGGCGGGACTATGGGCAGTTATCCGAATTTACCTTGGCTATACGTGGCTGACTGGCGGACTGGGCAAACTGACAGGTGGGGGATTCGATGCGAGTGGCTTCCTGCAAGGCGCAGTCGCACAAGCCGGCGGAGATCATCCAGCAGTGCAAGGCTGGTGGGCTGTCTTCCTGGAACAAGTCGCATTGCCAAACGCAGGATTGTTCAGCTTCCTCGTCATGTGGGGAGAAATACTTGTCGGAATCGCACTTATTCTCGGCGTCTTTACCAACTTCGCAGCACTTATGGGAATAACAATGAACTTTGCCTTCTTGTTCAGCGGCACTGTCAGCACAAACGCACAAATGGTCTTGCTGACTATCTTCCTGCTAGTCGCAGGAGCTAATGCCGGACGATACGGCCTGGATCGCTGGGTCATGCCATATCTAAGAAATCATTATCCAAAACATACACCGAGAACACCAACGAAGCCGATTGCTTCTTAAGCAGAAAAAGAACCTACTTCATCCGAAGCAGGTTCTTTCCTTAAGATCTGCCATTATTCGTATGAGGAAAGAGCTTGCTCAATAGCATTGTATGCTTCACCGAATGAAGCCGAAGAAGAAATATCACCTGCGTGCTCTAACTGGTTTCTGGCATGCTGCGCATGCGTTAACGAACGAATTGCATCGTGAAGCATAGTTCCTTTATCTCCATACTGGTCGATAGCTTTTTCCAGCAACTCTATACTGCTTGTTAGATCATTTGAGTCAGGATGGTCAAAGGTTCTTTCTAAATTATCCTTTACTTGCTGCAGTATTTCTTTCATTCTGGACACTCCTTTATCATTGATCGAGGTTATTCTGCTCATAAATTCAAGGGTTATCCGGAGATTAACGGTTATGATGTATTGCCAAGATTTCCATTCTTGTATATTCTGGAAGCGGAGGTGATACCTGATGGCAACTGAGAGGAATGCTCATGCGTCAGAATTTGTAACAGCTCATGCAAAGCCTATGGTGAAAGGCGATACTTTGTGTGAGAAGTCTGTTTACTAATCGCCATTGTATCCTTTTCTGTCCGGGCTTTGCACTTATCTAAGCACTCAAAAAGATAAGGGAGCGAACAGAAAATGGATAAACGGAAAATCACGGAACAAGCTTTTATTCGGAATGACCAATATAACTTCATCGCCCGGCAGGTATCTCATATCATCCATGCGCATGCGTCGGTGAATCATAAGGATACATTGGATGGTGTGAAGCTCCATGCTTTTTCAAAAGTAGAGGAGATGCTGCCGGAAATGAATGATGTGCAGGAAACACTTCTTACTTGTCTGCTCGAAATAGAAGATGAAATAGAAGCGGAGGCATTTCTGTCTGAGTTGAGGCAGTATGTCATACCATTTCGACGGGTCTCGAAGAAAACGGTGGAGAAGCTGTTTCCGAAAGCGAAAAAGCTGCAGATGCCAGATATTGATGGAATGGATTTTAAGAGATTGTCGTATATCGGATGGTTCGACACGCGTGCACATAAGCAGCACTTGATCGTAGAGTATCAAGGCAAGCTGAGAGGCATTTCCGGTGTCTTTGATAACAGCAGTACGCAAGGGATCTGTACATTATGCAACAGTTTGGATGAAGTGGGCTTGTTCGTCACAAGGGTCAAGAGCGGAAAAGAGACCTATGTGAATAGAGGGAACTATATATGCAAGGACAGCCAGGCATGTAATGAAAAGCTGACGGATAGAAGGAAAATAGAGACTTTCCTGGATTATCTGTTTCAGTAGGGAAAAGAGCAGACTTGTCAGTCTGCTCTTTTTTTGTTTGTATTCATTTCTACCTGTGAAAAGATGAAGTGTGTCACGGTCACAGCATAGGAAGCAATGGAATCAATGAATTCCTCCACCTGTGCAAAATCCTCGAATCGCATTTTCAGCATAAAGCAGGCATTGCCAGCAATCCGATAACAGAAATCCACATTATCCAATGCTGCGATATGTGCCTTGAATCCACTATAATTTCCATTCTGCATTGTTGCTTCCATGATGCATTGTACTGGCTGACCTAACTTTTCATGGTCGATTTCCAGTGTATATCTTTTGATCACACCGTGGGACTCCAATTGCTGCACACGTTCTCTTACAGAAGGAGAAGATAAATTAATCCGTCGTCCGAGTTCGCTCATGGATAGACGGCTATTTGCCGTTAATTCCGCTAGAATTTTTCTATCTGTTTCATCTATTTTCATTTTTAAAAACATCCTCCCTAAATTCATTAAAAAGAATAAGTTGCAGTCGAACAACGCCTTAAAATCTATATGTAAATGGGCGGACAGAATACTTATATTAAATATATCGAAGGAGGAGAAGTCATGGCAAGAATTACAAAATCGAAATTTGGAAAAACAAGCTTCACAAAATTATTAGGACATAACCTGGAGATCATGACCGCCTGGTCGGAACTAGCCGATATCTTAGAGAAGGATAGGAAGCTATCCAAACATTTGAAAGAACAAGTAAGGCGTACATTAGCTCAAAACAATGGTTGTGCTTACTGCAAAGCGAAAGGAAAACCAGATTTGGATTTGTTTGATGAGAAAACGTCTGTAGCCGTAGGATTTGCGACAGTCTTTCAAAGCCATCATAAAGGGGAAGTTCCGGATTCATCCTTTGCAATACTGAAGGAGCATTTTACAGAAGCTGAAATCAGTGAACTATGTGCTTTTATCTGCTTTACCACTGCACAGCAGTATTTTGGGGCGATGATGAAGCTCGAAGCGGAGAAGTAAAACGACGACTGTATCGAAGGTCTGTCCTATCCTTTTATTGCCAATTGGATCCCTCTTGTATATTCTGGAAGTAGAAGATGCGGTAATAAGGAAAGAGGAGTTGAACGATCTTGAAATACAGCTTTACAGAAAAAGAAAGAAATCAAGTAATCTCTAATTTCATGAAAGACGGGAAAGTTATCAGTTTACCTGCGAAAGAGAAAAAGAAATATATCTTATCCTCTGAATTCACAAAGAAATTCGAGGCAGGAAAAATGTATTCCGAGCAGGAAATTAACGAGGAACTTCTGACTATGTTCTCGAAAGACGATTATGTCGAGCAAAGAAGATATCTAATAACTTTTGAATTATTTAAAAGAACAGCAGATGGTACACAATATTGGTTAAATCGGGATGATATGGATGAGGTTGCGAAATAAATCTAATCTATAATTATTAACTAACATAGCAGCATGTCAGTCATCAATTGCTCACATTCTTCTAAGGAGGCAATTATGATACATATAACGCTAGCAAGTCCAGACCATGTAGCAGGTATAGTCAAAGTGTGCAGTGATGGCTACTGGGCCACGTACAAGGAAACACACTCGGAAAAATACATTCAAGGAATCATTGAAGAATTTTATAACCACGATAGAATCCTAAAAGAAGTATCCGAAGTGAGCAGAGATTGGGGCGGGTACTTCGTTGCACTCGAAAACGGGGAAGTGCTGGGGGCTATCGGCGGTGGCATGATCGGAGATGGTATTGGAGAGGTATTCGTGCTGTATCTAGATCCTGATCGACGCAATGAGGGGATAGGAACGAAATTGCTGGAAGCCCTCACCAAACAGCAAAAGGAACAGTTTGACGCTACGGAGCAGTGGGTATCTGTAGCAAAGGGCAATCAGAAGGGAAAACCTTTTTATGAAGCAAGAGGGTTTGTCGTCCAGCATGAGAGACCTGGTTATCATGATGTTGAGGGAGAAACTTATCCTGCCTTGAGATATTATCGGAAGATATAGCATATCCTGTATCTGTGGCGTGGCAAGCTTACATAAGGAACAGAAGCGAGGGAACGAAAAAACCAGCCTCAATCGGCTGGTTTTCCTCATTTTTTGTTATTCATTTTCTTGATTTTGAAATAAAGGCTGAAATAACGGAACGATGTGTAAAAATCAAATGCAGCGAATACTGCAAGTAAGATGCTGAAAATCGTCCAGTCTTTTGCTGCCTGTACGTCATGAATGGCCCAATAGACGAAGAAGACACCTATTACAAGGTAAAGTATCGCGGCGGGCAATGGCGAACGTATCATAAATTGTTATCCTCCAAAGATGATCATTTGCATATTTTCTAGCTGCTTTTGCATTCTTTCTATTTCTTCCATTCTTTCCGGGGTGAGATAGAGCTGAATGATGACAACCATCAGGTTCATTAAGCCATGTGTGATGATTGGTACGATGATTCGCTTTGTCTGTACATAAAGAGCTGCAAAGACGACACCCATGACAAAGTACTGCAGTAGGTGTAAGAAATCTCCGTGTACGGCACCGAATACGAGTGCGGAGATGAGTACTGCTACGAAGAAGTTTGTTCGCTTATAGATTTCGCCGAATAGTATCTTACGGAAAATGATTTCCTCCAATATTGGTGCGAAGACGACGACAATTAGTACGAACGCTGGAACCTCCCTGACAGCATCCAGGATGTTGGACGTGTTTTCTGATCCTTGCGTGATACCGAAAGCATACGTCTCGATCAAGCCTGCAATGATTTGTCCGGCATAAGCGCCAAAGAAACCGATGATGATCCAGACAATCGTCATTCCAGGACCAGCAGCGTTTCGCATCGCCGGTGTACGCATGTCCCTGCGCAGCAAAATGCAGACGATAACGACAGCGAGAAGGAAGCTAATCACACTCCACCAATATGAAACAGTTGCCAAATCAAATCCTTGATCATCCATCCAAGGAACGAAGGGCAAAAGCAGGAAAGAGGAAAGCTGCATTACAATATATGTCAATATGACGAACCAATAACGTGCTGGCAATATAACGACTCCTTCCGCCTTACTTATGTAGTTGGCATCTTACGTATTTTAACATAAGAAGCAGGGAAGTATGTAGCGGTGCGCATTGTAATTGCCTTGTTAATTCATCCAAACCCTGGCAGGAGAAAAGCGTAATTCGTCGAACAACTATCAGAGTGTCATGCTTGCATTCCGTTTTCGTTTTGATTATTATAATAACTGTGTTAGCACTCCACTAACTCGAGTGCTAAAAATCAAATTATCGATTATATAAGGAGGGTTTCTCACATGTTGAAGCCACTAGGCGATCGTGTCGTAATTGAACTTGTAGAGCAGGAGGAAAAAACAGCATTTGGTATCGTGCTTCCTGAATCTGCAAAGGAAAAACCGCAAGAAGGTAAAGTTGTTGCCGTCGGTAGCGGTCGTGTAACCGATAATGGAGAAAGAGTTGCGCTGGAAGTTTCAGAAGGCGATCTAATCATCTTCTCTAAATACTCTGGTACAGAATTGAAATTCGAAGGTAAAGATTACTTAATTCTTCGCGAAAGCGACATCCTTGCAGTAGTAGGATAATCCGAAGAACAGATTGATATAACATAGAAGATATATTAGGAGGTTTTTATTCATGGCTAAAGATATTAAGTTCTCTGAAGACGCTCGTCGTTCCATGCTGCGCGGTGTGGACACACTTGCTGATGCTGTTAAAGTAACACTCGGACCAAAAGGCCGCAACGTCGTATTGGATAAGAAATTCGGTTCTCCGCTAATCACAAATGATGGTGTGACAATCGCAAAAGAAATCGAACTAGAAGATGCATTCGAAAACATGGGTGCGCAGCTTGTATCTGAAGTTGCTTCCAAAACAAACGAAATCGCTGGTGACGGTACAACTACAGCGACTGTCCTTGCACAAGCAATGATCCGCGAAGGTCTTAAAAACGTCGCTTCTGGTGCGAACCCAGTAGGCGTACGCCGCGGTATCGAAAAAGCTGTTGATGTGGCTATCAAGCAACTTAAAGAAATCTCTAAACCAATCGAAGGCAAAGAGTCTATCGCACAAGTAGCGGCAATCTCTGCAGCTGACGAAGAAGTTGGTAAACTAATCGCAGAAGCAATGGAGCGCGTTGGCAACGACGGCGTTATCACAATCGAAGAATCCCGCGGCTTCAACACAGAGCTTGAAGTTGTAGAAGGTATGCAATTCGATCGTGGCTATGCTTCTCCTTACATGGTTTCTGACCAAGATAAAATGGAAGCAGTTCTTGAAGATCCATACATCTTGATCACAGATAAGAAAATCTCCAGCATCCAGGAAGTACTTCCTGTGCTTGAGCAAGTTGTACAGCAAGGCAAGCCTCTATTGATGATCGCTGAAGACGTAGAAGGTGAAGCACTTGCAACACTTGTTGTGAACAAACTGCGCGGAACATTCAACGCTGTAGCTGTCAAAGCTCCTGGCTTCGGTGACCGCCGTAAAGCAATGCTAGAAGATATCGCGACACTAACTGGTGGCGAAGTGATTACAGAAGACCTAGGTCTTGATCTGAAGAACACACAAATCACTCAGCTTGGCCGCGCTTCTAAAGTTGTTGTTACAAAAGAAAACACAACAATCGTTGAAGGTAACGGCAACCCAGAAAACATTTCTTCCCGCGTAGCACAAATCCGTGCACAAGTAGAAGAAACTACTTCTGAATTCGACAAAGAAAAACTACAAGAGCGCCTAGCGAAGCTTTCTGGCGGTGTTGCAGTAATCAAAGTCGGTGCTGCTACTGAAACTGAATTGAAAGAACGCAAACTACGCATCGAAGACGCCCTTAACTCTACTCGCGCAGCAGTAGAAGAAGGTATCGTAGCCGGTGGTGGTACAGCTCTAGTCAACATCTACAACCACGTTGCAGGTCTTGAACTAACTGGCGACGAAGCAACTGGTGCGAAAATCGTCCTTCGTGCAATCGAAGAACCAGTACGCCAAATCGCACACAACGCAGGCCTTGAAGGATCCGTCATCATCGAACGTCTGAAAAAAGAAGACGTTGGTATCGGCTTCAACGCAGCAACAGGCGAATGGGTAAACATGCTTGAAACAGGTATCGTTGACCCAACTAAAGTAACACGCTCCGCACTTCAAAACGCAGCATCCGTAGCAGCTATGTTCCTAACTACGGAAGCAGTAGTAGCTGACAAGCCAGAAGAAAACGCTGGCGGCGGCATGCCTGACATGGGCGGCATGGGTGGAATGGGCGGTATGATGTAATCATCCGCTTCACTATTTAGGTATATAAGGGTTTTATCTATAATAGTAGTGGAACGTTCACATATCGAAAATGTGAAACTTTTACGGAGGCTTCTCATGAGTTTAGTAAACTTGTGGGAAGCTTCTTTTTCATTTCTGTGTAATATGGAGATAAATAATTTTGTAATTAGGTCATTATAATGGGCGAAATCTTCACATTCTAATCATGAGAAACGTAAGTAAGCCATTGCTAATTGGGAAGTATGTGTATGGCCTTGAGCACGTAATGGTAACCCTATGTTAAGCCCTAAGATCAAAGTAGACCGGCCATCCTATTTTGGCGGTATTAAAAGCATTCATTACTATTCATCAACGTTTTCATTGTTGTTTTCTAATTTTTAAAGTAACCAACGTATAATTAAAGTATTGTTTGTAGTTCTGTTATTAAATATAAACTAATGCACCTACCAAAAGAGAAATTACAAAAAAACTAAAAAAGAATTTAAAATACCTTTACAAGAATCTTCTAGAATGGTATATTATCTATACAGGAGTTACAAACCAAGAAAATACACAACATATGATTTTAGCGAGGTAGACTGTGTAGTGTTGTTACAAGTACTTGTTCGTATATAATGTGTGCGAAGTAAAAAAATCTTAAAAAATATACCCGTATCTGTTACAAATCTAAGAAGCAGAGGGTATTCATGAGCCACTAATTGAGCGATTGAAGTATCTAATAAAGTCTTTTTTTTGCATTTTATATGTAAAGGAATTGAAAATACCTTTTCGAAGAATCTAGGAGGATGAAATTATGATTAGAGATAAGGCACTTACATTCAGTGGAGAATTGAAAAGTCAGTTTGGAAAAAAAGAGGTTGAGGGAAGTCTTGCGGTAGAATTATTTAAACTGCATGCGCTACTTTTTGCAATGGAACATTCAAAACATGAAAAAGAACTAGTTAAAATTGCGGGTAGAGAAGAACTACGAAATAATCCGGGGGACGTAAAAGGTACATTGAAAAAACTTTATCATATGCTTGAAGCCCTGGAACCAGCATTAGCAGGAGTGTTTTTGACAAAATCCTTTAACGGTATTGAAGAAGGGACTCTTTACAAAATCATTGTCCTGTTTGAAAGATACGGATTAACAAACGAAGAGTATCGTAATAAAGATGCAGCTGTAGAATTTCATAATACTTTAATTGAAGAGATATTTGGAGGATTAAAAGGATTTGATTTCACTCCCAAAGGATTAATTCAATTAATGGTGCAGTCTTTAAAGTTAAGTGGAGGATCTATATATGATGCAACGGCAGGAATTTCAAATATCATGGTTTCTGCCTATGAGAATGAAAAGGAACAAGGGTTACAAGTATCCGTTTTTGGTCAAGAGATTAATGAAGAACTCTTCATTATCGGAAAGCTAAACTTGTTTTTGAACAACATCCTTCCTGAAAAGGGCGATATTAAGTTAGGTGACACGATTAGAGAGCCAAAGTGGTTAGAAAATGACCGGCTTAAACAGTTTGACTATGTACTTATGAATTTTCCATTTGGAGTTAGGGACTGGGGACATGAATTTGCTGTTAATGACCTATACGATCGATTTGATTTGTACGGTGTCCCACCAAAGTCTCAAGGAGACTATGCATTTATTCTGCATGCCCTAGCATCCTTAAAAAGTACAGGAAGAGCAGCAATAATTGTACCATTTGGAACTCTTGTAAGGGGAGCAGTTGAAAGGAAAATTCGGTCAATCTTATTAAAGGATGATGTAATTGAAACAATTATCTCACTCCCCACCAATTTATTTAGTGGAACAGGAATTCAAGTTGCTCTTCTTATCTTAAATAAAAACAAAACTAGCGATAAAAAAGGAAAAGTACAGTTTATCAACGCTGAAGGTGACTATGAAAGAACTAGAACACAAAAGTTTTTACACCAAGAACACATTTCTAAAATAACAGCTAGTGTAGAGGCGTATGAAAACAAAGAAAGATATTCAAGAATTGTTTCAATCAATGAAATCGCGGATAACAACTTTGATCTCAATCCTTCGCTCTACTTTGTAAATATTGAACTTGAAACGGAGCTAGGTAAGATTGTTTTCAATAAAAGGAAATACGAAACAGAAACACAATCATTAGTTAGAATTGATAAAATTTCTGAAATTATAAGGGGAGTCAACCTGCCAAGTCGTAGACAAATGGAAATGCCAAATGGGGAAGTTTATCCTGTCATTCAAATACGAGATATTGAAGATGGGGAAATAAATGTCAAAAAAGTTGATAAGTTTCCTATTCAAACAAGAGATATAGATCGAGTAACAGCTAAACCAGGTGATATATTGGTTTCTAGTAGAGGTACTCAGCAAAAAATTGCAATAGTACCAGAGTATGAGGGTGAATTTTTAGTATCTAACATGTTTATTATTATTCGCTTATCCTCTAGTAGTGAAGTGAGTCCCTACTATATTAAACGATTCTTAGAGAGTCCAGTCGGTCAGTATTATTTTGAAGTAAATCAAAGTGGCTCAGTAGCTACAGTCTTAACTCCAAATGATATCCGATCCATAGAAGTACCGCTCGTTTCACTAGAACAGCAAAACAATATGGTTAAACAATTAGAAGATGCAGATGATTTAATACGTCAAGCATATGAAAACAGAAAGAAACAATATTTAGATGCTTATCAAAAGCTGGGTTTTGGGGCTGCGATAGAGAAGAAATAAGGTGGAGGAAAGTAACTTATGAAAAAAAGAGAATTAATAGAACTCAGAAACAGTTTACGTAGACGGGGATTTTGGATTGATATTATTGAAAGAGAACTGGTCCTAGATAGCTGGTTTTCTAAAACAAATTATTATGAAATGATTTCTCTTCTCTCTTCACATAAAGTTTCTCTAGAAGCAGGAAATAGAGGAGTTCGTGTTAAATCGTATTTCTCTATCCCAGATAATATTCTGATTCAAATAGAAACAGCTACTGGAGATGACTTTAGGGTGCTTATCGATAAGGATCTATTACCTAAGCGATTTCAAGATACTTCTAGAAATAGTCTTTCAATCTTTGAGTTAGATTACGGTATAGCAAGTTTGGTTTTCTCTTTAAATAAAGTCGGTTTGTATACTTCTATGAGTTGTGATGGACATGGACGCTTAGAAGCGAAATTGTGGTTTAACGGAAATCAAATAGAGGAAATTCGCGAGCTCCTAGTAATGGCTAATCGTGAAATTAGCTTTGCGTATGATTGGGACGTGAAAAAAGAAGCTGTGGGATTTGTACTAATAGGAAGGAGACGCTTAACCAGTGATCAACTGGATGTTGGTAAAGTACAAGATGATGCGTTTGCTTTTTCGGAGTACTTAATAAATACTTACTCCTCATCTATTACCTAATTATTTTAAAATTTATGTAGGTAAAAAGGTGTATAATAGACGTGAATCAAGTAGATAGATTGTGGAATTGAACTCAACATGGAGACTGAAGGAAATTTGAAATAGAGTAATAGGTTCTGCAAAAAAATTGGTGAAGGGGCTGAGTTAATGGGAAAGAGAAGTTTATCTGAAGAAGATATTAAAGCTAGATATATAACACCGGCAATTACTAATGCAGGCTGGGATATAAATAAGCAAGTCAGACTTGAATACGCGTTTACAGCTGGTAGAATCATACTTCGTGGAAATGTAACTGCCAGAGGTAAAAAGAAAAGAGCAGACTATGTACTTTTTTACAAAAATAACTTTCCTTTAGCAGTTATAGAAGCCAAAGATAATAATCATTCGGTAGGAGCAGGTTTGCAGCAAGGAATCGAATATGCGAAAGCACTAGACGTATCCTATGTTTACGCTTCTAATGGGGATGCCTTTGTCGAGCAGAACTTGATTACCGGTGAAGTAAGAGAGGTAAGACTTGAAGATTTTCCATCGCCAGAAGAATTATACCAAAGATACTTAATTGATAAAAATATAAATGAGGCTGAAGAAAAGGTTATCTCAGAGCCTTATTATTATGTGCCTAATTATAAAACGCCTAGATATTATCAAAGGGTCGCAATCAATAGAACAGTTGATGCGGTTGCTAAAGGACAGGAACGCGTTCTTTTAGTTAGTGCCACAGGTACCGGTAAAACTTATATGACCTTTCAAATTATCTATAGGTTGTGGAAATCCGGTTTAAAGAAAAGAATCCTTTTCTTAGCAGACCGGAATGTACTGGTTGACCAAACCATTTCGGGAGACTTCAAGCCTTTTAGTGGGAAGATGGCGAAGGTGAAAAATAAAGATCTCGACAGTTCCTATGAGATTTATTTAGCTCTTTATCAGCAGCTTACTGGTGACGATGGAGAAGAGACTTTCCGTCAGTTCCAGCCGAATTTTTTTGATTTAATCGTAATAGATGAGTGCCATAGAGGAAGTGCAAAAGAAGAATCAGCATGGAGAAAGGTTCTAGATTATTTTTCATCGGCTACTCACATTGGTTGTACAGCAACGCCAATAGAAACAAAAGGGGCTTCCAGCCAGACTTACTTTGGTGAGCCCATTTATGAGTACTCATTAAAACAAGGAATTAACGACGGCTTCTTAGCGCCTTATAAAGTCATCAGAATTGGATTGGATCGAGATCTCGAAGGATATCGACCGGAAGCTGGAAAAGTTGATAAACATGGTTATGAAATTGAGGATAGAGAGTACAATGTAAAAGATTTTGAACGGTCTCTTGTGATTGACGATCGCACACGAGTGATAGCATCTAAAATTACAGAGTACTTAAAGAAAACCGATCGCTTTAGTAAAACCATCGTATTCTGTGTGGACATCGAGCATGCTGAGCGTATGCGGCAAGCACTCATTAATGAAAATAAAGACTTGTATGCGCAAAATGATAAATACATTATGCGTATAACGGGGGATAACGATGAAGGAAAAGCGCAACTAGAACATTTTATTGATGAAGAAAGTGTTTACCCAGTCATTGCAGTAACTAGTAAGCTTATGACTACTGGTGTTGATGCCAAAATGTGTAAATTAATTGTTTTAGAAAATAATATCAATAGCATGACCGAATTTAAGCAGATTATTGGTCGCGGTACAAGACTTCTTGAAGAATACGGTAAGACCTACTTTACCATTATGGACTTTCGAAATTCTAGCCGACTCTTTGCTGATCCTGCATTTGATGGTAGACCTGAAGTGGTAATTGATATTGATGGTAGTGCTCCCGTGGATGAACCAGAGCCTCCTACAGATGAAGAAGAAAGCGGTGGAGAAGATTCTGGTAATGAAGGTGTTAGAGAAGATGAGGGTGAGTATGGCACTGGAGACACACCACCTTTTAATGATGAAGGTGAAGATAAACCTCGCAAATATTATATAGGTGATATTATTGTTAAGGTACTTTCAGAGAGAGTCCAATATGTTGATAAAGATGGAAAGCTTATCACTGAAAGTTTGATAGACTACACAAAGAAAAATATTCTAGAGCAATATGCAAGGCTAGATGATTTTTTGAGAACTTGGACAGCATCCGAGAAAAAACAAGCTATCATTGATGAATTACAAGACAGTGGTGTACTGCTAGATGCGGTCAGAGAAGAGTTGGGAAAAACAGAACTAGATGATTTTGATCTCATTTGTCATTTGGCTTACGATAAACAACCACTGACAAAAAAAGAGCGAGCGGAGAATGTAAAGAAACGCCACTATCTATACAAGTACTCAGATATTGCTCAGCAGGTCATTGGAGCTCTTCTTGATAAGTACGCTAATGACGGCATTAAAGAAATTGAAGACACAAAGGTACTTCAACTAAAGGAATTTGCCCAAATTGGTAGTCCAATGAAAATAGTCAAAGCCTTTGGTGGAAAAGAAAAGTATTTGAAAGCAGTAAAAGAACTAGAGAATGAAATTTATTACGCATAAGTAGAACAAACAACAGAGATAAGGCAGGGAATAATTATGGCTAATAGTAACTTTGTAAAAAGAATTCAAGGTGTCATGCGAAACGACTCAGGCGTTAATGGAGATGCACAGAGAATTGAGCAAATCGTGTGGATTCTTTTCTTGAAAATATACGATGCAAAGGAAGAAGCATGGGAGCTTTATGATGACAATTATACGTCCATTATTCCAGAAGAATTAAAATGGAGAAATTGGGCAGTTGATAAAAAAGATGGAGATGCTCTTACAGGAGATTCTTTACTGGATTTTGTTAACACCAAACTGTTTCCAGCGCTTAAAAACTTAGAAATTGATGAAGAAACACCAATGAGTCAAATTATTGTGAAATCAGCTTTTGAAGATGCCAACAATTATCAAAAAGATGGTATACTGCTTCGTCAAGTGGTTAATATCATTGATGAGATAGACTTCACAGAATATAAAGAGCGTCATGAATTTGGTGCAATCTATGAATCGTTCCTTAAGGACTTACAAAGTGCAGGAAATGCTGGTGAGTTCTATACGCCGAGAGCTGTGACAGACTTTATGGTAGAGGTAGTCAAACCGGAATTAGGTGAAAAAATTGCTGACTTCGCTTGTGGTACTGGTGGTTTCTTGACATCTGCTTTATCTGCATTGGATAAACAAGTTGGTAACTCTCTTGAAAACAGGGGAATCTATAACAAGTCTGTATATGGAATTGAAAAGAAAGCATTGCCGCATCTGCTGAGTGTAACCAATATGTTAATACATGATATTGATGATCCAGATATCCTTCATGGTAATGCATTAGAAACAGACTATAAAGAACTTCGAAAAATGGCCCCTTTCGATATTATTCTAATGAATCCTCCTTATGGTGGAAGTGAAAAAGAGAGCGTTAAAGTCAACTTCCCGATGGAACTGAGAAGTTCTGAAACAGCTGACTTGTTTATGAATGTGATTATGTATCGATTGAAGAAGAATGGTAGAGCAGCAGTCATCATTCCTGAGGGCTTCTTGTTTGGAACTGATAATGCCAAGTTCAATATCAAGAAGAAGTTATTCAGTGAATTCAATGTTCACACAGTAATAAGGATGCCTCATAGTGTTTTTGCCCCTTATACGTCTATTCGGACTAATATCTTGTTCTTTGATAACAGCAAACCCACGGAGGAAACTTGGTTCTATCGTGTGGATATGCCAGAAGGCTATAAGAACTTCTCAAAGACAAGACCGATGAGGCTGGAACACTTCAATGATGCCATGACATGGTGGGAAAATCGAGAAGAAATTGAAGTTGACTTTTATCCAAAAGCAAAGAAATATTCCATCAATGAAATTGTAGATCGAAGCTATAACATTGATCTTTGTGGCTTTCCTCACGAGGAAGAAGTGATTCTAGAGCCAATGGATTTGATTCAAGAATATCAAGAGAAGCGAGCCTCTCTTAATGCTGAAATCGATCATGTGTTAGACCAGATTACTTCTATGCTTGGAGGTAATTAAATGAATGCACAGGACTTGAAGAAC
Source organism: Terribacillus saccharophilus (assembly GCF_046592595.1). Lineage (GTDB taxonomy): Bacteria > Bacillota > Bacilli > Bacillales > Amphibacillaceae > Terribacillus > Terribacillus saccharophilus_C. The sequence continues at coordinate 340,303 of NZ_JAWVPF010000004.1, read as the reverse complement.
AGTATCCTCCAGCTTGCGATACAAGGAAAACTTGTTGAACAGAGAAAAGAAGAAGGAACTGCAAAAGAACTGCTTGAGCAGATTAAAGCAGCAAAAGAGCAGTTTATAAAAGAGAAGAAGATTAAAAAGCAAAAAGCACTTTCAGAGATAACAGAAGATGAAGTGCCCTTTGATATTCCAGAAAGTTGGGTATGGGTTAGGTTTGGTGAAATTGTAAATGTTGTATCAGCTAGGCGTGTCCATCAATCTGATTGGAGAAAGGAAGGCATTCCTTTTTACAGAGCTAGGGAAATTGGTAAATTAGCTGAGTTTGGTAATGTAGATAACGAGTTATTTATTGACGAAGAATTATTCAATAAATTTGCGGAATCTGGAGTACCAAAGGCAGGAGATTTAATGGTTACTGCTGTAGGAACTCTTGGCAAAACTTACATAGTTAAAGATGATGATATATTCTACTATAAAGATGCAAGTGTAATTTGTTTAGAAAATTTTTACGATGTGTCCTCAGAGTATATTAAATTAATTATGGAATCAAAACTCATGGAGAAACAAATAAAAAGTAATTCAGGAGGTACAACAGTATCGACATTAACAATGGTGAGGATGAATATGTACTGTCTGCCACTCCCCCCACTGGAAGAACAAAAGCGTATCGTAGCAAAGATCGAAGAGCTCATGCCTTATGTGGATAAATACGATGTAGCTTATTCAGAAGTGGAGGAGCTGAACAAGAAGTTTCCGGAGGATATGCAAAAGTCTACTTTGCAATATGCGGTCCAAGGTAAGCTGGTTGAACAGCGTGAAGAAGAGGGTACTGCTGAAGAATTATATCAGCAGATTCAAGAAGAAAAGAAAGTGTTAGTTAAAGAAGGTAAAGTTAAAAAACCTAAGAAACTCATGGAAATTACAGAAGATGAGATTCCATATGATATCCCTGAGAATTGGAAATGGGTTAGACTTGGAGATATTTTTGAAATTAATCCTCGAAATACTGTGAATGATGATACTACTGTATCCTTTATTCCAATGACATTAATAGAAGATGGATATAGAAGTGAATTTTCATTTGAAACCAAGTCTTGGGGTGAAGTGAAGAAAGGCTACACGCATTTTAGAGATGGCGATATAGTGATGGCAAAGATAACTCCATGTTTTCAAAACTTAAAATCTGCAATAATGTTAAATCTTGAGAATGGTGTAGGAGCTGGTACAACAGAGCTTCATGTACTAAGAGCTTACAATGATATATGTTTGGAATTTTTCTTGTGGTTTATCAAAAGTCCTATTTTCGTTTCAACTTGTGTAACCAAGATGACTGGAACTGCAGGACAACAAAGAGTTGGTACAGATACAATTACAAATTATGTTATCCCTCTGCCACCACTCGAAGAACAAAAACGAATTGTTGCAAAGATTGAAGAGATGCTACCTCGATGTAAACAACTAGTTAAGTAGAAAGATCACCGGAAAATTCTCAAAATATTAGTCGTAGTTATTTTTAATTCCATTTTTTAATATTTTTTACAGACATGGAAAAAGCCTTATACCAAGACGATAATAATAACTATTTCACTGCATTGTACTCCCTGATTATTGGGCGGAATGATCTGAGTCCGTCTTTATAAGAAAAAGCGTCAAACCTTAGGATTTGACGCTTTTTTAGAACTAAGAACTAAAGATATATTTTGATTTCTTATTGGCTTCAGTGTTCTAGGCGAAACCTTTTATGAATTTTAGTATTGTTATCTTGAAAATGGTTTTATTTAGCAATATGATGTATTTGGGTGATAACTATGGAATTATTGAATGACTTGCAGGTGAGGAAGTTGCTCACAAATGAATTATTTAAGGTGTATGGTGATTGTAAAGAGACAAGAATTATTAATGAGCTTGGTTTAGATTTTGGTGCAGCTAGAGTTGACGTAGCGGTTGTAAACGGAATTATGCACGGTTATGAGATAAAAAGTGATGTGGATACACTCAAGAGATTACCGCGTCAGATAGAATATTACAACAGAGCATTCGAGAGAATGACAATAGTCTCTTCTAGAAAATATCTTTCCCAAGTGAAGACCCTCGTACCAGAATGGTGGGGTATTAAGATTATTAGTGCGGATCAATCAAGACTAATCAACGTGAGAAAGGGACGCCGAGTTTCGTATCAAGATCCTGAAATAATAATTAAATTATTGTGGAAAAAAGAGCTTGAGGGATTGATTGATTATTTAGGTTTACCTAAATCTTTGAAGAAAATGAGAAAAAAACAGCTCCTGTCTTTTTTACAAGCAGAAGCCGATTTTGGTGTAATTAAGACTTATGTCTATTCAACGCTCAAGGGTAGAAAGGACTGGAGGGAAACTTGATAATTGAGCAATAGTGGTCTCAATGTGGTGATTTACGCCAATTGCTATAGGTGTCTGATGATCTCCTATGGTAATTTTGTCGTCAGCACATTTTTGGATTTCGCCGTCACCAAAAGAAAAATCAGAGCCAGGGTAGAAATCCTGATCTACTAATTCCTGACATACTTCATAAAAGGTAAACTCTCCGTCATCCCCAATAAGTTTAGATTTTGCTATCCAATAATCAGTTTCGGTGCTATAAAAAATCTTCACATAGGAATTATAATGGTTAAATCCTGTTAGAACTTCCCCTTTTAATCTTGTTGTATAATCTCCAAATCTTAAGTCGGGGTATTGTACCTTCAACTCAAGAAATGTACTGAATTCTGTACGTGGCCCAATCATAGTAAGTGAATGTGGATCGGCACCACTGGCATTATCTGGACAAGCTGTTGCTAAGTAAACTATCTCCTTATGATGAATTCTGGAAAAATCTTCGATTGCATTCTGAAGCCTTCTTAATGTCGTCGGCTGGTCGAAAAAATCTAAGATAATTGTCACTTCATTATTTCCAGATACTGACTCTAAATCAGACATAAGTTTTTGAACTACAAATCGATTAAATGATTCTTGAAAATCATGACACCTAATTCTAATTGCAATTTCTTCATAGCTGGATTGAAGAACAGCGTGAATTAGCCAATCTGGTGAATCGTGTTGAAAACAAGGGATTAGATCTAATTCCTCATCTTGCATTTTCCCCAGGCAATGTTGCACTAAATTTTCACCCGTAGTAGATGAAGTGAGCGGTTCTTCTTCTCCAAGCTCTTCTAAAGCACAGTTAAAATCATAAATAAACTTAGTATTTTTCACACGTTCCTTTAAAAATTTGCCTAGTGTTCTGAAAGAGGCTTCCCAGTTCTGTACATTTGTTCTTTTAATCCTTTTTGATTCAATGATAGGAATTAATTTGTTACGGGACTCATCTTTTAATTCCCTTAGAGCCCTCATTTCATTGTTGGAATTTTTTAATAATGGATAATACATTAGATCCTCCTCTTGGAAATATTGTGGTACATAGATATCTTCTATTTATGGTTTAAAAGTCCTTCTTTTTATGTATATTTTGTTTAATAATGTTATTACGTGGTATAAATTGACGTGTCTTGTTAATTTACTCTGTGAAAACAATTACCTAATTCAAAGATTGTTCCTTGTGCAATTGGGCTCTCTTCTTGACTTTGAAGTTGAAGCAGTAATAGCTTTCCAGCTAGATGGTGGCAACCCTGCATAGTTGGCAGGGTGGAATATGTTTTTTTTGTAAGAAATATAAAACACATCGCAACGCTAATAATTAACCGCTCTAATGATAGAAGTATTTTTTGTGACTGTTTTAATAAATTAAGACTACTCGGGGGCTGTCAATATTTTTTTTTAGGAAGGAACCATCAATTGAAATATTATGAATAAAGCAATTAATCCAACCTAAAAAAAGGAGAAGTTAAATGAATTTAAAAGATATGGAGAAGATAATTAAAGAAACAACAAAGATATTCTGAATATGTATTAATTGAACTAAAAAAATATATGAAGAAAGATATAATATCTGAGATTGACGGGTCAAACATCTTACAAAAACATGTATTGGAATTTAGATTCAATGGAAAAAACTCGTTTCTTTAAAGAAGGATTTCTCAGACGAAGATGTGGATTTTAAATCATTATTTTAAATCAATATTAAAATTAAAACTTAAGGACCATGATAAAAATTAGCACTAAACTATATTATAAAAAGAGAACTTAAATGGAATTGCTAAAAACTACAAATATAAGTATATTTGTAGTTTTATTGCATGATATATTTTAGCGCAACTTGTGGTTTAAGGCTGTAATTTTGTTAATGTGATTAGGTATTGATGATAGGACCCCAGGAATCTGTTCATTAAGATCAATTTTAAGGTAAGCGTTCTGTGATTTATCTATATCTTTGGCAACATTAGGATTGTGGTTACGTTCAATATCTATAAATCTACTGTAGCCCCTTATTGTATCCTCTCTTTGATCACTGACCTCTGGATAAACGTAGCAGGTACTCTTAAATTTTAAATCATTGTATCGTCCTATAAAGAAAGATTGAGTTGTACTATTGTAGAACAAGATGTGGATAAATTGTCTTGTTTCGAGTGGTAATGAGTCATAAGCTGCAAATGAGTCAAAGTTAAAATGATATATATTATCTGCATTAGTAGTTGTTTTTAATTCAATCATATGCCAAATGTTATCTACAACTGCAATTAAATCTCCTGCTTTGAAAATAAAATTAGCATTATGGATATTATTGGAGAACCTTTTTAACAATTCTTGATAGAAAGGATTGGTATTATAAGCAGCACTCCAATGTAAATTGTAATCTTCTTCCGAGGAATTACCATACTCTCTTATTACATTTCTCAATGGATTAAGTTCTTTGTCGAGTACGTATAATGGAGTTTTAAAGTAGTGATAATTATTATTTAAAAGATATTGTATTACCTCATCATGTAATTTTGCTCTATTTAATGTTTTCATATTTTTATTCTCTCCCTTTAAATCAACTTTTTCTTAATATTAATTGCTTCCTTTTTTAAAGATAAGATTTTGGCTTTATATTCGTGTATCATTTGTTCATATTTTAATATTTGTTCTTCAACTCTGTAAATTTCTTGTATATGACTAGTATTCGTATTTTCCCCTTTGTTTTCTTCTCTTCCAATTAAACCATTTACTTTTTCCATATAAGTTTGTACTAATTCTGTACCTTTTTTTTCTTCTATCACTTTAAGAAGAGGGGAGTTTTGGCTATGCTTTTTACTGAGATAATTTTTTAAATCTGATTTCTTCACAAGATAACTTTTTCCATTTTTTTCGGCTGTTAAATCTCCCGACCTAATCCACCTCCGAACTGTTTCTACTGATACATCAAGCAGATTGCAGATTTCTGTGATAGTAAACATGATTACCTCCCATACACTACATTTGTTGTTTTTATTATAATTAAGACGACAAATGTAGTCAATATAAATTGGAAAAATATTTATCTTAAAGTACATGTTTAAAGACAATAGACATTTATCTCGCCTAGAAGTAAAGAGTGGAGTTAATTTGGGGTTAAATAGGATGGTTAATAAAAAACTGGATGAAGAACTTGGGGTAAATGGTTTATGATGATTGCCAACTGCTTCAGGAATTTAAAGTTTACAGGAACCTTATCTTTTAACAGTAATGAAAAAGAGACACCTGTGCGTTAGTACAGTATCTTGGTACTGCTTATTTAATCTTACAGTATTTGCATACGCATCATTAGATGACTATTTTGTCGCATAATCCGGCATAATGTCGGTTAGTTTCTCTCTTAGGATGACATCTTGGTGCTTCGCCACGGGCTTATGCTTCTCTTGTTTTGGTGTGATATTCCGCTTCACCTTTTTGTTTTTGTACTTCTACTTGCTGCTGTTTCAGTTTAACGTCGTTTTCACGTTCTTTCTGGCGCAATGTGAATTCACTTTCTTGTTCCTGTTCTCCGATTTCAAGTCATTGTTTTTCGATACCGTTTCCCAATTCTCGGATTTGCTCTAGGTCCATTCATATCGATAAAGCATTTACTGAAACTGGTAAAAGCTTTAAAATTTTAGAGAATACCAGTTGTCAGAAGATTTTACAGTACCAGATCACTATCCGGAATTTAACTACCTCAAAGTTATTGTCATCAAAGCGATCTGTTAGGACACTATGCTTTTAAAACGTAAGCTTCATCTTTCTTTTTTAAAGCTCACTACCAACAAACAAGGGAGATAAAAACATGACACTCAAAATCGGAATGATTGGAACAGGTTGGTTTAGCCGTAAGCATGCGGACATTTTATCAAAGATGGATGGGGTTCAGATCCAGGGTATTTGCGGAACAAGCAAAGAGAAAGCAGCAGAGATGGCGTCAGATTATGAGGGTGCAATTGGATATGATCAGTATGTGGAAATGCTGGACAAAGAGAATCTTGATGCGGTTTATATTGTTGCGCCGCCAATGGTTCGGGGAGAGATCGAATTAGAGCTTATTGGACGCGGTATTCCTTTCCTCATCGAAAAGCCACTGGGGGTAGAAGACAAGATCCCAGCTAAGGTGTTAGAGCGTATGAATGAAAGTTCTCTGATTACGTCTGTTGGGTATCATTTTCGATACAGTGATTCGGTTCAGCATCTAAAAGAAAACGTAAATAGCCAAACGCTTGGTATGGTATTGGGTAAATGGATGGGCGAGATGCCCATGGTGGGCTGGTGGAGAGATCAAGAGAAGTCTGGCAGTCAATTTATCGAACAAACAACGCATATTGTAGATTTACTAAGATACGTCTGCGGTGAGTTTGAAGAAGTATACGCGATGTATGGCAATCAAGTACAGCATAACAAGCACGATAATGTTACGGTGCCGGACATTGGTACGGTAAGTTTACGGCTGCAAAATGGCGTGGTAGCTAACCTGTCGAATACGTGTATCCTTCCTAGTGGCATGGGAGATGTAGGGCTCAAGCTTTATACAGATAAAGGAATACTAGATTGGCAGGTCGATAAACTAGAAATAGACCAAGAAGGCATAAAGACGATGTATAAGGATATGGAAAATCCATACGTCCGGGAAAATGAGGCATTTATTCATGCCGTTCGTACTGGCGACACCTCTCAAATCCGCTCTGATTATAGTGATGCATATCTAACTCATGAGGTGACGTATGCTGCTTTGGAGTCTGCGAGAAGTGGTGTATCTGTTAAGCTTAAAAAATAAAGGTAATAAAAGAAGGAGCGCTGATTTGAATCAGGGCTCTTTTCTTAAGAGGCCCGCCATGGGCGCAGTCTATAGAGTGAGAGTGAAGGCAAAAGTAACAGTGAGTGGTTCCGCTTCTCCTTTCGCTTATTCTAAAAAATAATGGCATAATAAAAATAAATCATAAAAATTAAGGATGACTAAATGAGACAGTTAGTAGAAGTAAAAGTAAAACCAAAGTCGGTTAAAGATATAAAGAATGGCTATCCGCTGCTCACAAAAGAAGCGATTGAAACTTCAGGAGTGGTGATGGATGAGGGCAGTATCTTACGCTTAGTTGACTCAGGCGGCAAGTACATTGCAACAGCCTATTATGGTCTACAAAATAAAGGGATAGGTTGGATTTTAACTCGTAAGGAACATGAGGAAATCGATACGAAGTTCTTTGTTAAAAAAATGAGTGAAGCTGTTGCAAAACGGAAGAACTTATACGATACCGACGATACCACTGCTTTCCGTGTGTTTAATGGGGAAGGAGACGGTATCGGCGGATTGATCATTGATTTCTATGACGGCTTTTATATGGTGAGCTGGTATAGTGAAGGGATTTATTCTTTCCGTGAAGATATATATCATGCTTTGAGTGAAGTGGTACAAGTTCGAGGTTTATATGAAAAATTACGGTTTAACACCAATGGCCAATACGTGGAACAAGATGATTATGTGTCAGGTGAAAAGGGAGAATTTCCTTTAATCGTTTTGGAAAACGGGATGAAATATGCGGTTGATTTAAATGATGGCGCAATGACAGGGATATTTCTAGATCAACGTAATGTCCGAAAAGCATTACGTGACCATTATTCAAAAGGAAAAACGGTTTTAAACACATTCTCTTATACAGGTGCGTTCTCAGTGGCAGCTGTTCTTGGTGGTGCAACAAAGACAACAAGTGTGGATGTGGCAAAACGGAGCCTGCCAAAGACGATTGAGCAATTTGCAGTCAACGAAATTGACTATGAAGCACAGGACATCAAGGTGATGGATGTATTTGATTACTTCCGATATGCGGACCGACATGATTTGAAATTTGATGTTGTCGTATTGGATCCGCCAAGCTTTGCGCGAACAAAGAAAATAACATTCAGTACTGCTAAGGATTATCCTAAGCTGCTAAAAGACACATTGAAAATAACAAACCAGGGTGGAATAATTATTGCTTCCACAAATAACGCCAGCTTCAATATGAAAAAGTTTAAATCCTTTATTGATAAAGCATTTACGGAATCTAACACGCGCTACAAAATATTAGAAGAACACCAATTACCAGAAGATTTTACTGTACCACATGACTTTCCTGAATTTAACTATTTAAAGGTCGTATTTATAAAGGTACTGAATTAAGGATGTGTTCAAATGAAATACAGTAAAACAACGATGACAAAATTAATTAATCAACAGAGTGAGTTACATGAGGAGTTAAAAAGGCTGAAAGCTGAAATGGGCTTAGAGAAAAATTTAGCAATTAAAGCACTTTACCATTCATTTGTAGCTAATAGCGGTAAATATATGGATGAATATAAAAAAATAGAACGTCCGAGATAATAGTGAGTTGTCACAACATCTAAATAGAAGCTTCTCAATAGTGGATGCACTTTTGAGAGGCTTTTTTTATTTTTAGATTTCCTAGTCATGTACTTTCAGTAATAGCCCCCACACTTTTTCAGTATTTAACTACACCGTTCTACATCTTCACAAAAAAAACACCAAATTTCAACAATTTCCCTACATTCATTTAACAAGAATCCCATAAAGTTGAACTTGTGATTATTTTACGCAGCAGAAGAGGAGATAAAGAATATGAATTCCTTTAAAAAAATAACCGTACTACTATTACTTGCTGTGCTGACTGTGAATTCTGTTGAGCTTCCTGTTTTGGCAGCTAGTCAGCAGGAATTTACAAAGCCTTCAAAACCTCAAGGAACTTCTGAAGAATTAAATACAACTCCACCTGATGCTGAGCAGCCTTTCCCAGCAGTGGATAATGGCGGGAATGCAAATGATCCTATACTAAAGAATATAGCTGGGACTAATCCTTTTATCGGTATCCTGGACGGCTTTGATCAGGTTTGGTCGATGAATCAGCCTGATTGGAGAGACGGAACAGCGTTGACTGTACCGGGTGCAAACGGTGAGGTTGCTAATTATGGCGACGGGCCTACCGTTTATTTTGATGGCTATAAAAATGATCCGACAAAGGTAGTAGCAGACAAGCAAACATACGCTAATGAAGAAATCAGGGACCCTGCTACTTGGGAAGCTAATATTAAGTATGTGGAAGACGTTACGAATAACCGGACAGACGAAGAAGCGTTGGCGGCTTACTATGATGATCAACGGGATAAGATATACAGTGTAATGGATGCTTATGGACCTTTGGCCAATACATATGCAGATATTGTTAATCCAACTACAAGTGTTATCCGCTCAAAAGCGGACATGAATGTAGTATTGGAGGAAGAAACTGTCGAGGATCAGTCGCAAGGAATGGGACAATGGGAAGGTACGAAACTAACAGATGCGATGGATTTAGTACATCTGGTTAGATTTAGAAGTCCTTCTTCCTCCAATCCTTCTAAGTACTTTTTCTCATCTCCAAGACCTTGGAGAATGAATTCCAATGGCGAAGTGAAAGAAGTTGTGGATGAGAATGGGTTACCTATATGGACCACGATCGGCAGTGGTGAAGCTGCAGAAGAAGCGTTACCTTCTGGCGGCAAAAAAGCAACGGGAGAAAGACATTACCAGCAATATGAATCAAATGTGAAAGTAATTCCTGCATTGGAATATGTAAAAAGAAAAGCGGAAGATGGAAGAGGGAAAGACGGTGCTTTTCCAAGCGGACACACAAGTGCAGCTTATTTATCATCATTCGGTTTTGCATACGCGACGCCTGAAAGATATGCTGAGTTTTTAACAAGAGCAGCTCAGTTGGGTGAGAATAGAATAGTGACTGGCATGCACTCACCGCTTGATGTTATCGGCGGAAGAATTCAATCTACGGCAATGACTGCTTACGCATACAACCTTGATCAAAACCAAGATGTAATGGATAAAGCGTATAAAAATGCTGGGGAAGTATTCGGAGAACTAGCTGATGCAAAAGGAATGAGCTTGTACGAATATGCTCATACGGTAACAGAGGATTATACGTTTGAAAGTGCATACGATGAGCAGAAATGGGAAGACCATGATGCGAATAAAGCATTCTATCGTGAGAAACTCACATACGGATTGCCTCAAAATGGCGAAAAAGGCTTGGACCCTGTCGTACCTAAGGGGGCGGAAGTTTTATTGGAAACCCGCCAGCCTTATTTGTCGGATGAACAACGTCGAGAAGTATTGTATACCACAGAGATTGAATCAGGCTACCCTGTATTAGATGAATCAAAAGGGTGGGGCAGACTGGATTTGGTAACAGCGTCTGATGGATATGGTGCGTTTTTAGACAATGTAACAGTCAATATGGATGCTTCTAAAGGAAGATTCAACGCCCATGATTGGTGGAGAAATGATATAACTGGCAGTGGTATGCTGACCAAGCAAGGGACAGGTACACTTACGCTGACAGGAAGTAACAGCTACACAGGAGGTACATTGCTGGAGGAAGGAACATTAGAAGCCGCCGCGGCCACTGCTTTTGGTGAAGGAGATCTTTACGTAGAAGATGGTACAGTATCCGTTACTAGTGAAGAGCCTCTGCATGTAAAAGGCAACGTCACAATGGAAGCTGGAAGCCTGGATCTTGCGATGGATAATAGCGACACGCAATTGCATGCAGACGGACAGTTATACTTAGATGGTGGAGATCTGAATCTAGATCTGTCTGATTATGAATTGAATAAGGCCGGGGACATTACCTTGATGACTGCTGACAAAGTGAATGGTGAATTCGATAACATAACTGCAGATGGTCATGAGGTAACAGTCACATATAACGAGAACAGTATCGTTGCCCATATTGGAGCAAATGACAATCCTGGACAAGGTGAAAACCAGCAACCTGTAACAGAAGACGAAGAGAACCAGGAACAACCTGTAACAGAAGACGAAGAGAATCAGGAACAGCCTGTAGCAGAAGAGGAAGAGAATCAGGAACAACCTGTAACAGAAGAGGAAGAGAATCAGGAACAACCTGTAACAGAAGACAAAGAGAATCAGCCGCAGCCTGTAGCGGAAGACGGAGAGAACCAGCCGCAGCTTGTATCAGAGGATGGAGAGAACCAGCAACAGCCTGTAGCAGAAGAGGGGAAGAAACTACCAGACACTGCCACTAATAACTATCAGTACTTGTTAGCTGGGCTTATACTTCTTGTAAGTGGATCTTTATTCTTCTTTATAAGAAGAAAAGCATAATTATTGAGTAAATCAATATACAAAAGGCTCCTCATCAGTCAATTAGACTTTTGAGAAGCCTTTTTCCTTTCTGGATAGTTAGAGTGGGACTTATTTTATTAAATAATACAGGAGCGTTTTTGATGGCTCCCTGCAATTTACTTATGAGCTCTTTTAATAATCAGGATATTCGTATAAAGTTGGAGATGAGTGTTTCTTTATTCAGCACTCTAAACTCAAGGTGTTGATATAAACGAAAAACTAGACCAGGAGCTATATACAAGAATAGGGGGAATTACAAATGAATCCAAGCACCATAAGAGAAAAAATCAGAAGCGGTGAACACAATACCCATACTTCTGGCTTAGGTAGTGATTTTGTTCAAGCCAATTTAGCAATTGTACCAAAGGAATATGCTTTTGATTTTCTATTGTTTGCTAATCGAAACCCGAAGTCTTGTCCGATTATTGATGTTTTAGAACCAGGAGTAATTGAGTCTGCTCTTGCTGCTGGCTCGGATATTCGAAGTGATATCCCGCTTTACTTTGTATATGAAAATGGCAAACTAACAGAGAAGCGTCAGGATCTTAAAGAAATCTGGCGGGATGACTTTGTATCGTTCTTGATTGGCTGCAGCTTTACCTTTGAAAGTGCATTGCTAAAGGGAGGCGTTCCTTTAAAACACATTGAACAAAATAAGAATGTGGCGATGTACATAACAAACCGCCAAACAAAGCAAGCTGGTGAATTTAGTGGACCTGTCGTAGTCTCCATGAGACCCATTAAAAATGAGCTAGTCCAAAAGGCAATTGATATCACTGCACAGTTTCCGAACATGCATGGATCTCCAATTCATGTAGGAGATCCTAAAGAAATAGGTATCGACGATATTAGCAAGCCTGATTTCGGAGAATTTACTGAGTTCGGAGAAGGAGAAACACCTGTATTTTGGGAATGCGGCGTAACGCCCCAATCTGCAGCGATTCATTCTCAAATTCCGCTTGTGATTACGCATGCGCCGGGGCATATGTTTATAACCGATGTTACTAATGATGAGTTTTTACGTAACAATTCCTGAATACATTAAAAGGTGCTAAACCTTAAGGTTAGCGCTTTTTCTATATTTCATTCTTCTATTAAAAAAGGAGTGGCTCTATGTTTCGTTGCTTGCTTTTCAGTAATAAGGTCTGCACTATCGTCTAAATTTGATACTTAAGATAGAATAGTAGAATTAGTCTGGTGAAGAAGCAAAATAGAAGGTTGAATTATAATCAGGTATATACAAAAGGAGAGCTATCTTTAAACAGCTCTCCTTTTGTTATATACGTTCAAAAAAGTACGACATACTGAACTTTTAAGGAAATTAATTTACTGTTTTTTGGAAACCATATCACACCTATTTTATTAGATAAAGGACCTATTTCTAAATTTTATATACTGTGGTACCATACCATAACATTGATATTTGAAAGGAGTAAGATATGATCGCTGAATTTAAGTTAGATGATAGATCTTTCGTCCACTTACAAAAAAACTTCGTAAAAAACTCGAGTCAATACAAAAAAAAGAGAATCTTACCTTTAATAATCTCAAGTTTACTATTTATTTGTTATGCTGTTTATCAGATGTTCACAGGTGAAGTAAGCCTTATGTTTGCTCTAATTACTTATCCAATCCTTTTAGTAATCTGGATTCTAGCAGGTAACTACATGTTCCATAAATTGAATGAAAAAAATGCTTTAAATGAAGGCTATAAAAAGGGGTTCAATGAATCCTTAAAAGGAACATATAAGATTGAATTTAACCAGCAAGTTTTAGAGGTCATTAAAGATGGTAATAAGAACCGTTTGGAATGGAAGGAATTTAAGAAAGTTGACGAGGACGAATTATACATTTTTCTCTACTTCCCTAAAGATATTACACTAGTGGTTCCTAAATTCCGAAATAATTTATCAGAAGAAGAAAATGCAGAACTAAAAAAGAGAATAAAAAGTAAAGTTAACTAATCTATAATATCAAATCTGATTTCCGTTTGAAGTTACAGAAAGCTACTCATAACGAGTAGCTTTTATAATAGTGAATCCTTAACATAATAGAGATTCAATATCGTGAGAATCATTAGATGCTGCATTAAAAAATAAAGGTATACGTAAAAACAAATGTTTACGTATACCTTTATTTTTATAAGCATTTACTTGTAAGTACATCCTTTATTGGATAGAAGCACCACTTATGGATGGGAATTATTTAATGCAAGAGACAATAACCCAGCATATACAGCTGTTGCAATTACTGGCGCAGGTGTGGTTTCATTGTTACTTTTGCAATCAATTCCTACCTACCGGAGGATCAACAGCTCCTGCAGCAGGCGCAGCCCTTTCAGCATTGCTAGTTTCTTTGGAATAAATTTAGATGAAGAAGATAATGAAGGTGATGAATAATATAACTCTACCCACTTGCTTGAGTGGGTGGGGTGTTATGTTTGCACTATACAACAAACAATTTGGAGGAAGCCTCTCATGAGTTTGGAAAACTTGTGAAAGGCTTCCTTTTTATATTTTTGTAATTTCAAGATTATTCCATAGTCAACCTACTAAAATTAGGTCTGAAGGCGTAATAAATAATCAGCCTCATTCAGGTTTATCAAATAAATACCATTTTGTATGATTACTTTAGAAAGTCATTAATCCTTAAAAGCTTTGTGTAATTATTCCTCTGAAGAAATGAAGTTGTTTGTTATAGCAAAGGCCAATCAAAAACAAATATTATTGATGCAGGAAGGAGAAAAAAACATGTTTTTGAAAATGATAAAAAACGATTTAATCAGAAACAAAGTTGTAACGATTACAGTGTTTGTATTTATCACTATGGCTGTTATCTTGGCAGCAAGTGCCATAAACAACATTGCCAACCTCATTCAGGGAATATCAAAGTTTCAAGAAAGTGCAGCACCATCCGACATTACAGTGATGCATGCCGGAGAATATGACCAAGAAGAGATAGACCAGTTCACAGAACAATACCGTGACCATATAGAGATGCAGGAGACAATGGTTCTTCAGAATATTGATGGAAGCAATATTCATTTTGGTCAAAATCAAACGATGGCTGGAACGATACAGGATATTTCATTCGTGGTCCAGAATAAGCATTTTGATTTTATATTGAATCTGGATAATGAAAAGCTTGATGTGAAGGAAGGTTTCGTAGCTGTTCCCATCTATTTCATGGAACAACATGACTTAAAAATAGGTGATACGATTACGGTGAAAAGTGGCTGGTATGAGAAGGCATTTGTTATTTCAGATTATGCAAGAGATTTTGAGATGAACTCTCCCCTTACTTCCTCGAAACGGTTTGTGATTAATCAGTTTGACTATAATGAAATGCTTAAAATGCAGGCTGGCGAACTGGAATATCTAATCGAGTTCAAGCTGAATGAAAGCGGGGATCCTGCTGTTGTTCGGGCAGCCTATAACGAAGCAGGTCTTCCGGCAAACGGACCTATATTGGAAGGTAAGATATTTGCGATTTTTAATAGCATGTCGGATATGATAGTTGCACTCGTCATTATATTTATAAGTATTTTGCTTCTTGTGATTGCATCGCTCTGTATCAGACTTACATTCCTGGCAACGATTGAGGAAGAAAGTAGAGAAATCGGCGTTATGAAAGCAATGGGGATATCAAAAAAAGATATAAAAAAGATCTATTTGAACAAATACAGAGTCATCTCAGCAGCTGGCGGTATTACCGGCTATCTGCTTTCCTTTGCAGCCGTAAATCTGTTGAACAGTAATATGAGGCTTTATATATCCAACGATTTATCAGGAAGCTTAAAATATATACTATCGCTTATAGCTCCATTACTCGTGTATGTCATGATTGTGATGTACTGCAAACGTGTACTAAAAAGAATCGATAAGATTTCTGCGGTGCGAGCTTTACGCTCAGATATCATGAAGCAAGGAAAAAAACGGAAATACAGCTTCCCGCTGCTAAAGAACAAATTTCTTAGCACTAATATCTACATGGGGCTTAGGGATGTAGGCAAACGATTCAAGTTATACAGGCTTCTGCTTGTTATTTTTATCGTATGTACGTTCATAGTCATACTCCCTGTAAATATATACAACACCATAACTTCACCTGAATTCTCCACATATATGGGAATAGGGAAACAAGACATAAGAATTGATCTTCGAAGAACCGACTCCATCACAGACAATTTTGAAAAACTGCAGGAAGAATTGCAGAATGATTCGGATATTGAAAAGTTTGCCCCCTACATTACAAGCTCCTACCAGGTAAAAAATGCTGAAGGTTCCTGGGACAATATGAATATTGAAATCGGAGACTTTTCTGTATTTCCATTAAAATTCTTGGAAGGAAGAGCACCGGAGAGACAAGGAGAAATCTCACTGTCCTTTGCCAATGCCACAAAAGACGGTTTGAATAAAAAGGTAGGAGATGAAGTAACTGTCAGGGTTGGCAGGGAAGAAAAGACTTTAACAGTTACAGGGATTTATCAGGATATTACAAATGGAGGAAAAACAGCAAAAGCGCATAGTAGTCTAGGAGTCAATGAAGAAGCCATTCTATGGTATATCATGAGTTTGGATTTGGCTGAAGATGTGGCTGTTAGTGAGAAAATGGAATATTACCAGAATGCTTACAGCACGGCTCAGGTAAATGATATCAAAGAATATACGCAGCAGACGCTTGGCAATATCATTGATCAGATGGGGACTGTCGTGCTAGGCGGAATCTCAATCGCGACCATCATCGCTGTATTAATCACGGCATTATTCCTTCGAATGCTGTTATCAAAGGATATGTCTCAGATTGCTATCATGCGAAGTGTGGGACTGACTTTGAAGCAAATTAGTCATCAATATATGGCAGGAACTTTGATGGTACTGCTAATGGGAATCATACTTGGAGTCTTGGCTGCGAGTCTTCTGGGAGAATTTCTTGTAAGTATGGCCATGTCCTCTATGGGAGCGGCAAAAATTGAATTTGTGCATACTATTTGGCAGACTTGGCTGCTTTGTCCGCTAGCGCTGCTTACAGCCGTTGGTTTGACGATAGTTATCTCCTGTAAAGTAGCAATAAAAGATGATTTATCTGTTGTTTTGAGAAGTTGACAGTACTGACTTTGCCCCTGCATATAAGTACTAACTATTTTTCTGAAAAAACGTTCCAGAGCCCTCTGAGGATATACACTTTGACATTAATCTTGCTATGGGAGGAATTTAGGTGACCAATATAATAGAAGCTAAGAGTGTGACCAAAAAAGTAGCATTAGGAAATGATAATGAGCTTCATATTTTAAAGGATATAAACTTGGAGGTAAAAGAGAGTGAATTCGTATCGGTTATGGGGCCATCCGGAAGCGGGAAATCAACACTGTTATATAATATAAGTGGCATGGATCGAATGACATCTGGCAGAGTAAAGTTTAAAGGACGTGAAATCGGCAGTCTAAAAGAAGAAGAATTGGCGAAGCTTCGATTGGAATCGATGGGCTTTATCTTTCAGGATATTAATTTGTTAAAGAATCTGTCTCTGATTGACAATATTATGTTTCCTGCACTCGTATCAACAGATGCGGATAAGAATGCAATAAATCAAAAAGCAAAAACACTGATGAAAATGACAGGAATTGAAAAGCTTGCAGACCATACTATCACGCAAGGCTCTGGTGGACAGCTGCAAAGAGCAGGCATCTGCAGAGCATTGATAAATACTCCGGCTATCCTATTCGGAGACGAACCTACCGGAGCATTAGATACCAAATCGACAGAAGAGATTATGGCCATTCTTGCTGAGATTAATCAAGGTGGGACTACGATAATGCTCGTCACGCATGATGTAAAGGTGGCAGCAAAAACGGAAAGAATACTGTTTATGGTAGATGGAACTATCGTTTCACAGAAGAAAATGCGTAAATACGATGCAAAGCAAGACGATAGTAAGGAAAGAGAAGAAAGCATTATGAAATGGTTAATAGAGAATGGATTATAATCTTCATTGGCATTGTAAAAAGCCGTTGGATAATATTAAAAAGGATCCCTCAGAATATCTCCGAGGGATCTTTTTTAATACTTAAACCGATTAACAATCGTCTGTAACTCTTCGGCTAAATCCGAAAGGGAAACAGCCGCATTCGAGATGTCCTCCATAGAACTTAATTGTTCCTCTGTTGCTGAGGCAATAGCCTTTGAGCTGGAGGCTGTTTCTTTTGATCCTGCTTCAAGAGTTGAGAGGCTATGCTGCACAACTTCTACACCTGCAGTTAACTGCAGGGTGGCAGCTGCCACTTCTTGAATCTGGGCTGTTACTTGTCCAACAAGGCTTTGTATTTCGTTAAACTGCTGCTGGCTTTCGTTAGCATAATTCATTCCTGCATCCACATTTTGCTGTACGTTATGGATGTTGTGTACGGTCTCTTTTGAGTCTGTTTCTATTGTGGAAACTAAATGCTTGATATGGCTGGCGGATTGATTAGTTTCATCAGCCAGCTTTCGGACTTCCTCGGCTACAACGGCAAAACCTTTTCCTTGTTCTCCGGCTCGTGCTGCTTCGATAGCTGCATTTAATGCGAGGAGATTGGTTTGTTCCGAGATGTCTGTGATGAGAGCGGACATATGACTTATTTCTGTGGTGCCTTTCACCAATGACTCTAATCCGTTCCCAGCTTCTTTAACAGAATGATGGATGACAGTCATTTGTTCTGACATCATATTTACAGAAGAGGCGCCCAACTCTGCTTTATCCTTCATAAAGGAGGCATTTTCAGCAATGCTATTCGTATTGTCAGCTACATTGGAAAGGCTCTCTAAAATCTCTGTTATGGATCCGGAGCTCTGTTCTGTCATGTTACTTTGATTGGTACTAGTTAAAGCAATTTCCTTCATGGATTGTGAGATTTGATCCGAGGTAGCTCTGGACTGTTCGGAGGTTGCCGATAATTCTTCTGAAGCGGCCGCGACCTGTTGGGATGAACTGCCGATCTGCTTTACGATACCAGCTAGTGAGTGAACAAAAGCATTAAAGGATGCAGCAAGCTGACCAAATTCATCCTTACTTTTGACTTCTACTTTTTGAGTCAGGTCCGCATCTCCCTGTGCAATATCCTCTAGCTGGCCATTTAAACTTCTTAGAGGTACCAAGATGGATTTCAAAAGAAGCAAACTCAGAATGATTCCCAAAATAATAGAGATGATTGTCACTGTACTTATGAACCATCCACTTACAGTTCCATATCTATTAATTTCTGCTTCTAATTCATCGACATCTTTATTTAATTGATCGACTAGCTCATTAACAGATGGATCTAATACTTCCTTCCGTAATGTTCTTTCTTCTCCTAAGTGAAGTGATTCCGCTTGTTCGGGATTGGAGCCAAATTGAGATACAACTTCCTGATTCATACTCCAAAACTCTGAGAAGTTATTCCGAATATCATTTACGTTCGTCAAATAATCCTTATTGTGGATCAGTGATTCCAATTGATCTAAAGTTGAGAAGATATCATCTGATTTCTCTTCCATTCCGTCAGCGAAATCTTGGTTGCCAGTGATGATAAAACCTCTTTCATCGTTCGATAAGCCAGCTAGTCTATACTGGACATGTTTGATTTTGTTTTGAAACTCCATTTTATCCTTTAGGATATCATTCTTCGCTGTAATAGAAGAATTGATGAAAATGGATGAAACCCCAATTAATAATAAGGAAAATATTAAAATCGAGATGATTCCTAAAAGTTTTGTTTTAATTTTCACTATGTAATTCCTTTCAGATTCATTAATATACACTATATATATCGACAAAATTCAGCCAAGTTTAAAGGTTTATACAAGTTATAAAAAGTTGAATTGACTACTCCTTACGTCGGCATGTAACTACAATGATGATGAAGATCCAGTGCAATCTGGCAAACTATATGCTGTAAAGGTGATTTGTTGGGGGACACCTTTCATGTGTCATGTGTGAAATACAAAAATCCCGAATAATAGACACTTTTATATGTGTCCATAATTCGGGGGGGGGAGGGGAGTTCAACTTTAAGAAAGTCAGTCAAATATTTTAATCTGCTTCCGGCGAGAGACCATTTATAATAAGATTTATTGTCTGTTCGATCTCACTAGAGTCATCCCAATTCATGTTCGGGTAAATAATGTGTCTGGTAAATAAGAACCCAATGACTGTAGAAGCGGTGAAACGGATGACTGTATGTACAGGCAGATCTTTTATTTGACCATTATCTTGAAAGTGGATAATGGTATTTTCCAAACGCTTGAATAAGGGCTGTGCAATATACTCCTTATAATTTCCCTGTAATTCGGGATGGAATGAAATTTCCTGCATAAAGATCTTTAAAATCGATAAATTTTCTTTAATGAAATCAACTCGATTTATTAAGATAGCCCTTAGAAAATCTTCAAAAGATTCATATTCTTTATCAAAAACAGTGTCAAAACCATCCATTACAAAAGGTGCAATCAATTTTGTCATAGTAGGTGTAACAATGGAGAGTAATAAATTCTTTTTGTTTTTATAATGACGAAAAATAGTACCTTCCGCGACGCCAGCCTTTTTAGCAATTTGACTGGTAGAAGTGGAGGCATAACCGTTTTGAGAGAATTCTTCAATGGCAGCTTCAATAATCCTGCTTTGTTTTTGTGTCATTTTCAAGTGTTCTTCATTTATTTTTTTGATTTTGTCGGCTAGTTTTTGTTCCATTAAATAGTTCACCCAACTCATGGATTATTTTAGAAAGAATTCCATGCAAAATGCTTATAAGGCAGGATGCATGGAATCTCGGTTAACTTATTTTATCATAGTGCATTTCATGCTGCACAAAATGATAATCAATGAAACACTTCAAACAAAGTTTTTACTCGATACTTCCCAATGGTCGTCCTTATCTTTATTTCTGTTGTATTTAATGGTTAAGTGTATGAAGGTTCCAAGGATTGAAATGAATGCAAATATTGATAATAGACCAATATTCAGCCACATCAAATCATAGTTACTGTTGGCTACCAGCGCTCTAAATCCAGAAATTGAGTAGGTCATAGGCAGGAATGCACTAATTTCCTGTAAAATTGCTGGAATCATTTCTACCGGGAAAGTCCCGCCACTGCTGGTAATTTGCAAAATCAACAATAAAATGATGATGAATCTCCCTTTCTCTCCTAGTAAAGAAACAGCCAGTTGTATCAGAGTAACAAAAACCAAACTGGAAAACACAGTGAATAATAGAAAGTAGCCAATATTGCCTACTTCTAAATCAAGGACACTTAAGAGGAATACTGCGGCAATGATACCTTGAATGCTGGCGGCCACTGCAATGATGCTGAACTTACTTATAAACCATTCAAATGAAGATTTTGGCTTGATGACTGGTTTTCGTACAGGGAAAACAATTGAAATCAGCATTGCCCCTATAAAGAGGCCAAGAGATAAGGTGAAGGGTGCAAATCCATGCCCATAATTTGGGACACTTGTGAATTTATCAGTA
This sequence comes from Terribacillus saccharophilus, assembly GCF_046592595.1. Taxonomy (GTDB): domain Bacteria; phylum Bacillota; class Bacilli; order Bacillales; family Amphibacillaceae; genus Terribacillus; species Terribacillus saccharophilus_C. The sequence goes on along the minus strand of NZ_JAWVPF010000004.1, from coordinate 319,242 downwards.
TTAATTTTTACTGGAGATGCAATCATATCCAGGTTTCCTTGGGTGAGGTTGATGTTCTGAAGTTGTTCAGAACCATCTGATAAGCTGGTGGCTAAACTGTTGGCACCGTCATTGATGGCACTAAAAGAGGATGTTAGTTGTTCTTTCTGGTTTGCAGCAAGGTTCGGGTTAGATTGAACCGATATATTGTAAGTATCTTGCATTCTAGCTATATTATCTGCCAATTGGGTAGTTGATTCGCTAGCTGTAGTCATTCCATTACTTGTTTGAGTCATGGTTTCTGCTAGGGTTTTAAGATAACTTGATGTTAACGTACTTGAAACCTCTTGCTGCAGTTTTTCTACTCCGCTTCTTTCAATTGTGCTAACTAGGAAATTAAGGCTTTCATGCGGCATGTATCGAAGGGTCGGTTGACTGGAATCTGTACTGAAAGCAGTGGCTGCATTATTAGAAAAATCACTTGGAATTTCAACCATCATAAAGTATCTGCGATCTTGTAAGCCTTCCATAGCTTCTTCTTCTGAAACAAACTCCCAGCCAAAGTTTTCATTTTGTTCTAATTGACCAATGATTTCATTGCCAAAATTCAACTGTGTACCATTAATATCAGCGGCTTCGTCATGATTGACTACAGCTACAGAAAGGTTGTCAGTTTCGCTATATGGATCCCAAAATGCCCAGAGAAATGTACCGCAATATAAAATTGGAATAAACAGTACAGCAATAAGACCTGTTAAACTCGCCTTGTTTTTTATCAGCGATTTCCATTCACCTTTCATCTGAAAAAAACCTCCTTTTAATTTTCCCATTACTAATACACCGTCAGTATATAGTACTTCAAGAAGAGAGTAAAGTGATTACTCACTTTTTAATGTTGCTTGTATTGACTATCGAAATTTATTATTCCATATCAAACAACTAAACATGGAATTGTTATGTTTCAGAAATTCAGTTTTACAGACGAACAGATTGTTCCCACATTGAAACATGGTAATTGTATTGGCTGCTTCATGACTTAATTAAGGAACAAAAAGTTAGAAGAGGCGATACAATGGAACATCTGCTGGTTTCTCGTTTGGAGAATTATCTTTTACCTATTAATCAACTGGAGGAGAGCTAATTTGCAACAAAGGTGTCTAAAAAATTGTTGGTAGAAGAGTCGGAAGTAAAAATGTCTTCAATTTCTTGAAACGATTTAGATGCAGATGCTTTTTGTCTTGAATTTATTGCTGAATTTCCCGTAATAACAATTCATTTCTTGGATTTTCAACTCTATCATGTCGATTATCGTCAATAATGATCGTTCGCATTAACAGCCTGTTTACAATGAATTGACCTCTCCTTAACAAGCCTCTGGTATCGTACTTATGTACCTTAATTTCTTAAAGGGAGAGGTTTCAATGCTTAAAAAATGGATGGTAGCATTGGGAATGGTGTCAGTTCTTACGTTGGCCGCATGTAATAATGGTGACGATGAAGATCCAGCTGATGATGAGCAAATGGAGGAGCAAGAACAAGAGCAAGAACAAGAGCAAGATTCGGATGATACAGAAGAAGATACAGATGAGGATACAGAGCAATCTGAATAATATGTAGTGTTTGAAAGGCGTTCCGCCATGGTGCGCCTTTTTTATATACGAGAAATATAATAGAAGTGAAAAAGGTATGTGTGGCAGAAAGTCTACATATGTATCAAGAAGCGAAGCTCGAACTGAGGTGATTTCTTGTTTATCGCTATTAGAGGCATAAGTATGAAAACAGCGGTATTATTGGGGATTTGTTTTTACGCTTTCACAATCTTGCTTCATATTCTGGTAATTAGCGGCATTATTCCATATACATGGGTAAATGGGGGACGATCGGATTCGTTCGCAGCTCAATTCCAACTATCTATCATCAGTATGATTATTTGTATGATAGGAGGACTTTTTACTTTTTTTGTTGCTGGAAATAAAGCTGGAAGATTCAATAGAGGCATAACCATTGTATGTTGGTTTCTTGTTGTGCTGTGTTCTGTTGGTCTTATACAACAACTGCTAGGGACAGCTTTTGAAAAGGGAGTTTGTTCATTCATAGTGCTGCTTGGAATTATCTCGAATTTACGAATAGCAGTTGAAATAAGAAAGCAGTAAAACACAGAACGTCGATATTGGACGCTCAAAAAAACGTGAAATCTTGATTATCAAGATTTCACGTTTTTCTATAAACTCTTGCACAAAACAATGACCCAATAAGGAGTAGTCTGAGCGGGAATGCTCATCGTAGTGGGTCCATATACAACAATTAAATCCCGGTTACCAAGGTTACCAGTAAAGGCTTGCCCGTTCGTTAATAGCTGCGGCGTGACTTGGGATATATTCAGCTTTAATTGTCCATCACTGCTCAACAGCTGATTATCGAAGAAGCTGACTTTCACATTCTGATTCTGGGTTTCCCTCACCATAACAAGCGCTGGATACTGCGGGGGATAAATAAGAATAGCAGGTGCATCTCCATCATAATAGCCAGTCACACGATCACCCACAGATACCATTGCATGATCCACGAAGTAAGTAGTAGGTGATACAACAAAATTCACGATTGATCCTGTATCGTTTTCGACAGTAAAGAATTTATAGCAGCCATCCGCTCGGCCATTGCCCTGGAAATCACTAATCATCGTTACAGTTCCATGGAAGGAATAAAAATTGGTCATATACATACCTCCATGGGTAGAGTATGTGGGGGAAAGGCTGAAGGTGTGTAAATGCCTGCAAGAAATTTTTAAAGTCGACCGTAATTCGTATTAGCGCTGGAATGCTATAAAAAAACGCAAAGAAGAAGTGTGGTAAAGTTCTACACTCCTTCTTTCTTCTACATAACATTTTTTCAGGGTAATCGGCGTTTATTTGTTAAAAATCCTCGAGTACAACCTTTCCAACTGTGCGTCCTGATTCAAGGATTGCATGTGCTTTACGAAGATTGACAGCGTTTATCGGTGCTATTTTTTCTGATACAGTTGTCTGGATTATTCCGGAATCAACAAGACGAGCTATTTCGTTCAACAAACGATGCTGCTCGACCATATCTTCTGTTTGATAAGTTGAACGAGTGAACATTAGCTCCCATACAAATGTTACACTCTTATTCTTCAACAGGGTTAAGTTTAGATTTTCATCTGTTTCAACAATAGAACATATTTTTCCTTGAGGAGCAATTGCTTCCGCCATATTGTTCCAATGTTTTTCTGTGCTGTTCAAACAAAGGATAAAATCGACTTCCTTTACCCCATTATGCAACAGCTGGGGACTGAATGCTTCATAGTGATTAATGACGTAATCTGCTCCTAGCTGCTTGACCCAATCAGTTGATTCCTTTCGAGAAGCAGTTGCAATGACAGATAGGCCAGCTTGTTTGGCCAATTGTGTTGCTATAGAACCGACTCCGCCTGCTGCACCTATGATTAATATATTTTTTCCTTTATTCTTAGAGGGATCTGAGTGGATGCCTAAGCGATCAAATAGTGCTTCCCATGCTGTTATTGCAGTTAACGGCAGCGCAGCAGCATTAGCAAAATCTAAACTGTCTGGTTTGTGACCAACAATTCTTTCATCAACGAGATGGTATTCACTGTTGCCTCCTGGACGAGTTATGCTGCCAGCATAGAAGACTTCATCTCCTGGTTTGAACATAGTACTATCCTGACCGACTTGTTCTACTATGCCTGCTACATCCCAGCCAAGTATTTTAAGTTGTTTTTCTGTGGTATCTTTCGGTGAGCGGACCTTTGTGTCGACTGGATTTACCGATATTGCTTTTACTTTTACTAATAAATCTTTTCCGGTAGGGATCGGTTTGTCAATCTCAGCATCTATTAAACTTTCCCGGTCATCTATCGGTAAGTATTTGAAAAGTCCCACTGCTTTCATTTTGTCTTGTTTCATTGTATCTTCACTCCTGACTGTTTTCTTCCTGCCTAGTCAGTATAGTAGATCAATTCTATAAGTGTAAGTACGCACATTTATGTGTGATAGTATAAATTTTTATACTATTGGAGATAAAAAACTGCCAGTTCTGCTGCCAGTTTGTCCGGTCAGACCGTTTCTTTATACGTTTCTCCCCAATCTTTCATTAGAGAAATAATAGGAATCAATGTCTTTCCGAAATCAGTTAAAGAGTATTCTACCTTTGGAGGAACTTGCTTATATACTTCCCGGTGAATCACGCCATCTTCTTCTAATTCCCGAAGTTGAAGTGTCAGCATACGCTGGGTGACACCTGGACAAATTCTTCGAAATTCATTAAATCGCTTTGGTCCTTCCATTAAATGATACAGCACTACGCCTTTCCATTTTCCACCGATCACATCAAGCGTATATTCTACCGGGCAAGCCTCATCATTTGGACAATGACCATAGCCGCTTTTTCGGTCTCTCATAGATATGCCCCCATATAACATGTATTTGTTTTCAATGCCATTTAATCATTCTACTAAATTTTTAAGGGAAATATCAGTAAAAGACATCGTTAACATTGTAAGAAGACAAACCAAAGGTGAGGAGTGATTTTAACTGGTTACTAAGCTTTTCTAGACTTAGATTGCAGATTCGCCTTCCAATAGCAGTCTGCTAGAAAAAATAATTCAGTAGATCTACTCTGATAGGACATTTATTTATTGCCGGAATTTAGTGGGTTTATGTAATTGAATTACGTATTCTAATACACCTAATCCGGAACAGGACAGATTCAGATAGAAGGAACACGTTATGTATTGAAGCCAGGGGAAGCATTTATCGTGGAAATACCAAGTGATCATCGTTATTACTTGCTCGAAGACAGTGAAGGCTGGGAATTTATTTTTATTACTTTAATTGGTACGAAAGCAGCAGAATGCTGGAAGTTTGCCAAAGCACAGGGTAGTTCAGTGTTAAAGCTATCTCCTGATTCAAACTGTTAGCTATCTATCATGATACTGCCGATCAAAAAATTACCGACGTCTATCATGCCTCTGCTAAGGCCTACGATTTGATCCTTGATTAGCTGAAGTAAAAAAATGAAAAGCTTAAAGGGAGCTAAAGGTTAAGTTAAAAGAACCTAATAATTCAGCCGATAGATAGAGCGGAGGGGTTATATGGATAAATTGGATTTTTCAAGTGTTGATAATTCTGTGATTAATGAGATGGCTGGCAGACTAGGAATCTTTATAGGGGCGTTACTAGGGGTAGGAATAATAGTAGTTATAATTTTTAGTTATTGAGAGTTCCTAATAAGTTGGCTTCCTTTCTATCTACTTGTATCATGTTTTATACTGCTTATTTATTAGTTACGAAATTTAACGTTTTTACACTTTGATATAGGATAAAAGTATGGAGATTATTTATAATAATAAAGGCCCCTATGTTAAATTAGGGGCCTTTATAGCATACGATTGGCTAATTAACCTCATTTCATATACCGATACTCCATCAAATCCTTCAGTATATTAATCTCCTGACATAATTCCTCTCCAACATTCGTCTCCAGAACCTTTTTCCGTTCCAGTTCTTTGTCAACTAATCGCTTAACGGATAGTACGTCTGTTCCGTCGTTCAGCACTTCGTCTTTGGAGTTGAAATGTTTATGAGCGACAAGCTTCATGCCGTAGGAATTAGACAATAAGGTGTATCCTGCGATACCTGTCTTTGATTGATAAGCTTTCGAAAAACCGCCATCGATAACGATAATTTTGCCGTTCGCCTTAATTGGGTTTTCGCCTTCAATCTCTTTAACAGGTGTATGGCCGTTAATAATGTGGCCATGCTCCGGATCAAGATCGAATTCCGCCAGGATTTTTTCACAGGTTTCCTCGTTTTCGCGAAGATGGTAATAATGGTTTTTGATTTCTTTATGTGTCACCTTATCCTTGATAAAGTAACGTTCAAATGTTGTCATGGCTCTTTTTCCAAAGAGGGAAGAATATTCACCGGTCCATAAATACCAGACCATGTCTGTCGCCAGATCATCTGTTTCCTCTGGATGAGCAAAGGAATGGCGAAGATATTGTTCAAACCTGTCCAGCAGCTCGCGTCCTGCATAGGATTTACCGTCAATCTCCATCTTCTCCATGTTGCCATTTTCATCGATTGGAATGCATCCATGTATCAAAAGGTTGCCATTATATCGCAAGTAAAGACTACCTTTTCTCATAAGGAAGTTCATGTGTCTGGCCAGCTTTTCTGAATGTTGTACAGAGAATAACAGCTTGTCCATCACTTGTTGTTCTTCTTCCAACAGCATATCAGGCTGTTTCGGATTAATCGTAGTGAAGCATATATTTTCTAATGGGTACGTTACATCATTTAGTGTAATCTCATTTGCGTCAAAATTGATTTTCTCAAGCAGCAACCGTTCTTCCATATTGAAGAACTTACGTCTTTTGATAATCGGGCTTTCCAGCTTGAATTGAATCATGGAGATTGCTTGATGCATTTTTGTTATTTGTATAATCTCTTCTTCGGATGTTTTCTTATCTGCTTGCACTTTAGGACGAAACGCTGGGTTATCGTCATAATATTTCTCCGCTAAATTCAGCAACGGACGCAGGTTGATGCCGTACACATCTTCAATAATATCCAAGTTATCATAGCGTGCACAGATACGAAGGATATTGGCCAGACAAACCTTTGATCCAGCAAAGGCACCGATCCAGAGCACATCATGATTTCCCCATTGTACATCTACAGAATGATAATTGATGAGTTCTTCCATGATTTTATCCGGTTCAGGTCCGCGATCATAGATATCACCAACAACATGCAGATGATCCACTACAAGCTGGTGCGTACTGTACGCAAGTCCTGTAATCAGCTTATCAGCTTGTCCGAGCGAGATGATCTGTTCGAGAATCTCGTGGTAGTATTGCTCCTTGTTTCCGGATTCCTCCGTTTTGTATAGCAGTTCTTCAATAATATAAGCAAACTGACTAGGCAATGCCTTCCGTAATTTGGAGCGCGTATATTTAGAAGAGGCGTACGAAATAAGCTTGATCATTCGCTTGATCGTCTTTTTATACCACTCATTAAGATCCTCATCCTGATTAAAATCATTTTTAATGATTTGCAGTTTTTCTTCTGGGTAATAAACCAAAGCAGCCAGCTCATCAATTTCTTTTTCAAAGATGACGCCGCTGAAGATATCCCTGATCTTTTCTTTTACTCTGCCGGAGCCATTTCGCAGCACGTGCTGGAAGGCTTGATATTCCCCGTGTAAGTCACTGACAAAATGCTCGGTACCCTTAGGGAGATTAAGAATTGCTTTTAGATTGATGATTTCAGTGACCACTTTTTCTTCCGTGTCATATTTCTGAGCTAGTAAGTCTAAGTATTTGGTGTTCAAGATTATGTATCTCCTTTCAGAATTACTAACTTTTACATAATTTTACTTCTTCTATTATAAGATAAATTTGCAAGTATAGGTGGATTTTGTGCTATTGTATCGAATTTTAATAGTTACATAATATAGTATCTTATTTTTCCCTTTCTGACCAAGCAGTGAAACATGGAGGTATACGAGGTCAGGCAGATATCATATTATAAACGAGCTTCCAATGTTATTGTTTTGAGATTTTAAAGAGACATTACCCAAATTTTGAAAAGCAATTAAATAAATTAGTGCGCGAAGAAATATAATAAGCGGAAGGCTTAGAGTTCGATATTATAAGAAAGATGAACCATTTATTGGGGAATGGCCTTTCTTTTTGCAATGTAATCTCTACCTATTAGCGGTCTCCATACTGCTTATGATAAAATTATAAAGTTAAAAAATTTAGAATGAGGTATCTGAATGAGCAAAATCAGAAAGCGTAACCGAAGTAAGTTATTCATCTTGTTACGAGGATTAGCCGTCATCCTCGGGGGATTCATTGCAGCATACGGTCTGGAAACCGTCCTGATCCCAAACAATGTATCAGACGGAGGCGTCACTGGTATCAGTATCGTCATTTCTCAGCTAGCCGGACTGCCGCTAGGTGCACTAATCGCTATTATCAACCTTCCGTTTGTATGGTTGGGTTATAAACAGATAGGGAAAAGCTTCGCGATCTATTCCATTATCGGAATCGCGTCATTATCAATTGGTACCGTACTTATGCATCACACGCCAGCCATTATTGAAGGAGACACCCTGCTCGTCACTGTAGTCGGAGGTATTATCCTAGGTTTAGGTATGGGTCTTGCATTGCGTAACGGCGGAGCAGTAGACGGCATTGATATGCTGGCCGTTCTGTTAGCACGTAAATTACCATTTGGAACAAGTGATTTGATCTTATTCCTTAATATGTTTGTCTTCATCTTCGTTTCCACTGTATTTGGTCTGCAGGGAGCTATTCTCTCCGCAATCGCCTACTTTATCGCATCCAAAGTCATCCACATTGTAGAAGAAGGTCTAAGCGGTTCGAAAACCTTCAAAATCATTACAACCGAGCCTAAGCTGATGGTAGAAACCATCCGCGACCGACTTGGAAGAAGTGCTACCTATAAGGAAGCATACGGCGGGTATACGCATGAGAAATTCATGGAAATTACTTGTGTCATTAACCGTCTAGAGGAAAGCAAGCTGAAAGAAATCATCAATGATATTGATGATGGAGCTTTTGTTACGATTTATGATGTAGCAGAAGTGAAGGGTGGTAACTTTAGGAAGAGTGATATTCACTAATCTTCATGTAGAAACAATATATTCTTTAGAAAGTGCAATCTTACAACCCGAGATTGCACTTTTTATTTTTGTCGGGAATTAAAAAGAAAACTTTAGATTTTTTTCATGGAGGATGAGCAGGTAGCAGTAAAATATTGTATCGTTAACTATATGAAAATAATGTTAATTAGAAGATGGAGTAAAGAAATTGAGAATTAATTCACTGTTTCAAATGCCTAAAGCAGTAAAGATAACAGGAAGATCATCCAGTATAACGAACTCATTCGTTAATGGTATATCCCTATAATTCCTCCGTTGAACATGAGATAGAAGAAATGCTAAATCTGTTATGGTTGATGAAGTGTGATGTACTATTACTGGGGAGGTTCTGTTGTATGGTATGATTTCAAACCCTAGCTTCCTTAATAAAACCGACGGGATATATTTCTGAGATACAAAACCTTGTACCAGTATGTGGGAAGTGTAATCAATATAAAGGAAATAAGTACCTGGGAGAACGAATCTTGAGTGAGTGATGCCAGATTGTCACCTAAAACACATGCAATAGAAATGTTGATTTACTAATTCCTTGCTTGGAAAAATACAAAGGTTGGAGCTAGCCGACTGTTGTTAATTTCAAAAAAAATTCAGCTCAGAGATATGGAATGAGCCTCATAGAATTTTGGGTAAATTCCTAAGTTGTGAAAGAAAGTAAGAAGTAAAGGAACAGATGACAGAATTAATAATGAAGTTGAAGTATTAGATAAAAATCAACACTAGAAAACACAATTAGATAAAGGGATTGGTAAAATGCGGGGAATATCATTTCAGTCAGATCTTTTTCAAATAAGCTATGCTTCTGAGAAAATTAAGCTTTTGCCTAAAGAGTATGAGCTCTTTCAATTGCTTTATCAGCATCCTGCTCGTATTTTTTCTCGCAGGGCATTACTTGATCGTCTTTGGCCTATGTCTGATCCGGTTGATAGGACGGTAGATGATCATATTTATCGATTGAGGAAGAAGTTAGCTCCTCTGTCAGATGTGGTAACTATTCGAACAGTTCGAGGGCAGGGGTATGTATTGGATCAGCAGTCTTCGTCTGAATCTAATCCGCTTTCGGAAGATCTCGAATTGGCTGATAATGTCGGCAAGCTGTTTCGGAAATATCATTTGTATGGGCAAGGTGATGCTCTAAGACTTATGTCGGAGAATCAATCCGTATTTGGGGTGGAATTAGATGCTTCTAGCCAATTATACCTCTACTTTATGAATGGAGATTTTGAGAATCTACTCCATGTTGAACATATTGATTTTTGGGAGAAGTGCTATTATCTGCTTCATCTTCACTTCTATGCTTGTAAGGATACAGAGAAGAGTCTGTCCTACTTTACCAAGGCTTTGAATTATGATCAATTGCCTCATCAGCATAAATTAGAGATTAGATTACTGAATCGTCTAAGTCTGCTTATTCTTACAAAGAACTTGGATGAGGCAGCAGTTCTTCTTGAAGAGTCTAAAGAAAAGATTATAGATGGTGATTTGGAAGGATTCGTTCTCATTTTGTACTTAATGGAATTAGGTTTTGTTTTCCTTCAACAAAATGAAACAGCGATAGAAATTGGAATAGCTCGCATTGAAAGCGAGCTTATAAAGCGTCCTTTTTCACGGGAGAAAGCTCTCTTTTCAATTATGCAAGGAATGTATCAGCTTTATAAAGGCAATCCGGCTAGTGCACAAGAATCTATAGCAGATGGTTTTGCTCAATTCCGCAAGGCTAAATATGTACCAGGCATCTTCCAAAGCTTGAAGGTAATCATCACATTTTTAGAAGAATACGATGATTATCCAGAGTTACAAGCTTATTACGCAACACAATTAGAACAGTATAAAGAAAACTTTCGACTTACACAATTGTATCCGTATATTAGCCGTGAACTGGTAAAGCATTTATAAGAAGTCTCTGATATTCCTCTGACATTGCATCAGTAAACTGGAAGCAATATTAAGAACAGGAGCTGTATGTAATGAGTATATGGAAGAATAACAATTTTATAAAGTATTTCTTAGCCAATGGATTGGCTAATCTAGGGAACTGGTTTGATTTCATTGCTGTGCTGATTTTGTTTCGCTTTACTTGGAATGCAGATCCGATGCTTATAGCTCTAATTCCAGTGTTTTACGCCTTACCTAGTGTTCTCCTTGGGCAATGGGCTGGTGTATTAGCCGATCGATGGGATCAGCGGAAAATCCTTATTTATTCAGATTGGGTGCGGGCGGTACTGACGGTTATATTACTTTTTGCCAGTACGCCTTATGTAGCGCTGGTGATATTACTGTTGCGTAGTACTTGCGGTGCAATAAGCGTGCCTGCACAGCAAGGACTTATGAGAAGGATAGTAGAAGAAGAACAATTGATGCAGGCGGTAACTCTTAATGGGGGAGTAATCCAATTGGTTAAAGTTGTTGGTCCACTTATTGGCGGTTCGGTGGTAAGTATTTTTTCCACTCAAGTTGCAATGGGGATGAACGCAGTAGCATTCATTCTGTCTGCATTGCTGTTATACAGAATTCGTTTAATCACTTCGTTAGTTGAAAGAGATGAGGCAGCTGTGAATGTAGGTGTATTGGAATCATGGAAAGAAGGATGGAAGGCAGTAATTCATAATCGCATCCTGTTTGCCAGCTTATTATTTGGTCTGTTATGCACACTCGTGGTCCAAATGATTGACGCACAATTGGTTACGTTATTTAGCATGCTTTATCCTGATAGGGAAGAATTGACTGGATGGATGGTAGGCGGGATTGGACTAGGTTCTCTAACAATGGTAATTGCTTTAAACCGGATCAAGGAAATCCGTAGGTATGGCTGGTTCTTTGGTACCGGCTGTTTTAGTCTTGGATTAATGACAAGTGGTTTCGGTTTTTTGACTACGGGAGAAATCTATATTTATATCGCTCTTGGCTTAGCTTTTATTGGAGGGCTAGGAAATGGACTTGTCTTTGCTGGTGTAAACTATCTTATTCAAAAAGAACCACCGAAAGAAATGATTAGCAGAGTGTCTGGTATTGTAGATTCTAGCTTGAGCACTTTGTTCATCATAGGTCCGTTATTGGGAGGGATTCTCATAAATCAAATAGGGGTAATGACAGCTTTTCGCTTAACAGGGAGTGTAATTGCTTTAATTGGAATAAGTGGAATTGTTTTTCAAGGTTTTATTTGGAAGAATGCTTATAGTAAAACAAAAAGAAGAAGTGTAAGCTAAATTACAATGAATGAGTCTTGGCATACGATGAATTTCGAAATAGATTGGATATGAGGAAGAAACGGAAGTAATGATCTTCCGTTTTCTTTGTATATTAACCCCATTTGTCTTCCTATTATTTCATAACCATGGTCGACAGAGAGTTTCATCAACGATTAAAGCCCTAAGACCAATGTTTTCTGCGTCCCTTACAACCTTTTGCGCAAAACCATTATCCCTCCTCATCCAATTAGAAAAAGCCAAATCAGGATCATAATACTTCTCAAGAATACGATGAATCCAATCTCTTTTCTTATAATGCTCTATCTGAAATTCTGGTGTCGGCACCATCCAAATTGCATGGTTCAAGTCAGTAAGAAGGGGAGCTACCTTATGGGGTAGCAGTGCTGCTCCTTCCGCAATAATAGGAGTTGTTTTAGGACGGGATAACAAGTCCTCCAGTATCAAACTAAACTGCTCCTCATACACACGAACTACATCTTCAATTTGTTCCTCAACGGTTAGAGAACAAAACTGCGTAGACCAGACCTGATTCCAGGTCTGGTCTTTTATTTTGTACATGTTAGGATGCTGATACGGTGTACTGCGGAACATGTGGTCATCATAGCAATCATCGCATTTGTAATAGGTAAAGCCATATTCAGCAGCGAGCTTACGGCCAATGGTTGTTTTACCGGCACATGGAGAGCCGCCGATCCAATAGATGTGTGAGAGTTGTTGTGCAAGATTAACCAACGGATTACCCACCTTTTCGATACATTAGTGAGAATTCATTATAGCTTAATACGAGAAGTTGTACTTAATTATTACACATTGTCACCTTTCCTTTACACATTGTAAGCTCCTTTTATTTTCTGAATAATTATACAATTTATGTAGGTTAAATACACAACACAAAAGGAGCGATAATATGGACTTCGGAATTTTCTTGCCAATAGCGAACAATGGGTGGATCATGTCGAATAACTCACCGCAGTATATGCCAACGTTTGAATTGAATAAGGATATTGCGCTGCGGGCGGAGAATATGGGGTTGGATTTTGTGTTGTCGATGGTGAAGTATCGCGGATATGGCGGGAAGACAGAGCATTGGGATTATGCGATGGAGTCCTTCAACTTGATGGCTGGTCTGGCAGCTGTTACAGACAAGATTGGGATTTATGCGTCAGTGCAGCCACTCACATATAATCCAGCAATGGCAGCGCGAATGGCGGCGACGATTGATGATATCAGTGATGGGCGCTTCGGCTTGAATGTTGTGGCGGGCTGGAATAAGTATGAGTATTCTCAGATGGGGCTATGGCCTGGTGATGAGTTCTATGGCGATCGTTATGATTATGCCGATGAATGGCTGACAGTTGTGAAGCAGCTGTGGGATAAAGGACGGCTAACGCATAAGGGCAAATACTTTGAGCTGGAAGATTGCATGTGTCAGCCGACGCCAAAAACGAAACCGAACCCACCGATTGTTTGTGCGGGTATGTCTGATAAAGGTTTGGAATTCACAATCAAACATGGGGATATCAATTTCGTCGCAGGTGACTTTGAACGTATTGCAGAGCTTAGCGCCAAGGGTAAGGAAATGGCGGCAAGCATGAACAAGTCGATCAAGACGTATGCCGTTTACACCATCATTTCTGCTGAAACGGATGAAGAGGCGGAAGATATCTACTTGAACTTTATTGAAGGAACAGATAAAGGCGGCTTTGATGGTCTGCAGAGTGCTCGTGATAATGATAAGACTGGTTCTACAATGGAATTGCTTGGTGAAATTTTTATCGTGCCAACGCTTGTCGGATCCCCGCAGACAATTGCCGCGCAGATTGAAAAAATCGAGAAGGAAACGATGATAGATGGTTTGCTGTTCACATTCCCTGACTTTGTAACAGATATGAATTTCTTTGAAAGTGACATCGTTCCGTTGCTGGATGCCAAAGGACTTCGAAATACAGTCGTAAAAGAAATCATCGGCTAAGGGGGAGATCAAGTGAAGGATAGCATGGTGATTGCCGGACTGCAAAATGGTGCTTATGCAGGAGATGTTGAAACAAATCTAGAGAAAATCCTATCAGAGTGCAGGCGGGTGATTGCAGCTGAAAAGCCAGATTTACTTGTCTGCGCAGAACTGATGACGGCGCCTTACTTTGCAGCCGTCACAACAACGGATGAGACATTCTTTGATTTTGCCGAGCCGATGGATGGGCCGACAGTAACAGCGATGACAGCTTTAGCCGAAGAAACAGGGACACATTTGATTGGAACAGTTTTCGAGAGAGCAGAGGAAGGTGACCGCACAAATTACTACAATACAGCGTTTGTCTGTTCTCCGACAAGAGGCCTGATCGGCAGCTATCGCAAAGTGCATGTGCCGAAGGTCGATGATGCAACGATGAAAACGGATGAGAAATTCTATTTCGAACAATACGGTGGCGGCGGAAGTGCGTTTCCGACATTCACCCTGGACAATGGGTGGAAGATAGGCATCCTTATTTGCTTTGACCGATCATTCCCAGAAGCTTGGCGCTCACTGCGTGTGCAGGATGTGGATGCGATCGTCGTGCCGACAGCGACGTACGGCTTCCGCAAGGATCTGTATGTGGCAGAGCTGCGAGTGAGGGCCTTGGAAAATAATCTGTTTGTCATGGGTGTGAATAAAGCAGGAGCAGAACAGCTGCAGGGCGAGGAGGTCCTCCGCCATCATTTCGGACAGTCTTGTATCCTCAATTCATTCGGGGATGTAATGGCGGTAGCAGCAGATGGAGAGTGGCAGCATGTATCTGCAGAGATCAGTAAAGCTGAACTTGTTGAATCGCGTAATCGTGTCGACTGGCTGGCCAACCGCAAACTGGAAGTCTATGAACGCTATCAAACGGAAGTAGTAAACTAACAAAAATGGAGGGCGATTAATATGACGAAAGCAGTTGTGATTACAGGCAGTCCAAAGAAAACTTCCCGATTGAATGGACCAGTTGATTATGTGATTGCTGATTTGGAAAGCAAAGGCTGTGATGTATCGCATGTTGTAGTTGCGGATTTGCCGGCGGAGGATTTGCTGTATGCCAACTTCACGAGTGATGCTATTATCCACGCGACACAGCTCGTGAAGGATGCAGATGTCGTCGTAGTGGCAACGCAGGTGTATAAAGCTTCTTATACTGGTGTGTTGAAATGCTTCCTTGATTTGGTTCCAGAAAGAGGCTTGGCTGGCAAAAAGGTGCTGCCGCTGGCAATGGGCGGTACAACAGCACATTTGTTGATGCTTGAGTTTGCTTTAAAGCCGGTGCTGTCTGTGTTAGGTGCTAATGCGATTGAGCAGGGTGTATTTATCCAGGATAAGCAAGTAGTACGTGCTGCGGACGACAGCTTTGAGCTTGGGGAAGACTGCAAGTCAAGACTGGATCAAGCGGTTGAGGGCCTTTTGGAAGGTGTGACGATCGAACAGGTTGTGTGATTTCTTCACTAATTTAAACGGAAAAGGTCGGAACGTATGGTGATGCTGGCGACAATGTTTGCATTAGGTTTGCTGTTGGGATTTGCCGGCGGGGGAGGATCTGGATTTGTGCTAGCTCTTTTAATTAGTGTTTTCCAGATTCCGATCCATACAGCGCTCGGCACAAGCACAACAGCCATGATCTTCACGGTTATTTCCGGGTCGATCAGTCATTTCAAAGAAGGTAATATACAGCTGAAAACTGGTGCTATGGTCGGGGCATTTGGTGCTGTTGGTGCTTATCTGGGCACACAAGTAGCAGCAGAGCTGCCAGAAACACCGCTAATTATCGTTTCAGCTCTGCTTTTATTTGTGTCTTCTATCCTGCTGTTTTTCCGTACTAGGCTTAGTGGCAGTGTAAAAGTAGAGAAAGTGTTCAGCAAAAAGCAATATCTGCTGCTGGCGATAGGAGTTGGCGGCAGCACGGGTTTTTTGTCTGGGTGCTTTGGCATTGGATCGACGCCTTTGATTCAGTTGGGATTGATGATATTTTTTGGGCTAAGTATTCAACAGGCGGCAGCGACGAGCATGTTTGTACTTATTCCGATTTCATTTCTGGGAGCATTCGGTTTCGCCCAAGCTGGGTTCATTGATATCACGTTGCTCGTACAAGTAGTCGCAGGTACGATGATAGGCTCATTCATTGGCGCGAAATTCACACGTCTCGCTCCAGTGCAGGTGCTGCGGACAGTGATTATTTTGCTGCCGATATTCGGTGGGATTCTATTGCTTACATAAAACAGGAGGGATGCATATGACAGATAAACAATCAGTCTACCAGCAAGCAGGTTATGGTCAAAAGCAAGTGGGATTTGGAGAGAAACCAGCTCTATTACTAGTAGATTTCCAGCATGCATTTACGAACAGTGAATATCCGACCGGAAAAAGTCCCCTCATTAAGCAGGCTGCGGCTGAAACGGCAGAGCTCCTGGAGTTAGCGCGCGAAAAGGACATTCCAGTCATCTATACAGTCGTCGGCTACAGGGAAGACAAATGGGACACAGGTAATTGGAAAACAGATATCGGATGGATTACTGTCGGATCACATGCAGCAGAAGTAAGTCCAGAAGTAGAGCCAGTTACGGGTGAGCCGATTGTATTGAAAAAATATCCGTCGGCATTCTTCGGAACAGAGGTACTGTCACTGCTGACGACAAAGCAAGTGGACACTGTCATTGTCACAGGCTGCACAACTAGTGGCTGTGTACGTGCAACAATCATTGACGCGTTTTCATATGGATTCAAGACGATAGTACCGGAGGAATGTGTCGGAGATCAAGCAAAGGAATCACATGATGCGAATTTGTTTGATGTGAATGCAAGGTATGCCGATGTATTGCCGAAACAGCAGGTGCTGGAGTATTTGACAGCGTTGAAGGCTGCGCCAATAACGACATAAGATATGAAAAACACATCTCTTTGTGGGGAGATGTGTTTTTGATTTGCTTACATGCTTATAGGAAAGATCTTTGCATTCGTCTGCAAAGTATCCAATTTCTCCACGGCTGTCTTCAGCTCCTGAACACGCAGCTCAAGTGAAAGAGCAAAGCGTTTTTCAGGATCAGTCAGTAAGCCAATCAGAGCTTCTATTCGTTCTAGGTGGCCGTACACAGTTTGTCTGGATACTCCTAAGTGATTCGCAACTGTAGTAACGGATAAGCCGTGATCCAGCAGCAGTCGCAGCACTTCCAGCAGCTTGGCTGTATTGCGATGTCCGCAAAGCGGGAGAAGCAGTTTTATTTCTGGAAGGGATTCCCTGCGTACAAGTGGCAGCAGCATGTGATACGGACTGTTATGGTCTAGGAGGCAGATAGTTTCAATTGAATTGGATTGCTTGGCAAGCTCCAGTGCAATCTGTGCTTCCCGTATTTTATCTGCAGGATCGTCAGACCAGGACGTTTCGGAGCTGATACCAGCAATAAGATCAGGTATTGCTTTGAGAAATTTTAATCGTTCTCCTATCTGGTTCGAGTCCGTGGAAAAGAATAGCACATGAGCTCGATTCTTTCGGATAGAGTAAACCAGGTTTTCTCCACAGTCAGCTTCCAGTTGGTTCAGGGAGGACGTTAAATGTCCAATTCCTTCTTTACTCTCCAGGACGCCCACGGATAGATAGGGATTTTCCTTACAATAAGCTGGTACTTTCAATGGATATAGAAAATCATCGAGCGTAAGCTGACTTATGCTTCTTTTTTGAGGTTGAAAGGGTTGGCGTATCCATGATGGACCTGATAACGAAGCAGATTCATATGCATCAAGTGGGTGACGCATGAATTCCTGCGCCCATTTTCTAGTAACCTGTTCTATTTCCATTCGCGAGGACTCCAGGCGGGCTACATGCTCCAATATTTTTATGATAGAATCTTTCGAATGAAGAAAAACGGAAGGTATGTCTAATTGATCAGCGAGGGTGCAAATAAAGCCGCTGCCAATGATAGCATCAATGCCGGTTTGTTTGAGTGATGCAAGCAATGCGGCTGCATCATGTTTGGAGCTGTACGCAAAAAACAAATATTCTCCATCCAGATGCTGTACAACATCCTGATAATGCAAATCCTCTTCATAATGAATTACAGCAATGCGTCGGCCAAATTGGCGGGCCTGCAAGGCAGCCTGCAGCACATCGTACCGTGTAATGGGAATCTGAAGGATAGGTAGCGCTGATTGATAAACACTTTTATCCAGCATCGTCCAATGTGCTCCGCCAGTAATGATCATCTGCGGCTGGATCGTATGCAGATGATCGTTCAAGTAATCCACAACATGACCAAAATGGACATCACGGATTGTTACATCCGGTAGTTGCTCCGTATTATCCATTACCTGCTGTACAACATTTGTCAGCTTCGGATGACTGAGAATCAGGACTTTTGATGGCACTGCATACACTCCTTCACCTTTTGTAATAGCCGTCTTTAATTTCTAAAAAATATAGCATGTCGCGGAATAGGTTACAAAGCTTCTGTCATGTTAATTAACAAGAAAATTTATAGGGATGTAGAAAAATAGAAACTTTTGGTAATGAAATTCGTAGTACATCTTAGATCACACTTTCCAAATCGGTAAAAAAGGAAGGTTAGCCTGAATGAAAGGAAAGGTGTACATATCACTGATTGTAAAGGAGGAATTACGATGGAGTTTTGGATTATGATCATTATTTTCACAGCACTTATTATCGGCATTTCTTTATACTTTAAAAATAAGAAGCCGCCACTTATGTACATCATTCCTTTTGCTTTTTCACTAATAAGTATTGTATTGCTGATAGCTAGCTTTACAATTGGCGGCTTTAGTGGAATGGGAATGACAGTTAGCAGCATCAGTCTGTTAATTTCTTCGGCAGCTGCATTAATTGTTGTTAGTTTCTTTGGATTTTTAGGGAGCGAATAAAAGTCTTGTGAAGGAATAAAGGAGTGGATTACATGGAAATAGATTTCTTTTGGATCGGACTGGGAATAGCAGCGCTTGGTTATTTCATCGGCGATGGACTGAAGAATTTTAAGAATCCCGGTTCTGGTTTTCAGTTTGATGAATATCCTACCTTAATTAAAGAGAAAGATTTGCATACATATTTAAATTTGACCAAAGCAGAAGTAGCAGACTTACTCAATAAGAATCCTAATGCACCGAAAGTAGTATTGGACGGAACGACATATTATCCTTATAAGCCGTTTATGAAATGGATCACGTCGACAGAGATTTACCAATAAGCACAGAAGGGAGCACTCTGTAATGGGAATGATATTAAGAGCTATTGATGCGGATAACTGGCATGCTTGTATGAAGCTGACAGTAAGTGAGGAACAGAAACAGAATGTAGCTGAAAATGCGGTGTCGCTTGCGCAGGCCGCTTATGAGAAGCAGTGGTATCCACATGGTATATATGCGGATGATATGCTAGTTGGTTTTCTGATGTTCGGAACGGATCAGGAAACGAAGCGCGTGGAACTGTGCCGTTTCATGATTGACAAGCAGTATCAAGGAAAGGGCTATGGGACAGCTGCACTTGTGACGCTATTCGATTTAATTAAAATCAGATACGGGCCTATTTCTTTCTATACAAGCATTGTGCCAGATAATCTTGCTGCAAAGAAGATCTATGAAAACGCAGGATTCCGTATGACTGGGGAAATCTTGTGGGAAGAGCTGGTGATGGTGAAACAGTTGGTATGAATACTCTTACAGCGATAATATGTTGGTTTTAAACACAATTCTGTGTAGAGAATTGTGTTTTTTTGTATTGTCATGTGAATTTGAAACAATATCAACTGGGCTTTTGCATTAATTTAACATTTATACTGGACATCATTTAAAAATGGAGTTATGATGATTCCAACACCACTTGTAATACAAGTATACAAGTATATGAGTTTACAAGAGGATCACTTAGGAACAGGAGTGTGGCATATGCAGCAAACAAGTGTTGAACAGTTGAAACAGCATGCGATTGAATTACGCAAAACAGCAGTCACGATGGTGTATGAAGCACAATCTGGACACCCGGGAGGTTCCTTGTCGGCTGCGGATGTTATATCTGCTTTATATTTCAGGGAGATGAATGTAGATCCGGCCAATCCGAAATGGGAAGATCGAGATCGATTCGTCTTATCAAAAGGGCATGTTGCCCCAATACAATATGCAGCTTTAGCGTTGCGAGGCTTTGTTCCAAATGAAAGCGTATACACTTTGCGACAGTATGGTTCACCTTTCCAAGGTCACCCGGATATGAAAAAATGTCCCGGAATTGATATATCAACAGGGTCATTAGGCCAAGGCTTATCCTGCGCGGTCGGAATGGCAATTGCAGGGCAGCGTGATGAGAAAGACTATCGTGTATTTGCGATGGTAGGTGACGGAGAATGTCAGGAGGGCCAGATTTGGGAAGCAATCCAAGCAGCAGTCAAATACAAGCTGGATAACTTGATCGTATTCGTGGATAACAA
Organism: Terribacillus saccharophilus; assembly: GCF_046592595.1. GTDB lineage: Bacteria > Bacillota > Bacilli > Bacillales > Amphibacillaceae > Terribacillus > Terribacillus saccharophilus_C. The sequence continues at coordinate 298,894 of NZ_JAWVPF010000004.1, read as the reverse complement.
CCGTCTGCAAATTGATGGTTTCTGTGAGGACGTTATGCCGCTGCTTGATCTGGAAAAGAAATTCGATGCATTCGGTTTTGATACGACACGCATAGATGGGCACAGCATGGAGCAAATCGTCGAGACATTGGATACCTTTGCGAAGCAGAAGAACGGGAAGCCGAAGTGCATCGTCTGCGATACCGTAAAAGGAAAAGGCGTCTCTTACATGGAAGACCAAGCTGCATGGCATGGTACAGCACCGAACAAAGAAGAATTCGAGTTGGCTATCAAGGAACTAGAAGGAGGCTTACCGGTATGAGTGTGACAAAAAAAGCCGTCGAGAAAAAAGCGACAAGAGCTGCATTTGGAGACGAAATTGTCCGTTTGGGTGAGTCAAATAAAGATATTTACGTCGTGGATATCGATATCGGGAAATCTTGTAAAACGGATAAATTCATTGAAAAATTCCCGATGCAGCATATCAATGTCGGGATCGCAGAACAAAATGGAGCAGGTATCGCGGCGGGACTTGCGACAACAGGAAAGATTCCATTCATCAGTACGTACGCGGTATTCGGATCTCTTCGCATGGCAGAGCAAATTCGTCAGGAAGTCTGCTATCCGAACTTGAATGTGAAAATCGCTTGCTCCCACGGTGGTCTGACACCAGGGAATGACGGCGGAAGCCACCAAGCGATCGAGGACATGGGCGTCATGCGATCCTTCCCGAATATGACGGTCATTATGGGAGCGGATTATCATTCCACCCGCAAATTGATTGCCGAAGCCGCTGCCATGTACGGTCCGGTTTACCTTCGTTTCACTCGGGATGCAGTACCAATGATTTATGACGAAAACGAGACGTTTGAAATTGGCAAAGCAAAACAGCTTCGTGACGGAGAAGATATTGCCATCATTGCAAATGGTGATACGGTGCGTCTAGCAATGGAAGCTGCTGAGCAGCTGGAGCAAAATGGTGTTTCCGTCAAGCTGCTTGATATGCATACGATCAAACCGCTTGATGTCGATGCAGTCAAAGATTGCCTGGACATTGGAAGAGTCATCACCGTCGAAGATCACAATATCTTGAATGGCCTTGGCAGCGCTGTAGCTGAAGTCATAGCTGAAGCAGGGAAAGGACAGCTGGCACGAATCGGTGTTCAGGATAGATTCGGTGAATCTGCACCTTACGAGAAGCTGCTTGAAATCAATGGTATCACGGTAGAAAACATCATCGCAACAGCAAATAAATTACTATAAAACTAATAGCATAGGGGTCGGGAGAGCATGTTCAAATTGGATGAACGAGTCGCAATCATAACAGGTAGTGGATCTGCTAAAGGAATCGGCCGGACTATCGCGCTGACGCTTGCCGAGCAAGGTGCAAAAGTTGTGATTGCCGATATGAATAAGGAAGGCATCGAAGAAACCGTAGCTGTCATAACGGAAGCCGGCGGGACAGCACTTGGAGTAGAAGTCAATGTTACAGATAAGGCATCTGTTGATGCAATGGTAGCAAAAACGCTGGAAGCATTCGGCCGTATCGATATCCTTGTCAACAATGCCGGTATTTCACAGAAAGTAACAGTAGAGGAAATGACACTCACAGATATCACGAAGGTCTTCAATGTGAATATGTTTGGGTTGTTCCTTTGCACGCAGGCAGTATTAGAGCCAATGCGCAAACAGAAATTCGGCCGCATCGTCAGTTTGTCTTCTGTTTCCGCTAAGCGCGGCGGCGGTGTGTTTGGAGGGGCGCATTACTCCGCATCCAAAGCAGCTGTGCTCGGATTCTCGAAAAACCTTGCTCGGGAAGTGGGGCTGGACGGCATCACGGTTAACTGTGTTGCTCCGGGATTAGTGAATACGGATATTTGGAAGTCGCTGCCGCAGGAAGATGCTTTGCAAGTCATCTCTGGTATTCCGCTTGGCAGACCAGGTGAGACGAAGGAAATCGCTGCTGCAGTTGCATTCCTTGCATCAGAAGAATCCTCCTACATTACTGGAGAAGAAATCGATATCAATGGTGGCTCGCATATGGACTAAGAAAGTGGGGCGGGTCACTGGCCCCGTCCTGTATCTGAAATGATTGGAGGAATAATCTTGGAGCAGCACATGCTTGAGAAATCCACTACCCGGAAAGTTACATTACGTCTGATACCGTTTCTGTTTCTCTGTTTCTTTATCTCGATCCTGGATCGTGTGAACATCAGTTTTGCAGCTTTACAGATGAATGAAGATCTTGGCTTCTCGAATGCCGTTTATGGCCTAGGAGCGGGTATTTTCTTCTTAGGTTACTTCTTGCTGGAGGTACCGGGAAGTGCAATCATGACCAGAATTGGAGCGCGGCGCTGGATCAGCCGGATCATGGTATCCTGGGCAATCATCGCGATCCTCATGGCATTCGTTACAGAACCATGGCAGTTTTACACAGCTAGATTCCTATTGGGTGTAGCTGAGGCAAGCTTCTATCCATGTATGGTGTATTACTTGAGCGGCTTCTTCCAATCTAAGCATCACGCAAAGGCAATCGCGGCCTTCATGCTGGCTATACCAGGGGCAAATGCGGTAGGGGCACCATTATCTACATTCTTGATGCAGATCACTTGGTTGGACCTTGCAGGCTGGCAATGGTTGTTTATTTTGGAAGCGGTTCCAGCAATGATTCTTGGAATCATCTGTTTCTTCTACTTGGATGATCGTCTGGAAGATGTTAAATGGCTCAAACCAGAAGAAAAGAACTGGCTGCTGGATGTGACGCAAAAGGAAAAGGAAGCAAAGCAGCAAGTAAAGCATTATACATTTGCGCAGGCGCTGAAAGATAGGGATGTCCTTATTTTATCCGCTGGCTACTTCTGCTGGATGTTCGGCTACTATGGCATCAACATGTTCCTCCCGACCGTGACGGAGTCTATGTCGGAGTCCTTATCGATAAGCACGCAAGGTCTGGGCTGGCTGCTTGGGCTGATGTATGCCATTGCCATGGTGGCAATGATTCTAGTAGGGAACCATTCGGACAAAAAGAATGAAAGACGCTGGCATGTGGCTGCTTGTTTAACAACGAGTGCAATCGCTATGATTGCGAGCAGTTATGTGGCTGAATCAAATATTATTCTATCGTTCGTGCTGCTGACAATAGCACTGTGCGGAGCTTTTGGAGCGTATTCCCCGTTTTGGGCAATACCGCCATCCTTCCTTACAGAGTCAGCGGCTGCAGGTGCAATAGCGTTAATCAATAGTATTGGAAACCTTGGTGGTTTCTTCGGCCCATATGCAGTCGGATATATCCGCGATACAACTGGTTCTTTTACAATGAGCATGATTTTTCTCGGAATCAGCATGATTCTAAGCTCGCTAATCATAATATTCCTAGTGAAGCAGTCCGGAAAAGCAGTGTCCCGGATAGCTGAAAAGAAACTCGGTAAATCAAGCTAATAGATGCATGACTAAAAAATCAATCGGAGGCGAAGAAAATGGAAGAGAAATTGAATTCAAAGCAAACGATTATTTGTCAGGATTGCGAAGATGTGATAGATGTGACAGACAGCCCGGAAGGCGGACGTGTATTGTACGGTGTATGTCTGGAATGCCGAGAGGATAATAAGGAATAAAGAGAAAAGGAGTCAGCAAATGCTGACTCCTTTTATACTTTCCAATACCGTTCATACAGATTATCCATGTGAAGCTTCATCAAGGCCTCTGCTTTTTCCTCGTCATGATCCTCAATTGCTTCGATCAGATTCTTATGCTCATGAAAGTTCACGCCGCGGAAATCTGGTCTTGTTACTGTCCGATCGCGGATGAAGGTCCACATTTGCTGCTGTTTCATAGCGCTGCTGATTGTTGCCATGAACTGGATGTATAAATCATTGTGGGAGGCTTTTGCGATCCCATTATGCAATTTTTCATCCGTTTCTGGAACATACACGCCTTCATTTGTTTCTTTCTCCATTTGCTTGATTGTCTCATTCAGCTCTTCCAAATCTTCTTCCGTAGCGCGCATGGCCGCGAACCGTACAATAAGCGGTTCAATGTTCATCCGAGCTTCCACGATATCCTCTGGAGAGACGTTTGATAAGAATGCAGGGGAATACATCTCATCTGCTGGCAATGATTTGATGAAAACACCTTCACCCTGCCTGGAATAGGTGAATCCGTTCATCTCCAATGCACTCATTGCTTGGCGAACTGGGGCTCTGCTTACACCGAATTGTTCACATAGCTCCCGCTCCGATGGCAGCTTATCGCCAACCTTGAAAGCTCCGGACTTCATCTGCTCGATGATTTGTTCATAAATCTGTATGTATAGTCTTTTATTTGTTACAGGATTAAAGTTCATGCTGATCCACCTCATTATAGGAGTTCCTTCTTAAATTATAATGCTTTGCAGTCGTTCCGGCAAAAGAGGAAGAAGAGAGGAATGTGCAAGGCGATGATTTACTTGTCTCATGTAAGATAAATGAAGAAAGTTATTTAAGTCCTACATCATTTTGGAAAAATATGGACTATAGTAACGTATGTTCGGCCCTTGACCTTTGATATAATAGTAGGACAATAGCATAGGTGACTCAAGGGTGGTTTGCGCATTACTCTTTCCTTTAACGGAGGGTGGTGTAGCGGATGACGGTGGCTGAGGCGTTGACGTTGATGATCGGATTTGGAACGTTGATTGTTGCGATCTTGTCGGAAAAGAACCAGAAAAAATAACCACCCTTGAGTTGGCAGCTCGAGAAGGGTGGTTACGATACCTCTTTTTCGCGCAGATCCCCTAGGGAATCATGCTATTACTGACAGACCGATTGGTGTTGGCAGCACCGGACGGTCTTTTTCTGTGCACAAATATTATAGTAGCGCAATTGGAAGGGATTGTCATGTGACTATTGGAGTAAATGCTGCTTACTTATCCATTTCCTTATTCGGTCCTTGGCAAACCGGTTTCCGTTGATTCCCAATCGGTATTTTGGATATTATTTACTATACAGGTACATGAAACACAGTTCAGTGTTATTTTTAAGCGGGAGTGTATAAGAATGACTATGATTAGCAGGAGGATAAATTCAAAAGTCGAATAGTAAGTGAAAACCCATTTATTTTCCTAAATTGAGACGTTTTTTTGTATAAAAAGCGATAAGAGATGTCCGCGTTTGCGTATGTAATACTTGTAGCAGGATTAGGTATCCTTGTAAGAAGTGTATCAGTCCTCCGAAATAGCAGACGGTTGAATAATCTAAAGCGACTATCCTACCACGGCAATCAAATAAGGGTTGCTTGGGTAACAGGCAGCTGCTTGTTCTTTTTTGTTATAATGGCAAGGTTAATGAGATGGATTCGCATAAACGATATTTTGCATGTACTCATTGCTTATTTGATTTTATTTATTGTGGAACTTATCTACCATTACGTTTGTTTTTATCGGATGAAAAAAACGTTACAACCTGAATTTTAAATGCCAGCGAAGGAAGTGAACACGTGTTTCTGAAAAGAGTAAAGCTACTGCGGCAAGGAAACCACCAACCGAATACATACCCATATTCTATCCCAGCAATTAAGCAGCTTGATGAGCTGGAACTGACCAGTACAGTAACCTTCTTCGTTGGAGAGAACGGAAGCGGCAAATCAACTTTAATGGAAGCAATCGCAGATATTTGCGGATTCAATACAGCAGGCGGTGGGCGGAATAATACATATGACTTGGAAGCATCGGAAGCTGCACTTTCTAATCACATTCGGCTGTCCTGGATGCCAAAAGTGACAAATGGCTTTTTCCTGCGGGCAGAATCTTTCTATCATTTTGCTTCGCATATTGATGACATCGGCTCCATTCACGCCTATGGCGGAAAATCGCTGCATCATCAGTCCCATGGAGAAGCTTTTCTCTCTTTATTTCAGAATCGCTTCGGAGGCAAGGCAATATACTTACTCGATGAGCCGGAGGCAGCACTTTCGCCGCAGCGCCAGCTTACATTTCTCCGCATCATCCATGACTTAGAGAAGTCAGGGGAAGTGCAATTCATCATCGCTACCCATTCCCCGATTTTGCTTGGGTACCCAGGAGCGGAGATTTTGCACTTCAGTGAAGACGGAATACGGTCTGTGGATTATGAAGAGACGGAACATTACCAGATTACGAGAGGGTTCTTGGAGAATCGGGAAGGATATTTGAAGCATTTATTTCAATAAAAAAAGGCACATCCTAAATCTTTAGGGGATGTGCCTTTTTTTGTGCTTGTCGTAAATAGAGAGCAGGCGTATGCTATTTTCACCATAATACATATTTATGACATGGCTTTGGGTTCAATTTTTGCACCACAAATAACTCTTGGACATTCTACAATAATAGTAGGAATAGAAACCGCTTTCAATCATGCTTATTCCTAGTTGAAAAGGAGACTATGACAATGACGGCCGATCAATCTAGTCCATTGCATTCCAGCTTGCTTCACAGTTTATTCTCTATCATCAACGAAGGAAATGTCCGTGATACAAATTATGTATTGGCGCATTATTTCCTGGAAAATTACAGTGAACTGCAGCATTTGAATATTTTTGATGTCTCGACAGATTGCTTTGTATCTCGATCTAGTGTGAGGAGGTTCTGTAAAGCGATAGGATACGAGAATTTCATTGATTTGAAAGCTGAATTCTTTCGCTATGACGAAGTGTATTACAAAAATATCGAGTACTATAAACAACTAAATTATCAGCAGCTTCTTTCCTTTGAAATCAATAAGATGATTCAGGATATGTCGATAGCACTAAGTGAGTCTGTCTTACAAGATTTATTAGAGCAATTTCAGAAAAGCCGAAATGTCATTTTTATGACTCCAGGTGCTTACGGAGGATTGATCAAGGATTTTCAAGAAAAGCTGATCACCCACAAACGGATCATCTACTTGATTTCCGAGCATTACACCGAAAATGAATTAATCAGGAATTTAGATGAAAAGGATCTCTTGATTACGCTCTCTACTTCTGGTGTATTTGCTGGTCAAGCTTGCTCGTTTACAAAAGGACTGAAGGCATCGAAAGTTTTGATCACCGGAGTGGAGAATCCACAAATCGAATCGTTCTATGACAAGGTGTATTATCTTTCAGCGAAGAAGAACGAGGAGCTGAATTTCCCTATCTACAGCAAGTATGGAATACATTTCATGTTGGATCTGCTTTATAGCGAGTACGTCAAACAGAATAAATGAACTACCGGCATTACTCAGATTACCAACCATTAAATTTGAGGATGTGGATGAGATGAGCAAATATAATGAGCTCTCCAAAGAGATTATCGAAGGTGCTGGCGGCCCTGACAATATTAAAGTCGTCAATCACTGCGCAACAAGGCTGCGGCTGACAGTTTCTGAAATCGAGCGGGTAAATCAAGACGAGCTGAAGCAGCTGAAGGGAGTCATGGGCGTTGTCAGTCGAGGCAACGAACTGCAGGTCATCATTGGAACTGATGTAGCAAATGTTTACAGCAGCGTTTTGCAGGTTGGGGAATTCAGTGAGACGCAAGCCAAACAAGCTGCCGCAGTAGATCTTGTTCAGGATGAAGAAAACAAGAAGAAAAAAAAGAATCCATTTGCAATGATTGTCGATTTTATTAGCGGAACATTCGTGCCAGTGCTTCCTGTGCTAGTTGCTGCGGGGTTAGTTGCTGCTGTACTGAATATAGCTGTTACTTTCTTCGGTCTTTCAGATACAAGCGGGACGTATACGGTATTAACTGCCGTTAATAATGCAGGATTCTTCTTCCTGCCAATCTTTATCGGTTATAGTGCTGCAAGGAAATTATCTATCAATCCTCTAATGGGGATGTATCTTGGAGCAATCCTAGTGCATTCCAGTATCAATGATGCGGAAGGCCTCAATTTCTTAGGCATTGCCATTCCGCAAGTGACCTATAGCACTTCAGTCATACCAATCATACTAGGTGTATTGTTCATGTCGGTAGTCGACAAGGGTTGGAATAAGGTCATTCCGAAAGAGATTAAGTTCTTTGCTCAGCCTCTTCTTACCATATTGATTGTAACTCCTGTTACATTGATTGTTTTAGGCCCGCTTGGGAATTTCATCGGAACGTATATTGCATCTGGTTTGAATTTCGTCAATGTGGAGCTCGGATGGCTTTCTGTCGGATTAATTGGCGCACTGACGCCGCTTTTGGTTATGACCGGTACGAATCAGGCGTTATTCCCGCTTGTATTTGCGGCTATGGCAGACAATGGCTATGACGCGTTTGTAATGAGCGGCATGCTAGCTGCGAATGTGGCAATCGGAGCCGCAGCACTCGCCATGTCCTTCCTGAAAAAAGATAAGGATACGAAGGCGATGAGTCTGTCTGCTGGTATTACGGGTGTCATGGGTATTACGGAACCAGCGATTTTCGGTGTATTGATCCGGTTCCGAGCGGCTTTCGTCGGAGCAATAGCAGGAGGACTTGTTGGCGGTATATTTGCTGGAATTGTCTTCTTAAAACAATATGCAGTTGTTTCACCTGGGATTGCAGCAATACCAACATTCATCCCGACAGATGGATCAGGCTTGAGTGCGAACTTCTGGTATGCCTTGGTCACTATCGTTTTAGCGGCAATAGTATCTTTCATAACTACATTCCTTGCTGGAAGATCTGGCAAGTTCAAAAGCTAGGTTCCAAAAGCTGCACCACATGAAAAGATAGGAAGGGTTACAGTAATCATAGGAACACAAATAAAGAATGGAGAGGGATGGGAATATGTTCTACAAACAAGATCCAGTATTTCCGAAAGGCTTTTTGTGGGGAGCTTCCAGTGCTGCCTGGCAGGTAGAGGGCGCAGTGAATGAGGATGGCAGAACAACTGCAATTATCGATCTGAACAGTCAAAAGAAAAAACCTTATACTGACAACTCTATTGCAGCGGATCATTATCATCATTACGAAGAGGATGTCAAATTGATGGCAGAGTGCGGATTTTCTTCTTACCGTTTCTCCATTGCTTGGCCTCGTATTTTTCCTAGCGATTCAACTGAACCGAATCAAAAAGGGATCGACTTCTATAACAATCTAATAAATGAATTGATCAAACATAATATCGAGCCAATCGTAACACTTTACCACTATGATATGCCGGTCTGGGTCGATGAAAAATATAATGGCTGGTATGACCGCGGCATTATTGAAGCATTTGACCGATATGTTCGTACTTGTTTCGCTGAGTTCGGTGACAGGGTCAAATACTGGCATTCCCTGAATGAGCAAAATATGCAGATTTGCTATGGTGATTGGCTTGGTGTTGCGAAGTATCCGGAATCATGGTTCAAGGATAAATGGAAGGTCAATCACATAATGAATATGTGCCATGCGAAAGCAGTCATTGCTTGTCATGAAATCGTTGAAGACGGTAAAATCGGTCCGGTCCCAGGTTATGTTCCGATTTATCCGGCGTCCGCACACCCTGATGATCAGATTGCTGCCATGAATGCAGAAGAATTGACTGAAAAAGTATGGAACGATCTCTACGCGCATCGCGAATACAATGGCTTCATCAAAAGCTATTGGAAAGAAAATGATATTGATCCAGAGATTCACGAAGGTGATATGGAACTGATCAAGGAAGCGAAAATTGATTTCTTCGCCCTGAACTGCTACCGATCTAATACGGCCAAGGCTTGTGGAATCGATGAAGAGCCTCGCGAATATAAGCTGAATAAAAGCGGTGTAAAAGGTAATCTGGAATTCCCTAAAGTACCTGGACTTTATCAGCTTACAGAGAACCCATATGTAGAGACAACAGATTGGGATTGGGAAATCGATCCAGTAGCTATGCGATATATGCTTCGATATGTGTGGGATCACTACCAGCTTCCGATGATGATTACAGAGAATGGCTACGGAGCATATGACCAAATATCAGAAGATGGCAAAGTTCATGACCCGAAACGGATCGAATTTTTGCGTGACCAAATCTATCAAGTAGGACTAGCCATCATGGACGGCTGTGAGGTCATCTCGTATAACCCATGGTCTTTCACTGATCTGCTTAGTACAGGCAACGGTATGGCGAAACGTTATGGTTTGGTTTATATCAATACAACGGATGAAGAAGTCTTAGATCTAAGACGTATACCGAAGGATTCTTATTACTGGTATTCAAATCTAATTAAATCCAATGGACGTGACTGGGGCAAATAAAAATAACAAAAAAGACCTTCCTCTAGTGGGAGGTCTTTTTTGTTATTTGTATCTTTTTTTTATACCATTCCTGTACAATAAAAAGAAAAATATGGAATTGGGGAGGACTACGTAATGCAAGTCACATTCAAAAAAATGAATACAGAAGAAGTACAGCGCTATATTGCATTTGAAATTCCTAACTATGCAGAGAGTGTATCTGCTAATCTCGGAATCCCCAAAGAAGCGGCGCTCAAGGATGGGGAGAAACAGCTGCATAATTTGTTGACAGAAGAAAACAGGAAAAAAGATCACTTTATTGGCAATGTATTTTGTGAGGAGAAGAAAGAGAATGTTGGTATCATCTGGTACAACGTGCAGCCAGAAAGGGACAGGATTTTTATTTTTCATATCTACATAGATGATGCATTCCGGAAGATGGGCTATGCCAGTGCCGCACTGACGCTGTTAGAAGAAGTTGCGAAGCGAGAAGGAATTGGAACAATAGCACTGAATGTATTTGCTAACAACACGGGTGCGCAGCATTTGTATAGTCAGCTAGGTTACGAGACAGCATCAATGGTGAAGACAAAAAAACTTTGAGGTGAGGATGTTATGGAAATTCGCTTATGTAAAGAGAATGATGTAAAAGCATGCGGAGATACATATGCCAAGGTTTTCAATGATACTCCATGGAATGAAGCTTGGACAGCCGAATCTGCATATGCTTATTTGAGTGATTTTTATCATACACCGGGTTTTACAGGCCTTGTTGCAGTAGAGGACGAAGAAGTGATTGGCTTTCTATTCGGTGTAAAAAGGAAATGGTGGTCTGGTGATGAATTCTTTATCAATGAAATGTGTGTACGATCTGATCAGCAGAACAAAGGCATCGGCAAAGCATTAATGGAGTACCTTATTGGAACGACAGATGCAGAGACAGTGTCCTTGCTGACAGACCGTGGATTACCAGCAGAAAACTTCTATAAACGTAATGGATTCAAGGAAATAGAAAGGCTCATGTTCATGAGCAGGAACATATAAAACGAGTAGAAAAGAGGCTGCATGAATGAAAAAGACAGTTCTTATCTTCCTTATCGACCAATACGCGGATTGGGAAGCAAGCTATGTCGCGGCAGAGCTGCAAGCGCGGCAATCAGAATATCAAGTGAAGACTGTCACGGTGGACGGAAAGCCAGTTTCATCTATCGGAGGATTCCGTGTACTCCCGGATTACAGTTTGGCAGATACAGAGACGATCGACTTTCACATGCTTATCCTTCCCGGCGGGAACACGTGGAGACAGCCCGAAACTGTCCTAGTAAAAGAATTGATTGCACACTGCTTTGCAAACAATATTCCAGTGGCAGCTATTTGTGATGCTACTGTTTTTCTTGGAAGGTATGGGTTCTTGGAGGAAGTGAGGCATACTAGCAACAGTTTGGAATATTTGAAGGAAGGTGCCCTTGATTACAGGGCCGAGCAATACTATATCGAATCGCAATCTGTATGGGATGGAAAGCTCATTACCGCTAATGGAACTGCACCTTTGGAATTCGCACAGGATATATTGAAATTACTTAGGGTCAGGGAAGAAGAGAAGATTCATCAGTGGTATCGATTCTTTAAAGAGGGTTCTGTTGCTTTTACGAGATGATGTTTCGAAGACTTAGGGACAAGACCTTTTTTTGGAACATACAAGTTCATATCTTTTAGGAAGGGGTAATACAATTTGCTGTCAAAAAGGCAGATGAAAATTCTGGAACTGTTAGAAAGCGGGAACAGATATACCGGTGAACAGATTGCCGGCATGCTAGGGGTAACAGCGAGGACAGTAAGGACCGATATGCGTGTATTGACCAGTACATTACCAACTTTCGGAGCGATCATCGATTCTAAAAGGGGGAAAGGTTACAGACTCAACTTGGAAGACTTGGAAGCGTATAAACGTATGAAAATGCAGACGCTGGAGATGGAAGATCAATCAGATCGTGTAGCAAGATTAGCCCTTCTGCTATTGCAGAGAAAAACTTACCTCAAAATAGAGGAGGCTGCAGAAACACTGTACGTTAGCGAATCTACCATCAAGAATGATTTAAGAGTATTAAAAAAGGATTTGGAACTGAGAGGTCTTACTGTTATCACTAAGCCAAGATACGGAATGCGTGTAATTGGGTCTGAACGACAGCTGCGAAACGTGCTTCGAACGTTTCTTGAAGCAGAAACAATGATTACTGGGCTTAAGGGTCAATTGTATCAGCAGCTCCGGAATTTGATTGTTTCTGTACTCAAGGAGGAAGATACGCTGGTAACGGATATAGGTGTGGATAATCTAGTTATTCATATATGGATAGCGAGTAAACGAATGGACGCAGGTTTAGTAGCGGACATATCGAGATCAGACAAGGAACATCTTTCTCGGTTGAAGGAATATCAAGTTGCGCAAAAGCTAGCCAAAAGCGTTGGTACTGTACTGGGTGTAGAACTGCCTGTTGACGAAATTGTATATATGACGATGCATTTACTGGGGGCTAAATCAGTTTCTTACGAAGATAAAGGGATGAGGGATTTAACGAAGGTAGTAGATTCCCGCATCATAGAAATATCTGCAGCATTGCTGCAGGTGGCAGATGAGCATATGCAGCTTTCACTTTCAGAGGATAATGAGCTTCTAATAGGTATTGCTATGCACCTAAAACCAGCATTAAACCGTTTTAAATACGGACTTACGATACGAAACCCAATACTATCTGAGATTAAACAAGCATATGCGAAAGCATTCGATGCCAGCGTATTAATGGGGAAAAAACTTCAGGAGCTGACAGATGTGTCAATTAATGAGGATGAACTTGGCTATTTGGCTTTGCATGTCGGAGCTGCGATGGAGAGACAAGAAAGTCTGCGAGTAAAAAAACGTGCTTTAGTTGTATGTGCTACTGGGATCGCCAGTTCGCAACTATTGTATTATAAGCTGCAAGCCCGATTTAGCGGCAGGATGGAGATTGCAGGCACATGCAGCGTTATGGATTTACCAAAACGTCCACTTGAGGATGTGGATCTCATTATCACTACAGTACCGCTGCCGGAGGCATTGTCAAAGCCAATTATTAACGTCCATACGCTGCTTCGGGATTCTGATGTAGAGCATATTGAACGGATAATTGCAGATAAATCGCAAACACTGTCTGCTTATATCCCACCAGATCACATTTTTTTGCAGTTACCCTATACAAGACGCGATGATGTATTACAATTTTTGGTTAAACAAATGGAAAAGCGTTTTATTGTACCATCTAATCTACTGACTCTAATAAAGGAAAGGGAAGAGATGGCTCCTACATTTCAGGAAAACCTAGTTGCAGTCCCGCACCCTATCTATCCAGTGATGGAGGAACCGATTGTGCTCTGCTGTACATTACAGCAGCCGATTGATTGGGGAGGAAATGAAGTGCAAGTTGTATTCCTTTTCTGTATCCCCAAGCAATATAATGAGGGGCTGCAGCAGCTTTACGAGAGTATGGTGTTTTTTATTGAAGATAGGCAAAAAGTCAAACAGCTCATCCAAGCGCAGGATTTAGCAGCTTGCATCCCCCTGTTGAGTTGATAGTACACTATTTTTCCTATGAAAGAGGAAAAACAATGTATGTAAATGTAAGCGCTTTTATAATAGACTCTGGTATAAGCGAAGGGGGAGAGTCAAATGGGCAAGAAAATGGATAAATTCACAGGTGCCTTAGAAAGTGTAGCTTATACCATATCCAATCAGAAACATATAAAAGCAATTAAGCAATCATTCGTTACACTGATGCCGGTAATCATTGTCGGAGCGTTTGCAGTTCTGGTCGAGAATATGATTCTGGACCCGGAAACAGGTTTAGCTGCATTCAGTATGTTTTCATTCTTGGCTGAATTACAAGGAATCATGAGCGCTATAAATTATGCGACGCTGAACTTTATTACCATTGCGGCAGTGGTATTAATCGGAATAGAGCTCGGAAGAATCAATGGTCTCAAATCATTATTCCCAGGTTTAATGGCCTTGATGTCGTATATCTCGGTCATACCAACGACAGTATTTCTGGAGGTCGATGGTTCTTTACAGGAAGTCGTCAATGTATTAGCAAGGGAGTTCTCAGACCCGAAAAGTCTGTTTCTCGGCATGTTCATCGCTCTCATATCTGTAGAGCTATTCACCTGGTTTTCCAAGATGGATAAACTTACTATCAAAATGCCTGACAGCGTTCCATCGAATGTAACGACATCATTTGCTTCTTTATTTCCATCGATTATAACGGTGACGATTATAGCCAGCTTCGGATTTGCATTCCATCGTTTAACAGGAATTTATTTACATGAAGCAGTATATAACTTAATTCAGCGTCCTTTGGAGTCGGCCATCCAAGGATTACCGGGTATCTTACTGCTAATGTTTGTTGCTCAATTTTTCTGGGTGATAGGAATCCATGGCAACCAAATGATTAAGCCAATCCGAGAGCCACTATTACTGGGGTCTATTACCGTCAACATGAATGCATATGCTGCCGGCGAAGAAATTCCGAATATCATTACGATGCCTTTCTGGGATGTTTACATGAACATTGGTGGATCTGGTGTCACGATTGGACTTTTGGCGGCGATATTCATTGCAGGAAAAAAGCAAGAAATGCGCAGCATTGCAAAACTATCGGCAGGGCCTGGAGTCTTCAATATTAATGAGCCAGTCATATTCGGCGTTCCAGTCATGCTGAACCCAATTCTGGCAATTCCATTTATCATCACTCCACTTATAACGGGAACAATTGGCTATATCGCAACAGTTATTGGATTTGCTGATAAAGCTGTTGTAATGGTTCCGTGGACAACACCGCCAATTATCAATGCATGGTTATCTACAGGCGGCAGTTGGGGAGCAGTTGTCACCCAATTGATTTGTATAGCCGCTTCCATCTTGATATATCTGCCTTTCATTTTCATTGCAAACCGTACACGTAGACTAGATGAAGGTTCCAGAGATGATAGTAGTACGAAAGTGGTGTAGTTGATTAATTCGATGCAACTCAGCAGACAGCTTGCAGTATGGAAAGGGAGAGGTTATATATGGCGCAGAAAATTTGTATACCAGACCGCTTCATACTGGGTGCAGCAGCATCAGCCTGGCAGACGGAAGGCTGGAGCGGAAAGAAAGAAAGTCAGGACAGCTATTTAGATGTATGGTACAAACAAAACCGGCATGTATGGCATAACGGCTACGGTCCTGCTATAGCGACAGATTTCTATAATCGTTATCAGGAAGATATCGGGTACATGAAAGAAATCGGCCTGACACATTATCGTACTTCTATCAATTGGTCTCGATTTCTTATCGATTATGAGGAAGGTATCGTGGATGAGGCATATGCGACTTACATGGAGAGCATGATTGATGAGCTTCACAGTAAAGGGATAAAACCAATGATTTGCTTAGAGCATTATGAAGTACCAGCTTTTTTGCAGGAGAAATATGACGGATGGAGCTCACCTGATGTGGTTGATTTATACGTACTATATGCACAGCGTGCACTGGAACGTTTTGGGGGCAAGGTAGATATTTGGTTCACCTTCAATGAACCTATCGTTCCTCAAACACGGATCTACTTGGATGCCATCCGTTATCCTCATGAACAAAATACGAAGAAGTGGATGCAATGGAATTACCACAAATCGCTAGCTTCAGCAAAGGTCGTTGCATTATTCCGTACTATGCCAATCAATGCACGTGAAAACAGTAAAATCGGTATCATTTTAAATCCAGAGGTAACTTATCCAAGAAGCACTGCACAGCATGATAAACAAGCAGCAGAAATATATGATCTCTTCTTTAATCGTGTATTCATGGATCCCAGTTTGAAAGGAACGTATCCGGAAGAATTAGTTCAGCTGCTAAAAAAACATAATATCATGTTTGAGGCAGCCGATTCGGATTTAGCAGTGATTAAGGAGCATACGGTCGATATAGTCGGATTGAATTTGTATTATCCGCATCGAGTGAAGGCGCCATCCTATCAATGGAATACTGACACTCCCTTCCACCCTGCTTTTTACTATGACAAATTCGATCTCCCTGGACGCAGGATGAATCCTCATCGGGGCTGGGAAATATATCCTCCTATTATTTATGATATAGGGATGCGCATTAAAGAGGAGTACGGAAATGTGCCGTGGTTTGTAGCTGAAAGCGGTATGGGAGTGGAGAATGAACAGCGGTTCCGAGGAGGAGACGGCAGGATAGAGGATGACTATCGGATTGCTTTCATCCGAGAACATTTGGCAGAAACGCTTCGAGTGACCCGAGAGGGATCAAATTGTTTGGGATATATGCTCTGGGCATTTACTGATAATGTTTCACCGATGAATGCGTTCAAAAATCGCTATGGGTTAGTTGAAATAAATTTGGAGAAAAATCGGGAACGCAAGCTAAAGAAATCAGCATATTGGTATCAGCAAGTCATTCAGTCGAAGATACTGGACATAACAAAAGAGGAATACAAATAAGAGGAGGAAACAGCATGAAACGGATTTTATTAGCATGCTCCGCAGGTATGTCTACGTCAATGGTTGTATCCAAGATGAAAAAAGCAGCTGAGGCATTAGGAGAAGAATATTACATCTATGCTATCCCAGAAGGAGCAATAGAGGAGGAATTACAAGCCCATCATGATGACGTAGTCGTCATCATGTTAGGTCCTCAGGTTCGATTTGCTAGACGAGCGACAGAAAAGCGGGCAGCACCATATGGAATACCAGTAGATGTGATGGATGTAAGATTATACGGCACTGCTGATGGAGAGAAGTTATTGGAAAAGGCATTGCAGCTAGCAAGTCAGCGACAATAGGGAGGTGTTCTCGTGAAAGAGACATTAGAAGAAATGCAGCGGGCAGCCTTTCAAATCATTGCGCATGCAGGGGAGGCACGGAGTCATTATGTAGAAGCCATGCGGTTGGCAAGAGAAAGAGATTTTGAGGGTGCGGAATCTGCAATGGCATCAGGAAATCAAGCATACAATCAAATTCATAAAGTACATGTTTCTTTCGTTCAGCGAGAAGCTGCAGGTGAAATGCTGCCGTTTTCGTTACTTCTTGCACATGCAGAAGATCAGATGCTATCGAGTGAAACGATTAAGATAATGGCAAGTGAGTTTTTGGCATTGTGTACCGAATTGCTTCCGACTTCAAAATAGGCTAAAACGTGTAAGGTAAAAAACAATAAAATTCAATAAGCTTTTAAATAAGTTAGACTCAAGCATTTAATGCCTGAGTCTATTTACTATCAAAACATATGACTTAATTTTCTGAATTTAAGTGCTATACTAGAAGATATTGATTCTACTATCAGGAGGAACTCTATCTTGCAAACAAGTCACGATGTGTATACGAGAATATCGGAAATACTGGAAAGCAAACGTAACGAGCTGACTGCTGTCAGTGATCGAATATGGGATTTTGCGGAGACAAGATACGAAGAGGCCCAATCTTGTGAAATCCTAGCTGCAACTTTGGAAAACGAAGGTTTTGAGGTGCAGCGGCATGCAGGTGACATTGAGACTGCATTTGTTGCCAGCTTCGGAAGCGGGAAGCCGGTCATTGCATTCCTTGGCGAATACGATGCATTGTCTGGCTTGAGTCAGCAGGCAGACAGTGCAGTCAAGAATCCAATTGAAGAAGGCGGCAACGGACACGGCTGCGGTCATAACCTGCTTGGCACAGGTGCGATGGCGGCTGCAATTGCAGTGAAGCAGCTGATGGAAGAAACCGGATTACAAGGAACCGTGCGTTATTATGGCTGTCCTGCAGAAGAAGGCGGAGGCGGTAAGGCCTTTATGGCACGAGCGGGTCTTTTCGATGATGTGGATGTTGCACTCACATGGCATCCATGGGATGAGAACCAAGTGTATCATGCAAGAATGCTGGCAACCTGCCAAGTATATTTCCGTTTTACCGGGACAAGCAGTCATGCGGCATTCAGTCCGCATCTTGGAAGAAGTGCATTGGATGCAGTCGAGCTGATGAACATCGGATCCAACTTTCTGCGCGAACATATCATTCCGGAAGGACAGCTGCATTATGCGATTACTGACGCTGGCGGAATGAGTCCCAATGTCGTCCAGCCAAACGCAGAAGTTCTTTACAAAATCCGTGCCCCGAAGATGGGTCAGGTCGAAGAAATTCTGGAGCGGGTCAAAGACGTTGCCAGAGGAGCTGCGTTGATGACAGGCACCAAACTGGAGATCCAATTCGATGCGGCATCAGCCGATCTGATTCCGAATGAAACGTTAGGAAAGCTGATACATAAGCATCTGAAAGCAACGGTTGCACCTAGCTATTCAGAAGCAGAGTTTGCGTTTGCACAAAAGGTGCAGCAAACATTCAGTGCAGAAGAAAAAGCTGTCATACAGAAAAATGAAAACAAAGTGCTTGCTCAAGGCGTTCTGGACTTCCCTCCAGTACCAGGCTTCTTTAAAGGATCAACTGATGTAGGTGACGTCAGCTGGCTTGTCCCGACCGGTCAGATCTACGTGACTACCTGTGCTTATGCGACGCCATTCCATAGCTGGCAGCTTGTTACCCAGGGGAAAACATCCATTGCCCATAAAGGCATGCTGTTCACAGGTAAGGTGCTGGCTGCATCCGCAATTGAATTACTTGAAAAGCCGGAACTGCTCGAAGGTATAAAAGCTGAACACCAGACGAATCTTGGCGGAGAAACGTATAAATCGTTGATTCCGTCCGATACGAAACCAGCTCCTATTAAAAGAAAGAAATAATGGAAAGAAGACATTTCTCCGGAAGTGTCTTCTTTTTTACGTTAATATCTTAACTTGTACGTTTATGTTGAGAAAAAGTAATTGATTGTACGTACAAATTAAGGTAAAATCACATTATGAAATCAAATATACGTACAAGAAGAGGTGAGCCTGATGCTGGAGGAATTAAAGGAACAGGTGCTGCAAGCGAATTTGGACCTTCCCAAGCATGAGCTGGTAACTTTTACGTGGGGAAATGTAAGCGGTATCAATAGGGAAAGCGGGCTGGTTGTCATTAAACCAAGCGGTGTTGCATATGACAAGCTGACGGTAAAGCATATGGTAGTTGTCAACCTCGATGGAGAGATCGTCGAGGGAGATTTGAAGCCTTCGTCAGATACAGCAACTCATTTGGTTTTGTATAAGCATTTTGAAGATATTGGAGGAATTGTCCATACACATTCTACGTGGGCAACATCCTTTGCCCAATCTGGAAAAGGGGTTCCTGCACTTGGTACAACTCATGCGGACTACTTCTATGGAACTGTCCCTTGTACCCGGGCAATGACTGGACAAGAGATCCAGCAGGATTATGAACTGGAGACAGGTAATGTGATTGTGGAGACATTCCGGACAAAGGGGCTTGATCCGAATCAGGTGCCAAGTGTGCTTGTACACAAACATGCACCTTTCAATTGGGGGAAAACACCGGCCGAAGCGGTACATAACGCTGTAGTGCTGGAAGAAGTGGCTAAGATTGCACATCTGTCCTATCAGCTGGATCAGCAGGTGGAGGATATGGACCAGCAGCTGCTGGATAAGCATTATCTACGAAAACATGGGGCTGACGCTTACTACGGCCAAACCACTTAGGAGGAGAAGTCCATGGTTACGGACAAATTTTCGATTGGAATTGATTATGGCACACAATCCGGCAGAGCAGTGCTCGTCCGGCTTCGAGATGGAATGGAAATAGCAGAGCATGTGACGGAATACCATCACGGTGTAATGGATGTCAAGCTGCCGCATTTGGATAAAGCACTTGGCTACGAATGGGCACTGCAGCATCCAAGGGATTACCTTGATGTACTGCGCCAATCAGTCCCAGCAGTAATGGAAGCTGCCGGTGTGGATCCGTCAGATGTTATCGGACTTGGCATCGACTTCACGGCTTGTACGATTTTACCGGTAGATAAAAATCTAGAACCATTATGCTTTGATCCTGCATTTCGTGATAATCCGCACAGCTGGGTAAAGCTTTGGAAGCATCATGCTGCGCAGGATGAAGCGAACAAGCTGAATGAAATTGCTGGAGAGCGTGGCGAGGACTTCTTGGCACGTTATGGCGGGAAAATCAGCTCGGAATGGATGATACCTAAGATCTGGCAAATTGCTGATGAAGCTCCAGGAATTTATGAAGCTGCTGATCAATTTATTGAAGCAACAGATTGGGTCATTTCCCAGCTGACAGGTGAACTGAAACGAAATAGCTGTACAGCTGGATATAAAGCTATCTGGCATAAGCAGGACGGCTATCCAACTGCAGAGTTCTTCGAAAGCCTGCACCCAGCAATGCGGGATGTAGCTGATACGAAGCTGCGCGGAGAAGTTTATCCTCTCGGAACAAAAGCCGGGGAACTCCAAGCATCATTTGCCGCGTCTATGAATCTATCTCCAGGCATTGCGATTGCAGTGGGGAATGTCGATGCCCATGCAGCGGTTCCGGCAATGGGTGTTGTTACTCCTGGCAAGCTCGTAATGGCGATGGGGACATCGATATGTCACATGGTGCTTGGTACAGAAGAGCGTACAGTCGAGGGGATGTGCGGAGTTGTCGAGGATGGCATCATCGAAGGCTACTACGGCTACGAGGCTGGACAGTCTGCTGTTGGGGATATTTTTGGCTGGTTTGTCGAGGAGCAAGTGCCGGCTTATGTCCATCGTCAAGCGGAAGCTGCCAGGCAAAATGTGCATCAATGGCTGGAGGAGCGAGCTAGTGCCTATCGACCGGGCGAAACAGGACTGCTGGCACTGGATTGGATGAATGGCAATCGTTCTGTATTGGTTGATACGGAATTAAGCGGAGTTGTGCTTGGACTTACCTTGGCAACAAAACCGGAAGAAGTGTATCGCGCATTGCTCGAAGCAACTGCATTTGGCACGCGTAAAATTGTAGACGCTTTCCACCAAAGCGGTGTTGCGGTAGAAGAGCTTTATGCATGCGGCGGTTTGCCGCAGAAAAATAAATTGCTTATGCAGATTTTCGCTGACGTGACGAACCGGCCGATCTATATTGCGGATTCTGTACAAACACCGGCTGTTGGTGCAGCGATGTTCGGTGCGGTAGCTGCTGGGGCAGAAGCAGGCGGATATGACAGCATCCTTGAAGCGGCCGAAAGAATGGCCAGAGTGAAGGAAGAAGTGATCCAGCCGATACCGGAAAATGTGGAAATCTATGAGTTGATTTATCAGGAATATAACACATTGCATGATTACTTCGGCAGGGGATCAAACGACGTGATGAAGCGACTGAAGTCCATTCGTTCACAGTCTGAAAGAAAGCTGACAGTACAAAAATAAAGGGGGAGCTAGGATGCTGCAAGTTAAGCCATATGTTTTTTGGTTCGTGACAGGAAGCCAGCACTTATACGGGGAAGAAACGCTTAATCAGGTACAGGGGAACTCTGAGGATTTGGTTAATAAACTGAATGAACAAGGAACACTGCCATTCTCGATTGAATTCAAGGAAGTGCTGACCAATGCGGCTGATATCCAGCGAGTCAGTCTGGAAGCAAATGCAGATCCCGAATGTGCCGGGCTGATCACTTGGATGCATACATTTTCACCTGCCAAGATGTGGATTGGGGGATTGAAAACATTACAAAAACCATTGCTGCACTTGCACACGCAATACAACCGCGATGTGCCTTGGGATACAATCGATATGGACTTTATGAACCTGAATCAATCCGCGCATGGTGACCGGGAATATGGCTTCATGGGAACGCGCCTCAACAAAGCCAGAAAAGTGATTGTTGGATATTGGGGCAACAAGGAAATACAAAAGCGGGTCGCCGATTGGATGACGACTGCAGTCGGATTCAATGAAAGCCAGCAGATCAAAGTAGCGCGTTTTGGCGACAATATGCGCACTGTAGCGGTCACAGATGGTGATAAGGTCGAAGCCCAGATTAAATTCGGCTGGACAGTTGATTATTACGGCATCGGGGATCTTGTTGCCGAGATGAAGGAAGTGAGTGACTCCGATGTAGATGAACTGGTATCGGAGTATAAGGAAGGGTATGATCTCCCGTCAGAAGAAGATCAGCTAGCCTCTGTTCGGGAGCAGGCACGTATTGGAGTTGCATTGAAGCGATTCTTGGATCGGGGGGGCTATCAGGCATTCAGTACAAACTTTGAAGATTTGCATGGTATGAAGCAGCTCCCGGGTCTTGCTGTCCAGCATTTGATGGCACAGGGCTATGGCTTTGCCGGAGAAGGAGACTGGCGTACTGCGGCACTTGTACGCTTGCTCAAGGCAATGACGAATAATGAGAAGACATCTTTCATGGAGGATTACACGTATCATTTGGAAGAAGGCAATGAACTGATCCTAGGTTCCCACATGCTGGAGGTGTGCCCGACTGTAGCTGCTAATCGACCGTCCATCCAAGTACATCCGCTTGGCATTGGCGGCAAGGAAGATCCGGCTCGTATTGTTTTTGATGGCATCGCTGGTGAAGCAGTCAATGTCTCTATCATCGAGCTCGGCGGACGCTTCCGTATGATCATCAACAAAGTGGATGCAGTCGAATCTGAACAAGACACCCCGAATTTGCCGGTTGCCAAAGTACTTTGGAAGCCCCAGCCATCCTTGAGCGAAGCAACAGAAGCATGGATCTATGCCGGCGGTGCTCACCATACTGCGCTGTCGTTTGCACTCACAGCAGAGCAGCTTGAGGATTTTGCGGAATTGGTTGGAATCGAATGTGTGACGATTGATAATAATACCGTTCTGAAGCAATTCCGGAAAGAACTGCAGTGGAACCAGGTGGTATGGAAATAAGGTCGGCTATGCCGGTCTTTTTTCTTTCTGATAGTTATAACTATTTGTTATATCTAATTATGAAAAAGCGATATTTTAGTATGCAGATGGATTATGATACACCTAAGGAAAAGGAATTCACAGATTACGCCCAAAACTTTTTTCATCAGATGACATTGTAAATAAAAGGAAGATGTGCTGATTGCACATCTTCTTTAACATCCGCAGCCTTATTTATACTATCGAGAGAAGTTGGTGAAAAGGGTGTAGACATATAATTTATTTTAAAACCACGCAATTATCCATGGACATTCGATTATAAGTTAACTGCGTTTTCTCTTAGTATACTTAGTAATTCCTCTAATGTAGTTATTTCATAATCCGGATGAAGCGGAAGATGGTTCGGCAGTCTGCCTGGGTTAAACCAGCAGGTGTCCATACCAGCCATATTGCCGCCTTGAATATCGGCGACTAAGGAATCCCCGATGATCAAGGAACGTTCAGGCTCTATTCCAGGAACGCGTTCAAACACATAATCAAAGAACCCAGCCATTGGTTTTTGATACCCTGTATCTTCTGAAACGAAAACAGATTGAAAGTAAGGAAGGAGACCGGTCGCTTTCAGACGGCGGAATTGTGTGTCGGAAACACCGTTTGTCACGATATACAAAGGATAATCCTTGGAGAGTTTCTCCAATACTTCTGCCGCACCAGCTATCATATGTCTTCCTTGTGCAAGCAGCTCGCGATAAGCATTATCCAGATCGGCTCCATCTACTTGTTTATCGTAGAGGGCGAAGAACTCGGTGAATCTGGAACTGACGACAGTATCGCGATTGATTTCTCCTTTTTCAAAGGAACTCCACAATCGCTGGTTAATGGTACGGTACGCCGTCATTGCCGCTTCATCTGTTGGCAGACCATGCTGGCTGAATAGTAGCGGCAGCGCTTCCTGCTCGGTTTTTGTAAAGTCTAGAATAGTGTTGTCAACGTCAAAAAATAAAGCGTCATATTGTTTTGTCATGTTGTCTTCCTCCAGTTATTAAGCATAAATTGAACGACTTGCTAGCCGCTTAAGCTTTTTCCCAGTCTTTATGGATATGGAATTCTTGCTGCGCTCGATGATACCTTCGTTAGCTAACATAGTAAGTAAACGGTTCACATGCCGGGAGGTCGTCCCTATATGGTCCGCGATGTCGCTGTCCGGTTAATGGGCAAGGAACCGGTCAGCCGTCTTCCATCATGCTCTGTCATAACACGAAATAGGTAGCTTGCTAACCTGGTAAGGGCTCCATGAGTCAGACTAAAGCTGAACGCTCTTGATTTAAGCTGGAACTTCTCTGTTACTTCGCGCAGCAGAAGCTGAAGAAAAGGCGGATGTGGGCCGCATATGTATGTAGTGAATCAATTTATATCCCGATCAGATGTACTTCACTCGCAGCCTCTACCGTATGCAATGCATCCATCTGCTTGATATATTCCATATCACCCAATAATTCAAAAGCCTGCATGAATGAAACAATTAGTTTCTTACCATTCTCTGCAACATAAGATACAGTAGCTTTACCTTTTACGAGCATAAAAAGTTGTTCTGCGTTTTTCTCCATATAAGATTCCAGAAGAGGCTCGTTATGTACAAGCTTCATAAGCAGGCCTGCCTTCTAGCTATACTATATGTCCGTAATTTGGAAAGGAAAGGACTATGTCCCGATCGTATCATATCGTTATTTGATTCGCAAAATAGCGGGAGAACGCTCATACTAGTGTCACCTGTATTCTTTTTATCCCAACATAGTGTGCCAATCCCTTTACTTGTGTTATGCTAACTTATACGAACATGTCAAGGAAGCTGGTGTTAGTTATGCAGACAAAATATGCAATTGTAAAACAGGCAATTAAGTCTAAAATCCTCGATGGTACGTATGAGCCGCATGCAAAAATTCCGTCGGAGAGCGAAATGATGAAGCAATTCGATGTGAGCCGCCATACGGTCCGTCTTGCAATTGGTGAACTGGTGAATGAGGGCTGGCTTTACCGGGAACAGGGTGCTGGTACATTCTGTGCGGATAGGTCGAAGCATCAGCTGCAGCAGAACGCTGCCCAGAATAAAAATATTGCCATTGTGACGACGTATATCTCCGATTATATTTTCCCATCGATTATTCGCGGAGCAGAAGCTTATCTAAGCGATCATGGTTATAATGTGAGTCTGTTCAATACGAATAATGATCATGAAAAAGAGCGGGAGTACTTAGAACGGATCATCACTACTGGCTTTGACGGTGCCATTATTGAGCCGACCAAGAGCGCGTCAGCCAACCCGAATATCAATTATTACCTGAATTTGGAGCGGCTGCAGATTCCGTATATCATGATCAATGCTTATTATGATGCATTGGAACCGTATCGCGTCCTTGTCGATGATGAACGCGGCGCTTTTCTCCAAACAGAGCATCTTATCAAGCAAGGTCATCGGGATATCATCGGTTTCTTCAAGACAGACGATATGCAGGGAACACTGCGGATGAAAGGATACTTAAAAGCGCATCGCGAATACAAGGTTCCGATCAATCCAAAGCATATCGTGACATACAGCACAGAGGAAAAGCATGACAAACCGCTACAAGAGCTTGAAGCATTACTGGATCAAACTGATGCCAAGCCAACAGGATTAGTCTGCTATAACGATGAACTTGCCATCAAATTGATCAATGTGCTGCGAGAACGCAATATGAAGATTCCGCAGGATATGTCAATTGTAGGCTTTGATAATTCCTTCCTGACCGAATTATCGGAAGTGAAGCTGACTTCTGTTGAGCACCCGAAAGCAGAGCTTGGCAAGGCAGCTGGTAAATTGATTCTGGATTTAATCGAGAGTAATCAGGGCAAAGGCTCTCAAGGGTCAATCGAGAGTATTGTTTTCCCGACAAAGCTAGTGGCAAGGCAGTCAACGCAAGCTATCAAAGCAAATACCTTGGAGAAAATAAAGTAAACAGATGGAGCTGGGTTATCAGCTCCTTTTTTTATAACTTGTTTAACAAGTATTCTATAAAATTTCTGTTTACAATGTCTTGTTCGTATAAGTTGTGAAGATAATGATATGAAACTTATTGACTGATTAGGGGAGCGGTGATAGGATATACATAACACGCATCGTATAGGCTGACATCTCAAAATGTATGCGCTATCATCCAGACTGTTCCCCAGTTAGCCGAGTACGGAAAGGGAGGTATGACCTCTTTAGTAAACGCTTTCAAATTCTGCTTACTTAATTCAAAAATGAGGGGGTAGCTTTATGAAGAAGGTCTTGAAGACATTGATGATCGGGTTGATGATCATTGTATTGGTTGCTTGCAGCAAAGGCGGCAGTGGCGGCGGAGGCAGTGAAGCAGATGAAACAGAAGTTGTCGGAGCAGATCTGGAGAATGCAACAGAATTGACGTATTGGACATTTGTTGGTCAGCACATGGATTTATTCAAAGATTCAGCAGAACGCTGGAATGAAGAATTTCCGGACCGTCCAATCAAGCTTGTAGCTGAAACATATCCATACGATAATATGCACAATAACCTGCTGCTGAGTCTGCAATCAGGTAAGGGTGCACCAGATATAGCGGATATAGAGTTAAGTAAGTTTCCGAACTTTTTGCAAGGAACGCCGCAGCTTGAACCAATGAATGAATATGTAGAGCCAGTACTTGCTGATTCTGTAGAGGCACGCTTTGATCTATATGCAAAAGAAGGCGACTATTACGGTATTCCAACTCACGTAGGCGCAACCGTCATGTATTATAATACAGAAATTATGGATCAAGCTGGAGTGGATATCGATTCCATTCAGACATGGGATGACTTTGTAGAAGCCGGTAAACAAGTGACAGAAAAAACAGATGCAGTTATGTGGAACGTCGGAACAGGTGACTTTTTAATGGATTTATGGCCGATGGTTTCACAGCAGGATTCGGATTTCTTTGATGCGGAAGGGAATTTGACATTGGATAACGAAACCAATGTGAAGACACTTCAATTCTTGTATGATGCCATTTATACTGAGAAAATTGCTGAACTTACTCCTGGCGGAATGAACCAATCAGAGGATTTCTATAAGTACTATTCAGAAGGAAAGTCAGCTGCCATACTTGCGCCGCTTTGGTACATGGGACGCTTCCTTGACAACATGCCGGAAATGGAAGGGAAAATTGCCATCAAGCCGCTTCCTGCTTGGGAAGAAGGCGGCAAACGTTCTGCTGGTATGGGTGGTACAGGAACAGTTGTAACCAATCAGTCAGAAGAGACAGACTTGGCGAAGGAATTCCTGGCGTACACGAAGCTTTCGGAAGAAGGAAGTATCAATCTGTGGAAGGTTCTTGGATTTGATCCGCCTCGCTGGGATGTATGGGAAAGTGAAGCGGTAAGGGAAGATAATAAGTATTATCAATTCTTCGGTGACGGTATCTTCGATATGCTTTTGGAAGTAAAAGACGAGATCAACACATTGAATATTACCGAAAATACACCGGATGTATCAACGGAGTATAATACGATAATTGCAGATTCTGTGCTGAGGCAGCAGAATAAGACTCCTGAGGAAGCAATGAAAGAAGCTGCAGATAAAATTGAAAGTACAATGAAGCAATAGCTAGGACTCTACTACCCCAAGCAGCATTCCGCAGCTTGGGGTTTTTTATATAATTTCCAACTATTATAAAAAACGCTTGTTTTTACAGACGCATCTGTCTATACTGAATATATAAACTTATACGTACATATTTCTGGATGTAGAGAAGATAGAAGGAATATGTTCGTACGTGATGCGAGATGTATCACCTTCTTTTTTCACCTTAATTGTAAGCGTTATCAAAAAAGAAAGAGGAGTGGGATAAATGGCAGATAAATTGCAAGCGAAGATGGTTTTGGATAAGAGTTATCAAATCAGCGAAGTCGACAAGCGAATTTACGGATCATTCATTGAACATCTAGGAAGGGCAGTATATGGCGGTATTTACGAGCCAGGTCATCCTGATGCGGATGAACAAGGTTTTCGAAAAGATGTTATTGACTTGGTGAAAGAGCTGCAAGTGCCTATCGTCCGTTATCCTGGCGGAAATATGGTATCTGCTTATAACTGGGAGGATGGTGTGGGGCCCAAGGAAAGCCGTCCCAAGCGGCTGGAGCTGGCTTGGCGCACAATCGAAACAAATGAAATAGGGACGAATGAATTCGTGGATTGGGCAAAAAAAGCCCAAGCAGAAGTCATGATGGCAGTGAACCTTGGGACGAGAGGTATTGATGCGGCACGTAACTTGATTGAATATACGAATCATCCAAGCGGGACGTACTGGAGTGATTTGCGCAGGGAGCATGGCTACGAGAAGCCACATAATATCAAAACTTGGTGCCTAGGAAATGAAATGGATGGTCCATGGCAGGTAGGGCATAAGACAGCGGCTGAATACGGCAGAATTGCGAAAGAGACAGGCAAGGCGATGAAACTTGTTGATCCGAGTATCGAACTTGTTGCATGTGGCAGTTCAAACACGGATATGCCGACTTTTCCAGAGTATGAGGCGACAACATTGGATATCGCGTATGACGAAGTGGATTTTATCTCCCTGCATCAATATTACGGCAATCCTTCCAATGATCCAGCCAACTATCTGGCGAAGAATATGGATATGGATCATTTCATCAAGACTGTAACCGCTACCTGTGATTACATCAAAGCAAAGCATCGAAGCAAGAAAACAATCAACTTGAGCTTTGATGAATGGAACGTCTGGTATCACTCCAGAGAGCATGATGAAAAGCTGGATCCGTGGACAGTCGCACCGCCACAGCTGGAGGATGTCTACAATTTCGAAGACGCTCTTTTAGTAGGAAGCATGCTCATTACGCTGCTCCGTCACGCTGATCGTGTGAAGATGGCTTGCATGGCACAGCTGGTGAACGTTATTGCACCGATTATGACAGAAAACAATGGCCAATCTTGGAAACAGACAATCTATTATCCTTATTTGCACGCATCCGTTTATGGTCGTGGCATCAGCCTGCAGCCAATTCTTTCTTCTCCTAAGTATGATAGCAAAGATTTCACCGACGTGCCGTTCATTGATAGTGCTGCTGTCTATGATGAGCAAGAAGAAGCGTTAACGATTTTCCTAGTGAACAAACATCTGGAAGAAGCTATTCCGCTCGATGTAGATGTCCGGAGCTTTGAGGGATATGAACTTGCAGAGCATATCGTGCTTGAGCATCATGATCTGAAGGCGGCAAACACGAAGGATACAGCACGTGTCACACCGCATAGCGATGGTGAATCAAGTTTGGAAGATGGCAGGTTGAAGGCGCAATTGAATCGGACTTCCTGGAATGTCATCCGGCTGCAAAAAGCCAGAAAAAACTAAGGGTGAGGGGGGATTGTGATGAATACAGTAACACCAGTATCACCGGTGAGAACACGAAAGAAACAGAATAAGTTCCTCCGGTTCCTGAATTCAAAGAAAGTAGTACCGTTTGTTTTCATATCACCATTTGTCCTGTCTCTGCTTCTGTTCACAGTGTATCCGGCAATCCAGGGAGTGATCATGAGTTTTCAGAGTGTGCTTCCCGGGCAAGTGGAATTCATTGGGATGAGCAACTATGAGCGCGTCTTTAACCCAACATTTTACCGAGCTGTTTCAAATACGACAGCTTATGTCGTGCTTACCGTGTTGATTTTGACCATCATCCCGATGGTGCTTGCGGTAATTCTCAATTCGAAGCATGTCCGCTTCCGGACGCTTTTCCGTGCTTCACTCTTTATACCGGCACTAACATCCACGATTGTCGGCGGTATGATTTTCCGCTTCATGTTCAGTGAGCAGGAAGGCGCGGTTGCTAACCAGCTTATCGGACTGTTTGGCTTTGATTCGATCAAATGGATGTTTACGCCTTGGGCAGCGATCGGGCTAATGGTGCTGCTTGCCAGCTGGCGCTGGGTCGGTGTGAATATCCTCTACTTCCTGGCAGCATTGCAAAACGTGCCGGATGAGATGTATGAGGCAGCACAGATAGATGGTGCTACAAGATGGCAGCGCTTCCGTTTCATTACGATGCCGATGCTGAAGCCGATCATCATCTTCGTCAGTACGATCACGATCATCAACGGCTTCCGTATGTTTGAGGAAAGCTATGTATTCTGGGCTGTTGGTTCGCCAGGTAATATCGGTCTATCTATTGCGGCCTACATTTACCAGCAGGGTATCCAGCAGAACGATATGGGCTTCGGTGCTGCGCTTGGCGTCGTATTAATGCTCATCATCTTCGTAATCAGCATTATCTATTTGATTGCTACCGGCACATTCAAGAAGGAGGAGAGATGATGAAAAAGTCCAACAATAAAGCACTCGGTTTCATCGCCACTCTTGTTATGGCCATTGTCAGCTTGATTGCGCTTTTCCCAATCATAAGCTTGATTATGTCGTCGTTCATTCCATCCTCTTCTATGATGCGAAACGGAATATCTTTCAGCTTTCCTTGGGATGAATTGACGTTAAGCAACTATACGTACATCTTTACCCAATCAGCAGAATACTGGACGTGGTATGGAAACAGCCTCTGGATTTCTGCACTGATGATCGTTTTGTCACTGTTCTTTTCTTCCATGGTAGGCTATGCGCTGGCCATGTATGACTTCAAAGGAAGCAATATCTTCTTCGTCGCAGTTGTGTTCATCCTGATGGTGCCATTTGAAATACTGATGCTTCCATTATTCCAGTTAATGATTGATATGGCTCTGATTGACACGTATTTGGGCGTAATCCTTCCGGGTGTTGTAGCACCGGTTGCAGTATTCTTCTTCCGGCAGTATGCGCTTGGTCTGCCGAAAGAGCTGATGGATGCCGCACGGATAGATGGGTCGACTGAATACGGCATCTTCTTTAAAATCATGCTGCCGCTGATGGGACCTTCCCTGGCAGCGATGGCGATCCTGCAAGGACTTGGCAGCTGGAATAACTTCCTATGGCCATTACTCGTTCTTCGTTCAAACGATATGTTCACGCTGCCGCTTGGGCTGGCAACACTGCTTACACCGTACGGTAACAACTATGATGTCTTGATTGCAGGATCTGTTATGACAATCATTCCGATTGTGATTCTGTTCTTCTTCTTCCAGCGCTATTTCATCTCCGGATTGACTGTGGGCGGTGTCAAAGGCTGAGTACCGAATTTTGATTAGAAAGGAGTAAGTACCATGCTGAAGAAAGCGATGAGTAATCTCGATAAGTCTCTTTTGTGGATCACCCGGTTTGCACATTTGAATGCGCTGTTCCTGTTATACAGCCTCCTAGGGCTGGTCGTTGCCGGGGCAGCTCCGGCAACGGTAGCTGCTTTGCAGGTTTCCCGCCGGATTCTGAATGGAGAGGAAGTAAAGGTGCACCAAGCATTCCGCAAAGCATATAAACAGGAATTCTGGTCAGCAAACAAGCTGGGGTGGCTCCTTGGAGCAGCAGGTTTCATCCTATATACAAACTATCTGCTTATCAGACAGGCGGATGGACAGTTATTCTTCCTGGTGCCTTTCCTTTTCTATGTACTTATTTTTTGCTACATGACGGTTGTGCTTTGGAGCTTTCCGCTGCTGGCGAATTACAAAGCAGGTACGTTCCAAGTCATCAGAAGTGCGTTCATCATTGGACTGACGAGATTCCATATGACGCTGTCGATCGGTGTGCTTCTGTTTGCGCTTTTGTATCATAGCATCGGCTTGCCGGTGCTGCTGCTGTTCTTCTGTTTCAGTATCAGTGCGTTTGGCTGGATGTGGCTGAGCATGAAGGTATTCAGCACGATGAAGCAAGAAGAACAGCTAGCCAGTTAGTTATTTTGATAGATTGGAGCGATATGCATGTCGACTAAATTGATCATTCAAGCTGATGTGACGGAAGGGAAAATCAATAAGAATATTTACGGTCACTTCGCGGAGCATCTTGGCAGAGGGATATATGAAGGAATCTGGGTAGGGGAGGATTCTTCCATACCGAATACTAAAGGAATCCGCAACGATGTACTGGAAGCCCTTAAAGAATTGAACATTCCTGTATTGCGATGGCCAGGCGGCTGCTTTGCCGATGAATATCATTGGAAGGATGGCGTTGGTCCGCGTGAAGAGCGTAAGCGAATGGTCAATACCCATTGGGGAGGAGTAGTGGAGAATAACCATTTCGGAACACATGAATTCTTTACGCTTTGCGAGCTGCTCGGAGCAGAGCCGTATATTTGCGGAAACGTCGGCAGCGGAACTGTCCAGGAAATGTCGGAGTGGGTTGAGTACATGACATTCGATGGCGAATCGCCAATGACTGCATGGCGCCAGGAAAACGGCCGCCAGGAGCCGTGGAGGCTGACATATTTCGGAGTTGGTAATGAAAACTGGGGCTGCGGCGGCAATATGCGGCCGGAATACTATGCAGATCTTTATCGTCGTTATCAGACATATGTACGCAATTATGGTGAAAACAAGCTGTATAAGATTGCAGGCGGAGCCAATGTCGATGATTACAAGTGGACAGAAACACTCATGCAAGAAGCAGCGCCTATGATGGATGGATTGAGTTTGCATTATTACACGATTCCGGGTGATTTCTGGCTTGGTAAGGGCTCCGCTACTGATTTTTCCGAGGATGAATGGCATCTGACGCTGAAGCGTGCGCTTCATATTGAGGAACTGATCGAGAAGCACGGCACCATCATGGATAAATACGATCCGGAGAAACGCGTGGGACTTATCATTGATGAGTGGGGTACATGGTTCGACGTAGAACCTGGCACGAACCCAGGCTTTCTGTATCAGCAAAATACAATTCGTGATGCCCTCGTAGCTGGTGCTTCACTCAATATCTTCAATAACCATAGTGATCGTGTACAAATGGCTAATATCGCGCAAACAGTCAACGTTTTGCAAGCGATGATCCTGACAGAAGGACAGGAAATGATCAAAACACCGACGTACCATGTGTTTGATTTGTATCAAGTGCATCAAGATGCAGAACGTCTTTCCTTCCATTTAGAATCAGATGAGATAAAACATGGCGATTTAACATATCCAACTGTCAGCACTTCTGTATCAAAAGGAAAAGACGGCAAGATTCATGTGAGCTTCTGTAATCTGGATCACACGAATGAAATAACAGTAAATACAGAGCTTCGCGGTGCAGCACTTGGAACCGTGAGCGGCAAAGTCCTTACATCAGATAAAAGAGATGCGCGCAATACGTTCGATGCGCCTGATGATGTCGAGGTAGTTCCGTTTACCAATTTCGCCAAGCTGGATGGCGGTTTGCACGTTATATTACCGCCGATGAGCGTGACGGTTTTGACAATCGAGGAGGGTGCCTGATGCAATTATCAGCAGATATGCTGGCATTGGCAGAGGAATACGGGATACATCCGGACACTTTTCCACGCCTGCAAATAGAAGCTGGCGCACTCACATCAATTGCAGCTTACTTGAATGAGAAAGGCATGAGCAAAGCTGTCCTTATTATGGATGCTCAGACCAGAGCAGCCGCCGGAGATCGACTGGCAGCTCAGCTTGAAAGAGAGAACATCCAGGTGCATACAATTGAACTTTTAGCAAACCACCATGGTCAGGTGAACGCGGATGAAGCTGCACTTGTGCAGGTGCTTGTTGAGACTCCGATGGATACAGATGTTCTCTTGGCGGTAGGGGCAGGGACGATTCATGATATCACGCGTTTTTGCAGCCAAAAGCTTTCCGTTCCATTCGTAGCAGTTCCGACAGCAGCATCCGTCGATGGCTTCACTTCCAAAGGTGCGCCACTTATTCTGCGGGGAGTGAAGCAGACGATCCAGACCGCCGCCCCGGTGGCAGTGTTTGCCGACTTGGATGTGTTATGTGCTGCTCCCAGGCCGCTTACTGCGGCTGGCTTTGGGGATATTTTAGGGAAGTTCACCTCACTGCTTGATTGGGAGATTTCCGCAAGAGTCGGAGGAGAAGCCTATCATGCACTGGCTGCGAAAATGACACGTCATTCGCTGGATACTTGTATCGATCATGTCGACGAAATTGCCAAGGCAGATAAAGCTGGCATACGAATTCTAATGGAAGCCTTGATCGAGTCTGGCCTCGTCATGCAGGTGCTGGATTATTCCCGGCCTGCTTCAGGAGCAGAGCATCATTTATCCCATTATTGGGAAATGCATTTGCTTGAAAATGATAAACGGCAGCTTCTTCATGGAGCCAAAGTTGGTGTGGCATGCAGCATCATCACGGAATTGTATAAAAACTGGGTGGAGCAGTTTGATCCTTCAGAAGCAAAAGGAGCTTATGCTGCAGCGTTACTTGCGAATTGGGATGAGATCCGTTTGATGATTGCTGCGCTGCCGACGCCGGAGACGCTGCAATATTATTTGGAGCAGGTCGGAGCACCTGCTTCTACTGAGGAAATCGGGATACCTTCAGAGCTTGTGCAGGACAGCTTGAATGAAGCGTATCATCTGCGGGATCGTTGTACGGCTTTGTTTCTTATCAATCAATTCAAGAGAGAGCAAATCAGCTATCCGCTGCAGGATCGGATCGGAAGCCGATGACTTGCCGGACTTGTCTGCAAAAGAAAAGCTATACGGTAGAAGAAGCCGAAGCGCTTGTTGCAGATCAACTAGCATTGGAAGCCGTTTTGGCTGAAGAAGATACAGTGTCTGCTCGTTTAGCAATTTGTTCAGATTGTCCGTCGCTTACTGCGGATCATACTTGTTCGCGCTGCGGCTGTTTTGTAGCGTTCCGAGCCTCCCTTCCGGATAAACGCTGCCCAGATCCTGACGGAGACCGCTGGCAGCAGGTATAATCAAAGAAAGGAGGCGATGGATATGACTTTCTATCAAGCATTGGATAGCATTCTATTCGATTTGGACGGAACTGTATGGAAGGATTTTACGCTGATTGACGGAGCGGCTGATACAATCAGAACGCTGCAGGAAGCAGGTAAACGGGTAATCGGGCTGAGCAATCGAGGCACGCATTCCCGAAATCAGATTGCAGCATATTTTCAGGAGCAAGGTATCCACTGGGATAAGGAAGATATTATTTTATCTTCCTATCTTGCTGCTGATTATCTGCAGACGCATTACCTAAAACTGCCTGTGTGGGTGCTCGGGGAAGAGGGGCTGCGAGAAGAGCTTACCGAAGCTGGTCTGACTCTCGCAGAAGAACCGGAAGATGCTGATTGGCTTGTAATCTCATTGCACACTGGCGTTACCTATCATGATTTGAATCAGGCTTTTCGTGCTGTCATCCACGGAGCCAGGATTCTTGCAACGAACCAGGATCCTGTTTTCCCGGGAAAAGCTGGCTTACAGCTGGATGTTGGCGGATTGATCGGTGCGATTGAAGCATCAACAGGCAAGAAAACGGATATTATCGTCGGCAAGCCATCGCATTTTATGTACCAAAAGGTCATGCAGCGAGCAGGCAGTGACCCAGGAAAGACGATGATCGTTGGAGACAGTCTGACTTCCGACATAGCGATGGGTTCTATGTTCGGTTTGAAAACCGCATTGGTGCTCACGGGAAATACAACAAAAGAACAGGCGGATATTTCTAGTATCAAGCCAGATCTGATTCTGCCATCCATCAAGGAGCTTCCATTCACTTAAGAATATGGAGGAGATACGATGAAAACAATTGATGTCGAACATATTGAAGTTCGTGTGAAACATGGAGAGCTTGTTGAGCTTCCAAAGACAGTCGATGTAACGATTGACGAAGGTGTGCAAGCAGCCTATCGCGTCAGTTGGACGAATCTTCCGGATATGCGTACAGCTGGAACATATGAAGTAGAGGGGAGAATTGAAACGGATGACTTCCCAGAACCGTTCATCGAGCAGCGTGCTGATCCGTATATTCTGAAGGCGGAGGATGGGTACTACTATTTCACAGGTTCTTATCCGAAGTATGACAGAATTGTTCTGCGCCGCGCCAAGACATTGGAAGGTCTGCGTAAGGCAGAGGAACATACGGTTTGGAAGGCTCGTGAATCCGGCATATTGTCTGAGCATATCTGGGCTCCGGAGCTGCACCGTATAGACGGGAAATGGTACATACATTTTGCAGCAGGGGAAAAAGAAGATGTTTGGGCCATACGTCCATATGTGCTGGAATGTACAGGTGATCCTTTTTCCGATGACTGGACTGAAAAGGGAGCAATCAATACAGATTTTCAAAGCTTCTCCCTGGATGCCACAACGTTCGAACATCGAGGCAGTAGGTATCTAGTTTGGGCTCAAAAAACAGAGAACGATACCATATCAAATCTATATATTGCCGAAATGATCAATCCATGGACAATCAAGGGTGAGCAGGTGCTGCTTGCAGAACCTGAACACCCATGGGAGACAGACGGTTTCGACGTTAACGAAGGTCCAGCATTCCTGCATCGCCATGGGAAAGTATTCCTGACATTCTCGGCTAGTGCTACGGATGACCGCTATGCAATGGGTCTGCTATATGCAGATGAAGATGCTGACCTGCTTGATCCTGCATCATGGACGAAGCTGTCTGAGCCTGTGCTGACAAGCTCGGAGAATACAGGTCTTTATGGACCTGGTCATAACAGCTTCACTGTTACGGAAGATGGCTTTGATCTGCTTGTCTACCATGCTAGATCTTATAAGGAAATTGAAGGAAATCCGCTGTACGACCCAAACCGTCATGCACGCATCCAGCGTTTCTTCTGGAAGGATGGAATGCCGTATTTCGGGGAACCCGGTTTTAGGCTTGAAGATTCAAGCAAAGTAAAAGCAACAATAGTAATTGAGTAAACGAAAGTCCTTATACAGTGTATAAGGACTTTTTTTGTGTCCATTATGTGAAGAGAAAAAGGGTTACCTGAACCTTATCAAAAAATGTGAGAAAATCTTTGTTGACTTAATTTAGAAGATAACATAAGATATTAATTGCTCTAACAAAAGTACTCTAATTTGAGTACTTTAAATAAACTAAAATAACCTCGTACTTTAAGGAAGGATGCAATTATGAAATATACACAGTTTTTAAAATCCAAAGGAGCTATCGGCGCTATTTTCATGGGTATTCTATATGCTGTCTTCATGCTGGGGATATTCCTGCCTGGTTATTCCGCGATACCAGGGAACGTCGACCAATTAAAGGTTGCTATCGTAAACGATGATGCTGGAGAAGTTGGTGCTACAATTGCAGACCAGCTGACAGAAAATCTGCCTTTTAAAGATATCGAAACGGATTTGACGAATAAACAAGCATTAGATGAATTGGAGAAAAATGATCTGGCATTAGTTGTCCATATCCCGGAGAACTTCTCTGAGAATGTGCAAAGCGGAGAAGCTTCCTCCAGTATCGACTTTACGATTAATGAAGCTGGTGCAACGACTGTTTCTTCTACAATGAGCTCAGTAGTCGGCCAAATCAACAATCAATTGAGTGCTCAGTTCTCACAGCAGACTGCTGAAGGTGTATTGATGAACTTAAACGTACCAGAGGATCAAGCTGCAGCACTAAGCAATCAAATTGAAACAGCTTATCAAGGTAACGTTGTAACAATAAACGAAATGCCGGATGGTATGAATAACAATATGCTGCCAATGTTCCTGACAATGGCTGGTTATGTTGGTGCCATGATTGGTGCGATGCAATTAGTAGGTGCATTTAAAGAAAGCCAAGGAAAAGCAAGCAGAACCCGCCTATTCCTATATGTCCAGCTGACTGCGTTAATAATAGCGGTATTTGCTGCTTTGGTTGCGACAGGAATTGTCTATCTAGTAAATGATCCAAGCGGTGATTTGTACTTCGGCATGTTGGGTCAGCAGATTTTGAACTATATGGTCTGCTTCAACTTTGCAGCAATCTTTATCTTCTTGCTTGGTCAAGCTGGTATGATTCTAAACTTGCCAATCTTGCTGATGCAAACACTAGCAAATGGTGCGACAATGTCTCGTGATATGATGTATGCGCCATATGAATGGATGAGTCACATCTCGCCAATGTATTATTCTGTACAGGCATACTTTGCTAATTTGTTCGGCAGCACAAGCCCAAGTCCATTTATCTGGTCAATGGCAGCGGTAGGAGCGGCTGCAATGCTGATTAATATCATCATCGTTGCTTTCGTCCACAAACCGAGAGCGGCAGAAGGCGCAAATAACAGCGAAGAAACAGATGCTATTAAAGTAACAGTTTAAATTTGATATAATAAGATCATTCTGCTTGAGGGAGCAAAGAGAATGTCCATTCAAATTTTCATACTCAGCAAACTGATGGAGGATAATAACTATCCTTATAAACTAAAAAAACAGTTATCCGAGCCAATCCCATTAGATCAACTTGGCGGGCTGACAGAAAGCAAGCTTTACTATCATTTCGATTCCTTAGCTAAGCAAGGGTTAATTGAAGCAGTGGAAATCATAAAAGAAGAACATCGCCCCGATAAACAAGTATTTCAGATTACAGCAAAGGGACGCGAAGAACTGCCGAAAAAGATCTACAAGGTCATGAAGAATGCAGATAAAATAAGTGACATGGTTGTCTGTTTAGCTAATATCAAATATGTTGATCGTGATAAAGTAGTCAGTATTCTCGAAGATAAGCTAGAGAGAATCAAGGATCGATGGGAGCAAATCCAAACATTCGATAAGCTAGTCCAAAAGGATAAAGATAAAGAACAATTCATCGACTTTATGAGTGGCTATGTCACAACTAGAACGGAACATACCATTCATTGGTTGGAAGAGTTGATCAAGCGAGTGAAACAAGGGGATTTTTAAAATAGTTTTGTCATACACCGCAGAAGCTACGGCTTTTGCGGTGTATTTTTTTTGGGAAATACGTTGGGAAGTCGAATGGTCACAGAAGGGACAGAGAACGAAAACCGAATAATCTTCCTGATTAGCACCGATTTCCGCTTAATACATAGATGGATAAAATGAAAAAATAGATAATTAACGAATTTTATTAGTTAAAAAACTGTTAAGGTTCGGTTTTTAATCAAAAACTCCCTTTTTGACTATTGACTTTCCCCTGCATGAATAGTTAAATGAATCTTAATTGTTAAAATATTTAGTGGATGGAGGCGGGATTTCTGTACAGCGCATATTACGAGGAAATTAAGAAGCTTGGAGAATCCATTTACGAGAATCCTGAATTAGGCTACAAGGAAGAACGCACGAAACAGATTGTCATTGATTATCTGAAAAAATGTAATCCGGAGTGTGCTATTCAAGAGTTCAGTACAACTGGTTTGCGAACGACCCTTGGGGAAGGGAAGCCTATACATATTGCGTTTTTGGCTGAATTGGATGCTGTTTACGCACCATCACATTTTCGTGCAGACCCGGAATCTGGCGCCGCTCATAACTGCGGGCATTACACGCAGGTAGGCATTGCACTATCTCTATATCGCCAGCTAGTTGAATCAAAGGCATATGAACAATTCGATTATACAATCAGTTTTATCTTCGTTCCTGCGGAGGAATATCTGGATCTTGCTTTTCGTGAAGAGCTGATGCGGAAGGGTGCCATTTCACATTACGGCGGAAAACCGGAAGCAATGAAGCTAGGTG
The DNA here is from genome assembly GCF_046592595.1 of Terribacillus saccharophilus. Classification (GTDB taxonomy): domain Bacteria; phylum Bacillota; class Bacilli; order Bacillales; family Amphibacillaceae; genus Terribacillus; species Terribacillus saccharophilus_C. Next base: position 259,356 of record NZ_JAWVPF010000004.1, on the reverse strand, counting down.
TGTTCGATGATATCGACTTAAGCATCTGTGTGCATGCGATGGGCGGGGAATTTGAGAGCCGGACTATTGAAATCAACTGTGATTTGGCTGGCTTCCTGTATAAGCGGTACACCTTCAAAGGTAAGTCGACACATGCGGGGTTCGACCCATTCTCCTCGGTCAATGCGTATAACATGTCTACGTTGTTTCACACGGCAATCAGTCTCGGCCGGCAGCAGCTGGATGAGAAAGAAAAAGTACGGTTGAATCCAATTGTGATGGAATCGGATATGTCGACGAATGTCATACCAAATCACATAAAAGTAGGAACGGATCTGCGCACCTTATCAACACCATATATGCAAACAGTCGCCAAACGACTGGATGCTGCGGCACAAGGCAGTGCGCTGGCGCTTCAGGGGGAAGTGGACATTGATACACAAATGGGTTATTTGCCGTTTCAGCAGGATCGATATTTATCCACTTTTGTGAAAGCTGCTTATGAAGAAGAGGAACTGATTGAGGATATTTGGGAAGATAACAGCATCAGTGCAGCAGGAGATATCGGGGATTTATCCTATATGATGCCGTGTATCCAAATTGGCTATAGTGGATTTACCGGTACGATTCATGGTGATGATTTCATCGATGTCGATCCGGAATATATCTATGATATCTTTCCGAAATTCCTGTTCCAGGTGCTGGGGAAGATGAATGGCAAGATTGATAGAGGCAAGCTGCACAAAAGGTCTTATACGGAATATATACAGTTGATTGAATCTATTTTAGAACAAAAGGAGGAGCATGGAATTGAAGCTTAATTATGTGATTTTACTACTCTTTGCAATTATTGTCATCACCGCAGCTGAAATGATTGGGACACAATCCATATCATTCGGGGCATTTTCGGTTTCTCTGCTGCCGCTTGCTTTTGCTATTTTAATTACGATGCTTCTTGGCTTACCGTTTGTTCGTAAAGGTTTCATGAAAAAAATATACAGCAAGGCGAATGTGCAATTCTCCAGCAAGTACCTCATCTTTATCATGCTGCCCCTAATGGCGAGGTACGGTGCGGATGTTGCGCCGCAATTAAAGGAAATCCTTAATGTTGGATGGGTATTCATTGCCCAGGAACTCGGTAACCTCGGTACTGTATTATTGGGTTTGCCAGTAGCATTGCTTATCGGATTGCGCAGGGAAGCAATCGGAGCAACGCTTGGTCTTGGCCGGGAAGGGGAGCTTGCTTACATTTCGGAGAAGTATACACTTGAATCAAAGGAAGGACAGGGAGTTCTGTCCCTTTATATTATCGGTACACTTTTCGGTACCATTTTCTTCAGCTTGATTGCACCGATCATGCTTGATATCGGTTTTCGTGTAGAAGCATTGGCAATGGCATCAGGAGTTGGCTCCGCGAGCATGATGACCGCTTCATCCGCTACATTGATAGAGCGCGTCCCGGAAATGGAAAGCACGATCCTTGGATATGCAGCAGCCAGTCAGCTGCTTACAAGCTTCCTCGGGACTTTCACAATGGTCTTCCTGGCAGTTCCGCTTCAGCGTTTCTTGTACAACAAACTAACAAAAACGAAAAAACAACCGGAGGTGCCAGCAGATGTCCGTGCAGCTGAATAAATACTTTAAATATGGACTAGTCATCTTGCTTAGTACAGCCCTGATCCTTTTTACACAGCAAATCAAGCTGCTTAAGAATCCTGAATCGACGCCGGTTGAATGGATGACAATCATGGGTCTATTGACATTATGGCTATTTTCGATGATTGGTGTACTGCTGTCTGATTTAATGAAAAAAACACCTATTAAGATCCTGCAGGAATTTCCGATGCTTGGCTGGGTGGCGGTAACCTCTTTAGTACTATGTATGATATCCGACTTCTTCGTGACAGCTATTGGGTATGTAGACTTTCTTGCTATTACAACACCTATCCTCACCTTCGCGGGAATCTCGGTAGTGGATCGTTTAGTCGATTTGCGCAAAACTTCCTGGAAAGTTGGTATTGTTGCGGTGTTTGTCTTTACAGGCACATATGTCGGCAGTGCGTTATTGTCTGAGTTAGGACTATTTTTAGCTGGCAAGTAAGCTGGAGGATTTCCTCCAGCTTTTTTATTTTACTTACAAAAACTGGTTTTGGAATGTGCTTTAGCGGCTATGGTAAACAAAAAGGAAAGGGCTGGGATGATGAAGAGGGAATTGACATCTGTTGAGTTGCTTCTGGCTTTCGTCACGTCCAATCTTTGTTCAGGTATCACGAGCTTGATGATTACCTTCGGCTCCGGAACGGTTCAGGCAGCCGGTCTGAAGGAGTGGGTTTTTCTTGGCATTGATATCGGAATTCGTACGCTTATTGTTTTCACAGCTTATAAACTTATATCCATAGCTATCATTAAACTATTTGGTCAGAAGATTAGACCTGAAGCCAGAGATCAGTTCCGTATCTTCGGTACGATAGAATCTTAAAAAGGGATGCTGTAAGCATCCCTTTTTGTTAGGATAAAGTCTGTTTTTCCTTAGCAAACTCCAACAGCTCCAGTTTGTTTCCAAAAGGGTCGGACAGGACAGTAAATCGGCCAGGCGGACATGGCTGCGGTTTGTCGAATAGAAGCTCGACTTGCTTTTGTTTCAATTCTTCCATTGTCCTTTCTAGTTTATCTGTTTGCAAGCCGAGCACAGTTTGAGCCTGGCTGTGGTAGTCCAGTGTATTTCGTCCTTTTACAAGTTCGAGAATCACGGGCATACTTCCTAATGCTAGTTCCACAATGGAGTCTCCATATTGTTTAACAAGCGGAAGTTCTAACTTCTCACAATAAAATTCCTTGGCTTTCTCCATATCGGTCACTTTAATAGATACGACACATAAGTGGAGCTCCATCAATGTCTCATCCTTTCCAAATATTGTTTGTGTTGATAGAATATTCAATATAAATTAACAATTATCCTTCATGGAAGGAGGGACTTTTTATCTTTACATATCGAAATGATGTCAGAAAGATTCTTATCCCTTATTTACGAAACTTGTCCCCGCAGCAATGGGAAGCAAATGCTTACCATAATACTATTTCCTGGGTAATCGAACATATGGTACAAACAGAGGATTATTGGGTATTTCAAGTAGGGATGGGTGAGGACAGCAGAATATCTGAAGAAAATCAGGATCCTTTAGAACAATATCTTCGAATCAGGGAGGAAACAGATCAGGTTTTGCATTCCTTACACGATGAGGACTTTAAGAGGCTGGTGGTTGTTCCAGCTTTCTCAGACGGATGGGAGCCTCCATCTGAACCGACGATGCATTGGCTGTTCCATCATGTCTATTCTCACGAATCTTATCATGCTGGTCAGATTGGAGTTATTGCTAAGCTAAATGGATTCAATGGACCCTTATTCTGATAGCTGATAGTACAAAAAATATGTGGTGGTGACTGATATGTTCCATACTGAACTATTCGTTCGTAAACTATCTGCATCAATTGTTTTCTATCGGTGTTTGTTCGGGAAACCTTGTGCAGAATATAACGAGAAAAGAGCGCTCTTCAAGAATGAAGACGGAGCGGCTCTTTTGCTGACAGATGAATCCGTACTTGGCGAAAATCACTATTTTACTGCTATGGCTGACTCCAAGAAAGGGAAGGGCGTAGAGCTTATTCTCCCTGTAAACAATTTGGAAGCGGTATTCAACAAGATACATCGTATATATCCTGAAAATATTGAGTCTGCAATTGTATCACGACCATGGGGGAAGGTGGATTTTCGAGTAGTAGATCCTGATGGATATTATGTGCGGGTGACATCGTAGGTCTTAAAGAATGAACAAGATCGAGCAATCTTTAATATTATCGGAGAGAAGAGCATATAAAAATATGCTCTTTTTTTCTATAAAAGGTTTTAGAGCAGGTGAGTAGAAAGTATATACTATTACCACTGGAAGGAATAATTAGAATGAAAAGCCTTGAAGATATAGCAAGAGCATTTGTTGATTTTGCGAATAATGAATGTCAAGGTTCGAGTCCGCTTTATGCTGCACTAGCAAGAGGCGTATCAAGTGATACGGAATTATTGAAGTTATGTCAATGTACACGTTCTGGTCAGCCCATTCCTAATCTCTTTTTTGCATCAGTGCACTTTCTTTTATTGAAAGGAAAGAAACATCCCTTAAAAGAATACTACCCAAGCATCGTCAATCACCCTAAAAGTTTAAAGGATGCTTATCCTGAATTTAAGAAGTTTTGTCTTTTTCATAAAGATGAAATCTCAAAGTTATTGAAAGTAAGACTTGTCCAAACCAATGAGGTTAGGCGTTGTGCCTATTTATATCCAGTTTTCTCTGAAATTTATAAGAAGTCAAACAAGCCGCTGGCATTAATTGAAATCGGAACTAGTGCAGGCTTGCAACTGTTATGGGATCACTATGCATACTCATATGGAAATGATGAATGGTACGGAAGTATTGATTCAACATTAAAAATGATGGTAGATGTAAAGGGAGATAAGTTTCCTGAAATGGAAAAGCAATCTCCTAAAGTAGGTCTGCGGATAGGTTTTGATTTACATATTGTAAATCTACATGAAGAAGAGGAGAGATTATGGCTCAGATCATTTATCTGGCCAGATCATGAAGAGAGAGTAACTATGTTCAACCAAGCAGCAAATTATGTGCTGCAAAATGAGTTGACCTTAATAGAGGGCAATGGGGTGGAATTATTAAATCGCTATATTGAGGATATTCCATTGGACCAAACAATTTGTATCTACCATACACATGTTGCTAATCAAATGAGTATAGAAGAAAAAAAGAAGCTTTTAACGAAGGTTGAATCAATTGGGGAAACAAGAGATGTTTATCATATCTACAATAATATTCAAGATAAAAATCTGCACTTAGATTATTACAAGGATGGTAAGGGACATTTTGCTACAGTTGCTGAAACAGATAATCATGGCAGGCATTTTACATGGGTGAGGGGCTGAAACTGAAAGAAAGAGCACACAATATATTTTGTGCTCTTTCTGTTTAAAGTACTAGTTAGAAGCTTTACGAAAATAAGTGAGCAAGCAAAGCAATCCGTTTAAAGCTAGTAATATGGCAATGGATATTGTCAGAAAGGCGAAGTCAGGAGCAAATGCTGAGATGCTATGCCATGGTGATCGTAAAGTGTAAATCAGGACCGGAATGATGAATGCTCCAGTCATTAAGGAGAGGAAACCTATTATTAATATTTTCCTCTTCTTGAACTTCTTTCTTTTTAGAATCAATGTAATAGTCCAGAGAAAGAGTCCAACTATAATAAGGCACAAAACCAATTGAGAGATTGGAAAGTAACGAGGTATGTTTTCAGGCTCATTTCCATGCATGATGTCGATAATGCCTTGTTTAAGTAAAGGTAAGGATTTTTCTTCAAAGATGTGATTCTTATTGGTCAGAAGGACTGCTCCCCAATCTTCTTCTGGAATATAGAAAAATTCTGCATGTGCATCAGGTGTGGATCCAGAGTGCCAGACGATGTCCTGTCCTGAATCAAGCAATGTATGCCGTAGTCCATAACCGTAATAGTCATCGGATTTCCTTTCTTCAAGTCTTTCTGTGTACCTATTCATAATGGAGGCTTCAAGAGCGTCGCTATGTCTACCCGATAGTAACAGGATAAACTGGGTCATATCTTCGGCACTGGAAGTAATCGTACTGTATGGGGTGCCGCTGTTGTCGTAGGGAAGTTTACTTTTAACCGGAAAACCGAACCATGATTGATACCCGGTGCGAAAACCAGTATTAATGGCCTTAGTTTCATTAGCTGCGGTATGTGTCATTTGAAGAGGCGCGAAAATATGCTGCTGCATATAATCTCCATATTTTTGGTTTGTTATTTCTTCTATAATAGCACCAAGAATTAAGTAATTCGCTGGACTATACTGATGAACGGCCCCGGGGGTATGTGTTAGTGATATGCCATTCAGTCTTTTGGCAGTATCCTTCAGTTCAATGTGTTCTTCAATACCTAAATCAGCCACTTTTAATCCGTCATAACTGCTTATACCGCTAGTATGTGTCAACAGGTGCTGTATAGTTATTTGGCTTTCCGCGCCATTAAGCTGCAGCTCAGGAAGAAAATCACTTATATAATTGTTAAGGGAAAGCTTTCCTTCAATCTCTAGTTTCGCAATCGCTAGTCCTGTAAATGATTTACTGATGGAACCTAAGGCAAAAGGAGTTTGCGAGGTGACATCGTGCTCGTCTTCTCCAGTGACGCCCCAATTATATACATATACTGTCTCGCCTTTACTCACGATGGCAATAGAAGCACCAGGAATTCTTTCTTGTTTTAGATACTTCTCAAGGTAATCTGTTAATTTGGAAACTTTACCCTTATCTGCTTGAACAGGGTTTGGAAAGAGGGAGAAGCATAAAATAAGAAGTAAACCAAGGATAGACTGCTTCATCGTTAGGCCTTCCTATTTAAACTTCTATAGCTGTAAAAGCCTACGAGAGATGTAATTATTAGTGCTGAAAGCAAGCTAATTATAATTAGGGTAGTATTCCACCATAAATTATCTGAAATGCTGTAAAGAATATTGTAGTTAAAGTCAGCATTTTGATATGCCGGACTGAATGATTGTGTAAGGAACATTGTTAAAAAAAGCTGGGATATCAAATAGATCACTGAAAAAAACAAGAATCCGACAAGATAATGCTTTTTTGACAGGGGGCTTTTTTTGTGTTGGGGGTATTTTGCTTGATTTATTTCTAGATAATCTTTTACAAATTCCGGCGGTGTTTCCAAGTCTTCAAAAGGGTCGAAACCATGCAGTCTGGATTCCTCCATATGCTCCTGAAGCTGTTGCTTTATAATGCGAATTTGTTCCTGTGTAGCCTTCCCAGTTACTAATTCATGGATTACTTCATTCATATATTCCTTTTCTTTCTGCGTCAGTTCCACACTCATTACAATCCCTCCTCGTTATTCGTGAGTAAATCTCTAATATTGTTCTGCAATTCTTGCCAATCTTTAATGATCATTTCAAGATATTTTTCTCCTTGAGGATTTATTGTGTAGTAGATACGCGCTTTTCCACTTTCCGTGATTTGACTGCTAACATCAACCCATTGCTGTTCTTTCAATTTAGTCAGGATAGGATAGATGCTGCTAACTCCTTTCAGTTTTAAATCGTACTTCTCCAGTTCTTTCATAATTTCATACCCATAGCTTTTTTGTTTCTTCAAAATCGATAATACACACATCTCTAAGTGACCTTTGAGTAAACTTGTTTTATTCATGATATAAGATTAAATCAATTATATATTTGAATCAAGTATATAAATGTAAATTTAATACAAATATACAGTCATGTTTAAGAGGCGCTCATTCGAAATATCTAAAGTACTTGCGTATTTTTAATTTTCAGTTTAAATTTAGTTCATCAATTTTTGAACGGAGGGCAGTAATGGAACTCATTCGCTTTCAAGAAAAACACGCAACCGGGATGGACACTTATACATTATCAGAAGAACAACTCCGTTTTACTGCACATCCGTCTGACAGTATCCCTTTGTGCCGAGCGGAACCAAATCGTCATGCTATATTGGGGATGGATGATGATTGTCTTGTGACTTATTTTGTTTTGCATGAACAAGAAGGAGTAATGCCCTATTCGGATAATGCTAGAGCTATCCTGCTGCGTACTTTATCAACTGATTATAACCAGCTTGGAAAAGGATACGGGAAAGCTGCGCTGCAGCAGCTGCCTGATTTTGTCCAGCTTCATTTTCCGCATATAGACGAAATTGTCCTTGCCGTGAATGTAGCAAATGAATTGGCGCGTAAAATATATGTGAAGTATGGTTATCAGGATACTGGACGCCGTGTTGTTGGTTCGAAAGGGATACTTATTGTGATGAGCTATCCTCTAGAGGTTGCAGTCGAAAGATAATGTATTTATGTATTATGAAATACCATAATATTAGTGGACCTTATTTGCTGTAATAAGGCCTGTCGTTTGACAAAACACATACTAGTAACTATATTGATTACAGGTGAAGGTAAGGTAATGTAATTAATTACATGAAAATGGAGGTTATATACATATGAAATTGTTAGTGACTGGAGCTACTGGTAACCTTGGAAGTAAAATCGTAAAGAAACTGCTGGAAACAGTTCCTGCTGAGAATATAGCTGTGAGTGTGCGTAATCCAGAAAAAGCTGAAGATTTGCGGGCGCAAGGGGTAGAGGTACGGCAGGGAGATTTTGATCATCCGGATACTTTGGATAAAGCATTTGCTGGAGTGGACCGTTTATTGCTTATTTCTGCGGATGGAGATAATGAGACTCGAATTCGCCAGCATACCCAAGCAGTGAAAGCAGCAGTTAAAGCTAATGTGAAATTCATTGCTTATACAAGTCTTGTCAATGCACAGGAAAGTGAGCTGTTCTTAGCTCCGACGCATAAAGCTACAGAGCAAGCGATCATGGATACAGGAATTCCGTATGCATTCCTTCGCAACAACTGGTACTTTGAAAATGAGGCTTCCAGTATTCAAGGAGTTCTTGCAGGAGCGCCTTGGGTCACGTCTGCAGGAGATGGAAAAGTTGGCTGGGCATTGCAGCAGGATTATGCTGACGCAGCTGCAGCTGTATTAGCAGGAGAAGGGCATGAAAACAAAATCTACGAACTGTCTGGACCGCTTCTTTCTCAAGCAGAAATTGCGAAAGAAGTAGGAGAAGTCCTTGGCAAGGAAGTGCAAATCCAGCAAGTGGACGATGAAACTTATGCAGCAATTATGAAAGAAGCAGGTGTTCCGGAATTCCTTCTTCCCATGCTTGTAGACATTCAAAAAGGAATCCGCGCGGGTGCTTTGGAAGTAGCAAGCGATGATTTCGAGAAATTGCTTGGCAGACAAGTGACGCCGCTTCGTAAAGGAATTGAACAGATAATAGAACAAGCGTAATTAAGCTGGCCTATGAGCCAGCTTTTTTGCACATAATTTTTCCTGATTTGGTTCATCCTAATACCTGTGCAAGGGAAAGGCGGCACAAGTATGAACTTGTTTAGGAGGATGACGATGGGAATTTTGAGCGGAAACCCGCAGGATGAGCCGTTGCATTATGGCGAAGTATACGGTTTGTGGACGTTTGTTTTAACTGGCAATAAGATGATTGCAAATCATCAGATGCTGTTGAATCATGTTGGTGATGATGATTTAAAGAAATTGATCGGCGAAGCAATTGATGGGGCTCAAGCTGAGGTTAAGCAAGTATCAGAAATACTGAAAGCAAACGGCATTGCATTGCCTCCTGCTGCTCCGGAACCACCGAAAGTGGACCTCGAATCCATTCCAGTTGGAGCACGCTTTATTGATCCAGACGTAGCAGCTACGGCTTCTGCAGCTGTGGCTGCTGGTCTTGTCAGCTGCAGTACAATGATGGGTCAGTCTATCAGAGAAGATGTTGGCATGATGTTCGGACAGTTCCATACAAATAAAGCGATGCTAGGTGCGAAATTCCTGAAGCTTATGAAGGAAAAAGGCTGGCTGATACCGCCGCCACTGCATCAGAATAAAGAAGATTAAACAGAAAGCAGCCCAGAAGGCTGCTTTTTTGCTGTCATTTCTAATAGTATCCTAAAAGATACTATGCCACTTTTAAGTGCGTACTTGTTGAGTTGTCTAAAAAACTTAATAATAGTTAACAGGGGATTTAGGGGAATACGATCCTTGAAAGAGGAATAATGGAGGTTTTACAGAATGAACGTATTAGTTGTCAAAGCAAATAACCGCCCAGCTTCTGAGGCGATTTCTAGCAAAATGTATGAGTCTTTCATGCAGGAAATTGAAGGTGCAGAAAACCTTTCTGTCACTACTTATGATGTATTCGCTGAGGATACACCTTATTTCGGCCAAGAGTTGTTCGATGCTTTCGGTAAAGTACAAACTGGTGCTGAACTAAACGATACAGAGCAGCGTCTATTGGCTGCTAAACAAAAAGCGATGGATCTTCTTACTGCAGCTGATGTAGTTGTATTCGCGTTCCCACTATGGAACTTGACTATTCCTGCTAAATTGCAAACATTCATCGACTACGTTTATGCTGCAGGATTTGCATTCAAGTATGATGCTGAAGGCAACATGATCCAATTGATGACTGATAAAAAAGCAATCTTCCTTAATGCACGCGGCGGCGTATACTCTACTCCAGAAGCTGCAACAATGGATATGTCTGTTAACTACATGCGCAATGTATTCGGCGGTATCTTCGGAATGGAAATCATTGAAGAAGTAATCATCGAAGGTCATAATGCTTCTCCTAGCGAAGCTGCTTCTATCGTAGAAGCTGGTCTTGCACAAGTGAAAGAAGCAGCAGTACGTTTGAAAAACCTAGCATAATACAAAAAAAGATGAACTGGTGACAGTTCATCTTTTTTATTTATTTAGCTTCTGCTTGATTGTGTTTTTTCGATTGCTTATGGATTGTATGCTTGGCTCCCCATTCGTGCATGGCATGCAGAATCGGTTCAAGACTTCTGCCGTATTCTGTGACACTGTATTCAACTTTCGGAGGAACCTGTGCGTATACCTTGCGCTCGATAATATCCTCTTCTTCCAGCTCACGAAGCTGGTTCGTCAGCATCTTCTGTGTGATACCTGGTAAACTGCGCTTCAATTCGTTGAATCGTTGTGTACCATTTCCAAGTAAATGCAGCAGAATGACAGGTTTCCACTTTCCGACAAGAATACCGAGTGCATCCGTTACTTTACACATCTCCGGCTCAATTTCCACGTTAACATCCTTCATTCTTCATATCCTCCAATCCACAGTATCTTTTTCTATACTATACCACTTTTAAGTGCGTACTTTCCAATAAGTGAGCTTTGGAGGATAATAAATGTAAGATATAGCTTAGGGAGACAGGACTATGGAAAAATATCGTATTGACCCGAGTAAGGGCATGGAATTTGGAATATACACATTAGGAGACCATTTGGCTGACCCGCGAACTGGTGAACGTATCTCTGCCAAAGAAAGAATCCAGCAGATGGTAAAGCTTGCTCAGCTTGCCGATCAGGCTGGAATTGATTTCTTCAGTGTCGGCGAAAGCCATCAGCCTTATTTTGCATCGCAGGCTCATGCTGTCATACTGGCAGCAATTGCACAAGCTACGGAAAAAATTAAAATCGGCAGTTCCTCGACTATCATCAGTACATCAGATCCTGTACGAGTATATGAGAACTTTGCAACACTCGACTTGATATCGAATGGACGTGCAGAAATTATCGCTGGCCGTGCATCACGTGTCGGGTTGTTTGAATTGCTTGGATATGATCTTCATAACTATGAGGAGCTTTTCGAAGAGAAGTTCAATTTGCTTCTTCAGCTGAACGAAGAAAAGATTGTCAACTGGAGCGGTGAATTCCGCAGACCTCTGCGCAATGCGGAAGTTTTACCGCGGCCAGTATCCGGATCCTTGCCAATTTGGCGCGCTGTTGGCGGTACGCCTTCGAGTGCGATCAAAGCAGGCTATGCTGGTGTAGCGATGACAGTCGCGATGCTCGGTGGTCCGGCAAGCGTGTTTAAACAGACAATAGATGCTTACCGGGAAGCATTGACAGAGCGCGGCTTTGATCCAACACAGCTGCCCGTGGCAACGACGGGTTTCTTCTATGCTGCAGAAACGACACAGGAAGCGCTGCGCGATTATTATCCACACATAAACGAAGGTATGAAGAAGACGAATGGCCAGGGATTCCCGAAACAGCTATTCGCACAAGGTGCAGATCATCGAAGCATCATCAATGTCGGCAGCCCGCAGCAAATCATCGAGAAAATTCTTTATCAGCATGAGCAGTTCGGTCATCAGCGTTATTTAGCTCAGCTTGATTTTGGCGGTGTACCTTTTGAGAAAATGGCGCGGAACATCGAGTATATCGGTACTGAAATCTTGCCAGCTATCAAGAAATATACAAAGCAGGGAGGCGCAGAGTAATGAAAGTGGTGGGTGTATCCGGCTCGATTGTCGGATCAAAGACAAAAACAGCAATGGAGCTTCTTTGGGAAGAGATGCTTAAGGTTTATCCTGATGCAGAACATGTGTTAGTGGATTTGGCAGACTATCAGCTGCAATTCAGCGATGGAAGAAACTATTTAGATTACACTGGTGATACGGCATATGTGACGGAGCAGATTATGCAAGCAGATATTCTATTTATCGGAACACCAATCTTCCAAGCGTCCATTCCGGGTACATTGAAAAATGTATTCGACCTGCTGCCAACGCAGGCATTACGCGATAAAGTCGCAGCTATCGTAGTCACTGCCGGCTCTGCAAAACATTTCTTAGTGGCGGAGCAGCAGCTAAAACCGATTCTTTCATATATGAAAGCTCATCTTGTATCATCCTACGTATTTGCAGAAGAAAAGGATTTCCTGAACGGAAAAATCATCAATGATGATGTGCATTTCCGACTGCAGCGTCTTATTGAAGATGCATTTGACTTGGCTGAAGCACAAGCTTCGATGCGAATTAAAAAAGAAGCAAAATACGATTTTTAAAATACAAGGCTCCCTTATTGGGAGCCTTGTGCATATTCATCGATAATCGCACCATCTTCATATACACGATAAATACCAGCTGTTCCGGAACCACCGTCTTCTATCATGGATTTGGACTTCAGAACCAGCGTATAGTAGTTGCCGGTACCATCCATTGTAACCCCACCGCCTGTGGGATCAATTACAAGATCTGCATTTTCAGTTATACCAATATTAGCCGAAAGTAATGTCACTGCTTCGTCCACACTCCCAACAGCCTTCAAATCCTGGATCTAGCTGGGCCATGTCGTCTTCCGTGCTTACTGCATCTGTTAAATCTCAATACCCTGATTTATTTCCGACTCCAGTTCTTCTGTTGCTGCCTCGGCTTCTTCTTCATTAATTTTCACTGCTTCTTTATCTTTCAATTGACTTTCTTTACTATGTATTTCAGTTTCCTGGTTTTTTGCTTGGCCTGCCGTTTCTGTATTACTGCAGCCTGCAGCGAGAAGTACAAGCAAAACAAGCGTTGATATAGCGAGCTTACTTTGTCGTTTCAAAAAAGATCCCCCTAATTATTTACAATGAATATGTTCACTGTAACATAAATGGAAGGACCATCCAATATCGTTGAGTTTAATTATTACCTATTTCTGGAAATGAATTGGAAGATACAAGGAAAAACGTGAAAAAAGAATGGAAGCACCGCCTGGATCACCTTTTTTAAAAGCCTGTAAGATGGAGACACATTTCATCTTAAGCAACACATTGCATCATCCTTCCGCTATATACTACTTACTAATATTGTAAGCGGTTTGACATATTGTTTATAGAGGCTTAATTTGTAGTTCTTTGATAGAAAGTGTCGAATAGTAGGAGAATTCGCTTTGGAAGATACTGTAGACAATAGTGTTGTGTTTCCATATAATTTAATTGACCACTGGTCAAAAAGGGGATTAAAATGGCAGAACTAACAAGGGATAAAATTATCCAGCAGGCAAGGGTACAGTTCATCGAGCTAGGATATCAAAAAGTCTCCATGCGTGGAATTGCTAAAGATTTAGGATGCAGCCATGGTGCACTATACTATCATTTTAAAAATAAAGCTGCATTATTTTCTGAAGTACTGGAATTTTATTTTCAAGAACTCAATAGTATTATTGATCGAATCATGCTGCACGAAGGAACAGATAAACTAAAGGATTTATTCCTTGAATTCATCCGTTTTGGACTTGACCACCCACATCAATATGAGCTGATGTTTATGTTGAAAAGTGAAGAAATGGATAGTTTGATGCAGCGGCCGGCAACAGAAAGCTATGATAGGTTTGCTGCGGCTGTAGAACAGTCCAGCGGTATTCGTCTGCATAATGACCATATCTACTCAATTTTCCTTGCACTGCATGGTTTTGTATCACTCCATTTGCACCGCATTGGGAATTTCGAAGAAGCTGCCGAGGGAGCGGCTAGGCATGTTAATTTCTTAAGAAAGACCATTTAATTGGTCTTTTATTATCATAAAATTTGACCACTGGTCAAAAAAGGGGAGATTATTATGAGTCTAAGACAAATTCGGCTAGGCATTGTGACTTTATTAGCTGTTGGTATTGCGGGTTATTCTGTAGTCCAGTACGGAATTATCGGTTTGGATAAAGCCGGCTTGGTCGTGCAGAAGATAAGTTCTGGTGAGGTCTTGTCAGAGCTATGGGGAGTGATGCTCCGTATACACATCATCACGAGTATCTTCGCGCTTGTTCTTGGTCCCTTTCTGCTCCTGGATAGAATCAGACAAAAAAATAAAATGATACACAAACGAATGGGCTATATGTATACAGCAGGTGTAACTGGCGGAGGAGTGTCTGGTCTTTATTTGGCTTACTATGCTACTGGTGGACTGGTTGCGCAAACTGGTTTTGCGCTGCTTGCTATGAGTTGGCTGTTTACGGTATTCCTCGCTGTCAGAGCAGTGCTTCAAAGAAAAATAATCCAGCATCGGCGCTGGACCATGATTAATTACAGCCTGACTTTTGCTGCAGTAACGCTGCGAATATGGCTGGGGGTATGTGTACTTATTTTTGGAACTTCGCATTATGAAACTTACTATGCTTATATTGCTTGGATTTGCTGGCTTCCAAATGTACTGTTTATGCTTGCCTTTCTCAAAAGAAAAGGCAATTATGCGCACTAATGTTAAGACTTTGATTTTTTACTCGGCACCAAATAGGCTCCGGCTCCCAGCAAAAGTGCGCCGACAATAGCCATACTAACACCGATGAATGTATTTGTAAGAGATAAGAATATGCCGCCAATCAGGATAAAGATTCCAACAAGATGCAAGAATATGTACTTTTCCATCATAATCTCCCTCTTTAGCAAAATGCTATATCTTAAGATTACTAAATAGTTTGATAATAAGCAAATAAACGTTTAACTGCTCTGTCGAAGGGAAAACAAACCATGAGATAAAAATTGAAGGAGGCACTATACGTGCAAGAGAAGTTTGATGTCGAATTTACGTTCATTGGCGGAGAGAAATATACATTCACAGATTATCAGTCCGGATCTTATGTTCACGTGGTAAACGAGATCAAGGCAAGCGAAAACGGCTGGTTCGGTGTAGCTGGAGAAGTTGTTAACCTTGCGAATGTGACAAATGCGAAAGTAATCGAAAAATAAGGCAAGACAGGAGCACCTATCATGGATAGGTGCTTTTTTTGTACAATGCGCTTTTTATGAAATAAATTGCGAAAACGGAATTCTCCTGGAAATTAGTATATGTGTGTAATATAATCTTATAAATCAGATAATTCAAACAAAGAGAGGGAGAAAAAAATGCCAGAACAAACGAAACAAACCAATAAAGAGGAGCTGGCAGCACAACTTCTTGAGGTCCAGGAAACAAAGCAGCCAATAAACTTCTTCAGCCGACAGCATCAGCTTACACTAGAACAGGCCTACGAAGTACAGGAGACTTATGCCAAAACAAGAGCTGAAAAGACTGGCAGGCAAAGTAATGGGCATAAGATAAGTATGACAAGTCCTGCCACACAGGCATTGTTTGATGCGAAGGAGCCCGCTTATGGGACTTTATTTGAAGATACAATACATACTGGTGATACAGAAATAGAGCTGGCTTCGATGTTATCTCCACTGCTTGAGCCGGAAATTGTCTTTGTTTTGAAAGAGGATTTAAGTGTTGGTGCACAAGAAAAGGAGATATTGGCGAAAAGTATTCTCTCAGCCGGTTTAGAGATACCCGATTCCCGGTTTGCTGATTGGTTCCCGAAGTTCCAGCTGATGGACTTGATCTGCGATAATGGTGTGACAGGAAAGGTGATTGTATCGGATAAGGGCAGGGATGATCTAGCGCTGGAAGAAGTGGAATGTATCAAGCTTACACTAACACATGATGGAAAGGAGGCAGGAACGGGATTTGCTTCAGAAGTAATGGGGAATCCGGTCACTTCAGTTGCTTGGCTGACAGAGAAATTAGCTGAAAAGAACTTGTTCCTGAAAAAAGGAATGGTAATCAGTTCAGGTACTTTTCTATCTCCAATTCCATTAGGTAGAGGGCAGTATGAAGCTGATTTTAGTTTATTGGGCAAAGTAAAGCTCCAAGTGAATTGATTTGTAAGAAATGTTGACAAACTTTTCAGCTGCGATTATAGTTATGAATAATTCGAAAATGATCGAAATATTTTAACAAAAGCGACGATTGGGAGTAGTAGAGGGACAGGCATAGCCAGAGAGAGCTGCGGATAGGTGAAACGCAGACTATGTCCTCCTTCGAACTCACCCTGGAGCAGCAGAACTGATGGATTTTTAGTCTTTAGGTTTTGACGAGTTACCTTCGTTACAAGGTGAAGAGTGGGTCATTTAAGACCAACAAGAGTGGTACCGCGGAAGTTAAGAAGCCTTCCGTCTCTTTTCCATCCCAGATGGAGACGAGACGGAAGGCTTTTTTCTTTGGAGAAAAGCTGGAACAACAAGATGGAGGTAACGATTATGAAGAAAGATCAGCATGGTTTAAGACGAACCATGACAGCTCGCCATATCATGATGATGGCGCTTGGCGGTGCAATCGGCGCCGGGTTGTTCAAAGGCTCAAGCTCAGCTGTTGATATGGCTGGACCATCTGTCATTATTGCATATCTAATTGGAGGCATTATTCTTTTATTTGTCATGCAAGGTCTTGCCGAAATGGCAGTACAAAATAAGGATGCAAGAACGTTTCGCGATTTGGTACAAAAAAGTATCGGGAAATTCCCGGCTTTTTTCCTGGATTGGATATATTGGAAGATGTGGGTGCTGAACATTGCAGCTGAGGCTGTCGTAGCAGCCATCTTCCTGCAATACTGGCTTCCTGATTATCCGGTATGGCTTTTGACACTGATTGTTGCGGTGCTTGTGACAGCAGTCAATCTATTCTCGGTCAAAGCGTTCGCGGAGACAGAATACTGGCTGGCATTAATCAAAATAAGTGTTATTATTCTATTCATTCTTGCTGGTGTTGTTCTTTTGCTTTTCTCATTTGGAGATCACACAGCTCCTGGATTCAGCAATTTGACAGCACATGGCGGATTTTTCCCGAATGGTCCCGGCGGACTGGTTACTGCTATGCTTGTTGTTATTTATTCCTATGGCGGAACAGAGATCATCGGTGTAACGTTGGCAGAAACGAAAAATCCCGTGAAAGTAGTACCAAAGGCAGTTCGCAGCACGCTGACACGTATCATAGCATTCTACCTGTTTCCGTTCTTCATTATTGTCAGTCTAATTCCTTGGAATGAAGTAAACAGTTCAGCAGTAAGTCCATTCGTGCTTGTCTTCCAGCTTATCGGTATTCCCGGAGCAGACCATGTCATGAATGCAGTCATTTTACTGGCAATCATCTCTTCGATGAATTCAGGTCTTTACGGCTCATCACGTGTGCTGTATACACAAGCATTGGACGGCAGGATCTCCAAACGGTTCGCTTGGCTGTCAAAACGGCAGGTGCCGGTTGTTGCAATACTGGTTTGTACTTCCTTCTTATATGTAGGAGTGCTAATTTCCTTATTCATAGGAAGTAAGACATTTGATTACTTGATGGGGTCGCTTGGTTACACAGTGTTATTCATTTGGCTGATCATTGCTTTTGCTCATTTGAAATCCCGAAGAGGCCAGACAGATAAAGCCACCTACCATGTAAAAGCATTTCCTATTACGACTTGGCTTGCAATTCTTGCATTATTATTAATCCTAATCGGGGTAATATGGACCACGTCTGTCATTATTACAGCAGTAACCTTGGCTATCTATCTAGTAATCATTGGGGCATATTTTATCCTGAAGCGTAAAAATAGGCTGTAATCCTTACCTCTAATGTTAAGTTTTAGAAAAATTTGATTATTGCACCCCTCTATCTGTTCGGATACTATATACTAGTATACTTATTTTGAGTCAGGGCTTTACAACACATATTTCCATGCTCGAAATGAAGGAAGAGGGGAGCATATATATGGCTGAAGAAAAGTTAGCCAGAGGATTGAAAAACAGGCACGTCCAATTGATTGCGATTGGCGGGGCGATTGGTACTGGATTATTCCTTGGTGCCGGAAAATCAATTCATCTTACTGGGCCATCCATTCTATTTGCGTATTTAATTACCGGTATTTTCTGTTTTCTTATCATGCGAGCGTTAGGCGAGATTCTATTGAGTAATCTTGGATATGGTTCCTTCGTGGACTTTATCGGCGATTACTTCGGTGACCGAGCTGCATTCGTAACAGGCTGGACCTACTGGTTCTGCTGGATATCAATTGCGATGGCAGATTTGACTGCAGTGGGAATTTACACACAATTTTGGTTCCCAGGAGTGCCGCAGTGGATGCCAGGTTTGGTTGCGCTTGTCATTTTGCTCATTATGAACCTGGCGACAGTGAAGCTGTTCGGTGAAATGGAATTCTGGTTTGCTTTAATAAAAATCATTGCAATTTTGGCATTGATTGTCGTCGGTGTCTTCATGATTATCCGCGGTTTTTCAACTGATGCTGGGCCATCCAGCTTTGCGAACCTTTGGGATCACGGTGGTTTCTTCCCGAATGGTATCCATGGATTCATTCTATCATTCCAGATGGTAGTTTTTGCCTTTGTCGGTATTGAACTTGTGGGTTTGACAGCCGGAGAAACAGAAGATCCGGAGAAAGTCATTCCAAGGGCAATCAATAATATTCCAATTCGGATCCTTGTATTCTATATTGGTGCACTCATCGTCATCATGAGTATCTATCCATGGGATGCAATCAATCCTTCGGAGAGTCCGTTCGTACAAGTATTCACCGCAGTTGGAATCGTTGCAGCAGCAGGTATCGTCAATTTCGTCGTTTTGACTTCAGCTGCCTCAGCTTGTAACAGTGCGGTTTTCAGTACAAGCCGTATGGTCTATAGTTTAGCCAAGGAAGACCACGCACCGCAGCCGTTCAAGAAACTGAATTTCCGTAAGGTACCGAAGAACGCATTGTTCTTCTCCATAATCGTTATCTTAATCGCGGTTATCCTTAACTATGTCATGCCTGAAGGTGTATTCACCTTGATTACGAGCATCTCGACAGTCTGCTTTATCTTCATCTGGGGCATCACAGTTTTGGCCCACTTGAAATATCGCAAGACACGTCCAGAGCTTGCAAAGAAAAGTAAATTCAAGATGCCGTTATCACCTATTTCCAACTATCTGATTCTGGCATTCCTGGCATTCGTCATCGTTGTGCTTGCCTTAGCTGAAGATACACGAGTTGCCTTGTTTGTGACACCTGTTTGGTTCATTATTTTGTTGATTGTTTACCAGGTTCGAGTGAAAACGAAAAATAATGCAGCAAGCAATTAATTAGAAAAAAGCCCTCTTTTAGAGGGCTTTTTTTGCTTATACATACATCAATGCCTGATCATCACACTCTCTGTATGGAATCTGAAGATATGCAGGAGCTGTTCTGCCATGAAAGGTGCAGGCTTGTCGAATCCTTTTTGAATCCATTCGACAATAAGTCCAATCATGCCATGAATGCGATACGTACAGAATAGCTCAAGATCTATTTCTGCATCAATTTGACGGAAATAAAAAGCATAGTCTGTCCGGAAAAGGTAGTGAAGCTGGTCTGTCATTTTTTCTTTAAAAAAATTATCTGAAGTGGTACCAAGCATCAGCTGATAGAATGATTTATTTTCCAGGAAATGTTCGAATAGAACAATAGATTCTGATGGGAGACTGCGAAAATCTACCATTCCTAACTGTTCGTAAGGCTTTCGGAAAGCGATGGTCATGTCCTCCAGCATATCCTCGGAGAGTTCATCCAGCAAATCTTCTTTCTTTTCATAATGGGTATAAAAAGTGCCTCTGCTGACACCAGCTTCTCCGGTGATTTCAGATATATGGATCTTGGAAAGTGTTTTCTCCGCCAACAGTTTTATTAAAGCTTCTTTTAATGCGTGCTGGGTTCTTTCTACGCGTTTGTCTGGATAGGTGATGCTCACAGGTTTCTCCTCACTTTTATTGAACAGTATCGTCTGTCTTGTTCAAAATAAATTTCTATGACTATTATCGCATATTGTCGCAGCAAACGGCTTCTTCTATAGTGGAAATGTAAGCGCAGAACATGAAGGGGGAATAATCATGACATTTCCAGTTTTAGAAGGTAAAGTAGCAATCGTAACTGGTGCAGCAATGGGGATGGGTCTGGCGACAGCGAAACTATTCGCGGAAGTAAAAGCAAAGGTTGTTGGGGCAGATTTCAATGAAGAAAAAGGTAAAGCAGCAGTCGAAGAGATCGAAGCAGCTGGCGGAACAGCTTTCTTCGTAAAAGTAGATGTATCAGATTCAGCACAAGTGAAACAGATGGTGGAAGCAACAGTAGCGAAGTTCGGACGTCTGGATGTTGCGATCAATAACGCAGCTCTAACACCGGATAATGCACCAGCAGCAGAATTCGATGAAGCGTACTGGAACCGTTTGATTGCGGTTGATCTGACAGGTACAGCGCTTTGTATGAAATATGAATTACAGCAAATGATCAAGCAAGGTGAAGGCGGCAGTATCGTAAACATTTCTTCTGTCAGCGGTTTCCGTCCGCAGCCCAATAACATCGCATATGTTGCAGCTAAGCATGGCGTTGTAGGTATGACAAAGGTTGCAGCTCTTGAAAACGGACCAATGAACATTCGTGTAAACACAGTGGCTCCTGGAGCTATTGATACACCAATGCTTAGAGGTTCCCTGGAAGAAACAGGCCAGACAGAAGAGGAATTCGCACCAATGCTAAGTCTTCTTGGCAGATTCGGTCAGCCGGAAGAGATTGCCCAAGCGAGCCTATGGTTAGCATCCGATCAATCTTCTTACGTGACTGGTACGACTATTCATGCTGACGCAGGATATACAAGCAGATAACATGATTGGCATCCACTCCTCAGTGGATGCTTTTTTTATTTTCACAACCTTTTTTCTTCCTATAGCGGTAAAGTAGTAAGATAATAGCAGAGGAGAACAAAGGGGACGACTTATATGGGGGAACTGCGGAGACGGCTTCGTTTTGGTTTGCTAGGTCAGATTATTTTATTGGTGACAATTTTGCTTGTGATCAGTCTATTATTTGTAAGCGCTCTATTCATAAGGAAGGTTGATGAGATAGTCGAGGAGGATGCAGGAAACACTGCGATGGCTGTTGCTAAAATTGCTGCCAAAGATGACACCATTCTTCAGCATCTGGAGGAGAGGGATAATGACGAGGCGATACAGCAAGAGTCGTTAAAAATCCATCAGAATAGCGGTGCAGACTATGTTGTTATCGCTGATACGAATGGCATCCGGATTTCACATCCAGAACCGGGGCGAATCGGTAAACCGACCAAGACGAGCAATGATCCAGTCTTGGAGGAGGGCAAGGAAGTCATATACGAAGGTAATGGCATTTCTGGTTATGCAATTAAAGCGAAAACACCGATAAAGAATGAATCAGGTGATATCATTGGTGTAGCGTCTGTCGGATTTTTAAAACATAACCTGAATGATCAGATTCTTTCTTATTTACAGGAGGTAATCATCTGGTTCCTGCTTATCTTCATTGTGGGTCTAGTTGGTGCTTATCTTGTGGCCAAAAGAGTGAAAAAGCTGATTTATGGATTAGAACCAGAAGAGATTTCCTTCTTATTCAAAGAAAAGGAAACAACGCTGGCATCAATCAAAGATGCTACCATTGCTATCGATCGCAAAGGTCATATCACATCTATTAACCGAAGAGCCAAAGAGATATTCAAGCGTAAATCGGTACTGGAGGATGCAATTGATCAGACAAATCTGCAAGCTCTTTATCAAGCTGTTTTGGCAGATGGCAAAGGAAAGTATAATAAATATACCTTTGTTGCTGGCGATATTTACATAGTAGATGCTTCTCCGATTAAAGAAGCAGATGAAACATTGGGAGTCGTTTTTACATTGCGTCCCGAAACTGAAGTGATTGACGTGTCAGAGACAATTGCAAGAATGAAGCAGCAAGCAGATCAGATGCGCGCTTCCAATCATGAATTCATGAATAAATTAAATACGTTATATGGCTTAATCAGTCTGAAGCAATATGATAAAGCACTCGTACTTATCTCCGAAGAAGTGGAGGAGCAGCAGAGTGTTGTCAATGTACTGATGGCAAGCATAAAGGAACCGATGATCGCAGCCTGTCTATTAGGGAAATTCAATCGTGCCAAAGAACTAAAAGTGTCATTGACAATTGATGAAAGCAGCAGCATGAACATGGATATGAGACCGGAAGCTACAGAGAAAATCGTCACAATCATTGGCAATGTGCTAGAGAATGCCCTTGAGTCCGCTTCAAAGCACCAGGGTACCAAAGGAAAGGTTTTTGTGTCTTTCACAGATCTAGGCCAAGAAGTGATAGTAGATATCGAGGACAATGGCAAGCGGCTCTCTGAGAAGGAGAAACAGGCAGTATTGGTGGATGGATACTCAACCAAAAAGGATGCTGACGGACACGGAATCGGATTGACGATAGTACAGGCAGCATTGGAGAAACTGCATGGAGATTTGTATTATGGAGACAGTGAAGCAGGAGGAACACTCGCAACGATTGTTCTCCCGAAAGGAAGCGTGGAAAATGGACCGGATGAACGTTCTGATAGTGGAAGATAACGTGGAAGCATCAATGGTATTTCAGAATTACTTGAATCAGATGGAAGGGTATCGGCTGATTGGTGTCGCTGAGAATGGAGAGCAGGCGAAAAGTCTGCTTCAGGCATTGAAGCCGGACTTGGTGCTGCTTGATGTCTATCTTCCTGATACGAATGGCATTGATATACTCTGGTTCATCCGCCAGAATTACCGCAGGACGGATGTCATCCTGCTGACAGCAGCGAATGATACGGAGACGGTTGGTGAGGCGATGCGTGGAGGCGTATATAGTTATTTAATAAAACCAGTAGATGGCGATCGTTTCCAGCGTGTGCTACAGGAATATGCTATCTATAAGAGAGAACTTCAATCGGGCAATGAAATCGGTCAGCAGCAAGTAGACGCATTTTTTCATCCAAACATACATACACCAGAAGCAGCGGAACAGGAAGTCTATCCAAAAGGAATCGATCGTCACACCTTGGAATCGGTACGGCACGTAATGAAGGAGCAGCAAAACAGTGAAAAAGCTGAGGAAATTGCAGCGAAAGTAGGCGTAAGCCATTCTACTGTCCGCCGCTACCTGGAATATATGGTGTCGAGAAAAGAAGCGGAGGTGGAAGTCTCCTATGGTACAGTCGGAAGGCCAGTCCGCAAGTACAAAAACAGAACTGGTAACTCATCCTGATCTTCGTGAAAAAAATGAAAAAAATGCACTTAATGTAAGTAAACTGTGCATTTTGTGAACATAATGATACACTTCTTTCAAATGAAAGCGCTAACAAATAGCGCGTCTTGAATGAGGACTTTCTTTGTTGTCTTTATTGGGCTTCTCCATGGTTGCTGTATTTATGTATTTGATTATGTCCAAAAAGCTATCGCCGCTTGTGGCGTTGACGCTCATTCCAATTCTATTTGGTATAATTGGCGGCTTTACTTCTTCACTCGGTCCGATGATGCTGGAAGGTGTGGAGGGGATCGCAGCAACAGCCATAATGATTCTGTTTGCTATCCTTTATTTCGGAGTCATGATTGATGCAGGTCTGTTCGACCCCCTGATCAATTTCATTCTGAAAGTGGTAAAAGGGGATCCGCTTAAAATCGTTGTTGGTACTTCTATTCTTTCTATGATGGTAGCTCTTGATGGGGATGGTACAACCACGTATATGATCACCGTTTCTGCGTTGTTGCCGCTCTATAAGCGATTAGGAATGAATCGTTTGATTCTAGCAACAGTAGCCATGCTTTCAATGGGGGTAATGAATATTACACCTTGGGGCGGCGCTTCGGCTATGGCCATGGCTGCTTTGAATCTGGAAGCATCGGAGCTGTTCATACCGATTATTCCTGTTATGGGAGTAGGGCTTGTTTATGCGATAACAGTAGCTTTCATCCTTGGAAGAAAGGAAAGGAAGCGTCTAGGTGTCGTACAGCTGGATGATCAAACGCACAGAGAAATCAGTGCTGCTGAAGAGGTACCAGCTTATCGCCGTCCAAAGCTTGTTTGGGTCAACTTGCTGCTTACAATAGCATTGCTGGTCTGCCTAATCATGGACTTCATCTCGCTGACGATATTGTTCATGGTTGCTTTTGCTGTCGCTCTGATGATCAACTATCCGCGTATGAGTGAGCAGCAGGAAAGAATGGCAGCTCATGCGAAAAACGGTTTAGCCGTTACGACGATAGTTATAGCTGCGGGTATCTTCACAGGTATTATGTCTGGAACGGAAATGATTGATGCTATGGCGAATACGCTTGTATCCATCATCCCCGAGTTCATGTCACCATATCTCGCAGTCATTATCGCTATCATTAGTGCACCATTTACTTTCTTTATGTCCAACAATGCATTCTATCTCGGTGTACTGCCGATTTTGGCTGAAGCAGCGCAAGCTTACGGTGTCAGCAAAGTAGAAATCGGTCGTGCGGCATTGCTTGGCCAGCCGGTGCACGTATTGAGCCCGCTAGTAGCCGCAGCCCATTTGCTAATCGGTATGGTAGGCATCCAGTTTGGAGAGCTGCAGCGATATGCGATGCTCTGGGCATTCGGATCGACAATCGTGATGACGATTGCGGCATTGCTATTCGGTGTGATCAGTATCGGATGATAACCTGTGAGCACTATAGTTGAAGAGAGAGAGAAGCCTCTGGTAGTCTTAAGGTAAAGATAAACTAGGAGGGACTATATATGAGTAAAAAAATCGCAGTTTTAATTACAGATGAATTTGAAGATATCGAATATACAAGTCCGGTAAAAGCATACGAAGAAGCTGGTCACAGCGTCGTTAACGTGGAGTTCGAAGCTGGTAAAGAAGTTAACGGCAAGCACGGTGAGAAAGTGAAAATCGACAAAGCGATTTCCGATGTGGATGCAAGTGAATTCGATGCACTATTGATTCCTGGAGGATTCTCTCCTGACTTGCTTCGCGGAGATGACCGTCCTGGTGAATTCGCGAAAGCCTTCGTAGAAAATGAAAAACCTGTATTCGCCATCTGCCATGGTCCGCAAGTATTGATCGACACAGACTTGCTTAAAGGCAAGGATATTACAGGTTATCGCAGTGTTCGCAAAGACTTGATCAATGCTGGTGCGAACTACAAGGATGAAGAGGTAGTCGTAAGCCATAACATCGTAACAAGCAGAACACCTGATGATTTGGAAGCATTCAACCGCGAATCTTTGAATCTGTTGAAATAAGAGAAAAGGCGCAGGACCGTTTGGTCTGGCGCCTTTTTATTTATTCTTTTTCTCCAACGACAGAGAAGCGTTCATTTGGATGGGCAGGTTTCTCGATCTCATCCAACATAGCAATAGCATAGTCAGCATAGCTGATATAGCTGTTGCCTTGTTTATTCAAGATCATGACATCACCGCCGGATTGATAGCTGCCAGTCCGTTTGCCTTCTGCATCGAAGAATCCGCCTGGACTGATATATGTCCATTGGATACCTTCAACGTTTTCCAGCTCTTTTAGGTTTTCGCCCATGTTGGCAGCTGTCGGCAAATACGCATCCGGGAAGTCTGGTGTTTCGAATACACGAGTTGTTTTTCTATCATCTACGAAGAGGCTTCCAGCACCGCCGACAACGAGAAGGCGAGTAGAAGGAGCACCTTGTAATGCTGCGATAAGAACTTGACCTGCTTCAATATGCTGTTTTTCTTGACCAGGAGCAGCATTGAAGGCGTTGACGACTACGTCAAAATCTTTTACATCTTCCGTTTGGATTGCAAAAATTTCTTTTTCCAGTACGTTGATATTGTTAAGTTCTACTTTTGCAGCGTTACGTACAATTGCTGTGACCTCATGACCGCGATCCAATGCTTCTTTTGCAATCAAGCTGCCTGCTTTACCAGTGGCTCCGATAATCCCTATTTTCATGGGAAATCCCCCTTGTGTTTAACTTGTAATTATATTTATTACATGTAGTATAATAAGTTACAGGTGATAACTTGTCAACACTTTCCTTTTACGCGTTTCATTTTGCGTTATACTATAGAGATAGGAATTCATTTGAAAGTGAGCTGGAAATTATGTCAATAAGCAGCCGTTTTGCTGTTGGTATTCATATACTGACACTTCTGGAGGTAAATAAGGACGAAGTGAATTCGTCTGAGTTCATTGCAGCAAGTGTCAATACAAACCCGGTTGTCATCCGTAAGATCATGGGGATGCTGAAAAAAGCGGAGCTGGTCCATGTACGGCCAGGAGTGGCAGGTGCGGAACTGGCACGAAAGCTCGATGAAATCACGCTGCTTGATGTGTATAAAGCTGTGGAAGCAGTCCCGGAAAATGAACTTTTCAGTGTGCATGGAAATCCGAACCCGCAATGTACGGTCGGCAGGAATATCCAAGCAGCTGTTCTGCCAATATTCGCCGGGGCACAGTCAGTCATGGAAAAAGCATTGGCGCATGTGACCATTGAGGATATTGTGCAAAGTATAGAAGAGCAAGATAAGAAAATGGAATAAAAAAGCGCACTGCCTCGGCAGTGCGCTTCGTTGTTTTATTGCGCTTTTTCAAGATCAGCAGCAGGACCGAAGAACTCAAAATGAACTTGTTCTTTACTGATACCAAAGCGATACATCGTAGAAATGACAAATTCCATGAAACCAGCTGGACCACAAACATACACATCGCTGTCAGTCTTCACCATATCCTTAAGGACAGTTTCATCGATTCTTTTATCTTCATAGTACGTCTGATATGTTAGATTAGGCATTCTTTCTTGGATGCTTTGGATCTGCTTCGTAAAAGCAGCATACTCCGGAGTACGGGCGGCTTGCAGGAACACGACTTCCCGCTTGGAATCCTCTGCTGCAAGCGTCTCAAGCATACTCATGATTGGCGTGATACCAACACCGCCAGCGATGAAGGTAATTGGTTTACCAGCATTTCTTTCTAGAGTGAAAACGCCAGCAGGAGCACTTACCTCAAGTTTGTCTCCTTCTTTTACTTGTTCGTGCAGGTAGACGGAAACCTTGCCATCTGGATTATTATCGTCTTCTTTCTTCACAGAAATACGGAACGTATCTGATGAAGGTGTCTTAGACAAACTGTATTGACGGATCATCATATATTTCTCGCCAGGTATGGATACACGGACAGAAATATATTGACCTGGTTCGAAATCAGGTACGCGATCAGCATCAGCCGGTTTCAAGTAGAAGGACGTGATAACATCACTTTCCTGAACTTTCTTTTCAACAACAAAGTCTTTAAAGAATGACCAACCGCCTTCTTTCTTTTTATTCTCTTCATACATATTCGCTTCTATACCGATGAAGGCATCAGCGATGACACCATATGCTTCTTCCCATGCTTTCAGGATCTGAGGCGTAGCTGCATCTCCTAAAACCATCTTGATTGCTTTAAGCAAGTATTCTCCTACAACTGGATAATGTTCTGCTTTAACACCTAAGCTGACATGCTTATGAGAAATCTGTACGACTGTCGGTAGGATGGCTTCGAGCTTATCGATATGTACCGCAGCTGCATAGACAGCATTAGCGAGTGCTGTTTGCTGTTTGCCTCTTGCCTGATTTGCATGATTGAAAATGTTCAGAAGTTCAGGGTGTGCTTTGAACAATTCTTCATAGAAGACAGTAGTAATTTGAGTACCGTGTTCTTCTAGCACAGGTACCGTGCTTTTGATGATGTCGATAGTTTCTTTTGATAACATGTTGGATTCCTTCTTTCGTCGATCTATCTCTATCATAGAACTAACTGCGGTTAAAAGATATATTTTAAATACCACTTTAACAAAAGTGTCACATTCTCTTTATGCCCATTCATATATTCAGTTATGCTATAATCCTCAAGAAGAGGAGGATGTAACAAAGATGCGATTAACGATGTATACCGATTTTTCCCTAAGGGTCCTTCTTTATTTGGGAACGAAAGATAAAGACAAGCTGTCCACGATTCAAGAAATCGCGACAGCATATCATATATCAAAAAATCATTTGATGAAAGTTGCACATGAAATGCGCCAGGCCGGCTATATTGAAGCTGTACGGGGGCGTTCCGGCGGTATTAAACTGGCACGAAAGCCAGAAGATATCAATATCGGAGCGGTCGTGCGGAGGATGGAAGACGATTTTCATTTGGTGGAATGCTTCAATCGAGAGAACAATACATGCCCGATTGCTTCTGTTTGCGGATTGAGGGGAATATTAGGTAAAGCTTTGCATGCATACTTGCAAGTGCTTGATGCGTATTCATTACAGGATTTATTAGAGAATGAAGCAGATTTACGCATGCTGCTTCGATGAACAAATTAGAACTAATACCTTACTTAAAGAACAGCCTCTCCTGCACAAGGAGAGGCTGTTCTTATTTGAAACGATAATAATGATACCCATCTGTATAGTCATTTATTTGACTTGGATTATTTTCCTGATGGGAGGCGTGTTCGTCAGTGCGCTGCTGGTGGCATTCGTCTGGAGGACCGATGATGATGGTCTGGTTGTTGAGCGGACGCAATGTTTCCTGAAGCTTTGTTTTATCCAAACAATAGGTTTTTGCAAGTACTTCGGCAGGTGTTCTTGCCAGGATGTCCGAACCGAAAATATATTCAGGGTATGGTGCATCAAAAATCGCCAGCAGATGTGTCTGATCTTCTGCAGCTGTTTCCCAGTGCCACCAGCCTTGAGGGACATTTGCGACCTGCCCGCCGGTGATGCGGATGTTTTCGACTTTATTTGTGAACGGATTGATCAGGGAAACTTGAGCTGACCCGCTAATGCAATAAACAAGTTCCGCTGCATTTTGATGATAATGAGGTTCGACTGTTTTCCCTTTGCTTAGATAGATATCAAGAAGGGAGACATCTCCCAGTGTATTCAATACATCCCGGCCCAGCCGGTTGATATAGTTCCGGCTATTCCTAGTGAATAGGCGGTTTTTATTCAAATCGCTAAAATACTGGACATTGCCCTTTGTATAGTCCATGTATTCATTTTCTTTCCCCATGCCTTCCCCTTCTTTCTGTTAAGTGCTTCGAAGTTAGATTATGCAGGAGGCGAGCATTTGGATTTTACAAAAAAAGGGTTCCGTATTTTTATAAATGCGTGTACGCTGATGTAGTATGCGGACACATAAAAAACATATCCGTAAATTACAGTATACATAACTAACTGTCGTAGTACATAAAGGGGTACCACATGAGAAAACGAGGCATTACAATCAAGCTGTTCGCTGTGACAGCTTTATTTTTCTTGGCATTTTACGCGATGATCATGATTTTTCAGCTTGTGTTTTTTGATAGCTTTTATCAGCACTATAAAACAAAAGAAGCTGCCGAGCATCTGCATGCATTGGCTAAAGGTTATGAGGACAATTCCTGGAGCGCAGAGGAACTGACGAAGCAAACACTGTCTTATATGCAGGAAACGAAAAGTCCTTTGACAATTGTCGATGCAGAGGGATATCAGCTGGTGCAGGATCCGATTAACATCATGGTGGAGACAGAATCCGGAGAGGATCTAGAAGTGGCATTGTCTTTATTTGTCACGGATAATGGCAGCGACTTGAACACATTGGACATCAGAAAGGGAGACATGCTTGAGATTTTTGGAGAAACAGATATGTCAGTTGCTTCGGTCATTTATCCATCTGTCATCACCAAGGATGGGCAAAGTGTCGGTGAACATCTGGAAGAGAATGAAGTGACATGGGAAGGTAAAGTAAAAAGCGTTTCGCTGCCTCAGGGTGGCATGTCTAATAGAGGATTAGGCCTTCTTTATGATGCCCTGCTTGCTTGGTTCCCGTTAGATGAAGAACTGCTTAAACAACTTAACAAAGGTGAAAGCCAGCAGCTGGACTGGGTGGAGTCGTGGAGCGGAAAGCAGAACCTTGTACTGATAGAACCAGTGAAAAAAGACGGAGAAATGCAATATCTGTTCTCGGTCACATCCTTACAGGAAACAAAAGATACAAATGAAGCACTGCGTGTGTTTTATCTATATATCGGTATAGCTGGTTTCGTCCTCATTCTATTGCTTTCTTTGTTCTACTCGCGTCTTGTGAGCAGTCCCTTGATCAAGCTGAATGAAATGGCGAAAAAAATGGTGCATCTGGACTTTACGTCGGTGAAGCCAATCAAACAAAAAGATGAATTAGGCAGCCTTTCCAATAACATGCTGATCATGGCGCAGAATTTGGATATTGCATTGGAGGATCTGAAACGTGCCAATGAAAAGCTGAAGCAGGATATGGAGAAACGCAAACAGATGGAGAAAGCGCAGCGCGAATTTTTCGAACATGCTTCCCATGAACTGAAGACACCGCTCAGTATCGTCAAAAGCTTTGCAGAAGGGCTGCAGGACGGAATCAGTCCCGATAAACAGGATCACTATATTGATGTAATCATTGAGGAATCCGACAAGATGCAAGTACTGATCGGAGATATGCTTGATTTGGCCAAGCTTGAGAACGGAGCTATCAAACTAAGAAAATCATCATTCCTGCTTAGTGAAATGATAGAAGATCTTTCCGATAAAATGTACTGCATGGCCAAGGAAAAACAGGTTTCCATTGAAGTGATGCCACGGAATGAAATGCCGATTACGGCAGATTATGAATGGATGGAGCGGGTGATGCGGAATTTGCTTGTCAACGCAGTCCGTCATAGTGAAACAGATTCCGTTATTACTATCCGTATCGAAACAGATCTGGACACTGCCCGCAGTGTGTTCATGATTGACAACAAAGGCCCTCATATTCCGGAGGAGCAGCTTGATAAGATATGGAATCGATTTTATCGTACTGAGTCGTCCAGAAGCAGATTGACAGGCGGCACAGGTTTGGGACTTGCAATCGTACAGCAAATACTCGATTTACACCACTTTATCTATGACGTGGAAAATACGCCAGAAGGGGTACGCTTTATCGTGCGTTTTTATAAGTAACTAGGAAAAATTGCTTATTGGACACATGAAGGACATATGAGCTTGTTAATTTATGTATATCAGTTGGAAGGAAGGATGCACGATGAGAAAGAAAGTGCTACTTGTCGAGGATGAATTGCGCATCCGGGAAGTAGTGGCGGACTACTTCAAAATGGATGGCTGGGAAGTGCATGAAACTGATAATGGCAGCAGTGCAATTGATTGGTTTGACGCTATTTATCCCGATCTGGTCATTCTGGATATCATGATGCCGCAGATGGATGGCTTTGCGGTTACAAAAGAGGTCAGGGCAAAATCGGGTGTACCAATCATCCTGTTGACAGCCAAATCCAGCGACGATGATAAAATTCATGGATTCGATTTGGGAGCAGATGATTACGTGACGAAACCGTTCAGTCCGAAAGTATTGGTTGCGCGGGCTAATTCCTTGATGAAGCGGGCAACAGAACATTACTTGCCGAATGGACATATGCTCAGCTTCGGCCATGCGGTGGTCAATACGAAATCACGTCAGCTGGAGTTGAATAAACAACAGGTCGAGCTGACGCCGAAGGAATATGACCTCTTGCTGCTCCTGCTGCAGCATAAAAACAACGTCCTTTCACGTGAAACAATTCTGAATCATGTATGGGGCATCGATTTTGAGGGAGATAATCGCGTAGTGGACACGCATATTAAAAAGCTGCGTGCCAAACTTGGAGATGAATCCCACCATATTCGGACCGTTATTGGTACTGGGTATAAATTTGAATAGAAGGCAGAGGAAAAAATGAATAAGATCAAGCAGCTGTATGCACATACGGGTGTTCGCTTTGTCGTGCACACGTGCTTTTATTTGGCAATCCTTGTCACCTTGTTCATGCTATATGGCTTCCATACAGCCAATACAGGTAACTACATCTATAACGATTTTTAATTGGAGAAGATATAACAATGAAACTTTTAACAACTATTGCACAGCATGCGGTAAGCAGTCCGGAGCAGACAGCATTCCGTAATGGAGAGGATGCAATCAGCTACAGGATGCTTTGGGACCGATCAGACAGACTGGCTGCTCTTATACAAAGCAGCTGTCAGCTTGAACGGCAGACGCCAATTGTTGTGTATGGCCATATGGGGACGGATATGCCGGTATCCTTCCTTGCCTGTGTAAAGGCTGGCTATCCATACATACCTATTGATACATCCATTCCGATGGAGCGGGTGCGTCTTATCGTGGAAAAATCCGGTGCAGGATTGGTCATCAATACAACCGATACCGATCTTGGACTTAATAATATAGCTGTTTTATATACAGCAGCTTTGCAGCTGGAAGAAGAAGAGGTTAGCAATCGGGACTTGTGGGTGAAGGAAGAGGAAGTATTTTATATCATCTACACATCGGGAAGCACCGGAAATCCGAAAGGTGTACAGGTAACAGCAGCAAACCTGCAATCCTTTACTGATTGGATGACGAGTGACTTTCCGCTCGAACAAGAAAAAGTATTCCTCAATCAGGCGCCATTCTCATTCGATTTATCTGTGATGGATTTTTACCCGGCCCTGCAAAGCGGCGGGACAATCCATGCGCTGACCAAGGAAGTAATCAATAAGCCGAAGCTGCTTTTTGAAAATCTCAGCCATTCAGCTTTGCAGATTTGGACTTCCACACCATCCTTTGTTCAAATGTGTTTTCCTAACCCAGATTTTCATGCAGAAATGCTTCCAGAGCTGGATACCTTCCTGTTCTGTGGAGAAGTTTTGCCGCTTGCAACAGCAAAAGAATTAAAAAAACGATTCCCGCAAGCGAGGATTTTCAATACATATGGGCCAACAGAAGCAACAGTTGCCGTAACGTCGATTGAGGTTACAGAAGACTTACTGTTACAAGAGGAAGCATTGCCGGTTGGCCGCCCGAAACCGGATATGCGTATCCTCGTCGTGGACGAATCCGGTAATCCGCTGCCAGATGGAGAAAAAGGAGAGCTTATTCTCGCAGGACCGAGCGTGACTAAAGGCTACCTTGGTGAGCCGCTGCTGACTGAAAAAGCATACGGCACTGTGTATGATATGCAAGCTTATCAAACTGGGGATGCAGGTGTAATCAAGAATGGCCTCGTATATTGTCAGGGCAGACTGGATTATCAGATTAAGCTGCATGGTTACCGGATGGAGCTGGAGGAAATTGAATTCCATCTACAGCAATCCGAATATATTAAAGCTGCGATCATCATTCCGTATGCACCGAAAGAGGAAATTGAATACTTGATTGCTGCAGTCGTTCCAGAAGAACACAATTTTGATAAGGAATATCAGCTCACAGCAGCTATTCGGAAGGATCTTGCTTTGCGCTTGCCAGCTTATATGATCCCGCGTAAATTCACCTATCATATGACTATCCCGATGACAATGAACGGAAAAGCGGATCGTAAGAGGATGACGGAAGAGGTATTCGCATGACCCCGTATAGTTCGTTCCTTTTCTTTATTATTCTAGGCATTCTGCTCCTGCCGACGATGATTCTCGGTATCATGGGCAAGCATTTGCGTTATTACAATGTATTCGTATCGATTGCCATCCTGGCCTTGATTTTTTCGGGTGGAGATGAAGGGTTTTATACACTCATCATCTTCACTATCCTGCAGCTGGTGCTGATCAAAGGCTATATCTCATACCGGCAGAAAAAGAATAGCAGTCTTGTATTCTATCTGATGAGTTTCTTATCGATTATGCCTTTGATCCTATCAAAAATCCTGCCGTTCCTGGCAGTGGATAACTGGGCAAGCTTTCTTGGTATCTCGTATCTGACATTCCGTGCTGTCCAAATCATCATCGAAACGAGAGATGGTTTGATCAAACAGCAGCTGTCGATTTACCAGCTTGTCAATTTCATGCTGTTTTACCCGACGATTTCTTCTGGTCCGATTGATCGGTTCCGACGTTTCCAGAAGGACGAGGAGAAGCGTTGGACACCAGAAGAATACAAGGAGCTGCTTTATAAAGGAATCAACAAGATTTTCCTCGGCTTCTTGTACAAGTTCATCATCGGGTATGCGATCAACACCTATTTCATTATGGATCTTGATCATATCGCAGATGGCCGGTTCAGTTATCATCTGCTGTATATGTACAGCTACAGTTTATATCTGTTCTTCGACTTTGCCGGGTATACGTTATTTGCAGTCGGTGTCAGCTATATCATGGGCATTCGTTCGCCGGAGAATTTCAACATGCCATTCATCAGCCGGAACATAAAGGATTTCTGGAACAGATGGCACATGTCACTGTCATTCTGGTTCCGGGATTATGTGTTCATGCGTTTTGTTTTCCTGATGAAAAAGAAAAAATGGATACAAAACAAAATGCTCGTGTCGAATCTGGGCTATATCCTTCTATTCCTGCTGATGGGAGTATGGCATGGATTAGCAGTTCAGTACATCGTCTACGGTGCTTATCATGCCCTGATGATGACTGCGTTCAATTATTTTGAGACATGGAATAAAAAACATAAGCGCTGGCCGACCGGCAAGATGATGACAATTGTGTCGATTGTCATCACTTTCCATGTCGTCTGTTTCGGATTCTATTTGTTTTCCGGAAGGCCATTTCAATAAAAGGGGAATTTACTAATGGATTTTAAAGAGAAAGTACTACAAGTTATTGCAGAAGTTTGTGAAGATGATGTTGTAAAAGAGGAACACGATCTTGATATTTTCGAAGCAGGGTTGCTGGATTCGTTTGCAACCGTGGAGCTGATCGTGCAATTTGAAGAACAGCTGGGCATCAATGTACCGATAACAGAGTTCGACCGGGATACGTGGAATACACCAAATGCCATTATCGATCGTCTGAATGAGCTGAAATAATGAAGAAGAAGTATCTATTCGGACCGATTATTCTTGCATTGGTCCTGTTCGCCGGTCTCGTCTTTGTGCCGGCTTCCTGGCTGGAAAAGCTGGTACCGGAAGATCGGTTGGAAGAGTCAGCAACGAGCCTCGAACCGAATATGTTCCAGGGAACGTATTTACAAAGTGAGATGCTTGCTGATCCAGAGTATGTCCCAATTTACGGATCTTCTGAGTTATCACGCTGGGACCCGTTCCACCCATCGAATTACTTTGAAGCAACTGGAGCTGATTTTTCGCCTTACTTAGTAGGAAAAGGCGGAACAACATCCATCATCAATGATCTCAACTTTGCAGCACATGCGGAAGAGCTGAAGAACAAACAGATGGTCATCATCGTCTCGCCGCAGTGGTTCGTCAAACACGGTACTGATGAACAGCATTTTGCACCGAACTATTCCTCGCTGCAGGCCTATCAGCTGCCATTTAATAAAGAAATAGATGAGCAAGTGAAGCAGAAATTGATGCAAAGGCTGATGTCATATGATGCAGTCAAAAATGACACAATGCTTTATCAGCTTTACGAGGCGTATTTGGATGATAAGGATATCAAATTCAATTTATTAGCCGCTCCAGCGAAAGCTTACATATCCATGCTGAAGAAGAAGGATTTGTATTACACACTTATCAAGGACGAACCTTCGAATCGGCATCAGTCCGGTAAAGTGAAGGACAAGACGTGGGAGGAACTGCAGGCTCTGGCGGATGCCTACGGTGAAAAACGCACAAAGGATTCAAGATTCCACATCGACGATAAGGTCTATAAACACAAGAAGAACCATATCAAAGAGATGGAAGGCAAAAACAAAGGACATTCCTATGCGGAATCTCCTGAGTACGAGGATTTCCAACTGATGCTGGATATCCTGAAAGAAGCAGATGCTAAGCCGCTCTTTGTCATCATCCCGGTCAACGGAGAATATTACGATTACACAGGATTCCCGAAGCAAGGGAGGGAAGACTATTATAATCGAATCAAAAAGCAGATTGATGATAATGGTTTTGCCTATGCTGACTATTCCGGCCACGAATATGATCCGCATTTTATGCGTGACACGATTCATCTCGGCTGGAAGGGCTGGGTCTATTTAGATGAAGATATGGAGAAATTCCTTCAATAGAAAAGGACGATTCACCTGGCCGGTGGATCGCCTTTTTTATTTTTTCACTAGAATCCTCCTTAACTGGTTAGACTATGGAAAAATAGTCTAAGGAGAGACGAGGTTTGAAGAAAACGATAATTGTCTTAAGCTTTTTATTCATATGCTTTATGGTTGTCTCCTTTGTGATAGAACTGAAAAATGGAGATACAAATTCCTGGACCAAAGGCGGAGGCAGGGTAATTATGAGTGCACTGCCGCTTGGCTTGCTATTCTTCCAGCGTACGCCTTTCCGAGTACCGCATATTCTCGGATTTTACGGTCTGCTTGTCTGTACGTTTATCTTGGGTGCCATATTCCATTTTTATGATAAGTATAAATGGTGGGATGTAACGCTGCATGTAGTTGGAAGCATGTATATCGCTTGGCTAGCTCTGGCCATTTATCGTTATAAAGTGCTGCGGCCAGCAGGCATCTATATTTCACGGTGGATCATCTTCCTGTTTGTCTGCGGTATGGCAACGATAGGAAGTGCAATATGGGAAAGTGTCGAATTCATCGGAGATATGACGGTGACAAGTGTGATGCAGCGAAGCGGGAACACAGATACAATGACGGATTTGATTGCTGGATTGCTCGGGGGAGTCATCCTCGGGATTTATGCTTTATTCCGGAATAAGCCGCTTGAGGGAAAAGAGATACGTGGGTGAAGGGAGCTGCAAGTAACATTGCGGCTCTTTTTTTGTTGGTAAACCTGCAAAATTCACAAAGAATGTAAATCGTAAATGGAAGATAATTCTTAGTGCTTACCTTTATTATGTTGCATTTACAACAAATTGCTGTTTAAATAGGTATATTAATAATGAAGGTAGGGTATGGGATGGCTTCCTATAAAGTGATACAAGATAAGAATGACTTAGAAAAAGCGAAAGCAATAAGGTTAGCAGTATTCGTAGAGGAGCAAGGAGTACCGGTAGAGGATGAGTTTGATCAGTTTGATTTGTTAGAAGACAGCTGCCAACACATCCTTGTCTATCATGAAGGAGAAGCAGTTGGAACTGGCCGTATTCGTTACGTAGATAAATACGCTAAATTGGAGCGTATTTGTATGCTGAAGCAGTATCGAAAGTATGGATTAGGCAGTGTTATCATTTCAAGTCTTGAAGAAATAGCGAGACAGACAGATACAAAGAAATACAAACTCCATGCGCAAGTCCAAGCAAAAGGATTTTATGAAAAGCTTGGATATAAAGGCGTTTCAGATGAATTCGATGAGGATGGGATTCCTCATCTTATTATGGAGAAACAGGAAAATGAGGATTAGAGGATTACTCTTTTTTTCAGGTCTTCTCTTGATGACGCTTGGCATTGCTTTAACTATAGAAGCAGATTTTGGCACATCGCCGTTCGATGCAGTACTTGTTGGACTAGCTGAAAGTGCAGGGATGACAGTAGGCATGTGGGAAATCATCCTTGCGGGTATTTTTATTATGGTAAATTCCCTGCTTACTCGTACCGCACCTGAAATAGCTGGATTGCTGACCGCATTCGCAACCGGTCTTTTTCTCGATGGATGGTTATTTCTGCTGTCAGGAATGCATCTGGAGTCGATGATCAGCCGAGCGGGTTTGTTCCTTGCTGCACAGCTGCTGCTTGCGGCAGGAACAGCATTGTACCTGCATACAAAGTTCGCCCCTATTCCGATTGATCGGCTTATGCTTGTATTAATCGATAAGCTGCATACAAGTGTAGCTGTTGCCAGGACATTTTTGTATGCGGTCTGCCTTATATCTGCTTTTTTGCTTGCTGGACCTATTGGACCGGGTACGGTGCTGACTGTTTTATTAGGAGGTTTTTTACTGCAATATGCATTTTTTGTTCTTCAGCGCTTCGGTATAATGCCAATCTATGAATCGTAATTCTTAACGGAAGACGATTCATTTTTTTATTTCTGATATAGCGCTTACATAGTGTTATTACTTTGTTAGAATAAAAGCAGAGTGATTGCGCTGTATCATGGGCGCCAAATGAACCTGGAAAGGGGCAGTTGGGATGAAGGCTACAGATGCACAGGATTTGATGCAATTGACAGAGCAATACGGAGCAAATAACTATCATCCGCTTCCAATCGTTATCTCGAAGGCGGAAGGAGTATGGGTGGAGGATACCGATGGCAAGCGATACATGGATATGCTTAGTGCTTATTCAGCCGTGAATCAGGGGCATCGGCATCCGAAGATAATCGAAGCACTAATCAAGCAGGCACAGAAGGTTACGCTCACATCCCGTGCTTTCCATAATGATCAGCTAGGATTATGGTATGAAAAAGTTGCGGCTTTAACGGGTAAGGACATGATTCTGCCGATGAACACTGGTGCTGAAGCTGTGGAGACTGCTTTTAAGGCAGCTAGACGCTGGGGATATGATGTGAAGGGAATCGCAGACGAACAAGCAGAAGTCATTGTGTGCAGCGGCAACTTTCATGGCCGGACGATGACTGCTGTCTCTTTATCTTCAGATGCGGAATACCGCCGCGGCTTCGGCCCGATGATCCCGGGAATTAACGTTATCCCATATGGTGACCTGGAAGCTCTGAAGGCAGCGATCACGCCAAACACCGCTGCCTTCATACTGGAACCGATCCAAGGGGAGGCTGGTATTATTATTCCGCCAGAAGGGTATCTCAAAGCAGCATCGGAATTATGTAAGCAAGAGAATGTCTTATTTATCGCAGATGAGATTCAAGTAGGATTAGGACGTACGGGCAAGCGCTTTGCTTGTGAATGGGAAGATGTCACTCCTGATTTGTTCATCCTTGGCAAGGCATTAGGCGGCGGTGTATTCCCGATTTCTTGTGTGGCAGGCAATAAAGATGTGTTGGGAGTCTTCAACCCTGGCTCACACGGTTCCACATTCGGGGGTAATCCGTTAGCTTGTGCTGTCTCGATTGCAGCGCTGGATGTGCTCGAAGAAGAAAATCTTGCTGCCAGGTCTCAGCGTCTCGGAACCTATCTCCAGGAACAGCTGCAGCAGCTGACGTCAGATAAGATCAAGGAAATCAGAGGCAGAGGGTTGTTTGTCGGTATTGAATTGACGGAGCCGGCAAGACCTTATTGCGAAAAACTGAAAGAGCTCGGTGTGCTTTGCAAAGAGACGCATGAGACTGTAATCCGTATTGCTCCACCTTTAATCATTAGCGAAGATGAGCTGGAATGGGCTTTGGAACGATTGAAGCAAGTATTGCAGTAAAAGACAAAAGGGAGAGATAACGATGAAGCTAGGTACAAGTGAATTGAACACCGCCCCGATCGCCCTTGGCTGTATGCGTATGAATGATCTGAAGACGCAGGAAGCTGTGAAAGTAATTGAAACAAGCAGTGAGGCGGGCATCAACCTATTCGATCATGCTGATATTTATGGCGCAGGTGCGTCAGAGGAAGTCTTCACTGCTGCACTCAAAGAAAGTACAGTGAAGCGTGAAGATGTGATTCTGCAGTCCAAATGCGGAATTCGCAAAGGATATTTTGATTTTTCGAAGGAACATATTCAGTCCAGCGTGGATGGAATCCTCAATAGGCTGCAGACTGATTATCTCGATATTTTGCTGCTGCATCGTCCAGATGCGCTGATGGAGCCGGAAGAAGTGGCCGAGGCTTTCCAAGAGCTGAAGGAAAGCGGAAAAGTAAGATACTTCGGTGTCAGCAACCATCATCCGCACCAAATTGAACTGTTGAAGCAATATATGAAAGATGACTTGATTATCAATCAGCTGCAATTCAGTCTGATGCATACGCCTCTAATTGACGCCGGTTTGAATGTAAACATGCAGAATAGGGAATCAGTCGTGCGCGATGGCGGTTTACTTCCGTATAGTCAGCTTAATAAGATGACGGTACAGGCTTGGTCCCCATTCCAATTCGGAATGATTCAGGGTGTATTCGTCGACAACCCAGACTTCCCGGAAGTTAACGCAAGCTTGCAGGAACTGGCTGATAAGTATGCTGTGAGCAAGTCAGCGATTGCGATTGCCTGGATATTGCGCCATCCTGCATCTATCCAAGCGGTCATTGGTTCTATGAACCCCGAGCGGATCCAGTCTATCTGTAAGGCACAGGATATACAGCTGACTAGGGAAGAGTGGTACAAATTGTATCGAACAGCAGGAAATAACCTGCCTTGATTTATGAAAGAAGGGAAGCGGATTGTCCATCGGGCAATCCGCTTCTCTTAGTATGGTAATAACTAGCAGAATAGTCTTGACATGTGACACTGTGTCACATATAATCAAGTTATCATCAATTGTGACACAGTGTCATATGTTTAGGCAGGAGGGAAGAAATGCCGAAGCAAACCTTTCTTTCTTTACCGGAAGATAAACAAAATACATTGATCCAATCAGCTAAAAAGGAATTCTCCCGTGTCCCTCTGCATGAAGCGTCTATCGCAAACATCATTAAAGATGCCGGAATACCGAGAGGCAGCTTTTATCAGTATTTTGAGGATAAAGAAGACCTCTATTATTATTTGCTGAATCAGGTAGCGCAGGAGAATAATAAAAAGCTGAATTCAATTCTTCAGGAAAAGAAAGGGAACTTATTTGAAGCCTTGGTGGAGCAGTTCCGATATATGATATCTTTGCGTCATCATGAAGAGCATAATGACTTCCTTCGGTATGCTTTTCTGAATATGAACCATAGGAAAGAAAATACTATGGCAAATAACATATATAAAGAAAGCTTAAAGAATGAGCGTTCTCAAACACTTGAAATGGTGGATACCTCTTATCTGAACATCGCAGATAAACAGGAGCTGACCCATGTCATTCGAATTGTCGGAGCTATTACTTTTCATAATCTTGTACAGGTATTCGTGCATGATCTTACGGATGAAGAAGCCATTTTCAATTATGAAGCACAAATTAGCTTGATAAAAAAAGGACTGCAAAGAAAAGAGGTCGACTGATGTACAGCACTGTAATCAAAAAAAGCGATGATTTGATGAAGAAGCTAGTTGAGACATTGCAAAAGCAAGGAATCAACGCAACACTCTGCAAACGACCGCTTTTACAGCACTAAAATTGAATAAAGGGAGATAGAAATTTGAACACCGAAGCAACACAACCTAGAAAAGTACCATATTTGATGCTGGCTATTTTATTCGTCGGAGCATTTGTCTCCTTCTTGAATAACTCTTTGCTGAATGTTGCCTTGCCATCTATCATGGTTGACTTGGATATCAAGGATTATTCAACAGTACAATGGCTTGCGACCGGTTATATGCTGGTCAGCGGGGTGCTGATTCCAGCTTCCGCATTTTTAGTTACTAGATTTTCCAACCGTATGCTGTTCATAACAGCAATGGTTATCTTTACTTTAGGTACTGCCTTGGCAGCCTTCGCGCCAAACTTCGGCCTTTTGCTTACTGGACGGATGGTTCAAGCGGCAGGATCTTCTGTTATGGGACCTTTGCTTATGAACATTATGCTTGTTAGTTTCCCACGTGAAAAACGCGGTACTGCTATGGGTATCTTCGGTCTTGTTATGATTACGGCACCAGCTATCGGACCTACTTTGTCAGGTTATATCGTAGAGTACTATGACTGGCGTCTATTGTTTGAAATGATTCTTCCATTGGCAGTGATCAGTCTGTTGCTTGCTGTCTGGAAGCTCAAAAATGTTATGCAGCAAAATACAGAAGCTACACTGGATTATCTATCTGTCGTGCTTTCTTCCATCGGTTTCGGTGGTTTGCTTTACGGATTCAGTTCCGCAAGCTCTGACGGATGGACAGATCCAATTGTCCTTACAACTTTGATTGTCGGTGCAATTGCTTTGGTTATCTTTGTTATGCGTCAGTTGCGAATGGAGAAACCATTGTTGGATTTACGAGTTTACAAACATCCGATGTTTGCACTTTCTTCCGTTATCTCTGTCGTGAATGCTGTGGCAATGTTCTCCGGTATGATTTTGACACCAGCATACGTTCAGAATGTACGCGGAATTTCCCCATTGGATTCCGGATTGATGATGCTTCCAGGTGCTATTATCATGGGTGTGATGTCGCCGATTACCGGCCGATTGTTCGATAAATTCGGTCCGCGTATTTTGGCAGTGGTCGGATTGGCTATAACAGCTGTTTCTACTTATATGCTTGCACACTTACAGCTGGATTCCAGCTATGCCTATATCATCTTCATCTACACATTGCGGATGTTCGGTATGTCGATGGTAATGATGCCAATCATGACAAATGGTCTGAACCAGCTCCCAACTGTCCTGAACCCGCATGGTACAGCTGTTAACAACACGGCTCAGCAGGTATCTGGTTCAATCGGTACAGCTATCCTTGTAACGATCATGAACACTGTAACGAAAAATGAAGGTGAAAGCTTGATGGCGGGAGTGGACCCAGCCACTTTAACAGAAGCAACTACTGCGCTAATGACGCAGAAAGCATTGTTGGCAGGTATCCACGCTTCCTTCTATGTAGCACTAGCGATTAATATTGTGGCATTGGTGCTGGCTCTGTTTGTAAAACGTGTCGATACTAGCAGTGATGCTGTAAGGAAAATCGAAAAACAAGATAGGAGCGGTCAGGTAAATCCTGAGCCTGCAAAATAAAAAGAATGGACCCGGTTTTATCGGGTCCATTTTTTTGTAGGTGAGATGTTCATCTGTGGTAGAAACTTCTTCTTCACTCTTTTGTCTTAAGAAAATCTTAAGAATATTTTTCCAAAATCATATTGATTACCTTTTAACAGTGGTGTACTATCTCCTTAGTACAATTTTGGAACTTATTTATGTCGCTGTACGTAATAGAATTAGAGAGAGAAAAGGGAGGAAACAGATGCAAACTCAAGTAAAAGAACCCCAGCATAAACTGCCGAAAGAATCCTTGCGCGTCGGATTGATAGGGGATGTAATTTTTGATGTAGTCGTACTGCTGATTTTTGCTGTCCTATTTGGATTGGACTATATTTTTGATTGGCCAGCTTGGATCGGGCTCGTGCTTCTCGCTCTGCTGATCATTTCCATTCCATTTGGGATTATAGGCTATTTCGCGACAGTCATCGACCACCGTAACTGGCGCTATGATATAGACGAGGAATATGTACAGCTGAGGCAAGGTGCTTGGTTCCAAAAAGATCAGCTTATACCAGTGACAAAAATCCAATCTGTTGAAACGAAGCAAGGACCGCTTCTAAGAAGATACAAACTTCGGGCAGTGGAGATCGAAACAATGGCTGGTGAATACAGCATCCCGGCATTGCCTGATAAAGAAGCCTATGCATTAAGAGATGAAATTGCGGCATATAGCAAGGCAAAGGAAGAGGATGACTGATGGAGAAAAGACGTTATCATCCAGCTAACCTGCTCTTTGGTATCGCAAAAACAGTTAGGAATTGGATTTTCCCTCTTATTATCACTATCTTTTTCAATAACACAGATGGTTGGGGGACATATGCAAAATACTTCATTCTGGGAATGATTGTGCTTTCCATAGCCAGTAGTATTTTAAGATGGTTTACAGAGAAATACATAGCCGATGAGCGAGCATTCCATCTGTACAGCGGCATCTTTTCAAAATCAAGTCGAACTGTTCCCTATGACAAAATCCAAAATGTAACGAAGCACACAAATCTTCTGCATCGCTTGCTTCGATTGACTGCGATTAAATTCGAAACAGGCTCTAAGGAGAA
This sequence comes from Terribacillus saccharophilus, assembly GCF_046592595.1. Lineage (GTDB taxonomy): Bacteria > Bacillota > Bacilli > Bacillales > Amphibacillaceae > Terribacillus > Terribacillus saccharophilus_C. The sequence goes on along the minus strand of NZ_JAWVPF010000004.1, from coordinate 215,600 downwards.
AGCTGTAGAATTCGAGGTCCTAACCAAAGAAGAAGCCTCTCGTTTAGAGCAGCTGACAAAAGGAAATGTACAGGAGCAAGCTCCGATAAAGGACACAGTGATCAGCGAAGAGGATCTGGAAGATGAAAATACGGTATCTGAACAGAGTGTTCCCCGTACTGAGAAGAAAACGATCCACTTTAAGCCAACAAAGAAAGAACTTATCAGAGCCTCATTCACTTCCTTAAGTTTCATACTCGTTGTACCGCTGTTGATATCCTTCGTTCTGAAATTTGATATTTTCTTTGATTGGAGCGAATTGCGTCAGTATTTACCGCTATTGAAAATCTGGTGGATTACGACGCTTGGGGTTATTGGAATAGTTGTGGTGTCCCTGCTAGTCGGGATGTGGCGAGTCGTGCAGAAGTACGGCAATTATGAGCTTGCATCCGATGATACGCACATTTATATCCAGACGGGACTTTTAAGTGAGTCAGCCTTTTCCATTCGAAAAGATCGCGTACAAGGTATCGAGATCACGCAGCCAATATTACATCGATTGTTAGGATTAGCGAAAGTGAAGCTGATTAGTACAGGTTCACTGGATATTAGTGAGGAGACGGAAACGATCAACTCGCTATATCCATATTTTTCGCTAAAACAGGCACAGGCTATGATTACAGAGGTTTTACCGGAGTATCAGGTACAGCTTTCGATGGAGAAGCTGGAGCAAAAAGTACTGATTTATAGGCTGCTCCAGCCAAGTATTATTTGGCTCGGAGTAACCATTACCTTGTACTTCTGGCGTCCGGAATTGTTAGGCTACGAAATAAAGTGGTGGATTGTGTCTCTTGTGCTGCTTATCTTGATCGAAATGTATCGTTACTTGAATTTCAAACATACAAGCTATTTGATCAGCGAGAAATTCTTCCAGATAAAAATGGGAGCATTCACAACAACACTGTTTGTGACAAAAAGAAATAAAATGATCGAGATTGCCAGGAATCAGAATCCTCTGCAGCGCTGGCTCCATTTAGCAACGATCGAATCCGTCAATCGGGCAAAACCGGTAATACACAATAAGATCAAAGATATTCCAGCAAGTGAAGCGAACCGTTTTTATGAATGGTTCCACCAACGGACAAAAGATGTCCGAAGGCAATAGGGAAAAAGGGACAGCTCAATCGGGCTGTCCCTTTTCGTTTAAAATCCTTCTCGGGGGATCTCTATTCCTTCTCCATTTTTAAGAGATCCATCTTTTTTTACATTATCGATCTTCCCATCAATGGTTCCTTCGGTGTAAGTATCTGTAACTTGTTCATGTGTAAGGGCAGTTCCCTTATCAATAAGATCTGAGTAGCTATAATCTTTTGCATCGTACATCTTTTCAGCTACTTCATTTGCGGTTTCTTGCTTGGATTTAGACATCAGTATTCCTCCTTCCGTATAAGGTTTAGTTTCTCAAAATAGTGTCAAAATATGTTTGGGAGTTTAACGGTCATTTGTCCGGTCTATATCATGCAAAGGTCCTGTTCCTTGGAAGAGGCGTTTATAATCGCCTGTATATGGGAAAGCTTGAAGTAAGAAAGCGTATGGTGCAGAAATTTGGCATAAGAAAATCCTTTACCATGTAAACGCTTTCATTATAAAATGTATATAAGCAAGTTCTGCATCCTCAAAAAAGAAGGAGTGGACAGTAATGAAGAAAAATGAGAATAATTTTTTCGTAGGATTATTATATGGTACAGGCTTGAGCATTCCGCTTTGGGTGACGTTTTTTGCAGTAGTGAAAGGTATTTCCGAAGTGGTGTCCTAAAGGAGAAAAAAAGCGTCAGCTGCGGCTGACGCTTTTTTTCATGTATACTAATAGAAAAAGGACGTTTTAGAATGCAGGACTTCAATGTAATTTATGAATTGATGAAAAATGCTTTCCCTCCTGAGGAATATCGAAGCTATGCGGATCAAAAAGCTTTGCTTGAGAGGGAAGATTATCACATACACATATATGAAAAACAAGGTAAACTAGCGGCGTTTTGTGCGATTTATACATTGCCGGAACTAGCATTTATTGAGCATATTGCAGTCAATGAAGATTTTCGGGGACAAGGAATGGGCAGTAAAATCATGAAGGAAGTCTTGACCGGCTCAGATAAACCAATAATTCTCGAGGTGGAGCCGCCAGACAGGGAAGAAAATGCTGCCCGTCGCGTGCGCTTCTATGAAAAGCTGGGGTTCCATCTGCACGAATTCCCTTACGAGCAGCCGCCTTTACGGCAGGGAGAAACACCTCTGCCTTTGCAGCTTATGAGCTACCCGAGGGCTTATGATGCAGAAGCATTCGCGCAAGTAAAACAGACGATTCTCCAAGCCGTTTACGGAATATAAAAGAACGCCTGAGCGGCGTTCGTCTTGTTAACGATAATCATGCTTGTCTTTCCGATAGGCGCGAAGGGTAGTTCTTATGGCTGCATAGCTTCCAATAGCAGCATAGCCATAAAAATAGCCCATGAAGATTGCTGCAATCAGATTGTGGGGATGGCTGAAAAAGATAGATAAAATCAAACCGCTCAGTAAGGCAATCGTAGGCGTATACTTGCCGGGAAGCGGCAGCAGGTGCTTTACGATTTGCGTAAAAATAAGAACGATGGGTACACCAAGCACGGCATCCCAGAAGTTCGTCATGATCATAGGAAATTCCAACGTCCCTACCTCCTTTGTATAACGTATGCTAGGCTGTCCCAACTTATTAAGGTTGGAGTTAAATTTCCTTTATGGACTGAAAAACCGTTTAGCAAGCGGCGGGTCTGGGAAACAGATTATTAAGAAAACTAGCAATATAGCAGAAGTGCATCTTTACGATTGACCTGTATATATGGGATGGTGTATAGTGGATGTACACTAGATATTGTGTTACGGAGGCCGGTAATATGCAAAGATACTTATTCGAGTACAAAATCCTGCCAACTGGCGAAACAAGTGAATTCAGTCATGTTGCAGCTTCTGAAGAGGAAGCGCGCCAGTCCATTAAGGAACGCGTGGCAGATTTGGAATTCGTTGAACCAGAAGAAGTCGAAATCGGCACCTTGCTGCGTACATTGGATGCAAGCAAACGCTATTACGAATGCGAAGGATGCACCTGATAAAAAAGACGACCCAGAGCTGATGCTCATGGGTCGTTTTTTTATAGCTTGAATACTGCAATTGATTCATTCAGCTGACGGCTTATATGCGTCAGATCTTCTGCAGATGCTGCGATGTTCGCGACAGCCTGAATCTGATCAGTGATTGATGCTGCAATTTCCTCAACACTTGCAGCCGTTTCTTCAGATACACTGGATGCATTTTGGATGCTGTCCGTAATATCATTCGTTTGTGCAGTGACTTGCTTGATTTCTTCGAGTAACCTGTTACCAGCATTCTTTGTAGCTTCAGCTGCTGCCTCAATAGCTGTGAACTCAGCGGCTGTAGCAACCACTGAGTGATTCAGCTGTTCTGCCTGCTGTTTATTTGCTTCAATGCGCGCTACATTTTCTGCTGCTTCTTTCGTAATTGAGCTGATCATTTGTTGAATCTCTTTCGTAGCCGCGTTAGACTGATCCGCAAGCTTTCGAACTTCGCTTGCTACGACAGCAAAGCCCTTCCCATGTTCTCCTGCCCGTGCTGCTTCGATACTTGCATTCAAAGCAAGCAGATTCGTTTCTTCTGTAATATTTTCAATTACATCCGTAATCTGGACAATTTGCTGCAGGTTCTTATCAAGCTCCTGCATTCCAGCTGAGATAGCTTCTACTGACTGCATGGAAGCGTTATTGGCCGATGTTAAATCATGCATCATATTGCTGCCTTTTGTTGTTGCTTGACTTGTTTGAAGTGCAGCTTGGGCAATTGCATCACTTTGCGCTGTCATCATGCGGATACTATCGTTGAATCCGCTTAGATGATATGTTGTTGTTTCCAGGTCAGATGCTTGGGAGCTGGCTCCTTTTGCGATATCATCCACTGCTACACCAACTTGTTCGCTGCTGGCGGACGTCTCCTCACTTACTGCGGAAAGCTCCGAAGCTGCATCTGATACTTTATCACTTGATTGAATGATGTTCTGCACCAATGTGCGCAGTTCACCGGACATCTTTGTGAATGCATTGCTCAGTACACCAATTTCGTCTTTCGTTTCTTTTAACTCTTGCTCTCTAAAATCACCGGCAGCCAGCTGTGTAGCCGCGTCGGTCACTGCTTTTAATTGGGTCAGTTTAGGACGGATCAGGAAGTAGAAAAGAATAAGGCTGAGTAGTGTAATACCGGCCGTAACACCAGCAATAATCCATTTAACAGTTTCCAAGTCCTTATAGAATAAGTCAGTATAGACCGTAATGCCAACTGTCCAGTTCCACGGCTGGAAATAGTTCACGTAAGCCATCTTTTCTCTGACTTCTCCTGTTTTCTCATCCGTGTCATCGTAAGTCATGAAGCTATCATTATCATCCGTTGATTGTGCTAAAACAATCATATCTTCCCGGTTTTTCTTCGTATTGTCATCTCCCGGAGGCGAACCAATTTCCTCTCTAGGGTGAAGCACCATATTTGCTTGGGAATCGTACGCGATAATATAACCAGCGCCATTTTTATAATTGAAATTTGATTGCGATAAATCGTGTGCGCCGCCCTCAATAGGACCGTTTAAGATCGTTCGAGCTTCTTCTTGTGCTTCTTCTAAAGTCATTTCACCATTTTCTACACGTTCATTTAATAGTGTAAGAACGGTTGTTGCAGCGTTTGCCATATGCTGCAGATCCATCTTACCAGCATCAATCAGCTCGTTTTTAGCTGTCAGATAACTGATGGTACCAACAGCTGCGCCACAGATAATCGTAATCACTGCAACGATAACCATTAACCTTACTGCTAAGCTATTTCTCTTTTGCATCGTAATCCCCCTCTGAACATAGATCCGTTCACCTATATAATCGGTGTTTGAAAACGTTTGTGAAGTGAAAAAGGAGAAGGATATAAATTTTTTGTAAAAATCATCCAAAAAATGGAAGGAAGATGCGAAATGACGGCAATTACGCACATTGGCATGACGGTTTCCAATCTTGATGCTGCAATCAATTGGTATAAGGAAGCCTTAGGCTTCCGGATCATTGCTGGACCATTCGATATGAAACCTGAAGAAGGCGATATGACACGTGATCTTCAAGGAGATGAAGTGAAGCATATCCGGAATGTCCATATGAGTGCATCAAATCAGGTGGGAATAGAATTATTCGAGTTTGTCGTTCCAGCAACACAAGGGGCAACTAGCAGAAAACCTTGGGATCCGGGGATATTCCATCTATGTGTCGTAGCAGAAGGCGGAGATGTGCACGGGATGGCAAAAAAGATTGAGAAGACTGGCGGAAAAATCATCAGCAAAATTTGGCCGCTGGATGAAGAAAAAGCGTACTACCTTGTTTACTGTCAGGATCCATTTGGAAATATAATCGAAGTTTACTCCCATAGCACAGAACAGATTTTTGCTAATCGCTGACTCAAGCGTGGCAGTTTCGTAATGGGAAGAAGGTTATGCAGGTACACCCATGTCTGGAAAAACAAGTATGTCATGTAGAACGTCTGCACCCTTTACTGGTTTGGGTCTATCTGCTATACAGCATGTCCTCTATAATTGTTGACAACATCTGATTAGCATCAGCAAAGGAGGACATGCATGTATATGAAACGACAGTTACTGATAGGGATTCTAGTTCTTTTTGGCGCGTTTATCCTGCTTTATCCGTCAACAAGTTTCGCCCAGAGCGGGACTGTGGATGTGGATACGACATTGAATGTTCGGACTGAGCCGTCTACTTCTTCTGCCATAATAGGGAGCCTTTACCCGGGGGATACAGTTGATCTGCTGGAAGTGACAAACAGCTGGGGCAAGATTACATATAACGGCAAGACAGGCTACGTGAGCATGACTTACATACAGACGAGTTCAGAGGCATTAAACGGTAAGACAATTGCTATTGATGCTGGGCATGGCGGAAAAGACAGCGGTGCTGTAGCAAATGGCGTACTCGAAAAAAATGTTGTCCTGCCAATTGCGCAAAAAACAGAAGCAAAACTCGAAGCGCAAGGTGCTGACGTAATCATGACCAGATCCGGAGATTCCTTTGTTGAACTGGAAGACCGAGCAGCTAAGGCAAATGCAGCAGGAGCAGATGTATTTGTCAGCATTCATGCAAACGCTTCTTCGGCAACTTCTGCCAGCGGTTCGGAAGTCTATTATTTTCCTGGTTCATCAAGCGGCCAATCGCTGGCATCCAGTGTGCAACGCGGTCTCATTAACCAGCTTGGATCACGCGATCGAGGCATCAAGAGTGCAGATTTCAATGTGCTTCGAAATACAAGCATGCCTGCTGTATTGGCAGAAATCGGATTCGTTACAAATGCTGCTGAAGCCCAGAAGCTTGCATCGAGTGCATATCAGGACAAAGCAGCTGCTGGACTTGTGCAAGGAGTAAAAGAATACGCAGAATGATCTATTTATTCACTCCGTTGAAAGGCAGCAAATCTAGTATTTGCTGCCTTTCACTTTCCATCACTTGGTCAAGTAGCGGGTGTAAGCTCAGGATTTCCTCTGGAGATAGGGAATTGTAAATTATTTGGTAAGACTATTAGACTATTAATTGGCAACATATTCATCTATAATGGATGGCGAATCTACAAAATTCTACAAACACGGAAGGGGAATCGTATGCTAGAGAAACATCTGATGTGCCGCTCGCTGCTGGTCTTTATTATCGCACTTATAGCAGTTGTTGCTTTTATGCCGGCAACGAGTTATGCGAATAGCGGAACTATCGACGTATCGACGTCTCTGAATGTAAGAGCAGAGCCTTCTAATGATGCAGAAGTTATTGGTAAGCTGCAAGGCGGACAGGCAATAGAAATTAAAGAAGTCAGTCATGACTGGGGCAAGATAGATTATTATGGGCAAGAAGGATACATAAGTATGGTGTTTGTCAGCGGAGCCCAGGATTCGGGATCTGTACAAGCCGACGTGCAGCAGACTTCCCAGACTGCTGACGCGACAGAAGGATATGTGCAGGTTGCTACATCCTTGAATGTTCGGGCGACTCCGAGTATGTCTGCTGATGTGGTTGATAGTCTATATAATGGAGATGCAGTCTCTATTTTATCAATCGATAACAACTGGGCAGAGATTGAACATAATGGTACAACGGGTTATGTTAGCATGGACTTCATCTCAACAAGTGAGAACGAAGCATCTTACAGCTTGTCACCATTAAAAGGAAAGACGATAGTGATTGATGCAGGTCATGGCGGAAAAGACAGCGGTGCAATCGGGGATTACTTTTATGAGAAGTCCGTCGTTCTCTCCATTGCATTAAAAACCCAAACGCAGCTGGAGAATTTGGGGGCAAATGTGATCATGACACGTGACGATGATACATTCGTAGCGCTGGAAGCAAGGGCAGCTATGTCAAATGCCGCGAATGCTTCTATGTTCGTGAGTATTCACCTGAATGCCACTTCGGAAGAATACGTCAATGGAACGGAAGTATATTACTATCCAGATGGCGACACGAGTGTCCAGCTTGCTTCGACAGTGCAAGAGAATCTCTCCTCTCAGCTTGGATCGATTGACCGTGGCACACAGGCAGCTGATTTCAGTGTATTGCGTAATACGAATGCACCCGCAATCCTAGCGGAGATTGGTTATATCACCAATTCAGCAGAAGCTGCTAATCTGGCAACAAGCAGCTATCAAGAAAAAGCTGCTTCTGGAATTGTGCAGGGGCTGGAGAATTATTATCAATAAAAATATGAAACGATGCGGAACCATTCCGCATCGTTTTTTATTTTGCCAATTCGACGTCGGCAATATAATAGGAGGCCCCATCCGTTAGTTCCTTGTACATCTCGATATAGATCTGGTTTATTTCCTGGCCATCCTTATTGATTATATTGCGCCAATCCTGCCGAACTTGTCCTTTATTTGTCGAAGATGTTTTCTTGGAATAGAGTCGATGTGCATCCGGAATGATTTCCTTTACATAATTGGAAATGCTCCGCTCTAGCTCATGCCGGATAACTGCTTCTTTGCCTGCAGTATATGCGTATCGAAATTGCATCTTGCTGTTCGTCCTCCTAGGTAAGCTCTATTAATTTTAGAACGTCTGTTCCTATTTATAGTATAAAGGATACGCACGATGTTGACTAGTGGAATATGGCAAAATAAACCTTATAAGTTTGTGACAAATAATTGAACTCGAGCGTCAAAAAAAGTTTTCTAATGTAAGCGCACCATTTGAATGCTTTTTGGAATTATAGTAAACTTTACTTGTAAGGAAAGTAAAGAATGTAAGGAAAACTTGAAAGAAGGGCGAAATCATGGAATTAGCAAAGCTTAGTTCAAAAGGGCAGATCACCGTACCGAAACATATCCGGGATGTGCTTAACGTCAAGGAAGGGGAGCATGTTGCATTCGTTGAAGAAGGCGGAATTGTGTTCATGGCGAAGGCTGATCTTGATTCAATTCATGATCTGCAGGAAATACTAAGCGACAGTAAATTCAAGGAAGTCGTCCGGAAAGCAAAACAATTGAAATAGGAGGTACTACTATGAATATCCGTGAATCAGAATTGCCGGGTATCGGAAGAAAGTTCGAGCTTATGACGGAAAACGACGATAAAGTTGTCGTAATCATCCATGATGATGGCCGTCGGGAAGTTTACCATTACGATGACGAGGATCTGGATGAAAGCATCTCTGGTGTTACTTTCACCGATTCTGAGGCAAGACAGCTGGCTTCCATCATTGGCGGCATGACGTACAAGCCGAAAGCAGTGGAAACAATTGAAGTCGCATTTGATGACCTTGTGATCGAATGGTTCAAGCTTGGTCCGAATGCACCGATTATCGGCAAGACCATCGGAGAGATCGGCATTCGTCAGAACTACAACATCAATATCATCGGAATTGTACGCAAGGATCATTCCAAGCAGCTGAATCCTGGTGTTGATTCGATTTTCAAAAGCGGAGATACACTTGTTATTTCCGGGGAGCGTGCTGACATCAAGCGTGCCAGCAGTGAATTATTCTTGAAAGAAAGGGGATAGGCTATGGACCATTTAGTTTTTGAAGTAGGGACTGCGCTTGTCTTAGTCGCAATCGCAGCCATACTTGCCAACAAGTTAAACTTCTCCATCATCCCGTTCCTCATTATCATCGGGATGCTGGTCGGACCACACGCACCTAGTTTTGGCATCATCAATCTCCAGTTTGTCCACAGTGAAGATATCATTGCATTCCTCGGACGAATTGGTGTACTATTCCTCCTGTTCTATCTGGGCCTCGAATTCTCAATCGGGAAATTGATTAAATCAGGTAAAAATATTGTCGTAGGCGGCAGTATCTATATTGGAATAAACTTTGCACTCGGCTTCTTGTATCCGTTTGTACTAGGTTTTCCGATTAAGGAAACATTGATTATCGCTGGTATCATTACAATCAGTTCCAGTGCGATTGTCGCAAAAGTTCTCGTTGATTTACGTCGTACCGGTAATACCGAAACAGAGTTGATTCTGGGTATCATCATGTTTGAGGATATTTTCCTCGCTGTTTATTTATCCACTGTATCAGGTTTGGTATTGGGAGACTCCAATTCCTTGGGAGGAACAATCCTGTCCATTCTGATCGCGCTAGGTTACATGCTGTTGTTTTTCGTCATTGCACGGAAGGCAGCACCTCTTTTAAGCAAGCTTCTACGTATCTCCTCTAATGAGGTATTTATCATCGTCATTTTCGCATCACTATTCTTTATCGCAGGTTTCTCGGAGACAATCCACGTCGCCGAAGCCATCGGTGCCCTCTTACTCGGACTTGTATTCTCTGAGACCGATCAAGGTGAGCGGATCGAGCATATGGTTGTTCCATTCCGTGATTTCTTCGGTGCCATCTTCTTCTTCAGCTTTGGTCTGAGTATCGACCCGACGACACTCGGAGACGCTGTATGGCTTGCACTCGGAGCAGTAGCCATCACAATCATCGGTAACTTTGTTGCTGGTATGATAGCGGGCCGGCGGGCAGGTCTGTCACATAAAGCGTCCACGAATATCGGTTTGACCATTGTTTCGCGGGGAGAGTTCTCCATTATCATGGCCAATCTTGGGATGGCCGGCGGACTTATGGGTGTGCTGCAGCCGTTTTCAGCGCTGTACGTACTGATTCTTGCCATCCTTGGTCCATTGATGACAAAAGAATCAAAGCATATCTTCCATTTCCTTAACAAGATATTCAAATGGCAGGAAGTCAAGCCGAAAAGGGTTCGCCAATCCTAAATACAAAAGGAAGGTACACAGCAGTGTACCTTCCTTTTGTTTATAGCAATAATTTTACAAGTAAATAGCTTGCGGCATGCCCTGTATGGCAGGTAACATAAAGGGAACGCTTGTCCAAAATATTCTGTCGAATCCAATTTGAAGGGAATGCTTGTATGTCAAAGCTAGCAAACTATCATCCGGCAGTATCGCGGATAATAGATAATATTAATAAAGTGATTATTGGAAAAGAAGAGCCGATTGTACTTAGTCTGACTGCGCTGCTTGCTGGTGGTCATGTGCTGTTGGAGGATGTTCCTGGTGTCGGTAAAACAATGCTTGTTCGTTCACTTGCCCGTTCTGTTGACTGTGATTTCAAACGTATCCAGTTCACACCTGACTTATTGCCATCTGATGTGACTGGTGTTTCAATATACAATCCTAAAACGCTGGAATTCGAGTTCCGTCCTGGACCGATTCTGGGAAATATCGTTCTTGCTGATGAGATTAACCGTACCTCTCCAAAGACACAGTCCGCTATGCTTGAAGCAATGGAAGAGAAGAATATAACTGTAGAAGGTAATGCACTCCCTCTGGCTGATCCGTTTTTTGTCATGGCAACACAGAACCCGGTCGATTATGAAGGTACTTATCCGCTGCCTGAAGCGCAATTGGACCGATTCCTGCTGAAGATACAGATGGGATATCCAAATGCACATGAAGAAATGCAGATGCTTGATGCTGTTGGGACGAAACATCCAATCAACCGTGTTGAGCCAGTCATGACGAAAACAGATCTGCTAAATATGCAAGAAGCGGCGGCAAACGTGTACGTCGATCCACAGATACAGCAATATATAGTGGATTTAGCGCAGCTATCCCGCAGTCATCCTGATGTTTACCTGGGACTCAGCCCGCGCGGATCCATCGCCATGATGCGGGCAGCGAAGGCGTATGCTTATATTCATAACCGCGATTATGTAATTCCGGATGATGTGCAAGTATTGGCGCCGTTTGTACTTTGCCACCGGATCTTACTCCGTTCGGAAGCGCGCTATGATGGCTTGACACCTGAAAAATTGGTGCAGCGTCTGCTGAAAGCAATAGACGTGCCTGTAGAGAGGGAATCTGTACATGAAAGGTAAGTTCCGTTTCGCCTTCAAGACCGGGAGCATTGTCATACTGACGGCCATCCTGTTCTGTTACAGTATGTTCCAAGGCGGTTTTGTGAGCTGGTTTTTGTTTTATGCTTTTCTTCCAATTCTGCTTTATGTACTGCTCGTACTGTGCTACCCGCTTGGAAACTGGAAGGTGGATCGCAAGCTTTCCAAGACATATGTCAGGAGCGGTGGAGAAGTAACGGTCAAAGTTAGCTTGACCCGCCGTGTCCCGTTTCCGCTTGTGTATCTGGAAATGGAAGATCTGTATGATCGATCTCTTCTGAAAGTAAGCCGGTCAGACGGAACACTGCAGATTGCACAGTCGCGACAGCCGAAGCAGCATATCCTGTTTCCTTGGTTCCGGAGAAATCTCGAAATTTGCTATGTGCTGGATAGACTTCCGAGGGGGGAGCATAGCTTTTATCAGATACGTCTGCGTACTGGCGACCCGTTTCAGCTGGTCGAAAAAGAGGCTGTTTTTGAAGTCGGACATAAGCTGCATGTTTACCCAGCTGAAAGGGAGATTACAGTCGGAAATCCACAAAGCGTCTTCGAAGAAGGTGCTGCCGTTGCCTATGCACCGCGTTCCAAACAGACCAGTGTTGTTTCTGGCATACGCGAATACACCCCTGGTGACCGCTTTAACTGGATCGACTGGAAAGCGTCTGCAAGAAAACAGGATATGATGACAAAGGAATTTGAACAGGAGAAAAGTGCGGATGTACTTGTGGTATTGGATAGAAGAGCAGCTGGGCAGGCGGAAGATCTTTTTGAATATGCCGTTGTCATCGCTTTTTCTGTTTATCAGAAGCTAAAAAGCAGGAATGAACAAGTCGGCTTTATGAGCATTGGGAATCCAGCCAAGTGGCTGCCCGCTGCAATGGGCAGTGCGCAGCTTCACCGTGTGCAGCAGTATTTGACTACCGTTCGGCAGGAGCAGGAACCGCCGCGGCTTCAGGCATTGGCAGCTGAGCTGTCCCGGCAGCCGAAAGGGTCAACAGTCTACTACGTCACAACCGACTTGGACAGCAGAGAGATGGCAGTACTCCGCAAATTGAGGCAAGGTGGCTATGTATTGACTGTTCTATATATCTGTCGTCATGCAACGGTGGGAACAAAAGAAAAGAATCTTATACGCGAAGTTCGCCAGCTTGGTCATCAGATGGATATGTATCCGGTACAGCAGACAGTCCAAACGGGGGTGGAGCGGAATGCGTAGAAGGATCGGACAAATACAGTGGCTGCGTTATCTTATCTTTGTGTGTGGATTCCTTTTGTTTTGGGAATGGCTCCGTCCGCTGGATCAAATCAGCGATACAGGCAATTTACCTATTTTTATCATGTTCACAGCAATCTGTTTCTTGCTGTCCATGTTCAAACTGCGGTGGTGGCTCAGCTTTTTGCTGAAATTTATTTTAATGGTAATCGTTTTGCAAGCATTTCTTATACAGGAGAACTTGGTCTCGGGAAGCTGGTTCACGTTCATCCTGACGGAGCTTCAAAGCAATCTGCAATTTCTATTCACTGGTGATTTTGTCTCGCTGTCACCATTTTTTAGAACTTTGCTATTTTTGATTTTACTCTGGCTTATGAGTTATTTGCTTTATTACTGGTTCATCGTAGTCAATCGTATTTTCTTCTTTATAATCATGACTTTCCTGTACATCGGGATACTTGATACGTTCACTCCTTATGATGGCAGTGCAGCAATTGTCCGTGTCTTTCTGATCAGCTTTTTTGCGATGGGTATTTCTGCTTTTGCCAGACTTTATCAAGACGGAGAAAAACGACAGCTTCCGAAGCATGTGCTGCTCTGGAGCATCCCGCTCCTTTCCATACTCGCTGTTTCAGCCGCAGTAGGCTATGCAGCACCGAAGCTGCCGCCCCAATGGGCTGATCCTGTTCCTTTCATCCAAACGATGTCAGATAACAACAATGAAAATGACGGAGAAGGCGGTATTCAAAAAGTCGGCTACGGTGAAAATGATTCCCGTCTCGGAGGGCCGTTTGTTCAAGACAATTCCATTGCTTTCTGGGCAGCAACGGAAGCGAGCGGCTATTGGCGTGTTGACAGTAAAGATGTGTATACAGGAAAGGGCTGGGAACGTTCAAGGGAAGCAGAACCGCAAAGCTTCCAGAGCGGAGATCCGGTCGGTATCGATCTTTACACAGAGAATGTTGCTACTGAATCACGGCAGGCAATTGTCTATCCCAGTCAAAATCAAGTGCTGGACAGGCTCGTATATCCTTATGGTGTGCAGACATTTTTCAGCGGGCAGGTAGGAGCTGCGGTTGACTCTGATTTTGGTGTCGTAGAAACGTTCAATCGTGCACAATATCCGGATGAAAATTATACGATAGCCTTTGAGGAACCACAGTATAATATTGATGATCTGCGCAATGATTCCGAGCTGGATGATGACAATACCCATTTTCGCTATACGCAGCTGCCCGAAGATTTGCCGGAGCGTGTCGGTGAATTGGCTGCCGAGATCACTTCTTCAGCCAATACGCGGTATGATAAGGCAAAGGCAGTGGAACAATATTTTAATCAGAATGGCTTCCAGTACCAGACACAGGATATACCTGTTCCGGAAGATGATCAGGATTATGTCGATCAGTTTCTATTTGAAAGCAAGATCGGCTATTGTGATAACTTCTCTTCCTCAATGGTCGTGCTGCTGCGGGCAGCGGATATTCCCGCTCGCTGGGTGAAAGGATTCACGGCAGGCCAGCCTGGATCGAATCCGAATGTATCCACCCCAGAGGGTATGTCCTCTTATCTGGTTACGAACGGGAATGCCCATTCATGGGTGGAAGTGTATTTCCCTGACACTGGTTGGGTGCCTTTTGAACCAACGCAAGGATTTACAAACCCTGCCGAGTTTACCAGCGAAGAAGATGCGGCAGAAGAGACTCCTGAAGCTGAAACCGATACGCCTGAACAGGAAGAACAAGACCAGGCTCCAGAGCAGCCGGAAGAGGAGCAGCCGGAGGAAGAACCAGTGGCAGACAGTCAGACGGATAGTACTTCCGTTCATCCGCTGTATTGGATCCTTCCATCAGCCGTACTTTTATTGGCTGTAATTGCACTCTATGTCACCCGCTATAAATGGCTGACAGCTTATTACATTCGGAAATACAGAAGTGAACAATCCGAGGAGACGTATGGAAAAGCCTATCATTACTTATTGCGCCTACTGGCATATAAGGGCTTTAAACGTCATTCCGGTCAGACACTCAGGGAATATGCCGCTGCAATTGACCGGGAATTCGGCAATAAGCGGATGTCTGAGCTGACGAAAGAATACGAACGAATCTTGTACCGCAACGAAAAAAGCGCACCTGCATGGATAAATGCCGTCGAATTGTGGGAAAATTTAATTAAACAAGCGGCATCTTGACCCATTTTGGGCACATTGATAGAATAAGAGGCAATAAGCACCTTCAGAAGGACGCAGTACAACGCTGCTGACGTTTGTGAAGGCTTGAGCCGACAACGTTACTTTTGCTGGATTCCGCCTTGAATATGGCGCGGATTCAGCTTCTGTTTTTTCAAGACGTGATAAAGGTAAAATGTGGTGCATGCACCCGACCTGCTTATATCTAGAGAATAATGAAGGAGTGGACAGACTTTGGATATCGATACAGATATGATATTGGTACTGGACTTTGGCAGCCAGTACAACCAATTGATCACAAGAAGGATCCGGGAGTTCGGTGTATACAGCGAATTACATTCCCACAAACTGACAGCAGATGAGATTCGTAAGATGAACCCGAAAGGAATCATCCTTTCCGGCGGACCGCATAGTGTATATGACGAAAATAGCTTCCGCTGTGACGAAGAAATCTTCGAACTAGGAATTCCAGTATTGGGTATCTGCTACGGTATGCAGCTGATGATGCAGCATTTCGGCGGTAATGTGCAGCGTGCCGACAGCCGGGAATACGGCCGTGCGGAAATTACACTGACAAATCCTTCCGTCATTTTTAAAGACTCACCGGAAAAACAGCTAGTCTGGATGAGCCATGGTGATAAAGTATTGGATCCAGCTCCAGGCTTCAGCGTCGATGCGACAAGCCCGTCCACCCCAGTTGCTGCCATCAGCAACAAAGAACGTAACCTTTATGGTGTTCAGTACCACCCAGAAGTGCGCCATTCCGAGTACGGCAATCATATGCTGAAGCAGTTCGTATTCGACGTCTGCCACGCAAAAGCGGAATGGACAATGGAAAACTTCATCGAGATGGAAACAGAAAAAATCCGTCAGCAAGTCGGTGACAAAAATGTCCTATGTGCATTGAGCGGCGGAGTGGACTCTTCCGTAGTAGCTGCTCTTATCCACAAAGCAATCGGCGACCAGCTGACATGTATTTTCGTGGATCATGGTTTGCTTCGTAAAAACGAAGGTGCAATGGTTGAGAAGACTTTCCGTGACGAATTCAAAATCAACTTGGTTGCAGTGCATGCACAAGACCGTTTCTTGGGCAAGCTGAAAGGCGTTTCCGATCCAGAGCAGAAACGTAAAATCATCGGTAATGAATTCATTTATGTATTCGATGATGAAGCATCCAAGCTTGAAAACATGGACTTCCTTGCACAAGGTACACTGTATACGGATATCGTTGAAAGTGGTACAGAAACAGCACAGACAATCAAATCCCACCATAACGTGGGCGGACTGCCAGAAGATATGCAGTTCGAATTGATCGAGCCATTGAAAACATTGTTCAAAGACGAAGTACGTGAACTGGGAACAGAGCTTGGCTTGCCGGATGCAATCGTTCACCGTCAGCCATTCCCAGGTCCTGGTCTAGCAATCCGTGTTATCGGTGAGATCACGGAAGAAAAGCTTGAAATCGTCCGCGAATCCGATGCAATCCTTCATGAGGAGATTGCGAAAGCAGGTCTTGAACGTGATATCTGGCAGTATTTCACTGTGCTTCCTGGATTCAAAAGCGTTGGTGTAATGGGAGATGCTCGTACGTATGATTACACATTAGGAATCCGTGCGGTAACTAGTATCGACGGTATGACGTCCGATTGGGCTCGTATCCCTTGGGATGTATTGGAGCGTATTTCTGTACGTTTCGTCAATGAAGTGAATCATGTTAACCGTGTCGTGTATGACATAACTAGTAAGCCACCAGCAACAATCGAGTGGGAATAATAAAAGAGGCCATGCTATCAATCAGATAGCATGGCCTCTTTTTGTGCAAGCAGATGTGATTTTCCGGATTGCTGGTCATGAATTAACTCGTGAATGGATAGCAGTTCATACAGATAGATGCTTTCAATCGGGAAGTAGCCATCTGCCGGATCCTTGGGCATATCAATACTCCAAAATAGCTGGAACAGGTCTTGGAATTGCCTATCGTCTGTCATTTGGTCGTCCTTCATCCAAAGTGACAGACGCTCTTGAACGGTTTCGGTTGCTGCAATGTAACCGTAACGTTGTTCCGTATTCCAATGCAGCTGTTTGCCGCTCTGTCCGGCATGTATCATATTCCAGAGATGGTAGTGAATCAGCTTCAGCTTCTGAGTCAGCGCTGCTTCTTTATCCAATACAGCTTTCGCTTTTGAATTCGGAAGGTGGTAGCGTATTTCCTGTTGCTGTTGCTGCACATACTGTTCCAAGAGAAGCCTTTCGTCTGTCAGTTGTCGGAATGAAGCTGTTAAGCTATGGACTGGCTGGTCTCCTTGAGTTTTCCTGATCCTTATATCAACAAATGCATGAAGCAGCTCATTCGTATGCGATATAACCAAATCTAACTGCTGACGCGATTTCTTAAAGTAATCTGGCGGCAGGATAAGCATATTGACCAATGTGGAAATGATGATCCCAATAACACTCCCGCCGAGCCGGGCCCAGAAATCCGCCCAAAGACTTGTATGTTCTACGTCAATCATTGCAACCGCTGTAATCGTAGCTACGATCAAACCTGCATGGAGCTTCAGTTTGTAGCAAACCAAAATTGTCAAAAAAGCCGCTGCCGTGTAAGTCAGCGGAGAAGCTCCGAATAAATAGATCGAAAGTACGGAAAAACCTGCTCCGACCATACTGGCCGGCAGGCGGATCAGTCCTTTTTGTATGGATGCGTGAATTGTCGGCTCGATCGTCACGATAGCGGCAATTACAGCAAAAGCGGGCGATATGTGTACAATTTCACAAATTAATGCAGTAAAAAACACAGCAATCCCTGTCTTGATGACACGGCTGCCGATGAAAAACTTCTTCACTTAATGTCAACACCTTTGATGTAGCATGTTTACATTATAAAGTGTATAAAGCTGGCAGGCAATGGTTGTAACTGGAAGTATTATAGGGCTTGGAGCTTGTTTTTTAGAGTGAGGGTATAACCGCCGCGTGTTCTGGGTAAAAGAAGAAAACTTGGACCGGAAATACAGGGGGTAGCCATGATAATTAATTTGGTTAAACAGAATAAAGTCAATTTCAAACGCATTTACGGTGCATCTAGTTCAATTGCCAACATCGTTAGATTCGATTCCCGGCGTGTGGCGAGTGGAGATGTATTTGTCTGTATACAAGGGGATAATCACGACGGGCATGCCTATATTGAGGACGCTATTGCGCAAGGTGCTTCTATCATTATCGGAACGGAAGAAGATCTTTTAAAATCCTTTTATCGGCAGTACGATGACCGCACTTTCCTTGTCGTAGAAGATGCTCGACTGGCGATGGCGCAGATGGCAGTTCTTTTGTCCGGCGAGGCTTGGAAAAAGCTTATTACAATAGCTGTAACAGGTACAAACGGAAAGACGACCGTAGCGGCATATGTCCGTTCGATACTGAATCAACTCCTGGTTCGGACAACTTCTATCGGAACTTGTGGCATTATCTCCTCTAAAGAAAAGGTGGACTTCTTCAAGAGTACGCCTACAACGCCAGAATCCGCTGATTTGCATGTTCTTTTCAAACAGCTGGCGGCCGAAGGGGAAAAAGCAGTTGTCCTGGAGGCAACATCTATTGCACTGGAACAAAAGCGTACAGCGGCGATGACTTTCGATGTCGCTATTCACACCAATTTGTCCCCAGAGCACTTGGAATTCCATGAAACAATGGATAATTATAAGGGTGCAAAGCTGAAATTGTTTGATCAAGCATCTTCTGCAATCGTCAATCTCGATGATGAAGGGATGTCTGCAGATATCCTGGATATGTATCGAGGGAAAGTGCTGACTTATAGCTTAAAGCAGCAAAGCGGAGCAGATTTGGCTGCGCTTAATCTGCGAACAGATATGGCAGGCACGCGATTTGATCTATATGCTGATGGGAAATCTTATGCTGTTCATACTCCGATATTTGGCGAATATAATATTGCCAATTTACTTGCTGCTGTCGGAACAGCGATCCTTCTAGGATTTGATTTGGACGTGATTGTGGATGTGCTGGGTGCTATTGAAAGTCCAGAAGGTCGTTTTGAAGTACTCGAACAATTCGGCAAAAGGAAAATCATCCTTGATTATGCCCATACACCAGCTGCGTTGGATCAGCTGTTGGATGCAGTAAATACTATTCCGCATCATCGCTTGATTGTAATGATCTTGGGAGTGGGTATACGAGATTTCGGAAAAATGCCGAAAATGGCCAAGACTGTGGAGGGAAGGGCAGATGAGATTGTTGTGTCGGTTGATCACCCAGGCTATCATGACCCTCAAACCATAATAGATTCGGTATGTAAGGGCTTTTCCGACTCTGTACAGAATGTATCCATGGCACTGACGAGGGCAGATGGAGTCCGTCTTGCGCTCGAGCTCAGCCAAGAAGGAGACATTGTCCTGCTTACGGGTGGACAAATCAATGGGGCTCAGTTTGTCAAAGGGAAGGCTGTTCCGCACTCTGATCACGCAATTATTCAATCTTATTTTGAGGAACAAAGTGCGGAAAAGATCAAGTCGACGATCAGCTGAATAAGTTGGAAACGATTACTAATACTATTCTTAGGTCTAATTACCGAAAAAAGATTGACGAAGCAGGCAAAATGCTTTTATAGTGAAAGAGTATTAATACTATATATTTTTCGTCTTCGTATAATTTTGGGAATATGGCCCATGAGTTTCTACCAGGTTACCGTCATTAACCTGACTACGCTGACATTTCGATCTGAGTTACATAATCAGATGTGGTGTAGATAAGAAACGCTTCTTGCCTTTGGCAGAAGTGTTTTTTATTTGAAAGCTTATCCTGCCCAATCGAAGCAACAGGAGGAGTAACAAGTTATGAAACGTTTTTTCCGCTTTGACGAATTGAACACGTCTTACCGGACCGAGATTATTGCAGGGATCACGACATTCTTATCCATGGCGTACATCCTTTTTGTTAATCCGAATGTCTTAACTCTTCAAGGAGTTCCTGATAGTGCACTTCCCGGCGGCCGTATGGATGCTGGTGCAATCTTCACTGCTACAGCGATTGCTTCTGCAATTGGAACACTTATCATGGGTGTTTTCGCCAAATTGCCAATAGCGCTTGCTCCTGGTATGGGATTGAATGCATTCTTTGCTTTCACGGTTGTCCTTACCTATGGCATCCCATGGGAAACAGCATTGGCAGGTGTTCTTGCTTCCGGTATCATTTTCATGATTCTTTCTCTTTCTGGTTTGCGTGAGCTTCTGATCAACGCAATTCCGCCAACTTTGAAATTGGCAGTCGGTGCTGGTATTGGACTTTTCATCGCTTTCATTGGATTAAAAAATGCCAACCTCGTAGTTATGAGTGAGGATACAGTAGTGGCTCTTGGAGATATCCACAGCGGTCCAGCACTATTAGCAATCTTTGGTATCTTTGTTACAGCAATTCTCTTAGTAAAAGGATTTCGTGCAGCAATCTTCATTGGAATGATCATTACAGCTGCAGCCGGTATGATTGTCGGCTTGATCGATCCGCCAACAGCAGTAGGAGACGTTGTCGGCAGCGTACCAAGTCTTGCTCCTACATTCGGAGCAGCATTTGCGCATTTCGGTGATATCTTCACTATTCAAATGCTTACTGTTATCCTGACGTTCCTATTCGTTGATTTCTTTGACACAGCAGGTACGTTGGTTGCAGTTGCAACGAAGGCTGGACTAATGAAAGACGGCAAGCTTCCGAATCCAGGACAAGCCTTGCTTGCAGACTCTGGTGCTACTGTTGCTGGTGCTGTGCTTGGTACTTCCAACACAACTGCATATGTTGAATCAACAACAGGCGTAGGTGCAGGTGGGAGATCAGGATTTACAGCAGTTGTTACAGCTATTTGTTTCCTTTTGGCATTATTCTTCAGCCCGCTGTTATCCGTCATCACAAATGAAGTGACAGCGCCTGCCCTGATAGTGGTTGGTGTGCTGATGTGTTCTTCCTTGAAGGAAATCGAGTGGGATAAAGTTGAGCTGGCTGTTCCGGCGTTCTTCACAATTCTTATGATGCCACTTACAGGCAGTATTGCTACAGGTATTGCGGTCGGTTTTATTTTCTACCCGCTTACCTTGTTGGTAAAAGGTCGTGTGAAAGAGATCCATCCAGTAATGTGGTTCTTGTTCGTAGTATTCCTTTTATACTTCATCTTTTTGGCATAAATAGAAGCCGCTCCTACCGGGGGCGGCTTTTTTTTACAGGCGAAATATGACAAATTTCTGGTCGGATTTTACCTTTATGCGTTGATTGCGACGGCGGCGGGTATAATTGTATTATACTAACGAGAGATTATCGTCTGTCAGCGGGCGAGGAGGAGGAATTTCTATGAGTAACCGTTCAGTGAAGCTGGCTTGGTTCAGCTTACTGGCATTTATCGCAGCCATCGTCGTCAATTATCTGTCCAATGCCTTGCCGCTCGGAGGGAAGAACACCCGTCAATTATCTGATCAGCTTGGCGTATTATTTCAGCCGGCAGGCTATGCTTTCAGCATCTGGGGAGTAATTTATCTTTTCGTCTTTATTTGGGTCATCCGCTTGTTCCTGCGGTCGACACGCGAGACAGAATGGTACGGAAAAGCAGCTGGAGCATTCATCGCAAGTTGTATTTTCAACATCGCCTGGCTCTTCACCTTCCATTATCAGTTCTTCAGCTTATCTATCATTCCAATGGTAGCGCTGCTGATTTCCTTGATCATCCTGTATCAAACCATCGCTACTTCATCTGATCGCCGGAAATTTGATTTGTTTCCATTTTCTATCTATCTTGGCTGGGTTTCCGTCGCGACAATTTTGAACGTAGGCATTCTATTTGTATCGCTTGGCGTAGATAATGTGGAAGGATGGCTTTTGTCAGGAGAAGTTTGGACAATCATAATTTTAATCGTCGGTGCGATTCTTGCTATTGGCTTTATGAACGTTTTCCGTGATAGTATTTATCCGCTCGTATTTATTTGGGCATATTTAGCCATTGCTGCCGCTCGTGCAGAAGAATTTCCGGCTATCACAGCGGTAGCTAGTATCATGGCAGTAATCATCTTGATAGCCATACCGATTCATTTGCTACGAAGGAAAAAACGTAAGTATGGCTACTGATTCAACAAGTAATAATTTTTATGTGTAAGAGGAGGAAGCAAGTTGCTGGAAATACCGCTCGTCATGCTGCTGATCATTTTTGTCGTCAACATCGTCTATGTAAGCCTTAATACATTAAGGGTCATCCTGACACTAAAAGGAAGGCGATATATTGCAGCAGGCGTCAGTGTATTCGAGATTACGATCTATACGATTGGTCTTGGCTTAGTACTGGACAATTTGGATCAAATCCAGAACCTGATCGCCTACGCACTTGGTTTCGGAATCGGTGTTATCCTTGGTTCGAAGATAGAAGAGAAGCTTGCGCTCGGCTATATAACCGTCAATGTCATCTCTTCCGATCCGAGTATCGAGTTTACAAGACGACTTCGTGAAAAAGGGTATGGTGTCACCAGCTGGTTCGCTTATGGAATGGATGGGGACCGCCTTGCGATGCAAATCCTGACGCCGCGAAAATATGAACTCCGGCTTTATGAAGCCATCAAGGAAATCGATCCGAAGGCGTTTATCATTGCCTACGAGCCTCGTCAGATTTTTGGCGGTTTCTGGGTGAAAAGTGTAAAAAGGGAGCGTATCCGTAATGCCAAAAGAAAAGAAACCGGCAAAGAAACGATTTGAGCTCGGTGAAAATGAGTCAATCGATGCTTGCTTGGACCGTATTAAAGCAGAGGGCTACTTGCCAGTCCGGAAAGTAGAAGAACCGATCTTCCGCGAGACTACCGAAAATGGGTCAAAGAAGGTAGAACCGATCGGAAGGAAAGTTGTTTTTGATACAAAATTACTAAAAACCGAACATTAAATATAACAATATAACCATCGTTCGATTTTTTCATTGACGATGTGTGTCAGAATTGTTATCATAAACATGCATGAAAGACACGGCTGGATTTGACAACAATACAGCATGAAGCTAGAAGCTGTGCTTTATAGATCGTACCTCATATATTTCCGGAAATACGGTCCGGAAGTCTCTACCTGCTACCGTAAATGGCGGACTATGAGGGAAGATGAACTGCATGATTATGAGCCTACGACACCGTATGCCTATTCGTCTTCTCTCAGTTAGCGGGAGAGGTGAATAGGCTTTTTTTACGGCAAAAAGAAGAAAGAGGGATTAAGATGGCAGAGATTGGTATCATCATGGGCAGTATCTCTGATTGGGAGACCATGGAGCATACGTGCAAGCTATTGGAAGAGCTGGATCTTCCTTTTGAGAAAGACGTGATTTCAGCCCATCGGACACCTGAGGATATGTTTGATTATGCAGCGAGTGCCAGGGAAAGAGGCTTGAAGGTGATCATTGCCGGTGCTGGCGGTGCAGCACATCTGCCAGGAATGGTAGCAAGCAAGACTACCTTGCCTGTGATCGGTGTTCCAGTACAGACAAAAGCACTTGATGGAATGGATTCTTTGCTCTCTATCGTTCAGATGCCAGGAGGTGTTCCGGTGGCTACTGTAGCAATCGGAAAAGCAGGAGCTAAAAATGCCGGCATACTGGCGGCCCAAATTCTTGGTACACATGATAAACAAATTGCGGAACGTCTGCTGGCATATCAGCAAGGTATGAAGAAACAAGTAGCGGAAATGAGGAATCAGCTTGCGACCAAATAATATCATCACTATCGGCATTCTTGGAGGCGGGCAGCTCGGCCGCATGATGGCAACAGCTGCGAAACATATGGGATATAGAATCATAGTTCTTGATCCAACGCATGATTGTCCAGCAGCACAAGTGGCGGACATGCATATTGAAGCGGCTTATGATGATAGGGACGCGATCCGGAAACTAGAAAGCTTAAGCGATGTTGTAACGTATGAATTCGAAAATGTCGATCTGGATGCCGCTAAACTTCTGGAGGAAAAGGGAAAGCTTCCGCAAGGTTCTCTTCTACTGGAAATCAGCCGGGATCGAGCGAATGAAAAGAATCTCATGAGAGAGCTGGATCTGCCAGTAGCGCCGTTTGCGATTGTGACAGACGAGAAGGAATTGCTGACAGGAGTTAGAGAAATCGGTTTTCCAGCTGTCGTAAAAACTTGCCGCGGCGGATACGATGGCAAAGGTCAGTTAAAACTGGAATCTAAGGATGATCTGCAAGAAGCTGCTGCCTTTGTCCGCCAAAATGGACGCTGCATTGTAGAATCATGGCTAACATTCGATAAGGAGATATCGATTGTGCTGACAAGAGGACAGGATGGAGAAATCACGTATTTTCCGACAGCAGAAAATGAACACCGAGACCACATCCTTTATCGGACTATCGCACCTGCCAGCATCACGGGCGAAGTAGCCGAGCAAGCGCGTCATGCTGCTGGCAAGCTGGCAAAAGCAGCTGGAGTTGTCGGTACCTTTACCGTCGAGATGTTCGTCTCAGGCAATGAGCTTTATATGAATGAAGTGGCGCCGCGGCCGCATAATTCCGGTCATTATACAATTGAAGCTTGTACGGTATCGCAATTTGAGCAGCATATCCGAGCCATATGTGCACTGCCTCTTTTGCCGGTCCATTTTATCGGGGCCGCCGTTATGATAAATTTATTAGGAGAAGAGCTGGACCAGTATTGGCAGCAGCCTGACAGACCACTCGCCCACATCCATGATTACGGCAAGCAAGAAGCTAAGCCAAAACGGAAAATGGGGCATTTCACAATGGTTGGGACGTCACGTGAGACTTTGCTGGATGCAACCGATGCTTTTACACGATCACTAGGAGGAAACAAAGCATGATTGAACGTTATACAAGAGAAGAAATGGGTAACATCTGGACGGATGAAAACAAATATAAGGCATGGCTTGAGGTTGAGATCTTAGCATGCGAAGCGTGGAGTGACCTAGGCATCATCCCTGAAGCCGATGTAAAAGCATTGCGCGAAAATGCATCCTTTGATATCAATCGCATTTTGGAAATAGAGCAGGAAACACGTCATGATGTGGTTGCCTTCACTCGCGCTGTCTCCGAGACATTGGGCGAAGAGCGGAAATGGGTGCATTACGGACTGACATCCACAGATGTAGTCGATACTGCATTATCTTATCTTTTGCTGCAGGCAAACAAAATCATCCGTAAAGGCATCGTCAACTTCATTGATATCTTGGAAGCGAAAGCGAAAGAACATAAGCATACGGTCATGATGGGGCGCACACATGGCGTGCACGCTGAGCCAACGACTTTCGGTTTGAAAATGGCG
The DNA here is from genome assembly GCF_046592595.1 of Terribacillus saccharophilus. GTDB lineage: Bacteria > Bacillota > Bacilli > Bacillales > Amphibacillaceae > Terribacillus > Terribacillus saccharophilus_C. The sequence goes on along the minus strand of NZ_JAWVPF010000004.1, from coordinate 190,439 downwards.
TTATGGTATGAAGAAATGAAACGTAATCTGGAGCGTTTTGACGCTGCTGCTGACACGATTCAATACGGCAAGCTTTCCGGTGCGGTCGGTACATATGCAAATATCGATCCGTATGTGGAGAAATACGTGACGAAAAAACTTGGCTTGAAGCCGGCACCAGTATCCACGCAAACATTGCAGCGTGACCGCCACGCACAATACATGGGCACGCTGGCATTGATCGCAACTAGCATCGAGAAGTTCGCAACGGAAATCCGCGGTCTTCAGAAAACTGAAACGCGTGAAGTGGAAGAGTTCTTCGCAAAAGGTCAAAAAGGTTCTTCGGCAATGCCGCACAAACGTAACCCGATCGGATCTGAAAACATGGTCGGCATGTCCCGTCTGATCCGCGGCCACATGGTCACAGCTTATGAGAACGTTGCCCTTTGGCATGAACGCGATATCTCCCATTCATCCGCAGAGCGCGTCATCTTACCAGATGCGACAATCGCACTGGATTATATGCTGAGCCGATTCTCTAACATCATAAAGAACTTGACAGTATTCCCTGAAAACATGAAACGCAATATCGACCGCACATACGGCGTCATTTTCTCTCAGCGTGTATTGCTTGCCTTGATTGACAAAGGCATGAGCCGTGAGCAAGCATACGATATCGTTCAGCCGAAAGCGATGGAAGCGTGGGAAACAGAAACACAATTCAAACAGCTTATTGAAGCTGAAACATCAATCTCTGCTTTCCTTAGCCAGGAAGAAATTGATGACTGCTTCGACTATACGTACCACTTGAAAAATGTAGATCAGATTTTCCATAAGATCGGACTAGAATAATATACTGACAAACGGGGTGGGAGAACGTGAGAGGAAAATTGCTGTACGAAGGAAAAGCTAAGCAAGTGTTTCAATCAGCCGAAAATGAGCAAGAGCTCGTGCTGTCTTATAAAAATGATGCCACAGCATTCAATGGTAAGAAGAAAGCAAGCTTTGAAGGTAAAGGCCGCTACAACAACCTTATCTCGACCCATATTTTCGAATACCTGCAGGAGCAGGGCATCTCGTCGCACTTCATCAAGCCGCTCAGCGAAACAGAGCAGCTTGTGAAGAAGACAACTATCGTACCGCTTGAAGTGGTCGTTCGGAATGTTGCAGCAGGAAGCATTACGAGAAGGCTTGGTATTCCGGAAAAGACCGTTTTCCAACCCGTTTTAACAGAGCTTTACTATAAAGATGACAGCTTGGATGATCCGATCATCAATGATTCCCATGCTTTAATGCTGACGGATGTGAATGAAGAAGAGCTTGCCTTTATTAAGCAAGCTGCATTGGAAGTCAACCAGCATCTGCAGACGTTCTTTGACCGAGTAGGTCTGCAGCTGGTCGATTTCAAACTGGAATTCGGCCGTGACCAAGACGGCTGTATTCTTCTCTCTGATGAAATTTCTCCCGATACATGCCGGCTTTGGGACAAAGAGAATGGCGGCAAGATGGACAAGGATGTATTCCGAGAAGACCTTGGTAGCTTGATCGACGTATATGATGCAATTCTAAATCGACTGGAGGCAGCAAAATGAAAAAGGTAAAAATCTTTATCACGCTGAAAGAAGGGGTTTTAGACCCGCAAGGTAAGGCTGTACAGGAAGCACTGCAGGCAAATGGATTCCCGGATGTCGCAGATACACGTGTCGGTAAATACATCGAAATGACACTGCAAGATGATGCTGATGTAGCACTGGAAGTACAGCGTATGTGTGATAAGCTGCTTGCCAACCCTGTCATGGAGGAATACAGCTATACAGTCGAGGAGGGTGTACGCTCGTGAGATTTGCTGTCATTGTTTTTCCAGGCTCCAACTGTGACCGCGATATGTACCATGCAGTCAAGGACGGTTTAGGTGAAGAAGCGGAACTAGTATGGTATGAAAATGCGAATCTGGCAGACTATGATGCTATCTTGCTTCCGGGCGGATTCAGCTACGGTGATTATCTTCGCTCCGGTGCAATCGCATCAGTATCGGATGTCTTGAACCAAATCAAGATAAAAGCAGAAGCTGGTACACCAGTCCTTGGAGTGTGCAATGGCTTCCAGATTTTATTGGAAACAGGCTTGCTGCCAGGTGCGATGCTGCGAAATGAAAAGCTGAAGTTCATGTGTCATTATGAGACGCTTGTTGTCGAAAGAGCCGACACAATGTTCACAAGCGGCTATGAAAAAGGCCAGCAAATTCAAATTCCGATCGCCCATGGCGAAGGAAATTACTATTGCGACGATAGAACGCTGGAAGAGCTCAAGCAAAATAATCAGATTGTTTTTACTTACAAGAACAATCCGAATGGTTCCCGGGATGATATTGCCGGAATCGTCAATAAAGCAGGTAATGTGCTAGGTATGATGCCGCATCCAGAGCGAGCTGTGGAGGGTCTGCTCGGTTCAAGCGATGGACTTGCGATGTTCCAATCCGTACTACAACACTGGAGGGAAATGTATGTTACAACAAGCTGAAATCAGTCCGGAAAAAATCGAACAAGATCGTCTGTACCGGGATATGGGTTTGACAGATGAGGAATTCCAATCCGTCAAGAATATCCTTGGCAGACAGCCGAATTTCACGGAAACAGGCATTTTCTCGGTTATGTGGTCAGAGCATTGCAGCTACAAAACATCCAAGCCATTATTGCGCAAATTCCCGACTGAAGGACCGCATGTCCTGCAAGGTCCTGGTGAAGGTGCTGGAATCGTGGATATCGGGGATGACAAAGCGGTTGTGTTCAAAATAGAGAGTCATAACCACCCTTCGGCTGTCGAGCCTTATCAAGGTGCGGCTACAGGTGTCGGCGGTATCATTCGTGACGTATTCTCCATGGGTGCGCGACCAATTGCGCTTTTGAACAGCTTGCGTTTCGGTAACCTGACGACTCCACGTGTGAAGTATTTGCTGGAGGAAGTTGTCCACGGTATAGCTGGTTACGGAAACTGTGTCGGTGTACCGACTGTTGGCGGTGAGATCCAGTTCGATGCTAGTTACGAAGGCAATCCGCTTGTCAATGCGATGTGTGTTGGCTTGATCGACCAGAAGGATATCCAAAAAGGGATTGCAGCTGGTGTCGGTAATACAGTTATCTACGCAGGTGCTCCGACCGGCCGTGATGGTATCCATGGTGCAACGTTTGCGTCAGAGGACTTGAGCGAGGAATCTGAATCGAAACGTCCTTCTGTTCAGGTTGGTGATCCGTTCATGGAAAAACTTTTGATCGAAGCATGCTTGGAAGTGATTCAGCACGAAGCACTTGTTGGTATTCAGGATATGGGCGCAGCTGGTTTGACATCAAGTGCAAGTGAAATGGCCAGCAAAGCTGGTATGGGCATGGAAATGAATCTTGATCTTGTACCGCAGCGCGAACAGCACATGACCCCATATGAACTGATGCTGTCTGAATCCCAGGAGCGTATGCTGCTTGTCGTGAAGAAGGGCGAGGAGCAGGGCATCATCGAAGTATTCGAAAAATACGGATTACAAGCTGTTGCTGTAGGTACTGTAACGGATGACAAACAGTTCCGTCTTTTGCATCATGGTGAAGTTGCAGCAGAGATTCCGGTTGATAGTTTGGCAGAAGATGCACCAGTTTATTACAAAGAATCAAAGGTACCTGACTATTACACAGAATTCCAGACTATCGAGTACAAGCCAGCTGTTTTGGATCATGCAGCGACGCTGAAGCAGCTATTGCAGCAGCCGACGATTGCCAGCAAGGAATGGGTGTATGATCAATATGATAGCATGGTTGGTGCAAGTACGGTCGTCGCACCTGGAAGTGATGCGGCAATCGTGCGCGTACGCGGAACAGAGAAAGCAATTGCAATGACGACAGATTGTAATTCCCGCTATATCTATCTGGATCCAGAAACTGGCGGCAAGATTGCTGTGGCAGAAGCAGCTCGTAATATCATCAGTTCAGGTGCGAAGCCGCTTGCGCTGACAGATGGACTGAACTTCGGAAACCCGGACAAACCCGAGAACTTCTGGCAGATGGAAAAAAGCGTCGATGGTATGAGCGCTGCATGTCTTGCTTTGGGAACACCAGTCATCAGTGGTAATGTATCGCTTTATAACGAGTCCAACCAGCAAGCCATTTTCCCGACACCGATCGTTGGAATGGTAGGTTTGGTTGAGAATTTGGCGCATGTAACGACAAGCCAATTCAAGCAAGCTGGCGATGCTATTTATCTGCTGGGTGAAACGAAGGCCGAATTCGGCGGAAGCGAGCTGCAGAATGTGCTGGAAGGTCGTTATTACGGTAAAGCACCTGCAATTGATCTTGCTGTGGAAGCAAGCAATCAGAAAGCAGTACTAGCTGGCATCCAGCAAGGATTCATAGCATCTGCACATGATCTTGCAGAAGGCGGTCTTGCTGTTGCTTTGGCAGAAAGCTTGTTCGGCACGGAGCTTGGCGCTAAGGTAACAATCGACGGCGATGTAACAGTGGCGCTTTTCAGCGAATCACAGTCCCGTTTCTTATTGACAGTTTCCCCAGAAAACCAGGCGGCTTTCGAACAGGCAGTACCAGGAGCGAAGAAAATTGGTTTGGTAACAGATGAAGCGGAGCTTGCTGTAGATCAAGACGGACAATCAATCATCTCAGAAGCAGTACCGACACTCGAGGCACTTTGGAAAGGAGCTATCCCATGCTTGCTGAAATCAAAGGCTTGAATGAGGAATGCGGCGTCTTTGCGATTTGGGGACATGAGAAAGCTGCAGAAGTAACGTATTACGGCCTTCATGCCCTGCAGCATCGCGGACAGGAGGGAGCCGGAATCGTTACGACCGATCGGGAAAACCTCCATTTACACAAAGGAATCGGCCTGATCAATGAGGTATTCTCCGAAGGACAATTCAATAAGCTGAACGGCAATGCTGCGATTGGCCATGTACGCTATGCGACGGCTGGCGGCGGAGGCTATGAGAACGTACAGCCATTGCTGTTCCGCTCCCAGAAAGATAGCCTGGCAATCGCACATAACGGAAACCTCGTCAACGCATACGGCCTGAAGCAGCAGCTGGAAGCACAGGGCAGCATTTTACAGACTTCCTCTGATACAGAGGTGATTGCCCATTTGATCAAGCGCAGCGGCCAGATAGAATTGGAAGAGGCAATCAAGTCAGCACTCAGTATGGTCAAAGGTGCTTACAGTCTTACAATCCTTACCGAAACCCAGCTGTTTGTAGCAGTCGATCCGAAGGGATTGCGTCCATTGTCACTTGGCCGACTTGGTGATGCCTGGGTTGTATCTTCTGAAACATGTGCGTTTGATGTAACAGGAGCGGAATATGTTCGTGAAGTAGAGCCGGGCGAATTGATTACAATCAGTGATGCTGGACTTCATACACAGCGTTTTTCTTCCACTCTTGAGAGATCGCTTTGTTCGATGGAGTATGTGTACTTCTCTCGTCCGGATTCCAATTTGAACGGACAGAACGTGCATGCTTCCCGTAAAAAAATGGGGAAAGTGCTCGCACAGGAAGCTCCGATTGAAGCGGACGTCGTAACAGGTGTACCGGATTCAAGCATTTCGGCGGCTATCGGTTTTTCCGAAGCTTCCGGTATACCGTACGAGCTTGGTTTGATCAAGAACCGTTATGTTGGCCGCACATTTATCCAGCCTTCTCAGGAGCTTCGTGAACAAGGCGTGAAGATGAAGCTGTCAGCTGTACGCGGTATTGTGGAAGGTAAACGCGTCGTCATGGTCGATGATTCAATCGTGCGCGGGACAACAAGCAAACGGATCGTCCGGATGCTGAAAGAAGCTGGTGCAACAGAAGTGCATGTGCGCATTGCTTCCCCGCCGATCCAAAATCCATGCTTCTACGGAATTGATACATCGACAACATCTGAACTGATTGCTGCTAACCACAGCATTGAGGAGATGCGCGAGCTGATTGAAGCAGATACTCTTTCATTCCTGTCAGTCGAAGGCCTGGAGGATTGCATTGTCGGGGACAATGACAAAATGACACATGGTATATGCAAAGCGTGCTTTACAGGAAACTATCCAACCGAAATTTATCCGGATACAGTACTTCCGGCGTACAAATGTTAGGAGGGCAAGCATGAGCGAACTTTACAAACAAGCCGGCGTGGATGTCGAAGCAGGCTATCGCGCAGTAGATTTAATGAAAAAACATATCAACCGTACGAACCGACCGGAAGTGATCGGTGGTGTCGGCGCGTTTGCCGGACTGTTCGACTTATCATCTTTCTCCTATAAAGAACCGGTACTCGTTTCCGGGACGGATGGAGTTGGCACGAAACTGAAGCTGGCTTTTGATATGGATCAGCATGATACAGTCGGAATCGACCTTGTCGCTATGTGTGTGAATGACATTATCGCTCAAGGTGCGCAAGCGTTGTTCTTCCTGGATTATATTGCCTGCGGTAAAAATGAACCGGAAAAAATCGAGCAGATTGTGAAAGGTATCGCTGATGGCTGTGTCGAAGCGGGTGCTGCGCTAATCGGCGGCGAGACAGCTGAAATGCCTGGTATGTATGGAGCGGAGGAATACGATTTAGCTGGTTTTGTCGTCGGTATCGGGGAAAAGAGCAAGCTGATCAGCGGCGATGCCGTCAAAGCAGGAGACGCGATTATCGGGATTGCTTCCAGCGGTCTGCATTCTAACGGCTTTTCCCTAGTGCGTCGTCTAATTGATCAGCATGGACTGGACCTCAATGAAGTGTACGCACCATTTGACCGTCCTTTAGGAGAAATCCTGCTCGAGCCTACTAAAATCTATGCTAAAGCAGTGCGTGCTGTCCAAGAGAAAATGGACATCCATGGTATCTCTCATATTACTGGCGGCGGCTTCCATGAGAACCTTCCGCGTGCAGTGCCTGAAGATCTAGGCGTTCGAATACAGACTGGAAGCTGGGAGCTGCCGGCTGTTTATGAATTTCTAATGGAAAAAGCACAGCTAGTCTTTGAGGATATGCTTGGTGTATTCAATACAGGAATCGGCATGGCGCTGATCGTTTCCCAGGAAGATGCGGAAGAAGCGATGGCTATACTTCGGGAAGCTGGTGAGAGTGCCTGGATCATCGGCGAAGTAACGGATAAGACGGGCGTGGAGTTTTCCGCGTGATTCCGGCTGCCGTTTTTGCTTCCGGCAGCGGCAGCAATGCAGAAGCAATTGTGCAGGCTTTGGAATTACCTTGTACAATTCAGCTGCTTGTTTGTGATAAACCGGATGCTCCTGTCATTAGCAAAGCAGAAGAATGGGATGCAGAGGTTTTAGTCTGCGACCCGAAAACCTTTGCAGATAAACAAGCCTATGAACAAGCTATCCTTACTAAACTGCAAGAAAAACAGATCGAGTGGATTTTTCTGGCGGGTTATATGCGCTTAATCGGAAACACGCTTCTTGAAGCTTATCCTGAACGGATTTTGAACATCCATCCGTCGCTGCTTCCTGCATTTGCCGGCAAAGATGCTATCGGACAAGCGTTGTCTGCAGGTGTGAAAGTGAGCGGAGTGACGATCCATTTTGTTGATGCGGGTATGGATACCGGTAATATCATCGCCCAGGAAGCTGTTCCAGTCCTGGAAACAGATACCCATCAATCACTGCATCAACGTATTCAAGCAATTGAGCACCGCCTTTATCCAGAAACAATCAAATACATACTTACAGAACGAAATAGAAAGGAATGACTGTAATGCCACGTGCGTTAATCAGCGTATCAGATAAAACAGGAATCATCTCTTTTGCCAAAGGTTTGGCAGAACTGGATTATGACATCATTTCGACTGGAGGCACTTTGAAACAGCTTCAAGAAGCAGGCATTCCAGCTGTAGCGGTGTCTGACGTAACGAAATTTGATGAAATCATGGACGGACGTGTTAAGACATTGCATCCAGCCATCCACGGCGGCTTGTTGGCTAGAAGAGATGACGAAAGCCATATGCAGCAGCTGAAAGAACGCGACATTACGCCAATCGATTTGGTCGTGGTGAATCTCTATCCGTTTAAAAATACGATTGAGAAGCCAGGTGTTACAGAAGCGGATGCAATTGAAAATATCGACATCGGCGGACCGACAATGCTTCGTTCGGCAGCCAAAAACTTTGCTGGTGTCACTGTTCTAGTTGATCCGGATGATTATGATATGACATTGTCTGCTTTGCAGCAGGGAGAGCTTTCTTATGAAGCGAAACGCCGATTAGCAGGTAAGGTTTTCCGTCACACAGCAAATTACGACGCAATGATAGCAAGTTACTTTGCGGAATTGAATGAGGAACAAGATACAGAAACATTGACGCTTACGTATGAAAAAGTCCAATCGCTGCGTTATGGAGAGAACCCGCATCAGAAAGCGGCATTCTACAAGGATCCTATTGTCAAAGGCGCTTCTATTGCGAACGCAAAGCAGCTGCATGGCAAGGAGCTTTCTTATAATAATATCCAGGATGCAAATGCAGCACTGGAGATCGTTATGGAATTCCAGGAGCCTGCTGCGGTAGCAGTCAAGCATATGAACCCTTGCGGCGTCGGTATCGGTGAAACTATTTCGAATGCGTTCCATAAAGCATTTGAAGCAGATCCTACATCCATTTTCGGCGGCATTGTAGCTTTGAACCGTGAAGTGGACAAAGACACGGCATTGCAGCTGAAAGAAATCTTCTTGGAAATCGTTATCGCACCTGGCTTCACGGATGAGGCATTGGCTTTATTGACGGAGAAAAAGAATATCCGTTTATTGGAGCTTGCTGCAGATAGTATCCAGCAGCCGAAAAAGGTTGTTAGCGTAAGCGGCGGTTTGCTCGTGCAGGATTATGATGCAGGTGCTGTAACAGAAGCAGAACTTACTGTTGCGACTGACCGTAAGCCGACAGAAGAAGAAATGAAAAATCTACTTTTCTCATGGAAAGTTGTAAAACAAGTGAAATCCAATGCTATCGTTGTAGCCAAAGATGATCAGACAATTGGTGTAGGGGCAGGACAGATGAACCGAGTTGGTGCTGCTAAAATTGCCTTGGAACAAGCAGGCGAAAAAGCGGCAGGAGCGGTACTTGCGTCGGATGCCTTCTTCCCAATGCCGGATACAGTTGAAGCCGCAGTTAAAGCTGGTGTGACAGCGATCATCCAGCCAGGAGGATCTAAACGGGACGAAGATTCTGTCGCTGTATGCAATGCACATAACATTGCCATGGTCTACACAGACATGCGCCACTTCAAGCACTAATTGTCAGGGGGAGACATTGTGAAAGTTCTTGTGATAGGCAGCGGCGGCCGCGAGCATAGCATCGTCGCAAAGCTAGCTTCAAGTACCAAGGTAACAGCATTGTACGCAGCACCAGGAAATGGCGGAATGGCTGACTTGGCCACTTGTGTACCGATTGATGTAACAGCTGTGGACGACCTTATCCAATTTGCAAAGGAGGAACAAATCGACTGGACGTTTGTCGGACCGGAAATTCCTTTGCTTGCAGGTGTCGTCAATGCTTTCCAGCAAGAAGGACTTAACGTATTCGGACCAACGAAGGAAGCAGCTTTGATTGAAGGAAGCAAGGATTACGCGAAGAGCTTTATGCGTGTTCATGCTATCCCGACTGCAGCAAGTGAAACTTTTTCTGATGCAGAGAGAGCAAAAGCATATATTGAGAAAAAAGGTGCGCCAATTGTTGTGAAAGCAGATGGTCTTGCCGCTGGTAAAGGCGTTGTTGTGGCCATGACAGTCGAGGAAGCAAATGAAGCTGTAGAAAGTATGCTGGTCGATAATCAGTTCGGCCAAGCGGGCAGCCTCGTTATTATTGAGGATTTTCTTGACGGCAAAGAATTTTCGCTGATGGCTTTCGTCAATGGTGAGAATGTCTATCCGCTCGTACCTGCTCGTGATCATAAGCGCGTTTACGATAATGATCAGGGACCAAATACAGGCGGTATGGGTGCGTACGCCCCCATACCAGATTTGCAGCAGGCTGTGATTGATGAAGCGATTGAACGAATATTAAAGCCTGCAGCAGCTGGACTTGTTAAAGAAGACCGTTCATTTACTGGTGTATTGTACGCTGGTCTTATTGAAACAACAGATGGTCCCAAAGTGATTGAATTCAATGCCCGGTTTGGTGATCCTGAAACACAGGTCATCCTGCCGCTGTTGGAAAATGATTTGCTGCAGGTCATGGAGGATGTCTCGGCTGGTGAAGATCCCAACCTGACATGGAAGGATGCTTATGCTACCGGCACAGTCATTGCAGCAAGCGGCTACCCGGGAAGTTATGATAAGCAGCTTCCGATCCCGGACTTAGCGGAACTGCCGCAGGACGTATACTGTATTCACGCGGGTACGGAAAAAGCGGCAGACGGTTATGTTTCCAACGGGGGACGCATCTTGTTCATTGGTTCTGTACATCATAATCGAATCGATGCTGTAAAAAGTGTCAAAAAAGGTCTTGAGATCTTTAAAGATAATGCGAATTTCCATTATCGGACCGATATTGGATTCGGGAAATAAAGGAAAGAAGAACTGGTATACGGGCCAGTTCTTCTTTTTTATTCCCCTTGGGAATCCTGTTCTTTCCCCCGGGAATCTTGATTTTGATCTTGGGAATCCTGTTTATGAAGGAATTGATTGATGATGGTCATACTCGGGCAGTAGCGTACGATTCCTTCCGCAATTTTCATCGCACCTGCCAGCAAGGCTAAGTGAGCCATTAACTTCTTCGGTCTTGTCACAAGGACTGCTGTTGCATATCCGACTATGCTGACTCCGGCAGTAATTCGGATCATCGCCTGTATTATCCCCATATTAGGTTTCAATGGTAGCCCCCCTTTCATTCTATAGGTCTTAGTTTTCCTGCTGTTTTCAGCGTTTATGCTAGTATAAAAATTCCATGTACGTCGTATTACGCAAATTCGCTCAGATGATGTATGATAAAGGATAAGGTAAGAAGCACATATGTGCGTATGGGGGAGGGAAGCTGTATGCAGCTTGATAAGCTCCGTGGAGAGCATTTAGATGAATTATTTCAGGCGATTCTATCGTTAAAGAATATCGAGGAATGCTATCGCTTCTTCGATGATATTGCGACGATCAGCGAAATACAATCGCTTACACAGCGCCTGCAAGTGGCAAAGATGCTGCGTGATGGAGCAACGTATCACGCAATTGTCCAGGAAACGAGCGCATCGACAACGACGATTTCCCGTGTGAAGCGCTGCCTCAATTACGGTAACGATGGATATAATACGGTACTTGAGCGTTTGGAAGAAAAAACAGAAGATTAAGGAGCTGACATTGGATGGTACGCTTTGGTGTAGTCGGAACGAACTGGATTACAGAAATATTTCTGGAAGCAGCTAAAAAGGTCGATCACTTTGATTTGACGGCTGTCTACTCACGTAAGCTTGAAAAGGCGGAGGAATTCGCTGGTAAGCACAAAGCAGTACATACGTTTACCGATATCGAACAGATGGCGGCGAGCGGAGAAATCGATGCGGTTTATATTGCGAGCCCGAATGCTTTGCATGCAGGGCAAGCCAAGATTTTCATGCAGCATGGTGTGCATGTTTTGTGTGAAAAGCCTTTAGCTTCCAATACTGCTGAAATAAAGGATCTCATACAAACTGCAAAGCAGCATGATGTGCTACTGATGGAAGCAATGAAATCGACATTCCTTCCGAATTTCCATGCTGTTCAGCAGAATCTGGAGAAAATCGGAACAGTGCGCCGCTATGTGGCGCAGCTTTGTCAGTACTCATCACGCTACGATGCTTACCGTCAAGGGACGATTCTGAATGCATTCAATCCGGAACTCAGCAATGGTGCAACGATGGATATCGGTATCTATTGTCTGTATCCGCTCGTTGCGCTGTTCGGCAAGCCAAAAGAAATCAAGGCGAGCGGAACGTTGCTTGAATCCGGTGTGGATGGCCAGGCAACGATAACGCTGACGTACGATGGTATGGAGGCACTTGTGTACTATTCAAAAATAACCAGCTCTACTCTGCCTTCTGAAATACAAGGAGAAGATGCGACTATCCGGATCGATCATATCGGACATTTTGAAGATGTGAAGATACAGTACCATGACAGTACAGAGGAGACGATCAGCGTTCCGCAGGATAACGGCCATCACATGAGATATGAAATAGAGGAATTCGTGAATCTGATTCAATCAGGAAAGCGCGAATCAAGCATCAATACACATGAACTGGCACTATCCGTAGCGGAAATCATGGAGAAAGCGCGTAATCAATTCGGCTTGATTTTCCCAGCTGACCGGATCCAATGACATACTGAAGCCTGGCAATTGGTTGCCGGGCTTTCTTCGTTCGTAAACTCTTCGTATTTTCCTCACTGTAACCACTGAATTATCCAGTCGATTTTTGCTATAATGAACGTTATGGAAGCAAGTAATGGAGGATACGCACGTGTATAACATGAAAGAGTGGCAACATATATTCAAGCTCGATCCAGCAAAGGAAATTGGCGATGAAGATTTGGAGAGAATCTGTGAATCCGGTACGGATGCCATCATTGTCGGCGGTACAGACAATGTGACACTGGATGGTGTGCTCGATTTGCTCGCGCGGATTCGCCGTCATACAGTTCCTGTCATACTGGAAATCAGTACGATGGACGCTTTGACACCTGGATTCGATTTTTATTATGTGCCGATGGTGATGAACAGCAAGGACAAACAATGGGTCATGGGACTGCATCATGAAGCAGTCAAGGCATATCGGGATATGATGCACTGGGATGAAATCATGATGGAAGGATATTGTGTCATCAATCCGGAAGCGAAGGTTTTCAGCCATACTCGATGTGAGCTGCCAACCGAAGAAGATACCGTTGCTTATGCATATATGGCGGAGCATATGTACAAGCTCCCAATTTTTTACCTGGAAAACAGCGGAGCGTATGCTGATCCTGCACTTGTCAGCAAGGTGAAGCAACAGCTTTCCAATACGCTGCTTTTCTATGGAGGCGGCATCGCTTCACCGGAGCAAGCAGCGGAGATGAAGCAATATGCTGATGTGATTATTGTCGGAAACAGCGTGTATGATAATATAAAGTCTGCTCTGAAGACAGTGGGAGCAGTAAAAGGAAAGAAGTAAAGGCGGTGCAAACATGAGCCGATTGGCGAATGATTTAATAAATGGTTTGAACAAAGAACAAGCAGAGGCAGTACAGCACACAGAAGGACCGCTCCTGATCATGGCGGGTGCCGGAAGCGGTAAGACACGTGTGCTGACGAATAGAATTGCTTATTTATTAGGTGAGAAAGAAGTATCTCCGCGCAGTATTTTGGCGATTACCTTTACAAACAAAGCAGCTCGTGAAATGCGGGAACGTGTACACAAATTGGTAGGAGAAGAAGGTTCCCAGATTTGGGTTTCGACTTTCCACTCTATGTGTGTACGCATTTTACGGCGTGATATAGACAGAATAGGATACAATAGCAATTTTTCCATACTGGATACAAGCGATCAGCTTTCCGTAATCAAGCAAGCGCTCAAACGGCTTAACCTTGATCCGAAGCAATACGATCCGCGAGCAATGCTAGGTGCTATCAGCTCAGCGAAGAACGAACTGATTACTCCTGAACAATACAGTAAGGAAGCTGGAAGTGTCTACGAAAGAAAAGTAGCTGAAATTTTCGATTTGTACCAGAAAACATTGCGCCGCAATCAATCACTGGATTTCGATGATTTGATCATGCAGACAATCCAGCTGTTCGACAGGGTGCCGGAAGTGCTGCAATATTACCAGCGTCGTTTCCAGTATATCCACGTGGATGAGTATCAGGATACGAACCATGCGCAATACCGCTTGGTAAACCAGCTGGCTTCCCGATATAAGAACCTTTGTGTAGTCGGGGATTCTGATCAATCCATCTATCGCTGGAGGGGTGCAGACATTACCAATATCCTTTCTTTCGAAAAGGATTATCCGAACGCGAAGGTCGTCATGCTCGAGCAGAATTATCGCTCGACGAAGACGATTCTGGATGCAGCCAACAAAGTAATAGGCAACAATACAGGACGCAAGCCGAAGAATCTTTGGACAGATAATATCGATGGCTCGAAGCTGCGTTATTATGAAGCGGCTACCGAACGTGACGAAGCGCTATATGTAACAGAGAAAATCGAAGAAATGGTGATGATGGAGAAAAAACGTCATTACCGTGATATTGCCATCCTTTACCGGACGAATGCCCAGTCCCGATCCATTGAGGAAACGTTTGTAAAAGCGGGCGTTCCATATCAAATGATCGGCGGCACGAAGTTCTATGATCGTAAAGAGATCAAGGATATGCTGGCTTATCTTCGTCTGATTGCAAACCCGGATGATGACATCAGCTTCGAGCGGGTAGTCAATGAGCCGAAACGGGGCATCGGGAAAACATCCATCGAAAAACTGCAAGCATATGCGAATGAGCATGAAATTTCGTTGTTTGATACGCTTAAAGAAGTTGATTTCACTGGCGTTAGTGCAAAAGCAGCCAATGCGCTAAGTGAGTTCGGGGCGATGATCAGCAACTGGAGCAAGCAGACAGAATTCCTGACTGCTACAGATATGGTCGAGCAGGTGCTGGAAGGTTCCGGCTATGAGGAGATGCTGAAAGCAGAACGAAGCATTGAATCGCAAAGCCGGCTTGAGAACTTGGAAGAGTTCAAGACAGTAACAAAAAACTTCGAGCAGACGAGTGAAGATAAAACACTGGTTGCTTTCCTGACAGATCTTGCGTTGATTGCAGATATCGATTCCATGGATGAAGATCCATCCAGCGATGATAAAGTCATCCTTATGACTCTGCATGGTGCCAAAGGTCTTGAGTTTCCTGTCGTATTCCTGATTGGGATGGAAGAGAACGTCTTCCCGCATAGCCGTTCCCAAATGGATGAGACAGAAATGGAAGAAGAACGCCGCCTTGCTTATGTCGGAATCACCCGCGCAGAAGAGGAATTATTCCTCACCAATGCCAAGATGCGGACGTTGTTTGGCCGGACGAATATGAACCCTGTCAGCCGTTTCATCGGTGAAATTCCGAATGAATTGCTGGAGGGTATCCAAGAAACCAAACAAAATCCATTTGGACTTGGAAACAGCCGTCCAGCAGCTAAACCGCAAGAGCAAAAACGTATCGTCCGTAAGCCGAAGCCGAAATCCGGAGCAGACGCGCTCGGTTGGGGTCCTGGCGACAAGGCCGTCCATAAGAAATGGGGCGAAGGTACAGTAGTCAAGGTCAACGGAGAAGGAGAAGCGATGGAGCTTGATATCGCTTTCCCTGCACCTGTCGGTATCAAACGACTGCTTGCTTCATTCGCACCGATCACAAAAGCTTAACTGAGGTGGCAAGCATGAACAAAGAAGAAGCAATCTTAGAGCTTGCTGATTTGCGCAAAAAGCTCAATCAATATAATTATGATTATCACGTCCTTGATAATCCGCAGGTGTCCGATTATGAGTATGATCAGACACTGAAACGACTGCTGGATATCGAAGCAGAGTTTCCGGACCTCGTCACAAGCGATTCGCCATCCCAGCGAGTCGGCGGCACGCCGCTTGAAGGTTTCAATAAAGTGGAGCATCGCGTGCCGATGCTGTCCTTGGGCAATGCTTTCAATGAAGAAGATCTGCGGAGCTTCGATAAGCGGGTCCGAAACGGCTTGGATACAGATGACTATTCCTATATCTGTGAGCTGAAGATCGATGGACTGGCTGTTTCCCTTCGTTACGAAAATGGAGAGTTCATTCAAGGCGCGACGCGTGGCGACGGAACAACTGGTGAAGATATAACCCAGAATCTACGGACAATTCGCAGCATCCCGCTTCGAATTGATTTAGAAGAAGCAATCGAGGTGCGCGGGGAGGCATTCATGCCGCAAAAATCCTTTGCAGCTTTGAATGCTCAGAAGGAAGAAAACGGGGAAGCACCATTTGCTAATCCGCGTAATGCAGCGGCTGGATCTTTGCGCCAGCTTGATCCGAAGATTGCAGCCAGCCGTAATTTGGATGTCTTTCTCTATGGTTCCGGTCAATGGGAGACGAATAATCTGGATTCCCATAGCGGGCTGCTCGACTATTTGGAGCAGCTAGGTTTTAAGACAAATAAAGAACGCCGCCGCTGCCAGACAATCGAGGAAGTGCTTGCATATGTCGAGGAATGGAGCGCTAAACGCCGCGAGCTGAGCTACGAGATCGATGGTATTGTAATCAAAGTGGACAAGCGTGAACAACAGGATGAACTTGGCTTCACAGCCCGTACACCGCGCTGGGCAATTGCGTACAAATTCCCAGCTGAGGAAGTAACCACAAAACTGTACGATATCGAGCTGAATGTGGGCCGTACTGGTGTTATTACTCCTACAGCATTGCTGGAACCGGTCCGGGTGGCTGGTACGACAGTACAGCGGGCAACCTTGCATAACGAAGATTTGATTCGCGAGAAGGATATTCGAATCGGGGATACGGTAGTCATTAAAAAGGCCGGAGACATTATCCCGGAGGTTGTACGTGTCGTTACAGATGCGCGTACAGGAGAAGAGCAGGAGTTCCATATGCCGGAGCACTGTCCGGAATGCGGCAGTGAAACTGTCCGCCTGGAAGAAGAGGTAGCTCTTCGCTGTATCAATCCAAGCTGTCCGGCGCAGCTTGTTGAAGGGTTGATCCACTTTGTTTCCCGTAATGCCATGAATATTGATGGACTTGGAGAGAAAGTAATCATCCAGCTGTACCGCGCTGAATTGGTGCATACAATCGATGATTTATATAAGCTCGACCGAGATGCTTTATTAGGTCTGGAGCGTATGGGTGAAAAATCAGTTGATAATTTGCTTAAATCAATTGAAGCGTCTAAAGACAATTCACTTGAGCGCCTATTGTTCGGACTAGGCATCCGCTTTGTTGGAGCGAAAGCTGCGAAAACATTGGCTCAAGCCTTCGAAACCATTGAAAGATTACAGCAGGCAACCGTTGAGGAACTTGTTGCGATTGATGAAATCGGCGAGAAAATGGCTGATTCCATTTATCAGCATTTCCAAGAAGACAAAGTTACCCAGCTGATTGAAGAGCTGAAAGCTGTAGGCGTCAATATGACGTATAAGGGCATCAAGCCGCAGGAAGTAACAAGTGACAGCATCTTCAGCGGCAAAACGATTGTTTTGACCGGTAAAATGGACGCTCTCACAAGGCCAGAGGCAAAAGAGAAAATCGAAGCACTTGGCGGTATTGTAACTGGCAGTGTCAGCAAAAAGACAGATTTATTGATTGCAGGCGAGGATGCTGGATCGAAATATGATAAAGCAGAGAAGCTCGGTATAGAGATATGGAATGAAGCACGTCTGATCGAAGCGTTACAGGAATAGAGGGGAGAAACACATGAAGAAATTAGCAGGTGTTCTGTCTATAGGAGCACTCGTATTGCTGGCAAGCTGCGGACCATCTGGCGGCGGGGAAGAAGAAGTGAAGCAGGAAACGGCAGATGGCGGGGAAAAAACATCCGTCGTTTCCAGCTACAATTTCTCTGACGAAGAATATAAAGTATTGCTGCCTTATGAGAGCGGTAAATCAAAGGGTGTCGTCAACTATGAGACTAGCGCAGCCCGCGGCGTAATCATCAACCAGATTGCCAACCGTTTGGATATTGACGAAGTAGAAGAAGGGCTTCGCAACCATTCAAAGGATGTATTCAGTCCGGAAGATTATTACTTCCGTGAAGGACAAATGCTCGATAGTGATACGCTTTACAGCTGGATCGGCCGTTATGCCAAGGCACAAAAGGATGATAAGGGCAAAATATCCAAAGAAGAAGAAGCAAAGGAACTCGGACTTAACCCTGAGCTGAACGAAGAAAAAGCATCGGAAAAAGATTTCCGTGATAATCCGAAGTATCTATCCCACATCCTGGAGCAGGATTATATGGTCGAGGATGATAACGGTGATATCAAGCTGGGCGGAGTCTCCATCGCTCTTGCAATGAAGTCGGAATACCAGTTTACGACTGGTGGAAAAGGTCCTTATCGTGAGGATATTCCGCAAGATGAAATGCTCGCACAGGCAAACCAAATGGCTAAAAAAATTGTCGAGAGAATGCGCAATATGGACGGGTTAAGTGACGTTCCGATTCATATCGCTGTTTATCAGGAAGCTAAAAAAGAATCTGTCGTACCAGGGCACTTCGTTGCCGAAACTACAGTGGATAAAGGCAGCAGCTCGGTCGGGGACTGGGATAAAATCGACGAAAAGAACGTGTTGTTCCCATCTGATGATGCGGATGAGAACTACCCAGACGAAAGCCAATATATCTCTGCATTTACGACTAAAGTGGCAAGCTTCTTCCCGAACTACACAGGAATGGTCGGCAGAGGCTTCTACCAAAATGATGAGCTTAAGAAGCTGACAATCGATATCCCGATTCAATTCGAAGGGAATGCTGAAGTAGTTGCCTTTACGCAGTATGCATACAGCCAGATCATGGATATCTTCCCGAATTATTATGACTTGGAAATCAACATCACCTCCAATGATCAGACAGAAGCCATCATAACGAGGGAACATGATACGAAAGAACCTGAAGTTTATATTCTTAATTAAAGCAGCCAAACAAAAAAAGACAAAAAAATGCATTATTAGACAAGACTAGGAAAGTATCACCAGAAAATAGGTAGAGAAGCATACGCTTTAATCCCTACTTTCCCAATATACTTATAGCCGGGATGTGTTAGAATGAAAACAGAAACACATCCCAGCAATGGTCTTGGGCACAAGCTCTTACGCAGAAAGAAATAACTATGTTTCGAGGTGTAGCCCACATGGAAATAGGCCCTTTAATTAAACTACATAGAATCAAGCAAAACATGACGCAAGAAGACCTAGCAGCGGGCATTGTTTCAGAATCCTATCTGTCCAAAATCGAAAACCAGAAAACCGACGCCAGCCCGGAAGTCATCGCATTATTATGTGAACGACTCGGAATCCAGCTTAACGCGGAGAATGAGGATATGATCAAGGAGAAGGCTGAGGAATGGTACGGTATGCTGTACGAAGTACATAATGCCGACGAAAGAAGACAGCGATTCGAGGAACTCGAAACTCTGTTCAAAGCGAATAATTCCGACCATGAGATGTTGTTTGAAATACAGAAGATCAGGTTTTTTTTGGTTGAGGGCAGAGTGCAGGAAGCGAAGGATCAGATTGAGCGTTTAGAACAAGTTCAAAATTCGTTTGATTCATTGCAAGCTTTTTATTGGAACAAATTTGTAGGTAATTATTATCACATGGAGCTTTCTGAATTTACTAAAGCGCTTAGATTTTATCAAGAAGCAGAATCTATTATGGACAAATTAGACCTTTTAGATGATGAGAAAGCGGATCTCCTATATGTGATAAGTATTTTACACAGTAAGTTAGTTAATGATCTCAGTGCTTTAGAATATGCCAATAAAGCATTAGCTATCTTTAGGAATAGTTATAAGTTTGTACGATGTGCGCAATGTCATATAATCTTAGGTATATCCTATAGAAGGTTGCACATGCTTGAAGAAGCAATCAAACAATATAACTTAGCAAAGCACTTGGGTGAAATTACTGACAATAACGATGTTATACAGCTAACAAACCATAATCTAGGTTACTTACATTCTCGTGCAGGTAACTCTATTGAAGCAATCGAGTTCTATAAAACTGCATTTAATCTTAAGAATGTTCCGTTAAACTATAAATTAACCACAGTAACTTCTCTTATTCGTGAGTATATCATTACAAAAGAGTTCGCAGAAGCTGAGACTTATATAGTAAAAGCAGAACAGATTATGGATGAGAACTCTATAGGAAGTAAGTTGGTCAAACTGGAAATTAACGTCTTTAAAGCAATCTTAAATGAGGAACATCATATATACGAAGACTTAGTTACAAATCAATTGATTCCATATTTGCTGGATCAAGAAGATAAAGTATATACAATAATTTATTCTAATATGATTGCAGCGCATTTTGAGGATATAAAGAAATACAAAAATGCTGCCTACTATTATAAGTTAGCAAGTAAGTCTTATGAAGACTTGCTTAAAATTTAAGGAGGAAAATTAAATGAAAAAATTGGTACTTACTATTGCTGCTGTGGTTGCACTTGGCGCGGGACTTCTACTATCTTCTTCTAACGAGATCAATACGGCTGATAATCAACCAAGTGCATATACAATCGTAAATCTTCCATTCTAAAAAAATGCAGCTCATGCTGCATTTTTTTCTTTTTCCAAGAAGGAAATTCCATTCCTTCGCCGAATAAGTACATCATGTACTATTTCCCTTAAGTAAGACCCTCAATCGCCCGCTTTATTTTCGGATAAGGCGGGCTTTTTCTTTTTCTTGTGCTTGGCTTCGTTTGGCGGTCAAAACGTGCTAAAATAGTTATATGTTATAGTCTGGTTGCTTTACGGCAGCTCCTTTTGCTATGATCATTTTTATATACATGTAAGGTGAATTCCGGAGGTGACAGTATGTCAGAGATTACGAAAGAACAGGTGTTGCATGTAGCGCATTTGGCGCGTCTTGCAATTACTGATGAAGAAGCAGAAAAAATGACGAAGGAACTTGATGCGATTATCGGGTATGCCGAGCTTTTGAATGAGCTTGATACAGATAACGTGGAGCCTACGACGCACGTGCTTGATTTGAAGAACGTTATGCGTGAGGATGAACCGCGCAAGTGGATCGACCGGGAGGATGCATTGAAAAATGCACCGGATCAGAAAAATGGCCAGTTCCGTGTGCCGTCGATTTTGGACTGAGGAGGAAGATTATGTCTTTGTTTGATTATACATTGAAAGAATTGCAGGAAAAGCTACATAACAAAGAGATCACAGTAACGGATCTTGTGGATGCTTCCTACGCGCGTATCAAGGAAGTAGACGATGAAGTGAAAGCTTTCTTGACGCTTGATGAAGAAAATGCACGTGCAGCAGCAAAGGAATTGGACGAGCAGGGCGGGGACAACCCGCTATTCGGTATTCCTATCGGTATCAAGGATAATATCGTAACAAAAGGTCTTCGTACAACATGTGCGAGTAAGTTCCTAGATAACTTCACAGACCCGCTTTACGATGCGACAGTTGTTTCCAAGCTTAAGGATAAGAAAACTGTTACAATCGGTAAATTGAATATGGATGAATTTGCGATGGGTTCTTCCAATGAGAACTCCGCTTACTTCACAACACGCAACCCTTGGAATACAGATTATGTTCCTGGCGGTTCCAGCGGCGCGTCCGCAGCTGCTGTAGCTGCTGGAGAGGTATTCTTCTCCCTAGGTTCCGATACAGGCGGTTCCATCCGTGAACCAGCAGCATTCTGTGGTGTAGTTGGCCTGAAGCCTACATACGGTCTTGTATCCCGTTTCGGTCTTGTTGCATTCGCATCTTCTCTTGATCAAATCGGTCCGATGACTCGTACGGTTGAAGATAACGCACACTTACTGCAAGCAATCGTAGGTCATGATGAAATGGATTCCACTAGTGCAGACGTGGAAATCCCGAACTATACAGAAGCTTTGAAACAAGATGTGAAAGGTTTGCGCATTGCCGTACCTTCCGAGTATCTTGGCGAAGGTGTTTCTGATGAAGTACGTGAATCCATCAAGGCTGCATTGAAAGTATATGAAGATCTTGGCGCAACATGGGAAGAAGTTTCCCTGCCGCACTCCCGTTATGCAGTAGCAGCATACTACTTGCTATCTTCTTCTGAAGCATCTGCTAACTTGGCGCGTTTTGACGGTGTCCGTTATGGTGTTCGCTCTACACAAGCGGAAAACATGATCGATGTATTCAAATATTCCCGCCGCGATGGTTTCGGTGAGGAAGTAAAACGCCGTATCATGCTTGGTACGTTCGCTCTTAGCTCCGGCTACTATGATGCGTACTACAAAAAAGCACAAAAAGCACGTACATTGATCAAAAACGATTTTGACAAAGTGTTCGAGGACTATGATGTCATCGTTGGACCAACAACTCCGACTCCAGCTTTCAAAGTTGGCGAAAAAGTAGAAGATCCATTGACTATGTACGCAACTGATATCCTGACAATCCCTGTAAACCTTGCAGGCGTACCAGGAATCTCCCTGCCTTGCGGATTCTCCAGTGAAGGGCTGCCGATCGGCTTGCAGATCATCGGGAAGCACTTTGATGAGGCGACGATCTACCGCGCTGCTTATGCATTCGAGCAAGCGACAGATCATCACAAACAGAAACCGGCATTGGGAGGCGTAAAAGGATGAATTTCGAAACTATCATCGGACTCGAAGTACACGTGGAGCTGAAAACGAAATCCAAGATTTTCAGCCCGAGCCCAAATGCATTCGGTGCCGCACCAAATGAAAACACCAACCCAATCGACCTTGGGTACCCAGGTGTGCTTCCAGTCTTGAATAAAGAAGCAGTGAACTTTGCTATGAAAGCAGCGATGGCACTGAACTGTGAAATCGCGACACATACAAAATTCGACCGGAAGAACTACTTCTATCCGGATAACCCGAAAGCTTACCAGATCTCTCAATTCGATCAGCCGATCGGTGAGAATGGCTGGATCGAAATCGAAGTGGACGGTTACACAAAGAAAATCGGTATCACACGTATCCATATGGAAGAGGATGCTGGTAAACTGTCTCACACAGGCGACGGTTACTCCCTTGTCGATTACAACCGTCAAGGAACACCATTGATTGAAATCGTGTCTGAGCCAGATCTTCGTACACCAGCTGAAGCGTATGCTTACCTTGAGAAGCTTCGCAACATCATCCAGTACACTGGCGTATCTGATGTGAAGATGGAAGAAGGTTCCCTGCGCTGTGACGCCAACATTTCCCTTCGTCCGATCGGACAAGAGAAATTCGGTACAAAAGCAGAGCTGAAGAACTTGAACAGCTTCGCCTTCGTTCAAAAAGGTCTGGAGTTTGAAGAAAAACGCCAGCAGAAGGTATTGCTTGCTGGAGGAGAAATCCTGCAGGAAACTCGCCGTTATGATGAGTCTACAAAAGAGACGATTCTGATGCGTGTTAAAGAGGGTTCTGACGATTACCGTTACTTCCCAGAACCGGATCTTGTACCATTGTACATTGATGATGCTTGGAAGGAACGGATTCGTGCATCCATCCCTGAGCTTCCAGATGCTCGTAAAGCCCGCTACGTAAATGAGCTTGGCTTGCCTGCTTATGATGCCATGGTATTGACGCTAAGCGTGGAAATGTCCGACTTCTTCGAGGCGACATTGAAGGCTGACGCTGATCCTAAAGCTGCTTCCAACTGGCTGATGGGTGAGGTTTCTGCGTATTTGAACAAGCAGCAAAAAGACCTTGCTGATACAGCACTGACGCCAGAAGGACTAGCTAAAATGATTACATTGATTGAGGATGGCACTCTTTCCTCTAAACTAGCGAAGAAAGTATTCGCGGAGCTTATTGAAAATGGTGGCGATCCACAGCAAATCGTAAAAGACAAAGGACTTGTCCAAATCTCTGATGAAGGTCAGCTGACAGAAATCATTACAGCGATCCTTGATCAAAATGAACAGTCTGTTGTTGACTTCAAGAACGGGAAAGACCGTGCACTCGGCTTCCTGGTCGGTCAAGTCATGAAACAGACAAAAGGCCAAGCCAACCCGCCGATGGTAAACAAAATCCTGATTGCGGAAATGAATAAGCGCTAAGTAGAAGAAGCCCGCCTTATGGCGGGCTTTTTTGTATAGTGAACTTTTCAATACCTTATCCTAATTGATTCAAGTCTTGGTAGAATATTAAAAAAGGGAGGCGGCAAGATGTATGCATATAAGCCTAACAATCATCAGAAACTGCCATATCACTTTTTCCCAGGTACTGACACTAAAGCTCCAATACTCGTCATCTATCATGGCTGGGCAGGGAGTACTGCGGGATATTATGAACTGGCAGAAGAACTTCAGGAACAAGGATATACCGTCGTTTTACCTGATATAGTCCATCATGATAGCAGAGGGACCGTAGATGATTACTTTGACAATAGTACGCGTCAGCAATTATTCTGGGGAACAGTGTTTCAGACAATCGATGAATTCGTTTTATTGGTGGAAGACTTGAAAATAGAGAAGGAAAACATTTTACTCATTGGCAGTTCCATGGGTGGTTTTATAGCAAGCGGTATTTTTGCGAAGTATCCTGGTATGCAAGGTTTGGTCAATGTGAATGGATCTGGCGCCTTTGCAGTGTCAGATGAATTCTTCAGGAGAACAGACGGGAGAGGCGAACTGTCTGGAGAGGAAAGGGCAAAGATTGAATTGTATGATCCGATACGTTATACATATAGCGGCAAACCTGTATTGCTTATGCATGGAGATAGTGATCAAACTATCGATTCCTATGGGCAGTTTGTGTATTATGCACATTGCAGCAGTCCAGAGGTTACATTCGATATTTACAATGAAGTCG
Source organism: Terribacillus saccharophilus (assembly GCF_046592595.1). Classification (GTDB taxonomy): domain Bacteria; phylum Bacillota; class Bacilli; order Bacillales; family Amphibacillaceae; genus Terribacillus; species Terribacillus saccharophilus_C. Next base: position 165,992 of record NZ_JAWVPF010000004.1, on the reverse strand, counting down.
ACCATCAATTTACGGAGGATATGGTCAACGGACTCAAGTCTTGGCTGAACGAAAATTTCAGTTAAAAAGGGGCGCTTGATGGAAAGGAAGCGCCCAGTCGACTTATTTAATGTATCCAAGAACAAATCCGTCATAGCCTTTGCTTCCGACAGTCTGCACAGCTGTAGCTTCGATACGAGGTTCTTCAGAAAGCAGTTTCAAAAACTGCTGTACGCCTTGTACGCGTTCGTCTGTGCTTTGTTCATTTGCTACTTCTCCTCTGCGGACGACATTATCGGCAACAATAACGGCTCCAGGTGCTGCTAGCTTGATAGCCCATTTCAGGTATTCTGGATAGCTTTGTTTATCGGCGTCGAGGAAGATGAAATCAAAAACGTCTTTTTGCTTTTCATAGAGTGCTGGCAGTGTGTCAATCGCATTACCGACGACTATTTCTGCCTTATCCGCCAGTCCAGCTGTTTCAATATTGCTTCGTGCTACTTCGGCATAATAGGGGTGGTTTTCCAGGGTATACAGTTTTCCGGCAGCGGGAAGCGCTTTGGCAAGCCAAATCGTGCTGTAGCCGCCAAGAGTACCGATTTCCAGGATTCGCTTGGCACCTCTGATTTTGGCCAGTAAATGCAGCAGCTTGCCCTGTAAGGGGGATACATCGATCTGAGGCAGTTCTGCCTCTCGATTTGCCTCCAGTACATATTCATGATCCTCTCCAGCAGGCAGCAAGCTATTCAAAAATACGGCATCTACGTCGTTCCATTTTTTCTCCATGCATTTCATCTCCTCTTCATCTTTCTTTTAGTTTATCGGATCAATAGAAAAAACTATATTACTTCGTTATGTTAACGTTACAAAATAAAGCAGAACATCAATACATATACAAAAACAGGCAGTAATATGCCAGTTTATAAGGTGGTAAGATGGAATTTTTCATGAAAAATCTGGAAGGGGAGAACCTGTTAACGTACTCGGCAAAATGACAGGGAATTTCCGGACACCAGGTTAAAAAGGTCATATTATTCCTATACTGACAGGAGACAGGCTACCAGAAACGGGCAAAGACCTTTTCAAAATAGGAAAAAAAAGCTATGATAAGACTTGGACAATGTGAACGTAAGGTTTGGTAGGAGGCAATACAATGAAACGCGCTCGGATCATTTACAATCCAACTTCAGGTAAAGAAGCGTTCAGACGGGAACTCCCGGATGTATTAGAAATTTTTGAAAAGGCAGGCTATGAGACTTCGGCGCATGCAACCACATGTGAAGGAGATGCAACGGCAGCAGCGCGTCTAGCAGTAGAGCGCGGCTATGATCTTGTCGTCGCATGCGGCGGGGACGGTACTGTCAACGAGGTCGTATCGGGCTTAGCTGAACAGCCAAACCGGCCGAAGCTCGGCATCATTCCGGTCGGTACCACGAATGACTTAGCTCGTGCACTATTCATTCCGCGCAACATCAAGCGGGCTGCTGAGATTATTGTGGAAGGCAGGACTCGCAAGCTTGATATAGGCAAGGTCAATGACCACTACTTCATGAATATCGCTGGCGGAGGGAAGCTGACAGAGCTTACCTATGATGTTCCAAGCAAGACGAAGACGATGCTCGGCCAGATGGCTTATTACTTGAAAGGCATTGAAATGCTGCCGTCTCTTCGTCCAATCAAGGTAGAGATTGAGTATGATGGAAAATGGTTCGAGGATGAGATCATGCTTTTCCTTGTGTCTAACACAAACTCAGTCGGCGGCTTTGAGAAGCTTGCCCCGGACGCGCTGTTGAATGATGGATTATTCGATTTGGTGATTCTACGCAAAACGAATATAGCTGAATTCATCCGTATCGCTTCCTTGGCAATCCGAGGAGCGCACTTGGATCATGATCTTATCTTCTATACAAGAGCGAACCGAATCAAGGTAAAACCTGCTGATAAAATGCAGTTGAACATCGATGGTGAATATGGCGGTTTACTGCCAGGTGAATTCGTCAATTTACATCAGCACATTGAATACTTCGTGACAGAAGAATTCATTCAGAAACAAGATAGCTTAGTTGAATAAGCTGTCTTGTTTCTTTTTTCGACATATTTCCCGGGCAATAGACCTGGATTTCTGATTTCAGCCACAATGTGATACAATCTTGAAAGCAAAACAAAAAGGACGATGAAAATGGCAAAATTAGCGCCACCAGTTGAAAAGAATCAAACAATTGAATTGACCTTCGAAGACCTGACGCATGACGGAGACGGTGTCGGCAAGATAGATGGCTACCCATTGTTTGTACCATATGCGCTCCCAGGTGAGACTGCGCAAGTAAAAGTGATTAAGACAAAGAAAAACTTCGGCTTTGGTAAACTTCTTGAAGTAACCAAACCGAGTGAACATCGCGTAGAGCCTCCATGTGATGTGTATATCCAATGCGGCGGCTGCCAGCTGCAGCATATGAGCTATACGATGCAGCTGGACATGAAGCAAAAGCAAGTACAAAACGCCATGAAGAAAATCGGACATCTGGAACACGTACCTGTACACCCAACGCTTGGTATGGACGATCCATGGCGCTATCGTAATAAGATCCAGATTCCAACAGCAGAACGAAACGGTGAAATGATCACGGGCTTTTACCGCAAACGCAGTCACGACATCATCGAAAACATGGAAACATGTGTTATCCAGGAAGAAGTCAATGACCGAATGGTAGAAGCTGTCCGCCGCATCGCCAGCCGTCTTGGCATTCCTGCTTATAATGAAGAAACACATCGCGGTGTGCTGCGCCATATCATGGTCCGCACAGGCCAGCAGACGAATGAGACGATGATTGTACTCGTTACACGTGTAAACGAACTGCCATATGCAAAAGAGCTTGTTGCGGAGCTGCATGAAACGTATCCGCAAATCAAATCGATTGTACAAAATATCAACAAGGAACGTACGAATGTAATCCTTGGCCGCAAGACGAAGCTGCTATGGGGAGAAGAATATATTTACGATACAATCGGAGACATCAAATTCGCCATTTCAGCGCAATCCTTCTACCAAGTCAATCCGGCACAAACGAAGGTATTGTACGACCAAGCATTGAAATATGCGAACCTGAGCGGAAATGAAACTGTCATTGACGCCTACTCAGGAATTGGTACAATCTCGTTATTCCTAGCTCAAAAAGCGAAGAAAGTTTACGGTGTTGAAATTGTGCCGCAAGCAGTTTCCGATGCTAAAATGAACGCCAAACTAAACCACATGGACAACGCTGAATTCTACGTCGGCAAAGCCGAAGAAGTGATGCCATGGTGGAAATCACAAGGTTTAAACCCTGACGTCATCGTTGTTGATCCGCCACGTAAGGGCTGTGAAGAAGATCTGCTTCAAGCTATGATCGACATGAAGCCAAAACGCATAGTGTATGTAAGCTGTAACCCAAGCACGCTAGCTCGTGATCTACGCTTCTTAGAAGATGGTGGCTTCGAGACGAAGCAAGTACAGCCTGTAGACATGTTCCCTCAGACTGGGCACATTGAGTGTGTGGCGGAGATTGAGTTGAAGGTGTCTAACTAAAACAAACTCTTCCCATTAAAAATAGACTTTTTCAAATAAGACCTGGATTTCGGTGGAATAAACATTTCCGATTTCCGGGTCTTTTTCATGCGATGTCCTTACTGGATTTTCTCGATATTCTCTTCCTTCTTTTATCGGAGAACTTTATTTTAACTGAGAAAAAAAGGTGAAAAAATGTGTGGAAAAGCGGATGTAAAACGGCCAAATTTTGAACAGAAAAAATGTGAAAATGGGGGGCGGTAGGAAATCTTTATTTTAACTCGAACGGTGGAATTCGGGTTGGAAGGGTCTTATTTAGGAAATGTTTATTATTGTTGTATATAGTAGAGAAAAGAATTTTAGTTGTGTTTGTATTATTCCTTATATTGTACTTGTGAGAGATAAGAATAATGAAATAGGGATAACACAAATGAGTCACCTGTTTGTATAAGATCAAATGAAAATCGGATAAAAAAGCAGGAAATATAACACCATCCCAAATCTGTAATATTTCGCTGTATTGTGTAGCTGGAGAACTTTAATTAGTTAGCCCCAGGTAAACCAATAATAGCCCAATACAGAACAAATAAATGTTCAAATTTGTCATTCCTCTATAGAGGGGGTAAATTATTCAAGTGTTCGTGCGGATTTTGATGATTATGATATTACTCCGATTAACATAAGTATTTATCGCGACTTGAGTGAAGTTAGTGAGAATTGCTAGGCGCATCATGCCGGTAAACGAGCACTGGAGAATAGTCGATTTTGATTTATCCGGTTTTTATCAGGGGACAAATCTTACAGATTGGACAAATGAAAGATGGAGACTATTAGGTGACTTAGAATTCTTTTATGGCGGTGTCACTGTATTATTAAGAGATGAAAAACAATTTCAAAATTTCATATCGAAGATAAATCCTAATACTTTAAGACAATTAGGAGGAATCGTGTGCTTAGATACTTTACTTTATTGAAACTCACAAAGAAGCAGAAATAAATCGAAATAAAAGAAGAGAAATATAAATACAATAAACAAAACGTTGCTAAAATATTTGCTGCAACATAAATCTTGTTACAAGAGACCTGGAATTACGAATTTAAAAAGATTAGCTTTTTTAATCTATTGAGAGTATCTTCTTTAAAAGCAAACGTAAAAACAAAAGTCTTAAATTCCCATCACTCGATTGAGGGAAATTAAGACTGAGTTATTAGTCTAAGTATTATTTAAACTCCTGGCAATGTTCTTCGTCTCCGTTGTATTGTCCTTCACCATAGACCATGCCGCAGTTAATACTGATAAAACCAGAGTTTCATGTTCTATAGGACTCTATCCTCCTCGGTTATTAATTATAGTCTTCAAATTTATTAGGCTTCTTTGTGAGACGAATTTTTATTCTTTTCTCTTACATGTCGAACTATTGACATTAATAATTGCCATAAGTAATCCTTTATTTCTTTTTCATGTTCTTTGATTAGTTTCAATAAGATTAGTTTGATTCTTTCAAACAAAGATTTAATCACTGTTTAATTCCCCCCTTTTTCTTTTATCATTTTTGAGGCTAACTTCCTCATGAATTTACTTTTATTATTTAATGCAATATTTCGAAGCAACTCAATACCAACTTCTTCGTCAGTTAATTTATCATTTTGCCTAATTAAGTCAAGTGCGACACTTGACAATTCATTAACATCAACTTGAATCTTATTCTGAATTTCTGATTGCAATGTATTTATACTCTCGGGTAATAATTCTTTATTTTTTTTAGCATCTGCTATAGCTAAGGCAGAAATCTGATTATTGAAATTAGCCTCAAGCCTTAATACTTCTGAGTCTTCGCTTCTTTTAGTTCCCATACAAATCCCCTATTCCTAAAAATGTATTTATAGTATTATTTTACTGTTCTTCTATTTGATAAGACAATGTATTTTTTGATAGTAAACAAATTATATGTTATTTCCATAGGATAGATAAGATTTACTAGTGTCGCAAAATTATACTTGTAAGGACTATAGCTGTCCATTATTGGAGGTAAGGCTAGATGAGACTGAAAACGGTCATCGTGCTAATCTTAATAACATTAATTGTGGGAGGGTGCAGAATGAATAACAAAAATAATTCGGTGTCTCCATCTGAAATGAATATAAATGAACTACCAGATGTACCGGCATTACAAGATGAATTTACACGTGATTTCTTAAGCTCCATGGAACAAACAAAAGTAGGCTATTATCCATTAGAGTCGGGTTCTCAGGGTTTTAAGATGGATTTTCCAGAAGATATGACTATTGGGAAGAGGAGTTATGATATAGCAGAAAATAATTGGAGCGAGACAATGGTTTTATCTTATCCAAACTATGATAGAAATGCATTTATAAATATGAGAATTAACTATTACAGTTCACGTTTCAGCGTTGAAAATAGTAAAGATCAAATGGAAAGCAGTTCAGAAAGAGAATTAGACTTTAAACAGATAGAATCACAACATAAAGACCAAAAACTAGAAGCAGCAGAATATGAGAATGATTCTCTTTCAGTTATCTATGCCTTAATATGGTCCTCTAATGGAAAAATAGTGCAGGTTCATACAAAGATTAATTGCATGGAAGACGTAGAAGAAGTTTGTCGAGTGTCTAAAGAAGAACAAAAGAACAAGGCTATGGAAATGCTCAAATCAATTCAGTTAAATAGAAGAGAGTGAATAGCTTGCACTATTAACTTTATACAATAATAATAATCTAGCTAGTTAATAATATAATGGAATGGAATAAAAGTTACTGTGATGAATAATTTAAGATTTATCCGCTGGGTATTTTGTCTAAATGTCTAAAGAAGTATATTTGGAAAATAAAACTAAATGGGTGGGATTGGTCAATCCGTTTTTGTATACATTTTATAAACTGTAGCATCAATCCATTAATCGAGGTAAGGTTGGATGAGGTTGAAAGCGATCATCGTACTAATCTTAATGACATTGATTATCGGAGGGTGCGATATGGGTAAAGAAAACAAATCGGTAGCTCCATCCGAGATAAATGCAAGTGAACTGCCAGATGTACCAGCATTTCAAGATGAGTTTACGCGTGATTTCATAGAATCTACCGAGCAAACACACGAAGGGTATTTCCCATTTGTTTCTGGAACAGGAGCTTATGAAATGGATTTTCCAAGTGACATGATTATTGGAGAAAGAAGTTACAATATTGCTCCTAAAAATAGAAGTGAGACTATTGTAATTCAATATCCTAGTGAATCGATTAAAGACAGAACAGCATTTATTAATATGCGAATTAATTATTACAATTTTTATTTAAGCGTAGAGCACAGCAAGGAACAGATGATGAAGAGTTCAGATAGGGTGCTGGAATTTAAGGAAATTGAATCTTCTCACGAAAACCAGCATTTGGAGATAGCGGAGTATGAGAACGAAGCGCTTCTAGTATTAGCGCCGATTATTTGGTCAGATGATGGAAGGATGATTGTAGTCCATACAACGGTTAACTGCAAAGAAAACGTAGAAGAGGATCTATGCTTACAATCAAAAGAAGAGCAAAAACAAAAAGCAATCGTAATGCTGAAATCAATTGTGTTTATGTGAAACTTGAAATGTTCGGTAAATCCTGCGCTGCTGTTAAATTATGCAGAAGGGAGATTTGTAAGATTTTTAAAATAGATCGGCTTCTGTATTTATTGTAAAAATATGGCGGGCATTTTATACCTGCGCCTAAAGAAGCGTTTTTGGAAAATTAAGCTAAACAACTAGGATTTAATAACTCATTTTTGTATACTTTGAGGGACTATAGCTATCCACTATTGGAGGTAAGGCTCGATGAGACTGAAAACGGTCATCGTACTAATCTTTATGACATTAATTGTAGGAGGATGCGGTATGAGTAACGAAAATAATTCGGTGTCTCCATCTGAGATGAATGCGAATGAACTGCCAGATGTGCCGGCATTTCAAGATGAATTTACGAGTGAGTTTTTACAATCTGTTGATCCTCTTAAAAGCGGATATTATCCTTTTAAATCGGGGACGGAAAGTTTTACGATGTCTTTCCCAGAGGATTTTACTATTGATAAAAGAAGTTACAATGTGGGTCCGGAAAATAATAGTGAGTTTATATCAATGTCTCAAACTGATGAGCAAAAAGAAGCTTTTGTGAATCATAGAATAGATTATATTAATTATATGTCCGACCCTGAAAACAGTAGAGAACGAATGAGAAACAGTTCTGGTCAAAAATTAGAGTTTGAAGAAATTAATACAGATTTCAAAAAACAACACCTAGAAGTTGCAGAATATGAGAGTGGTCCTTTTAGCGTTATAGCTGCTCTTATATGGAACGAAAATAATGAAGGTATTACAATATTTAGTGACATTGATTGCAGAGAAGACTTAAATGAGAATCAATGTTTGAAAGCAAAAGACACCCAGCGAGAATCAATTATGGATATGATTAAATCAATACAATTTTCTACAATTGAAGAAAGTGAGTGATTGTATTGGGTATGCATTTTTTAGAATCTCCTGAAATTAAAGCCAGATTAATTGATATAGAGTATGGAGACTTGGGACCGGAGGAGTTGGAAAATAAGATACGGCAGATGTATCTCGAAGAAACAGGCCAACTATTTGAAGGAAAAATAGATATCTTTCATTCTTCAGACGCCAAAAGTGAATCTATAGATAGATCTTACTATGATGGCACAGCTATTAAAATAAGTAATGACGGTCAAGAAGAGCTGTACGTGATATCTCAAGGAACTCAAGGTGGAGATGATTGGTTATATAATCTTAAATCTATGCTGGCAGGTCAAACAGCAGAACAAGCTGAGGCAGCAAACGAATTTGTGATTGAAGCGAAAGAACATTTTCAAGTTAATGATATTAAAACATATGGCTTATCACATTCCTTAGGTCATAATAATAATACTGTATCTTATTTAGCTTTTGATACATTTGATGAAGTATTTAGTATAAATGGAGCACAGCCGAATTATTATGAATTATTTCAAGTTGATAGTAAATTTAACTACGCAGTTCGAAGCGAGTTCAATATTAGGAATAACCAAGAGATTTACGATATAAAACCTCAGAGATTAAATGATTTTGCAATGCAATACTATCAAGATAAAGAAGAAAACATCCACCAAATCATCTCAAAAGACGATCCGCTCTACGCAGCAAGCGCGGTTCGCGGCTTCTTTACCTTAGGCAATGTGACGATGGTAGATACCAATCCTGATACACCAGGTCTTCGTGAATTGATGGAAGGTATCCCCGATGATGTAGTAAAGAATTTTCAGGGTCTGGCAATTGATTTTGCTGTGGGGTCTGAGAGGGGGGGGACGTACGGTGGGGTTGAAGCATTAATAGGAGTGGACTTAAAGCAATTCGAGGGTATCGACGGTTTCTGGAGTGGGGTAGGCTTTTATTTCACTCATTCATCTGAAATAGATACTATGATTAGATCCCTAGAAGAAAAGGTCCCCACCCTTTTGGATAAGTTAACGCCCATAACAGAAAATTCGGAGGAAATCTTCGGCAGCTTATATGAAGCAGCATATATCACGAAAGAGCAGAAAGATGTCATGATTGAGGAGATAGCCATAATTGAACAAGAACTGCAAAAAATAAACGAGGCTATCGGGAGAAATGTAAATATCCGTGATTCAGGAAACCCTAACGCTGTATTCGGCGGAGACATAGGGGCGGGATTAAGAATTTATCTTGATCATGTAAAAGCTATCATGGAGAGTGTTGATCGAATAAAAGAAAGCGGTATTCTGGACAATCTGAGTGCCATTACAGAGAGCCACAGCATCTCCGAATTGCTTTCTGTCATGTCAGACGGCAAGAAAGGCTACTTAGGTACCGATATGGTGTTCACTGCAACAAAAAGTGATGGTGATCTTATCAAAGTTAATATCTCCGCGGCACTCCGCATGTATCAGCAGTCTATCCCCATCTTAGAAGCAAAAGCATCAAAGATCAGTGAACTGGAACAGGCCATTCATGATGAATTGGATGCGTCCTATAAAGATGAAGAACGAAAAGTACGGGACGAAATTGATCAAATGGAAGGCAGTCCGGGTACTTACAAATTTCTGCTGAGTAAGCATGGCTATTATCCAACGTTTTCGAAAGAGATGAAGAAGATATCTGTACATGAGATATTCCCGCCTCTTAAGCATAATGATTTTGAAGAACAGCTGGCAGAGCTTACTAAAACGGTAGAAACGGGATATGTTTATATCGAGAATTACCGTAAATCCATCGAGGACTTGTTTGAAGAAGAAGAACAACTGTCGCAGTTATTCGATTTATCGAGGAGGATATAAATGCCGCAGTTCACATTCACTGTCTCAGAACAGTTGATTCCGAATGAAGATTATACGTATAAAAAGCAGACGTTGCGAAACCTTGTGGAAGACATCCAAGGTAACGATGATGAGTTTTATGCATTAGTCAACAATATCATCGTTGGAGAAGATCAAAAAGGTAAAATTATCGAAGCAATGAAAAAAGAGATGAATCAGCGCAAGGATCACAGCGAGGAACTTTTTAAAGATGTGTTCGAAAAGATAAATAAAGCTGTCAACTCCTTTAACGAGCAAGTGGAAGAAATGAAGGTACAGCGTCTATCGGTGACCTATGAGGATCACACAGTAGAAAAAGACTTTGCGTTCTAAAAAGAGGCAAAGTCTTTTTTGTGTAGAAATATTTGTTGTCGTTTTCCCGCTGGCTTTTTTCTTCTTCTGTCATCGCATTATCGAATCTATCAAGTCGGTCATGCGAAGTTTTGATATGACATGTAACGTCTATAGTCCAGCTCAATAAAAAGATAGAAGACTTTTTTGAAATTAGACAAGTTATATTCTTATTACCGAGTAAAGACTTGGTTTGGCATCTTGATTATGAGAGAATTCAAGAAAAAGAAGTGTTAGTAGTTCCTTATGATAGTAAAATATACAGCAAGAAGCTAAGTGAAGAGATTTCACTATTTTTTGAAGATAAAATAAGTAATTAACATCAAATATCAGGAAGGAAAGGTCACGAATAACATATGCAGAAAATTATTGGACTAGCGCTGGGTATAATCTTATTGAATTTGCTATCTTTGCCTTTACTAGGAATTAATATTCCTATACCAAGTTCTTATATTGCTGTAATGATTACGACCAATGCTATTTTTGCATTCTTTTCGATTTTTCTACAACGAATAGTCATTGCCCTCTATGAAGCAAATGTTTATGAAAAACCAGAAAGTATATTAGACTACTTATTCAAATATATAGCAATCCTGACATCAGGTTTCAATTATTATATACAGACTGTACTTAGAAGACTCCCCTTTATATTAAATAAACTAGCTGCTCTACTGTTCTTTATATTTCATATTTTAATGTGGGCTATATTGGGTTTTATTTTTAATAACTGATCTATTCAAAACAGTGTATCGTTATGATTTAAAATACATAATATAATGTCATAATCTAGTAAGCTTGTTGGAGGAAAATAGATATGATAGAAAATAAAAAAGTGAGCATTACGACAGAAGTGCTTGTGGCAATTATTGCTCAATCATTATCTGCTAAAAAAGTAAGAGATATTGGGAAAGAGTACATGATCTCAAGGAAGGAAATAGATGAGATTATTAAAAATCCTCAAACGATTCTTGAAAATGCAAAATATGAAGATCAACAATTAAGCTTATTAGAACAAATTGTTATTAAATCAAAACAAGCAAATAAAGTTGGGCGTTTCGAGAATTTAGATAAACTGATGTTGGTGTATCCATCAAAAAGTTCGACGGTCATTGTGGAATGGGTTCAATCCAAAGTACATACATTTTTACAGGTAAGAACCTCTAAATTAAGTGAAATAATTGGTAATTTCTATAATCTTGATACAACATTAAAGGTAGACCCAATAAAAATAATATTAGAGATGCAGGATGACCAGTTTGAAGAGATTCATCATATGGATCCTGCCTTATTAGATCAAATAGCAGAGAAAGGAGATTTTGACCCTAAAATCCCTTTATTCCTAAAAGACTTTAAAAAAAATAACCAACAAGCTAGTAGAACCTTATTTAGTAAAAGAAAAAGCAATCACAGCAAATGGGAATTGGAGACAGGGATGATAATCGTTCCCGGTGGAAAATATATCTGGAATATTGAACTTGATGAAGAGGAAAATAGTAAATACTTGATAATCAGTATGCCGGTTCGTCTATATGTTGAAACTGCGCAACAATCATTTATAGAATTTCTAGAAAAAGTAGAAACTGGGCCTTCTAAAAAAGACAAAAACAAGTCGAGTAAAATTAAAAAAGAAAAGTTCTTTTCAATAAAGAGAGGTTTTTCATTTTTTTGGAAGAGCAATTTATTCTTGTTGGTAGCACTTTTATTTTTCTTCATTAACAAGTCCAGTTGGGTTTGGGACGGTGAATGGGCTGTGGAGGTATTTACAATTCTTGGAGAATTATTCATCTTAGTATGTTCCTTCATTGCTTGTTTCAGAGAAAGGGAATAAAAGGAAAAGTCTGCAAAGGCGGCTTCTTAGTGGATGCCTAAGTTCAATACTCACCTCAAATAAGATTTGGGATTCGCTAATGGAATCCAAATCTTTAGGTGTTCGCATCTTTTCATTTGGGAGGTAAGAAAATTGCTGAACAAAGTCAAAAATAATCTAATCGTATCCTGTCAGGCTTTACCAGAAGAACCCCTACATAGTTCATTCATCATGTCCAAAATGGCATTAGCCGCTATGCAAGGCGGCGCAAAAGGTATACGGGCAAATTCTAAAGAGGATATTATAGAAATAAAAAAAGAAGTGGACATTCCAGTTGTTGGAATTGTTAAGCGTGATTATAAGGGTTCCTCCGTATACATTACTCCTACATATCAAGAAATCGATGAGCTGCTTAAGAGTGGGTGTGAAATGATTGCTATGGATGCTACAGATAGAAGCAGACCTGAAAACACTGAATTAGGGGAATTAGTACGTTATGTTCGAGAAAAGGATGCATCGATACAATTGATGGCGGATATTGCCACTTTAGAAGATGCTATACAAGCTGATCAGCTTGGATTTGATTGTGTGTCGACTACATTGTACGGCTATACGGAGGAAACAAAGAATAAGAAGCTATATGATAACGATTTTGAGTTTTTAAAAGAAGTAATTGTGAATGTTAGTGTGCCTGTCATTGCTGAAGGCAATGTCATAACTCCTGAAATGGCAAAACGCTGTTTGCAACTTGGTGCCCATTCCGTTGTGGTCGGTGGTGCGATTACCAGACCACAGCAGATTACCGAACGGTTTGTAGAGACATTAAATTGAAGGTTTAAAATGTACATATATATTTGATATAGGGACCTGGAATTCGGTGATATGATCATCTCACCGAATTTCAGGTTTTTTATGTATACCTAACTATTATTCAGTTTTCTTTGCACTTTTTACTCGTTAATAGTAAAATAAAATGTTGTATTTTTAATGTATTTTATTTCTACTGCTTAAGCATGTTATAAGCTAAAAGAAACAGAGGCATTTACTCTTTTAATAATATTTGATTTTGTAACTTTAATGAGAGGATTTTATATATGAAAGATAATTTCTGGCGTGATTTACCACGACCATTTTTTGTTTTAGCACCAATGGAAGATGTGACCGATGTTGTGTTCCGTCATGTAGTGAGTAAAGCTGGAAGACCTGATGTGTTCTTTACAGAGTTCACGAACTCAGAAAGCTACTGCCATCCAGATGGAAAGGATAGTGTTCGCGGTCGTTTGACTTTCACGGAAGATGAACAGCCAATGGTGGCTCACATATGGGGAGATAAGCCAGAGAACTTTCGTCAAATGAGTATTGGTATGGCAGAGATGGGATTTAAGGGCCTGGATATCAATATGGGCTGTCCTGTACCGAATGTTGCGGGAAATGGAAAGGGAAGCGGCCTGATTTGTCGTCCAGAAGTTGCAGCAGAACTGATTCAAGCTGCAAAAGCAGGCGGTTTGCCAGTAAGCGTGAAAACAAGACTTGGTTATACGGATATAGACGAATGGCGTGATTGGCTGACACATGTATTGGAACAAGATATTGCCAATATTTCCATCCATTTGCGCACTAGAGCGGAAATGAGCAAAGTAGATGCGCATTGGGAACTGATTCCGGAAATAAAGAAACTTCGTGACGAGATAGCACCAGATACTCTTCTAACGATCAATGGCGATATCCCTGACCGTGAAACAGGCCTGAAACTTGCTGAACAATACGGCGTGGATGGGATCATGATTGGGCGCGGTATTTTTACTAATCCGTTTGCCTTTGAAAAGGAACCGAAAGATCACAGCAGCAAGGAATTGCTTGATCTTTTGAGACTGCATCTGGATCTTCATGATGAATATTCTAAAACAGAAGCACGTGCGTACAAGCCTCTTCCTCGCTTTTTCAAGATTTACCTTCGCGGTTTCCGAGGAGCAAGTGAATTAAGAAACCAATGCATGAACACAAAGTCAACAGACGAAGTGCGTGCATTGCTCGATGAATTTGAAAGAAAGTATCTTGATGAGGCTGCAGAGCAGTAGAAGTGTTTTAGGCAGAAATTGATAAATGGCTGGTATAAAGTCGGTTTCGAACCGAATTGTACCAGTCATTTTTTATATAACCTAAACAAAGGATGCAAAACCAAATCTAAATGCAGCTATTATTACCATACTTGGTATTACAACTACAGCAACGATTGAATTAATAATTATGAGTGTTAGTTTAACAATTTTCTTGTTGATAAAAAACGAAAAAATCAGTCCGATAATAGGATTGAATATACAAAAAATAATAAGGGAATTCATCAAGGAAGTGGCGTATACTGCACCTTGTGATACGAAAGTAGCATATGTATAAAGCGTTAGAAGCGCTGCTATGGTTACTATTAGGGATACGATAGAAATAAATGTATTAAGGAATCTCAAAGCATTCACGTCCTTTGAAAGCTTGACCTTGTTACATATATGCTGGAAAATTCAACTTAATGGTGTGAGTAGGTTACGTTTAGAAGATCTATTTGGAATTAGCACCACTAGCTAAATTAGTCTATGGCTGCTCAGTTTTTATTATCCTTCAATTTGTCAATCAGCAACACCAAAGCAATAACAAGAACGAAAATATCCACTAAACCAAGCGAACTTAATGCATCACTAAAGGAATGGTCATTGCTTAATCTGTAAATAAACGAACCTAATGAAAACAACGCAAAATAAATAAGCATATAAAATACTCTTCCAGAGATTATCCATATTAGGATTCCTACTAAGATAACTCCCAAGATAAACCAGTCTATAGCAGACATTTCTATTACTTCTCCTTTATTGAGTTATCACTTATCACTTGATTTAGGAGAGATGATCTCTATCAAATCCTCATTAATCAAGATATAATCTCTTCTTTTTTCCTTTTTCTAGCTTCCTATTATCGAACAGGATAAAGGTTGATTGAAGTTTAATGTACCTTGTGTTTTCAATCTTTTACAAATTATACCACTAAAGTTAATGCAGCTAAACTTGTCCCTTTAATCTTAATGATTTTGTATATCACAGCTAGTGTCTTTCGATTGAATCTAAAACTGTTTTGTTTTCGTAAGCATAGCAAGTACATTTTAAATGATGTGGAGGTGCACAGTTGATAAAAAGTAAAAAGATGTTATGGATTGCGCTACTTCTTTTTGTTATATCTACAGTGATTAGTTTTCCTTTTCCACATACAAGCCCTTATGGAGAGACCATTTTATCAGTATTTAATTTTCCAATTCGTACTGTAAATGGTTTGAACTTCATTGGTGTATTTTCATTGATTTTATTCATTGCGAGTTTGTCTTTCCTTATCAGATCGTTGAAGAAATTTCATAAGCGTGCAGTCTTGGTTGCAGTTATCCTAGTCATCGTTTTGCCTCAATTGATAGTCAGTACTTATCAAAAGACTTTTGCAGCAGGAATTGATGCTGTTTATTACAATGTGGAGAATAGTAATTGTGAATTTGAAATGGTTGATGAATCTACATTGAGTGGAGAATGCAATTTTTCTTTTGAAAATTACAGTAGCGATGAAGTTCAACTTACTCTTGAATTTCATGAAGATTACTATTCTGAAGATGATGTTCCAATGGTTTCACTCATGAATAATAAGGCTCCTTATGAAGTTGAATTAGGTGGAAGAGAGAAGAAAGTGGTGAAAATTAAGACGGATATTGATGTTTCTAATATGGAGAATCACGTAGAAGGAGGTAGTGCATCAGTTATAAATATCATTATTAAGTCTGATGAGAAGATAAGGAAACTGTAAATATGAAAATTAGTGAGCCCGATAAAGGGTTCAATTGATACGCAGATCATGTTAGGGGCTGTTTATTTGTTAAAGATATTACGAATTGCTTTAGCTTTTATAGTAGTAACGATAGCAGTTTATAGTTTGGTTACAGGTAATCATGGGTTATCTCCATTTATGTTGTTCTTCTTGAGTTTAATGATGATTGTCATGGGAATTTCTGAGTTTAAGGCAAAGCGACAGGCAGATGCTCTTACGTGTTTTACTGTTTCTGTATTTGTGCTTTTTGTTGCATTATATACTTTTTGAATCTCAATTAAAAGGAATTATATTTTGTCTTACTAAGCAATACAAAAGAGCAGGAGAAAGATCTTCATCCTGCTCTGTAATAGTTTAGATTGCTTGGTCATCTAAGTAGTTGCATAATTGACGGTTCAAACGGTCTAATTGTAAGAATTGCGAATGAGGAAGTCCATCTCTATTCGTCTTTTGGGTACACATCCAGCATGAGCAATGTACCTTTCCTTTTGCGTAATAGCCAGTATGGGGTACGTGCCAACCGAAAAGTTCTGCAATCTTCATTTTACGCTGAATGACTCTTCTTCGATGATGCCGGTAATATGCACGGCTTCTATTTTGTCTATATGGTTTCACTTGCCACCAACTCCTTGGGATAAGGCTCAGCCCGTAAATGTCTCCCAAAGAAAATACAGACAATTACAGGCTGAGTATGATGGCTATAGACGTGGTGAGAAGGTTCAATCTAATCACCTCATAACATTGGTTTTCTTTTATTGTACCAAATCACATAATTTTAAGTGAACGGTTATTGCTTTTCCTCTGCAAACAATTCTTTCTTATCCCATTTCCCCCACTTATAATAACTAAAAGAAAAGATACTGCTGAGAATAAAACTAATTCCCATTCCTAGCGCAATCCCATTTTCTCCGATGAGGGAGGAGCAAATATATGTCAGCGGATAGCGGAGCAGCCAGAAGGATAAGATGTTCAAAATCAGTACTTGGTACATAGCACCTGAGCTGCGAACAATCCCATTCAGAATAAAATTAAGCCCGATAAAGGGATAGAAGAAAGCAATGATTTTTAAGTAATCAGTGCCGAATGAGACAGCTGATTCTTCTTTAATAAACAAACTGGTTAAAGGTTTTGCTAGTAAGAAAACCAGAATCGCAATCACGAGCATAATGGCTAAATTGTACAATGCTCCGTACTTGGCGATTTCTTTAACCCGATCCCAGCGGCTGATTCCGATATTCTGTCCAGCCATACTGTTAACGGCTGTTCCTAATGCCATGGCAGGCAGGGTGATCAGGCTGTCAATTCTTTGCGAAGCTCCAAATCCGGCGACAACCGATCCCCCGAATGAATTGACGACACTCATAATGGCCGTCACACCAGCATAGATAACCATCATTTGCAGTCCGGATGGGATGCCGAGCTTTAAAATAAGCAATACTTGTTCCTTCTTTGGTAAGTAGGGGATAGACAGCGGAGCAAGTCCATTGCGGAGTATGTATCCCAAACCCAAAAGGAAAGCGACTGCTTGGGATAATACGGTAGCATATGCTGCACCTTGGATACCCCAGCCAAAGACTGATATGAATAATGGAACGAGTACAGTGTTCAAAATGACAGCAATGAAAACAAATTTTAGCGGAGTTTTACTATCTCCCAAAGCTCTTAGGACAGTGCCGATAAAGTTGTATCCCATTAAAAATAGGATACCTATAAAGTTAATTTGCAAATAGGCCTTGGCTTCATCCACCATTTCTGCAGGTGTATGCAGCATGATTACAATCTGTCGGGAGAAAAGCAAACCGATAATACCAACAAAGATGGATAATAATCCGAGTACGACAACGAAGGCGTTTAGATAGTCTTTTAATCCTTTTGCGTCTCCTCGTCCTCTCTGCTGGGACAAAACCGTCAAGGTGGTATTGTTGATTCCGATTATGAATGCAAGTACTGTTAACAAAACAGTGGAGGATACGGTAACTGCACCAAGCGCATTCGCGCCCAGAAGATTTCCGACCCAAAGACTGTCGATGAATTGATACGAAACCTGTAATAAGTTCGTAAGCATAATAGGTCCGGCAAAAGTGAAGAGCTGCTTCATTATCCGGCCTTCTGTGAAATCCTGTTGCACCAAGGTGAATGACACTTCCTAACGTTTATATATGGATATGCTATCCATCATTAAATTTAGCTGGATTGGTGGTATAAACGATGCATACCGTCTAATCATTTAGCAAAACACTATTTTAGGTTATAACATAGAACAGAAAACGGTACAAATTCGAAGATTTCTCGTTTGACCGTTTATGCACATCATTAGGGAACTTTTAATTATAAATAATCTGAAACTGCATGAACATGGAACATGGCACTTTCATTAAAAAAATTATCAAGAAGATATTTATGTCCTGCCCCATAAATCACCAGAATTCGTTCATCGGGCTTTTGGACATGTCTCATTATATTTGTGAATATAATGAGGTTACGGCGATACCAATAATTTGTAAGCCAGTCAATGCCAACATAAAAATCCTCATAGGCAGCTAATGCAAATTTCATATACGTTTCTTGTTGCTTTTTTGTATTACGGGGATCATTCAAATAAACCAAAACTTCTCTAATTGTTTTTGTATCCAGTAAGAATTGTATATTTTCATTATTCCTTTCACCTTCTTCAACCACTTGATCATACAACTCTTGGTCGATATCCTTTAAAAAATCATAAACATACCCTAAAGGAACACCTCCCACAGGACGATTCCAATCCACTGGAAATAGTTTGTCATGACCGAGTTCTTTAGCAAGTCGAAAACCGATTTGATGTATCTCGTCACTTTCTAATGCATCTTCTATCCCTTGTTTTGCGTAATCGTTATACTGGCTATCAAGAAGATCTGCTCTGATTGATTCAAATTCAACTGCGATTTTGGTTGGATTGAATAGCTTGATACATTCAACGACTTCTTCAATTTCGTCCTGCTGTTTTTTAGCTTTCATATCTCTTGTATCTTGCTTATAAATATCTCGGTCGCCACGCTCTCCCATATGGAAAGTTCCCAAAACTAGAACAGATGGTTTAACTTTAACCATTTTATAATTCTCCTCCTAGTCACTTTTTAGTGAATAACTCTTGGATTGAATATCAATGTCTTTTTAATTAAAAATCCTGCAATACACATAGTACAACTATTTCCCAAGTTTAACGCTTAGTTCATTTCCTGCTCTTCTTTTTAAATTACTTGTTACAGCGTTTTGCATAACGCATCTAATTACGGAAATCCTAACTCTGAACAATTTTATGAAAAGAGGAGGGAGATTCCATGGTTAAAGATTCCTATGCACCTCGTGAGAAAAAGAATGGCGAAGGCAAACGTCCTGATGAACAAAGAAGAGGAAAAGCTAAATCAAATTCCCGCGGCGGAAGAAATTAATAATAGAAATCGGATAGAAATATATAATTGCCGTCCCTTTTTTACTACATGATGATCCTCATATCGACCCGGTATATGTGAAATATTATTTCATTATACTGGGTCTTTTATATATAAAATCATAATACCAAGAACTGGATTTTTTGCCTATTTCATTCACCATAACTCTTGTCTATACTTAGGTTGTTATTTTTATACGATTGTTTGAATTTTCAAACTAAGTTAAACAGGAGGTGCAGGGGATGGAGCAGTCGCAAAAAAAAGGCTTTATCATGCGGTCTTTGAATGGTATTGAACGAGTCGGCAACAAGCTTCCTCATCCAGTTACGTTATTTTTCATTTTTGCTGCAGTAGTGATTGTGTTATCGGCAATTTTCTCTGTTATTGGAGTCAGTGTAGAAGACCCTGTAAATGAAGGGGAAACAATCGCTGTCAAAAACCTGCTGAACTCGGAAGGGATTTTATATCTGTTTGAAAGTGCAGTAACAAACTTTACTAATTTTGCTCCGCTTGGGACAGTGTTGGTAACGATGCTTGGAATCGGAATTGCAGAACGGTCGGGATTGATCAGTGCCTCGCTTCGCGGTCTTGTAACGTCAGTTCCGCGTACACTGATGACAGCAGCATTAGTTTTTGGCGGTGTTATGTCGAGTATGGCAGCAGATGCTGGATATGTTGTATTGACACCATTAGGTGCAGTATTATTCGCAGGATTAGGGCGTCATCCACTGGCAGGTCTTGCAGCAGCTTTTGCCGGGGTATCCGGTGGCTATAGTGCCAATTTACTTTTAACTTCACTTGATCCGCTGCTTGGTGGTATGACACAGGATGCCGCAGCAATCATCAGCCCAGAATACGCTGAAGGCATCAATTATGCAATGAATTTCTACTTTATGTTTGCTTCCGTTTTCCTCCTTACCATTCTAGGTACATGGGTAACCGATAAGATTGTAGAGCCACGGCTTGGAACATATAAAGGGAATGTTAATGAAGAAGTCAATTACCTCAAACCGAAAGAGAAGAAGGGTTTATGGGGTGCTCTTATTGCTTTTCTCCTAACAATTGCCGCTATTGCTTTACTCGTTATTCCTTCTTGGGGACCCTTAAGAGCGGGTGAAGATAATATTATCAATGCACCGTTCTTGAATACGCTTGTCCCAGTCATTTTGATCGTATTTTTTATCCCAGGGCTTGTATATGGGCTCATTACAAAAGAAATCAGAAATGATAAAGACGTTGCCAATCAATTATCGGAAACGATGGCGACGATGGGGTCGTACATTGTATTAGCTTTTGCCGCAGCTCAATTTGTTTCTTACTTTAATGAGTCCAATCTTGGAACCGTGCTAGCAGTAAAAGGTGCTGCTTTCATTGACTCTACAGGCTTTACGGGTATTCCGCTAATTCTTACCTTCATCGTAGTATCAGGATTTATTAACTTGTTTATCGGCAGTGCTTCTGCTAAATGGGCCATCATGGCACCTGTATTCATCCCGATGATGATGCTTTCGGGCTATTCTCCTGAATTCACACAACTTGTATACAGAATAGCCGATTCAACCACTAATGTTATCTCTCCTTTAATGCCATATTTCGCAATCGTCATCGCCTTTGCACAAAAGTACGATAAAAAGGTTGGGATCGGTACATTGATTTCTACTATGCTTCCTTACTCCATTGTCTTTACCATTGGCTGGGTGTTGATGCTTTTGATTTGGATGTGGACTGGATTACCGATAGGACCTGGCACACCAATCGAATATCCTTAATGCTTAAAAGGGACCCGATTCCTGGAATGGAATCAGGTCCCTTTTCCATTTGTGAGTATGGAGATATATTTAGAGCAAAAACTTTATCTGGCATCCTGCTGCAAAACATGATAAAAAAGTATAGGAATCATTTCAGGAAATTACCTTTCATTTAGTTGAATAGATTAATAGATTCCTCATAAGAAGGGAGGAAACATCATGAAGAAAGCAACGAGAGTAATCATCGATCCAGAAATCATGGATACAGAAATAAGCCAGCTAGATAATAAAGGGGCTGGCCAGGCAGTTGTATGGGTGGATAAGGGACAAGACAAGCTGCGGAAAGTGAAACTGACTGTTCCGAAGACATTAGCAGGAGAAAAAGTGCGGGCTACTGTAGCTTGGCCGCATGCGAAAAGATCCATAGCCTCTTTGGAGGAAGTCGTGGAGGCACATCCTGAAAGGGTTGCTGCACCTTGTCCTCATTTTGATTTATGTGGCGGATGCGCATGGCAGCACTGGCAGTATAAAGGGCAGCTAAAACATAAAACAGCACATGTGAAGGATGCTCTGACAGGACAAGGCTTTGATCCAAAGCTTGTGAAGGACACGATTGGTATGGATAATCCTTGGCATTATCGCAATAAAATGGATTTTGCCTTTGCGCTGGATGGTTCCATGGGATTACATGAACAGGGGAATTTCCGTAAGATCATTCCGCTTGAGACATGTTTGATCATGGAAGAAGACATGAAGGCAGTTGCAATGGAAGTTGCGAGCTGGGTGAAGGACCATGCGTTAAGTGGGTACAACAAAGATACACATGAGGGTCTGCTTCGTCATTTGATGGTAAGGCAGTCATTTGTTACAGGAGAGATTATGCTGGCATTGTTTGCGACACAAGCACCGGATGCAGAATTGATTCAAGCTGCTGAACAGCTCAAGAAGCGAATCGAGCAAAATTATCCGAAGGTTAAAAGTCTATTATGGTTTGTGAATACGGACTGGGCCGATAGCATCCAAGCGGAGGACATGCATCTATTGGCCGGACGTGATTTCATTTATGATGAAATCGGAGGCTATCGTTATCGTCTTTGGTTTGATACCTTTTTCCAGGTCAATCCAGTTCAGGCGCAGAAGCTGATTGACACTGCGCTGGAAATGGCACAGCCGAAAAAAACAGAAACCATGCTGGAGCTGTTTTGCGGAGTAGGAACCTTCTCACTTCCTTTTGCCAGCAAAGTTGAGAAACTTGCTGGGATTGAGATCGTGGAAAGTTCCATTGAATCAGCAAAACGAAATGCAGCAGACAATGGTATTTCCAATACCTATTTTCTAGCCGATAATGCCAGATTTGGAATGGATCAGGTCTTAGATAAATTTGGCACGCCGGACTTGCTGCTGTTGGATCCGCCGCGGTCTGGAGCAGGTGGGAAAGTAATGAGAAAGATCGGCCGATCTAAACCAAAGCGAATCGTTTATGTATCCTGTAATCCAGAAACATTTGCAGTCGATATTAAGGAACTAAATGAATTCGGTTATACGTTGATGGAAGTTCAGCCGGTAGATTTATTCCCGCATACTGTACATGTAGAATGTGTTGCTGTACTAACTCTAAATTAAGCTAATAAAAAGGCAGATCACATAGAGCGAGTGATCTGCCTTTTTTTCGTTATTTTGCTGGTAAATCTTCAATTGAATCAATGTCCATATAGGATGGTACAACAATACCATTTTTTGCACCTGTCAAATTTGCACCTAAATCAATGATATCATCCTTATACTGTTTAAAGAATGGTCCATGCGTTACTGGTAACCAAGGAGCAACGGAAGCATCACCTTCTCCTTGGGCAATTGATTGGAACAAAACAGCTGGATCAACAGGAGTGACAGTTACCTCAAATCCTTGCTGTTCTAATACTTGTTTTATAACTTCACCAGAAGCACGTTCTGAATCCCAAGGGGTAGAGACTAATTCTAACTCTTTTCCTTGGACCTTATCTACGCCTTCCGTCCATTCCTTCACTTTATCTTCATTTGCGTCAATCCATTTCTTTGCAGCTTCCGCAAATTCCATATCTTGAGCGTCATTCATCACAGTTTCCATGTCTTCTATATCCCAGTTAAAATGATCAAGTACTTTATAAGCTTCAGGAAAATCTTCTTTTAAACCTGTTCGGACTATTGTATGTATGCCTTCCTCTTTGCCCATAGTACCCTTTGGATCTTCTAAGTATTTTAAATCATATGAAGCAAACATCCAGTGCGGATTCCATCCAACTATCACAATGGGCTCCTCATTATCAATAGCCTCACCTAACTCGGTTAACATTCCTGCAGTTGAGCTCTCAAAAAGTTCCCAGTCATTTAAGTTCTCATAACCCTCTACCGTATCTTCAGCAAGCCCCATTGCACCGGCTCCTGGTTCAATACCTGTAATTGTATAATCTAATTCTTCGCCTAAATCTGCAGCTTCACTGTTACTCTCAGAGCTGCCGCAGCCTGTTAAAACAAAAACAAAAGACAAGACTGATATAATACCGATTATTCTTTTTTTAATCAAAAAATCTTCCCCCTTCTCTTTATAAGCACAAATATTATGTTAACTCATACAGTAAATACAGTAAATTCTATAAAAACTGTATAAATTGGTGTTTGCTGCTGTATAACAGCATTAGAGGGATTAAGCTGTATCATCCATTTAAATACACCGTTATGGTCCGTTTTAAGGTGTTATATGAATGTAACGGCTTACAGAAAGTGAAAAAGATTTTTCCAAGTAATACACAGAATAAAAGACATATTGACACAATGTAGTAACTTAATAACTAAGTTATTCGGGCTATTTGCTGCTGCTTCATTTGCGCGACTAAAGTTTTGTTTTTTAAATTTCTCACCAAATAACTGGGAATTAATGGATGTTTTTTGTATACTTTTAAACGACTATAGTAATAATTCAATATAATCATCTACAGAGGTGAGTAATTATGAAGGCTAAATATATTGTTGCTTTATTAATGACGATATTTGTACTAGGAGGCTGTGCTATGAATAATAACAACGATTCGAAATCTTCCTCAACAAATGAAGCTAATAAATTTCCAGAAGTAACAGCATTTCAAGATGAATTTACGAGAGAATTTTTGGAGTCTACCGAACCAACAAAAGAGGGTTATTATGCGTTCTTATCCAAAACTGGTGCTTATAGAATGGATTTTCCTGAAGATATGAAGATTAATGATAAAAGTTACAGTATTGATCCGGGTAAAAGTAGTGAAGTAGTGATATTTTCCTCTCAAAATTCAAATGGTCCCTTTATCGACCATCGTGTTGAATATTACAGTTTTATAAGTGATCCGCAACATGGAAGAGATCAAATAGAAGGACGAGTGGGTGTCGAAATTAATTTTGAAGAAGTGTCCACAAATTACGATCAGAAACTTGAGATAGCTGAATATAAATACGAGAATTCTTCTGGGATAGTATCATTGATTACAAAAGATGGTGTAGAGGGACAAATTCAAATCTTCTCAAGCCTTAGATGTTCAAAGGATATGGAGGAAAATGTTTGTAAAGAGCAAATAGAAAACAAAAAAGCAGAAATAAAAAAATGGCTAAATAGCATACAACTAATTTCTAGGTAGAATTTATATAGAGTAGAAAGTTGGAGATAGAGACTAGATGAGTGTCAGCAAGTTTACACCATTGTGGGGACTATTGTAAGAAGATATAGCTCACCATTTGACTATGACGGTTTGCTAGACATTCCTTTTTATTATTATTTATGTATATAGAATGAGTTCCAGAATATAGAGTCAAAAGAAACCAAAAGACACCAAAAGACACTTAGAAGTAAATTGCTGTTAATTGATATTAATTAAAACGTATCTCAGTTATTCGATCTATCGAGGAGGATTTGAATGCCTCAATTTACATTCACTGTAACGGAACAGCTTATTCCGAACCAAGATTATAATGATAAGAAAAAGCAATTGCGTACGCATGTAGATAATATGAGAGCAGACGATGATGCGTTCTATGCCTTGGTTAACAATATCATTGTCGGTGAAGACCAGAAAGGCAAAATCATCGATGCAATGAAGAAAGAGACAACCGCGCGCAAGGGACGGGATGAGTCTATTTATACTGATGTGATGTCAAAGATCAGCAAAGCTGTTAATTCATTCAATGCAAGTCGCTGATATGAAGAAGCAGAGGTTGTCGGTTACTTATGAGGATAAGACAGAATAGATAATATTGAGCAGCAGCACTATTTTGTTATGCGTCAGACCTAGATCTCTTAAAGGCGTGATCAAGATGAGAGGGATAATACTATCTGTTTTAGCATTCACCGTACTAGTTCTTGTAAGCTGTTCTCCAAGCGATAAAGAAGATACTGGTTCTACCCCCGAAGCAAAAAAATACCCGGAGGTAGCGGCATTTCAGGATTCATTTACCAGAGATTTTTTGACATCAGTAGAACCAACTAGAAATGGTCATTTTCCATTCCTATCTCAAACTATGGCATATGCAATGGATTTCCCAGAAGACATGATAATTGGTGAAAGGAGCTATAATATAGGGCCGGATAATCGCAGTGAGTTTGTTACTATGTCGCCTCATGAACCAAAAGATATTTATGTCGAACACACGGTAGAGTATTATAGCTTCTTAGCAGATGAAGAGCATAGCAGGGAATCTATCAGCGCACGTATGGGAGTTGAATTGAACTTCGAAGAAATACCTATTGATTACGCAAGTCAACAAATGAAAGTTGCAGAGTATCAATTTGATAAATCCATGGAATTCGCTACTTTGATATGGAAGGAAGGGAAAGGTCGTCAAATCCACGTTTTTTCCAGCATAAGGTGTGTTAAAGGAGATCAATTGAAACAATTGAACGAATGCAGTGAGGAAAAAATAGAAAGTGCAAAAGAAGAAATAATAGACTGGCTAAAGACAATTCAATTATTTGATTCAGAAACTGAACCAAAATTAATAGAAGATTAAAACGGACACAAAGATATACTTTAAGTGTCCGTTTTGATTTTTAGGTCACCTGTCTATTCCACAAGGCAAAAAATAAGACAAGTTATCCGTAATTTGATTCCCTACCCGAAATCCAAGGGCACTTGGCTTACCATTCAACAGGAAAGTACCTGTCATAAGATGCAGTTCTTTCTCGCCTTTAACAGTATTAACAGTGACTTTCGGTAAATCCACATACTTCTGATAAACCGGAAGATAGCCGGTATAGCTTTTGTGCTTGTCCTCAATCACTTTCTCTCCATTATTACTGTATATTTCGACTGTATCGCCTTCTCTCCCGAATGCTGGCTTCTTAACAAAGCTGGAACCTGATTCCAGGAATGGAGCGGGATCAAGGTAGGTAGGAAGGAAGTGCTGTTCGATCCACTCATGTTCGTCGGTTGTGAAGAATGGATTACCCTCCTCATGTAGTGCCCAGACAATAGCCATGACAGCTTTATTTTGGAGCAGGAATGCACTTGGAGGATTGATGATCCGCAGTTTATTTTTCTCCACCAGCTCCAGCAGCAAGACTCCGATTCTTTCGCCGCTATCGGGATCTTCGTCTTCGATAAGACTCTCGATAGGGAAGGTTTGACGGTAGAGGATATCAATCTTATTATCGAGATCGTCGTATAGACCATCTTCTTTGCGAATAGTCAATTTGTCTAATGGTGTATATCTTGACGGGATATCTGCCAGTTCTTTTAAGTAAAGCACTGTATTCCTGTCTTCTATATTGTCGCTATGAGAGGTGAATACAATATTCGGGGCAGTCGTATTCAGTTTGCGTGCTTCCCCGATGATTGCGTCTCTTAGTACGGCTTTGAGTCTTTTCTCCTCGTCTTGATTCGGGTTATTATATCCGAATTCGTTACATACCAAGCCATTAACATGGAAGAGTTCCTTGATAAATGTAGGTGTGTCACTATTGAATTCCAATAGCTTTTCTTCTCCATCAACTTTCACGGAATCAAATCGTCCAATGATGGTTTTGTTTTTCATCGTTTGCAGGCGGATGAAGCGCAGTGTTTCCTTAGGAAAGCCAAGCTGAAGCAAGCTCTCATCATCTATGTCTTCGCGTGCTAATAGCTCGCCGGTCTTGAATAGAATTTTCCCGCAGCGGAATGAAAAAAGTCTTTTGGAATCTGCATCTTTTTCGGTGATGGGACGTATATCATACAAACTATATTCTTCTCCATACATATCAGCCCAAAAGTCAGGTATGGAATGGTAGAAGTTTTCTCGTTTTTGTTGGAACGTCTTCACGACAGAATCACCTTTCAGAAATGATTTGTTTTATACTAAGTATACTAGATACTGGAATATTGCAGGAGGCAGGAAATGAATAAATTAACGTACTATATTGATCGCGGATTACATACTTATGAGTCGTTCTTGGAATATACAGTTCCTTCCATAGAAAAAGATGAAATGCTGGCAAGGCAATTATGCACCTATCATATTTTGCAAGGCAGACAATATGAATTACTGGCCAATGAAATGAACGGCAAGGAAGAAGAACTTACCTTAAAGGACCTTGGTGAGAACCAGAGGCAGCAAGATGAGAGAACTTATGATCCGGCTCATGGGATTCCAATAGAATTTAGAAAAGTGCTGTATCCTGGCAGTGAAGGGAATGCAGCGAATACATATTTGAATACAATCAAAGTAGACAGGCACTGGGACGTGCTGCGTTATTTGACGAAGGACGCTGTGGAAGTACCGTCCTTTGATAAAATGAGTGTTACGTCTACTGAGATTGATGAAGATCGGTCCTGTTATGTGCTGTATGTAAAAGGATAAAGAAAAATCCCCTGTAGAGGGGATTTTTTTAATAGGTAAGACATTGTGCAATAATCCAGCCGAGTGAAAGTGATAGCAGGAACAGCAAGATTCCAATCGCTTTATTGTCATCCTCGACTGCCTTGTTGATGCTGAAACGAACAGTAGCCAGCTCTGCAATATAATACAGCCCAATTTGACTGATGATCCCTACAGCACCCCAGATGACCATATCCATCATACTGATGGAATGTGCGATGGATGACCCTAGCACTAATGCAAGACCAACTACTTTTCCTCCAAGAACCAAAGCTGCTGTTTGGTTTCCTTGTGTGATCAGCTTGAATTCCTTTGCTTTCGTTGAGATTTCGAAAAGGGCAGTACCGATGGCTAACAGTACAATTGCGGCCCCTAAATAAGATAAGAAGCTTAAAAATAATTCCATTTCAATTTTCCCCTTTATACATATTATCCGCCAAATGATTTGGATCCGCTGCCGAATCCTTTGCTTGCCTTCGTGCTCGAAGTGCTCTTCTTGATGGCGCTGTTCAGATTGCTCTTACTGTTATAAAACGCTCCATTATAGAAGTAATGATTGTAGTGGGAAGAACCGGAGTCCTCACATTCCCACGCATCGCCTTCCTGTTCCCATTCCTTACAGTCTGTGTCTTTAGGAGGAGAACTGGCTTTTGTCGTATTGGAGCATCCTGTCATTCCTGCAATGAGGGCGACAGCAGAGATACCAGTGATCCATTTCGTTGATTTACTCAAAAGCGATTCATCCTTTTCATTATTTTATGTAGAGAAAAGCGGCAGCCTTTAGAAATGTATGTCTGGTGCACATCATCCATGAATTAAAAGTAGCCAGCTGTTTTCTCGACATACAAGTATACGGAAAAGGGAGGTATTGGTTTCAGTTTCCGATAACTTTGAATGAATGTTTATCCAAGTGATGCATGTAATGGCGGATCAGTTTCATACTAACGAGCAGAGAAAGCGAAAGGAGACTGAACGGACTTGAGCCATGAAAACTTTGAAGGTTATAAAACAAAACTAAAGAAATTAAAGGATCAAGTTATCGTCATAACAGGCGCATCCAGCGGCATCGGACTAGTAACAGCCAGGATGGCAGCAGCAGAAGGTGCGAAAGTAGTTCTTGCTGCAAGAAACGAAGAAGCGCTGAAAGAGCTGACAGAAGAATTACGGCAAGCAGGTCATAAAGCTGTCTATGTACGAGCTGACGTTGGTATGGAAGAGGAAGTGAACATGATTGCGGAAACGGCGCTAACATCTTTTGGCCGGTTCGACACATGGGTGAATAATGCAGGAGTAGCGATATACGGTAACGCGATGGATATCAGCTATCAGGATATGAAGCGCCTTTTTGCGACAAATTTCTGGGGAGTTGTCTATGGATCGAGGGCAGCGGTACAGCATTATCGCGAGCGGAGCATTCCAGGAGCGCTGATCAATATTGGAAGTATTTTTGGTGATAGAGGTACGCTGATTCAGTCTATATATGCGACTTCAAAATTTGCCATCCACGGGTGGACTGAGAGCTTGCGAATTGAGATGGAAAGAGATTGTACGCCGGTTTCCATAACGCTAATCCATCCGGGCATGATTGATACACCGTATAATGAGCATGCCAGAAGTTATCTTGAGTATCAGCCAGTCCATAAGGGTATGATATATCCTCCAGAAGCGGTAGCGGAAGCGATTCTATATGCAGCATCGCATCCAAAACGGGATATTTATGTCGGCTCCCAGGCAAAGCTGTTTCAATTATTAGGGGCGAATTTTCCAAGGCTGACAGATAAGTTATGGGAGCGTATTTCTCCTTCTAAACAGTATGATGAAAAAAGAAAATCAAACTCTCCTGAGGAAAGTAATCTGTACCATGCAGGTTACGGAATGCATGAACGGGGAACGAATCTCGGATGGAAACGAAAGCGGAGCATCTTCGTTAAAGCGGCGAAGCATCCGGTATTAACTCGGATTATTGTAGCAGGAATAAGTGTATGGGCAGTACGAAAAATGAAAAAAATAATTAGGGAAGAAACTAACCAAACTGTAAATAAATGATAATTCAACGATTAATCTTGTAATCCCGCAAAAATAACACTATAATTGTTTTTATTAAAAAGACAGTTGTCCTTTTAGGGTGGACGATACTTATTTCTCCCTTAGTACAGCAAAAGATAGTGAGGGGATTTTCATGAGGAATGCTTTGAAACTGTGGAATCGGTTAAGCTTAGTGCAGCAAATTATTATTGGTCTTATTGTCGGTATTATATTAGGAGTTACGATTCCGGATGCTGCACAGCCTGTCACGCTTCTAGGTACTTTGTTTGTTGGTGCATTAAAAGCGATTGCACCTGTACTTGTGTTGTTCTTGGTCATGGCAGCAATTGCCCAGCACAAAAAAGGACAGCAGACGAATATGAAATCAATCATAGTGCTTTATCTTGTCGGCACTTTTGCTGCTGCAGTAGTGGCTGTTGCAGCTAGCTTTATTTTTCCGCTCAGCCTATCACTTGCAGATCGTCCTGAGGATGCAGCGGCAGCTCCTGGAGGTATTGCCGAAGTACTGCAGACTTTGCTGCTGAATATCGTAGATAATCCGGTCAATGCAATCGTAAACGCGAACTATATCGGTATCCTTGCTTGGGCTATCCTCTTCGGATTGGCATTGCGCAATACATCGGATACAACCAAATCTGTCATCTCCAATTTATCTGATGCTGTTTCAAAAGTAGTTACATGGGTGATCAAGTTTGCGCCACTCGGAATCTTAGGCCTTGTTTTCACATCCATTTCTGAAAATGGTTTATCGTCCCTAGCAAGTTACGGACAGTTGCTCGCGTTACTCCTAGGGTGCATGGTTTTCGTAGCGCTGGTTGTAAATCCCATTATTGTTTACATGCTGGTCAGACAGAATCCTTACCCGCTGGTGCTTACTTGCTTAAAAGAGAGTGGTGTAACAGCGTTCTTTACTCGGAGTTCCGCAGCGAATATACCAGTGAATATGAAACTTAGCGAAAAACTTGGCTTGAACAAAGATAGCTACTCCGTATCAATCCCGCTCGGTGCAACGATCAATATGGCGGGTGCAGCAGTTACAATCTCTGTCTTAACGCTTGCAGCTGTCCACACGATGAATATCGAAGTCGATATCGTGTCCGCCATCCTTTTAAGTGTTTTAGCAGCTATTAGTGCATGCGGTGCTTCTGGCGTGGCTGGGGGATCCTTACTCTTGATTCCGCTCGCAAGCAGCCTGTTCGGTATCCCGGCTGACGTGGCAATGCAAGTAGTAGGCGTAGGCTTCATCATCGGAGTCGTGCAAGACTCGGCTGAAACAGCTTTGAATTCGTCTACTGATGTATTGTTCACTGCAGCTGCTGAGTTCAAGGAAAGAAGAAAAGCTGGAGAGAAGATCAAGATCAACGTTAATAATAAAACAGCTTAAATCTAAAACTGCATCTTTAATAAGATGCAGTTTTTCCATTTCGAGAAAGGATACTCTTCCTTTGTTATAATTAGTTAAATTGTAAGTATATTAGAATATTGGAGACTAGACATGGTACATATAAGAAAAGTAAAGAAGTCCGAAGAAGCACTGCTTCATAACCTTATGCAATTCTACATTTACGAATTCAGTAAATACATCCCGAAGATTAAACTTGAAAGCGACTGTATGTATAAGCCCTTTGACCTGAGTCAGTACTGGGAGGGAGAAACACATCATGCTTACTTTATCTGTCTGGAAGCTGAAGTCATCGGATTTGCACTCATAGAAAGTGATGGGAAGATAAATACGGTGCTTGAGTTCTTCATATTAGCTGGTTATCAAGGGATGGGATTTGGAAAAGCAGCTGCTAGAAAACTTTTCAAAGCATTCGACGGGTACTGGAATGTCTCTCAAATTGAAAATAATCAACCAGCTCGAGCTTTTTGGAGGAATATAGTCTCTGATATTACAAAAGGAGAGATGGAGGAAGTATACGAAAATAGGGTGTTTGTTCAGAAGTTCCATACAAGTTCATTTGAATAACGACTTATGGGGGATAGATGTGATATACATCTTTTTATCGGTATTGAAGGGGAAGCTTTGTAAGAAAATCCGAACCGTATGTCAAATGACTTTAAAGGAGTACTTGTGTGGTTACAATAATTGATTGAGAGAAGAAGCATGCGAAATTGCACATGCTTCTTTTTTTATGTATCTGTTAGATGGAAATGCTCCACAATATATTGCTTGAACTTCTCCGCAATAGGGGATAAAAATTTCCCTTCCATACTGGCGATACCGATTGTCCGCTCACACCTTGGTGAGCTTATTCGAACCCTAGCGATTTTCGTTCGATCCAAGCTTTTCACATCAGGAAGAATGGAAATGCCCATCCCAGCTCCGACGAAACCGGCAATCGTCGTCACCTCTTCGCCTTCAAACATAATCTTAGGGACAAGACCGACCTGTTCGAAGATTGAATCAATTGTTACGCGTAATGCATAGCCTTCTTCCATGAGGATAAAGGGCTCGTCTGCAATTTCTTCTAAAGTGATAGATTCCCGTTTGGCTAATGGATGATCTTTCGGAAAGAATAAGAAAAGCTCCTCTTGCCATAATGGCGTCCATGCCATTTTAGATTCCCCGGGGAATGATGCAAGCAGACAAAGATCCAGGTCGCCGGAATGCAAGTTTTCAAGCAGCCAATTTGAGTGGTTCTGCTTCAAATGAAAACGGACGTGCGGATATTCCTCTTTAAATGCTGCAATAATATTGGGCACGATTGTTGTGCCGAGCGTGTGCAGAAATCCAAGTGAAATTTCTCCTTTGTCCGGGTCGAGCAAAGATTGGATTTCGTCTTTTCCTTCCTGGAATTCCTTTAAGATGAGATCGACTCGCTTTAATAAGAGTTCACCATATTTATTCAATTTGATCGTTCTGCCTTGGCGATCAAAAAGCGGTGTACCAATTTGGCTTTCCAATCGGGCAATCGAACGGGAGAGAGCTGGCTGCGTAATGGATAGAATCTGAGCAGCTCTTGTGACATGCTGTTCGCGTGCTAGTGTTTGAAAATATTCGAGTTGTTCCCATTCCATACTGAAAGCCTCCAACGATGATGTATTACATAGAGTAATTAAAAACATATTTGTTATGCATTATACATTATAGAGATAGAGTGTTACGATTTTTATATGGTAAAAGATATAAGAAATCTGAGGAGGATTACCATGGAATACAGAATTGAAAAAGATACTTTTGGAGAAGTAAAAGTACCAGCAGATAAATTCTGGGGTGCACAGACACAGCGAAGTAAAGAGAATTTTAAAATAGGATCAGAAAGAATGCCAGAGCGTGTAGTGAAGGCATTTGCTATATTGAAGCGCAGCACGGCAATAGCTAATGAGCGTCTTGGAAACCTGGATAGAGAAAAAGCTGACGCTATTGTTGCGGTCTGTGATGACATCCTGACGGGTAAGTACGATGATAATTTCCCTCTTGTTGTATGGCAGACAGGAAGCGGTACGCAAAGTAATATGAACATGAATGAAGTGGTTGCAAATCTTGCTACTGCATTATTGAAAGAAAAAGGTTCAGAAACAGTAGTGCACCCGAATGATGATGTGAACCGCAGTCAGAGCTCGAATGATACATTCCCAACGGCGATGCACGTTGCTGGTGTACTAGCTGTTTATGAACAGCTGCTTCCGGCAGTGGAACAGCTGCGTGATACGCTGAATAAAAAAGCGGAAACGTTCCATAACATCGTGAAGATTGGCCGTACTCATCTGCAGGATGCTACACCGTTAACGCTCGGACAAGAAATCAGCGGCTGGGTGCATATGCTGGATCGTTCAAAGGAAATGGTTACCGAAGCAACAGAGAAACTACGCGCCTTAGCTATTGGTGGCACAGCTGTAGGAACAGGCATCAATGCCCATCCACAGTTTGGTGACACTGTAGCAGAAGAGATCACCAAATTCACAGAGCAGGAATTCTTTAGCTCACCAAACAAATTTCATGCTTTAACAAGCCATGACGAAATGACATACGCTCATGGTGCATTAAAAGCACTAGCTGCCGATTTAATGAAAATTGCCAATGATGTACGCTGGCTGGCAAGCGGCCCACGCTGCGGTATCGGCGAGATTATCATCCCTGCAAATGAGCCGGGCAGCTCTATCATGCCAGGGAAAGTTAATCCGACTCAATGTGAAGCATTGACTATGGTAGCAATCCAAGTCATGGGAAATGATGCGACGATCGGATTTGCAGCAAGTCAGGGTAATTTCGAATTGAACGTATTCAAACCAGTGATCATCTATAACTTTTTGCAGTCTGTTCAGCTTTTGAGTGACAGCATGGTATCTTTCCATGATAACTGTGCAGTAGGCATTGAGCCTAATGAGCAAACGATACAGGATAATCTAACAAATTCCTTAATGCTGGTAACAGCATTGAATCCACATATCGGTTACGAAAACGCGGCGAAAATCGCTAAGCTTCCACATAAAGAAGGACTTACACTGAAAGAAGCCGCTATGAAACTCGAGCTGCTGACAGAGGAGCAGTTTGATGAGATGGTGAAGCCGGAGGAAATGGTTAAACCGAATATCTAACTAAGAAAACCATTTTTGTAGAAATGAATGAAGCTACTAACTCAGAAAGAGACTAAAAAGCATTAAACAGCCAATTGACGATATTAACTCGGCGATTGGCTGTTTATTTTTGGTTCCAGAATTATTTAATCAAGATAAATGATGTTTATACCTTGCTATACTTGTCCGACCGAAAACTGTTGTGCAATCCAATTATTTAATTACGCTGTAAATACACAGTACTTTTTCCTTAAAAATAAAGAAATATAAATGTTCAATAAAAATATCATAGGAAAAACGTAAGATAAAATGAACAATAAATATGTTAAAATTGAGAAATAATAATTACTTTGTTAGAAAATAGGAGGTTAGTATATGGCTGAAAGTACATCAGTTGAACTTATTATTTCAAATGCTTTAAAATTACCAGGTGTAAAAGTAAATAGAAATGAGTTTCTTGCTAAAACTCTTGCAGATCAAATTAGTGCAGATCAATTAAAATTAGTACTAGAAAAAGGGCCTATAGAAGCTAATATTTCTTCAAGTCAATTAAAAAGAATTGCAAAATCAATAGTAGAGAAACGCACTTTACAAACATCAACTGCTTCTTTTGCTGCGGGGCTTCCAGGGGGAGTTGCTATGGCAGCAACAATTCCTGCTGATACAATTCAATTTTTTGGAGTGGCGTTAAGATTAGCTCAAGAACTTGCATATTTGTATGGTTACAAAGATATGTGGCAAGATAACCAAATCGATATGGAACGAGTAAAAGGAGAGCTTATACTTTTTCTCGGCGTAATGTTTGGAGTTGGCGGATCTGCGTCTATATTAAAAGTTTTTTCTTCCAAGCTTTCTCAGCAAATACTTAAGAAGTTGCCTCAAAAAGCACTAACTAAAACTTTAATTTATCCAATAGTTAAAAAAATCGCTGCTATGATAGGGGTTAAAATGACAAAGGACTCATTTGCTAAGAGTTTTGCGAAAGTAGTACCTGTTTTAGGGGGAGTAGTTTCTGGAGGTCTTACATATACATCAATGAAAAAAATGGGTAATCGCTTAAATGATGTTTTCTATGAGTCAATGACTTATTCTGGGACTGACTTGAAAAATGACTTTAATCAAATAAAGAAAGAAATGCCAGAAATCATTGATGCAGACTTTATTGAGTTAGAAAATAAAATCTTAAATAAGTCCTAATTTTTAATTAAATTAATAGTTAACAGAAGTTTGAAGTTGGTAAATTATCATTGAGAATATATAGAATACAAAAATAATACTTTGAATGAACGTAAGATTCAGACACAAAGAAGCAACCAGGCAGCTTATGCACTTGGTTGCTTCTTGATTTTGGTGGAGTTATGTTGTCCCGTTTACCTACTCTTAATTGAATTGTTCCATTACAAAGAATACCCAGTCGACTGGAAGAAGAACTGCGACTGCTCGTAATTGTACGATATACGTGAGAAGTCGAACGGCTGACCATTGTTCAAATAGAATATTGTTTCCACAAATAGTTTTGGATCACCTGCAAGAAGTCCAAGAAGCTGTGCCTCATCTTCATTCAGCTTCTGGATATGCACATACAAATCAGAGAAGCCGATCTTGGCGCCTAAGGCATTGCTGATATAGTCAAAGATAGACCCTGTTGCAATTTCGTTATTCAGATAAGTGACGATTGCTTTATTGTAATAGGATTCTTCGAGACAAAGTGTTTGACCGTTGATATAACGAATCCGTTTGACGTAATAGACGTCATCTTCCTGATCAATTTTCAGATTGAAGGCGACTTCAGCTGATGGTTTCCGGATATCAAGCTCCAGCACTTTGGCTGAAATATCAAATCCGCTCAGTTCGTCACTGAATCCCTGGTTCGAGAAGCTGATGTAGCCTTTGCGGCTGCGGCGCCGGACAAAGATTCCGCTGCCGCGTACTTGATAGACGAGCCCTTTTCGTTCAAGCAGGCTGAGTGCTTTGATGACGGTGCTTTTGCTTGTTTTGTATTGGGACATCAAAGTTTCCAGCACGGGTAGCTTAGTACCCTGCGGAAGATCCTTCGTTTCGATATCCTGTTGGATTTCATTGGCGATTTGCTGATATTTTAACATAGCTACATTCCTTATTTGTTTAGATAGAGCGATTTTAGCACACTAAGTCTTTAACGAAAACCCTACTTTTTTATAGTGCACTATTAATTTTATTAGTTTATACTTGATAAATTATACCGGTATAATTATAATGTAAGCGTATACTAAACGAAAAAGAGGTGTTCCAAGTGGCTGAAAAAGTAAGGGATTATCCAAAACTTGCTGGAGATATATTGGAGGCTGTCGGTGGGGAAGAGAATATTGTAAACGCTACCCGCTGTGCTACACGGTTGCGTTTAGTGCTGAAACGATCCAAGCCTTCGGCTAAACAAGAGGTTAATAGTCTTCCGGGTGTTATTACTGTAGTAGAGAACAACGGGCAGTTCCAAGTAGTTATTGGTCAGCATGTCGGTGATGTATATGATGAGTTTGCGAAACTGGTGAATTTAGATACATCCGATAGTGACGATGATAAGCCAAAAGGTTCGATTTTGAACCGTATCATTGCGACGATGTCTGCTGTATTTGCACCATTCATCTATATCTTGGCAGCTGCAGGTATTCTGCAAGGTGCACTTATTTTAATCAACTTGCCATTCCCGAGCTTTGCAGAGACAAGCACGTATCAGGTATTGAGCTTTATCTCATGGGCGCCATTTACCTTCTTGCCGATTTTCATTGCCATAACAGCGTCCCGACATTTCAAATCGAATATGTATATCGCGGTGGCGGCTACTGCGGCACTTGTCAGTCCTGACTGGGCAACAATGGCTGCCAGCATTGCAGATGGAAACAGCATGAATTTCCTTGGGCTGCCTTTAACAGAGACAACCTATACATCATCAGTTTTACCGCCATTATTCCTGGTATGGATCCTTTCCTACTTGGAGTGCTTCTTGAACAAACGCATACACGAGGTTGTTCGTCCGATTTTAGTTCCCTTGCTAAGTATTTTAGTTATTGTTCCGTTGACGCTTATAGTTATTGGTCCCATTACGACATTGGGTGCGAACGGAATTGCAAACGGATACAATTTCTTAGCTGAAAATGTTCCATGGCTTGCAGGAGCAATTATCGGAGCTTTCTGGCAGGTTATCGTAATCTTCGGCGTACACTGGGGAATCACACCGCTTGCGCTTGCAAATTATGATCTATACGGCCGCGATTCATTCCAAGCTTATCAAACAATTGCAGTTATCGCCCAAGTTGGTGCGGTTATCGGCGTTATCCTAAAAGCGAAAAGTAAAGAAGTGAAAAGAATTGGTACTTCGGCAGGTATTACCGGTATTTTCGGTATTACGGAACCAGCAATCTATGGTGTAACACTGCGATTTAAGAAACCATTTATCATTGGTTGTATCTCTGGCGCAGTTGGAGCAATTGTCGCAAGTTTCTTCAATCCATTCTATTTTGCTTATGCGGGACTGCCAGGACCATTAACGATTGTAAATGGTATTAGCTCAGACTACCCAATGAGTATATGGGGCATTTTGATTGGGGTAGCTATCGCTATTGTATTGCCAATCATTCTTATCCAGATTTTCGGGTTCGGAGAAGATACTGCAGAACAAGCTGACAGCAGCGTTGCAGCAGGTACGGGCGATGCTAAAGCAGAAGCATCTGCAGCGGAAAATAATGAAGAAATGGTTCATGCGCCGTTAAGCGGTAAATTGCTTGCATTGGAAGAAGTACCGGATGAAGTTTTCAGTTCGGGTGCAATGGGGAAAGGGCTGGCGATTGAGCCGAGTGAAAATAAAGTTTATGCGCCATTTGACGGATCGATTGTAATGCTCGCACCAACAAAGCACGCAATCGGATTACGCTCCAAGTCTGGTGCGGAAGTATTGATCCATGTTGGACTTGATACAGTTAAACTTGATGGCTCACCATTCACACTGCATGTGAAAGAAGGAGACAGTGTGAAAAAAGGAGATATATTGAGTGAGTTTGACATAGGAGCGATTGAAGCTGCAGGTGTGCAGACGATTACGCCCATCATTGTGACCAATCCAGCTAATTATAAAGAAATCATCATTGACGAAACAGAGACAACAACGCAAGGCAATGACTTGCTGACGGTTGTGAAATAGGAGGAGATAGAGAGATGAGTACATTACCGAAGGACTTCTTATGGGGCGGCGCACTTGCCGCCCACCAATTTGAGGGTGGCTGGAATCAAGATGGCAAAGGACCAAGCGTTATTGATGTTTTGACAGCCGGTGCACACGGTGTGCCCCGGGAACTTACTGAAACGGTAGAACCGGATAAGTTTTATCCAAACCATGAAGCTATTGATTTCTACAATCGCTACAAAGAGGATGTTGCGTTATTTGCAGAGATGGGTCTTAAATGCTTGCGTACATCCATCGGCTGGACACGTATCTTCCCAAAAGGCGATGAAGCAGAGCCGAACGAAGCTGGTTTGAAGTTCTATGACGATCTTTTCGATGAACTATTAATGCATGGCATTGAACCAGTTATCACACTTTCCCATTTCGAAATGCCATTACATTTGGCGCGTGAATTCGGCGGATTCCGCAGCAGAGAGGTTGTCCGCCACTTTGTCCGATTCGCAGAAGTGTGCTTCAACCGTTACAAAGACAAAGTTAAATACTGGATGACCTTTAATGAAATCAATAACAAGATGGATACTGAAAACCCATTGTTCCTTTGGACAAACTCTGGTGTAACTGTCAAAGAGGGTGAAAATGCACGTGAAGTGATGTACCAGGCTGGTCATCACGAGCTTATTGCCAGTGCATTAGCTGTTAGCAGAGGAAAGGAAATCAACCCTGAATTCCAAATAGGCGCCATGGTATCCCATGTACCGATCTATCCGTATTCCTCCAATCCAAGCGATGTGATGCTGGCAGAAGAGCTGATGCGTGAACGCTACTTCTTCCCTGATGTACATGTTCGTGGCTACTACCCGAACTATGTACTGAAGGAATTTGAACGGGAAGGCTATGACATTGTTTTTGAAGAAGGCGATGATGAGATTCTTCAAAATGGTACAGTGGATTACCTTGGGTTCAGTTATTACATGAGTACGACAGTCAAAAGTGATAAAGAAGTGGAGCAGGATACGAATAACACAAATGGCAGTCTGGCTAAAAGTGTGGAAAACCCGTATATCAAAGCAAGTGATTGGGGTTGGTCCATTGACCCAACAGGCTTGCGCTACACATTGAATCGCTTTTACGATCGTTATCAAATTCCATTGTTCATCGTTGAGAACGGCTTCGGTGCGATAGATACCGTGGAAGAAGACGGATCCATCCACGACCCGCAGCGCATCAATTACTTGCGCTCCCATATCGAGGAGCTCATGAAAGCCGTCAACTATGATGGTGTCGACCTGCTAGGCTACACGCCTTGGGGCATCATCGACATCGTTTCCTTCACAACTGGTGAAATGAAAAAGCGCTATGGCATGATTCACGTTGATCGTGATAATGAAGGAAATGGTTCAATGAAACGCTCTAAGAAAGATTCGTTTGATTGGTATAGGCAAGTAATCGCTTCGAATGGAAAAAACTTGTAAAAAAAGGACCTCTGGAGGTGGAGACACCTTCCCAGAGGTCCTTTTTATGCATCGAGGATTTTAAGTTCCTCATTATATAAGTCTTATCGCTTACTTTGTTTTTCCTTCTTCCAATCCTCATTCATAGCCTTCATGAGCGACCAGACCATGAACAGGAGGATAAAGGCGAAAGGAAACGCGGCGACAATGGAAGCTGTCTGTAAGGCGTTAAGTCCGCCGGTGGCCAGCAATACAGAAGCGATTGCCGCTTGGATGATTCCCCAAGTCAATTTGATCTTATTTGATGGGTTGAGACTTCCCCCTGCGGTTTGCATACCCAGTACGAATGTTGCAGAGTCGGCAGATGTGATGAAGAATGTGCCAATCAGGAACAAGGCAACGACTGAAAGCAAGGTAGACATCGGCAATCCTTCAAATACACCAAATAGTGATTGTTCCTGTGCAAGATCAGTAAGCCCTGTATTGATTCCATGAATTTCTTGGAACAGACCAGTACCGCCAAAGACTACAAACCAGAACGCGCAGAAGATGGACGGGATGAACAAGACACCTATTACAAATTCACGGATAGTCCGTCCTTTTGATACACGCGCAATGAAAGTACCTACGAAAGGTGACCACGCAATAAACCATGCCCAATAGAATATCGTCCAGCTTTGTACCCAGCCATTGAAATCATCATTGAATGAGCCTGTCTGGAAACTTAGTGAAGGCAGGGACTGCGCGTATGATCCCATTGTCGAGATAAACGTGTTAAGAATGAACTGTGTTGGCCCAAGGAATAAAGTTAGCAAGAGAAGTAGTACTGCCAGCACAATATTAGCGTTACTCAGCCATTTGATTCCTTTGCCAAGGCCGGACCAAGCAGATGCCATAAATAGAATGGTAACAATGATGATAATGATGAACTGTGTACCGAAATTATTCTTTATATCACTGATGAACGACAATCCTCCGGCAATTTGGGAAGCGCCCAATCCCAGAGATGTCGCAACACCGAAGATAGTTGCAAATACAGCAATGATATCAATCAGTTTTCCGATCCATCCATTTGTCCTGTCTCCAATCAATGGCTGGAAGGTCGAACTGATAAGTCCGGGAGCTCCTTTTCGGAACTTGAAATAAGCGATCGCTAAACCAATGACTGTATAAACGCCCCAAGTTTGTAATCCCCAGTGGAATACAGAATAACGCAGTGCATTCTTAGCCGCTTCGATACTCTCTGGATCTGCATTTGGCGGTGCAGCATAGTGAGCCAGCGGTTCTGCGGTACCCCAGAAAACAAGTCCTATACCCATTCCGGCACTGAACAACATGGCAAACCATGTAATACGTTTGAATTCTGGCTTATCTCCTTCTTTTCCCAATCGCAAAGAACCATAGCGGCTAAAAATCAAATAGATGGAAAAGATTAGAAAGATAGCAACTGATAGAATATAAAACCAGCCAAATTTCGAGGTCAAAAAGGATTGTGCTTCAGTAGTAATATAATCCATGTTCTCTGGTGCGATTACACCCCAAAGAACAAAAATAGCGCAAAGGATTAAAGATATCCAAAAAACTTTACCTACTTTATTCATAAATTTATTCTCCTTCCAAAAATGCGTATGACCAATAACAGCTGTTTTATC
Organism: Terribacillus saccharophilus; assembly: GCF_046592595.1. Lineage (GTDB taxonomy): Bacteria > Bacillota > Bacilli > Bacillales > Amphibacillaceae > Terribacillus > Terribacillus saccharophilus_C. The sequence goes on along the minus strand of NZ_JAWVPF010000004.1, from coordinate 124,247 downwards.
GATGATGAAATGGTATTGTTGATGCTGTTGCTTTTTCTAAAGCAGCTGTTATTAATCATAAAATTAATCGTAACTCATTTGAGATATATAGAACGACCTTTCTATTTTTAACATAAGATGTGCATCCAATCAACCAATTAAGCTGTTTCAGCATTGTTAATGCCCCATAATAAAATACTTTTTTGACACATTAAATAAATTGTGGATCCGCTATCATCACCTGTGCTTATACGTATCTGCTTAGTGAAATACAAGGAAGGGTAAGATTTTTTCGGAGGCAGAAAAAAATTGTTTGACTTGTAATTACTGTAGGTTGTAATTTGTAGTTTAGGTCTATTTAATTAAAGGAGCAGTTGTGCATATGAGTCGATCTACCAAAAAAGATATGTTACTACAAGTAGCGGAACGCTTATTTTATGAGCATGGATTCCGCGGAGTAGGTCTTAAGCAAATTATCAAAGAAGCAAATGTCGCGACAATGACGCTTTATAACCATTTTCCTTCTAAAAATAAATTGGTTGAAGAAGTCCTGAAGCGAAGGGAAGAACGCTATTGGTCTTATTTGGATTCTTATATAGAGAAAGGTTCAAGTTCTCCTTTTATTTTAGCTGTAGAAGCGCACTGTCGCTGGTTAAAGGAACATTCCTATAAAGGAGATATGTTTCTGAGAGCAATAGAGGACTATACAGGGATTGATAACGAAATTGAAAACATTGCTAGAGAACATAAGATAAGATTATTGCAATATTTTCAGCAGCTTGCCCAAGATAATTGGGATAACAATCCATTGGATTTAGCCAATCAACTGACACTGCTTCTTGAAGGAACGACATCCATGACCACTTTAATTGGGGCAGATAAAGCTGCAGACTACTCAATTGCAATGGCAAAAATACTCTTTCAGCATACATCGTAATTTTTATCATATCGGACGACTGTTATGGATTTATTTATACACAAGCTTGTATGCTTTTAACAAAGAAAAGAAGTTTTGAGAGTTTTAATTCATATGAGTACAACTAATTTCATTTCATAATGGAAACGCGGATTTTTTTGTTAGCAGGAGAATTTTGTCCTGTTAACTATTTAAATAAAGCTGCAGTGATTAAAAGACTCTAGCATGAAAAAGACACCCTTCAAGTGATACAGAGTGTTAATTTGGAGGGTATTTTTTATGGAAACATATAAAGCTGATAGAAGGCAAAGCCGCTGGTTGTAAACGTGCAGATAACAGCAGTTAGCAGTGGCTGGCTTGAAGTCAGCTTATTTTATTGGCCATGTTCTGCAGTATTGGAATTCGTTATCCCAATTTTGTACTGCGGCCTATACAACTTTTGTACCGAATCACCAGTCAAAATGTAAGCGCTTTACTATAGAATGAAATCAGGAGGTGAATCCAATGATGCTAGACAAGCGCCCAGCCATCCTGCTTGAGCAGCTTATCCGTTCACAGCACATTACATTGCAGCAGCTCATGGATCTCACTCATTTATCTAAAAGGCAGCTGACGTATGATTTGGAAAAGCTGAATGACTGGCTTTCGGCAGAGCAGCTGCCGCAGATTTTATATAAGGGTGCACAACTCATTCGTGTTCCTGAGGAGGTGGTGGAGTGTTATCAAAAGAAGCAGCTGATTCAAAGGGCTCAGCAGCTTGTTTTAACAGAAGAAGATCGATTGCAATTCCTTTACCTGTATTTGTTCATAAGAAAGGAGCCAGTATCATCCTATCATTTAACTCATGTGCTCCAAGTTAGCAAGAATACGGTGGTTGCTGATATCAAACGCGCCAATCAGCGAATCAGCCCATTCCTTGTAGAAATTCGATATACAAGACAGAATGGCTATCATCTCATAGGGACTGAAGCGGACAAAAGAATTCTAGTACAAAATCATTTAGCGAAGATGCTGCAAAATCCTGTCTTCCCAACAATAGTACAACATCTTACAGCACATCTAAATGATGTCACAGCCGCAGATGTGCAAGATCTATTACAGACTATGGAAAAGGAATTCGGGCTCCAGTTTGTCGAGGAAAGGCTGGATCATTTCACTTACTTTTTGATGTTGTATACCTGCAGACTTCGTGAAGGCAAAATTGTACGTTTTCATGAAGATGAAATTCTTACTATGAAACAGGATGCAATGTGGGATGTGACACTCTCTGTATTTAAAAAGCTCCAACTGCCGCTTGATGAAAACGAAATCTGTTATTTCAGCATTCACTTGCTGGCTCTATCATTAGGCCAAATACAGCAGGAAAACAATACACGAGACTTGCTTTATAGACTGTGTGAACAATTGGTGTTGGATTTTGAAAATAAGGCTGCTGTTGTGTTTGAACGAAGGGCTAATGTTGTACGCACTCTTTATCAACATCTGAGACCTGCTTACTATCGGATGAAATATCGTATTCCGATACACAACCCGCTTATAGAGCAAATAAAAAATGAACATGAAGAGCTGTATCTGATTGTTCAAGAACTGATGCAACCGGTAGGAGATCTGCTGAACATCGTGATTTCGGAAGAAGAGCTGGGTTTTATTACGATTCATTTTGGCGCGTTATTAGAAAAACCGACACAGCAAATGCCAAGGAAGAAAAGAGCTCTAGTTGTCTGCCCGAGCGGAATAAGTTCGTCCCTGATGGTGAAATACATGCTTGAATCTTTATTCTCGGAGATTGTGGTCGAAGATACATGCTCGCTTCGTCAATTCGAACAGAGGACTGTAATGGATTATGACGTTATTTTTTCAACAATTGATTTACAGTCCAGGATCCCGTGCTTTCACGTAAAACCGATCATGTCACCTACTGAAAAAAGTGCTTTGGTCAATGGCGTGTATGAAACATTATTCGGTATCCAATACGATGGCGTATCAGTAAGAGAGCTTCTGCAGGAAATCAGCCGATATGCCACCATCCATGATGAGAGAAAATTAGAAAACATACTGCGAACACTCCAGTTCCAACGTAAAACAGAACGCAGAAAGGAGAATCAGCCAGTGTTACAGGACTTGTTATATGAAGATACGATTCAACTCGCTGAAAGTTTACCGAGCTGGCAAGATGCCATTGCCTGCGCTGCCAAGCCTCTGCTGCAAAATGCATCTATCTCGCAATCTTATGTAGAGGCCATGATAGAAAATATAGAAAAACTGGGGCCTTATGTCGTGATTGGGCCGGATGTTGCCATCCCGCATGCCAGACCGGAATCGGGTGTACATGCAGTGGGAATGAGTTTTCTCCAGTTGAAGGAGCCTGTCTATTTTTCTGGAGATCAAACCAAAGGGGTTCGATTGTTATTTTGCATCGCGGCGATTGATAATAAAACCCATTTAAGAGCACTGTCGCAGCTGACCAAACTGTTAAGTGAAAAAGATAATGTTGCGACACTGATTGAATCTGATAGTAAGGAAGAAATACTTGCACTATTTAAAAGTTATTCAACTATATCTTGAAAATTGGAGGAGTAATCATGAAGATACTAGCAGTTTGCGGATCTGGACTAGGAAGCAGCTTTATGTTGGAGATGAACGTTCAGCAGGTTTTGTCAGATCTGGGAATCACTGGAGTGGAAGTGAGTCATTCAGACCTGAGCTCCGCGACGCCTGATGATGCGGATTTGTTCATTGCTGCCAAGGATATCGCAGAGGGAATGCATCACTTAGGTGAAGTAATCGTGATAGATAGCATTATTGATATGGACGGAATCAAGGCAAAACTGCAAGAGGTTTTTCAACAGAAAGGCATCATTTCCTAAAGAGCAGAGGAGGAGATTACAATGGTCGAAAGATTTCTGAAGCTTGTCATTGATATTCTTAGCACGCCGGCAGTATTGGTTGCATTGATTTCCTTGGTCGGACTGATCATCCTGAGGAAACCGCTCAGCGAGATTATTAAAGGCACAACGAAAACCTTTCTTGGTTTCTTAGTAATTTCGGCGGGTGCGAATATCATTGTTGGCTCTCTTGATCCATTTGGGCAGATGTTCCAGCATGCTTTCAATGTAAATGGTGTCGTGCCGAACAATGAGGCTATCGTGGCGATGGCTCTGACGGAATATGGAAGTACAACTGCATTTATTATGTTCTTTGGTATGTTAGCCAATATTCTGATCGCGCGTTTCACTAGATTGAAATTCATTTTCCTAACAGGTCACCATACGTTATATATGGCCTGCATGCTGGCTGTAATCCTTGCTGTATCAGGGCTGAAGGGAGTTCCGCTTATCATTGTCGGTTCCTTGGCACTAGGGTTGATCATGGCTGCTTTCCCAGCAATCTGTCAGCCATTCATGCGGAAGATAACGGGCAATGACAATGTGGGATTTGGTCATTTCTCCAGCTTAGGCTATGCGCTTTCCGGAGTGGTAGGCAAGGTGGTCGGAAAGGGATCCAGATCTACCGAAGATATCAAGTTTCCAAAAGGACTGGGATTCTTGCGGGATAGTTCGGTTACAATCTCACTTACGATGGTTGTGCTGTATGTCATCATCGCACTATTTGCCGGTCCGGGATTTGTAGAGAGAGAATTAAGTGGAGGCACTCATTATATTGTATTCTCTATCATCCAAGGTGTCACATTTGCAGCAGGTGTTTTCGTCATCCTGACGGGGGTCCGGTTGGTGCTAGCTGAAATTGTTCCTGCTTTCAAAGGTATCTCTACGAAACTAGTTCCTAATTCTAAACCAGCTTTGGATTGTCCGGTTGTTTTCCCTTATGCACCAAATGCAGTGCTTATCGGATTTTTCTGCAGCTTCCTTGGAGGAATTGTTGGCATGGTGGCACTCGGTCTAGCAGGAGCGGTTATCATCCTGCCAGGCGTTGTACCGCACTTCTTTACAGGAGCTACAGCTGGCGTTTTCGGAAATGCCACTGGCGGTGTAAGAGGAGCGACTATTGGAGCATTCGCGAATGGATTATTGATTACTTTCCTTCCGGTATTTTTGATGCCGGTACTGGGAGATCTCGGTTTTGCCAGCACGACATTCTCAGATGCAGACTTTGCGGCTTCTGGCATTGTACTTGGACAGGTGGCGAAACTGTTCGGTGCAGCAGGTGTCACCATAACGGTTGTTGGTCTTGTAGTTTTGGCTGTTGTCTTCGGATTGTTCAAGCGCAATAAAAAGACGAATGACTCCAACCAGATTGGTGCCTAATAGATGCTGAACAAGAAGGGAGAAGATAGATGATGGATAAAGAGAAGGTAGAAAGGTTCCGGGATGAAATTAGGTTGAAGACACTGAAAGAACTTCATCATTTGGGGTTTGGCCACTATGGGGGAAGCTTATCTATCATTGAAACGTTAGCAGTATTATACGGCGAAGTGATGGAAGTTGATCCGGCGAATCCAGCCTGGAAAGATCGGGACTATTTCATCCTATCCAAAGGCCATGGCGGTCCGGGACTATATGCGACACTCGCTGTAAAAGGTTATTTTCCTGAAGAGATGCTGTATACACTAAATGAAAATGGAACAAAACTGCCCTCTCATCCAGACAAAAACCTCACACCAGGAGTGGATATGACCACTGGTTCGCTCGGTCAAGGTATATCAGCTGCTGTAGGGGTTGCATTGTCTCATAAGCTCTCCGAGCGGAAGAACAAGACATTCTGTATCGTAGGGGACGGAGAATTGAATGAAGGGCAATGCTGGGAAGCTTTCCAATTCGCTGCCCATCATAAACTGCACGATTTATTCGTTTTCATTGATGATAATAAGAAGCAGTTGGACGGTCTGACGAAAGATATCATTGACCCTATCGATTTTACTGCAAAAATGGATGCCTTTGGCTTTTATTCTTGCAAAGTGGACGGAAGTGACGTAGCAGAAATCCATCATGCAATCTCAAAAGGTATTAGTCAAAAGGAGAAACCAGTAGCTATCATCTTGGATACTATCAAGGGGCAGGGAGTTCGTTATTTGGAAGAGTTGACGGATAATCATCACATCAGACCAAATGAATCAGATACAGCAGCAATTGAACAGGCAATCTATGAGCTGGAAACGAAACTGCAGCAGGAGGTGGCAAAATGATCTCGACTGTTTATGAAAAGGAAAAACGAGAGATGCGCCAGGTCTATGCTGAAACCATCCTGGAACTGGCGAAAGCAAATCCGGAAGTAATTGCTTTGGAAGCTGACTTGATGAGTGCTATAACAACAAATAAGATTAAGGCAGAGATACCGAATCAGCTCATTAACAGCGGTATTATGGAAGCCAACATGATGGGTGTGGCAGCTGGTTTGTCACTTACTGGGAAGATTCCTTATGTGCATACATTCGGCCAGTTTGCCACAAGGAGGACATTTGATCAGCTTTTTGTTTCTGGTGGATATGCTAAAACCAATATCAAGATCCTCGGGTCTGATGCGGGAATTACGGCAGAGCATAATGGCGGCACTCATATGACATTTGAGGACATTGGGCTGATGAGGCTGGTGCCGAAAGCCCATGTGTATGAAGCTAGCGATTCTACCATGCTTGGATACTTGCTTAGACGTATTGAAAAGGAGCGCGGTATCCACTACATCCGTACAATACGGAAGAATGCCATCAAGCTTTATAAGGAAAACGAAACCTTTGAAGATGGTAAAGGAAAACTGCTTCGAGATGGGAAAGACGTCACAATCATTGCAACTGGAATTATGGTCGCAGAAGCCTTACAAGCAGCAGACATCCTTGAAGAGAAAGGCATTCAAGCAGCTGTCATCGACATGTATTCCATCAAACCGATTGATGCAGAGTTAATCACAGAATATGCCCAGGAGACAAAAGCAATTGTAACGGCCGAAAACCATAATGTGATCGGCGGATTAGGTAGTGCGGTCTCGGAAGTATTAGCGGAGAATCACCCGGTGCCAATGTATCGAATAGGTGTACGGGAGCAGTATGGGCAAGTTGGTAAAGTTGATTATTTGAAGTCGTTTTATAAATTGACAGATAAGGATATTGCGGAGGCAGCAAATAAATTGTTAGCCAGATAATAAGCAACACGTTCATTTTAATAAAGTACCTAAACGAAGAGATCAAGTAACACTTGATCTCTTTTGTTATTGTTCAAGCTGTTGATTTGTCAAAATAATTAGCAAACGGTATAATCCCTATTGATATTGTCAGATTTATAGGTTATAAGAAATTGTTATTATTTAGGAGAGATGTGTGTTGGGTGATATAAACTACGAGTTGGGGATCGATATCGGGGGGACTTTTACCGATCTTACCTTGAAGGAGATAGATGGATCAGGGATTTGGAATGTTAAAACGCCTACTGTGCCTAAAGATCCGGCGAGCGGGATATCCAATGGATTGCAGCTGCTTAAGGAAAAGGGCATTGATTTGACGAAAATATCCTATTTCGTACATGGGATGACAATCGGGCTGAATACACTGCTGCAGCGAAATGGTGCAAGAATTGGCTTATTCGTGACAGAAGGTTTCCGGGATATTCTTTCCATTCAGCGCCTGCGTCTGCCAGTACCATATGATCTGCATTCTAGATTACCAGAAAGCTTGATTGAGCGGCAGCATGTTTATCCTATAAGAGAACGGATGCAAGCAGACGGGGAAGTGTTCATGTCATTGGATATGAACATGGTGGATCAGGCAATCGATCAAGCTGTTGAGGCAGGATTGGAAGGACTTGTTGTTTCATTCTTACACAGTTACCGTAATCCGGCACATGAATTACAGGTAGTGGAGCGAATTAGGGAACGTGCTCCGCATCTATATGTTGAAGCTTCTTCCTCGATTTGGACAGAGATGCGGGAATATGAACGTACGGTCATTGCCGCTATGAATGTGTATATCCAGCCAAATGTAAAGCGTTATTTTGAAACATTGGTAGAGCGTCTTGAGCAGGAAGGTATCCAAGCGAAGCCGTTCATCACACAGTCCAATGGCGGATTGATGGAGATCCATGCTGCGGCTGGGCAGCCTGTGAAAACTCTATTCTCAGGACCTGCTGCTGGTGTCATGGGAGCAGTTCAAGCTGCTGACGCATCAGGAATCGATAATGTCATCACTTTTGACGTTGGCGGGACAAGTGCGGATATCTCACTCATTGAAGGCGGAGAAATTCTTTATACGCAAACGAACGAATTGGGCGGACTGCCGACGATTCTTCCATCCGTGGCCATTTATTCGATTGGGGCTGGCGGCGGTTCGCTTGCATGGATTGATAAAGGCGGCATCCTGAAAGTCGGACCGCTTTCAGCAGGATCTGATCCAGGACCTGCGTGCTACGGACGCGGAGAGGAGCCGGCGCTTACAGATGCATTTCTTTTGAGTGGCTACTTAAATAGTGCTTCATTTGCAGGAGGAAACGTTGGTCTCGATCAAGATAAATCAGCCGCAGCTTTCCAAAAAATTGCTGACCATTTAAATAGCGATGTGCTGGAAGCTGCTGACCAGACAATTCAAGTAGCTGTAGCGAATATGTTCACCGAGTTAAGCAATGTCTTGGAGCAGCACGGCATTGATCCAGGTGACTTCAGTTTGATGGCTTTCGGGGGTGCAGGACCGGTACTTGCCAATATGGTTGCGGAAGAAATACAAGCTAAGCAAGTAATCATACCTGCAAATCCAGGAAACCTTTGTGCACAGGGCTCTTTGGCGGCTGATTTCGTTTATGATGCAATCACCTCCAGACAGGTACTGCTCAAAGATATGGACAAAGCAGAATGGCATACAATCTTTTCAGCGATGGAACAGGAGGCAACAGATTGGCTTGACCGCCAGCAAGTGGATGCTTTCCTTCAATCAATACAGCTGCACTATACCATTGATGCGCGTTATAAAGGACAGGCATTCGAACTGGAAGTACCATTTCAGCTGGAATGGCTGGAAGCAGATCCTAGTTTGAAGCTAGCGGAAATTTTCCACGCACAGTATGAGCGCCTATACGGACATAGCGATTCCAACGCAAGCATCGAGTTGATGAACTTTAAAGTACGCATTGTTGGAGAAACAGGAGCGAATAGTCATGCCCGTACGATGCGGAATGAACAATCCCAGGAACCAGGCGATCGTTCCGTTCGGATCAATGGACAGACTTACAGTGCAACCATTGTTGACAGAACAGCACTCCAGCCAGGTATGGAGGTACAGGGACCAGCTATCATCGAGCAGCAGGATACAACGACTGTCGTTCTGCCAAGCTGGAAAGCAAAAACAGATGAAGCAGGCAACTTGTTACTGCAAAGAAAGGAGATGGACTAATGCGTTCGAACCCAGCACAACTAGAGATTATGCGCAGTTATTTCAATGCGATTGCTACTGGAATGGGGCATGTCATCGAGCGGACTAGCTTCACAACGTTCGTGAAGGAATCCGCCGATTTTGCGACAGCGTTAGCGACTCCAGAGGGCGAATTTTACATGTATCCGAAATCAGTCGGTGTCACGATTTTCCTTGGACTCAGCTTGCGCAAAGCGATTGAATCAGTAGGAGAAGAAATCGAGGAAGGCGATATTATCATCACCAATGATCCGTATACCACGGATGGCCTTGCTACCCATCTGCCGGATGTGCATGTGTTCAAGCCGATTTTCCATGATGGAAAGCTGGTTAGCTACGCATGGGCTTTCGTTCATGTCAGTGATGTCGGCGGACTTGTGCCTGCAAGTATTTCCCCGACGGCGACGGATGTGCATCAGGAAGGCTTGCGGATTCCGCCTGTGAAGCTGTATCGCAAAGGTAAACCAAACAAGGATGTACTGGCATTCCTTCGTTTGAACAGCCGTGTAGCTGATTTGAATGAAGGGGATATCAATGCAATGGTGGCAAGCGTCAATACTGCTGAAAACCGTTTGCATCGCATGATTGGGAAGTTTGGAATGGAAGCTGTACAAAATGGTATCGCTGATTTGCTGGAGCAAGCAGAATCGCGCTCACGAGAAGTACTACGCCAAATTCCTGACGGAGAGTATTCCTTTGCTGATTACTTGGATGACGACATGGTATCAGAGGTGCCGATCCGTCTGGCTGTTACGCTGCGTGTGAAAGACGGAGAAATTGCACTTGATTTCTCGGATAGTGATCCACAAACACAAACAGCATTCAACTTGGTAACGAACGGACAGAAGCATAGTTTTCTTTATCAAGGGCTGATCAACTTCATCATTACATCTGATCCGCACATTCCGAATAATGGCGGGATCACAAGACCATTCTCGGTCATCGCGCCGAAGGGTACACTTGTGAACCCTGCTTATCCTGCAGCTGTCGGCATCCGTCACTCGATTACGATGCGGATGTACAATGTGGTGCTAGGCGCGATTGCCCAGGCCTTGCCTGAGCTTGTTCCAGCAGCAGGTGCCGGACAGTCAGCTATCGTCGTCCTATCTGTTCCGCAGCCTGATGGAACTAGGAATATGGCTGTTGTTGAACCGATGGGCGGCGGAGGCGGAGCACAGCAGGAGCAGGATGGGATCGATGGAATTGACCACTCTTCAGGCTTCTTGAAAAATACACCGATTGAAAGTCTGGAACAGCATATCCCTGTCCTCGTCGAACGATATGAATATGAACAGAACACAGGCGGAGCAGGGCAATATCGCGGCGGACATGCCATTACACTGGCTTTCCGAATCCTGGAATCTGACTCAATGGTTACTGCAAGGGGAATGGAAAGATTCCGCTTCCAGCCTTGGGGATTAGCTGGCGGTCAAGCTGGACAGCAAGGCTATGTTGTTCGAAACCCTGAGAACGAAGCAGAGAAGCTGCCGAAGATCGATGTACTTCGACCAGCCAAGGGAGATATCATTTCTATCACGTCCCCAGGTGGAGGCGGATTTGGCCCTGGCTATCTCCGTCCAATCGATAAAGTGGCAGCAGAAGTGGCCGATGGATTGCTTTCTGCAGATCGAGCAGCAGAAGTTTACGGCGTCATTTTTGGCGATAGTGGCGTGGATGAAACGGAGACGAATGAAGCGCGTTCGAAAATGGAAGCAGCTGAAAATGAGGCATGGGATTTTGGTGCTTTCCGTACTGCATATGAAAGTGTTTGGACAGCAGAAGCGAGTGCAGCACTAGCTGCAGCGCTGCGCAGCTATCCTGCTAATCTGCGAAATGATATGAAACGACAAGTGCATCGTCATTTTGAGATGCAGAATCAGCCGCTCACAAAACAGGACGTTTTGGATGTCTTACGCCAAATTACGGGGGAGGAAGCGAATGAAACGGTTAGGTAAATACGCTGCTGCCAGCGTAGCACTCATTTTATTGCTTGTATTGGTTTCGTGCAGCAGCGGCGAGGAAGAAAAGTCCGTCACCATTGGTGTATATGGTGGTGATTGGGAAGCAAATATCGGAGAAGCCCTTGATAGCTTCGAAAAAGAAACAGGCATCAAAGTTAATGTTATTGCTGGCACAGATGCCGAATGGTATATGAAAATGCGGGCAGCAGACGGCTCCAACGTACCATATGATCTGCTGATTCTGCAGCCTGATACAATTCAGCGCGCTATGTCTGCTGATTTGCTAGAGCCACTGGATGAAGAGAAAGCGCCGCATGTCGCAGAGCTGTATGATTCCGTTCAGCAGCGATTCGAAAAAGACGGCAAGGAATACGCGGCAGCCTTCAGTATGGGACAGCTTGGTATCGCCTATGCTCCGGATGCAGTAGAGAATGTACCAGAAAACTGGCTCGACTTAGCGAATGAGGAATACCAAGGGCAGCTTGGGCTGTCGTCGCCTTCTTATTCAGCAGGATTACAGTTCTTCTCTGGTGTTACGCAAGCACTCGGTGGAGAAGAAGGCAATCCAGAAGATATCGATAAGACATTTGAAGAATTAAAGAAGATCAATCAGAATGCAGTGGCATACCCGGATAATCCAGGAACGATTCAAACACTGCTGGACAGAGGAGAAATCAGCATTATTCCATTCTGGGATGGACGGATCTTCGCGTTGCAGGATGCTGGAATGGATATCGATTTTGTTTATCCAGAAGACGGAGCTGTCGCAGCTGTTGCAAGCTGGGCAATGATGAAAAATGCACCACATGAAGAGAATGCCTATAAGCTGCTGGACTATTTGAGCAGTCCTGAAGTGCATAGCATGTTCTCAGAGAAATCTTACTATGGTATGGCGAATGAAAATACACAATACAGTGACGCAATCAGGGATAAAGTCAAAGTCGGAGAAGAGCAATTTGCTTCGTTGAAGTGGGTCGATTATGAAGTATCCACGGGCAAAGTTTCCGAATGGACAAATAGATGGTCACGAGAGTTGGGGGAATAACATGAGTGGAATAAAACTCGAAGGAATCAGCCTGGACTATGGCAATCACTTGGCATTGAAGGACGTAGAACTGGAAATCAAGCAAGGGGAATTCTTCTCCTTGCTTGGTCCAAGCGGCTGCGGAAAATCGACGCTTTTGAATATCATTGCGGGATTCCTTGGTCAAACGACTGGTGTCGTGTATATCGGAGATGAGGATGTAACAAACATACCGCCGTATAAGCGGAACCTCGGGATGGTTTTCCAAAACTATGCTCTTTTCCCGCATTTGTCTGTTCGGGATAATGTGGCGTATGGTCTTAAAAACAAGAAAATGTCCAAGAAAGACATCAAGAAAAAAGTAGACGAATCGCTTGCACTTGTCCAGCTGGATTCCTATGCAACGCGTATGCCGCACCAACTTAGCGGCGGACAGCAGCAGCGGGTGGCAATTGCCCGTGCACTTGCGATTGAACCAAGTGTGCTACTGCTGGATGAGCCACTAAGCAATCTGGATGCCAAGCTGCGAAAAGAGATGCAGTTCGAGCTGCGCCGCATTCAAAAAAGTGTCGGTATTACGACCGTACTGGTAACACATGATCAGGAGGAGGCACTCAGCCTGTCAGACCGGATTGGTATCCTTGGAGATGGTGTCCTGCAACAGGTAGGCGAACCGCTTGAGGTATACCGACGTCCTGCAAACCGCTTTGTCGCAGAATTCATCGGTCAGGTGAACATATTTGATGCAGAGCTTAGAGAAGGTACAGTCTATGAAACGACAGCCGGATTCAAGCTGGAGGCTGAGCGTCATGAAAGTGGAACACAGCCGGAGCGTGTTCGTTTCATGCTTCGGCCTGAGCGGATTTTTGTTGAGCAGCATGCTGCTGGAGCAGAAAGTGCTAATCGCGTTAGAGCAATCGTAAAAGAAAGCAGCTATATAGGAAATGCCATTCGCATCAGAACAGAAGCAGGCGGTATTGAACTGGCTGTTCATGCACCAGATCCCCTGTTTCCGGTTTTGCCGGCTCCAGGTGAGGAGCTAATGCTTTCATGGAACAAAGAAGATATCATTTATTTAGAGGTTCTTGATCATGAAAGCAACTAGACAAAAGAAGTTTTATGGCGTTTTATTAGCTCCTACTCTTATTTTTCTGGGAATCTTTTTGCTGCTTCCGCTGATTCAATTACTGATCCTGAGTTTTCAGCAAGTCGATAATTTCTTTGAGGTTATCGATGGGTACACGTTCAGTCATTATGTAGAGGTACTGACAACACCGGTTTATTTGAAAACAATTTGGCAGACTTTATTTGTGGCAGTCGTTACTACAGTGATTTGCTTGATTCTTGCTTATCCTGCTGCCTATTTGCTTGTTCGATCTCCAAGACGCTGGCGGGCATTTTTCTATATCTTGCTCGTGTCGCCGCTGCTTACAAGTGTAGTTATCCGTACTTTCGCATGGATCATCTTGCTGGCACAAAACGGACTCGTTAATGATGTCTTGATGAAGACGTCTATCATCGATGAACCATTGGATATGCTTTGGAATATGAATGCAGTCATTATTGCTTATGTACAAGTTATGCTTCCATTCGCAGTTCTGCCGATTGCGACGTCCATGTCGGATATCAAAGGCAATCTGCGCTCGGCTTCCATGATTCTTGGTTCAAACCGGATTGCGACTTTCTTCCGCGTTACTTTGCCGCTTACGATTCCGGGAATGATCAGCGGCGCGATGATCGTCTTTTCACTGTCAGCCGGAAGCTATATTACACCGCTATTAGTGGGCGGAAGGATGCAGCCATTATTGCCGCTTTCGATTTATCAGCAGATCATGCAGGTTTATAATCTGCCGCTGGCAGCTGCTATGGCCTTTACACTGATGGTGCTTGTATTCCTTGTTATTGCGATACTCGGGTTCATCCTAAAAAAATGGGAGGTGCGTGTGAATGGGTAAGAAAGGTACAAGGTGGCTGGATAGTCTGATCTGGATTGCCGGCATTGCCGTTTATCTATTCCTGACGATCCCGGTACTAGTGATTATTTTGTCAGCTTTCAGTCCGACGGAGTATCCGCAGTTTCCGCCAACCGATTTCTCGGTACGGTGGTTTGCAGAAGTATTCCGAAGTGAGCAATGGATGCAATCACTTTGGTCCAGCACACTTGTCATGGTCATCGTGACACCGCTGACTGTATTGCTCGGGACGATGTCATCTTATGCATTGGCACGATTATCTTTTCCAGGTAAAGGGCTGATCCAGTCCTTCATCATGTCGCCTTTGATGATTCCGCAAGTTGTGCTTGGCGTCGCGTTATTGTATTTGTTTTCCTCTTTAGGATTATTCGGTTCTACATTAGGTCTTATCATCGGTCACATCGTCATTTGCTTCCCGTATGTTGTACGGACTGTCTCTGTCAGTATTACAAATTTGGACAGCAGACTGGAGCTTGCTTCGATGAACCTTGGCTCGACACCTTGGCAGACGTTTTATCGTGTCACCCTGCCATTGATTAAACCGGGGATTATTGCTGGTGCTGTTTTTGCAGCAGTCACATCATTCGGTGAAATCTCTGTCAGTTTGTTTGTAAGCACACCAGAGACAATAACGATTCCGGTCCGGACCTTCGGATATATCGACCAAACCTTTGATCCTAGTGTTAACGCTATTGCCGTCATCTTCATTGCGTTATCGGTTATTGCGCTTGTTATCATTGAGAAGACCATTGGTTTGTCTAAAGTAATGTAAACATTAGAAGCTAAGCACTTACTGCTTAGCTTCTTTTATTTTACAGCCTTCCAAATCGTCCACCTGTCCATTTCCACAATATCCCTCCCCTCTGTGATACAGTGATCTATATATAAAACCAACTCCTCCAGTTCAGCATCATCCAGCGCATGCAGGATGCTTCTTCCCAGTCTGGCACGCAAATCTGCCAGTAAATTTTCTTTCGTTTCATGGACATGGCGAACTTCCCATAATGTATGTTTCTCTATGCTGTGAAAGCCGGAATCTTTCAGATCTCTTATAACTTGGGCTGATGTATGTCTTCTATTGATCTCCAATTCTGCGAGTCTTGGAAAAAGGGAGAAGAAGTACCCTCTGATATGCGCAGGACTTCCTGGCAGCAGGCAGTCCTCCGGTGTACGATCCTGAATAAGAAAGATGCCGCCAGGACGCAGTAACCGAAATGCTTCCGAGAAACAATGCTGGAGCTCTTGTAAGTGATGAATCAAGGCGCGTTCCAGAATAAGATCGGAGCACGATGACTTCAAATCGGTTTCCTGAGCATTCCCTTTGTGGAAATGAATCCCTTCCTGGCCGCGGCTATTCTCAGCAGCAGCTTCGAGCATGACTTCTGAAGAATCTACACCTGTTACGAATGGTATACCTATTTCACGCAAGGCCTTTGTATAAATTCCGCCTCCACAGCCAATATCTAGAGCAAGATTTATCTGCTTGTTTTCCAATATTTTTTTTATCAAGTTGATCCAGTCTGGAGCAGCTTGTCTGGATGTGTAGGAATATTTATTAGTTTGTGCATGGAAATCCATAATTCATCCCCACCTATTTATTTAATGGTATATAATTTCCATATCCGTAACTTTATCTCCTGCTGCGAATCCAGAAAGGGTGAAAGGTTTGCATATTCTGCGAAACTCTCTAGCTATTAGACCATTGCACATAATTGATATTTCTCTGTTAGCCAAATGGTTATCAAATCCGGAAATCCTTTTTTATTACGAAGGGCGCGATAATGCATTTGATAAAGAGAAAGCACGTAAAGTCTTCTTCAATCCATTAGACCCAGCACAAAAATGTATCTTCTCTTATAAAGAAAAGCCTATCGGCTATGTGCAATATTATGAGTTGGACGTGGATGAAAAGACAGAATTCGGGTATCTAGGCAAGCAACAAATATACGGAATGGATCAATTTATCGGAGAAACAGCTTACTGGAATAAAGGAATCGGGACATTACTTGTCCAAACGATGGTTCAACTCCTGAAAAAGGAGAAACAAGCAGAAATGATAGTGATGGACCCGCAAGCTTGGAATGAACGTGCAATACGCTGTTATGAGAAAGGTGGATTTCAAAAAGTAAAAGTATTGCCCAAGCATGAGTGGCATGAAGGCAGTTATCGGGACTGCTGGTTGATGGAATGGAGAGGAGATGCATATGAGAATACAGCTACGTGAGCTTACAGAGGAGGACTGGCCGGCGGTCCATGCGTATGCCTCATTGGAACAGGTTTGTCGTTATCAGCCTTGGGGACCAAACTCTGAAGCTGAATCGAAACAATTTGTAGCGGGAGTTTTGCAGGATGCTGAGACAGAGCCACGGATGCGATTTGTCTATGCAATCATTTTGAGGAGAATCTGATCGGTTCTGCGGAGCTGGTTATCAAAAGCACTCAGAACCTAGAAGGTGTACTCGGATATATCCATCCGGATTTGTGGAATAAAGGTTTCGCTACGGAAGCTGCCAAAGCTGTCTTGTCCATAGCTTTCCGTACATTCAAATTACATCGTATCTATGCTACCTGTGATCCAAATAACTTGGCTTCTGCATCCGTGCTGGAGAAAATCGGCATGCAAAAGGAAGGAATTAACCGTGAACACATCCGCATGAAATCAGGGTGGCGGGATTCCTTCCTCTACGGCATTCTTGAGCACGAATATGCTCAAAAATGATAACCATATGTGTAAGAAAATAGAAAATAAAGAGCTGCAAGCAAGGCGGCTAGTGGGATCGTGACGCCCAGGATATTAGAGCGTTTCCAGGGTCCTTTTGGATCTGTATAGCCTTTATACAGCAGATATATCAGTAATCCAACCATCGGCACAAATAGTAAATGACGAATATCCGCGACCCATTCATTATTTACGATCCAATTGACGTTAGGTGCTGCCGTTGTGTCAGAAGCATTGTTAATGCGCTCTTTGACAATGACAAAGAGGGCTCCGAGTGCTAGATAGTAGACGGTGAACAGAATTTTGACAGGTTTATTCAGATAGCGGGTTGCTAGGATCACCGATAAAAATAAGACGAGGAGTATTATAATCAGAATATATTCTTGCATGATATTTACTCCTTTCAATTGGTGAGGCATTCTTGAAGATAGGAATGATAAGGTGAAATTAAACGATACGAATCAATATGTGAGACAAATGAGCTTGAAGCAAGAATCTTCAGCGCTTCCTAAACAATTCCCATTTTCACTGCCTGTCATTCAAAAATTAGGCAAACTTTCTTTTCATCCGAATGTAACCTATATCATCGGAGAGAATGGGATGGGCAAATCAACTCTACTCGAGGCAATAGCTGTAGCGCTCGGTTTTAACCCGGAAGGTGGTTCAAAGAATTTCTCCTTCTCAAGCTATGCATCACATTCCGATCTGCATGAACATATCCGCATCGTCCGCGGAGGAAATCGTCCACGGGATGGGTACTTCTTTCGAGCAGAGACCTTCTATAATGTGGCTACGAACATTGAGGATATGGATCGGGAGGGTTTTGGACGAAAAATCATTGATTCCTATGGTGGAAAATCCCTTCACGAGCAGTCCCATGGAGAGGCGTTTTTCGCAGCTTTCATGGAGCGCTTTGGCGAAAATGGATTATACATACTCGATGAGCCAGAGGCAGCTTTATCTCCAATACGCCAGCTTTCCATGCTTGCTAGAATCGATGAGCTGGTAGAAGAGGGCTCACAATTTATTATCTCGACGCATGCTCCGCTGCTGATGGCGTATCCGGATGCGAAGATACTCCAGCTTGATTCAGAAGGAATAGAAGAGATCCAGCTTGAACAGACACAGCACTATAGCATAATGAAGCAGTTTTTCGAGGATAGAGGCAGACTTCTGCATCATTTGTTCCGTAGATAGTTAGTGCAGTTACAGAGTAAATGGAGCATAATTATTTATAATAGAATCTTGATTGAAATCCGGTGAGGTGAGTCCTGCATGGCATTTACAGAAAAAAATCCGAAGGTTGATGAATTCTTAATAAAAGCTAAACAATGGAAAGATGAATTTATAAGCCTAAGAAATATAATCCTTGATTGTGAGCTGACCGAAGACTTCAAGTGGAAGCATCCTTGCTACACGCTTAACGGAAAAAATATTGTTCTGATTCATGGATTTAAAGACTATTGCGCGCTTTTATTTCATAAAGGTGCATTGTTAAAAGAGCCTCATGGTTTTCTCATTCAGCAGACAGAGAATGTGCAGGCTGCACGCCAAATCCGGTTCACCAATAATCAGGAAATAGCTGACAAGGAAGTTATCATCAAATCTTATATTCTTGAGGCTGTTGCAGTTGAAAAAGCCGGGTTGAAAGTGGATTTGAAAGAGCATGCAGCATACATCATTCCTGTAGAATTGAACAGAAAATTTGAGGAAATACCTGCTTTGAAAACTGCCTTTGAAGCATTAACTCCGGGGCGGCAAAGAGCATATATATTTTATTTTTCACAGGCTAAACAAGCCAAAACGCGAGAGGCAAGAATTGAGAAATATAAGCAGCAGATACTCGATGGGAAGGGTTTGAATGATAAGTAGCATTTGAAAGTATAAAATTCCAAAGAAGAGGTGGACGGATGACTATCATCAGAGCATCCATGGAAGACGTACAAGAAACAGCAATTCTTTTCGATCAATACCGCCAGTTCTACAAGCAAGCTCATGATTTGAGCGGAGCAAAAGCGTACATAACAGAAAGACTGGAGAAAGGGGATTCTGTCATTTTTATCGCAAAGGATGGAGATGAATGCGTCGGCTTTACGCAGCTTTACCCTACTTTTTCATCTATCGGGATGAAGCGTGCTTGGATTCTGAATGACCTTTATGTAGCGGAAGGGGCCAGAAAACAAGGGGTTGGAGAAAAATTACTTGATGCAGCGGAAGCTTTCGCAACGGAAACTGACGCGGGTAGTATCGCCCTTAGTACAGCACCTGACAATGAGAAAGCACAGCGTCTTTATGAACGGAAAGGATATGTGCGGGATGAGCAGTTCTATCATTATGAGTTAAGCTTGTAGAGGGGATGTTGAAGATGATTATCGATGTTTTGCAGCATGTTCCGTTTGAAGACCTTGCTGCCATTAAGGGTTGGGGAGAATCACGCGGACATAGCTTTCGTGTTCAGCATCTCTATGAAAATCCCGTTCTTCCTGATGCAAAAGATATTAGCATGCTTATCATTCTTGGCGGACCGATGAGTGCCAATGATGCTGATAGCTGGATAGTGGGGGAGCGTACACTGATACTTGAGTTGATTGATCAGCAAAAGCCGATTTTCGGTATTTGTCTTGGTGCTCAGCAAATTGCGAAGGCATTAGGAGCGACCGTTTTTCAAGGGGAACAAAAAGAAGTTGGATGGTTTCCGATTCAGACTATTACGTCACATTTTCCTTTCATTCCCGACAAAATGGCCGTCTTCCATTGGCATGGAGAACAATTCACCTTACCTGATGATGCCACAAGACTATTCGGGAATGAAGTGTGCGAAAACCAAGGCTTTATGTATCAAGGTAACGTTATTGGTTTGCAATTCCACTTTGAAACGACTAAAGAAAGCATGGAAAAATTGATTCTGCATGATAAAGCGTATATAGATGATGGAGCGTTCGTCCAGAGTGCGGATGTAATGAAGTCATCAAAGCTTCCAGCAGAAAATGTGGAAGTACTATTCCAATTGCTTGATCACCTAGTCAGATAAAGAGATGCTGTCTGAATGGGATGCAGCTGTAAAAAAACATCGAATATCCTTCTGGAGGCCGATGATTTTACAGTACAGATCCAGTCTGGTGTGCAGATTGTAAAATGAATTTAGATCTGGATGATTTTCCGATTTCAGCGGCTTGGAAACAGAGAATAGAGAGCTGGGCAGAAGGCTACGGCGAATGGCTGGATTTGGAACGTGATGAGCTTCAATCTGATGCAGTAAAGGCGGAAGAAAATTTCAACAGAGAAGGCAGTTTGTTATCTATCGAAATACAAAAGGATCTTCCTGGCTATTTCATTTCTTATAAGGCATCTCATTTAAGTTCTTTGTATAAGTAAAAAGCTGTCAGTAAATTATTGCTGACAGCTTTTTTGTTGTAGTCCTAATTTTCTATGTGATAGGGTCACCATTGAATTTCTTATGAATAAGGCAGGAAGCGAGGCATATAATCCGTTATAAGCGTCAGGTTAGCCCCTGACTTTTCATTTGGAACAATATGTATGCGCTTTCATTTTAATGGTTAGATAGGAATCAGGAGGAGGAGTTGTAGATGTGGAAGAGTGCTAAAGGTATAAGTTTGTTGATGCTTATTTTCATTCTAGTCACGATGGCAGCATGCTCCAGCAATACAGATTCAGCAGATGGGAAGAAAGAATTGACTGTCGTTTATCGATCGCCCGGATCAGTAGATTCCTTGAAGAAATTCTTTGACTCAGGGGTAGTGGATGAATTTGAAAAAGAACATCCGGATATTGATGTGAAGATAGCACCTATTACAGCGAGTGAAGGAGATTATTTCTCAAAGGTTGCGCTGCAGATGAAGTCAGAGGAAACAGCACCGGATGTTGTATCGGAGGATACATTCATGCTTAATTCCGATGCAAATGCCGGGTATCTTGATCCTTTGGATGATCGTATCGCTGATTGGGAGGAATGGAATAACATCATAGAAAACTTAAAGTCCGGTGTAACAGCGGAAGATGGCAAGGTGTATGGGGTGCCGTCGACTTCCGACTCACGTGGACTTTGGTACAGCAAAGAGCTGTTCCAGGAAGCTGGTCTTCCTGTACCTTGGGAGCCGAAAAATTGGGATGAAGTACTAGAAGCGGCGATAACAATCAAAGAGAAGACAGACGGAGTGACACCGCTATTTATGCAAGTCGGTAAAGCCAATGGCGAGGCAGTTTCCATGCAGACGCTGGAGATGCTGTTATATGGCACAGGTGACACGCTTTATGACGATACAGATAAAAAATGGGTAGTGGATAGTCCCGGTTTGCTAGATTCGTTCCGCTTTATTGAACAGGTATACAACACAGAAAAAGTTGGCCCTGATTTCTCTGTCGTCATGAGCGGTCAATCCGGAAACGTAGCTTTCCAGCAGCTATTCCCTCAAAAGAAGCTGGCGATAGCTCTGGATGGCAGCTGGAATGCCCGGAACTGGGCAGAGAACGGAGCGGCTCCGATAGAAAATGTGGAGGAGAAAATCGGTTTTGCACCGATGCCGACGCAAAATGGCCAGGAGCCAGGGACAATTACGATGAGTGGCGGCTGGGCTTGGGCAATTCCATCAAAAGCAGATATGAAGGAAGAAGCATGGGAATTCATCCAATTCCTGATGGAAAAGGATAACAGCATCAATCGTTCGTTGACAGATGGAAACCTGAATACCCGTACAGATGCTGTCGAGGTAGAAGAGTACGTAAATCGTCCTTACGCCAAAGAAGCACAGGCATATCTCGAGAATGCGCAATTCAGACCGGCAAATGATAAATATCCAGCAGTTTCCACCCAGCTGCAGACAGTGGTCGAAGCGGTGGCAACAGGCAAGCTGACTCCGGAAGATGCTGTGCAGCAATATAAAGCTGGAGTAGAGAGAGTGGTCGGCAAAGAAAATACGAAGGCAGCTGAATAAGAAACCATCCCATCAAGGGGGCCGGGATATCCAGCTCCCCCTGACTGGGCGGGAGAAAGGTGACGACTATGTATGCATAGGAAAGCGATACTTTTTTTGTCTCCATCATGGATTCTTTTATTGTTATTTTTTATAACACCGATGCTGCTGACTTTCGGATTTGCTTTTACAAATCTCTCACTGACAGGAACTGATGCAGCCAACATTCAATTTATCGGGTTCCAAAATTTCGCTAATATGTTCCAAGATCCTGAATTCCGCATCAGCGTGTTTCGAACGCTTATCTTTTTACTTTTCTCTGCCGTTATCGGACAGGTTGTTCTAGGATTGATCATTGCGTTGCTGATGAAGGAGAAGCGACGCGGTTTCCGCCGATTCATCGGCGTAATCGTAATTGCGGGCTGGGTGACACCTGAAATTGTCGTAGCTTTTTGCTGGGTGGCATTCCTAAGTGATGCAGGAACCTTCAATGCGATCCTGCAAGGGATAGGCTTTGAACCAATAACCTGGTTATTCACCTTCCCGATGGTAAGTGTCATCATCGCAAATATTTGGCATGGTACTGCCTTTTCTATGATGGTTTTTCAGGCGGCATTGGATGATGTGCCAAAGTCTGTCCAAGAAGCTGCGGTGATAGACGGAGCTTCCCGCTGGCAAATATTCTTCCGTGTGACACTGCCGATTGTCAAAGGCTCGATTGTCACGAATATGATGCTCGTCACATTGCAGACGCTGGGTGTCTTCACGCTTATCTATACGATGACAGGTGGAGGACCAGGAAACGCCACGCAGATTCTTCCGATATTCATGTACAACCAAGCCTTCGTAAATTATCAATTCGGTTATGGTACTGCCATTTCCCTTGTCCTGCTCGTTATCGGTACGATTGCAAGTTTGCTGTACATGCGTTTTATGAAAGTAAAACTATAAGGGGGAGGGATGCAGAATGAAGATATCGAAAAAGGAATTAGTAATCCATTATCTGGCTCTGATCTTCTTGGCTATCTGCTTCTTGCTGCCTTTTCTATGGCTCGTATTCGCTTCCTTCGATCAGCAGGCAACCCAAGCAATCAAGCTGCCGGAGAAATGGACGCTGGACAATTTCACCGCTATTCTATCGGATCCGAGTAATATCCGATCGTTTGCGATAGGGCTGTTCATATCGCTTGGGCAGGCAACGATCGTTGTGATTGTTGCTGGCTTGGCTGCTTATCCGCTTTCCCGCTATCGGCTGCGATATAAGCGATCTTTCCTGCTTACCATTTTGTTCATGACGTCTTTGCCGATCACGGCTGTCATGGTTCCTGTCTATCAGCTGTTCCTCTTTCTGAACATCCAGGACTCCATTATTTTCACGACGATTTTCCTTGCTGCATCCGGGCTGCCTTATGCTATCTGGATGATGAAAAATTTTATGGATGCGGTGCCGATTGAACTGGAGGAATCAGCGTGGGTGGATGGTGCTTCCGTGCTGACAAGTATGCGTAAAGTGGTTGGACCGCTAATGCTGCCAGGAATCTTCACAATTGCGATATTCACCTTTACAGGCAGCTGGGGAAACTTCTTTGTACCTTATATTTTGCTGCAGACACAGGAAAAGCTTCCTGCATCTGTGACACTGTATCAGTTTTTCGGAAACTACGGCATTATCGAGTATGGCAAATTAGCAGCGTTCTCCATGCTGTACACGATGCCATCTATCATTCTTTATATCTTTGCTCAAAAATATATGTCCAAGGGCTTCAGCCTCGGCGGAGCATCCAAGGGCTAAAGGAGTGTAAGTATGTTGAGTTTGAAAGAACGACAGCTGGAAAGAAGAATAGAAGAATTGGAGAAATACCGCTATCGGGACCGGCATGATTTGCAGCATTTTCTAGCATTGGAAGATCAAGAAAAGAAGGTGGCACCTGAAGTTCCATGTTTGGATGATTTCACAGAGAAGCTGTACGTTGGGGACCATTGGAAGGGCCGGGATCGCTACCTTTGGCTGGCCAAGGAGATCGACCTTCCTGAGGAGTGGTCAGGAAAGCAGGTAGTTGGTGTATTTGATTTCGGCAAGACGGGCGGCGGGGGAAATTCAGGCTTTGAGTCACAATGCTATGTGAACAAAGTGATGTATCAAGCGGTAGACTCCAATCACCAGGAACTTTTCTTCAAGGATGATTGGCATGGTGATTCTATTCTTTTGGCATTTCGTCTCTGGTCCGGCTTGGAAGGCGGCGGAAAAAGGATTGAGCAGGAGCATCAAATAAAGCGAGCTGAACTGGCAGTCTTCGATGAAAAGGCAGATGATCTGTATTACACCAGTTTTGCTATTTTGGAGACGATACGTGTACTAGACGAAAATGCTGCCGAGCGGGTTCAGCTTTTGTCGCTGTTGGACCAGGCTATTCGATTGATAGACTGGAGCTCTCCAGGTAGCGATACATTCTATGATTCAATCTATGAAACAAACGACTTTCTCCAAAAAGAATTGGACGCCATGGACAGCGAGTCCCCCATCACAATTCGATGTATCGGTCACACGCATATCGATGTAGCTTGGCTGTGGCGGTTGAAACATACGAGGGAAAAAGCGGGTCGTTCTTTCTCCACTGTTTTGCGTCTGATGGATAAATATCCGGACTATAAATTCCTGCAAACGCAGCCGCAGCTCTATAGCTACGTAAAGCAGGACTTCCCTGAACTGTATGCTCAGATAAAAGAAAGAATAGATGACGGCCAGTGGGAAGTGGATGGCGCCATGTGGCTGGAAGCCGATTGTAACTTGCCTTCTGGTGAATCCTTGGTGCGTCAGATCCTGCAGGGAGCCAAGTTCATCCAGGAGGAATTCGGAAAAGATGTGAACTATCTCTGGCTGCCAGATGTGTTTGGCTATTCTTGGGCATTGCCCCAGATTCTCAGCAAGGCGGGAATCGATACATTCCTAACGTCCAAGATCAGCTGGAACCAATTCAATCGGATGCCGAATGATACATTTACATGGCGTGGATTGGATGGCAGTGAAGTACTCACGCAATTCATCACCACACCGGATCCTTCGCCTCGGGAAAATACGTGGTTCGCTACCTATAATGGTCAAATCCTGCCAGATACCGTAACGGGTACGTGGGATAACTATAAAAATAAAGCACTCACGAAGGAACTGCTTCTTTCCTATGGATACGGCGATGGCGGAGGCGGTGTGAACAGAACCATGCTCGAAATGCGAAGAAGATTGGATCGTATGCCGGGGCTGCCTAACGTCAAAACAGGCGATGTTAAGAGTTATTTTAAAGCATTGCATGAACAGACTCAGAATACATCAGAGTTCATGCCAGTTTGGGATGGGGAACTTTACTTGGAATATCACCGCGGTACGTATACGAGTCAGGCATACAATAAGAAAATGAACCGCAGGATGGAGCTTAAGCTGCGTGAAACGGAATTCCTCCATGTGTGGAAAGCGATCCATTCAGGTGACTTTCTGAAGTATCCTTCCACAACATTGGAAGAGGTATGGCGGACAGTATTACGGAATCAATTCCACGATATTATTCCGGGATCTTCGATTCGGGAAGTGTATGAAGATAGTGAGAAAGAATACGAGGATGGATATGCAAAGCTGCAAGCATTGCAAAAGGATGCCGCAGACAGTTTGATTACAGATAAAAAGAATACATGGAGTATTGTCAATTCATCATCATGGGAACTGGATGGTCTCGTTAAAATAGAGACCGATGAGGAAGGTGTTTGGGAGGATGAAAACGGCAGCCCTTTGACAGCGCAAAAACACAAAGACGGTTGGCTCGTCGATGTGCCGGCTGTTCCGGGAACGGGAAGTAAACAGATTCATTTAAAGACTGAGAAAGTAGTTTCAGAAGCGGAAGATGAATGGTTCGAGCTGAAGAACCGGGAGCTTGTGACACCATTTTATGAAGCTAGCTTTAACGAATATGGTCAGCTTCAGTCGCTATACGATAGAAAAGCGAAGCGTCATGTACTAGCTGAGTCGGAGAATGGAAACGTGTTTCAGGTGTTCGAGGATAAGCCGCTGGATTATGATGCTTGGGATATTGATTTATTTTATCAGGAGAAAAAGAAAGAAGTTACTAACCTGCTAGATTTCACTCTAAAAGAAGCAGGACCATTACAGCTTGTGATAGAAGCAAGCTGGCAGTACGGCAGTTCGACTATTCATCAAGACATTATCTTCTATCGTAATCGGAAAGTCATCGATTTCAAAACAGAAGTGGATTGGCATGAGCGTCAGCAGTTATTAAAAACAGCCTTTCCTGTCCGTATCCGAGCAACAGATGCAACGTATGATATCCAATACGGCAACGTCAAACGTCCGACACATTGGAACACTTCCTGGGATATAGCCAGGTTCGAATCTGTCGCACATCAATGGGTCGATTTCTCGGAGCAGAATTATGGTGTCAGTTTGCTTAATGATTGCAAGTACGGACACGATATCAAAGATCATACAATTCGGTTGTCATTGATTAAATCTGCAATTGCACCGGATATCGAACAAGATCAAGGGCGACATCATTTTACGTATTCTCTGTATCCTCATGAGAAGGGGTGGGTAGAGGCGAATACTGTACAGGAAGCATGGAAGCTGAATCAACCTTTCCAAGTATACAGCGGAGACAATGACAAAGACGATGCAAAACTATTCTCTATCGATAATTCGCATGTGCAGCTGGATGCTATCAAAAAAGCGGAAGATAATGACGATATCATCATTCGTCTGCATGAATACACCGGCGGCACACAGCAGGTGACGATACAGCCGGAGTTCAAGTTCACTTTCTGGAAGGAATGTGATTTAAGGGAAAGGGACATGGATCAAGTTTCCCAGGAAGGAAATATAGAATTATCTTTTACTCCATATGAAATAAAGACAATACGCATATCCAAATCTTGAGAAAAGTCCCTTATGGGCTTTTCTTTTTTACTGTATACTTGCGTGTACAAATGTAAGGGGGGATACATATGCACGTGTTCGGTATTAAGGTACAAGGAAAAAAATATGTGAAGAGACAGGCTGTTTATGGAATACTGCAGGGTTCCTTTGGACAAATAGGTGTCGTTCGGAAAAGAAACGACCAGTTGCTGCTGTTACCTGGAGGAGGTATAGAGAATGAAGAAACCGAATTGGAATGTTTGGAGAGAGAAATCCTGGAGGAAACAGGATATGCAATCAACAAGCCAGCATTTTTATGTGAAGCGATACAATACTTCCAGTCCAGAGATGGTAGTCACTATATACAAAATCTAGGGAGTTTCTATAGCTGTTTACTGGGAATGAAAGAACAAGAACCAGTGGAAGAGGACCATGAATTAGTTTGGCTGACTCCTGAAGAAGCAGCGAACGGCTTATTTCATCAGCACCAAGCCTGGGCTGTTCGGCAATACTTCGGATTACTTGATTAAAACGTGATCAGTCTTTATGTGCTTTGGATTCTAACATACCTATAGTATACTTTAGGAAAGTGTTTCCAGTTATACATAAAGCAAGGGGGAATGGATTTGTCTGAACAAGAAACGCAGTATACGGCGAAGGATTTGGCTGCTTCATTGGATGTGACAACCTCGACGCTTCGAAGATGGGCAATTGCATTGGAAAGTGCTCATTATCCGTTTCAGCGGAACGAAAAAGGACAGCGGATATATACAGAACAGGATATGGCTACATTAGAAGAGTTAAGAAAGTTACTTGGAGAAAAAATGACTTTTGCCGATGCCATCCAGCAACTGACGGGGCATGCCAAAATAAAAGAGAAAAAGTCAGACACGGAAAAAATGAACGTAACTGCGGAGGAACTGGAGAAACTAGTATCGCGTGCAGTTAAAAAGGCAGTGAAGAAAGAACGGGAAAAGCTGTTCAAACAGCTGAAGAAACAAATGAAAAAAGAGTTGGAAAAGCTGAAGGATAAAAATTAAAGGGGACACATATAGGGTCTTTTTTATACCTTAAAGAAGGTAAGCCTCAATCTAAATGATACAAAATTCTGAAATATAAGTCTAGTCTTTTTTTTATATGATGCCAAAATGAAATTGTATTCGATTATAGATTAGGAGGCGTTATTATGAAGCAAAATATTTATGATAATGAGCTATTTTTTGAGAATTACAAAGCTCTGCGGGAAGATCCGATTAATTACAATGAACTATTGGAACAGCCAGAGATAAGACGCATGCTGCCTGATTTGAAGAGCAAGCATGTGCTGGATATCGGCTGTGGTATGGGAGATTTGGCGAGGTATTGTGCAGAGCAGGGAGCAGCGGGTGTAACTGCTTTGGATCCATCCAGTAGGATGCTGCAGGAAGCGGAAAACAGAAATAATCACCCGGTCGTTGAATATATTCAAACAGCATTAGAAGATGCTGTGTTCGAAAAGCAAAGCTATGATATTGCTGTCAGTTCGCTTGTCATGCATTATGTTGCAGACTACGATGCAGTCATCCGGTCTATCCATGCCGCTTTGAAGGAAGACGGTATTCTATTGTTCTCGACTGAGCATCCAATCGTGACTGCCAGAAAAGAAGGCGATAAATGGATTACGGATGAAGACGGGAATCGAATTCATTTTGCAGTGGACAATTACCAGGAACAAGGAAGACGCGATGTGAAATGGTATGTGGATGGAGTGGTTTATTACCACCGGTCCATTTCTGCATTATGCAATGGCCTTATCCGCAATGGTTTCAGTCTGGAAGAAATAACAGAGCCAATGCCAAGTGAAGCAGCAATCGCTCAGCTGCCGCGGATAGAGCATGAATTACGCCGGCCCTCCTTCATCATTTTGAAGGCAAGAAAAACAGCCCATCCTTAACGGAGGGGCTCCATTTCTACCCAGCCACGGACGCTATTGATCAGCCAGATGCGGGATGCAGTTTGGAGATCGGCTTTCGTCAAGACAGCTTCTTGAATCGTACCTTTCTCCAATAATTCTTCTCGTAATGTTCCCGGCAGCAGGCCGCTTGCAACAGGAGGCGTCAACAGTGTGTGATCCTTCTCCATGACAAGATTGCCAATCGTGAATTCGGTCAGCTCGCCGGCTTCATTCCATAGCAGCGTATCAAAGACGTCTGTATTCTTTGCCTTGTAATCTTCGTATATTTTGCGATAGGTTGTCTTGTGATAATAATATCGATTTGTTTTATCAATTGGTGCGGCAGCCAAGGCAAATTTCTGTTTTTTTTCAATCAATGCTGGCATGCTGCTATAGAAAAGCTCAAGCTGTCCGGTTTTATCAGCTACTAGACGTATCCGGTGAGATTCTACTGGGTGCTCGATTTGGTGTTGATGCAAGAGCTTTCGAACAGCGTTTTCTTCAATCGGGATGCTGAAATATTCGGCAGACTGCAGTAGGCGGTGAATATGTTTATCCTCCAATAGAAAATCACCATTTGAATACGCGATCGTTTCCAGCAGCTTGAAATCTGGGAGCTGCTCCTGCAGAACAGAGGATTTGGCGATGGCTTCCTCATACTCCCCCTCAGCAGTCGAATCCCAAGTGATACCGCCGCCGACACTATAGGTAGCTTGTTTTTCTGATTTATCGACAATTGCAGTACGGATGGGCACATTGAAAACAGCTTCACCACCGGGCTCAATATAGCCAATGGCACCACAGTAAATCTCTCGCGGTTCAGGTTCGAGGTTCGAAATGACTTTCATCGTGCTCGCTTTCGGGGCGCCCGTGATTGAACCGCACGGGAAGAGGGCACGCATAATGTCAATAATCGTTATTCCTGGGATTGTTTCTGCTTCCACAGTCGAGGTCATCTGGTAGACTGTCGGGTACTTTTCAATTGTATATAAAGCTGGAACGTGAACAGTACCAAGCTTTGCGACTCGGCTGATATCATTGCGCAGCAGATCGACTATCATGACATTCTCAGCGCGGTCTTTGACAGAGGTAGCTAGGATTTCCTGCTGTTTGAGGTCCTCTGTGTATGTCAGTCCGCGTTTGATTGTACCTTTCATCGGCTTTGTGATGATACGCCCTTCATCCCAGCGGAAAAATAATTCAGGAGAAGCGGATAGAATCGCAGCATCTTCCCACTCCAAATAGGCAGTATAATCGGCGCGCTGTGCTCGCTGCATTTGGCTGAAAAGGGCAGCAGGATCATCAGCAAACCTTGTGCGCAGACGCATGGTGTAATTCGTTTGATATGTATTTCCAGCTGCGATTTCGTTTTTAATCGTTTGGATGGCTTGCTCGTAGGCTGTTTTTGAGATTGCTGGCTGCCAGTTGAGCTTGTCTGGAGCTGCTGCTGTTGGCTTTGGCTGTTCTTCCGTGAAACGCTTGTAGATACCAAATTGAAGGAGAGGAAGTTTTGAACCTTCGACCGTAATATAGCTTGAATCAAATGCTCCAGCGGCTTCATAGGAAAGATAGCCTGCTGCGTAATAACCTTGGGCTGTATATGCTTGCACCTGCTCGAGGCAGGGGATCACTTCATTTAGTGAATGTGCAGTAAGCAACGCATGCTGCTCTGTGAAACGCCGATGCTGTGTCTTGCCAGCTGCATCAGCAAAATTGAAATAAGCGTACATGAAACTTCTCCTTTCTTGCTTTACTAGTATCTCATACGGTGCATTAGCAGAATAGCTTATTGAAATAGAGTAAGTATTGAAACTATTTCCATATTATTACCGTATTAGAAGGTACAATCTTTTAGGAGGAGTTGCAAGTTGCGGACGATCCAAGTGTTAAAGGAATTAGGTTTCTGGGTGTTTGCGTGCATTTATTTGATTGGTATCCGTCCCCATCTGGACGGATATGTACTCTTAATACCGGATCTGCTAATTTGTGCGGCTATTGTACTTTCATTGACTGCTTATGTGCTTCGCTTCGGACGGAGGAAAGAGGAGGTAAAAAGATGAAACGCTTTACCTATACAGATGCTATTATTATGATCACTTTTATCGTATTTATCACTAGCATGGATCTGAGTCATATAAAATGGCTGGAATGGGGAGTGCTGATCGTATTCAGTATATGGGCTTTCTTGATGGGACTTAAGACAGTAGCAATTCTAAAGCAATCCAAACCATAAAATTGATAAACGTGTTCTAGCTGTGCACTTCTTTTTAGTAGGAGGTAGAGAATGCATATCACTTTACATAAAGCTAGATTAGCAGATGCTGAACAAATTCATGAATGCCAGATTGCGGCTTTTCAGCCGTTGCTTGAAAAATACCAGGACATGGACTCAAACCCTGCCAACGAGCCGTTGTCACGTACTATTGATCGCATTAACCGACCAGATGGAGGGTTTTATAAGATAATGACAGAAGGACAATTTATGGGCGCCATCTGTCTATATTCGAAAGAACCCGATGTGTATTGGATCAGTCCCATATTCATTCATCCTGACCACCAAGGGAATGGAATTGCGCAGCAGGTTTTAAAGCTGACAGAAGACATGCATTCGGATGTAAGAATTTGGCGAGTAGCTACCTTGCGGGAAGAAACAGGTAACTGTCTTTTGTATGAGAAAATGGGATATCAACGTACTGGTAAGATACAAAAGCTGAATGATCGGGCTACGTTGATTTATTACGAAAAGCGGATATAAAGATATGCGGAGAGTGATTATGAGGAAAGACCTCATGTCTGCCGAGAAGGTGCTGACTGGTGTACATCCCATTGATGAGAATAAAAACCAAGCATTAGCTGCTCTGTTCCTCGAGGGCTTCAGGAATACAATAGATGCGGAGTATAGCAGCAAAAATGATTATCTTAATGAAATACAGGCAGTAATTGATGGAAGGTATGGTCAATTCCTGCCTGCTTGTTCTTATTTCTCTCAAACTTCAAAGAGGATAGTCGGTGTTACGTTGGTAACATTATTCCGTTCTGTACCTCTGCTTGCTTATGCAGTCACAGCTCCAGGCTGGCAGGGAAAAGGCATTGCGACTAATTTAATACAGGCTAGTGAGCAGGCATTGATACGGAAAGGCTACAAAACAATGTACTTGGTAGTGACCAAACAGAATTATCGTGCATACTCGCTCTATCGGACATTAGGATTCAGCGAAGCAGGGGAAAATTGGGATGCGGTATTAGAAAGGAGTAGCAGCAGTGATTGAAGTAAGATTGCTCAAAGAACAGGATGCGGCGGATCTTTTATCTCTGGAACTGCGAAATAAAGAATTCTTTCAGCTTTATACAGGTAAGCGGGAGGAGCAATTTTATACACTGGAAGGGCAGCGGGAGCGGATTGATAGGGCTATTGCTTCTGCTGGTAAGGATACAGGCTATTATTTTGTCATTGTATTGAATGAAAACATTATCGGTATTATCATGCTGTCGGAGGTTGTGCGCTGGAATCTTCAAAGCTGCTGGATCGGCTATTTTCTCGATAAGGTACAAAACGGAAAAGGGTATATGACAGAGGCAGTCCGCCAGGTTGTTGAAATTGCTTTTGATGAATTGAAGTTTCATCGGCTAGAGGCAGGTGTTATGCCGCATAATATAGGTTCTATCAAAGTGTTATTAAAAGCAGGATTCCAAAAGGAAGGTATCGCCAAACAGAACGTTAAAATCAACGGAAAGTGGCAGGATCATCAAACTCTTGCTATCATTAACCCTCGGGACCTCGTATAAAGGAGAGGGTAAATAGATGAACAAATGGCTGCTTATTGCTGGAGTATTGCTTGAGATTATCGGTATTCTATTGATTTTGTTCTGGCGAGTCGATGATATGCTGGCGGTTATTACTGGTATAGTAATCATTGTGATAGGAGTAGTGCTTTTCCAAATCGGATATTGGCGAATCATAAAAGCTCGTAAAAGAGGAATGAAAAGAAGATAAAGAAGCTAGCTGATGGGGAAGCTCATTCAGCTGGCTTTTTTGTATAAATTGATCAGGCCTTCCGCTTGTTCTGTATGCTAATAGTATCCAGCGGAAAGGGGGGGTATCGGTATCATCTGATAGCAGACCAATTGAGTCCTCAAAAAATCTCTCAAAACAAAAGCCAACACACCTTTTCCCGCAAAGCTCATATATTCACTCTTTATTGTCTCCTCGTATTAACACAGATCCCTATGCTCATGAATCCTCCTATTAGATAGGTCATAAAATCTATATCACACTAATTTTCTTCGTGTATTTGTCGAATGAATAGTCAATAATACCTTAGTTTTTAAGTGAATTTATATACCATTTTTACCAATTCGCTTTACAAATATGGAAATATGCCGATATATAGTAATGGAGTGAAATTTTATGAGTAGGGGCTTGATTTGATGAGTATGCAAACAGAAGAGGCATTGCATCCGATGTTGGACGCCTTTGTAAAGGTAGGTCCGTTCTTGCAGGATCTAATCAATGAAGATGTAACAATTGGTATCTACAACACTGAGAAATTGATTATCAATTTCCCAGCCAAGACCTTTTCATTGAATGTTACACCTGGGGACCCATTAATGGACGGGGATATCGTAACTGCTGCTATCCGCCAGAATAAGAATCAATATGCTGTCGTACCGGAGGAGCTTTTCGGTGTAAGCGTCATAGCCAGGGCTATCCCGCTGCATGATGAAGCAGGTAATGTAATCGGCGGAATAGGAGTCGGATTGAGTATTGAAAGTGCGAATCAATTGTCTACGATTGCTTCTAATCTTTCTGACGTTATTGGCGACGTGACTGCCACCATCCAGGACATGGCGCAATCAATCTCTGGTTTGGCAGAAGGCATGAATTACATATCTAAAAAAGCTTCGGAGGTAACGGAAAGCGTGGATACGATCGAGGAAGTATCCAATGTCGTTAAGGGGATTGCAGATCAGAGTAATTTGCTGGGTCTGAATGCCGCTATCGAAGCTGCGCGTGCTGGTGAACAGGGACGTGGGTTCAGTGTGGTTGCTGATGAAATTCGAAAGATGGCAACAGGATCTAAAGAACAAGTTACCGAGATTCACCAGATTACCGAAAAAATAAAGACAGTAATCAGTAAGCTGGGCAATTCCATTCAAGAAGCAAATGCAGAATCAGATACACAGTCAGCTGCCATTGAAGAACTGACAGCAACGATGGAAGAAATTAATGCTAATGTACAAACTCTAGCAAATCTAGCAAAAGAGAATATCTCAATCAAAGACTAATAGAGGTGACCGACATGGAGAATTTCAAACATTTAAATAGTCAGTATATTAACGGGGAATGGCGTGAAGGCCAGAGCAGCGTGAAGATGGAAAACCGCAATCCATATAATGGTGAGCTTATCGCTTCTTATCAAGCTGCCAGCTTGGATGATTTGAATGAGGCGTATGAAGCATCTGCTCGTGTTCAAAAAGAATGGGCAAAAACAAACCCAGTAGCACAACGTGCGGTCTTTGAAAAGGCTGTAGCGTATCTTGAAGCTAACCATGAAGCATTTGTTGAGACAATCATCGAGGAAATCGGCGGTACAAGACTGAAGGCTGAATTCGAGATCGGTCTCGTTACCAATATCATCAAGGAAGCATCTACCTTCCCATTCCGCATGAACGGTCAAATTCTGCCGTCTCCGATTGATGGCAAGGAAAACCGTGTGTATCGTGTGCCGGTTGGAGTTGTGGGTGTTATCAGTCCTTTCAACTTCCCATTCTTCCTATCCATGAAATCTGTTGCGACTGCATTGGCAGCTGGCAATGGTGTTGTATTAAAGCCGCATGAGCATACAGCAATCACTGGTGGTACAATGATTGCGAAGCTTTTCGAGGAAGCTGGGCTTCCGAAGGGCTTGCTGAATGTCATTGTGACAGAAATCAGTGAAATTGGTGATAATTTTGTAGAGCATCCGATTCCGCGTGCCGTCTCTTTCACAGGCTCTACTAAAGTAGGTAAACATATCGGAATGGTAGCCGGAAAAAATCTGAAAGAGGCGCATTTGGAGCTTGGCGGTAACAGTGCATTGGTTGTTTTAGAGGATGCGGATATGGAACTTGCAGTCAGTGCAGCTGTATTCAGCCGTTTCACGCACCAAGGCCAAATTTGTATGTCTGCCAACCGTCTGATTGTACATGAAGATGTGTATGATGAATTCGTTGAAAAGTATTTGGCGAAGGTTTCTACACTTACTTGCGGTGACCCGAAAGATCCAAGCACAATCATTGGACCGCTTATCAACGAGCAGCAAGTGAAAACGACTGTAGCGTTGATTGAAAAAGGCATCGAAGAAGGTGCGACGCCGTTAATCAAAGGTAAAGTGGAAGGCAACATTGTCGAGCCAGTCGTTTTCGGCGATGTAACACCAGATATGACACTAGCAAACGAAGAACTGTTTGCACCAGTTGTTAGCATCCTGAAAGTGAAGAACGATGAAGAAGTACTTGCTTTTGCAAATAACAGCGATTATGGCTTGAGCGGCGCTATCCACACAAGAGACGTGGAGCGCGGTGCTGAGCTTGCGAAGCAAATGGATACTGGTATGATCCATATCAACGATGGTACGATCAATGATGAACCTACAGTCGCATTTGGCGGCGTGAAGAATTCCGGTCTTGGCCGCCTGAATGGCGAGTGGAGCCTTGATGCATTCACAACGACAAAATGGATCAGCATTCAGCACGATCGCAGACAATATCCGTATAGCTAATAAAAAAAGACCCACAGCTGTGGGTTTTTTTTTTTATGCTATTCTGCGGCCATGGCTTCCTGTTTGGTTCGGTGGATTGTGCCGTAAGGATGCTCAGGCGGAGCGTAAATTGAGTACAGCTTCAAAGGGGCTTGACCGGTATTTATAACGTTGTGCCAGGTTCCTGCAGGGACAAAGATGGCAAAATCATCTTGAACATATTGCTGATAGTTTAAGTAGTCCTTCCTAGGACCCATTTGAACTAGCCCATGACCAGATTCAATGCGTAGGAATTGATCAACATTCGGATGCCTCTCCAAGCCGATATCTTCTCCTGGTCTGATACTCATCAATGTCACTTGAAGATGTTTTCCAGTCCAGATAGCTGTCCGGAAGAAGCGATTATGCTCTGTAGCTTGTTCGATGTCGACAACATATGGTGAATTTCCGTGATCATGTATTGGCTGCTGCCACTGATAATTGCGCCAATCGTTTGGACTTGGGTACCCGTAATAGTGGGACTGATTTCTATAATACATTTTTTCTTCTCCTTCGCTGCATTTATATCTTATCCTATGCTGTTGCCTACTCCGTGTTCTTATCAGAGGAGGCAAATGAAAGAGTACAGGAGGTTTCCTGTACTCTAAACAGCAATCATTTAGCTTTTGTTACTTCAATTCTCGGCATCTCTGGCTGTTTCATATCATTTCCCAAGAAATAACTTGTGTGCGGCGGCTGGTTATAGGCAACATTCTGCCAAGCCACGCCTAAGCGGTAAACAGGGTCATGCATTAAAGTAGGAAGTTTTTCTTCGGTTAAATCTGTTGTTGTATAAAGGACAAGAGCACTGCTGTCTTTTGTACGCCAGATGGCTTCTTCACGCCAGTCTCCGATCAAATCAGCCTGCAAAGCAGGGTTCCCCTTGGTTCCATTGTTGGAGTAAGTGCCTTCTGCATCCAGTAATGTGTCCAATTTTTCTGTTTCCGGATTCCATTTTCCGATCAAGCCAGTACCAGTCTGGATGCTTTCATCGAAAGTGTGATCAAGAATTTCACGAGTCAGGTCGCCATCCCACCAGATAGCAAAGTTGGCAGGGGGGATATTCGTAGAAATTTTCTCACCAGAAGCAGTGTAAAGTCCGCCTGTCGGGCTGTTCCATGCACCGTCAATTGCCCACATTTCGGCTCCAGGATAACGGGGGTCAATGTCAGATGCAAGTCCGCGTCCTACATCTATATTTGTCGGAACGCCCCAGATTAGTTCCCCTGTCCGAGCATCACGGAATTCCAATCCTGCCTCATTTGGATACGATTCATGGACTTGGAATACTTCAAGCCCTGGCCGGCTTGGATCTAAATCGCTAAGGTGCATTGCATCTCCGTGACCAAGACCAGTCGAATAAAGACCAGTGCCATCATCGTCCAGTGCCATGGCACCATAGATAATTTCGTCCTTGCCGTCTTCATCCACGTCTCCGATACTCAAATTATGATTACCCTGTTTTGCATAAGCTTCGTTTCCAGGAGTTTCGCTATTGAACATCCACTGCTTTTTCAGTTTGCCGTCTTTATAGGTATATGCTGCGATTACTGTCTTTTCATAATAGCCTCTTGCTTCAATGATACTCGGTGTTTTTCCATCCAGATAAGCGACTCCGGCAAGGAAGCGATCACCTCGGTTCCCGTAACAGTCACCCCAATCGCAAATATTACCTCGGGCTGGCTCATAATCTACTGTTTGCTCGATCTTCCCTGTATTGCCTTCAAACACAGTCAAATATTCAGGTCCTTGGAGGATATAGCCTGATGCATTGCGATGATCGGCGTGTGGATCACCGATGACTTTGCCTTTTGAGTCTTTTGTTCCGTCAGCTGTTTTGACGACAAGCTCGGATTTTCCGTTCCCATCAAAATCATAGACGAGCATTTGTGTATAATGGGCACCTGCACGTATGTTTTTGCCAAGGTCAATTCGCCATTTATGTGTTCCATCCATTTCATAGGCATCGATGAAGACATTGCCAGTGTAGCCAGAGCGGGAATTATCCTGTGCATTGGATGGATCCCATTTCAAAATGATTTCCCATTCTCCGTCGCCATCCAGATCTCCGACGCTGGCATCATTGGCATTGTAAGTATAGGACTTCCCATCTGGTGTTTTGCCATCCGCTGGCTTTTGGAGGGGGATATGCAGCTGATTGTCTTGCCACACTCTAATGTTATCCTGATCTGCGCCTTTTCCGATTGCTTCTACACGATAGACGCTTTCCGCTGTACCATCTTTGTCGAGGAAGTTCGTGCTGTGTTTCACGGGTTTCCGGGTAATTTTCTTACCGTCCCGATAAATATGGAAAGAGGTTTTTTTCGTATCGTTCCCGAGGAATCTCCAGCTTAAGAAAATACCATCTTCTGTCTGGACGGCAACAGCGCCTCGTTCCAAATATTCCATTTGCCTTTTAGGCAGTTTCTTGGCATCGGCAGAGAAGGGGATTGCGAATGTCAGAAGCAGGACGAGCAGCAATAACAGACATCTTTTCAATATAACCATTCCTCTCCTTTTTATTGAAGCGCTTTCATTTTAATGCAGGAGATAGGTTAATTCTTATTAGACAAGGCAGGACATTCTCAAATACGGTTGTAAATATTTTAAAAGCCATGCCTAGGCAGGCATGGCTTCATTCGTTAAATAGTTATTTAGCAGCTCCTAATGTATGGATCACATGAGCTGTACAATTGATGCCGTTTAGGAAATAATCCACATCAAGATTCTCGTTCGGCGAATGGTTATGCTGATCAAAATTCGCATAAGGAACAATGATAGAAGGTAAGCCTAGTATTCCCGTCCACACATAATCCGGAAGGGAGCCGCCCATACTTGGCTGGATGAGCGGGTCAGTTTGGTAGGCTTTCTCAACGGCGCTGATGACTTTTTGAACAATTGGCAGCTCTGCTCTTGTACGAGATGGCTGCATGCTGCCCAAGTATGTAACCTCTACGTCAGGTGCATAAGTTTGTACATGCTTTTGGATTTTGTCAA
Organism: Terribacillus saccharophilus; assembly: GCF_046592595.1. GTDB lineage: Bacteria > Bacillota > Bacilli > Bacillales > Amphibacillaceae > Terribacillus > Terribacillus saccharophilus_C. The sequence goes on along the minus strand of NZ_JAWVPF010000004.1, from coordinate 85,776 downwards.
AGATATCATCCGGATCCTGATCCACAACGAGTCGGATGTCCATTTTGAGTCGAGCGGTGGAAGGGATGATCGTTTTCGTTCCTTCTCCTGTATAGCCGCTTTCCATTCCGAAGATATTGAAAGTAGGCTCGCCAGTCATCTTTTGGTAATAGGATGGGCCGTCCATGGCCAGTTCCGGATAGCCGATTTTCTCACCTAAGGATTTTTTGTCGTAAGGAAGCTTAGTGAGCAGCTGCTCCTCATAGGCAGTAAACGGGCGGATTGCATCGTAGAAACCCTCGATCTTGACGTGACCGTCAGCATCACGCATGGTATGCATCAGTTCAATCAGTTTCCATGCAGGGTTGGGAACGATATTTCCAGTGTTGCCTGAATGGTTATCGCGATCTGCTCCTTTTGCATCGAATTGAATGGACAGCATCCCACGTACCCCAAGCAGAACGAGCGGAGAAGAGCTGTTATGGGATGGACCATCTGATGTGTAGACAAGATCCGCTTGCAGCAATTCCTTATGATTTTCCACAAATGCTGCAAGGTTTGTACTGCCTTTTTCTTCTTCGCCTTCGAAGACGAATTTGATGTTGATGGGAAGATCCCCAATTGTTTCTTGGTAGCTTTTTACCCCGAACAGCTGTGCCATCAGCTGTCCTTTATTATCGCCAACACCACGGGCATAGATTTTACCGTTGCGGATTTCCGGTTCGAACGGCTGAGATTGCCAAGCTTCATAGGGCTCAGGTGGCTGCACGTCATAATGCCCATAAATTAGTAAGGTAAAAGCATCCGGATCCTTGATCAATTCTCCGTAGACGACAGGATGACCGGCTGTCGGAATGATCTTTGCAGAGATTCCGAGCTCCTCCATCATTCCTTTCAATAGTTCAGCGCATTCCTCGATTCCGTCATTCTGAGTACTGATGCTCCGCTGACGCAATAAAGTGAACAGCTGGTCCAGGAAGTCTTGTTTATTTGTTTGTATATAATCTTTTAATGCAGAAGGGTTCATCTAATTCTCCTTTACTTCTTAGTTCAACGTTCCGATTAAAACAGTGGCAATCAAAATCGAACAAGTCGTCACCGTGGTGAATCCGCCCATAAGCATCGGCGTCACAATTTCATTCATGATAGCTTCCCGTTCTTCTTCCGTTTCGCCGACTTCCCGGCTGATTTCCTCACAAAGGATGTAGTCTGCAGGGAATCCGAATAATGCAGTCAGGGCAACAGGCATACCAAGATACTTGCCGACACCGAGCAGTTTGGAAGCTAAAAGTCCCCCTAATGTTACACCTGCTGTACCAAGCACACAAATCAATAGGATTTCGGGAATATAGCTAGCCAAAGCAGCTGGCGTCACATCATCCATCGAAGAAATAACAATGAAGATGACAGCAATCATGGCAATGCCGGTAGCATTCGCTTTTTCCATCGTTTTTGCAGGATAGAAGCCGACATAGGCCCCGATTACCCCAATGATCAGGCAGAAAATAGTGTAGTTGACGCCAGTGACAGCATCAAGGATGACAGCAATACCACTGCCCAAATAAAGCTGGAGGATGAAAATAAGTGATGTCTGATATTTTTCCGGCAAAAGTAATTTTCGTTCATTCTGTGCTTTGACTACTTTATTCGGTCGTGCTTCTGGCACTTCCTCTTTTTCCAAAGCTGCTCCGCTGTGCAGACGAGCTTGTACTTGCTGTTTCACGATAATTGCATGTCTTTTCAAGAAGAAGGAAGCAAGCGGAATACCGAATAGCTTGTGAATGCTCAACACCAATGCTGGGATGATCACAAGGCTGGATAATCCTAACTCAGTCAATTTCTCGCTTGTAACAAGATATGCTACAATTCCGCCAACAACCGGACCTGCGCCGGCTACTGCAGTTTCATAATCAAAGAACAATGGAACAACTGCCAAAACAAGTCCTACTGCAGTAAGAGAACCAATGAGGGCAATCAGGATCGGCTTCAGCTGTCCTTTGATCAAGGAGAAAGGAACAAGTGTGCCAAGGTGGACAATGAATGGTGCAACTATGAGGGAACCGAATGCTGTAATAACGGAATCGGACATCAATCCATTTGGGATGATTCCTGTCCACAGGAGACCAACATAAAGCAGCAAAGCTGCCAGCAGCATCGGGATGCGTGCTTTCGTCCAGATGGAGATAAGTTCTCCTAAACCTAAAACAGCGATCAATAAAAGGGTAATCATGACAGGGTTGCTGCTGATCTCACTCCACATGTGCATCCTCCTCCAATTTTATGTAAGAATATTAATAAAAACTAAACCAAATTCAGAAAATTGTCAACATACTAATCATTTAAAGTGAAAAATCTGCTAGGCTAAAAGTCTTATTTTTTGTATAATAAGCTCATTCAATGGAGAAACGAGGAGAAGGATGGGTATTTTACATGCCTTTACACTGCCGTCTGTCCCTAAGGAAAACAAACAGAAGCTGAAGGAAGTTGTCTTAGAAGAGAACTGGAAAAGGACGAAGCTGTTCGCTATCATCATATTGATCTTTGAAGCTATCTTGATTGTGAGGCAGCTTCCAGGAGGAATTGATTTATATGTAGGGCTGTATCTTGGACTATTCAGTGCGGCAGCAATCTACTTGCTTTGTATATACATAATGGGGAAAAAGAAGATTCCGACTGGCTACAGAATGTTTATGGTACATTTCTTTGTACTTTTTTTTCTGACATGGGGGACGATGGTCACCTTGCTGGATCAGCTGCATTACGGTCATGTCATGGCATTTGTGGTCAATTATATGTGTGTATCGACATTGTTTTTGGCAAATGGAAAGCATTATCTCTTGTTTGCTTTTCCGAGTGTTATTTTTCTTTATGCCGGCTTACCTTTTTACCAGCAGTCAGCTGATATGCTTTCAGGTCATTATACGAACCTTACCGTATTCATCTTCTTTTGCTGGCTGGCGTCACAGCTGCTGTATAAAGGGTTCGCTATAAATTTCTACAATAAGCTCTTATTGACCGAGATGAATGAAGAATTGGAAGCGCAGATTACTCAAAATGAAGTGATGAACGAGCAGCTGAAGAAACAAGCAATGCTTGATGAGCTTACTGGTGTTCCGAATAGGCGGGGCTTCCAGGATTATATCAACACTGCGCTGGTGGATGATTCAGAGCGGCAGCTTTCTTTATTTCTGCTGGATGTGGATGCCTTTAAAAGCTATAACGATCATTATGGGCATTTGCGAGGAGATGAGGTGCTGCGTCTGGTGGCGCAAAGTGTCTATCAGACTACAGTGATTCCAACAGAAGGATGGGCGAGGTATGGCGGAGAGGAATTCGTGCTTGCTGTTTTTGATCAGCCGTCCGAGAAATTGGACGAGCTTGCTGAAGCAATAAGGCAAGCAGTACAGGAGCTTCGAATTGACCACGCCTTTTCACCGGTAGCAGAGAGAGTGACTGTAAGTATTGGTATCTATAGTGGGGCTATATCCAATGATAGACAGCTGTCCTACTTTATTGGTCAAGCAGATGAAGCCCTTTACGAAGCGAAACGTTCAGGACGGAACACAATTATAAAAAGAGAAGAGCTAAGCGAATCATTCGCTTAGCTCTTCTTCTTTATACATGACTTGGACGAATCGCTTCAGTTCCGTTGTCAATCCGCTGATCGTCTCTGGGAATTGGCTATCTTCCCGATATTCAAGTGATACGGAAGCTGTATAATCCAAATCGTTTATCGGAAGGATGACAATATTGGACATTCTCTGCTCACTTATGTGATATAAAATTGATCGCGGCAGTACTGTAAATCCAAATCCACTTTCTACGAAAGCAAGCATGTTTTGCACATCATCCACCATTTGATAGTCATGGGCTTGCACTAACTTTAAAAGAGAGCCGATCTTATCCAGATTGTTAGTCAGTGCGGCGTGCTCAAAAACAATCAATTTCTTGTCGAGCTTGTTGGCATTTGCGAGCTTGCTGTCTAATATTGGTATATCATCCATGTGACAGAGGAATACTAATTCGTCCTGGAGCAGCGGCTCACAGAGGAACGGGGTTTTTGCTTTGTTTTCATAATGGATGGAAAACTGAATGCTGCCATATTCCAGAAGCTTCTTCAAGACATTCGTCGGTCTTGTAATGAATTTAAATGGTATATGCGGGAATTGTTCCTGCATGTAGGGGATGATAATGTGGTTGAATACCGGTGCAAGCCAAGTGTTGATTCCAATCCGCAATTCATCTTTGCCCGACGTAATACTGCTCAGCAACTGATAACTGATCTTGTTATCACCTGTCAGCGCAAACGAAGCATCCTGCAGTTCCCCAAGAAGCTCAATCGCATATGGAAGGAAAAAATATCCTTCTTCGGTGAGTTCGATTCCGTCCCAGCTGCGGTTCAATAAGACGAAATCAAGTTCTTCCTCCAGTTTCCGTATTCTTGTACTTAAAGTAGGCTGTGTAATATGTAAGGCTTTTGATGCTTTGGATATACTTTTATTGGAGACAACTGCAAGAAACGACTCCAATCCGTCAATGTTCATTGTCCTTCACTCCTGCTATTCTATACAGTCCATCTTATATTTTTTTAGGAAAAATGTATATAAATCTGTATAAAATTCCTTTATCTTCAAGAGCAGTGCTTGTGTTTCCAATCGAGAACAATTAAGATGAAAGGATGCACGAATGACGCCATAACGAATGGCATAGAAAGGATCCAATTATGAAAAAAAAACGTCCTCGCTCTCGCGGGTTCCAGCCAGCGAAGCCGAAAGTATATAACGTAACAGAAGAAACAGAACTATTGCCTTTCCTTTTGAAGGTTGTAGGGAAGAGCCGTAATTCAGTGAAGTCGATTTTGGCACGCGGTCAGGTCTCTATCAATGGACGAGTTTCTACACAATTCAATGATAAACTGCGACCAGGTCAGGAAGTGACCATCCGAACAGATTTGGTAACAGAAGCACCACCATTGCAGGGCATCACAATCATGTATGAAGATGACACCATCATTGTTATCGAGAAGGCGTCCGGCCTATTGTCAATCGCCTCTAATAATGAAAAAGAAAATACGGCTTACCGACAGCTATCTGATTATGTAAAAGCACAGCATAGTGATAATAAGATATTTGTTGTCCACCGGCTTGACCGAGATACATCCGGTGTGATGGTGTTCGCAAGATCAGAGAAAATTAAAAAGATCATGCAGGAATCCTGGCAAACAACAAAGGAACGAGCTTATGTTGCACTTGTTGAAGGAGACGTCTCCAAATCAGAAGGAACCATTACCTCATGGCTGAAAGAAACAAGTACACATAAGATGTATTCCAGTAAATATGAAAATGACGGTCTGAAGGCAGTCACGCACTATCAAGTACTTCAAGGGAACAAGGATTTTACGTTGATGGAGATCAGTCTGGAAACAGGACGTAAAAACCAGATCCGCGTCCATATGCAAGACATAGGGCATCCGATTGCTGGAGACAAAAAGTACGGAGCGGAAGACCGCTCCATCAAGCGCCTATGCCTGCATGCACGCAAGCTGAATTTCAAACATCCTGTCAATGGCATGCCGCTTAAGTTTGTGTCAGATATTCCGAAGCTATTTACATCTAAATCAAGATAATTGGAAAAGCAGAGCAGAAATGCTCTGCTTTTTTTCTATAAATTATTTTTATATCTATTGCCACTTGCTTCCATATGCATTAGTATATCCATAAGTGATATATCATATATGGATATAAGGGAGGAAAACTATGGCAAAAGGGAAATCGCTGGATGAACTGACGGATCCGGTTTTCTATATTCTCGTCGCATTAGTGGAGCCAAGACATGGATATGCCATTATGCAGTATGTAGAACAAGAAACGGAAGGGACATTTAGAATAGGGCCTGCCACGCTGTATACCATAATCAAGAAATTGCTTGATGCTAGCTTAATTGAAGCTGAACCTGACAGCGAGCCACGCCGGAAAACCTATGTTGCAACCAAGAATGGTATTTCCAAGCTGGAAGAGGAGATGGAAAGACGCCGCAGGATGGTCGATCTTGCGACGATTGTATTACAAACGAAGGGGAGGACGGGACAATGAGACAAAAGAAATATGTATCTTCAGGGGGACTGGCTTTTTCCGAAAAGAAGGATATGCAGAAGCTTAGCAAGCAGGCAGCCAAGGGGTGGCATCTGCAGGACTTTGCGTTTATGGGGTACAGACTGGTACGGGGAGAGCCGAAGCAGGTGCAATACATGATTGATTACCGCACATTGGATGGAACCGAAGAACAGGAGTATTTGGAGATGTTCGAACACGTAGGCTGGACACTTGTGTGCAGTTCTTATGGAATGTATATATTTGAAGCTCCTATCGATGCAGCTCCAATCTATACAGATGCAGATACGAAGCAGGATAAGTTGAAACGCGCGTCTTCGTTTATTCCTAAGATGGCTTTGATTACCACTATTATGACTTTAGTCAGCTTTTGGATAAGCCAGGAAACCAACAGCAGGACAATTTCTGTTATTAGTTTATTATTACTCATTGTAGCTGTCTGCAGTATCGCAATGACAGTGTCCTTTAGTTTCCGAATGCTTAAGCTGATGAAAAAGGGCGAGGATTGATGCATCATAGTCGTATACGTACATCAGCTAAGACGATAGTATAAAAAGAAGGCTCCCATTGTGGGAGCCTTACGGTAGTTATGGCAAAATGGATTTGAATGTATAGCTGCCTGACTCCGCTTCAAAGGAAGCTTCTCCATTTTTATGTTCCTTGAAGGTGATACCAGTTGCCTTATGGATCGGTTTTCCATTAATTCGAACCGATTTTGTATCTTTTGCCGGGATGGTGATTGTTGCTGTCGTATTTGAAGGAATGACAGCATCGTAGCTGAATGCTTTGTCTTCAACTTTCCAGCTGCTTTCGATACGGCCGTACATAGAATCAATATGTCCCTTCGCCCATGTCATTACCTGATCCGGATCAGGTGTCGGTTCGAGCAGGAAGTGCTTGAAGCCTGGGTGATCTGGGTTTCGTTTGATTCCTAATGACTCTTTATACATCCACGCTCCAACGGCACCAAACGAATAGTGGTTGAAGGAATTCATGCTGTTATTGCCGCCAAAACCGTCCTCTTCTGTATAAGAGTTGAGACGCTCCCAAATTGTTGTTGCACCATTTTCTACCGAATACAGCCAGGATGGATAAGATGTCTGCTGCAGCAGGCGATAAGCGATGTCATCATGACCATGGTCGGAAAGTGCTTGGCTGATTGCTGCTGTTCCAATAAAACCTGTCATTAGAGAGTACTCTGGACGCTCCTTACCCAAGTCATCCGTATTCTTCCTCTGGACCGCCGCTACTAAATAATCAGCAGCAGCTTTCGCATTCGTTTCATTCCATACGTTAAGAGCCAAAGGTACAGCATATGAAGCTTGGCTATCGGAAACGGTACCATCAGATTTCAATGTCTTTTTCGTTTCTGGATCAATGAACTTTTCATTGAAGAATTGTTTGCGCTCTTCATAGCGCTTCCAGTAATGTGCAGCATCTTCACTATTACCAAGAATCTCTGCTGTCTTCGCCATAAGCTCCAAATCATACACATGATACGCGGACCATAGGAATACATTTTCTGTCTTGCTGTTTTCTGGGCTCAGCCAGTCCCCTAAAGGACCTTCATTTATCAATCCTGTCGCCGCATTCACTTTTGTATCCAAATAATCAACGTATTGTTTCATGCTTGCATAGTGTTCCTGCAGAACAGTTTCATCTCCATATTGCTGGTAGGACTGCCATGGAACAGTCAGTCCGGCACTTCCCCAAAGGATGCCGCCAAACCCAGGTCCAATTGGTGTTACATCCGAATAACGTCCGTCAGCACGCTGCAGATCACGGTTGGCTAGATTATGCCGGCGCAGGAACTGGTTCACGTTGTCCATATAGGTAGCTGTTTCCGAGAAGACAGAAATATCGCCATTCCATCCTATCCGTTCATTACGAGCCGGTGTGTCTGTCGGGATGGAAAGGAAGTTGCCTCGCATGCTCCATGTAATATTTTCCCACAGCTTATTCACAGTTGAATTGGAAGTCTCGTAGCTTGAGTCAATATCGTGAATGGAGCTGATCACCAATCCTTTGACATCTTTGAGTGCAGGCGGTTTTTCTACACCGGTAATCTCAATATAGCGATAACCATGGAAAGTGAAACGCGGCTGGATTGTCTGGTTGCCCTTTTTCGTTACATACGTATCTTGAACCAATGCTGCACGCAAATTTTCCAGCATGAGCATCCCTGTATTCTCACCAGAGTCTTCAGTGTCTGGATAAAGCATCTCGGCATAGCGAAGGGTGATCTCTTCATCAGCTTTCTGTTTCTTCAGCTTGATTTGCGGGACCCCAACCATGTTCTGCCCCATATCATAGACAAAAACGCCTGGCCGGACTTCTTCCATGCTTTGTGCTGTCAATGTCTCGACAATCTGGGCGTTTTCTCCGACTTGTCCTGTAATCTGCATATCACTGTAATCCAGGTTTCCTGCCGTTGTTGTTTCATCAAGCGGCACTTCGACGGCCTGTTTCCAATCCTTCGTCTTGAAGCCAGCCTTACTCCAATTCTTCATTTCTTTATTTGCATCATACACTTCGCCTTGGAAGAAGCTTCCGTAAACGAGCGGACCATCTGTCGTGTACTCCCAGTCAGGGTTAGTCGTGATTGTATCGGTCGTTCCATCTTCATAAGTAATGACGAGCTTTGCCAAAAGGGAATTGCGATCCCCGAAATAGTTCCAGTTGTCGGTTGTGAAGGTGCTAGCGCCGCTCCACCATCCTTCCCCAAGCATGGCTCCGAATGCATTGGCTTTGCCGGACTTAAGCTGATCTGTCACATCGTAGGTTTGATACATATGTGTTTTGTTGTATTGTGTCAAACCTGGATTGAAGTAATCTTCCCCGACGCGCTCTCCATTCAGATAGAGTTCATATATCCCACGGGCCGTTGCATACAGCCTTGCATCGTGAATTTTTTTCTTATCTGTTTTGAATTCGGTTCTAAGTAGCGGTGTAGAGTTACTGCTTGGGTCTGCAGCAGCAAAGACGCCTTTATTGCCTCCAGAAACATTATAAGCACCGTTTTTAACGGTTACGCCTTTCGATTCGGCAAATATCCCCTTATAGGTTTTTGCTTCTGTATCCTCTTCAAAAAGAGTGTTGGATGGCTTGCGGTAGTTTGTTACTTTCAATTCTGAGAAGCTTGCCTGCTGTTTCTTATCTATTGAAAATCCGATTTCAGATAGCATAGGAAAAGCGATATAATTACCGCCTGAGCCGACAGGGTTCACATTAAAACCATTGGGTGGAGTGATTCGATTTTCACCATCGATGAAGATATGGAAAACACCTGAATTGCCCCAGATTGATACATCATGTTTTTGATACTTATTTGTTTGATTGATTAGATCCCGGGAGATGACAAGTTCTGTAATGGCTTTATCTGGATCATCTTTTGGTTCATAGCCTGCCCGATAGATTAGCAGCTTGGCATTTCCGGAATCATTCTTTACTTCTGAAACATCCAGCTCGAATTCTACATAGCTTTCGTTCACATCATTTTCAAGATTGTACATGTTTTTATTTTTATCCATTAGTCTCGGATCATTGGCACCGAGGATAAAGCTGGCTTTATCTGTATTTGTCTTCTTATCAAGCTGTAAGCTGTAATGTACTTTATACACATTAAAATAATGTGCTTGAAGCACCATATCTGCTGCTTCGGTACCAATCCATTCAGCACCGTTCCAAGCAGAGATATCTGTGTTCAATAGTCCAGTTTCAAACCAGCTGTCGGCTGTTGACTTTTTGCCGTGTTCGTTCCACACGGATACTGACCATTCATAACGAGAAGCAGGCTTTAGTTCCTTCCCATCATATTGGATCGCAACCGACTCATCACTATTCTGTTTCTTTGTATTCCATACCGTTTTTCCTTCTGGATCCTTTACAACAAGCTGGTAAGCTTTTTGTTTTGCTCCCTGATGATCAGCTTTCATTTGCCAGCTGAAGGTAGGGTTTGGATTGTCCAATCCAAGCGGTGTTGCACTGAAATCTGTTAAAAGATCAATAACTTCTGCTTTCTGGCATCGGCAGTACTGGACACAAAGGGCAGAAACGATGTTAGGATCAGGAGCAGTGAGGTAACCCACACAACACGACGAAAAAAACGGGTCTGCATACGATTCCTCCTTTATATGGTTGATGAAAACGCTGTAAGCATTCCTTTTTGTGCATGAGAGGAAAAGTGCATCATACACACCAATTGATAGCGCTTACATGTTTAAATTCTACCGTATAATTACTCCTAATCAGAGGGGACATTTCTTAGTTAGGGGGGATATTCATAAGGTTTTATAGAGAAAATATTGGTAATAATCCTGGGCATCAGTACTCGATCGTTTGTCTCTTGTAGCTTTTCCCTATTATTCATACAATTGAATAATTCATTTATATAAAGTATTAAGCATGGAGGAGATCAAAGTGGAATTAAAGGAAGTCATATTGGAAGCTACTGACGTACAAAAACAGCATCTAGTGGAATGGAGAAGGCATTTACATGCGAATCCGGAGCTTTCTTTTCAGGAGGAGCGCACATCTCAGTTTGTTTATGATACATTGGCAGATTTCGGGAATCTGGAACTGAGCAGACCAACAAAGACAAGTGTCATGGCTAAGCTGAAGGGGGCAAGACCTGGAAAAGTGATAGGTTTTCGTGCAGACATGGACGCTTTACCAATACAGGAGGAAACAAATCTGCCCTTCGCTTCCAAGGTAGACGGAGTGATGCACGCATGCGGTCATGATGCGCATACCGCAATCTTGCTTACTGCAGCAGAAATACTTAGCAGCAAGCAGCAAGAATTAAGCGGTGAAATCCGTTTCTTCTTCCAGCATGCTGAAGAGCTGTTCCCTGGCGGAGCGAAGGAAATGGTGGAAGCAGGCGTTACCGATGGAGTGGATATGGTGTTTGGACTGCATGTCGCATCCCAATTGCCGCGCGGAAAGGTGGGGGTGATTTATGGACCAGCTACATCCAATTCAGATCAGTTCCATTTGACTGTAAAAGGAAAAGGCGGACATTCTTCTCAGCCTGATAAGACAGTGGATCCGATTGTTATCAGTGCCCAGATCATCACCAATTTGCAATCAGTTGTTTCACGGATGACTAGTCCAAAAGAAGAGCTAGTCGTTTCTCTTACGACCTTGCAAGCAGGGGATGCAGTAAATGTCATACCGAATGAGGTGCATATCGGAGCATCGCTGCGCTCACTCAAGCAGGAGGTGCGGAAGAATGCGATAGATGCTATTGAGCGTATGGTGAAAGGTATAACAGAAGCTAATGGTGCTGCTTATGAGCTGGAAGTTACGTACGGATACGATTCTGTCATAAATGAAGAGAAGGCTACCACAATAGCGGAGCGTGCACTCAAGCGAAAACTTGGAGAGGACGCAGTGCTTCATGGCAGTGCAATCTTGGGGGGCGAAGACTTTGCCGCTTTTGCCAATGCCGTTCCTGGATGTTTTGTGTTTGTCGGTGCCAAGGAAGATGACAATCCAGCTCCACCACCTCATCATCATCCGCAATTTCGAATTGAAGAAAAAGCAATGCAGGATGGTGTGGAATATTTCCTTGGAATTGCAGAGGAACTTGTTTTTTAAAGAGGAGTCATTGTACTCCTCTTTTTTGTAGCTTCTTATCTAGTATTACCTTTTCCAAATATAAAAATATTTTATAGCTGGTCCTGGCGCGTGTTTATATTAGAAATATTGAATTGATATTCATCTTAGGTCTTTAATACGAAACACAAGAGTGCTATGATAGGTAGCATATAAATTATCTGAAATATTTAATTATTATAATTATTAGGGGGAGATCGTTTGCTAACGAAACAAACGGAAATAGAATTATCCAATGAACAGATAGAAGAGATTATCAGCTGGAGAAGGTATTTGCATCAGCATCCAGAGCTGTCTTTTCAGGAGTATAAGACATCTGCTTTCCTTTTTGAAACATTAAGCACCTTCCCTCATCTGGAAGTGACAAGACCTACAGAAACAAGTGTATTGGCAGTATTGAAGGGAGCACATCCTGGTAAAACGATTGGCTTCAGGGCTGATATGGATGCTTTACCGATTCAGGAAGAAACAGGTCTTCCTTATGCATCTAAAAACAATGGTGTCATGCATGCTTGCGGACATGATGGTCATACCGCCATCTTGCTTGGCGTCGCGAAAGCGTTAAGCGCAAAGCAAGATAAGCTCCATGGGGAGATTCGCTTCTTTTTCCAGCATGCAGAAGAAATGCTGCCAGGAGGTGCCAGAGAGATGGTTGCAGCCGGCGTGACTGAAGGTGTGGATTATGTGTTCGGTTTGCATTTATCCTCTCTTACGCCATTAGGTCAGCTGACAATTACGCCTGGTGCAACTACATCCAATTCGGACATGTTCCACGTCACAATCAAAGGAAAAGGAGGCCACTCTTCTCAGCCTGAAAACACCATTGATCCGGTTGTGACTAGTGCACAGATCATCACCAGCCTGCAGACAGTTGTTTCCCGTATCACAAGTCCAAAGGATGAGTTGGTTGTGTCTGTGACAACATTACAAGCTGGTGATGCTGTCAATGTCATTCCGGAACAAGTGAAAATTGGCGCGTCTGTTCGTTCCTTCAGTCAGGATGTTCGTAAACGGGCTGTAGAGGCAATCGAACAGATCATCAAAGGGGTATCTGAAGCGAATGGCTGCCAGTACGAACTGGACTATACGTACGGATATGACTCCGTTGTTAATGATGCAGAAGCCACTGCTATTGCTGTGGAAGCTATCCGTCGCAAACTTGGTGAAGGAGCGTATGCAGAAGGAGAAGCAATCATGGGAGGAGAAGATTTCTCAGCTTTTTCAAACAAGGTTCCTGGCTGCTTCGTATTCGTAGGGGCTTGTTCTCCAGATAATCAGACGCCAGCTCCGCATCATCATCCAAAATTCCTGATCGACGAAGCGGCGTTGGCTGATGGAGCGAATATGTTCCTCGCTATTGCTGAAGAACTGGTGCTTGAATAGCCGAAAACACGTGAGTGCGCAGCGTGGCCATCATTGCTTTAGGGCAGTAGCTGCGATTATTTCCCGGGCAAAGATGCTGTGTCATTCAAGCGCATATCATAAAGAAGGCCCATTTATGACCGTGTTATTCTTTATTATTTAAGAGGGAAGCAGTAATGTCGGCAGAATCAAGGAAACGAAATGATTTTTAAATGGTGCTGTTTGATAGCTGTCTCTCTTCGTCAAATCAGATCACTCAACATAACCAGTAATATAGAACAAACAATCTAAGGAGGCTGTAAAATGGATAAGCTTATTCGCAATGGTGTCGTAATCGATGGAACTAAAGAGGTGATAGAGGATGCAGTAATTGCTATCAAGGGAGATCGTATAGCTGCAATAGGACCCGCTTCTGATTTCATAGGTATCGATGCCAAAGAAGTCATCGATGCACAAGGAGGCTATATCCTGCCTGGCTTGATCGATACGCATGTGCATATGATGATGGAAATCAAAGATGTACGAGAATCGCTTATCACACCTTTCTCCATGCGTTTCTATGAAGCATTAACGTATATGAAGCGAACACTTGATGCGGGAATCACGACGGTAAGAGATGCTGGATATGCTGATCTAGGTGTAAAACAAGCCATCGAAAATGGCCTGATCAGCGGGCCGCGTATGCAGATCAGCGTTAATCCGCTGACAATCACAGGCGGGCACGGTGACAATTGGATGGTGTCCGACATGGATCTGACTAATAAAGCTTATCCAGGATTCCCATCCGGTGTTTGCGATGGACCGGAGCAAGTGCGTCAGAAGGTTCGGGAGATGCTGCGGGCAGGTGCGGATATTATTAAAGTACATGCAACCGGTGGTGTTATGAGTCCGACAGATCATCCGGAATTCACGCAGTTTTCCATGGAGGAGCTGCGTATTATCGTAGAAGAAGCGACTTATCGAAAGGGTCGTAAAGTAATGGCGCACGCACAGGGAGCAGAAGGTGTGAAACAAGCTGTCCGGGCTGGAATTCATTCTATTGAACATGGTATCTTCCTCGATGATGAAGCAATCGAGCTTATGCTTGAATATGGTACATACCTCGTTCCAACGCTGCTGGCACCTGTCAGTGTCGTAGAAGCAAGTGAAGCGAACGAAAGCATGCCAGCTTATGCAGTGGACAAGGCGAAGGAAGTAATGGAAATCCATCAGCGCAGCGTGGCAAGAGCATATGAAGCAGGTGTCAAAATTGCAATGGGAACCGATGCTGGTGTTATGGCCCATGGAACGAATCTGCGTGAGCTGGCACTGATGTGTGACATCGGCATGAGTCCTATGGAAGCAATACTTGCATCAACGAAAGTAGCAGCAGAATGCTTAGGCTGGGAAGAGAAAGTCGGGACAATAGCTGAAGGAAAATTGGCAGACTTGATTATCGTCCAAGAAAATCCTTTGGAAAATATTGCTTCTCTGGCCGCTACGAATAATATAAAGACCGTAATCCAGGGCGGGGAGCTGAAGAAACAGCTTTCCGTGGAGTCAGGAATACCAAGTTAAACGACAGGCAGCGGGCGGAAAGCCCGCTGTTTTTTTGTACAAATATTTGACAGAACAACCTGAAGTTTAATAGGCTTAACATGTAATTTCCTTTATTAGCTTACCACATTATGTAAGCGCTTAAATTAAAAGGAGGCGATTGGATGAAATCTAATATGCTGTCGGTATGGAATGGATTATGGAATGCACATGACAGAACCAAGCGACTGCTGCTGTTTGCCGTACCAACCTCAGGGAATACAGCGTCAAAGCAGCCCTCTGACACACCAGGCACTTCTAGTGAAGCACCTCGACCGTACAAACGCCCTCAGTTAATTGGATTATTTTTAGGCCCTCTATTGTTTCTCTCTGTAATTTTGTTTTATTACCCCGACGGATTAAGCTATGAAGGGCGGATGGTGTTAGCGACTACATTATGGGTAGCGACATGGTGGATTACCGAAGCAATACCAATACCAGCTACTTCTTTGCTGCCGCTTATCCTTTTGCCAATCACACAAGGTTTAGATGGAGACACTGCTGCTTCCAGTTATGGAGATCCGATTGTATTCCTTTTTCTTGGTGGATTCCTGATTGCCATGGCAATGGAGAAATGGAATCTGCATAAACGGATTGCATTGAATATCATCAGTGTTGTCGGAACCAGTACTTCACGAATCGTGCTTGGGTTCATGATCGCAACAGGTTTTCTTTCGATGTGGGTATCCAATACGGCGGCAGTTATGATGATGCTTCCAATTGGTACAGCTATCATCTATCAAGCTAGTCAAGCTGCCAAAGCCAGCAAGCAGGATATTGTGGATGACAATAGGAAATTCGAGAAATCCCTTGTATTTGCAATTGGTTATGCAGGCACGATAGGCGGACTTGGTACGTTGATCGGGACTCCTCCTAATATTATCTTAGCAGCGATGGCAAGCAGTTTGTTCGGCGTAGAAATCTCCTTTGGCGGCTGGATGCTGATTGCTGTGCCGATTGTTATCGTGCTTTTATTTTCTGCTTGGTTTTATTTGACGAAGTTCGTTTTCCGAATCAAGATGAAGGAATTGCCGGGTGGTAGAGAACTGATCCTGAAACAAAAAGAGGATTTAGGTAAGATGTCTTTCGAAGAAAAAGCCGTACTTGCCGTCTTCACATTTGCTGCATTCATGTGGGTTAGCCGAACGTTTCTGTGGCAGGAGGATGCTGTATTGGAGATACTCGCCATCCCAGGTATAAGTGATACAACTATCGCAGTCTTGGCGGGTGTAATTTTGTTCTTGATCCCAAGTATGAATAAAAAGGGTCAAAGAATTCTTGAGTGGGATGTTTCGAAAGATTTGCCATGGGGAGTTCTGCTGTTGTTTGGTGGGGGACTGGCAATCGCAGCTGGCTTCACCAGCTCAGGGCTTTCCCAATGGATCGGCGATCAGCTTACAGTCTTGGAAGGGTTGAATATTTTTGTGATCATCATTATATCGACGACATTGGTATTGTTCTTGACCGAGATTACATCCAATACAGCAACGGCCACAATGATCCTGCCTGTAATGGCATCTTTGGCTTTGGCATTGAACGTTCATCCATATGCTATCATGGTACCTGCTGCAATGGCTGCTAACTGTGCTTTCATGCTGCCGGTTGGAACGCCGCCGAATGCTATTATCTTTGCAACTGGTAAAATAACAATAGCTGAGATGGTTAAAACTGGATTTGCGCTAAATATATTTACACTAATCCTGCTTATACTCGGAGTATTTGCTCTTGTGGGCCCGTTATGGGGACTTGATTTAAATATGTATCCAGAATCCTGGAAATGATTGTTTCAGAAGACTTGCATTTATAGATTCCTGGCTAAAGGAGATTACCATGACACGTTATCTAGTGATTGGAGGAACTGGCATGCTGCAAGGAGCTGTTCTCTCCTGGAATTCGGAAGGGCATGAGGTGATAGTAGTTGCTCGATCAGCAGAAAAACTTCAGCGTTTATCAAAAGATGCGGTCAATCCAGAACGGCTCCGAACGATCCAGGCAGATTATCATGAGCTTGAAAGCTTTCAAATACAGCTTAAAGATCTTCCTGTGCCGGACGTTATTGTCAGCTGGATTCATCGCAGCGGAAATAATGCCATACAGGCACTGTGCAGCCTTTATGGAGATTTGTCTAAGCAGGTAAAGTTTTTTCATATTAAAGGAAGCAGTGCGAATGATCCGCAGCAGAATTTCACACCGCACTATTCTGATATGATCGACTATCATGAAATCATTCTAGGTTTCCAGCTCTCAGGAAGCACTTCCAGGTGGCTTACAAATAAAGAAATAGCAGATGGTGTCATAGAAGCAGTCAGACTGCGGCAGCATACTTATATAGTCGGGACAGTAGAACCATGGAGCGCCAGGCCATAATCTTTATGCTTTCTTTGTTAAAAATGTGAATTTTTTTCCTCTGAATTGTTCATAACTTGTGGATTCTACCGATAATAGAAATGTGCGACTAGGAAAATAGATCTAGTTTTGCCCAAGGATTAAGCGGAGGGTTCCCGATGAAGGAAGCAAAAGATCAAGGTTGGGCGTTGGTGGCTAAGCTGATGAAGGAAGAAGAGAACCTTGCTGTTGAGGGTGGAGAGATTGGATATACCGGACTTAATGGTAGATTCCTGGCATTGCTCAGCATAGCTGTTTTCGTAACAAACGGAGACGAGCGTGCACTTCGGCAGCAATTCGAAGCTGCTCTTCTGTCCGGCATTTCTGTCCAAGAAATGATGGAGGCAATCCAACATTGTGCATTGTTGAATGGGTTCCCGCCTTCGCTGAAAGCTATGTCATTATTAAAAGAGGTAGTGGACGACCAATGAAAAAGCGTGCAGATAAATCTGCACGCTTTTTGTCATTTAAAAATATTGAACCAGCCTTTACGTTTGAAGCGCCAAAGCATTACTACAGCAATGATAGCCATCAGCAGCATTGCCACCGGATAACCATATTTCCATTGCAGCTCAGGCATATAGGAGAAGTTCATCCCATATACACCGGCGATGAAGGTTAATGGAATAAAGATAGTCGAGACAATGGTCAGGGTCATCATGATAGCATTCATTCGATTGCTATTGATGGACTCGTAGCTGTCCCGCATATCCGATGTGAGCTCCCTGTTGGAATCAACAATTTCTGTAAGCTTCAGCAAATGGTCATAAATATCATTAAAGTAGGCCTTTTGAGTTTGGACAAAGTCGAATTTCTGGATGCTGAGCAGCCGGTAAATCAAATCCCGCATTGGTGCAATTGTACGTCTGGCCCTTAGCAAATCACTGCGGATATCAAATACCTCATTTATTACGGTTTGCGGTGATTTGTGGCTTTCCTCATCCTCGATTTCATTAAGGCGATCCTCCATTTTATACAACGGAGGGAAATAATCGTCGACTAACTTATCAATCAGATGATAGACAATTTTCGACGGGGAATGCTCGGATGCATCTTCCTGCATCACGCGTTCCCACACATGATCTGCTGCCATTGATTCTTCAAGATGAAAAGTGACTACGTATCGTTCAGAAAGAAAGATATCCAATTCATCTGACACGAACGACTCATGATTCAGTTCATGAAGAACGAGGAAATGGTACCCGTCGTATTCATCGAGCTTTGGCCGCTGAAGGAAATGAAAACAGTCCTCAATCGCCAATGGGTGGAAGTGGAATATCTCTGCGAGTTTATCGGATTCAGCCTCTGTCGGTACGCTGAAATCGACCCAATACCAGATAATTTCAGGACTGTTAAGTTCCTGATACGGCAGATCTTTTTTTATTTTTTTGTCACGTGTTATCGCTATGCTGCGTATCATGGTACAACCTCCTGCAATATATAGCCACATTATAACGTATTGTGAGGCAGAGAGAAAACGACAAGCAGTTGGATTAAAGAAAAGGGCTATGGGGTATAAAATGAATATACAGCCAAGCATAGTAACTAATGTTAAGATGCTGAAAGGTCATTTGTCTGAATATTTTAAAAAATTATATGCAAAAGTATTGCGCTTTTGGTATGAATCTTTTATAGTATTCAACAACCTACAACAATCACCATTGCTTAACCAGCCGGTTAAGCTG
Source organism: Terribacillus saccharophilus (assembly GCF_046592595.1). GTDB lineage: Bacteria > Bacillota > Bacilli > Bacillales > Amphibacillaceae > Terribacillus > Terribacillus saccharophilus_C. Next base: position 67,064 of record NZ_JAWVPF010000004.1, on the reverse strand, counting down.
AAGGAGGACAACGATATGTCTGATAATCAAAGCTTTGTAACTGTTGGTGACTGGGTAACAGGACATTCGATAAATGATGAATTATTTACCGGCTTCGTGGAAGCAGTCAATGCAAAACTGAATACGGTGAAAGTATACGTAACAGAAAGTGATCATAAAAATACGATCGGCAAAACGATCGAAACATTCCAAAGCAAGATCAAGTATTTTCCGCCGGCGGTTGAGCCGAGCCGGGCGCATCTTTTGAACCTTATTGATTTATCTCTTATTTCTGGCGATAAGGATTGGTTCCTGCAGCTGACAGAAGAATTGAAGATACTGGACGAAATGGAATCTGAGTCTACTACACAATATATCCCGAATTAATTGAACCGAGCAGATACTGCTCGGTTTTTTATTTTCTTCTTTTAAATGACACTGATGTCGTTTATAATAATGACAAAGGTGTCGTTATTATAAGGAGGAAGAGAAATGGAAAAGTCATTATGGAATAATAAACGGTATATCACGGTTCAGGCAGCACAATTTGTTTCAGGTTTAGGTGATTGGCTTCATGTGCTGGCCATGTTTACTTTAGTTTCCTTAACGTTTCAAGCAACACCTATCCAGCTATCAGGTTTGGTGCTTAGTCAAGCAATTCCAGGAATCGTTTTTGGCCCTCTAGCGGGAGTCATAGCGGATCGCTGGAACAGGAAGTTTGTGATGATCGTGACTGGTTTGCTTCGGGCTGCTGCAGTTGGTTTATTGTTCACGGTATCCTCTATCTGGCAGATTTATTTCATATTCTTTACCATTGGCTGCCTTGCTGCTATTTTTGCTCCAGCTGAGAATGGCTTGGTAAAGCAGCTTGTACCGGATAATCAGATGCCGATTGCTATCGCTGTAAGTGAAGTGCTCGGTACAATCAGTAAGATAGCAGGTCCTGTTCTTGGAGGTTCTCTATTGGTTATCATGGAAGTCAAGCATATCTTGTTGATAGATATCGTTACGTTTTTGGTTGCTGCGGTATTATTAAGTACTATCAGGATAACGAGATTTCATCCTGAGAGGATAAAATTGGACCTAATAGAGGAAATGAAAGATGGCATCAGAATTATACGTCAGTCCCATCACCTGTATGCTGCTCTTCTGCTCATTAGTGCTGCTATGCTAGTTTTGCAATTTGCCGACAGTCAGGTGATGGTGCTACTGCGTATGCTGCTTGAGCAGCCATCTGCCGTTTTTGGTTATTCTATCGCTGCCAGCGGTGCAGGGATGTTCCTTGCGGCCTATCTGTTTGGCTCAAAGAAATTGCGGCTTGCGCTTGCTCCTGCGCTTATATCCGGTACACTTGGGATAGGTATGGTTGTCCTGCTGCTTGGAGGAGCAAGTTATTTACCAGAGACGATTTATGCGTTTCTTGTACCACTGTTGTTTTTTGCCATCGGCTTCGGGTTTAGTACAATTAGCATGCCATTTCATACAGCTGTTCAACTGCAGACACAGGTCACGGACACAGGAAAAGTTTACGGTGCAATCAACAGCTTTATGGGAGCAGGTGCAGTTCTCGGTATGGCAGCAGGAGGTATTATCATGACGATTCTTGGTCCTATTCTTGGATTTATACTGACAGGCAGTTTGCTGCTGATGCTTGGTATGTCTGCTTGGTTCAGTTTCAGGAAGATAGAAGGAGGAGATGCACTTGCCGAAAGTGACAGATGCATACAAAGAGAAGAAAAGGCTTGAAGTGCTGGAAACGGCTGAAAAGGTATTCATCCGAAAGGGATATCAGCATACAACAATGACTGATATTGTCCAGGCATCCGGCTGGAGCAGAGGGGCAGTTTACACGTACTACCCGAATACGGAAACGATGTTTCAGGCTATATTGGCTGAGAAGGATAAAGGGTTTGAGAGTTATATGGAACATATGCTTTCAACAAATACCTCTGTTTGGCAGGTTCTGACTGCTTATATTGATCAATCTAGCGAACAGCTCCATACGGCTTCCAGCTCCTTCGGTACAGTTGTGTATGAGTACTTGCTGATGCACTGGCGGGATGAAGAAAAAATGAATTTCTTCAAAGATCGAGTCCTCTGGGCTACAGCGTATTTTAAGGGACTTATTGAACAAGGAATCCGTAAGAAGGAATTCAAACAGGATTTAAACAGTGAAGCGATCGGGAATATTTACTTTCTTCATCAGGACGGGATGTATTTACAAGCTATGGTCGGAGCAGTTCCGTGGGAAAAGATGAAGGAGCAAGAGGAACTATTCAAAGAGATGCTGAGTGGGATATTGCTGCCTGCTGTCAAGTCATAGGAGGTAATCCATTCTCTTATAGAGAAGTAGTGTATGACCTGCATTCTGCTCAAAAGGAGAGGGATTCATGAAGAAGCTAATTATAAATGCGGATGATTTCGGGTATTCCCGTGCTGTAAACTACGGCATTCTTGATTGTTATCAAAATGGGATATTAACCTCAGCTACAATGATGGTCAATATGCCTGGTGCTGAACATGCTGTTCTGCTAGCTAAGGAGAATCAGAATCTGGGCGTCGGTATCCATTTAGTGCTGACATGCGGAGAACCACTGTTACCGACTCATAAAACAATAGTCGATAGTAATGGTTCTTTTCGTAATCTTGCATTCTACCAAGGCTCCTATACGATTGACCGGGAAGAAGTGGAAGCAGAGTGGCAAGCGCAGATTGAACGGTTTCTTTCGTTCGGACTTACACCGACACATTTGGATAGTCATCATCATATCAATACCTATAAAGAAATCGATGAAGTATTCCTGGAACTTGCCAATAAGTATGATTTGCCTGTCCGTCATAATATGAAGCTGCCAGTGGGGTACGCCTCAACCGAAAAATTTGAGGTGTCACTTGAAAAAGCTCTGGCTAATGAAAATTCCTTATTAGAGATTTTCGGTGATGCAGATACACTAGAAGTAATGTCACATCCAGGTTATTTGGATAAAGCTATCTATACAGGTTCCTCCTATAACTATCCGCGACTGGATGAAGTAGAATTACTCACATCCAGTAAAGTGGTTGATTGGATCAAACAAAGCAAATCAGTGGAATTGGGAACTTTCGCATATATAGCTTAAGCTGAGAGAGTACTCAACGCTCCCGCACCTGAATTCCAAATAGATCCTCAATCTTTTCATTCATAAATTGATAGGATGCTTCAATACCTGCATTATAAAAGATAGGACCTAATTCTTCGATGATAAAGTCGAGCAGCAGACCTGCGGCCAGGTCACCTAGCTGCTCGTCTTTTTCTTGGTCAAAGTAAGTTTTCAGGGCACTTATCATTTCAGTTCGCTGTGTGTCATTCAACTTAATTGGGTTGGACATGTGTTTTTTCCCTCCGCAAGTTCATTTTCGTTTCATTATAGCAGAAAGTTCTGCTAGACTTTAGAAAAGGAAAAAAGGTGGGATTAATGTGGCAGAGTTATCTTATGAGATCGTGAAAGAACTTGGAGTGCTGTCCGTATCACCGAAGGGATGGCAAAAGGAACTGAATCTGATCAGCTGGAACGGTCGGGATCCGAAGTATGATATCCGGGACTGGGCGCCGGATCATGAGAAGATGGGAAAGGGTATCACATTGTCAGCTGAAGAAGTTGGTGCCTTACTCCGTGTGCTGCAGGAGCAGGATTGACATGCTGCCGGAGAAGCTGGTTCAGCTAGCCAAAGAAAGGATGGCTCCTTATCCATGTGAGGGTTTCCTTCCCGGTAGAGGACCGAAGCATCCGGTTCTTTTCTTTATAGGGGAAGCGCCAGGAGAGACGGAGATACATAGCTTGATGCCATTCAGCGGACGGGCAGGCAAGGAGCTGGATCTGTTTCTGGAGCGAGCTGCCGTGGATAGAACTGAGGTTTTTATTTCAAGTGCAGTCAGAAGCAGACCTTATCAATATAAGACAAAACAAATACGCGGTGAAACTGTCACGAAGAAGTATAATCGAACACCGACTAAGGCTGAAGTCCTTGCGCATGCGCCTGTGCTCGATTATGAGATTGCCCAGGCGGAACCTGAAGTTCTCGTGACTCTGGGGAGAATAGGCTGGGAACGGATAACCGGTTCGAAGGAGAAAATCACAGAGGTTGCGGGGAAAATGATAGAACAGCCGATTCAGCATTTAAAAAGCATGAAGGAGGATTCTTTCATACTTTCTGAGAAGATATATCGTATCTTCCCTACTTATCATCCTGCATCTGTCTTTTACAATCCGGGACTGAGGCCGGTAATCGAAGAACATGCCTATAAAATTCGTGAACTTCTGAACAGATAAGGAGAGGTGTAATGGACAAGGTCAATGGTAAAGTAATCGGGTTTGAATTAAACAGTCAAGATCCAGACAAGGCGGCAAGCTTTTATGCTAATGTATTTGGCTGGAAGATTGGGACGCCGAATTGGGGTTATCATGAGGTGGAGACAGCGGGAGCAATTGATGGAGGAATCAGTAAGGGGCCGCATGATTTCCCGCACGGGACAAGAATTCAAATTGAGGTGGAAGATTTGGATAAAGCCATTCAAGCAGCCAAAGCAGAAGGCGCAGCAGTCGTCCGTGAAAAAATGGACTTTGATTCTTTCTATCTAGCTTATCTGGTTGATCCAGTCGGAATTGGAATTGGACTGGTGCAGCCTAAATCCTAGACCAGAAGCGGAGGCTCTCAATTATTCTCTCGTTTCTAAGCGGTCCTTTCGGCTTTTTTATAAAAAAACAGGCGTATCAGCTGACTGATACGCCTGTTTTTTTTATTTCGCTGCTTTTTGCAGTTTTGTGATCATCTGCAGGGCACGGCCTGTACCGATTGCAACGGATTCCAATGGATTCGGGGCCAAATGAACAGGGACACTGATTTCAGAAGCGAGCCATTGCTGCATGCCTTTCAGCAATGAACCTCCGCCAGTCAAGATGACACCATGGTCAACGATATCTCCGCTTAATTCAGGAGGACAGTCTTCCAATGTCATACGAATGGTTTCCAGAATCTGCTCCAATGATTCCCTAAGAGCTACTTGTACTTCTTTAGAAGAAATTCCTACAGTCTTCGGCAAACCTGTTACCATATCACGGCCGCGGACATCCATCATCAATTCATCATGGTCGATCAAAGCATAGCCGATTTCCATTTTGATTTGTTCCGCAGTTCTTTCTCCGATAAGGATATTGTACTGCTTGCGGATATATTGAATGATTTCTTCATCCATGGAATCTCCGCCGATTCGTACTGAACGGCAAGAAACAACGCCGCCGAATGAGATGATGCCAACTTCACTTGTACCGCCGCCGATATCGACAATCACATTCGCAACTGGTTCATCAACTGGCAGGTCAGCGCCAATCGCTGCTGCGATTGGTTCTTCAATCAAGTGGACTTGTTTTGCACCATACGATTTAACCGCATTATGTATAGCGCGTCTTTCAACGGAAGTACTGCCAGAAGGGGTGCAGACTACGATAGTTGGTTTGCGAAGGGATGAGCCCATCACTTTGCTTACTTTTTTCAGGATTTCTTTCAATAATTGCGCTGTAACATCATAATCGGCGATTACGCCATCTTTCAATGGACGAATCGGTACGATATTCTGAGGAGTTTTACCGACCATTTCTTTCGCTTCTGCTCCAACAGCAACAACGTTTTTTGTTTCCATATCAATCGCTACTACAGAAGGCTCGTTCAATACGATACCCTTTTGTTTTGTATACACAAGTATATTTGCAGTGCCAAGGTCTATTCCGATTTCGGGATTAGCAAACATTATATTTCCTCCAATAATGACATATTTCTACTATATTCATTCTCCCCCGAAAGAAGCTTTGTGGGGGTAGATAAGTCAAAGAGCTAAAAAGCCGCTAAATTTCGACATAATTTATTCTATCACCTGGTATAGAGGTGTTAAAGAGATACCTTTATCCTAATTTGGCAGATTAAACTAATAAGTTTAGGAGAAAAGGATTATATGAAAGAAGTAAGCGTAAGTCAATTTACAGATTGATTACAAAAACTGAGGTATTGTTACAAAATCTAGGAGTGAAAAAGGGTGTCAATCCTAAATTACATCCAATAACTAGAAAGGCGGCTGTTTATTGCTAGTTTCATAGTCAACAAAATGGGTAAGATTCCGCATAAAAACTGACTTTTCACGAAGCTGATTACGATTGTATGCCTACTGGAAATTCTAGGCTGCAATATTACACAAAAACCCATGCTATGATGTTGCTGCAACAAGAAAACATACATCTCGAAAGGGGCAACATCATGTTCAAGAAAGTATTAGTAACAACACTATCTACAGCTATCCTAGCGGGAGGCGCATTGGCAGGAACAGCAAATGCAAATGCTGCACCAGCACAACCAACTAAAAAAGAAGTTCAAGTGCACGTCGCACAAGTAGTGAAAAGCGGATCTTTCTCTTCTATCGAAGATTTGAATAAATGGGTTAATCAATATCTATCAGCTTATAACGTTCACATTAACGTTGATAACTTGCTAGCGAATTACAATACGCAACAGCCAGTTCAACAAGAACAAGCACAAGCACAAACTCCAGCTCAAGCTGCACCTCAGAAAGAGGAAGCGAAAGCCCCTGCTTCTAATAAAGAAGAGCAAAAAGCTGCTCCGCAAAAAGAAGAAAAAGCTGATGAGCAAGCAACTGAACAAAAGGCACAAGCTCCAGCACAAAAACAAGAAACTGCTTCTGACAGCAAGCAGACTGAAGATAAGCAAGCTACTGAAGGCCTAAGCGCATTCGAACAGCAAGTAGTAGACTTGACAAACAAAGAGCGTGAAAAAGCTGGTCTTCAACCATTGAAAGCAGATGCTGAGCTAAGCAAAGTAGCACGCGCTAAATCCCAGGATATGGCAGACAATGGTTACTTCGATCACAACAGCCCAACTTACGGTTCTCCATTCGACATGATGAAATCTTTCGGAATCTCCTACAAAACAGCAGGTGAAAACATCGCCCAAGGACAGAAGACTCCAGAAGAAGTCGTTGAAGCGTGGATGAACAGCCAAGGACACCGTGAGAATATCCTTAACGCTGATTACACTAACATCGGTGTGGGTTATGTAGAAAACGGTAACTACTGGACACAGCAATTCATTGGTAAATAATTCAGATTATTGTATAATGAAAAGCAGCCGAAGATAATTCCGGCTGCTTTTCTTGTATTTTAGGAGGGGTTATATGGATTTGATTTCGTTGCTTGCTGAAGAGCGGATCAAAAAAGCGGAAGCCAATGGAGAGTTCCGTAACCTTCCTGGCGCAGGAAAACCTTTGGAACTGGAGGATTTGTCCGGTGTACCAGAGGATATGCGGATGAGCTACAAAATCCTGAAGAATGCAGGCTATATTCCTCCAGAAATGGAGCTGCAGAAAGAGATAGTAGCACTGCGTGATTTGATGCGTGTTTGCACGGACGATTCAGAGCGGGCAGTTTTCAGGAAGCGAATCAGCGAAAAAGAGATTCAATACGAAGCTTTGCTTCAGAAGCTGAAAAGAAATTCGCCAGGTACACTTAACCAATACCGGGAACGGATTGAGAACAAACTAACATAAAATAATAGTATTTTCTTATCAAGAGAGGTGGAGGGACTGGCCCTTTGAAGCCTCGGCAGCAGGCAGTAATGTACTGTGCCAATTCCAGCAGACGACAAGTCTGACAGATAAGAGGAGCATTTTACCTTGGATAAGGAGCCTCTTCTGTAAATACGGAAGAGGCTTTTTTACATATTTAGAGGAGTGGAGAACAATGACGAAACAAATTATCCTGCAAGCATTCGATATGACAGCCGCAAATCATAACGCCCATGGATTATGGAAGCATCCGGAGAACAGGAGACATCGGGAGTATAGGTCGCTGGACTATTGGATTGAGCTTGCACAACTATTGGAAAAGGGGAAATTCGATGCAGTGTTCTTTGCGGATGTACTTGGTGTTTATGACGTATATGGCGGTGACGAGAAAGCGGCTTTGCGTGACGGAGTACAAGTACCGCTTAATGATCCAGCCTTTGCTATTCCAGCCATGGCGGCTGTGACGAAGCATTTGTCCTTTGCTGTCACAGTCAGTACTTCTTATGAACAGCCATTTCATAATGCACGTAAGTTTTCGACGCTGGATCATCTGACGAATGGGCGCGTTGCTTGGAATATCGTTACTTCATATTTACCAAATGCAGCTCAGAATTTTGGACTGGAAAAGATGGTCAAGCATGATGAGCGTTATCAAATAGCTGATGAATTCCTTGAGGTTTCTTATAAACTGCTGGAAGATAGCTGGGAAGAAGATGCTTTAGTCGCGAATACGGAAACGGGAGTTTTGGTGGATCCGGAGAAGGTTCACCGCATAAAGCACAAAGGATCATATTTCTCAGTGGAAGGGCCGCATGTGAGTGAGCCGTCCCCACAGCGTACACCGGTGCTATACCAAGCGGGTACTTCGGAAAAAGGCAGGGATTTTGCAGCAAAACATGCTGAATGTGTTTTTGTCGGCGGACCGACACCAGAAAAAATTAACTATTACATCGAGGATATTAAAGCGAGGACGGAGGCGTATGGCAGAAGCCGTGATGAAATCAAGGCGTTCACTTTCCTCCATGTTGTCGTGGCTGAAACGGAAGAGAAAGCTCGTGCAAAATATGATGAAATCAAACATTACTGGAGTGCTGATGCTGCCAAAGCTCAGTATGGCGGCTCGACTGGCTATGATTTGGCTTCCTATGAAAATGAAGAAGAACTGTTTACGTACAAGCATACGGAACAAGGACAATCGCGAGCTGCTTATCTGACAAAGGATGCTGCGAAGCCATTCACAGTCAAAGAAATACAGGAGAAATTCAGTCAACCGGCGGAAATGGATATCATCATAGGCAGTCCTGAGCAGGTTGCGGATAAAATCGAGGATTATTTTGTGCGAAGCGGAGTGGATGGATTCAACCTGACACATTACATTACACCGAAAGACCTGCAGGACTTTGTCGAATTGGTCGTACCTATCTTGCAGGAGCGGGGTCTATACAAAAAGGATTATGCAGAAGGAACATTCAGGGAGAAATTGTACGGACACCCGCATCTCGCAGCGGCACATCCAGCAAAACAAGGAAAGAGGAGCTGAGCACCAGCTCCTCTTTTTTTATTCCAGATAAGTTAATGTCCCTTTGCCATCTGCATAGGTTACAGTTGCCAATCCGCCATTGATGAGTGTGAACTGCGGCGGCATGTGCCCGATATCAGCATCGTAAATAATCGGCAATCCAATTTCATCTGCAAATTCATGAATCATCTGTTCGGCATCAAAATCCTCAGTAGAAGTACTTCTAGCAGGCCTGTCGAATAGCAAACCACTGGCTCCATCGAACCAGCCGTGCTCCTTCAGATGCCAAAGATTCCGGTAGGTTTCTGCTGTACCCCAATCCAACCATTCCAGGTAGACGATTGTGTGTTCTTCGAAAGATTCCCGCCATTCCTCGATGGGTGCATATTTTGTACCAGCGATAACGGTCAATGTATTCAGACAGCTGCCGATTAAGCGGCCAGTAAAGGAGACAGCTTTACCTGCCGTGGATCTCCATTCTGTTTTCGTGTCCAAATCAAAACCTTCAGGATTATCTTGATCAAATAGCGCATCCCATGAAGATTGATACATAGGCGAGGAGTACTGAACAAGGTGCTTGCGGGACGGTGCAGATAGTATCTTATGCCATTGCTTTGTCGTTTCATCGAGTGATTCCATATTCAAATCAAAGAAATTCGTTGCATGCGCAGAGGCAAAATGTGTCTGGAGTGTATAGCTGCAAAGAAGTGTGCTTGTGTCGGAATAACCAATAAGCCATGTAGGCTGACTGTTGATTAGCTTGTCCCAATCCAGCTTAGGCAATACCTGAACAAGCAGTTCTCCGCCCCATGGAGGCATGATGGCATCAACTTCAGGATCAGTAAAATAAGTCATTAACTCGTTTGCTCGAGTTTCAGCGGAGCTGCTTCTAGCAGCTTGCTGTGTCCAGACTGTTTCGCCAATTACAACATATGCACCAAGTTTTTCCAGTTGACTTTTAGCTTTATGTATTTTTGGATGCAGAGGAGCAGGAACCCCGCTGGAAGGAGCAGTAATTGCAAAGGTGGAATTGGGGGTCAAAGCGCTTGGATAGGTTGTCGTCAATGGTTTCACCCTTTCTTTTCCATATTATAGCATGCGTACTATGCCGTTTGAATCGTTGTTCCAAGGGGAATGGAATACCAGACATTCGCACATTTTCACATTTATAAAACGAAGGAGTTGAGTGAATGATAAATGTGTTGTTTATTTCTTTAGGCAACATCTGCCGCTCGCCGATGGCTGAGGCGATTTTCCGCAAGCATATAGCGGAAGCAGGAATATCCGAGTTTATTACTGTCGATTCAGCTGGTATCGGCCGCTGGCATGAAGGCAAGGAAATGCATCCTTCTGCTCGTGAGCTTCTCGGACAAAAGGGCATTGCGATGGATAATCATCTGGCGAAGCAAGTCCAGAAAGAATGCTTGGAAGCATATGATTATATCATTGTGATGGATCATCTTAATATGCAGGATTTATCAGCTATAGCTCCTGCTTATAGCTCCCGTTATCAGCTGTTCTCAGATTTTATCCCAGAGCGTGCTGGAGAGGATATCGAGGATCCATTCTTTACTGATGAATTTGAAGCTGTTTATGAGATGCTCGAGGCTGGGTGTGCGGAATTGTGCGAGACAATAAAACAACATACACAATGGAAGGAGCCGGTTTGATGAAAAGTAAATTCACGTTAGGTTTAACTATTGGTGCTACAGTCGGCGGCTTGATTTCTTTATGTGATGCACAGACAAGGACGCATGTACGAGGCAATTTGATGCGTGCCGGTTCTGAAGCAATGTTCTACCTCCGAAATCCTGGCGTTTTAATGGATGATGTCAAAACTTCCTATGCCCGTGTGGCAACGAGTTTATCCACATCAGCCGACAAGGGCTTGAGAGGGCTTGAGGAAGTCCAGCATGCCTTGCAAAAGGTGAGCAAGTTGGATGATCAAATTGAACTGCCAGCCGGACAGCGTCCAAAACAATTGGCAAGCAGCGGTACTACAGTAGCAGCCAGATAAACAAAAGGCAGCTTTAGAGAGAGAAGGAGGAGAAACCATGGGGAGCTTTCTGAAACAGCTTGGGCAGCGGGTCAGTAATGATGAGGTGACTGGCTTGGCTGCCCAGCTGGCTTATTTTTTACTGCTATCACTATTTCCATTTATTATCTTTCTTGTGTCCTTGATTGCATTCTTGCCGGTCAGCCAGCAAGATATCATGGATACATTATCAACGTTCGCACCTGAATCAACCATGGATTTATTGGAAGAAAATATTACAGGACTGGTAAATGAGCGCAACGGTGGACTATTGTCCATTGGTATTTTAGCAACACTCTGGTCCGCATCAAATGGTGTCAATGCTATCATCCGAGCATTGAATAAGGCATACGATGTCAATGAGGAGCGATCCTTCATCGTAGCAAGAGGAGTAGCCGTAGTGCTGACCATCGCTATGGTGCTAGTCATCGCAGTTGCATTTCTATTGCCGATATTTGGAAAATCTATCGGCCTTTACATTTTCTCCATTTTCGGATTGGATGAAGGATTCCTGACTGTGTGGGGAGCATTACGATGGGTGATTTCGTTTGTAATATTCTTTATTGTACTGCTTGCACTGTATATACTGGCACCAAGTAAAAAAATCTCAATCAAAGAATCCATGGTCGGTGCGGCCTTTGCGGCAATCGGCTGGATGATTGCATCCCTGTTATTCTCCTTTTATGTTGATAACTTCGGTAATTATTCCGCAACCTATGGATCTCTTGGGGCAGTCATTGTCCTGATGATTTGGTTCTATCTCTCCGGCATCATCATCATCACCGGCGGAGAGATCAATGCCATGCTGGATGAGCGGAAAAAAAATAAAGCGGCTGCCTGATAAGGGCGCCGCTTTTTTTTACCTTAACAGCCGCAGACCATTCAATATGACTAAAATGGTGCTGCCCTCATGTCCGACGACGCCAAGGGGCAACCCAAGATATTGACTGATATTCGCCAGTATGAGCAACAGAATGACAGAGACGGAAAAGATGACGTTTTGTATAATGATCCTGCGCATGCGCTTCGACAGCTTGATGGCGTCAGTTAGTTTACCTAAATCGTTTTTAATGAGAACCATATCAGCAGTCTCCAGTGCTGCATCAGACCCATGTCCCATTGCGATTCCAACATGCGCAGTAGCAAGGGCGGGGGCGTCATTGATTCCGTCTCCTACCATGGCAATTGTTCCATAGCTTCTTTCCAATGCTTTTATTTCCGAAACCTTCTCATCAGGCAGACAGTTGGCACGGTACGTCGTGATACCCGCTTCTTTGGCGATGGCCTTTGCAGTCTGATCGTTATCGCCAGTGAGCATGATAGTGGAAATGCCCAGTTTGGATAAAGAACGGATAGCAGCTTTGGTTTCTGGTCTGATCGTGTCCTGAAGAGCAAATACACCGGCTACTCCTTGTTCGTTTTCGATATAAACAATTGATTTCCCTTCAGTTGCCAATACTTGAGCTTTGTCCATTAATCCTTGGTCCGCTGGTTTTTTCATATAAGTAGCTTTTCCGATCCGCCATTTCTGTCCTTGCCATATCCCATCCATCCCCTGACCAGCTCTATCCATTACTTGTTCTGCTGGTTTTATGCTATCAGTATGTGCATATGCGGCAATAGCTTTAGCCAAAGGGTGTGAAGACTGGGACTGTATAGCATAAGCTGCTTGCAGCACATAGGATGCTTCAGCAGTATCACTGACAAGGAAATCGGTAACAGATGGTTTTCCGACTGTTAAGCTGCCTGTTTTATCGAAAGCTACAGCTTTTACTTGTCCGAGTGTTTCCAGATGTGAACCACCTTTGACTAAAATCCCGTTTCTCGCACCTTTCGAAATAGCCGATAAGGTCGCTGGCATGACCGAAGCTACCAGTGCACAAGGAGAAGCAACGACAAGCAGGATCATGGCGCGATAGAAGGACTCGGTAAATGACCAATTCGTTATAAAAGGCGGCACCAGGATGACGAGCAGGACTAGCAGCAGGACTGTTTTGACATATGGACCTTCGAATCGCTCAATGAAATGCTGGGCGGGTGATTTTTGTTCCTGAGCTGTTTGCACCATCGTGATGATTCGCTGAAACAATGTCTCATCCGCAGGCTTAGTGACACGGATTTCCAAAACTGCGCTGCTATTGACGGTGCTGGCGAAAACTTCTTGTCCTTCCGTCTTTGTTACCGGTATACCTTCTCCGGTAATAGCACTTTCATCAATGCTGGTTGTTCCTTTGAGGATGATTCCATCAACCGGAATACGTTCTCCTGGCAGCACGATGATACGATCGTCTACTTGCAGTTCATTAACAGGAACGCTCTCCTTCCCAGCGGCCGTCAATCTGGCCGCTTCATTTGGCCGAAGGGATAGCAAGGCGCGCAATTCCTGACTGCTTTTATTCTCCGTGTACGTTTCCAGAGCCCCGGAAAGGGCGAAAATGAAAATGAGCAATGCACCTTCCAGCCAATGGCCAATTATAGCAGCCCCTATGGCGGCTAAAATCATCAGCATTTCCACGTTAAGCTTTCGTTCCGTAATCGTTTCTGTTATACCTTCCTTCGCTTTGAAGAACCCGCCAATGAGGTAAGCTGCAACATAAAGGAAAGGCGCAGCTTCTGTTCCGTGAAAACTGAAATAGGTGATGAGTATTAGGGCACCACTAAATAAAGCAGCGATTAGTTCTAAGTGTTTTCTCAAATTTGTATGACCTCCTTATTAATGTATATGTAGCTTGTTTATAATAATTACAATTTAATATTAATTACACTATATTCTATAGCTAGATTAAAATCAATATAAATAAATAATAAATTTTGCATATGTATATAACAGTTTGATTTTTAAACTGAAACAGTTCAGAAAAATATTGAAATAATAACGGTTACCTGTTATCTTTTAGGATATATGAAAATAAAACAAGGGGAGAGTGTGTTACTTCGTGGGGAAAAGATTAGGTATTATATGTAGCTTATTTGTAATTGTGCTTCTTTTAGGGGCTTGTGGAACCAATGGTGATGGCAACTCTGAAAGCGCTGGCAATGATAAGACATGGGAGAAGATTCAAGAGTCCGGTAAACTCGTCGTTGGTACATCCGGTACTTTATTTGCAGCTTCTTATTATCCTGATGGATCTGATGAACTTACAGGATATGACGTGGAAGTGATGAAGGAGATCGCAAAGCGTCTTGACTTGGAAGTGGAATTCAAAACATCCGATTTTAACAACATGCTTGCTTCTGTACAAAACGGCAGAATAGACGTTGCGGCAAATGATATTGAGATCACCGACGAAAGAAAAGAACAATTTGCTTTCACAGAGCCGTATAAATATTCCTATACGTCCATGATCGTACGAAAAGATGATTTATCTGGTATCCACAGCTTGGCTGATTTAAAAGGAAAACGTGCTGGTGGAGAAGCATCAACAAATCACAGCAAGGTTGCAGAGCAGCTTGGAGCAGAGGTTGTGACATATAGCAATGCAACAAATGATGTGTACTTGCGCGATGTGGATAATGGCCGGACAGATTTAATCATCAATGACTATTACTTACAATCTTTGGCTTTGCAGGCTTTTCCTGATTTCAACATCATGATTCATCCTGATTTCAAGTTTGACCAAATTGAACAAGGTGCGATTCTTTCAAAGGATGCCCCAGAGCTGAAAAAACAAATGGACAAGGCTCTCAACGAAATGCGGGAAGATGGTACGCTGACTAAGCTGTCAGAGGAATATTATGGCGGAGCGGATGTTTCCGAAAAGCCAGACGAAGAGTTGCCGACAGTGGATGAACTGTTGGAACAAGAAGCTAATAAGTGATTCGGTAAAGGAGAAACATCATGATGAAAAAACAATTACTTGTATTTTGCAGCTTGCTGGTGATCCTTGTTTTAAGTGCTTGCGGTTCTTCTGATAATGATAATGCAGAGCAGGCTTCAGAAGATAAAGTATGGGAAGCTATTCAGGACTCCGGGAAAATCACGGTTGGAACTTCCGGCACTTTGTACCCGGCAAGCTACTATCCGGAAGGTTCAGATGATATTACTGGATATGATGTAGAGGTCATCAAGGAAATCGCGAAACGCCTTGATTTGGAAGTGGAATTCAAGACATCTGATTTCAATAACATGCTCGCTTCGGTTCAGAATGGACGAGTTGATCTTGCGGCAAATGATATTGGTGTGACGGATGAGCGGAAAGAAAAATTCGCATATAGTGAGCCGTACAAATATTCCTACACAACCATGATTGTGCGTAAAGATGACCTTTCCGGCATCAATTCCCTGGAAGATTTGAAAGGCAAGAAAGCAGGCGGTGAGGCAACAACTGGCTATAGTGAAATTGCTGAGGAATTAGGTGCTGAAGTAGTAGCGTACGGTAATACTACAAACGATGTGTATTTGCGTGATGTTGATAATGGAAGGACGGATTTGATCATTAATGATTTTTATTTGCAGTCATTGGCGCTGCAAGCCTTCCCGGACTTTAACATTACCATTCATCCTGATTTTAAATTTGATGAAACAGCTAATGCTGCAATCATGCCGAAGGATGCTACAGAATTAAAGAAACAAGTGGACAAGGTTCTCAGTGAAATGAGAGAAGACGGTACATTAACGAAGCTATCAGAGGAATTCTTTGGTGGTGCCGATGTTTCGAAGCAGCCGGATGAAGATATTCCAACTATAGATGAAGTATTGGAGCAACAGCAGGAAGAAGAGAAATGATACCATTCGAATTGGTGGATATAGGTAAATTCTTTGATGCAGAATTAGCATGGGAGAACCTTCCCTTCATACTTGAAGGATTGCCGATGACGATAGCGGTTGCTTTCGCAGGTATGGGAATGGGTTTGCTCCTTGGTTTCTTCCTGGCGGTTGGCCGCAGTTCCCGATTCTTTTTCCTTCGATGGCCTGCAAGGTTTTATATTTCCTTTATGCGCGGGACACCGATACTCGTATTTTTGTTCATCTTGTATCAAGGATTGCCTGTCGTACAGATCAGGCTGGATGCTTTCACCTGTGCCGTACTTGCTTTCGGGTTAAATAGTGCGGCTTATATTGCTGAAGTGAATAGAGGGGCGTTGAACAGTATTCCTTATGGCCAATGGGAGTCCTCCTATGCGCTTGGTCTTAACTATTGGCAGACATTGACGCGGGTTATCGTGCCCCAAGCAGCAAGAGTTGCGATGCCGCCACTTACTAATGTGTTCCTTGATTTGGTGAAAGCGACGAGTTTGGCAGCAGTTATTACGGTTCCGGAAATGTTCCAGAAGGCCCAGATTGTAGCTGGCCGTACCTTTGATTCCATGACAATGTACATTACGGTGGCGCTTGTGTATTGGCCGCTTTGTATCATCATTTCTTATTTCCAGGAACGACTGGAGAAGCGATTCTCCCGATATATCAATTAAAAAGGGATGTGCCCATATGGCACATCCCTTTTACTGTTCAGCGGTTACAGCTTGCTTGGTAAAAATCGCATGGACGAGCAGTGTTGTAAAAATACCGGCGAAGATGACCGTCATGATTACGAAGAAACTGAGGTCTGGCATCTTTTCGATAAATACACCACTAATATAAGGACCACCAAGACTGCCGATACTAAAAGTAATACTGCAAAGCAAATTACCTGTAGGCAGCAAATGTCTGGGAGTCAGATCAGTCATATAGCTTATGCCAAGTGAGAAGGTGGAACCTAAGACCATACCGGCTGCAAATAAACAGATGAACAGAGCAATGTAATGCTGTTCTGTAAAAGCAGCTGTTCCGAAAAAGACTGTCCCAAGCAATATAACAGTCAACAATGTGTACTTACGGCCGAACTTGTCGCTGAGCATTCCAAGCGGTATCTGAAAGACGATTCCTCCGATGGCAAATCCGGTAAGCAATATGGAAACCTCTGATACGCCGATATCCTGACGCAAGCCATAAATCGGAAAACTTCCGTTCAAGGAAGATTCCAAAAAGCCATAGCCAAGCGGCGGCAAAAAAGCAACCCAAGCATATTTCAAGGTAGAACCGAACCGCTGCAGAAGTCCTTGCTGCTGTGCGGATTGCATGTTTTCTTCTGTTGGAAACTCATTACGCAGCTGGAAAAGAGTGAACCAAGCGATCAAGCAAAGCGCACCAGATAAAATGAATGGCAAAGATTCTGAAACTTTTACAAGTGAAGTCATAAGCGGACCGACAGCAAATCCAACCCCAAAGAAAAGTCCATAGATAGAAATGTTACGACCGCGCACCTTCTCAGGTGACGAAGATGTAATCCATGTTTGTGTCCCAAAATGAAGGGCATTGTCCCCAATCCCAATTAAAAGGCGCAGAACAAACCAAAACCAAAATGACTTCCACAATGGAAAAGCGAGAAGTGCCACGACGACAATTAGCCCACCTGCCATAATGACTGGACGATAACCGAATTTCCGCAGCGGAGCTTCCATAAAAGGAGATACGAGCAAAATCCCGATGTAGATGGCAACTGCATTTAAACCATTCATGGAGGAAGAAAGACCGTCTTGTTCGAATATGATGGCGATCAGCGGAAGCAGCAGCCCTTGACTGAAACCGGAGACTGCGACGATACTGACTAAAATCCAAAAGCTGTATGCATTTCTCATATGTCTATACCCCTGTATGTAAGATGATTTCCCACTCCTACTGTATAGTTTTTCCTGGAATTGGTCAATCGTACGTAGGAAGGTTAGAAAATCGTCCAAGCGGGAATATAACACATAAAGAATTCGCAAGGGGATGAGGAAATTGAAGCTGACAATGAAACAGCATGGATTCCGTATCGAACTACCACATCAAACTTTGGATATAGACGGAAATGAGCAATTCGGTATCCGGCCTTATCAGCTAATGGTTTCCTCAATAGCAGGCTGCAGTGCATCAGTTTTTCGTAAAATCATGGAGAAACAGCGGCTGGAGATCGATGATATGGAAGTGTCAGCAGAGGTGGAACGGGATGAACTGGCAGCTAATCGTATTTCTAAGATAACGCTGACTTATGTTGTACGCGGTTTTCATCTGGACAAAGGCCAGTTGGAGAAGAACCTCCAGCTTGCGCATAATAACTGTTCCATGGTGCAAACGGTCAAGGATAGTATCGAAATCGAAGAAAGATTGGAAGTAATCCATTTGAACCATTATTAAATGTATAAGATAGCCCCTGGCTTCAGATACTAGGAAAAAATCTGAAAGGCAGGGGCTTTTCTTATGAAATACGCTAGAATCCTTATAGCAATCATGGCATTGACGTTGCTGACTCTTCCTTTCTCCTTAGCCGGGAAAGCTGAGAAAGTACAGAAGAAAGATACAGAAATACCAAACCACGTATTGAATATTTCAAAGGAAAATACTTATCCGAACTCCAACAAGGATCAAATCGTACTTGAACCAAGTGAGCTTGTCAGAGAACTAACGGAAGATAGTGATATTGTCATCCAGAATCCAGAACTGATTCGTATCCTCAATGAATCAACGTTGAAACCATCTCCGCTCGCGATTGGATATCGAGGGATGATTTATATGGGACATTGGCCGCTCGAATACCAGTCTGCAGAAACAAATATAAACTGGCAATATCAGAAAGTGAACACAAATCAGCTGAGCAATGCAGGTGGAGAATCAGCAAAGCAAATGAATTATGAACAGCAGGAAGAGCGCTATGTGAAGGGCGGATTGACAGCTGAAATCGATAATCCCAGAGATATCAAACTGATGATGCTGCAGCAGGCCCAAAAGAATACAAAGCTTCCGCTTTCTTTCCAGACGGTAATAGGAAAAGGCACGAATAAAGAAAATGCTTATGGAGTGCCTTTGAATAAGTCAGGGATTCTTACTGCATATACACCTGCAGTGAATGAAAAGGGTACGATCACTTTCGGGGAAGTTTACCTGGAGTTAAAAGGGTCAAGAAAGCAGATTGTTGTTAAGAATGTTACAAAGCAGGGGATTGGAGCTTGGATTCCGATTCAAGATCATCTGTCTTTCACCTTCAACGTACAATAACGAACAGCGCTGTGGTATACTGGAGCCAGATAATGCGGTAAAGGGGTTTTATTTTGGCAACGAGTAAAGTGGATGATTTGAAGCAGCGTCTGTCTGCATTCATGGATTATTTGGATAGCATCGAACCGGAGGAGACTTCCTTGGAGGAAATCGATGAAATGCTCCGGATGCTTGATGAAATGGAAAATAAACTAAAGTAAGACCGTGCAGATGCACGGTCTTTTCTATTTTTTACACCGCATAGGAGAAGTGGAATTGGCACAATCTATCCGTAAGGAGAGTGTGTCAAATGCGATGGAAATCACTTATGCTGCTGTTGTGTCTGCTGCTGGTCACACCGTCATTTGTTTCTGCAGAAAGTCCGGTCAGCTATGGCTGGGGATTTGTTAAGAGCAAGAACGGCAGTATACCGGAAATCGGAAAATACCAGCAGCTCTTAGATGAATATCACAGCTATTATTTGGATGATTCAGGTGAGAAAACAGTATATATCACTTTTGATAACGGTTATGAACAAGGGTATACAGGAGATATCCTTGATGTTTTGAAAAAGCACGATGTACCAGCCGCCTTCTTTATTACAGGTCACTATGTATCATCAGCACCTGATCTGGTAAAACGGATGGTCAACGAGGGGCATATCGTCGGTAATCACTCGTACCATCACCCAGATTTGACGAAGGTGTCCAAAGAAAAGATGCAGAAGGAGCTTGAGATGCTGGAAGCTGCTGTTGCTGAGCTGACGGATCAGGAAGACATGCACTATTTGCGGGCGCCCCGCGGTACCTTTAGTGCCCGTTCTCTGAAATGGTCTGAAGATCTTGGCTATACGAACGTATTCTGGTCTCTCGCTTATGCAGATTGGAAAACCGGTGAACAAAAAGGCTGGCAGTATGCGTATGATCAAGTAATGGCCCAAATACATCCGGGAGCAGTCGTTTTGCTGCATTCAGTATCCGAGGATAATGCCGTTGCATTGGAAAAAATGATTATTGAACTGAAGAAACAAGGATATTCCTTCCGTACGCTGGACGACTTGGTTAAACAAGATATTCTGCCGAAAGCAATTACGCAATTTTAAGCTGATCCAATTTGGATCAGCTTTTTATTTTGTTTGGATGATTGCATGAACAATTTCCATGAAGTAGTCCTGCCAGGTTTTCTTAGATTTGTCCTTCATAGTTTTCTCTTTTCATCATATATTCGCGCAGCCATGCTACTTCCGCTAACGCTCTTTGGTCATAACTTACATCTCCAGGTTTGTTGCCTTCTGCCAAAACATAATGTTGAAAAGGAATATCGACAAAATCGAATATATGCTGAAACTGTAAAATCAAGGGTAAGCCTTTGATGCGTGGCTGATCACCACCAACTGCTAATATAATTACCTCTCTTGGTTTTTGCTTTTTGAAATCAGGCTGTCTGAAAACATGACTAAGCCGATCGAGAAGCACTTTTAATTTTCCGGGTATGCCGTACCAATAAATAGGTGTAGCAATAACGATGACATTATGCTCCAGTAAGAAGTTCATTAAGGTTTGTGAGCTCTCATCAAGTGACACGGGTACTGACTCATGACGAGAATCCTCAAAGTCCAGCAGAGATATCTCATTGATGTCGAGTATTTGGTGTTCTGTCCCTTTTAAAAGTGCGTCAGCCAGTATTCTGCTATTGCTTTTAGTACGGCTGGTGCCAAGGATTAATCCGATAGCCAAACAATCACGCCCTTTCCAATATTTATATTAAAAGTGTATACTGCACTCATATATAGGAAAAGCTGAATAATTTGATTATTACGATCGGAAAAAGCGATTTAGGAGGATTATATGCACATTAATCACTTGAAGACTTTTGCTGTAGCGGCGGATACACTTAACTTTACCAAGACAGCCCAACTGCTGGATTACGCTCAGTCGAGCGTTACCGCACAAATAAAAGCACTAGAAAAGGAATACGGAGTTGATCTGTTCCAAAGACTCGGTAAACGGATATATTTAACCGAAGCTGGTCTGATAATGCAGTCCTATGCGAAAAAAATGCTGGCCATGCATGATGAAATGCGTGAGGAATTAGGAGAAGGAATGGAGGAGCGAGGTACACTTCTAATCGGTGCCTGTGAAAGTCAATGTGTCTACCGCCTGCCTGCACTGCTGCACTTTATCCGTGAGCATTATCCACAAGTACAAGTTATTTTGAAACCTATACCTTCAAGTAAAACTGCGGAGAAGATGCTCCAGGATGGTACATTGGATTTGGCATTTATCATGGATCAGGAACAGTCACACAATTTAATGGAATCTGTCTCACTTCTGAAAGAAAGTATTGTCTTGGTTGGAGCTTCCAGCCACCCTTTGACAATGCAGCCATCAGCAAGTTTAGCTGAGGTAATGCAGCATCCTTTGATTTTAACGGAGTTGGGCTGTGCCTACCGAACTGAATTGGAGCAAGCATTACAAAGACAGAATCTGCATCCAGAAAATATCATTGAATTTGGCAGTATAGAAGCAATCAAACAATGCGTTATGGCCGGTTTGGGTTTATCATATCTGCCACTCATGACAGTTGAAAAAGAGCTGCGAACAGGTGAAATGAGTACTGTTCGATTAGACGTACAAATTCAACAGCCAACAACGAGACTGCTTTGGCATAAGAATAAGCGACTAAAGAAGGTTATGAAGGATGTCATTGATTTTACGATAAGACATGTGGGATAGGAGAGGCTATTAATGTGGGAAGAGCAGCTTACCGGAACGCATACATACGATTATCATTACTTAATGAAAAGGTGGAGTATGGATCAGCTGAATATAGTTGATACCAAAGAGCAAGTGGTGAAGCTTCCAGTTGTATTGGAAGATGGATCGCGGCATATTGTCGTGCTCCAGTTCAGCGGAACAATTGCCTCGCCGACTGTCAACGTATCTTCTGCAAATTCCTCGAAACAGGAAGCCATACTTTCTTGGGTAGAAAACTGGCTTCAATGGGATATTGATCTTGCGGAAGTTGCAGCTCATTTTGTTGGATCTGATTTAGAGCAGCTTTTTTATGCACATGCAGGAACGCCTATCGTAAAAGATACTGAGCTATACTACTGTCTGATGAAAACAATCATCCATCAGCAGTTGAATTTAAAGTTTGCTTACACACTAACGAATCGCTTCGTAGAAGGATTCGGAACTATAGAGGATGATATCTGGTTTTATCCCACACCGGGGAGAATTGCTTCCCTCGAGTATGGAGACCTAAGAAAGATGCAGTTTTCACAGAGAAAAGCTGAATATGTCATTGATACAAGCCGTCTTATAATAGAAGGAAAGCTAGATCTTGCACAGCTTGCTGCTTTACCTAATGAGGGAATAGCTGCAGAGCTAACGAAGATTCGGGGGCTTGGCAGCTGGTCTGCGCAAAACTGGATGCTGTTTGGTTTAGGGCGTGCCGACTTGTTACCAGCTGCTGATATCGGGGTACAAAATGCGTTGAAATCCTATGAAAATCTCACGGAAAAGCCTGCTCCAGCAGTAATACATGAGCGAGGAAAAAGATGGGCTCCTTACCGCAGTTATGCGACTATGACGCTTTGGAGAAGTATTGAGACCTGATACTAATATCAAGTTTTATAATTTGGTAACAATTATTACTGGGAACTCGTGCTTCCGTCTGCTATAATAAGTGCATTAGTTAAAACAGGCAGCCATTTAGGAGGCGTAAGTATGGAAAGAAAAGATTTGATTGCACCAGAGCAGTACAACATCGTTAATGAGATGGAGCGATTCGTTACAGAGGAAGATCGTAAGGCGCTCATCTGGATGGACGAGGCGGGTAATAAGAAGGAAGTAACGTATAAAACGTTATTCCAGGATGTAAACCGCACAGGTAATGTTCTGAAAGAACTGGGCTTGAAAAAAGGAGATGCGATACTGGTAATGGTACCGCGTGTCGTTGAGGCGTATCATATTTATGCAGCAGCCTTGAAGCTCGGACTTGTGATCATCCCTGGCTCCGAAATGCTGAAGACGAAGGATTTGCAATATCGTATCGATCACGGAAAAGTGAAGAGCATCATCAGTTATCATGCCTTTACAGCGCAATTTGCAGACATTGAGAATCAAGATAGCTTAATCAAACTTGCAGTCGGTGGAGCTGTCGATGGCTGGGAGGATCTCGGGGAGCTCAAAGCGACAGCTTCAGCGGAACTGGAAACAGTACAGACTTCTAGAGAAGATGTTGCATTGATGTCCTACACAAGTGGCACGACAGGTAACCCTAAAGGTGTGGTCCACACACACGGCTGGGGATATGCTCACTTACGGACAGCTGCAGAAAACTGGCTGTCTGCTTCCAAAGGAGATATCGTATGGGCAACAGCTGCGCCAGGCTGGCAGAAATGGGTATGGAGCCCATTCCTTTCTGTTTTAGGAACAGGTGCAACAGGCTTCGTATATATGGGACGATTCGATGCAAAAACGTATCTTTCTCTATTGGAGGATTACAAAATCAACGTACTTTGCTGTACACCGACGGAATATCGTCTGATGGCAAAAGTAACGGATCTTGGCAGCTACAATTTGAGTGCACTGCATAGTGCGGTATCAGCAGGTGAACCATTGAATAGGGAAGTAATTGATGTCTTCCAGAAACACTTCAACATCATTGTACGTGATGGCTATGGACAAACAGAGAGCACATTGCTGCTTGGTATCTTGAAAGGTATGGAACCAAGACCAGGTTCTATGGGTAAACCGACCCCAGGAAATGAAGTTGTTGTAATCGATGAGGACGGTAATCGTGTTAAAACAGGTGAAGTTGGTGACATCGCTTTGAAACTCGACAGTCCTGCATTGTTTAAAACATATTTCCGTGAACCTGAACGCCGTAAGCAAGCGGAACGCAACGGCTACTTTGTCACTGGTGACCAAGCTTCTGTTGATGAAGACGGCTACTTCTGGTTCGAAGGCCGCAGCGATGATATCATCATCAGCTCTGGCTATACAATAGGGCCGTTTGAGGTAGAGGATGCTTTGGTTAAACATCCAGCTGTTGCAGAATGTGCTGTCGTTGCAAGCCCTGATGAAATCCGCGGTAATGTTGTGAAAGCATTCGTCATCCTGCGTGAAGGTGTAGATGAGAACGATCCGAATCTTGTGAAGGAATTGCAGACGCATGTAAAGAACACGACTGCACCTTACAAGTATCCGCGTAAGATTGAGTTCGTCAAAGAACTGCCGAAGACTTCTTCTGGTAAAATCAGACGCGTTGAATTGCGTAATCAAGAAAAACAAAATGCAAAATAAAACAGAAGCATCGCCTACTAAAGGCGGTGCTTTTTGTATTTCTTCCTTACTTAGCGGGCTAAATGACTTTTCTAAAAAAATATAAAAAAATAAAAGCATAACACTTGAAAGTCAAAGAAGGTCAGACTATAATAAAGTCACAAGGTCAAAGATAGTCAAAGTCAAAAACGGACACTTGACCAATAAACTAATTTAACCTATTGGGGAGGTAATTGTATTATGAAATGCCAACATTGTGGTGAACGAGAAGCTAACGTGAACTTGTTAATGCAATTCAATAATCAAAAACAGCAATTACAGCTCTGCCATACTTGCTATAATGAAATGAAAAATAAATCTAAAAATCCTGCAGGTTTCGCTTCCAATGGCGGAACAATGGATGATTTCTTTAAAAATATCTTTGGCGGAGCACAATCCGGCTTCCAAAACGGTGCGAACAGCCAAGCGCAAGCTGGCGGCAATGGTCGCGGTCGCGGAGGATTGCTTGATTCACTCGGTAAGAACCTTACTGACGGAGCACGTGCTGGTCTAATCGATCCAGTCATCGGCCGTGAGCAAGAAGTCAGACGTGTCATTGAGACATTGAACCGACGCAATAAAAACAATCCAGTCCTAATTGGGGAACCAGGGGTAGGTAAAACAGCAATCGCAGAAGGACTGGCTTTACAGATCGTTGAAGGCAATGTACCTGTGAAGCTTCAAAATAAAGAAATTTACTTGCTTGATGTTGCTTCACTGGTTGCAAATACTGGTGTGCGCGGTCAATTCGAGGAAAAGATGAAACAGCTTATTTCTGAATTGCAGCAGCGCAAGAATGTCATTCTATTTGTGGATGAGATTCATCTATTAGTCGGTGCTGGTACTGCTGAAGGTTCCCAAATGGACGCGGGTAACATCCTGAAACCAGCACTTGCTCGAGGAGAACTGCAGCTGATTGGTGCTACAACATTGAAAGAGTACCGTCAAATCGAAAAAGACGCAGCGCTTGAACGCCGTTTCCAGCCAGTCATCGTAAAAGAACCGACTGCAGAGCAGGCAGTTGAGATTCTGCAAGGACTGCAGGAGAAGTATGAAACATACCATCAAGTATCCTACACAGAAGAAGCGATTAAAGCGAGCGTAAGCTTGTCACAGCGTTACATTCAAGACCGCTTCTTGCCAGATAAAGCGATCGATTTGCTTGACGAAGCTGGATCCCGTATCAACCTGCTAACGGTAACAACTGATGAAGACGCCATTCAAACTCGTCTTGCTCAAATTGCGAAAGAGAAAGAAGAGGCTGCAGGACGCGAGGATTATGAACGTGCGGCGTATCTTCGCCAGGAAGAAATTCAGCTTGAACAGAAGCTTGAAGAACCAAAGAATGAAGAAAAAGCTGAAGTAACAGTTGAAGTTATTCAGCAGATTGTGGAAGAGAAAACTGGAATTCCTGTGACGAAGATCCAATCGGAAGAACAAAATAAAATGAAAAACTTGGCTGCTAACCTATCCAGCAAAGTCATCGGACAGCAGCAGGCTGTTGATCGAGTTGCCAAAGCAATCCGCCGCAGCCGAGCTGGATTGAAATCCAAACAGCGCCCAATTGGTTCCTTCCTATTCGTCGGACCGACTGGTGTTGGTAAGACAGAGCTAACCCGTGCGTTGGCTGAAGAAATGTTCGGCACACGCGAATCCTTCATCCGTCTGGATATGAGCGAATACATGGAACGTCATTCTGTTGCGAAATTGATTGGTTCTCCTCCAGGATACGTTGGACATGAAGAAGCAGGTCAGCTTACAGAGCGTGTGCGTCGTAATCCATATACTATCGTCCTTTTGGATGAGATTGAGAAAGCACACCCTGATGTACAGCATATGTTCCTGCAAATCATGGAAGATGGTCATTTGACTGACAGTCAAGGCCGTAAAGTGAGCTTCAAAGATACTGTGATCATCATGACTAGCAACGCTGGTACAGGTGATAAACAGATTTCCGTCGGCTTTACGAACTCAAGCAATGAGGCTGTATCCGTCATTGAAAAACTAGGTGCTTACTTCAAACCAGAGTTCTTGAACCGTTTTGATTCTATCATCAGTTTTGAGTCATTGAAAGAAGAAGATTTGGTACAAATCGTTGAGCTTATGCTTACCGATTTGACGAAGAACCTGCAAGAAGAAGGCTATCAGCTTGAAGTGACAGAAGCAGCGAAACACTTCCTTGCGAAAAAAGGCTATGATCCTCGATTCGGTGCACGTCCATTGCGTCGTGTCATCCAGGATCAAGTAGAGGATAAGATAACTGATTATATTCTTGAACAAGATAATGTAAGCAGTATGGTAGTGGATTTGGTTGATGACCGAATTACTGTAGATAGTAAAAAAAAAAGAGGATTCATGCCCGGAGGCATGAATCCTCTTTTTTTTATGCAGTATGCTGGGAACTGCTGGTACGGATGAAAACCCAGCTTATCATAAAGGAAACGATAGCGATTGCGCATATCAATCCGAATGCTGGAAGCAGAGCTAAGTCCTGCATCCAAGTGAACAAGTCGACAAGACGTTCGCGGCTGGCTAGTGTGATAGTTATTCCGATTAAGACAATGCCACCTAGTATCGCTCCGCCGAGGAAACCAAATTTATATATAACGATCCCCAGTAAAAGACCGACAGCAAAGAAGGATAATAGGAAAGCAAAATCAAGCGGCAAGCTATACAGGATACTTTTCATTTCGGTGCTCGCACTAATTGGGCGGAGGATTTGGATATTAGTTATATTGGCAGCTTGATATACAGCATGGAATAACAATTGCAGCGCCAAAAGGAAAGTGATCATTACCAAACTGATAAGCAAAATGAAAACACCAACTGCTGTATGATAACTTTTTCTCGTGATGCCTCTTTTAATAGCGAATGGAAGGCTCTCCTGTATAGTCCTGAAACCGAAGATTACCATGAAGATATACGCTGGCAGTGTAATCGTAATGTACATAAAATCTACTACGGAAACAGCAAGAACAGATAAAATTGTGATGCTTAACAGCAGGATGGAACAGAAAATAGTAACGGTACGTCTGCTATCGACTGCAAAAAAGTAGAGTAAAGCTTGTATTTGTTTCATCATGTACGGGCACCTCTTTTTTCTGTTAAATGAACCATCATATCTTGCAGCGGAACACCTGAGACTGAGAGATCACCTGTCAAGGCAGGAGCTTCCGAGGATAGGAGAAATGCTTGTGACGACCCTGCGAAGCTTTTTTCTTTAATGACTTCTTTACCATCCGTAAAAGCTTTGACCTGTGCGGCTGGTCCCGAGATGCAAAAGCTTTGAGCTCGGAGTTCGTCTGCACTTTTATGCAGGAGGATATTACCTTTATTAAAGATAATTACTTCTTCAAACAAACTGCTGACTTCATCTATTAAGTGAGTGGACAAGATAATGATTCGGGGATTGCGTTGGTATTCTTCCAGCAGAACTTCGTAGAAATAAGCGCGAGATGCGGCGTCCAGTCCAATATAAGGTTCATCCAACATTGTAATAGGGGCATTGCTTGCCAGGCCGACAATGATGCCAAGAGCAGACTCCATGCCTTTGGATAGGTTTTTTACTCGCCGTTTTTTGTCTAAGTCGAATCCTTCCAGAAGGTCAGCAGCAAGCTCCTTATCCCAGTTAGAGTAAAGCATGGAGGATATTTTCAGTACTTGATGCACAGTAAGATCTCTCTTGAAATTATCGGCTTCCTTGATCAAGCAGACGTTCTCAGTAACTGCTCGATTATCGAAAGGTTTCATGCCATTGATGTGTAATTTTCCGCTTGACGGTTTGTCATAGCCAGCCAGCAGCTGCATGAAAGTCGTTTTTCCAGCGCCGTTTCTGCCTAGCAGACCATAGATTTTTGGTTCTTTGATGTAAAGGTCAATTCCTTTCAGGGCAGTCGCAGTTTTATATTTTTTTATCAGGTTATCCGCTACAATGGTCATTTTCATTCTTCCTCCTTGAGCATTCGGATGATTTCTTCCTTGGAGATGTGCAGTTTACCCGCTTCTTGTTTCATCGGAACGATATATGCATCAAAAAATTGCTGTTTCCGCTTTTCCAATAGAATATCCGGAGCTCTTTCTGTTACGAACATACCTACGCCTCTTTTCTTGAATAATATACCTTCGTCTACTAACTGATTGATTCCTTTTCCTGCAGTGGCTGGATTTATCTTGTGGTGTTGAGCAAATTCGTTGGTGGAGGGCACTCTTTCTCCAATTTGTATGGAGCCATTGAGGATGGCGTCTTCTAGTTGCTCCTTAATCTGGATAAAGATCGGCTTCGAATCATCAAGCATTACGTATGCTCCTTTAAAAACTCAGATAGTTGGTTAATTACTTATGTAACTAACCATACAACTAAGGTGAAGGTAAGTCAACCAGAATTTGGAGAAAATAAAAAAACAGTGCAATTGCCTGCACTGTTCGTCAACTCAATTTATTTAATTGGTCAATCCCATTTGAGGAAAAGGATAATAGCGGAACTTCACTTCACCGATGACTGAGCTTTGCGGGATTAAGCCGAACATCCTGCTGTCTTTGCTGTTTCTGCGATTATCTCCCATGACGAACAGGTAACCATCAGGAATAGTATCCTCCCCAATGACATCACGAAGCTTGAAGTTATTTGTAAATAACGCATCCTCTTGCATCGTTTCCTTCATTTCTTTCAGGTAAGGTTCTGCATGCTTTTTGCCATTTACATAAAGCACATCATTTTTGTATTCAATCTTGTCTCCGGGAATCCCAATCACGCGCTTTACATAGCTTGCATCCTGATCTGGTGCTTGGAAAACGACTTCATCGAAACGATCAATGTTACCGACTCGGCTGATGAGTATTTTGTTTTGGTCTTCCAGTGTCGGAGCCATTGATTCACCATAGACAGTACTAGGGAAATAAAAATAAGAACGGAAAATGAAAAGGGCGATTATGGCAATACAAATAGGGAGCAGCACAGCATACAGTGTGCGTCTAACATTCAGGGAAAGCACCTCCTTTTATACTGCTAGTGTAACATATGAGAAGGGTGCATAGAAAAAACCGGAGTCATCTTAACTCCGGTTTTACAAACAGTTTTAGACAGATAAGGAATTTTTAGATTTAGCAGCAAATGCTGTCTTCGCTAAGTACTCGTAGTATCCATCCGTATAAGGGTGAATGGATCCTTCCTGCCAAGGTTTCTCTTCTCCGCAGAAGTGGACAATGGATGGAGTTTCCCTTACTGTCCGGAGTACGCGTTCTTCTTTGAGTGATTTCGCTTTATACTCTTTCAAGATAACGTGCGTTTGAGCATTCCATTTCGGATGAAGCATGAGCCAATCATTCCACAGGATGGCGTTTAGGGCATCTTGGTCATGCCAAGCCAGCTTATCCGGGTTTTCATTGATGAATGTCAAAACCTTATTCGTGATATCATTGTCGCGCCAAGCCTCCATATCAATCAGAATCAGGCCGGAGTTGAAATAACGATCTTCTTTCGTGATTCCCATTTTCTCAAGACGACGATGTTCTCCATAGTCTCCTACGGCTGCGACGATATTGCCTTCCATATCAATCTCGAAAAGTTTTTTGACATCATCCAGTACCAGCATATCGCAATCAACATACAGCGTCCGTTCAATTGCTGGATTCATCATTTCAGGGATGGAAATACGATAGTAGGCCGCTTTTGAAATGTGGCGGCTGGCGATTGCGCCTCCGTATGCATCCAAATCTACATTTAAAAAGTCCAGTGGTGTATTGTAGGCGGCTGCTGTTTCTTTCAATAGCTGTTTCTTCTGCTGACTGATTCCTCCATCAATGATTGAAATGACAAAATCCTCAGGGTTTGAAGTGTTTTCAAGTAGAGAACTCAATGTCATACCCAAGTGCTGCGCGTAGTTGTCATCTGTCGATGATACAATATGCATTTTCTTCTTCATTGTTCTTCTCATCTCCTTAGTGCTTATATAGCCGGTTGGAGAAGAGACTAAACACATGTAATGGAATTGTAATTAATTTGAAAAGAAAAGCTTATCCATTTGCCTCATCATCATTTGCCTTACTGTTTTCTTTTGCTTCCCATTCTTCTAAAAGCATACCGTAGACATTGTGATTCACGTAGCCATAGACAAGTTTTTCTGCCTGTCGGATTGTTCCTTCGTGGGTGAAGTTAAGCTTCTCCGGGATTCTTCTGCTGCGTACATTTCCGATTGCCGAACGGATTTCGACTCTGTTCAATCGAAGCTCTAGAAAGGCATAATCCAACGATTTGCTGACAGCTTTCTGCATCAAACCAAGACCGGTATATTCTTCTCCCAGCCAATAACCCAAGCTAGTAGAACGATTCTGCCAGTCGATTTTATGGAAGCCGATTACACCAGCTAAAGCTCCTTGATACCATATGCCGGCAGTAAATCCATCATTGTCCGCAAACTGCTTCAATGTATGCTGGATGAATTGTCTGCTATGCTCGACGGTCGTATTCTGATCCACCCAAGGCAGCCATTGACGCAGATGATCACGGGAACTGTCAATCAGCTGAAATAGCTTATCACTGTCCTGAGGTTCCAAAAGCTTCATATAAGTTGCTGAGTCAATACGATGTGTAAACATGATTCGTCGCTCCTTTCCATTGCTATTAGTATAGCATGTCCAATCGATTGTTAAAATTAGGAGAAGCATCTTGGTGCATATGAATGGTAAGCGGACTGCATCCTATGGAAAAGGGGGCGGAACGTAATGAAGAAGCGGGTGCTTTTAATATGTCTTTTCTTGATGCTCAGTTTCCCGATGAATATAGCAGCGGAAAGCGGAAGCGGCATATGGGACTATATTTTTTCACAAACCGACGAAGCAGGGAAGCTGCAGGTGCATTTTCTTGATGTCGGCCAAGGTGACAGCATACTGATACAAACACCATCCCATTATAATATTCTCGTAGACGGAGGGGACGGAGAGTCGGGTGAGAAGGTGATATCGGAGCTTTCTGCCAGAGGGGTAAAGAAATTGGATCTGTTAGTTGCCACCCACCCGGATATCGATCATATTGGCGGGCTCCTTCCGGTACTTGAGAAATTCAAAGTGAAGCAGGTTCTGGATAGCGGTAAGTTATATACGACAAGGACGTATCAGCGTTACACTGAGATTCTGGCAGAAAAACAAATTCCAGTGACGATCGCGAAAGAAGGTTCCTATATAACTGTTGATCCGCTTCTATCTATTCAAGTTTTAAATGCCAATCATCCGAAAGCAACGAACAACCAAGCCTCTATCGTTCTAAGGCTCACGTATCGGACGGTTGATTTTTTGCTTATGAGTGACGCTGAAGCACAGCAGGAGTATAAAATGAAACATAACTATGAAGTGGAGTCTGAGATCTATAAGGTTGCACATCATGGATCGCGGACGAGTAATACGCTTTCTTTCCTTAAAAAAGTAAAGCCGGAATATGCAGTCGTTTCCTACGGGCGGGATAATCAGCTAGGGCATCCAACCAAGGAAGTCGTTCGCAATCTTAAAAAAGCAGGAGCTGTTCTTTATGCAACAGCCAAGGGAGGTACAATCAGTATTGAAACGAATGGTCTTTCCTGCCAGGTCAGCAGTGAGAGACCAGAACCAATCTACCGCAGTAAATAAAAAAAGCGAATCCCATACGGATCCGCTTTTTTCGTTTTAATTTGTCTGATCTGCTAGCTTCACAAGTGTGTTCGCAAGCGGCTTCTTGTTTTCTTCATCAGCAACAAGCCACAGCTGTTTGAGCAGATACTCCTCGCGGTTGCGAGGCTCCTCTTTATCAGCCAGATAGTCAGCGACACGCTTAGCAGCTTTAGTCAAAGCTTCTTCACTCAATCCTAGGCGCTCACCTTGTTTTACTTTGTTGCCTAAATAATCTTGGAAGTTCTGGAAATTGTTCAGAATCTCGTTCTTATCTTCTTGGGATAGATTTTCCACAGCGTTCTGTGCGCGATCTTCATGTGCCATTTTCATTACCTCCTCTTGTTGAGTTAGTAATGTATTCCCAATATACACTTGACCAAACAACTTATCGAAAAAATATATCATATGTACTAGTTTCAGAATCCATTATTCCGCATAAGTCTTTCGGAAACCATAAAAAGGCCGGAATCTTTTCTGTTCGTAATATGACTTGGATGTACTTGTCGCCAGCATTTCCATCCGTGTTGATGGGAAGAGGTCATGCGCAGCTTGAAGCAGCTTGCCGCCAACTCCTTGTCCGCGCAGTTGTCCGTCAACGAGCAGCTCAGCCACAAGAAGGGTGATGACTTGGTCTGTGATACAACGAGTATAGCCGCATATTTCTCCGTCACACAGTGCAACGAGAGCAGGATTCGATCCTTTCATAGCTAGATCGAAACGATCCGGATCAGCCGCGAGTGTTGTCCAGCCTTCATCTTTCAGTAATTCGGTAATTGCCGAGAGATCTTCTGCCTTATAAGGACGTATCGCAATCATTATTCTTTCCCCTTTTTAGTTCCCTTTGGCATTGTACCGAAAATGATGCCTAACATACATCCTGCAGCCAGTCCAACAGTAGGGCTCTGAAAAGCGATTCCAAAAAGAATGGCAGAGATGATGCCAGCTGTGAACGCTAATGGATAACGGAAAGGTTTCTTATCTTTCGATTGATTCATATCTATCCCACCTTGTCTTTGTAGTCCCAGTATAGCATGGATAATGGGTTGTTATGGAAGGAAAAAACATTGCGTATCATGTTAGATTTTGTTACATTAGTTAACATCGTGTATTTTTTATGAGGAGAGAAAGAGATGGATATATTATTAAAAATAATTCAGTCCACAAGTGATTTTATGTGGACTTACATTATGATGGGATTATTACTCCTTGTCGGTCTTTATTTTACACTGAAACTTAAACTAACTACATTCACGCAAATACCACACATGTTTAAATTAATTGGTGAAAAGACCACTGATGGAAAAGGCGTCAGCTCATTTCAGGCTTTCTGTATCAGTGCCGCGGCACGTGTAGGTACTGGTAACTTGGCTGGTGTGGCACTGGCTATTTCTGTCGGGGGCCCAGGAGCGGTATTCTGGATGTGGCTCATGGCTTTCCTTGGTGCTGCTTCCGGATTCGTCGAAGCAACACTTGCGCAGATTTATAAAACGCGGGATGGAGAATCTTCTTTTCGCGGCGGTCCAGCTTATTATATGGAAAAAGCACTAGGACAGCGCTGGCTGGGAATTACTTTTGCAGTTATCATTACCTTGACATTCGGCTTGGCGTTTAACTCCGTACAAGCGAATACAATTGTTAGCGCATTTCATAGTTCCTTTGGAATCAGCAAAGGGCTTATGGCAATAATCATGACAGTGATCAGTGCGCTTATCATCTTTGGCGGTACAAAGGTAATCGTCAAAGTATCCGAAATCATCGTGCCAGTAATGGCAGGGGGATATATCCTTTTAGCTATCGGAATTATCTTGTTCCATATTACGGAGATTCCACATGCCTTCGCTATCATCTTCCAAGATGCTTTCGGCATTAGAGAGATTGCCGGTGGTGCCGTTGGTGTTGCGATGATGCAAGGTATTAAACGTGGTATGTTCTCGAACGAAGCAGGTATGGGTAGTGCACCCCAAGCCGCAGCCACTGCAAATGTATCCCACCCGGTGAAACAAGGTTTCATCCAATCACTTGGTGTATATGTTGATACTTTTGGAGTTTGTACAGCTACAGCATTCATCGTCATCCTCTCTGGTCTTTATACGAGTACTGAATCTGATGGGATTGTTCTTACACAAAATGCGTTAAGTTCTTTAGTTGGATCTTGGGCAGGTATTTTCATTGCCTTAATCGTCTTTTTGTTTGCCTTCTCATCTGTAGTCGGTAACTATTTCTATGGCGAATCTAATATCAATTTCATTAAACACAGCAAAACATGGTTATTCATTTATCGTGTTGCAGTAGTTGCTATGGTTGCAGTAGGTTCAATGGCTAGTCTTGATTTCGTTTGGGGAATAGCTGATTTATTCATGGCGATCATGGCATTCATCAACTTGATTGCGATCGTGCTGCTTGGAAGAATAGCCTTCCGCGCTCTGAAAGACTATATGGAGCAAAAACGAGCAGGCAAGAATCCGCAATTCTATTCAGATAGTGTGGCGGGTATCCCGAATGTCGATGAAGACGTTTGGGCAAAGCAAGCTGATGACAAAAAAGTATCCTCTTCATAAGAGGATACTTTTTCTTTAGGGATAAAATAATTTAGAAAAGTTAAGAAACAGGACAGCGGGCATATGTAGAGATACAATGGAGTCAGAACTTGGAAGAAGGAGTTTTGATCCATGCAGAAAACAGCACTACTATCGCTCGTATTCGGGGTCATCAGTTTGTTTCTTTCTTTATATGGAATCTTCTTTGGTATTATCGGGTTTGTACTTGCTTTACATACGATAAGGAAAGTGGAGAATACAGAACGGTCAGGTAAAGGTATGGCTATTGGAGGTTTGGCCACAAGTATCATAGGAGCCGGTTATCAGATAGTAGCAATCCTTATTCTCGTCCTGACAGCATGAATAAAAGCAAAAAAGAATGCAGGATCAATTTCTGCATTCTTTTTTTTGTAACTTTATTCAATTCCGTGGCGTATCATAGATATCTTACTTTCAGGGGGAAATCAATGAACGCATTGTTGGTATATGCTCATCCAAATCATACATCACTAAACCATGCTTTTTTTCAGGCAGTGCAGGAAGGAATCAAGCACAATCCGACTATCAGTGAAGTAGATATAGTCGATCTGTATGCTGAAGAGTTTGATCCAGCTTTGGTTTTCCACGATAAAAAGCGCCGCCGTGATATGCATACCGATCCGGATTTTGAAATGTATCGTGAAAAAATCAAACGAGCCGATCTGCTTGTATTCATTTATCCCATCTTTTGGGGAAGGCCGCCAGCTATGCTGCTCGGATTCATCGATCAGAACTTTTCAGCCAATTTTGCTTATCGGCACGAAGGTTTGCTGCCAGAGGGATTGCTGAAAGGCAAGCAAGCAGTTTGTGTATCGACTATGAAAGGTCCAGGCTTTTATAGTCGTTTCTATTTAGGAAATGCGCATAAGATCTTGATGAAGCGGGCACTGTTTCGATTTGTTGGTATCCGGAAAGTGAAAATCTTCGAGTTCGGCGGCATGGAAAAAATGAACGGAAAACAGAAAAAGTTCCTGAACCGTGTTGAAGCATACTTTCGCAATCGAGTTAAATAGGCAGCTGTTCCAATTCGTAATATTTGTTTCTCACATCCTGTATGTCATTGACAGCTAGACTCTGGCTGATTTGTTTCAGTAAGGAAGCGAATGTGTCATCATCAATACGATCAGCTTGCTGCGCTATACGGGCAGAACCGGCTTCCAAAACCGCTTCGGAAATGTTTCCTATCTCATATATGCGGAAGTACTTTTGTATTTCCCGGATGGCAGTTTCTTTATAAGATACTTGCCATTCCTCATAAGTTGGCATAATACATACAACCTTTCTATTCAACAAGGAGCTATGTCCTGTTATACTGTCTATGGTATCATGCGACTTGGAAGGGAAGAAAGCAAATGTTACGTAAAATAAACGCTCTGCTAGCTATTATTGTCATTGCAATCGGCGTCTATCGATATATCGACCGGGATTATGAAGTGAATCCCCAGCTGATGCTGCCGCTTTTGTCCGTTATGTTTCTGTTATTCGCATTTGAATCAATCTTGAATAAGAAAAAGCTGATGACTGGAGTTTATTTGATTGTCTTCGTCATTGCAGCAAGCGCAACTGTCATGATCTTTACACAGACTTAAAAGTCTTCTCCTTATAGGGGGAGGCTTTTTTGTTTATCATTGACAGAGTAAGGGTATCTTGCATATAATACAATTAACATTTAACATATTGTTAATTAAAAGGAGATTAACATAGTGAAGTCGAATAAAAAGGAGATACCTTATGATGTAAGCCGATATCGTACACCGGAAGGTTATACATCCGACATAGCTGTATTCACCATCACCTCCGAAAAGGTCAAAGCGTATGCTCCGCCAGAAATGGAGCTCAAGTTGATGCTCATCAAACGTGCGGAGCAGGATACCGAAGGAAATCCGAACATCGAAGCAAGTAAATGGGCTCTGCCGGGAGGCTTTGTAACACCGGAAGAAACAGCCACTGAGGCAGCCAGCCGGGAATTGGAAGAGGAGACAGGGATAGCCCGGATACATCTGAAGCATTTTGGTGTATACGATGCTCCTGGTCGTGATCCGCGCGGGTGGATCATCTCAAATGCGCATTATGCAATTGTCCCGGAACACAGATTATTTGAAAGAAAAGCGAATGATGATGCCGCAGAAGTGGAACTGTTCCCTGTACAAGAACTAGAGCAGCATCTATTAGCGTTTGATCATGCCACTATCATCCGCGATGCTATTACTCATATATCACGAGATTTACTGCAAACTACAGTTGCAAAGCAATTCTTGCCAGAGCTATTCACCTACTCGGAACTGCAGGCAGTCTTGCTGACCGTAACGGATGACAAAGCAATTCAAAATGAACAAGCTTTTGCACGAAAAGTTAAGACATTGCCTTTCATTGAAGCGGTTGAAGGGCAGAAGACGCAGCGTACATCCAAGCTGCCGACACAGCTTTATCGTTTCGTTGATGCAGAAGTGAAGCAGTCGATTTATACAGCTCGTCATTAATCCAGAGGAGGATGAAAGATGAAAGCATTACTGAATATCGATTATACAAATGATTTTGTAGCGGAAGATGGAGCACTGAGTTGCGGGGTGCCAGGACGGGAAATCGAGGAACGGCTTTCAGCTATTACCAGCGAATTCATCGAGAACGGTGACTATGTTGTTCTTGCAATCGATAAGCATGATGAGAAGGATGCATATCATCCAGAAACGAAGCTGTATCCACCGCATAATATTGATGGGACACAAGGGCGTGCGCTTTACGGCAAGCTCTCGGAAATATATGAGTCTGCCAAGGATGAATGGAATGTCTACTATATGGATAAAACAAGATACAGCGCCTTTGCAGGGACTGATCTGCTGCAGCGGCTGAACGAACGGGGTATCAAGGAGATTCATGCTATTGGTGTGGCGACGGATATCTGCGTATTCCATACACTGGTCGATGCCTATAATTATGGCTTCAAAATCGTAGTTCACGCAGATGCTGTGGCCAGTTTCAATCAAGAGGGTCATGCATATGCACTGCATCACTTTAAAAGCGCATTAGGAGCAGAGATTACCGAAGGAGGTACGAAACGATGACACATTACAAGGATGATAGCACGGCATTGCACACGGATCTTTATCAAATCAATATGGCCCAGACATATTGGAAGGATGGAAAGCACAACCGCAAAGCGGTATTCGAGCTGTTTTTCCGCAAGCAGCCCTTTGGGAATGGATTTGCTGTTTTCGCTGGCTTGGAGCGAGTCATCGATTATTTGAAAGAGTTCCGTTTCTCGGATTCTGATCTGGACTATCTCGAGCAGGAGCTGGGATATGAGAAAGATTTCATAGCTTACTTACGCGACCTGCGCTTTACTGGAGATTTGTACAGCATGCAGGAAGGTGAGCTGGTTTTTGGAACTGAGCCGATCATCAGGGTGGAAGCGCCGCTTGCCCAAGCGCAGCTGATCGAAACAGCTTTGCTGAATATCGTGAACTACCAGACGCTTATTGCTACCAAGGCTGCTCGTATCATGCATGTTTTAGATGCTGGGGATACAGCAATGGAATTCGGCTCCAGACGGGCACAGGAAATGGATGCGGCTATATGGGGAACAAGAGCGGCATTCATCGGCGGGTTCCATGCTACTTCCAATGTGCGGGCAGGCAAAAAGTTCGGTATACCGGTAGCCGGAACACATGCACACGCGCTGGTGCAAGCTTATCGCGATGAGTATGAAGCATTCCGTAAATATGCAGAAACGCATGTGGATTGTACGTTTCTTGTGGATACGTATGATACGTTGAAGTCCGGTGTGCCAAATGCGATTAGAGTGGCAAAAGAAATGGGCGGCAAAATCCGTTTCAATGCCATTCGCCTGGACAGCGGAGATCTAGCTTACTTGTCCAAGCAAGCACGGAAGATGCTGGATGAAGCAGGCTTTACTGAAACGAAGATTACCGCATCCAATGATTTGGATGAAGAAACTATCGGTGCTCTGAAAGCTCAGGGAGCGAAAATCGACAATTGGGGTATCGGCACAAAACTGATTACTGCATACGATCAGCCAGCATTGGGGGCAGTATATAAAATAGTTTCCATTGAAGATGACAATGGAGAGATGGCCGATACAATCAAAATCAGCGCCAATCCTGAAAAAGTATCTACTCCAGGACTAAAACGCGTTTATCGGATCATCAACCGAGCGAGCCAGAAATCAGAAGGAGATTATATTGCGCTAGCCCATGAGAATCCTGAGGAAGAAGAACGACTAAAGATGTTCCATCCAACCTATCCGTACATCAGTAAGTTTGTGACGGATTTTGAAGCGAAGGAGCTGCAGCAGCCAGTTTTTCAACAGGGAGAACTCGTATATACGCTGCCATCCCTGGAGGAAACACGGAATTATGTGACACACAGCCTTACCTACCTATGGGATGAATATAAACGGACACATAATCCAGAGGCCTATCCTGTCGATCTCAGCACAGCTTGCTGGAACAATAAAATGGAATTGATCGAGCGCATCAAATCACAGCTGGAGGAGAAGTAGTATGGGGAAAATCGGAATCTACGGTTCATCGTTTGATCCAGTCACAAATGTCCATTTATGGACGGCAAGCACAGTTGCGCACCGCTGCAAGCTGGATAAGGTCATTTTTCTTCCTTGTTCCAGCAAGCGAAAGGACAAGAAACTAAATACGACGGATGAGCACCGCTGGAAGATGGTTCAAATGGCAATAGAGGATAATGAATTGTATATTGCTGATGACTATGAGATGAAACAAGAAGCATGGAATGTCTATACGGAACAGACATTGACCCATTTCAAAGAGGTCTATCCTAATGACGAAGTTTATTTCATTATGGGGGCAGATCTTCTCGAAGATATTGGTGCAGGAAAATGGGGGAATAGTGAAGCTCTAGTCCGCGATAACCGCTTCATAGTCATGGCCCGGAACGATATCGATATGCTGAAAGTGATCAGCCATTCTCCGCTGCTACGGAATCATGATGATGGTCATACTTTCCATCTGATAGATAAGGGACTGGCAATGGAGATCAGCTCTACTTATATCCGGGAGGAATTTGCAGTAGGCGGGGAGCCACGGTATTTGCTGCCGGAGAGCTGTTATCGGTATATTAAGGAACAGCAGATATATAAATAGTTTGAGTAATAGGCTGAAAAAACTTGTAAAATGGCAACTGCTGAAATATAAAGAGACAGAAGAAAAGACGCCCATCGATAGGCGTCTTTTTTAGTGGAGCATAGCGGGCTCGAACCGCTGACCTCTTCGCTGCCAGCGAAGCGCTCTCCCAGCTGAGCTAATGCCCCGTATAGAATTACGTCACAGAAATATTATAGCGCTTCTTTCTATTAATGGCAATATATTTTCGCAGGCACGATAATCGGACTCTATCGGCTGCTGTGATATAATCTACTTAATAAAAGTCGATTTGGAGGACGATGCAGTGCGGTTTGTGAGTATAGATTTCGAGACGGCGAATCGGTATTGGTCAAGTGCTTGTTCGGTAGGTGTTGCTGTTGCGGATGAGACGGGTGTGATTGATGAATGGTATACCTTGATCAATCCATTGATGGAATTCGAAGAACAGAATATCCACGTGCATGGGATCCTTCCACGGGATGTGGAGGATGCACCGACGTTCAGGGAAATATGGCCGAAATTAAGCAGTTATCTGGCGGGTAATGTTGTCATTGCGCATAACGCGAGTTTTGATATGGGTGTCATTCGGAAAGCGGTGGCCCGATATGGTTTGGAAATGCCCGATTTTGATTATCTTTGTACGCGGATCATCGGCAAAAAAGTGTGGCCGGATATGGAGAACCATCGGCTGAACACGTTAGCTGCCAGTAAGGAAATTACTTTTGAGCACCATAATGCTATGGAGGATGCACGAGTTGCAGCGAACATCTTCCTGCATGCGATGGCGGATTCCGGCGTACAGAGAATAGAGGAACTAACCAAGACATTAAAGGTGCAAAAGAAAAGCATTCATGATACAAGCTCTTCTGGCAGCCGATCACGCTACGGCGATATCAAGCCGCAGACAGATCAATTTGATCCGGCACACCCGTTTTATCGGAAACAGGTGATGTTTACTGGGACTATGAAAAGTTTGAAGCGGAAGGATGCCATTCAAAAACTGGTCAATGTAGGCGGCGTGCATACAGATAAAATGGACACGTCTACCCGCTATCTCGTTGTAGGGGCAAGAGATTATGAGAAATTTGCAGCAGGCAAGAAAACGAGTAAGCTCGTTCAGGCGGAACGGATGATCGAGAACGGACGTCCGCTGCGGATCATCTCAGAAGAAAAATTCCTGTCATTGGTGTAAGGGGTTCTCGGTAGGAGAACTCCTTTTTTCTATGGAGGGTATACGATGTATGAATTAAAGGAAACCGATTTGACGAAAGAGGCGTATACACACAAAGGATATGCCATACTCCTTGGAGGAGATTAACAATAGAACTTGGGGGAACAAAATGGAACAGAATCAAATAGAAACGAAAAAATTTGATTGGCGATTATTTCTAGCGCTGGTCAAAGGCACAAAACCACCTAAGGCGATGGTCATTGTTGCGTTGGTGATGAGTCTATTGACGACAGGCGTAGGATTCACGGTGCCTTTATTTACGAAGAATTTGGTGGATGGTTTTTCGGGGGCCTCCATTTCTGGCGGGCAAATCGCAATCTTGGTTATTGCTTTTGTCCTGCAGGCATTAGCTAGCGGGTTATCCATCTACTTGCTGGCGAAGATCGGTCATCATGTTGTTGTGAAACTGCGCGAGCGTCTATGGGAGAAGCTGTTGCATTTGCCAATCAGATTTCATCATGATAATGAAACCGGGGAGACGCTCAGCCGAGTGACAAATGACACTGCTGTAGTAAAAGAGCTGATTACGGACCATCTGACCAGTTTTGTTACAGGTATTATTTCCATTGTCGGATCGATTATCATTCTGCTTGTTCTTGACTGGAAAATGACGATAGTCATGCTGCTGGCTGTACCAATTGCAATTGGAATCATCATGATACTCGGGCGCCGGATGTACCGGGTATCGAAAATCATGCAGGAGGAAACAGCAAAGTTTACCTCAGTCCTGAATCAGGTACTGCCTGAGATGAAGCTTGTGAAAGCTTCGAATGCAGAACATGTAGAGCTGGAACGCGGCAACAAAGGTATTCGCACCTTGTTTACATACGGCTTGAAAGAAGCTAAGATTCAAGCGTTGCTTTCGCCGCTCATGCTCTTCATCATGATGCTTTTGTTAGTGACGATCATCGGCTATGGCGGTGTGCGCGTTGCTTCAGGAGCACTATCAGCAGGTGACATGGTCGCGTTCATCCTGTATTTATTCCAGATCATCATGCCGATGACGCAGCTGTCCATGTTCTTCACCCATCTTCAAAAGGCGATGGGAGCAACGGAGCGTATCTATGATGTACTTGGAGAAGATACAGAAGATGCCGAAAAGGGCCGACCGATACATTCTGTGGATGGAGATTTGCATATTGAGCATGTGAGTTTTGCTTATCAATCAGAACAAGTATTGCATGAGCTTAGTTTTACCGCGCCTGCTGGCAAGGTGACTGCCATCGCCGGACCGAGCGGTGGTGGTAAATCGACTCTATTTGGTTTGCTTGAGCGGTATTATGAGCCAACCAGTGGTGTCATCCGGTTAGATAAGACTCCTATTCAAGATTTTAAACTGCATGACTGGCGACGCCAAATTGGCTATGTGGCTCAAGAAACAGCTTTATTATCCGGTACGATTCGTGAAAATATCTGCTATGGTTTGGAAAGGGAAATATCCCAGGAAGAACTGGAACGTGTATCGGAAATGGCGTATGCCAAACAGTTCATTGAAGACTTGCCGGATGCTTATGAAACAAAGGTCGGCGAGCGGGGAGTGAAGCTCTCTGGCGGACAGCGGCAGCGTATTGCGATTGCAAGGGCGCTTTTGCGTGACCCTCAGATCCTGATGCTGGATGAGGCGACATCGAGTCTTGATAGCAGCTCAGAGATATACGTGCAGCAGGCATTGCAGAATTTGATGCAGAATCGTACTACCTTCGTGATAGCTCACCGGCTGTCGACAATTGTGGATGCAGATCAGATTGTATTCATTGAAAAAGGACGAATTACTGGTATCGGAACACATGAGGAGTTATTCAAGCTTCACGATCTATATCGTGAATTCGCATCCCAGCAGCAGCTGCTTGCGGGTAAAATGGAATAAATAGAGCCCTTCTTCGCATACTAGGCGAAAAGGGGGTTCTATCATGCCAAAGAAAAAGCCCAATAATGACCATCAATTCAAGGAAAACAAAAATCACGGCGAAAAACGGAACGGCCGATTGAGCCAGTTCAAGAACAACGTAAATGGACCAGGACAAACGGAAAACGAATATATTTCCGCAAAGGAAGACTAAAAAAAGCTGCCGCCTCTAATATGAGGCAGCAGCTTCTTTCAATTCATCCAATTGACTAGTACAAACAAGATTGGTAAGACAACAATAAGCGAAGATGTCGCAACGATCCAATTGGAGTTGGCAAGCTCCATGTCGAGATTGTACAGCCGCGGCGGTACAAGGGAAGCAACGGCCGGCGGCATGGCGGACATGATGAGCAGCACCTGTAGTAATATACCGTCATACAAGCTGCCCAGACCAAGTAAATAAGCACTGCCAGTAATGACTAGCGGTACAGCAAGGAACTTGATCGGAATCAGCCAGATACTAAGCTTCCAATACTTTTTCACCGAAGCTATCCGCATGCTGAAGCCGATTGGGATTAAAAGCAGGATGGATGCAAGTGCAACAAGTGTTGAATTGCTTGCTCCAAGCCATTCGAATCTGTCTATTGGCGATAAGTTCAGCACCGCACCAATGACAATAGAACAGAAAGTAATCATGATAAATGGATCTTTGATAATACGCATCACGCGTGATGCAGGAGCATTTTCTTCGATTGTCCCATATGATTTTGCGATTGGATAGATGATCGTATAATACGTGAATTCCTCAAGCAAGCGGAACATAGCAGCATATGCCACTGCTTGCTCGCCAATGAATAGCACACAAAAGAGCAGTCCAAAGCTTCCGAGGTTGAGAAAGGCACCTGAAACGAACATAGAACCAATCTGATCCTTCGGCAGCCTCTGCCATTTGGAATACAGCAAAGCCAGAATTGCTCCAAGGAAAATCGTTACAATTCCGAAGACGGGTAGATAAATGAGCCTGACATTGGTCAAGTTAGCTGACCAAAAGGCACTGATAAGAATAATTGGATTTAGTACAAGCAATACAACCCGAATCAATGCATTCATGAAATAATTGAGGGAGAACCATTCCGGGAGCCGATATTTCTCAGCGACAATCCGGATGACTCTGCCGATGATAAGTCCGATCAGTATAATGGATATAGCATAAATAAAGCTTGCGATAAGCGTGATCCTCCTTTCAGCTGAAGTTACATGATGTATTCCCTGTTTTATATTATATACAGCATTCTTAATTGTAACGATATTGCAGGTCATTGTCTAAAAAAATTAATAAACTGGGCTTGCACAAAAAAAAACACCTGCCATATTTGGCAGGTGTTCCGAGATTATTCTTC
Organism: Terribacillus saccharophilus; assembly: GCF_046592595.1. Lineage (GTDB taxonomy): Bacteria > Bacillota > Bacilli > Bacillales > Amphibacillaceae > Terribacillus > Terribacillus saccharophilus_C. The sequence goes on along the minus strand of NZ_JAWVPF010000004.1, from coordinate 22,776 downwards.
CTCTGATTCTGAACGGTTATTATAGTCATAATCGCTCGCTTTTACCGGTGTCCAGCCTTCCGGATCATAGAAGCGGAGCAGGTCACCATAAAGGATTTTATCGTTGAGGCTTAGCTTCTTGGCTAATTCCTCTTTTTCTTTTTTGATTTCTTCTATTTTGGCTTCATCTTCGATTACTTCGCCAGTGTTAGTGTCATAATACGTATCTCCTAGCACTGTGTAATCTTTACTGATGAAATCACCATTTCGTAATCCGACTACACCGTTGTGCTCCTCGGACAATAGATCTGTACCGAATTGGATATACTTAGATGAATCAATACCAAGCAAGTGTTCAAGTGTCGGAAGGACATCCAGCTCACCGCCGTACGTGTGGTTCACGCCGCCTTCAAGACCTGGAGCCTTGATCATAAGCGGTACACGCTGCATTTGTGCATTTTGATAGTCCGTCATTTCTTTGCCTGTAATCTCTTCCATAGCACGGTTATGGTTTGTAGAGATACCATAGTGGTCTCCGTAAAGCAGGATGACAGAGTTATCATACATGCCTGATTCTTTCAGGTCTTTGAAGAACTGTTCCAATGCTTCATCCAGGTAGCGTGCTGTCTGGAAGTAGTTATCTACTGTAGCATCTCCAGTTGTTGCTTTATCGATCGTTGCGTCTTCTGGATCGAGTGTGAACGGATAATGGTTCGTCAGTGTGATCAGATGCGCATAAAATGGCTGATCAAGTGATTCAAGCAATGGCATGGATTCTTCGAAGAAAGGTTTATCTTTCAAACCGTAGTTAACCGAGTTTTCCATGTTGTAATAAGTGGAATCGAAGAAATGATCGACTCCGAATTGCTTGTAAATTTCATCACGATTCCAGAATGTTTTCTCGTCACCGTGGAATACAGCACTTGTATAGCCTTGCTCCTGATTCAGGATGGCAGGCGCTGCTTGATATGTGTTCGTACCTTTTACAGAGAAGGCAGATCCTTGCGGCAGGCCGTATAGGGAGTTATCCATTAACAGCTCTGCGTCTGCGGTTTTACCTTGTTCTGTTTGGTGGAAGAAGTTATCAAAGTACGTTATTTGCTTATCATTCACAAGTGAATTCAAGAACGGTGTAACTTCTTCGCCGTCCAATTTGTAATTGATCAGGAAGCTCTGGAAGCTTTCCAAATGGATTTTGATGACGTTCATGCCCTCTGCGTTCCCAAAGTACTTCTCATTCGGTTCAGCATAGTTTTCCTTCGTGAATTCCGTTACTTCAGATAAGTCACTCGGACTTGCCATCACTCGCTGGGTGGAAGTCTTCGCATTTTGAACCGCATCATAAATCGTATAGTTGTATGGTCCAAGATATTTAACCAAGTACGTGCGGTCGAATGTGCGCTGTAGCAGCTGCGGGCGATCGACTTCAGCCAGTCCAAGGTTGATTGCGAATAAAGCCACACCGGAGATGATGACCATTGCTGTCTTCCGGAAAGCAAGGCGGTCGATACTCCAGTTCTTTCTTGTGTAAATATACAAGACGATCAGCAGGATGATATCTAGGAAGTAGATGAAATCATAGCCTTCCATTAATCCGAAGATGCTGCCGCCCATGCCGGAACTAAGATTATCGGTTTGCTTTAATGTTGGCAGGGTAATGAAATCATTAAAGAATCGATAGTATAGGACATTCGCATAAAGCAGGAAGCTCATGATGAAATCAATGACTAATAGCCAGATTCCCATCCGTTTGCCCTTTGCCAGGAATGCAAGCCCCAGGAATACGATGCTCGCGCTAAATGGGTTGATTACAAGCAGGAATTCCTGCATGGCGTTTGTTATATCCAGGTTGAATTCCTGTTTATAAGAAAAATACGTCTTGGCCCATAAGAAAATAACGGCCAGCGCAAAAAATCCTTTCTTTGAAGCCAAAAGCTTCTTCATTATCTTTCACCTCTTCATTTTCTTATCAGGCGTCTATTGAGTTGAACAACGACATAGATTCTATCAATTTGCAATCTAAAAAACAACTAAGACCCAAAACAAAATTTGGGCTCATAATCTATAAATATAACAGATTCTGCTGAAAAAGCAAAATGGGAAATTTAGCCCGTAAAAAAAGAGTGCATTTTGCACTCTTTTTTTACAAAGCACCTGTTGTTTGGGTTTCAATCGGCTGCTTGTGTTTCCATTGCTTGTATGCCGCTACATCCTGCTGTATCTGCTTAAAGGTGAAAGCAATAAGCGCAACGTCATCAAGCAATCCGCCGGGAATGAAATCCGGAACAAAATCGATTGGGCTTAAGAAATAAAGGAAGGTTGCTGCAATCATAAGCAGTGACTTCTTCGGCAGCTGGCTGTACGCACCTTTGCGCCAATCACGGAGCATGTCCACCATCAGCTGCAAATCTGACCAGATTTCTGCGAGTTTTCCTTTATTATCCGTTGCTTTTGTTGATACATTAGCAAGGAGCTCCTTCGATTTTTCCTTATCCTGCAGCAATGCTTTTGCCTTTGGAGTATAAGCATGCCGTTTCTCCAGGAGCTGTGATAGGTTCCATTTCATAAGGTGTGCCTCCTTGTTTCCTTCTGGTTTCTATTATGAGGAACAATTCCCTGTCATGCAAGGAAGGGGCTTTAGTCGATTTTTTTAACGAGCACCCGGTATCGCTCCGGCAATGTATCTTTTGCCTTCACATGCTGCATGAAGGCTTCAGCTTCTTCATATGTGTCAAAAGTGTAAACTTCTCCGTCCTCTCCGACGAATTCAAGCTTCACTTGGTTTGAGTCGATTGCGATGACTTTGAACATAGTGCTCTCCTTTCATATGCTGACAGCACCATAGGGCGCTGGCAGAAAGAGCTGAGGTTACGCAGGATTTCCAGCTCAGATGTCTCATCATGATCTAAATTCACTAGGAAAAAATTGAATAAATGATTAGTTCACTTATCTATTATAAAGAAAGTTAGCATAGAGAGAAAGCGAGAACTCCATAAACGGGGAAAAGCAGGCAGCGGGGGCTGCCTGCTTTTCTGTTGTTGTTAGAAATAAGTGTGGTGGGACGAATATGAAATATGAGGGAGGTATTGTTGTTAGAAAACATATTTTATCGTCCTCAGTTATATAGACGTGTGGCACTCGCAATTGGTTTCATTTTTCAGCAAAAGTTTTGAAAGGTTTAAGTTCAATTGGCAAAAGGAATAGTTCTTCAACTAACTGGATAAAGGAGATTGGTACCATGCAAGCAGTCACGTTCCAAGGCAAGGAAAATATCGAAGTTAAGTCAGTGGAAGCTCCCTCGATCGAGAAATCCACTGATATGATCGTACGAATTACGGCCACCGGTATCTGTGGTTCTGATCTGCATTTGTATCATGGAGGAATTACACCGGAGAAGGATTATATCATTGGTCATGAACCAATGGGTATTGTAGAAGAAGTCGGTCCGGATGTGAAAAACCTTAAAAAAGGCGACCGCGTTGTCATCCCATTCAACATTGGATGCGGTGAATGCTACTATTGTAACCATCAAATGGAGAGCCAATGTGATAATTCAAATGGCAATCCGCATACTGATGCCGGCGGGCTATTCGGTTTTGCAGATCAGTTTGGTGACTATCCTGGTGGGCAAGCAGAGTATTTGCGTGTGCCATTTGCTGATTTCACTTCCTTTAAAGTGCCGGAATCGAGTGAATTGAAGGATGAAAGTGTTGTCTTTCTATCTGATGTAATTCCAACAGCTTATTGGAGTGTGGAGAACAGCGGGGTCAAAAAGGGGGACACTGTCATCATCTTGGGGGCAGGTCCCATCGGCCAGATGGCGCAGAAGTTTGCTTGGCTGAAAGGGGCAGAGCGTGTTATTGCAGTAGATAATGTACCGCATCGTTTGGCACATGCTAAAAAGATGAACAATGTAGAAACCTATGACTTTACCAATAATCGTGAGATCGGTTCTTTACTTCACAGTGATACGAACGGTGGGGCCGATGTTGTGATTGATTGTGTCGGTATGGATGGAACAGTACCGGAAGGTGTGACATTCGGGTCTGAGCATGACAATCAATTTGGAACAATTCAGCCAATCATCACGGCTAGTGAAGCAGTAGCTAAATTCGGTACCGTTCAGCTTACTGGTGTATATGGAACAGAAGCAAATGGTTTCCCGATTGGTGACTTCTTCACTCGGAACGTGACGCTTACAATGGGACAAGCTCCTGTTATCCATTTGATGCCAAAGCTTTATCAGATGGTAGAAGAAGGAGTATTCGATCCAACGGATATCATCACTCATACAATGAAAATCAGTGAAGCAAAAGAAGCATACAAGATATTCGATGAAAAATCGGATAATAACATCAAAGTACTATTGAAGCCATAAAAAAACAGGAGCTGCATCGTGCAGCTCCTGTTTTAGTTTGTTTTGGTTGTTTCTTCATATAGATGCGATCTCTTTTTAAACCAATGGAAGGTATGGGTTACAATGACCTTCAATATCGCATAACCCGGTACTGCGAGAATAACACCGATAACACCGAATAGATTTCCGGCGGTAAGGATTACGAATATGATTGTTATTGGATGTACACGAATATTCCGGCCCATGATCTGGGGAGTAATCAGTTTTCCTTCGACTAACTGGACAACCGTCCAGACAATAATCAGCTTCAGGAGCATGAACGGCGATGTAACAATCGCGATGATGATTGCAGGTGTAATCGCAATCGCCGGTCCAAGATATGGAACAACACTAGTGAATGCTGCAATGACTGCCAGTACTGGTGCGTAGTCAAGACCAATGATCAAGTAGCCGATATACAGCAGAACGCCTATGACAAAGCTGACGATAATCTGTCCCCGTATGTAGGAACTGATTTGATGGTTCATCTCGGACATCACTTCATATGTTTGACTGCGGAAGCGTACCGGAAGCAGCTTTAATATATAGACTGGAAGTTTCTTTCCATCCTTCAGCAAATAGAAAAGGATGAAAGGTACTGTGACAATTGCGATGATTACCTCTGTTACTGCCCCAACAAAGCTGGTCAAATTTGCGAACAGATTGTTCAGCATGCTGGTACCGCGAGTCTGCAGCTCATTCAGGATTTGGTTGAAATCAAAATTTCCTGATGCTTGAATCTGATTGACCACATTGCTGCCTGTGATGGATTGGACCATATCGACACCTTGCTCAAAGTATTCGGTGCTATTTTCGATCAGGCTCAATGTCTGCTCCTTCAGGACGGGAATGACTGAGCTGATGAGTATTGTTAATAATCCAATGATAACAAGGTAGAGGACGATAATGGAATAAACGCGTTTCACACGCTTTTTCTCTAAATAATTTACGATTGGCACTGTCAAATAGTAGACAACCCCGGTCAAAATGATTGGCAATATGATTGTCTTAACAATCACGACGATCGGCGTAAAAATAAATGACACACTTGAATAGACAAGTATATTCAGCCCGATGATGAAAAGAATCAGCATCGCAATGACAAATTTATTGTTCAGGAAAAACTTGCTGAATTTCCCCTGCTTGCTGCGTTGTAGGTCTGGCATGGCAATCCTCTCCTCTTTGGCCCGCTCTATCCGTAATTCTATCGTTCTATCATTATAGCCTAATATAATGGCGTATAACCGTTATGTTTATTTTAATCTTATGTATTGAATTAATCTACTCAAGTACTCGATATAAAAATAAGATTCTGGATTGATAATTTTATTAGATGTATTATCAACAATATTATCAACAGTATCATCGTTGAGAAATAAACTAAAAATAGACTTATGCACATTATCCACAACCTCAGGGATGGTAATTGTGCACAAGTCATTTGGTACTGGCATTCAGATTACGCTGAACACCTCCACGATTACAAAGCTTGTTCCAGCGCTTTGGATAGGTTAGGGAAGCGGAATTGGTACCCGCTGTCGAGCGCTTTTTTCGGATAGACACATTGTCCATCAAGAACTAAAGTACTCATCTCACCCAAAGCTTTCTGTAGTACCGGTGCAGGCGCTGCAGTCCAATATGGGCGATGCAGTGTCTTTGCTAGTGTTTTACTAAAATCCTTGTTCCGTCTCGGATAAGGAGCTGTGACATTAAGTGGTCCTTTGATGGATTCCTGTTCGATTGCATAAGCGATCAACCCTGCTGCATCCTGGACATGAATCCAGGAAAGCCATTGCTCGCCGCTGCCTATCTTTCCGCCTGCAAAATAACGGAAAGGCAGCTGCATGAGCGGAAGTGCGCCTTTGTCACCGAGTACAATACCAAAACGTGCAAGTACAGTCCGGACACCAAGGCCTTTTGCTTGCTTGGCGGTTTCTTCCCACTCATATGTCACGTCTGCCAGAAAATCCTGTCCGCGTTTCGTTGTTTCCTCGGTAAAAGCGTCATGTTCGCTTGTGCCGTAATATCCTACAGCGGATCCGCTGATGAAGACTTTTGGCTTTTTCGGCATTTTGCCTATCATATCAACAAGTGTTTCGGTAGCTTCCAAACGGCTGCTTCTGATGTCTTCCTTTTTTTCCGTGGTCCATTTGCCGAATAGGCTTGTTCCGGCGAGATTGACGATTGCATCAATCTCGGGGAGCTGGGAAAGGGGATTGAATCCTTTTTTCATCCAGCCGATATACGTAACTTGTTTTGTGTCCAGCTTCTTCTCTGGTGTCCGAGTAAGGATATACACATGATGCCCCTTCTCAATCAATGTCTCTGCCAGCTGTTTTCCGACGAAACCTGTTCCGCCACTGATAACGATATTCATGATGGATTCCTCCTTTTATATTAGGTAAGCTTACAATTTTGTATGCTGTCATTTCGTGTTAGAATAAAGACACAGAGGTGTCGAATATGGTGAAAATCACGAAAATCACGACCCAAAAAAATAACATCGGGCGCTATAATGTCTTTCTCGATGATGGTAAAGGCGAAAAATTCGGCTTTGGTCTCGATGAAGATGTCCTGATTACAAGCGGTATCACCAAAGGTCAGGAACTATCCGAGGAAGCGTTGCAGTCCATTATCGAAAAAGATGCTGCACATAAGTGTTTTACCCTAGCTTTACAATATCTAAGCTACCGGATGCGGTCCAAAAAAGAAATAAAAACATACCTCCTGAAGAAGGAGCAGGATCCGTCACATATCGAAGAGACACTAATGAGGCTTGAAGAGCAGGGTTATACCGATGATGCAGCTTTTGCCGGTGCTTTTGTTCGGACGAAGGTGAACACAACAAGTAAAGGTCCGCTCGTCATTCGGAAGGAATTGCAGGAAAAAGGTATCACCGGAGCTGTGGCGGATCAGGCGATGACATATTACTCCTTCGAAAAAGAGCTGGAGAAAGCGGTCAAGCTTGCCGGTACGAAGCTGCAGACAAAAGCAAAGAAATCGCATCAGGAGAAAATCCAGCTTGCACAGCAGCAGCTGCTCTCGAAAGGCTTCTCAAGTGCTGCTGCCAAGGAAGCTGTGTCCCTGGCGCTCTCGGATTCCGATCAGGATACAGATGCTGAACTCGAGGCTGTTCGATATCAGGGAGACAAGCTTATGCGTAAATACGCGCAAAAAGCGGAAGGCTACGAGCTTGATCAGAAAATCAAGACTGCGCTTTATCGAAAGGGCTTCCCTATGGAACTTATCCAGAAATATATAGAGGAAGCGAAAGAAAAAGACCTTTACTAGCGGAAAGCAGGTGCGAAAATGCAATTACGTTATAGTGACTTGACTGTGGAGCAATTGAAGGAAGAAATGAAACAGCTGAAGATTCAGCAGCAAAAGGCAGAACAAATGGGAAACTTCAGTGAATATCAGATCTTGGAGCGTAAACGGCAAATGGCCAAAGCCTATACGATGAATCCAGATGAATTCAAACCCGGTGCGACGTATCAAATCAAGGGCGATCGGTCGCATGTCTTTACGATTGATTACCTAAACGGTGTCTTTGCCTGGGGCTATCGGCGCCAGGGCAGTGAAAAAGGACAAGAACTGAAAGCTTTGCCGATCAGTGTGCTCGGCAGGGAGACTATGTAATTGCCTCGGCTGAGAAGCCGAGGTATATTTTATCTGCGGTTTTTCTTAACTGCTTGAGTTCGGATGATGATATCAGTCTGTGTTTGCTGTGTTTCTCCATTCACTTGGTTATTCGCGTGCTTCGCTGTAGTGCGAGGCGATTGAATAATGGAATTGATGGTGCCTGTTTTAGAAAAACGATCAAACCTGGACATTTTATCTGCCTCCTCGAGCAAGGATTGGATGCCCCGCAGTACAAATAGTTTGTGCTTCTTCAGCATGAATATGTTGGGATTTTAATGGAAGGGAAGAAAGAAGGATGGAAAATAAATTCCGTGAGCTTGCTGCGCTTTTGCAGGAGCAGAACGACAGATTGACAATAGATGAGGCTCGGACATGGGTAGAGATTCTTTGGGAGGATTTCGAAGCAACTCGTGCAAAGGCCGGCCGTAAATATCAAGGACAGGAAATGACAGAAGCAATTGTGCGTCAGTGGATCCAGCACTATGGTCCGCGGCTGGATGAGTTCCTCGACAGTAATCCGAAGTACCATCATCTATTCATGGAACGAAGACAACAATAAAAAAACCTGGAGAAAATATCTCCAGGTTTTATAATGCAGACGGATTATCATCTGTGACCAGTTTTCGCTGCAGTTTCTGTTCGGAAAAAATCCAGCCGGTATAGGAGCTCATCACTTGATGATTATCATCGATCTGAACGACGGCTTTGAATGGGTAATGCTGTGCGCTATTATGGTAGCGCAGGTCAATCAGACGCAATTCGGTGAAATCATCATACATGTTCACTTCCCACGTAAAGACGGGGGAGAAGCTGAGAAAAGCTGCAATATTCTTGTCTTCTCTGGCAACTTCTATTAATTCATTATCAGGTAATGGCTTCCGTTCGAATTCATCAATCATGCGGAGCTGCCAATTCTCTACTTTTCCGACATAAAAACGATCTGGAGCCGTAACGGCAACACGCCAAAATGCTTGTTTCATTGTCGGTGAAGTAGCGATGATTTGAGCATCGGGTATTTTTTCTTTCACTTGTTTGATGATTCGCCGCTTATCCAAGTAACGCTTTACGTAGTAAAGGATAAGGATGCCGTAAATGACGGCAAAGGTTGGACCCGGCTCCAAGCCGATCACCCAAAGGACGATACCGATCGCATGCATCGTGAAGATGAAAGGGTCGAATGTGTTAATAAAACCGTAAGCGACCCAGCGTCGGGTGAACGGCCGGTACGCTTGTGTGCCGTAAGCGTTGAATACATCGACAAATACGTGCAGCACGACGGCCCCGAATGTCCAAAGCCATAGATGCAGGAAATTAATCTCTGGTACTAACACGTACAGAAGAAGGGAAATCGCTAGTCCCCATAATATGACTGCGGGGATGCTATGCGTTATTCCCCGGTGGTTTCGTAAATAAGAAGCATTGTTGCGTAATTTCAGTACTGTATCAAAGTCGGGTGCCTGTGAACCAAGAATCGTGCCAGCAAGTACTGCATTGAACAATACGGGATCTTGGTGAACAGCAGGATCGAGTGTGGCAAGCCCGCCTAGGGCTATCCCCATGACGATATGGGTACCAGTGTCCATCTTAATGTCCTCCTTCTGATGAAACCAAACCACCTAATACATTTAATATTGTAACACGGAGCGTGAGTGAATTTGCAATTAGACGATCTACATGTTAAGTTTCAGCATTTTTCGATAGATTTATTTCAAGATGATTTAATTAATTGGTTCCAGCAGGAAAAACGTACACTGCCTTGGCGTGAAAATCAGGATCCGTATCGGGTTTGGGTGTCGGAAATCATGCTTCAGCAGACCAAGGTAGATACGGTTATACCTTACTTTCACCGTTTTATGGAACGTTTTCCAACAATCCAGTCATTAGCCGAAGCAGATGAGCAGGACGTTTTAAAAGCGTGGGAAGGCTTAGGGTACTATTCCCGGGCTCGGAATCTTCAAACCGCTGTACGTGAGGTAGCAGAGGCATACGGCGGCAAGGTGCCTGACAATGTGGAAGAGCTTGGTAAGCTAAAAGGTGTTGGACCGTATACAAAGGGTGCGATACTTAGTATTGCTTATGGTATACCGCAGCCGGCAGTCGATGGGAATGTGATGCGTGTCTTATCCAGAATCCTGTTGATAACCGAGGATATAGCCAAACCGAAAGCAAGAAAGATTTTCGAAGCGGCAGTCGAGGAAATGATTTCACAAAAGGATCCATCTTCATTCAACCAAGGATTGATGGAACTAGGTGCGCTGATCTGTACACCGAAAAAGCCCGCGTGTTTGCTATGTCCGGTGCAGTCGCATTGTGCAGCTTTCAAGCAAGGGTTGCAGGAGGAGCTGCCCATTAAATCAAAGGGCAAAAAGCAGAAAACGATGCCATACCTTTCTATTGCAGTGGAAAACGAACATGGGGAAGTGCTTATTGAAAAAAGGCCGGAGGAAGGACTGCTTGCAAATTTGTGGCAGTTTCCGATGGCAGATGCAACGGAGGTTTCCGTAGAACAGCTTGCGTATTGGTTCAGACTTGAATATGGAATCGATATAGAGCTTGAAGAAACGCTGCAGCCTGTTCGGCACATATTTTCCCATATCATTTGGGAGATGATTGTCCTGCGCGCAAAAACCAACAATAAGGAAGCGGAGAAGGGCAGATTTGTTGCTTTGACGGATATAGAGGATTATCCATTTCCGGTTCCGCATCAGAAAATCCTGCAGCAAATCAACATACCAGAATAAACCAGTTTCTTTTTTGGATAAGTCCGCCGCATTCAGGAGAAAGTAATGTGGCGGAGGTGATAACGATGAACAGAAAGACACAATCTGGTACTGATGTAAACCACGTTAAACAACAAAACCAGCAGTCTCGTCAAGGCGGTTCCAGCCAACAATTCGGCACTGAATTTGCTTCTGAAACAGACGTACAGCAGGTTCAGCAACAGAACCAGCAGTCTCGTCAGAAAGCAACTGGCGGTTCCAGCCAACAATTCGGTACTGAATTTGCTTCTGAAACAGATGTACAGCAAGTTCAGCAGCAAAATCAACAGTCCCGTAAGTAAAAAGACGGACATCGTCTGAATTGTTACTTTCGTATGAACGGAGCCCTTCAGCCCTCGCTGAAGGGCTCTTTTATCTATGCTTGGGCAACAATCAGCGTTTTTCATTTCCATTGTGTCTGAAATATCTTTATAATATAAAGAAACCATCTTACATAGGACAATAACAAAGGAAGGAAGATTCGCATGGCTGGCCCAGAGGCAGGAACGAAAATTCAGATACACAGCTATAAGCATAACGGCCAGCTCCATCGGGTATGGGAAAGCAGCACAGTATTGAAGAGTACGGCAGAGATCCTGATTGGTGCCAATGATCGGACGATGGTCACGGAAAGCGATGGACGGACCTGGATCACGCGCGAACCAGCCATTGTTTATTTTCATGCGAAGTACTGGTTCAATATTATCGGTATGCTGCGTACAGACGGCATTTATTATTATTGCAATATCAGCTCCCCATATGTTTATGACGGGGAAGCGCTAAAGTATATCGATTATGATCTCGATATCAAGATATATCCTGATATGACATTTACGCTGCTGGATGAAGATGAATTCAATGTACACAAGCGTCAAATGAATTATCCGCCCGAAATCGAACGAATTCTGTGGAACCAGGTCGATATACTGATTAGCTGGATCAGGCAAGGAAAAGGACCGTTTTCACCCGATTTCATCGATACATGGTATGAGCTGTTCCTAACCTACAGATAAATAACATAAGCTATGAATCCTTGCCGGAAGCGGCAGGGATTTATCATTGTGCACAACAGAGAGGTGATATGTGTTGAGCAGTACGAAACGGTATTTACAATTTGTAAAGCCGTATAAATGGAAGATTATCTTTACAATTATAATTGGTATCGTAAAATTCGCGATACCGTTGCTGATTCCGCTGATTTTAGGGTATGTGGTCGACCATGTTGTCAATGCGGATATGTCCGCAGCTGACAAGGTGCAGCGGCTGTTCTGGCTGCTTGGCGGTTCCTTGATTGTCTTTCTCATCGTGCGTCCGCCGATTGAGTACTACCGGCAATACTTAGCGCAATGGACAGGGAACCGGGTGCTCTATGATATCCGTAACCAGCTGTTCGATCACATACAGCGTTTGAGTCTTCGCTATTATTCCCAAACAAAAACCGGAGAAATTATTTCTCGTGTCATCAATGACGTGGAGCAGACAAAAAACTTCATCATGACAGGTCTGATGAATGTATGGCTTGATTTGGCTACGATTGTTATTGCGGTTGGCATTATGTTCACGATGGATGTGTCGCTCACGCTGGTGGCAATTATCTTATTCCCGGTATATGGTGTGGCAATCAAGTATTTCTATGAACGTCTTCGCAGTCTGACAAGGAAACGTTCGCAAGCCTTGGCTGAAGTGCAGGGGCATCTGTATGAGCGGGTACAGGGAATCCCTGTTACACGAAGCTTTGCACTTGAGGATTATGAACAAAAGCAGTTTGATGTACAAAACCGGAACTTCCTTGATAGCGCCATCCAGCATACGACCTGGAATGCCAAGACATTCGCGGTGACAAATACGATTACAGATTTGGCGCCACTGCTCGTGATTGGATACGCTGCATATGAAGTTATCCAAGGTAATCTGACTTTGGGTACGATGGTTGCCTTTGCAGGCTTCATGGACCGTGTTTACAGCCCGCTTCGCCGTTTGGTGAACTCTTCTACAACATTGACACAAGCAGTTGCGTCAATGGATAGGGTTTTTGAATTCATTGATGAGAAATATGATATTGAAGATAAGCCCGCAGCAGCGCAGCTGACGAAAGTAGATGGCCATGTTTCTTTTGAAAATGTTTCTTTCCGTTATAGTGAGGATGAGGATCTTGTACTCAAGGACATCTCGCTCGATGTAAAGCAAGGGGAGACAATTGCCTTCGTTGGAATGAGCGGAGGCGGTAAATCTACAATCGTCAGTCTTATTCCGCGGTTCTATGATGTGACGGGCGGGCGGATAACAATTGATGGAACAGATATCCGGGATGTTCAGTCGCGTTCCTTACGGGATAAAATAGGGATGGTGCTCCAGGATAATATCCTGTTCAGTGAGTCGGTCGAGATGAATATCAAACTCGGAAGACCTGAAGCAACACATGAGGAAGTTGTTGCCGCTGCAAAAGCAGCCAACGCCCATGACTTCATCGAGCATCTTGCTGAAGGATACGAAACACTTGTAGGAGAGCGTGGTGTGAAGCTATCAGGCGGGCAAAAACAACGTATCGCTATTGCGCGTATCTTCCTGAAGAATCCGCCTATATTAATCCTTGATGAAGCAACATCTGCACTTGATCTGGAGAGCGAGCATCTCATCCAGGAAGCACTGGAGAAGCTTGCATCAGATCGAACCACTTTCATCGTTGCACATCGTCTTGCGACAATTACACATGCAGACCGGATCGTCGTTGTACAGGACGGACAGATTGTGGAGCAAGGATCGCATGTCGACTTGATGGCATTGCAGGGCAATTACTTTAACCTTTATCAGATCCAGCATCTGGATGAGGATTCTGGGACTTTAAGTACAACCGAAAAAAGATAGATGGACAGGGAGACCTGTTCATCTATCTTTTTTTTATAATTTACATATAGGCATTGGATTATAATCGAAGAAAAGAGAGGAGGATGTATTTGAGAAAGGTTGAGGTGTTTTCTGATAATGAAAACTGGAGGCATATGTTCAAGAGAGAAGCATTCAAACTGAGAACTATTTTCGAAGATGAAATCGCGGACATACACCATATCGGCAGTACATCCGTCCCGGAGTTAAAAGCAAAGCCAATCATTGATATATTGCCCGTTGTCAGAGATATTCATATTGTGGATGATTTTAACGATGAAATGCGGGAGATTGGATACGAGCCCAAAGGGGAGAATGGAATACCTGGACGAAGGTATTTTGAAAAAGGCGGGGACTTTCGCACGCATCATGTACATATTTATCAGAATGGAAGTTATGAAATAAAACGGCATGTAGCTTTTCGAGATTATTTACTGGTTCATCCTGAGATGAAGAAAAGGTATGGGTTGCTGAAGGCAGAGTTGGCAGAGAGATTTCAGTATGATATTGAGGCGTATATTCGTGGAAAGGAACAGCTAGTGAAAGAAATAGAAGCAAAAGCATTAGTATGGTTAAAGGATATGTAATAGATGGCTAAGTGGGATTTTGAATAATGGGGGAAAACGCAGCTGCATTAATAGTTCCATCATTTTTCTTTGTGTTCTCAGCTTGAACCCCCCCCTACCTTAAGCTCTGCATTTCTGTACTATCATGCATTAAAAAAGCACATCACTCACTTGAGTGATGTGCTTTATTCCTTCGGCATGACTACCGTGGAATCTTCGTTATGGTATTTCAGGTAACTGTTTAAAAGTCGTTTCAGTCTGTCAAGCTCTCTGTGATATTCCATCAGACGAGAAGCAAGCGGAAGGAAGAGCATCTTCTCTTCATTTTCCTTGTTCTCGAATACATGGATAAGCAAATCGACAAGTGCTGGGATATCCGGATCAAGTGTTTCGCGAAAATTGCTGTCTTCTTGCTGGTGCTTGATTCGTCCCATCGCGCTAAGGATCAGCTTTTCATGTGACATGATCGCTTTATCGAGCTCTTCGACGAATGTGTCACTGGAACGTGTCGGAAGCTCTGTCATCTTATCCCCAAGATCATAGACTTCCTTCAGAATACCGTGAGACTGCTTCAAGGTCGTTATAAGCTGACGGAAGACGACTAGTTTCCGAGCCTTTACGAGTTTTTGTTTTTTCGTATACGTTCGTTCTTCGGAGTAGCGGGTATAGATATCGTCTATTTTTTGGATTTCTGATTCTATCCTGGCTATTTCGTCCTTCAATGCCGGCTGATCGGACCAACTGCGGGTCGCAACACGGAGCCATTGCAGAATTTCGGTGCTGAATTGATCGATTTTCTGCAGGAGAACGACTTCATACTTAGGCGGCAGAAAGACCAAATTCACGAAGAAAGCGGACAGGATTCCTAATGTCAGTGTCGAGAACCGCAGCAATGCGAAAGGAAGGAAGTCCATATCGCTCGTATTCTCCATTACCGAAACAAGTGAGACGATTGCGATGACGCTTTCCCGTATTTTCAGGCTTACACATAGTCCAATTGTCAGGATGGCGGAAACGCCAATGATGATCGGTTCGGTCCCGAATGTATAGAACATTGCAACGGCTACAACCAGACCAACTACATTCCCTTTCACCTGATCCATGAGTCCGATATAGGATTGATAAACGGACTGCCGCATTGAAAAGGCAGCTCCGATTGCAGCAAACACCGGCGTCAAACCAAGTAATGTGGCTGCATATAAGGCAAGTGTGATTGCCACGCCAGTTTTAAGCATTCTGGCACCAAGTTTCATAGTCTTGGATCCTCCGTTCTTTCCTTGAAAAACTATACCTTATGATGTTACACGAATGCCCTGAGATAATAAAGTATTTACTGAAGAAATGTTTAAGACCAAAAAAAGGCATCAGCGAAAGTGCTGATGCCTTTTAGCATACCCTTATTTCATTTGTTCGAAGCTTGTTTTTACAGCTTCCAATGTACGATCGATATCTTCGTCTGTATGTGCTGTTGTGATGAACCATGCTTCATATTTGGAAGGAGCCAAGTTGATACCTTGCTCGAGCATAAGCTGGAAGAATTGTGCGAATTTCTCGCCGTCAGAAGCAGATGCTTGTGCATAATTGGTTACTTTCTCGTCGGTGAAGTACACGGCAAGCGCACCTTTCAAACGATTGACTGTAATTGTTACGCCTGCTTCTTCCGCGTGCTGCTTGATACCAGCTTCC
This sequence comes from Terribacillus saccharophilus, assembly GCF_046592595.1. Classification (GTDB taxonomy): domain Bacteria; phylum Bacillota; class Bacilli; order Bacillales; family Amphibacillaceae; genus Terribacillus; species Terribacillus saccharophilus_C. The sequence goes on along the minus strand of NZ_JAWVPF010000004.1, from coordinate 6,865 downwards.
AATTTTGCACCCAACTCCTCGAAACGATCATAGACACCTGGCTGCTGCAGTACTTCCAAACAAGCGATACCTGCTGCCATAGAAGCAGGGTTTCCGGCCATAGTTCCCGCTTGATAAGCAGGGCCGAGCGGAGCTACTTGATCCATGATTTCTTTCTTACCGCCATAAGCGCCAATCGGCAGACCGCCGCCGATGATTTTACCCATTGCTGTCAAATCCGGCTCAACACCAAGTAGCTGCTGTGCGCTGCCGTATGTGAAGCGGAATGCTGTGATGACTTCATCGTAAATGACAAGTGCACCTTTTGCGTGCGCATATTCATTTACTTTTTCAAGGAAGCCGGGTTCTGGTGTCACGATCCCGAAGTTGCCGACAATCGGTTCCACGAGGATACCTGCAATTTGATCGCCCCATTTTTCCAAAGCGTCGCGCAATGCTTCCGGATCATTGAAGGGAACAGTGATCATATCTGCTGCGATTGATGCTGGAACACCAGCGGAATCAGGTGTACCCAATGTGGATGGACCGGAGCCTGCTTCTACTAACACTGGATCGGAGTGACCGTGATAACAGCCTGCAAACTTTATCAGCTTATTGCGGCCGGTGTAGGCACGAGCTACTCGGATCGTTGTCATCACTGCCTCTGTACCAGAGTTAGTGAAACGGACTTTATGCAGGGATGGGATAGCTTCCTTCAGCATTTGGGCAAATTGATTCTCAAGGCGCGTCGGTGTGCCGTACAATACGCCGTTTTGAGCGGCCTTCGTGATGGCTTCTGTAATATGCGGATGAGCATGTCCAGTGATGATAGGGCCGTATGCTGCCAAGAAGTCGATGTACTTGTTGCCATCCACGTCCCAGAAATAAGCTCCTTCCGCTTTCTCCATATAAACAGGAGAACCGCCGCCTACTGCTTTAAAGGAACGGGAGGGGGAGTTTACGCCGCCAACGATATGTTCCTGTGCCTCTTTATGTAATTGTTCTGATTTGGTCTTATTCATAATTGGTAAACCTCCGTAAATTTCTCTTAATCAGTATAGCATATGCCCTCCGGACCATCGAAAAAAGCGACTTGCTGCACATAGTCCGGACATGCCGCTCGTAAACTAATAACTAATTAGGAAAGTGGAGAAAGTCGTTTAGGGACGTACGGATAAGAAAGGAAGCTCCGAGCGGGTGTCCTTCCCGTTTAGGGATTCATTGCTTATCCTCTAGTTCCTGGCTTTTGCAGCTTGACCGGAGGGATGGACATGGTGTTTGTACTAGTGATAATAATATTCTTTGCTCTGATTGGCTGTATGTATTCCTTTTTCAAACATGAGGTAAGAGCCTCCTCAATATTTTCTGTCGATTTGTTTTTATCTTTATTATTCCTATATATAAGTGTCATGCTCGCTTTTGGTTTGATTTATTTTATCCTGTCAATCGAAGGCATCGTACTTGCCGAGGGAGGCGACTTGATTGATTCGTCTCTTGCGGGTTCCTTGATGCACTCCATCTATTTCAGCGGCGTTACGTTACTCACTGTTGGCTATGGGGATATTCTGCCTGTAGGAATCGGACGTTTCCTTGCACTGATTGAGGCATTGATTGGATACCTGCTGCCATCCGGACTGGTATTGAAAGTATGGCAGCACACTGTTGTAAGGCAGAAAATGAAAGGAGAAGGAGATTAGTTGTGCTCCCAGGCTAAATCGGATACGCTTGTGTTATATCAGAAACCAGAGGAGGCCTATTCATGACAACTGAAATTGGCAAAGCAGCACCTAGCTTCACCTTACCGGCAACGAACGGTGAAATCGTCTCACTGCAGGACTTCAAAGGAAAAAACATCGTACTTTATTTCTATCCAAAAGATAATACACCAGGCTGTACGACTGAGGCGTGCAGCTTCCGTGATAACCACGATAAATTCACCGACTTGGATGCAGTCATCATCGGGGTCAGCCCGGACCCTGTTGAAAGCCATGAGAAATTCATGAACAAATTCGACCTTCCATTCCTTTTGCTTGCAGACGTAGATCATGCTGTAGCAGAAGACTACGAATGCTGGAAGCTGAAAAAGAATTTCGGCAAAGAGTATTACGGGATTGAACGCTCTACTTTCATTATCGATAAGGAAGGTAATCTCCAAAAGGAATTCCGCAAAGTGAAGGTGGATGGACATACAGAAGAAGCACTGGAGTTCATCCGGGAAAATCTATAACTTATCTGCGACCCAATGTACATACATTGGGCCGTTTTTTGTTACTATGGAAAATAAAGGGAGATGATACGATGAAAGATCCACGTCTGAATAAACTGGCCAAGCTGTTTTTGTCCCATAGTTTAAAGCTTGGTGAGAAAGAGAAGGTAATCATCAGTGCTGTTCCATCCAGTAAACCTCTTGTAAAGGAAATTCAGAAGGAAGCATATGCACTGGGCGTGATTCCATTTATACTCTGGCAAGATGAGGAAACCGACAGGATAATGTTGGAGCATGCTCCGGAAGAACAGTTCCGGTTACATGATAAATGGTTTTTGGAGCAGTTCAAGGATACGGATGCTTTGCTGGTAATTCGCGGAGAAGATAATGATGCAGAGTTAAGCAGTGTCCCAAGTGAACAGTTCGTCAAGCGCGGTAAACTGTTGAAGCCTTCTGATGATTATCTGTATGAAAACCTTCAATGGGTGCTGTTTGATTATCCGACACCAGCAGCAGCGCAGAAGGCCAAAATGAATTTTGATCAATATTACGATTATGTACTCGATGTAAGCACGGTAGATTATGATGCAATGCGACAAGCACAGCAGCCATTGAAGGATTTGATGGAGCGGACAGATCAGGTTCGGATCGTTGGTCCTGGAACGGATATTTCATTTTCCATAAAGGATATTCCTGCGGTTATTTGTGCAGGTACGCATAATGTGCCGGATGGAGAAGTATACACAGCACCTGTAAAAGATAGTGTGAATGGTACGATTACATATAATACACCAAGCCCTTACCAGGGTGTTGTCCACCAAAATGTAGCTCTGACATTCAAAAACGGGAAAATTGTCGAGGCTGTTTCCGATCACACGAATAAACTGAATGAAGTGCTGGATACGGACGAAGGGGCGCGTTACATAGGTGAGTTTGCGCTAGGTGTGAATCCCCTAATCAAAGAGCCGATGGGAAATATCCTCTTCGATGAAAAGATATCTGGAAGTTTGCATTTCACGCCGGGGGATTCTTATGATGAGACCGAGAATGGCAACAGCTCATCTGTTCATTGGGATATGGTACTTATTCAGCGTCCGGAATACGGCGGCGGAGAGATTTATTTCGATGATGTGCTTATTCGAAAGGACGGATTATTCGTGCTGGAAGAATTGAAAGGGCTCAATCCATGACAAGTGCTTATACTGGGTGCTGCGTATGTGCATATAGTACAGTATGAAACCTCCCCTACATGAAAATTGGCTCAGGCGTTTACCGTCTGAGCTTTTTTTATGGAGGGTGTCGCTTTTCGTGCGGAATGGAAAAGGGTTATAGTAGAAGAAGGTAAACAAACTTTCTTGGAGGAGATACATATGCAAATTCTCGTAGCGGTGAAATTAGATCAGAAATTGAAACAGCATTTTGAAAGCTCTTATCCAGATGTGACATTCCACTTCAGTTCCTCAAAGGAAGAAACAGAGAAGCAGGTGAAGAATGCAGAGGTTTTGGTTACTGGCGGAAATGGAGCAGATGAAGCATCACTTCGTACAGCGGATAAGTTGAAGTGGATCATGGTGGTATCAGCGGGTGTCGATTACCTCCCACTGGATATTATTGCTGAGAAAGGCATCATGCTGACAAACACGAATGGTATCCATCGTATCCAAATGGCGGAATATGCAATTTCGTCCATCCTTGCTGTTGCCCGCAATGAACGCGCTTTTCTGAAAAAGCAGGAAGAGCATGTATGGGATAAGGATATAATGATTGATGAAATCACTGCGAAAAAACTAGTTGTCGTAGGAGCAGGAGCGATTGGCCAAGAAGTGGCGCGCTTGGGGAAAGCGTTCCGCATGCATACAATCGGCGTGAGTCGCAGTGGATCACCGAAAGAGCATTTTGATGAAGTGTATAAACAGACAGATATCGAGACAGTTCTGCCTCATGCAGATTATTTGATTTCCATCCTACCAAGTACGAAAGAAACGAAGCATTTCTATAAAGAGCACCACTTTGATCTTATGCCGAAGCACGCAGTGTTCCTAAATATGGGGCGCGGAGATGCCGTAGCGACGGATGTATTACTGGAGGCACTGAATAAAGAGAAAATAAAAGCAGCAGTGCTAGACGTTTTTGAAGAAGAGCCCCTGCCGGAGGATCACCCATTTTGGGATCATGAGCGAGTTATTCTAACTCCGCATATGGCCGGTAAAACACCATATTATACAGAACGAGCAATGGATGTGTTTGAAAAGAATTTAGCGGTATATACAGATGAAGAAACTGAAGGACAATATATAAATAAAATCGATTTAGACAGAGGATACTAATGAAGATCTACACGAAAACCGGAGATAAGGGAGAAACTTCGCTTATCTATGGAATGCGAGTCCCGAAAGATCATCCCCGTGTCGAAGCTTATGGCACCCTGGATGAAGCAAATGCAGCGATTGGAACTGCAGTCAGTCTTTTAACTGCTGATAACGATAACTTCAGGAAATCATTACAACGTGTCCAGACGCTGCTTTTCCATGCAGGAGCTGAACTTGCGACACCAGCTGAAAAGGAAGTGCATTGGAAATTGAGGCCCGAGCACACAAATGATATCGAGGCTGAAATCGACCAATGGACAGCAGAGCTTCCGCCGCTGAAGCAATTCATACTGCCGGGAGGCTGCCCAAGTGCGGCTGTCCTGCATCAGGCGCGCACAATCGTACGTCGGTCTGAAAGAATGATTGTCTCCATGACAGAAGAGACTCGGAATGATGAGGTATTACGCTTCATCAATCGTTTATCAGACTATCTATTTGTTGCAGCCAGATACGCAAATCTTCTTCATGAAACAGAAGAAGTACTGCTCGTACCTGATATTTGAAGGAAACGATGGTTTTTTATTGACAAGATAAGGGAGACCCCTTTACAATTTAGAAGAAGTATAATGTAATAATAGTCATCGTTTAGACAAAAGTTTTATTTACAAGTGAAAGCGAGGTGCATGACGGTGTCTGAACAGAGATTACAAGCAGCAGTGGAGCGATTAAAAGAATCCGGAGTCAGAATTACACCACAGCGTCATGCGGTGCTTGAGTTCTTGCTGAATTCCAAGATCCATCCTACCGCTGATGATATATATCGAGCGCTAGAGGATAAGTTTCCGAATATGAGCGTAGCAACGGTCTATAACAACCTTCGTGTATTCCGTGAGAACGGTTTAGTGCGGGAGTTGACATATGGAGATTCCTCCAGCCGATTCGATTGTGATACAGATGAACACTACCACCTGATATGCGATTCATGTGGCAAGATTGTCGATTTCCATTATCCAAGCCTTTATGAAGTAGAGAAACTCGCTGCTCAGGTGACAAACTTCGATGTAACCCATCATCGTTTGGAATTATACGGGACGTGCCCGGATTGTCAGCAAACAACCAAGCATTAACCTCAGCGGAATTCTTCTATAGATAGAAAAGCCTTTATCACGTTGTGATGAAGGTTTTTCTTTTGTCAGGTAAAAAAGGATTTTGAAGAAATATGTTGAATTACTACTAAAATATATAGAATTACATTGCGGAGGGATCGTCTTGGAGAACATTCTTCGTCCGATTTATCAGGAACGTGCAAGCATGCCGAATACATTGGGTATCATCTTAGTAGAAAAGACAAGGCCGGTGAGTCCGACAACAGATAACTTCGATATGATTCTGCTGGTGATTGTCAAACATTCAGAAGAACCATGGTTTACAAAGCATTACAGTTATGAAGGAAAAATCGCAGCCATGCATATTGTCGAAGAGACACTTCTTCAATATTGGATTGATACTAGTACATATCGGCGGGCAGTCGAATGGATCTTCGAGGGGAAAGTCGTCTTTGATCGGAATGAGTATATTGATAATCTAAAAAACGAACTGGCCAGTTTTCCTTATGAAAAGCGCAAGCTGAAAATGACAATCGAATTTGCCAAGCTTATTCGTTCTTATGCAGAGACGAAGGATCTCCATGACAGCGGGCAATATCTTGATGCTTATGCACGAATGGTACGGTGTCTGCATTATTTGGCTCGATTATCTATTATTGAAAAAGGACATCATCCGGAAGTCACCGTCTGGAATCAGGTGCGTAGAATAGATTCGGAAGTATATAAGCTTTGTGAAGAATTCATTCAGAGTAAGGAAGAAACAGACCAGCGTGTGCAGCTGATGCTTCTTGCTGTCAATGTTGCCATCAATGCCAGATCGCATTCTGCTGCTGAGCATCTTCTTCGTGTCATGCGAATGAAAGATAGTGCTTGGACCTTTGGGGAATTAAAGAACAGACCGGAAGTGGAAGCATATTCAGCTGATTTAAGTGCACTTCTCAATTATTTGGAGGAGAAAGAGATAATAGAAGCTGTGCTGACAGAAACAAAAGGCAAGGCTCTGTATCATCGAGAGTATCAAATCAAAGAATTATGATAAAAGAAGGGAGAGGGCAGTAGTTGATATAATACATTCTGTCCTCTCGAAAAAACCGATGTTGTTGTGGTATTAGGATGGCTGCTATGGTAAGCTGTTTTGGCTGTGTTTAGCATATTGGGAATGAATTTGATATTTTTATTAAAAAACTATTGACCATGTATTGAGATGCGTGTTATATTTATATGCGTCGCCAGGGAGCAACAACGGCTGACAAACAAGAAAACAA
>NZ_JAWVPF010000003.1:0-403878 GCF_046592595.1 Terribacillus saccharophilus | reverse complement strand
TTAATAAAATCAGGGATTTTTTGTTGCAGAAAAGGGGATGTTGGGATGGGAGATACTAGACTAAGAAAACTTGTCATACGTGAAGCTGAGGTAGAAGATGCTAAAGCATTAGCGCAGCTTAGAGTGAAAACAGATGGAGAAACAGAATATATGGATAGAGAAGAGGGAGAAGGATATTTATCATCCCAAGATTTCGAGGAATTGATAATCAAGGATCAGAAGAAGCTGACCAATTTATGTCTTGTAGCTTGTGACAAGGAAGAAATAGTTGGCTACTGCAGATGTGAAGGTAATGAATTAAGGCGGTTATCACATCAAGTGACATTTGGCGTTGCAATTTTAAAGGAGTATTGGGGTTGTGGTATAGGCAGAAAGATGCTGGAAATGATTATTGAGTGGTCTGAAAAGCAGGAAATACATAAAATCAATTTATCAGTTCTTGCATTAAATGAACGTGCCGTTCGTCTGTACGAAGCATATGGTTTTGCAATCGAAGGCTGTCTGAAAAATGATAAAAGATTGAGTGACGGCAAATACTATGATACTTTACTTATGGCCAGATTCTCGCCCAAGTAATGAATATCAATATGAAAACCCTCCATCCCAGAAGGATGGAGGGTATTTTTCAATTCGTAACAGAAGCAGCTTCCCACGCTGCATGCATACCAGCTACTCTGCCTGTTACCATGGCAGAGGTAATATTGTATCCTCCGGTATATCCATGGATATCAAGGATTTCTCCGCAGAAGTATAATCCATGCATAAATTTAGACTGCATCGTTGTAGGTACAACTTCTTTTACGGAAACACCGCCTCCTGTAACGAAAGCCTTTTCGATTGGCTGTGACCCATTCACAGGGAAAGTGAAGCCTTTAAGCAGGCTGACAAACTGTTGAACATTTTCCCGGGAAATATTTGCTGCTTTTGTATCCGGAAGAATTGCCGCTTGTTCTAAAAGAAAATCCAAATATCGTTCTGGTACTATTCCCTTTACTAGATTACGAAAAGCCTTCTTCGGCTGTTCCTCCCTCATGTTTGTCATTTCTTCCATTAACGTATGTGCTTTCTTATCGGGAATTGCATCAATATGGATATCGACTTCATTCCGGCCTTTCATCAGTTCTTTCACAACATACTGCGAACAGCGCAGTACAGCTGGTCCGGAAATACCAAAATGCGTGAATAGCATGTCCATCTGATGTGTGATAATAGCTTTTCCCTTCTCGTTCAGTACACTGACAGCAACGCTGCGCAGAGCAAGTCCTTGGAGCTGCTTTTGCTTGATGAAAGCAGCAGATGAAAGCAAAGGCACTTCAGTTGGGTAAAGTGTTGTGATGGTATGTCCTGCTTTCTTAGCCCAGGCATAACCGTCTCCTGTACTTCCTGTATGAGGTACAGCTTTTCCGCCGACAGCGACAATGACAGCACCTGTACTGATCTTTTCCCCGTCTTTCAAAATTATCTCATGTCTTTGTTCACCATAATGTATCGCTTTAACAGGTGCTTCTGTGCGGATACGGACATGAAGTGTATCTAAGCGATTGAGCAATGCTTGTACTACAGATTTTGCTGAGTTACTAACCGGGAACATACGTCCATGGTCTTCTTCTTTCAGCTTCACACCGAGATTCTCGAAGAAATCAATTATATCGTAATTGTCAAAAATCGAAAATGCACTGTACAAGAATTTTCCATTCCCGGGAATATGCTTGATTACTTCATCCTGCGGCAGGCGGTTCGTGACATTACATCTCCCGCCTCCGGATATCGCAAGCTTGTTGCCAAGCTTCTTCCCTTTATCAATCAAAAGTGTGGAGGCTCCATGCTCAGCTGCCGAAATAGCCGCCATAAGTCCGGATGGACCGCCGCCGATCACTACTACATCATAATTCATAATGGTTGTTCTTCCTTTCTGCTGATGGTATCCAAAGGAATTCTTCCATCAGGTCTACTTTATGATAAAATAGATTCATTGGATTTTAAAGAGGAGTTAGGTGAAATAATGGCTTTGTCGACAATGATTCGCGGGACATTGCTGCTGACAGCAGCTACTTTCCTGTCGAAGTTACTCGGGATCATCTATGTTATCCCGTTCAATGCACTGGTTGGTGCTTCGGGGGGAGCTTTATTCAATTTTGCATATACCCCTTATAATATATTGATCAGTATCTCAACAATAGGTATTCCGTTAGGTGTTTCAAAATTCGTTTCCAAATACAATGGTCTGGAGGACTATCGGACAAGCCAGCGAGTATTTAAGACTGGTTTCACCATCATGGGTGTCACAGGTGTTGCTGCGTTCCTTATCATGTATTTTGGGGCAGACTTGATTGCACAGTGGAGTGTAGGAGATGGAAAATCTGGTTTTACGACAGACACAGTTGCTTATGTAATTAAGCTAGTCAGCTTCGCCAACCTCATCATACCAGCAATGAGTATTGTCAGAGGATTTTTCCAAGGGAACCAGTCCATGGGACCTTCTGCTATTTCCACTGTAGTAGAGCAGATAGCGCGTATTGTATTCTTATTGCTCAGTGTCTATCTTGCCCTGCATGTCTTCAATGAAAACATAGCAGTAGCAGTTGGATATGCGACATTCGCAGCTTTTGTCGGTGCACTTGCCTCCTGTGCAGTGCTCTATGTCTATTGGCGTGCCCGAAAACCGCATCTGGAACTGAGAATGAGACAGCAGACAGTCCGTCCGGCAGCTATGTCGGATAAGACGATCATCAAAGAACTGCTAAGCTATGCAGGCCCATTCGTTGTAACCGGGATAGCAACCTCCCTGTATCAGTTCATCGATCAGTTTACGATGCCGCGAGCATTGGAAGCAATCGGAAAGGGTGACGTGGCAGTTGATATTTTTGGAGTGATAAACTTTTACGGTCAAAAAATCATCACTATTCCTATGACATTGTCCATCGGGTTATCACTGGCAGCAGTTCCGGCCATAACCCGTGCATTTTTCTCCGATGATCGCAAATTATATTTACAGCAAATCAATCAATCGTTACAAATCGTGCTTTTCTTGATTTTGCCCGCAAGTATTGGTATTGCGTTATTAGGAAGTGAAGCCTATACAGCATTTTACGGTACAGAAGCCGTCCTCAACCCTGACATAGGAGCAGGAACGCTTATGGTTTGGTACGCACCAGTAGCACTGCTGTTTGCTTTGTTCACGACAACGTCATCCATTTTGCAGGGGATAAACGAACAGCGTTTCTCCGTCATCAGTTTGACAGCAGGATTATTAGTGAAGATATTCTTCAATATTCCGCTCATTCATGCGTTCGGGGCAAAAGGCGCTATCTTTGGAACTGCTCTGGCAGTTGGTATTGCGACAGTATTGAACTTCCTTAAAATGAAGCATGTACTAAAGTTCCCAGTGCGTCAGCTTGCAAAGCGGACGATCCTGATATTGATATTTACAGCAATCATGTCTGCTGTTGTACTGCTAACAAAATATCTGCTGGGATTCGCGATAACGTTCCAGGATGGACAAGTTGCATCAGCAATGATCATACTCGTCTGTGCATTGGTTGGGGGATCAGTTTATATGATTCTCTCCTATAAATCAACTTTGCTTGAACGTGTCCTCGGAAATCGGATTGGATTCTTAGATCGTCTATTGAGAAGAAAGAAGGGTTAAATGATGAGAATGGATAAGCTGCTTGCCAATATGGGATACGGCAGCAGAAAAGAAGTAAAGTCGCTCCTCAAACAAGGGGCGATTACGGTGAATGGCGCCCAAGTCAAATCACCGTCCATCCATGTGGATGAAAAGAAAGATATTGTACAAGTCAATGGCGAGACCGTCGAGTACAGAGAATTCATCTATTTGATGATGCATAAGCCGCCTGGTCTAGTTTCGGCAACGGAAGATAAAAGAGATGAAACAGTTGTCGATATCCTGCAGCCGGAGGATCGGATATTCGAACCTTTTCCAGTCGGACGGTTGGATAAGGATACAGAAGGTCTTCTGTTGTTGACGAATGACGGGACGCTTGCCCATCAGCTTTTATCACCGAAGAAACATGTGCCGAAGCTCTACTATGCTCGAATCGAAGGGGAAGTCACCGAAGAAACGATAGATAAATTCCATCATGGGGTAACGCTTGATGATGGTTATGTGACAAAGCCGGCTATCCTGCATATCTTGGAGGCAGGTCCAGTGTCAGAGATAGAGGTTACGATAACAGAAGGAAAGTTTCATCAAATCAAGCGCATGTTCGAGGCTGTAGGTATGGAGGTTGTCTATCTGAAGCGTCTTAGCATGGGCAGCCTGAAGCTGGATGAAGAACTTGAGCTGGGGGAATACAGGGAACTTTCTGATGATGAGCTTAGCAAACTGATCCAGGATACAAAAAAAAGCTGATCTGCGTGCAGATCAGCTTGCCTTAAGTAGGAAATTATTACATAGGTTGTACGATTTGAATCAAGAGATTTTGACTTTTTTTGAGGTCGTTGACCAAACCCCCCGATGAGGACTTTGTACTAAACCGTTATACTCCAGCACATTTAAATCACGCTGTACCGTACGGTCCGTAATACCAAATTCTTCAGCCAATTCAGTAGTAGAAACTGTGTCCCTTTCCTTAATGTAAAGATAGACAGCTTTTACACGGTTTAGCATTCGGGATGTTGATTGATTCAAAAAACCACTCCTTAATTTTACATAAGAATCGGTGGTGCTCTAAATCTCTTTCTACCCGTATTTTACAATAATTAAGCAAAGATGGCTAGGAGATAGGTTTAATTTTCTGTTAATTCTATTCTTAACAAGTAAATAAAATTATTGATAAGAAACCAGGAGGCGAAGGAAATGGAAAAAATCGATTGGTATGAAAAGGCTTCTTTTTATAAAGACGCTTATGTGGAAGTGCTGAAAGGGCTCGTTTCCATTCCAAGTGTTTATGATGAATCGACAAAAACAGACAAGCAGCCGTTTGGCGAAAAAATTGATGAAGCCCTCCGATATATCTTACAAGTAGGCAAGGATGAAGGATTCCATACTCGATATGTCGATGGCTATGCTGGACATATCGAGTATGGACAAGGAGACGGGTTGGTTGGCGTACTTGGTCATCTGGATGTCGTACCTGCAGATGGAGAGTGGACGCACGGCGCTTTCAATCCGACACTGGATGGTGATCAACTATTTGGCAGAGGTACATTGGATGATAAGGGCCCAGTTGCAGCTGCTTACTTTGCGATGAAATTACTGAAAGATTTAGGATATGCACCGAAGAAGCGCATCCGTTTGATTATGGGCACGGACGAAGAGCGTGATTGGCAGTGCATGGCGTACTACTTCCAGCATGAAGAAATGCCGGATACAGGATTTACGCCGGATGCAGACTTTCCGCTTATCTATGCAGAAAAAGGAATTATCGATGGTTATATTTCCCTGCCTCCTGCGTCGGCACAAAGTGACATGCTTCGACTTGAACGTTTCGAAGGCGGTAAAGCACTGAATATGGTTCCAGGGCTTGCGGAAGCCCATCTTACTGGGGAGAGTCTGGAGAAGGTAAAAGACGCATTCACGGCTTTCCTGGAAGCCCAAGGATACAGCGGCAAAGCTGAAGCCAAAGAAAATGCTATCCTGCTCAGCTTGTCTGGTAAAGCAGCTCATGGTTCAACACCTGAAAAAGGTATCAATGCAGTAGTGGCATTAGCCAAATTCTTAGTGAGCCTGCCATTACATGGGGATGTGACAGACAAGTTGAGCTGGCTTATCGAAAAATTCGAGGATTACAATGGGAATGGTATCGATTTGGGTCTGACTGATGATGTATCTGGTCCTTTGACACTCAATCTTGGGGAATTCAGCATGAAAGATGCGGAAGCGTGGAAAATTGGTGTTAATATCCGTTATCCGGTTACATCTGAATATGATTCAGTTACTTCGAAATTGTTTGCACAGCTTGCACAAGCGGGTGCCGGTTTCCAGGAAACGTCTCACTTGGCTTCTTTGTATGTGGAAAAGGATGATCCGCTAGTTGAGACATTAGTTGATGTGTACCGCCGTCAAACAGGTGATCAATCCGATATCCTAGCAATCGGCGGTGGTACCTATGCACGGGCGATGAAAAAAGGGGTGGCATTCGGACCGCTATTCCCAGGCGGATCAGACAGTGCCCATCAGCAGGATGAACACATCTTGGTTCAAGATATGCTTCGTTCGATCGCTATCTATGCGGAAGCACTTTATCTGCTGACAAAGGATGAGCTCGACTAATGCAAGCGACGACAAAGCAGACTTACAGATCTTTTCAATTCTTTTATTTAGCAGCTTTTCTTTCCAATGGATCATTATTTCCGCTGCTTGCTGTTTTTCTGCAGGAAGAAAAACAATTGGATCCAGTGCTAGTTGGTTTGATAGTGGCGGCAATTCCATTAGTGAACACGGTAATGGAGCCTGTTTGGGGGCTGCTTAGCGATTATACCCAGAAACCATTGCGTCTGTTGGCAGCAGCATTAGCTGCTGCCGCGGCGCTTGCATTCATTTATTTATTTTATGACCATTATGCATTGCTGCTGATCGGGATGCTGGCTATCGCTGTGTTCCAAGCGGCTGTCATTCCTTTGTCGGACAGTATGGCGCTAAGCTTTGTCGAGCAGCACAAGCTTGTCTACGGGAACATTCGTTTATGGGGAGCGATCGGATTTGCGGTTGCTTCATTCCTGTTGGGTTACATAACAGATTTCGTAGGTACAGTGGATGTCATTTTCATAGCATATGGCTTGTTTCTGTTGCTTGCATTGCCAGCGTTGCGTAAATTCCCGCGTCAAGGCTATGACATAGCGGCAGTATCGATGAAAGAAGGCTTACGTACGTTACGGAAAAACAACCCATTCATGTTGTTCCTTGTATCCAATTTCCTTATATTCGGGCCAATACTTGCAAATAATTTTTATTTCGGGACATTCATTTTAGCAGCTGGAGGCACACTAAGCGCTGTCGGCATCGCTTTCTTCCTAGGAGCAGGCAGTGAGGCACCGTTCATGAAACTTGCCCACCGGATCATTGGGAAGATGAGCATTCTTCATGTTGTCATATTAAGTGCGGCTGTATCCGGCGCAAGATGGGTTTTATATATGTTCGACCCATCCCTTACCATCATCTTTATAACAACCATCATCCAGGGATTGTCTATCGGACTTTATGTACCAGCTGCATTGCTTTACATCAGAAGTACGGCACCTTCATCTGTCCAAGCGACTGCCATAGCGCTTTATTCCGCAGTGGGTACTGGACTTGGAAATGCGCTTTTCAACTTGATGGGTGGCTTGATCCTTGAGATTGCAACTGTATATCATATGTATGCATTGTTTGCTGTGACGACTTTCACTGGTGTTGGAATCTTGTTTATCGTGAAGAGGATGAGGGGTACAGCTAAAGGGAAAAGAGGAGTAGCATGAGTACACATTATTTCATTGGTATAGGTACTGATGAATCTATTCAAGCAGAATTGGCTGTGTGGCAGGACGAGTTAAAGGAATATGTGCCGATGAAGCTTTGGCCAAGACCAGAGGAATTCCATATTACTCTGCAATTCCTAGGTGCGACGACAGACGAGCAGGTGGATAAAATAAAGGAAGCTTGGCAAGAGCATGATTTTGGCAAAGCATTTTCCTTGGACGTAGTCGGAGTAGATACTTTTGGCAGTCCGAAACAGCCTCGTGTCTTATGGGCAGGGGTAAAACCGCTTGATCAGCTGCAAGCATTGCATCAAAAAGTAACTGCAAGCACACAGACAGCTGGCTTCCAGCTTGAGAACCGGCCGTATCGTCCGCATATCACACTCGGGAAGAAATGGGGATCAGGCAAAGTGGATGGACAGCTTCCGCTTCTGGACAAACATTTATCCGTACCTATCTTGGCTGAGAAGGTGACACTTTACCGGATCGAACCTGGGAAACGACCGAAATACGTTCCGGTACTGGTCAAAGATTTGGAGAAGGAGTGAACCTATGTGGCGCAATTGATTAAGCTGCATGAATATATATCCCGCTATGAACAGCATCCTTACCGATATCCTGGCCAATTCATAAAATTGAAAAAAGAGAATTGGGAAAAGATGCACAGGGAATGGGAGCAGCAGCAAGCTGCTCCTGCCTCTTTTATAATGGATGAAGCAAAGGAAGAAGAACGGAAGAAATCATGGTATCATGTATTCCGAAAAAAAGAAGAAGAAGTGGAACAGCCGGAGCCTGTTCCTGCTTATATTGCGCCTACAGAAAAGATCCTCAAACAGGATTTCTTGGAAGAGCTGTTTGACTTTCAGCTGAAATGGGCTACAAGCACGCTTGGGGAGTTTTCTTTCTTTGATCAGAAGTTCAAGAAAGATCCGGTTCTTCGATACTTTCTAAAACGATTTCCAGACACTTTCTTTGTTATGTATAAACCTGTTTTTGAAGTGAAGCAGACAACGATGGAAGCAGATACGATTCTGATACATCCATTGGGTATAGAGATTGTTTCTGTCTTGGAGGACAAGCCTGATGTATTGTTCTGGGCAACTGAGGAACGGACATGGAAGCGAGAATCGAAGGGGCAGTTTTCTACCTTCCTTAATCCAATGCTCTCTTTAAACAGAACGGAAAAGCTGATACAAGGTATCCTCAAAAAATACGATGTTGAGCTGCCCATACAAAAGGTAGTTTTGAGCAGGGAAAACCAAATCCGGTTTGCCAGTGAGCCAAGGAATACACAATTTATCGGCAGCCAGAAGCATACGGCTTGGCTGATGGCAAAAAGAGAGGAACAGTTAGCTCTCAAACATGCGCAGCTGCGTGCCAGTGAAGTGCTGCTGGACCATGCCTATACAAAGGCTGTTGCTCGTCCCGAATGGGAAGAGGAAGAAAAGGAAGAATTTTTTAGTTAAATAAACGGTTTTATAGGCCTATCGTATTGATAAAACCATAGAATATGTTGTAATCTTAAGTATGTCTGTCGAATTTGTTCGGGAATGTACTTGCCTTGTGTCACGCTGGGCTTGTTTACAGCTAGTAATGCAAAGCGATTGCACTAGGAAAGTAGGAATGAACGGTGAATTGGTTAGAACACATACTGGGAAATGAGTGGAAAATTGCTCCTGCAGGCGGTGTAACAGGAGAAGCATATTATGCAAAAAGCGGAGATCGGCAGCTGTTCCTGAAGCGCAATTCCTCTCCTTTTTTGGCGGTTCTTTCTGCAGAAGGAATTGTACCGAAGCTGGTGTGGACAAAAAGGATGGAAAACGGGGATGTTATTACGGCCCAGGAATGGCTGATGGGGCGCGGTCTGACTTTTTCGGAAATGAGCGATCCCCGGGTAGCTAAACTGCTTAGTAAAATCCATCATTCCTCCGAAATGCTGAACTTATTGATGCGTATGGGTAAGAAGCCGCTTCAGCCAGAAACGAAAATGGAAGAGCTGCGGGAGAAAGCAGCTGGCTTCCAAGATCGGCTGCCTGCTTTAAAACGGGTGCTGGCAAGTCTGGAGCAATTCTTACCTGAAATGCCGGATCAGTTATTGGCTGTCTGCCATTTTGATATCGACCATAACAATTGGATGATAAGTCAGCATGATGAGCTGTATCTTGTTGACTGGGACAGTGCTCTCATTGCGGATCCTGCAGCTGATATTGGAATGCTGCTGAGGAAGTACGTTCCTCATTCTGACTGGGAAGACTGGATGAAAGCATACGGCAAGCCGCTGAATGATGCACTTCTGAGACGTATCTATTGGTATGAAGCTGCCCGTATCGTCATGTCGCTCCGCGATGACAATCTGCAACGCAAAGATAAAGAATTGGAACAGCTGCTTACGGAAGTGCACCAGCTGTCCTGCTAGCCTTGAAAGCTGTTGATTGTCTCTACCCAATCCTCGAGCTGATCTCTGTTCGATGTGATATGCGCATTGATATCTGCAGCTTTTTCACCGGCAGAACTGTAAGAATGGATACCGGGAAGCAAAGCGAGAAGCTCTTGCTGATCGGTTGATTTATTAGATAAGATAGAACGTGCCAAGCGGGATATTTGCTCGTATTCGGATTTGCTGCCGCAGCAAGATTCGCAATGCTCGCTTAAGATATCCCGAAGAAGGCTAAGTTG
Source organism: Terribacillus saccharophilus (assembly GCF_046592595.1). Classification (GTDB taxonomy): domain Bacteria; phylum Bacillota; class Bacilli; order Bacillales; family Amphibacillaceae; genus Terribacillus; species Terribacillus saccharophilus_C. The sequence continues at coordinate 393,780 of NZ_JAWVPF010000003.1, read as the reverse complement.
GTTTTCAACGGAAAGTGACATCGATTTTCCCCTCCTTCCTGAGCATAGCGTGTGCGATTTGGCATCAAACTATGCAGGCGGGCAGGGCAGAAATAGGAGTGAGACATATGCGTGTGCGCCACAAACCTTGGGCAGACGATTATTTAAAAGAAAATGATCATATTGTCATACAAGAAGCAAAAAATCATAAAGGCAAATGGAGAGAGCTTTTCGGTAACGACAAGCCGCTGCATGTTGAGATTGGATCTGGCAAAGGGCAGTTCATCACTGGTATGGCAGCGCAGCATCCGGAATACAATTTCATCGGAATTGAGTTAGCGAAGAGTATCATTGTAACCGCAGTGGAGAAAGCTGCTGAAGCAGATCTTCCGAACGTTCGGCTATTAAATGAAAATGCAGCAGATTTCAGGGATCTGTTCGAAGAGAATGAAGTGGATGCAATTTATCTCAATTTCTCCGATCCATGGCCGAAAAATAAGCATGAGAAGCGTCGCTTGACTTATAAAAGCTTTTTGGAGCAATATGAAGCAGTATTGAAAGAGAATGGCGAAGTGATCTTCAAGACGGATAATCAGAAACTGTTCGAATATAGTTTGTCCAGTTTCTCCCGATATGGCATGATCCTGCAGGAAGTAAAGCTTGATCTTCATGCAGAGAACGATCCATTAAATGTGAAAACGGAATACGAGGAGAAATTCTCTTCCCGCGGCTATCGAATCTATCGCAGCGTCGCTACATTCAAATAAAAAAACCGGCTATTATAGCCGGTTTTTTTATTAGGATGCTGATTCGACAGCGTCGATGACTGATCCTGTTTCTGCATCAACGAAGAATTCGTATTGAGCAGGTTTTCCGTCGATCGTACGGGAGATACCGCCACGGTAAACAGTATATGTGAGGCCGTGCTTCACTTTTTCTTCCGGTTTCATGTAGATCCAAGATCCACTGATCGGACCTTCTTTCTTAAACGCTTCTTTAGCGAATTTCAATGCTTTTTCCGGAGTCACTTTCTGTTGTTTCGCAATCTGCTTTTGGATCAAATATCCAGCTGCAAGGCCAGCACCTACGATTGCTACTGTTTTCTTTACGCCCATTTTGGTCACCTCTTCAACTTAAGTTATGTTCTATTATAGCTTATTACCTAAGAAATATAAAACGAAACAACCTTTATGGCATGTTGAGGAGCAATAGTTTACAATAGATATACAATAGTCTGACAAAAAGGGAGTACATATACATGAATCAGAAAACATTGGATTTATTCAAACAATTGACAGAGCTGCAGGCAGCGCCGGGAAACGAGCAGCTCATGCGCGCCTTTATGAAGGAGAGGTTGGCGCCTTATGCGGACGAGATCATCCAGGATAAGCTTGGTGGTATCTTTGGTGTGAAGAAAGGCAATGGACCTAAGGTAATGGCTGCTGGACATATGGATGAGGTAGGCTTCATGGTGACAGGAATTACACCGAATGGACTGCTGCGTTTTCAAACATTAGGCGGCTGGTGGAGTCAGGTACTGCTTGCACAGCGTGTTCAGGTTATGACAGATGAAGGGCCGATTCCAGGTGTTATCAGCTCTACACCTCCTCATTTGCTGACACCTGAGCAGCGGAACAAGCCTGCAAGCATTGATAGCATGCTGATTGATATCGGAGCAGATGATGAGCGCGATGCTTATGAGCTTGGTGTTAAGCTAGGACAGCAGGTTCTGCCGTTCATGCCATTTACACCGATGGCGAATGAGAAGAAGATTTTGGCGAAGGCTTGGGATAATCGATATGGCTGCGGATTGGCTCTGGAATTAATGGAAGCAGTGGCTGGTGATACATTGCCGAACCAACTGTATGCTGGAGCAACTGTACAGGAAGAAGTCGGCCTTCGAGGCGCTCAAGTTGCTGCCAATATGATAAAGCCAGATATTTTTTATGCGATGGATGCATCACCTGCCAATGATGTTAGTGGAGACAAGCAAGCTTTCGGTCATTTGGGTCAGGGAGCATTGCTTCGTATTTTTGACGGTACAATGATCATGAATCGCAATATGCGCGAATTCATTCTTGATACAGCGGAATCCAATAACATCAATTACCAGTATTATGTCGGCAAAGGTGGAACGGATGCCGGACGTGTACATTTGGCACACGAAGGTGTTCCTTCTGCTGTCATCGGCATTGTTTCCCGCTATGTCCATACTAGTGCAAGCATCATTCATGTGGATGATTATGCAGCTGCAAAAGAGCTTTTGATCAAGCTTGTCCGGGCAACAGATCAGTCGACAGTGGATCTTATTACTTCGAACGATTGATCACGTAAGAAAGGAAGCGCAACGAATGAAAATGATAGTCGGATCTAAGAATCCTGCTAAAGTCCAGGCTGTGTCAGAAGTATTCGGAACGAAGTGGGATCTTGAAAGTGCAGCGGTCGATTCTGGTGTGAGCGCTCAGCCGATGAGCGATGAAGAGACACGTCAAGGAGCCATCCAGCGTGCGATAGCATGCAGTAAGCTAGATGGAGCAGCGGCTGGTATCGGACTTGAAGGCGGCGTCACACAGATGGATGACGGATTGTATATATGTAACTGGGGTGCATTGGCAGTCGGTGATAAAGTATGGAGCGCGAGTGGTGCAAAACTGCTTTTGCCTGACTTCATCGCCGAACCGGTGCTTGCTGGCAAAGAACTTGGACCAGTCATGCGAGCTTTTACAAGCAGGCAGGATATCTCGACAACAGAAGGGGCGGTTGGTGTCTTTACGAATGGGCATATGTCCCGCTCCGCTATGTTCGAGCATATATGCTTGCTATTGAAAGGGCAGTACAGCTTTTATGAAATAAACGAAAAGAAGGAAGCGGATCTTTGATAGCCGCTTCCTTCTTTTTTATGATGTCTTTTTGTATTCCGATGTGTCATTTGGATCGTCTGTCAGGGTAGTGGGTTCCTGAGTACCTTCTTCGTGCTTGTTATCAGCAAAAGCTTCTATTTCAACATCTTCTCGAGGTGCTTCAAGCGTATTTGGAACTTCTTCATCCTTATGAATGGCTTCGGCATTATCATCCGAAGCAGAGGCAAATTCGAATTGAGCTACCTCGACAGCCAATTCTTTGGCCAGCTGCTGCAGTTGGGCAGCGGCGTTAGTCAGGATATCGATGGAAGCCGCCTGCGTATCGCTTGAGGAGGCTACTTCCTGAGCTGTTGAAGCCGCTTCATCGGCTATCTGATTGATGTGGCCAAGCATGTCCGCAACAGCATCATTACTTGCAGCAACCTCGGAGACGGAAGAAGAGATGTCTTTCATCTTCGTATTTCCTTGCTGCAGCTGTTTATGAATACGATCGAATACATTCGTCGTTTCTTCCACACTGGAAGCTTGAACTTGCTGATAAGCATCAAAGGCTTTGGCTTCTTCTGCCAAACCGGCCATCTGCTGATTCATCGTTCCAACTAGTTTGTGGATTTGCTGTGCTTCTTGTTTGGAGCGTTCAGCGAGCTTCTTCACTTCATCAGCAACTACAGCAAATCCTCTTCCATGCTCACCCGCACGTGCAGATTCGATGGCTGCATTCAGCGCCAGCAGATTTGTACTTTCTGAAATCTCTTCAATTGTCTGGACGATGGAACGAATCTGATTGGCTTGCTGGACTGCACTTTGGATTTCTGTTGTCAGCTTTTGAGCAAGCTTCAAGAAGCTATCAGAGGTTTCATGCAGTTTTTGCATTTGATGGATACCGTTGCTGCCTTCCAGCTCCGCTTGTTTCATTGCCTGACCGACCAATGCAGTTTCATCTTTCATCGTTGTTATAGCAAGGCGGACTTTATCCAGCATTGTATTGCTTTCTTCGAGTTGAGCAGCCTGATCCTGCGCGCCGCCTGCGACTTGGCCGATAGCTTGGTTCACCTCTTCGTATTGAGCCGCTGTTTGCTGGGAAGCTGCTGCCAGATAAGAAGATGAATCATCTAATACTTCGGATGCTTCTTTTACTTTCATCATGGACTGCTCCATCTTAGCTGCCATTTGATTGAATGTTTCACCTAAATCTGCCATTTCATCTTTTGTTGTAATGGGTACACGGTATGCCAGATTACCATTTCCGATGATCTGTGTAGCTTCTTTCAGCTGACGTATCGATTTTGAGATAGCGCGGATAAGCGGCCATCCGACACAAAGAACGAGCAGGAAACTAAGAATGATGACAGCAAGCAGGACAATACCAAGAATGGTAGAAGTCCTTTCGTTTGATTGTTTCAAACTGTCAGTCTGTTCGATTGCTGTTTCACCGACACTGTCAACAGTCGTTGTTACTTCCAAAGCGGCTGTCTCGAAATTCGCAGCCAGCTCAGCAGCTTGGTTTCGGGTGTTCGACAGCGTGGACATGGCTGAAGTGTATTTCAAAAGACTGGAGTTAATCTCACTAATCGCGTCACTTTCCAAATCGGATTCGGAAATGGCCCTCTTGAATGTATCTACTGCTACATCGAATGCGTCTTTATCTGGAGCTGCGCCATTTGGCGGCTGTATGATACCTTGCTCTGTTCGTGTGACATTTTCCAGGGCGGCAGACACGTCATTTCCTGCATTATCGGCAATACCCCGGAAATTTTCCGATGCATCACTTATAATTTTGCGTAGTCCTTCATCAGAAGTGTAGCCGATGGTTTCATTCATACTTGTCACTTTTTCAAGTTCTTTTTCATAGGAAGCTGCACCTTCCTTGATTTGCGTAAAGTAAGCCTGCAAATCCTTAGTGTCTTTATACTTTTCTTCATATGTAGAAGCTTGTTTCTCAATGCCAGCAATGGCGCCTAATACTGATTCGGCGTTGGATGCAGAAGGCTGGGCAAAGTATGTTTCCTGTTTCTCGAGTGTATCGAGCATATCATCCTTGATATACTGGCTGGATACATAGGCTTCCTGATATCGCTGCGTTTCTTCCGACATTTGATTCTGCTGGTAGAAATAATAATAACTGAAGGCTCCAAGTACCAGAATACTTGCCAGTGAAGAAAACATGATCAGTCGGATTCTTTGTCGAATGGTGCGCATATATTTCCCCCTTTATGCTATTGTGTGCTCCTTTTCATTATAGGTATAACTTACCATGTTTACAATAAATTAATAAAAGTTTGATAATTTAACTGATTGATTAGACCCATTCATCCAACTAGTCCTAAATATTCCCCGGTATAAAGAGCAAGGATAAAAAAATGACAGCTAGTGCGCAGTATATTCGCTTTTGGTTCAGTGCTTTGATAAAATAAAGAAAAGAATCAATGGGGGCAATATAAATGAAAAACCTTGAATCAGAAGCACAACTTAAAGAAATACTTCAAAACGGCAAAACAATCTTGATGTTTTCTGCTGACTGGTGTCCGGACTGCCGGATCATTGAGCCGGAACTGCCAGAAATCGAAGCGAAATACAGCGAATTCGAATTCATTCATGTAGACCGTGACCAATTCATCGATATTTGTCAGCAATATGATGTATTCGGTATTCCGAGCTTTGTTGCATTCAACAAAGATGAAGAGATCGGACGATTCGTATCGAAGGATCGCAAGTCTAAAGAGGAAATCGAGTCTTTCATCGAATCCCTACCGCAATAATGCAAGGAGTATAGCTTATGAAAATGACTGCTTTGAAAATGAAGAAAAAACTGGAGGATCGTCTGCAGGATCCTTACTGGCGCACTTCCTATGATCGGGACAAGAGCAAATTCCGGGTAGAATGGCAGGATACGAAGGAAGGCGTGACGCTGGCACTCCCGAATATTATTGCAAAGTATGAGACGCGGGGCGAAAAGGCACTGGATGAACTGGAACAGCATGTCAGAGAAGCTTTGCGAGTCATGCACGAAGAGCAGCAACTGGAAGGGAACGAACAGCATGTTTTTCCAGTTATACGGGCTACTTCTTTCCCATCCAAAACCAAAGCTGGGCTGAAGATGGTATATTCGGAACATACTGCGGAAACGAGAATCTACTACGCACTTGACCTTGGTAAATCGTACCGTCTCATTGACGAACAAATGATGGAAGAGCAAGGCTGGACCATCGAACGACTTCGTGAAATTGCTGCATTCAACGCTAGAAGCCTTTCGACAGAACTAAAGGAAGACAGGGTAGCAGGAAATTCCTTTTACTTTATTGCAACACAAGATGGCTATGATGCCAGCCGCATATTGAACGAGTCACTGCTCGAAGGATTCCGTGCAAATGCGAAAGGGGATGTGCTTGTAGCAGTACCTCACCAGGATGTGCTGATTTTGGCGGATATTGAAAATAAGACTGGTTATGATATATTAGCACAGGTAAACATGAAATATTTTGCAGAAGGCCGTGTACCAATCACATCTTTACCATTTATTTATGAAGAAAAGAAATTGGAGCCAGTTTTCATTATGGCCCGCAATAGACCGGAGTCTGCCAAGGGAGAGGAAAAGTAAGATGCAAGCATTTTATAACAAGCAAGGAATCGGTGACGTATTGCTGCTCGCCATCAAGCAAGGAGATCGTCATTCCATTAAAGAAGAAAGATTCGATGATGTTGTGCGGATTACAGATGAGGATGGCCTAGTCGGTTATAATATCTTCCGCGCCTCCGAATACTTGAAAATCACAACAGCAGGAAAGGTACAGGTTGATGAGGACTTTGTCGGCAAAATTCGTGATATTTTCCGTCAGAACAACTTGGAAGATGCATTAGAAGTTGATCTTACTCCAAAATTCGTTGTCGGATTTGTAAAGGAAAAAGAAAAGCACAGCAACGCTGATAAACTAAGTGTCTGCCAAGTGGATCTTGGGGATGAAACAGTTCAAATCGTTTGTGGTGCACCAAATGTAGACGCAGGCCAGAAAGTGGTAGTCGCGAAAGTGGGCGCCATCATGCCAAGCGGCTTGGAAATCAAAGCCGGTAATCTGCGGGGTGAAGATAGTTTTGGTATGATTTGCTCCCAAAAAGAGCTGGGTCTGCCAAACGCGCCAGAAGAAAAAGGAATCTATGTGCTGGACGATTCCTACAAAGTCGGCCAGGTTTTTGAATTTTAATAGGGAAATGAACACCGGATACACATGTATCCGGTGTTTTTTTAGGTAAATCGAACTGAAATGACGAGGAACCGTCGGATTTTTAAAGTTTTGCTGGAATGTTTTTAGGGTAAAGCTATTCACGGTTTGTGAAAACCTGCTAAAATGAAGATATTATACTTAAAAAGGAAGATTTACTATGTGGGAGCGTCTTAAGCAAGCTCTAAGCAACTTTTTTATGACCGAAGTAGTAGTGGAAGAAGAACCAGAGCTGAAATCACGGAACGCTTCTGAACAGAAAGTACAGAAACAGTATCAGACAAATCAGCAGCCACAAGCAAAAATGGCTTATACATACCCGAAGGAACGCGCATTTCGGTTTCCAATGATACCGGATGAGTCTGGCAGTACAAAACCCCCAGCCTCAAACGTTCGGCCAGTGCGTCACCGAGCCCAATCAGATCCAAAGTTTACAGAAAAGCGTCAGCAGCCGCGTCAGCCAGAAAAACCTAAAATGCAAGAACGGCCTGCCAGTGTAAACTGGCAGAGCCAGCCTGAAAGAAAAAAAACGGAACCAAAGGAAGAAAAGAGACCTTTCCAGCCGACAGAAGTCCCGTCTCCTGTATATGGTTTCCGCAAGCGGAAAGAAGAAGTCGCGGATATCGTAACATTGGCATCCATTCAAGACCGGGCAGATTGGAAAAGAATTGCAGCATCTGTAAATACGGTTAAACCTGAAGCACAGGAAGAAAATAAGTTCGATATTCAAGTTGAACAAGCTCCAGTTGAGGAAATTACGCTTGAAAATCCTCTGACAGAACCAACAGAGAAAACGGAAATACAAGCAGTTGAAATGGAGAAAAAAGAAACGAAGACAAGCATCGCGGAGGAAGGGGTAATCGAGGAGATTCCCGTTCCAGTATCAACAGAAGTTTTGGAAGCTGATCCTATTCAGCTTGAGGAAGAGTCTGGAATAGAAGAAGAAACTGCTTTGGATCAATCATCTGATTTAGAAGAAGCTGCTCCTGAAAAAGCAGAAAATAGAACAGAAGAAATTGTCCCTGAACAAACAGCAACGATGATCGAACAAAACGATGCTCCGGTCATAGCTGGAAAAGAAGCTGAAATAGCAGAAGACAAAGCTAATGATCTTACGATTGAAGAATCTGTTCCAGAAAAAACAGCGGAACAGATTGCTTTGAACCAAGCTTCATCTAGCGAAGAAGAAGAAGCAGAGACACTAATAACAACAAATCAGTTTGTTGAAGACACTGCTTTGAACCAGGCTGTAGACAGTGATGAAGAGACTGTTTTGAACGATGAGCCTGAAATAACAGACGATTCCTTTGTACATCCTGGCGCTTCTGACGCAGAATCTGCGCAGATCACTGAACAAACACTAGAAAAAGAAGTGCTGCCAGCAGAACAGAACTCGGAAACCACAAATTCCCGAATCCGCGAAACTGGAAGTACTGTCAGGAAATCAGTACCTTTCAACGTATTCATGACACCGCGTGATAAACGAAAAAATTTGCAGGGTAATAATAATCTGTCCAGTCGCCAAGAGCCGGAAAAAATGGAGCCGGTGATTGAAGACATCCCTAAGCAGACAGAACCGAGTTTCGCTAAACCTCCGATGCATCTTTTGAATGATCCTGTTGAACAGACAATTGAAAATGATGCATGGGTCGATCAGCAAAGCCAGCTTTTAGAAACTACTCTGGAGCATTTCAATGTGAATGCCCATGTGGTCAATGCAATGCAAGGCCCGTCTGTCACACGTTTTGAGGTTCAGCCTGATTTAGGCGTGAAGGTCAGCAAAATCAAGAGTCTGACAGATGACATCAAGCTGAATATGGCAGCTAAGGATATCAGGATGGAAGCTCCAATTCCTGGGAAGAATGCAATCGGGATCGAAGTACCTAATGCTGTATCAAAGCAAGTAGGTTTACAAGAAATACTGGAAACAGAAGACTTCAAGGGAAATAGTTCTCCTCTTTCCGTTGGGCTCGGATTGAATATTTCCGGCAACCCGATCGTTACAAACTTGCAGAAGATGCCACATGGTTTGATAGCCGGCGCAACAGGTTCAGGTAAGAGTGTATGTATCAATACTATTCTGCTAAGTCTATTGTATAAGGCGAATCATAAGCAGGTAAAATTCCTTCTGATCGATCCGAAGATGGTGGAACTTGCTCCTTATAATGACTTGCCTCATCTTGTATCTCCAGTCATAACCGACACCAAAGCAGCTACGGCAGCTTTGAAATGGGCGGTAAATGAAATGGAAGAACGATACATGAAGTTTGTCGGCGAAGGAGTCCGCGATATCGGCCGTTATAATGAAAAACTCGATAAGCAAGAGCGTTACGCTGATAAGATGCCATATTTGGTCATCGTCATTGATGAGTTGGCAGATCTGATGATGGTAGCTCCTCAAGACGTCGAGGATTCCATCTGCCGGATCGCCCAAAAAGCCCGTGCAGCCGGCATTCATTTGCTGTTGGCAACACAGCGTCCGTCTGTGGACGTTATTACGGGTTTGATCAAAGCCAATATCCCGACACGTATTGCTTTCAGTGTTTCTTCCGCAATCGACTCCCGTACAATCATCGACAATAACGGGGCAGAGAAATTGCTCGGAAAAGGGGATATGCTCTTTATTGAGAATGGAGCGCGGCAGGCCCAGCGTATCCAAGGCGCTTTTGTGTCTGATGAAGAGATAGAGCGGGTTGTTCAATATGTAAAACAAACTGCGCCTCCAGAGTATCTTTTCCAGCATGAAGATTTGCTCGAGCGACGAGAGTCCGAAGAGGACGAGGACGAGTTGTACCGGGAAGCAGTCGAATTTGTAATTGAGCATAACAGCGCGAGTGCCAGCTTGTTGCAGCGTCGTTTCAAAATAGGTTACAACCGTGCTGCCAGATTGATTGATCATATGGAGATGAGAGGTGTCATCTCTGAACAAAAAGGAAGCAAGCCGCGTGATGTACTCGTCTCGCTGGCTCAGCTCCAAGCGGAATGAACGACAGCCTGGATGTTGTCCTATGGACCGTCCAGGCTGTATTGCTATCCGAGACACCAACATAGCGTACTATGTATATACTGTAAAAAGCGTAACAGAAGAGATTCTGCATTTATAAAATACTGACAAAATGCTATACTGTTGCTAGTATGCTTTTTTTCATGTATATGTGACACACGACGCTTTACATACTTATACTGACACCATACAAAAACGATATATTATTATGTGGAGGTTCCTATTATGACAACTTACCATTTTGTTGGTATTAAAGGATCTGGTATGAGTGCATTGGCGCAGATCCTGCATGATGCAGGTGAGAAAGTCCAAGGCTCCGACGTGGAGAAGGTTTTCTTCACAGATCAGGCCCTGAAAGATAAAAATATTACAATATTGCCATTTACTAAAGATAATATCAAACCGAATCTGACAATCATCGCAGGGAATGCATTCTCTGATGAACATGAGGAAATCCAAGAGGCAAAAAAACATGGTCTTCCGATCTACCGCTATCATGACTTCTTAGGTGCATATGCTGATAAGTTCCGCAGCATAGCAGTAACAGGAGCACATGGCAAAACGTCTACGACAGGCCTCCTGGCATATACGCTTAAGCAGTCCCATCCTATTTCTTATTTGATTGGAGACGGAACTGGAAGCGGACAGCCGAAGAGTGATTACTTTGTTTTCGAAGCATGTGAATACCGCCGACACTTCCTGGCTTACAAACCGGATTATGCGGTCATGCTGAATATCGATTTCGATCATCCTGATTATTTCCAAAACATCGAGGATGTCTTCCAAGCCTTCCAGCAATTGGCCGACCAAGTGAAGCACGGTATCATAGCTTGTGGTGATGATCCGTATTTGCGTGACCTCCAAGCAAATGTTCCGGTTCATTATTATGGATTTGATGCCTCCAATACGTATCAGGCAAAGAATGTACGTGAAGAGCCGAATGGCACAACTTTCGACGTGTATATCGAAGGCAGCTTCTATCATAGGTTTACCATTCCTGGATACGGAAATCATCAGGTGCTCAATGCGCTTGCAGTGACAGCGATATGCCATCAGGAAGGCATGACACCTGATCAAATCAAAGAGATGTATGGTTTCACTGGTGTGAAACGCCGTTTCTCTGAGAAGCAAGCCGGCAGCCAAGTATTGGTGGACGATTATGCGCATCATCCAAAAGAAATCGAAGTAACAATAGAATCAGCTCGGAAGAAATATCCTGATAAGCAAATTGTGGCTGTATTCCAGCCGCACACCTTCTCAAGGACTAAGACTTTCCTGCAAGAGTTCGCAGACAGTCTGAAAAATGCGGATAACGTTTATCTGTGTGATATTTTCGGCTCTGCTCGTGAAGCAAAAGGGAACCTGACAATTCATGATTTGCAGGAGCTTATACCAGGCTGTGAAGTACTGCAGCTTGAGGATGTAAACGTACTTAAGCAGTATGAAGACAGTGTTCTTCTATTCATGGGTGCAGGAGATATCCAGAAATTCCAAGCCCGTTATGAAGAGTCATTGCAAGCAGTCCAATAATCCATTACACTTAAAAAAGGGAGTATCGCTCCCTTTTTTTATTTGTACTTTTATGTTTAACGACGTACAGCAGGGGAATAACGTAGTTAGACAAAGGAGTATAAAGCATGAGATGTGCTTCAACTACTCATACTACATACCAAGAAGGAGCTGACTAATCATTATGGAAATTCTAGGGTACATCGCTGCATTGATTGCAGCCATCGCATTCGCAGTCTTAGTAATCTACCTCGCAAAAACATTGAAAGCTGCTTCACGCACATTGAATGATGTTGCAAGCACATTGGAAGGTGTCGAAAAACAGATGCAGGGCATCACGAGCGAGACAGCTGAATTGCTCAGCAAGACAAATCACCTTGCTGAAGACATCGGAGAAAAAGCGCAGAAGCTTAACACGCTTGTTGACGGAATCGAAGGTATCGGTGACACAGTGCACAGCCTGAACAATTCCATCCGCAATGTTTCCAACAAAGTGGCACTATCTGCAGAACAGCATACAGAACAAACTGGCCAAGTACTAAAATGGGGCTCAGTTATACTTGACTTATGGAAGAAAAAGAAGCAGAATGAAGCCAATGAGGTCGCCTCTGTACCTGCAGTGCAGCCAACAGAGCAGCCGCTACCAGTAAAAGAAACATCCCATTAAACCAAGCGACGCGATAGGAGGCAATGCAGTATGTCAACGAAAAAGACGAACGGAAGAGATTTTCTGATTGGTTCGATCATCGGCAGCGTAGTAGGTGCTGTGACTGCTTTAGTTCTTGCACCTAAATCCGGTAAAGAACTTCGCAGCGATATTACGGAACAGGCTAGCTCCCTGAAAGGGCGCGCGGGCGAAATGAAAACACAGTACAGTGAAAAAGGTGCACAATGGAAAGATGTTGTCACTGAAAAATCCCGTGTAGTAGCTGATAAGGTAAAAGAATCTTCTCAGACTGTACAGGATAAAGTTAAGAACTTAAAATCCAAAGACCAAGCAGATGACACAGCTTCAAACGATAAGGAAGCAGAAGATGCAGCGGAAGAAGTAGCACGCGCAATCGAGGAAGCTGCAAGGGAATTGGAAATGGAACAGCAGAAATCCACGATTGAACGTAACAAGGATCTTTAATTATAAGACTCCTAAGCATCTCGCTTAGGAGTCTGTTTATTTTAGAAGGGAGTTTTGACAGCATGGAAGCAAAAGTCATTCAAAGCCAAGAGGAATTTCAAGATGTGTTAAACAGGGATGCATCGTTCTACTTGCTTAAACATAGTCTGACATGCCCGATCAGTGCGAGGGCAAAGCAGGAGTATGACCGCTATAGCCTGGACACTCAGATACCGATGTACACCTTATATGTTCAAGAAGCACGAGAGCTATCCAATGTCATTGCTGATCGTTATGACGTAAGACACGAATCCCCGCAGGCATTGCTTTTTGAAAGTAATCAAATCATCTGGCATACATCACACCATGACATTACAGAGACCGTTTTACGGGAACAGGAAAATAGAATCAATCAGTAGGTGGGTTTTACATGGAACATGAACACAAAACAGGTAAAAACGAAGAAGTACTCCGAGTCGGGGAGTATGGTATCTTTTTCAAGCGTCCATATCAGATTTTGTACATGCTGAATGATTTTCTTATTGGCGTTATCTTTCTTGTGGGCAGTTTCTTCTTTTTACATGAATCTCTCAAGACAGCAGGCTGCTGGCTTTTTGCAGCAGGCAGTTTGCTACTCTTGATTCGTCCGACGATTCGACTTGTCCACGATATTCACTATAAACGTTATAGTAGAAAACAATAAAAAGCTGTACGCATTAGCGTACAGCTTTTATTATGTTGTCAGCTCGATTTTATCGTGTGGAGATAAAGTATCATGGAAGGAAGCTTTTGAACCGTTCTTATATAATTGAAAGTTTCCGCTGATCTTTGTCAAGTCGATATCAACAAATCGGAAAATGTCCTGGATAATAAACTGATCTGTTGCTACGCGCATTTGAAGTCGAGTACCGCTAGGAATCTGATCGTCATGTTCCACTGGCTTGTCTCCGTTATAGAGCTGTGCTGCTGGCGGAGTCAGCTTGAGTGTTTTTCCATTAAACGCAACTGTCAATGTTGTCTGATTTTCCGACTGCAGATGTGGCAGCAGCTCAGAGGCAGTCGGTGACCTGCGTTCGGCTATACGAATACTGTCTCCATCGCGCACCTGATCACGTAATCGTGCTGGAACCTCATTGATGGTAAACATCTGACTGAACGCATCGATTATCATCAACTTATCGTTTATGTAAACTTCATATTCTGTGTCTTCAGGCAATGCAGGCAACGGCAGCTGCTGTTCATGTAAGAAGCGTTCTATAGTCGTTGTTCGCAGTAAAGTGACATCATCTCTGTCTTTAAGCTGATGGGCAGAATGGACAGGCTGTCCATTTACGAGCAGCTGCTGTTTTAGCTGGTAAGCTTGTCCATTATAGAAAACTGTAATTGGATCCAAATCTCCCGTTATATCGCTTACAGTCACTTGTGCAGGCAAACCATCAACTCCAGCTTCAACATCCAGTTCATCTCCATCCTTGATGGGGGAATCAAGGCTTGCCATCTGCTGATTAAGCTGTATAGTTGGCGCTTGTCCCAATGTGCCAGGAAGGGTTAGCGGCTTTCCTTGAAAACTGATCATACAAGCGGCTCCTGGCTTCCCATAGAGACGTGCAACCTGTATCCCTGCTGCCAGCAATGCATCTCCGACAGTCAGTTTTTTCATATCGAATAAACGAATGATACGGCCGTTTACAACTATGCTGACATAATGCACCGGGTTTTGTTTGGCTGCCAAAGCAATGCCGATGGGTGTAATGAAGGCAGGGCCTGATGGAACATTATCCGTTTTAGCAAGCGGCTGGATAGCTTCCGTGCCGCGGATGGCTACTCTATTCTCTGGCAGTTCAAGTCGTTTCGCCAAACGCACAGCCAGTCCCGGTGTCTGGCTCCCGCCTCCGACGAGCATGACAGCTTTTGGTGCAACTGCATTCAACTGAATGATAGAGCCAGCAATTGCTTCTGCCAGCTGATCAACTGCATGGCCTATATCATCTTCGACTTGATCAGCTTCCAGTAGCTGCTCAAACCCGAGTATATCCATCGTCGTAATGGTACCTTTTTCAGCCCAGTCCCGTTTCGCAGCTTCTGCAACATGAAAATCAAGCAAATAATGATCACTAATTGCTTCGGTGATTTCATCACCTGCTTTTGGAACCATGCCATAAGCCGTAATCGTTCCTTCATTCGTAATAGCAATATCACTCGTACCAGCACCGATATCAACCAATGCGACATTCAAGCGTCGCATAGATGGCGGTATAAGGACGCTGATTGCAGCTATTGGCTCCAATGTCAGTGCATCCATCTCCAAGCCACTTCTCTTCAATGCAGATAATAATGATTCGACGACGACCTTCGGCAGGAAAGTGGCAATAATCTCTACACTTGCTTCAGTGCCTTGCTGATCGATTAGGGAACCGATATCCTGATCATCGAGCTGATAATGCAAAACGGAATAGCCGACACAATAATAATCGGTACTCCTATCCTTTGATTGGGCAATTTCGTATTGTGCCTGCTGTACAGCACTGAGCTCCAGATGCTGCACTTGCTCCCGATCCAATACACCTCGCTCGGCTATCGAATGCTGTATCCTTATGCGTTTTGTCTGCAGCGAACGACCTGCAGCAGCGACACATACTTTATGCAGCTGACCGTTTTTTTCCTCAAGCTTGCCTTTCACTTCTGAGATAACCTTTGCCACAGCTACTACATCATGAATCTGACCGTCAAGCATAGAACGTTCATCATGTTCAATTATCTCGTAATCTATCAATGTATATGTACCAGCATCCTCTTCAAGAAGCATGCCGACAACGGATCTAGTCCCAATATCCAAGGCGAAAATTCTTTCTTTCAAAACAATATTCCTTTCTGCAATGAACTCTTAGCTTCACTGAACGCTACAGCAAATGACACACCTTGATTCATTTAAAGCTCCTATTGTCATTCTACACTATTTGTGGATGACAGCGCGTAAACTTTTAGCTATAATGATTGCTAATTACCTGAGCTGGATATACTAGATAAAGAGTGGGAGAGAGCGATGAATATGGATGAATTAACGGTATTGCGAAAGAAATTGGATGATGTGAACCTTGAACTGCTTGCTTTGATAAATGAACGAGGCAAACTAGTCCAGGAAATAGGCGAAGTGAAGAAAAGGCAAGGCACGAAACGCTTTGACCCTGTACGGGAAAGAGATATGCTGAACGTCATATCCGATAACAACAAGGGACCATTCCAAGATGCCACACTTCAGCATTTGTTCAAGGAAATCTTTAAAGCCAGCCTGGAACTGCAGGAAGATGACATGCATAAGGCACTGCTTGTGTCACGTCGAAGGAAACCGGAAAACACTGTCATTACGATCAAAGGCACGAAAATAGGGGACGGAGAACCGCAGTTCGTATTTGGACCATGCTCTGTGGAGAGTTATCAGCAGACAGCCAAAGTTGCCGAATCCTTGCAAGAGAAAGGACTGAAGCTTCTGCGTGGTGGTGCTTTCAAGCCGCGTACGTCACCATATGATTTCCAAGGCTTAGGCGAAGAAGGGCTTCGGATCTTGAAAAAGATTGCTGACACGTATGACTTGGCCGTAATAAGCGAGATTGTCGCACCCGAAGACATGGAGAAGGCGGCCGAGTATTTGGATGTCATCCAAATTGGCGCTCGTAATATGCAGAACTTCGAATTGTTAAAAGCAGCTGGGGATGTTAAGAAGCCGATTCTTTTAAAACGCGGCATGAGCTCTACCATTTCCGAATTCATCCATGCAGCAGAATATATCAGCTCCCGCGGGAATAATGACATCATACTTTGCGAACGGGGGATCCGTACGTATGAAACTGCAACAAGGAACACATTGGACATTACTGCTGTACCTATTTTGAAACAAGAAACGCATCTTCCGGTCATGGTCGATGTCACGCATTCCACTGGACGGCGTGATTTGCTGCTTCCGGCAGCGAAAGCGGCTCTTGCAATTGGTGCTGATGGCATTATGGCGGAAGTTCATCCAGATCCGGCTGTTGCCCTGTCTGATGCTGCACAGCAAATGGATTTGCCGCGGTTCGATACTTTTTATCGCGATCTTATTGCTCACAGCAGTTATGCTAGTCGTATCACTTCCGGAAATTGACAGAAGATAGCCTGGCAATCCTATTGTATCAAGGGTTTTTTGAATCTCATTCTACTGAAATGTTCAAAACTCTGGTATAATGGGTAAAGAATATGTGAATAAACATACAAATTGTTATTATCATCTTTAGGTGATTGGAATCGTGTAAGGTATATAGGAGGAAATGACACAATGAATGTAACCATATACGACGTTGCCCGCGAAGCGAACGTATCGATGGCAACTGTCTCCCGTGTGGTAAACGGCAACCCAAACGTAAAACCTGCAACCCGGAAAAAGGTACTCAGCACTATTGAGCAGCTTGGTTATCGTCCGAATGCAGTAGCTAGGGGGCTTGCAAGCAAACGAACTACAACAGTCGGAGCAATTATACCGGATATCTCCAGTATCTTCTTCTCCGAGCTTGCGCGCGGGATTGAAGATATTGCAACCATGTATAAATACAATATGATCCTGAGCAATTCCGATCAAAACCCAGACAAAGAATTGACTCTTTTCAACAGCATGCTGGAGAAACAAGTTGACGGTATCGTCTTCATGGGCGGTAAGATCAGCGATGAGCTGCTGCAGCAGTTTGATAAATCCCCTGTACCAATTGTCATTGCGGCAACTGGACAGGGAACAGGTGAAATCCCAACTGTCGCTATCGACTATGAGCAAGCAGCTTATGAAGCAACCAAATTGCTTGTCGATCACAATCACAAGCATCCGGCATTCGTTGCTGGAACGGCAGAAGCTGAAACGAATAACCAGAAATACAAAGGTTATCTTCGCGCTGTAACAGAAAATAATGCCGAAGTGAAACAGGAATACATCGTAAAAGCCAACAATACGTACAATTCCGGCCTTGAAGCTGCGAAACAGCTGGCAGAACTGGCAGATCGACCTTCTGCTGTATTTGTCTCTTCCGATGAAATGGCGCTTGGTGTCATCCACGGTTTCCAAGATATTGGATTGCGTGTACCAGAGGATATTGAAGTCGTAGGGTATGACAATACAAGACTTGCAACAATGGTTCGTCCTACACTTTCCACCGTCGTACAGCCTACTTACGATATCGGTGCTGTAGCAATGCGTCTATTGACGAAGCTTATGAATAAAGAGGAAGTGTCCGACAAGAATGTTATTCTTCCTCACCGTATCATCGAGCGGAATTCTACAAAATAAAAACTAGCGTATCCAATTGGATACGCTAGTTTTTTTATAGTGTGATTGTTTCGGATTCTTTGTCGTCCTTGCCAACAGCTTTGATTTGATATGTGGATTCAGTATCAGGAAGATTGAACGAGGATTGATCGCTGAATCCAATCTGCTTGAAGTCATCTCCCTGCCTCTGCAGAATGCGATATCCTTTCACATCATCTGTTTTTGACTGCGTCCATGTTAGCTTGTTATCTGCTTTTGATACATTTGTCGGCGGAAGCGGTGCACCGGAACTTGTCTTCACGGTGTCACCAGCATCTGCTGACTTTTTCGATGTGGTGCTGCCGCTTGCGGCAGTTCCAATCAATTTTTGTACTTTCTCGTTATTAGGGAAGAGCTGTTCAATGCTTACTCCCTGTAATTCATTTGCTTTTACAAAATCAGGGTTAAGAACAATTTTACCGTTTTGTCTAATCAAGCTGTCGTCCGCTTTCGTTGGTACATGATCCTTATCGAACAAATCGGTTTTAACCAGTCCTGCTTGCTTACAAAGATCAGTCGGTTTTCCGCCGCCTATCGCACAATATGAAGCTTTGGTTAATCCATCAGGCTGTTTGAATGACTTGCTTGGAGCCATCAGATCGGGATCGATTTTGGTTGCACTGTTCACCAGCTGTGTCCAGAGCAGCTGATTCCGCTGGCTGTATCCCATTCCTGATGTTTGGATGGAATCCTGTTTATCATAACCCATCCATACACCGACTGTTACATTCGGGTTGGTAGCTACAAACCAAGAATCGTGATAATCCTGGGAAGTACCAGTTTTACCTGCCCAATCGACACTCTTATTGGAGAGCTGTGATTTTGCATAGGTTGCTGTCCCGTTATCAAGTACGCCACGCATCATATCAAGCATTAAGTAGTTTGTCTGCGGGCTGAATACTTTATTCGACTTGGACTCATGCTTGTAGACTTCCTTGCCATCTTTTGTCGTGATGGATTCAATCATATAAGCATCAGTGAATTCCCCATTATTACCAAAGGTTGCATAAGCGTTAACGTCTTCTTCGACAGTTGTACCATATGCTATCCCGCCTAATGCTGCGGAAAGGTTGTAGTGATCCCCTTCGGTTAAAGTGGTAATTCCCATTTTCTCCACATACTTGCTTGCCGGATTCAGATTCACTATATCAGCGTATGCCCTTGTTGCAGGAACGTTGTAAGATTCCTCGAGTGCTTTGCGAGCAGTTACTAAACCATGATATGTGCCGCCATAGTTACCAGGACTATAAGCTTTTTGACCAGGTACGGAGAAGCTTTTACTTATATCAGGGATGACACTTCCCGGCTGCAATGTACCTTCTTCCATTGCTGGAGCATATACAAGCAACGGTTTCATCGTACTGCCGTTTGAGCGTTTCGTATCAGTAGCATGGTTCACTTGGTTTTTCTCATAATCTCGTCCGCCGACGAAACTTAGTATTTTACCAGTACTGTTTTCTATCATGATGGAACCGGCTTCGATCGGTTCGGAAACAGTCTCTGTTTCTCCGTCACCATTCGTCCGTTCCACCCAATGATCTGGCTGGTAATATGCATAGTCTTTAGCAATCTTCTGCTGTGCAACATACATATCTTTATTGATTGTTGTATGGATTTGGTAACCTTTTTGGCGAATATCACGTTCTGCTTTTTCGAGATACTCGTTCTTCAGGTCATCATCTTTGTTTAGGTCTTTCTCGGAATAACCATCCTGATCAGCAAGCTGAATCGCAATGATATCTGCAGCACGCTGCTCGACCTCGGTAGTCAAATAGCCGTATTCATCCGTAGAAGCAGGTTTTGCTTCTGCAAAATCTTTTACTATATCATAACCGATTGCTTCCTCGTATTCCTTCTGGTCGATATAGCCTTCGTCCAGCATTCGGTTGAGCACTTGCTTCATTCTGTTTAAACCAGGCTGAAGGGCTGTTTCTTCTTTTAACTCACCGCTGTTTGTAAACGGCGAATAAGCGGTCGGACTTTGTGGTAAACCAGCCAGGAATGCTGCTTGCGGTAAGGTGAGGTCTCTTGCATCTACACCGAAAATACCCTGAGCCGCGGTTTGCACACCTGCAATATTATTTCCGGAAGCATTTCTTCCGAACGGTACAATATTCATATAAGCTTCCAGGATTTCATCCTTATTCATCACTTTTTCCAAGCGCATCGCCAGGATGATTTCCTTTGCTTTCCTCTCAAAAGATACTTCGTTGGTCAATATCTGATTTTTGACAAGCTGCTGTGTCAGCGTACTTCCGCCGGTTTTCGTCTCTGAATTCGTCGCTTCCTGCATGAGGGCCCGGAGAATGGATTTTGGCACAACACCATCATGCGTCTCGAAATTATCATCTTCGGTTGCGATGATTCCATTGACGACATATGGTGAAATGGAATCCAGATCCACATCTTCCCGGTAAAGGTCAGTTTTGATATTGCCAAGGAAAACATCATCAGCAAAGTAGATGGAGGAGGTCTCCTCATAATCGTAGATATCTTCTTTCATAGAGTCATAGGAACGGACAGGCTCATTTTTCACAAGTGATGCAAAATATCCTGCACCAGCTCCAGCAGCAAAGAAAATCCCGACGCCAGCAATAAGCAGGAAAAAGAGGAATAAGTTCCAGATGACGTCGTATGTGATACGAGAATTCCGCTGAATTCGGCCAGCCTTCCAAGCTTCCGCAATTCTTTTGCTAATTCTCGTCCATATTGCTTTGATTTGCATATTTCACCCCCGAATTGGTTTGTCTATTATACCATAATAGTCAATTTTCGTAGTGAGTCGAAAATCCTTGTTGCATTTTATCCATGCATATGGTAATAATGTAGGAACAGTCATTATAAAATATTGCGTTGAAGGTTATAGTAGCGGAACAATTCCCTGTTGCAGAGAGCTGACGGCCGGTGCGAGTCAGTATACAGTTGTTTTGCCAATTACAGGCTGGAGCTTCTCCTGTTCAAGCAGGGGACGGATGTATATCCGTTAGCAAACCGAGTGGCAGTTTACACTGCAACAAGGGTGGTACCGCGAGTTATTCCTCGTCCCTTTTTAGGGATGGGGTTTTTTTTATTCTCAATTGTGAGTGAGGAGTGGACAATATGTCGATTTTACAGGATTTGAAAGACAGAGGTTTGGTGCAGCAGACGAGTGATGATGCAGGATTGGAGAAGCATCTATCCAGCCAGCAGGTAAGTTTGTACTGTGGGTTTGACCCGACAGCCGACAGCTTGCATATCGGGCATCTTGTCCCGATGCTGATGCTGAAACGATTCCAGCAAGCAGGTCACCGTCCGATAGCGCTTATCGGCGGAGGCACAGGGATGATCGGGGATCCGAGCGGACGTTCAGATGAACGGAACTTAAATGATGCTGCAACAGTAGAAAGCTTCAGCCAAGGTATCCAGAAGCAGCTTGCGGGCATTTTGAACTTTGATGAAGGTGAAAATGCTGCCAAAGCAGTAAATAACGCAGACTGGCTCGGAGCTATGAGCATCATTGATTTCCTTCGCGATATCGGGAAACATTTTGGAGTCAATTATATGCTCGCGAAGGATTCAGTTGAGTCCAGATTGGCAAATGGTATTTCCTTTACCGAATTCACGTACATGATCTTGCAATCCTTGGATTACCTGCGCTTGTACGAAAAAGAAAATGTAACGCTGCAAATTGGCGGAAGCGATCAATGGGGGAATATAACAGCTGGAATGGAATTGATTCGCCGGACGCATGCTGGAAATAATGAAGAAGCCCAGGATAAAGCCTTTGCCCTGACTGTGCCGCTTATTACAAAAGCTGATGGGACGAAATTCGGCAAAACAGCTGGTGGAGCTGTATGGCTCAGCCCGGAACGTACGACTCCTTACGAATTCTACCAATTCTGGTTCAATACGGATGACCGTGATGTAATCAAGTTCATGAAATACTTTACGTTCATGTCCCTGGAAGAAATAGCAACGTACGAGCAAAGTGTTGAAAATGAGCCGGAAAAACGTCTTGCTCAAACAAAGCTTGCTGAAGAGATGACAACTCTTGTACATGGTAAGGAAGCTTTGGAGCAGGCGATCAAGATTTCAGCTGCTTTATTCAGCGGGGATATTGCTTCCCTCAATGGTGCTGAAATTGAGCAAGGCTTCAAGGATGTTCCGTCCTATACGGCTGCTGACGAAGATAAATCACTGGTCGATATGTTAGTGGAAGCAGGAATCTCTCCTTCCAAACGTCAGGCAAGGGAAGATATCACAAATGGTGCGATCCGCATCAATGGTGAAAAAGAAGAAGACGTTGCCCGTGTCCTTACAAAAACGGATCGTATCGATGACCGGTTCATCATCATCCGCCGCGGCAAGAAAAAATATACATTATTGAAATTTGCTTGATTTTAGAAGCACTGTCCGAGCTGGACAGTGCTTTTTATGTTTCAGGAGAGTAAGAGGGGGAAAGTAACCCATGTATACCGTATGTATAAAAAGCAAATTCACAGGAGGTAATAATCATGGCTGAAACAAATAAAATTGAAACGTTCCTTAACGAAAGCGATGCAATTATCCGAGTGAACGAATTGATTACAGCTGGAGTACCAGAAGAAGATATCTCTATCATCGTTGATAAAAAACCTGCTGATAGTATTCTTGATGATAAGCGGGATGTACATTATAAGGAAGCTAATGGTTCCTTCGGTTCGAAACTTTCATCCTTATTCTCAAGTGGCGATCCAGAGGAGAAGGTTCTGAAGAATCTGCAGCTGACAGATGCAGAAAAGGATCGTTACGCAGATGAATTGAAAGCTGGGAAAGTACTGCTATATGCAAAAAATGCCCCAGCGCATACAGCTTCTTCTCAAACAGCAGTTGCTAAGGACCGCAGCGACCACGCAACAGAAGCAGAAAAAGGGATGACAGCTGATGGATTATATGCAGCTGATAAACCGAATGACGGACTGCATGCAGAACCAAATACGAATGATCAAAATGCGAATGAACTGAATAAGACGAGAAGATAACTAGTTTACCTGAATTAATAATTCAATGTTTAACAGAAACACGACCGGGAATAAAAAAAACATGAAACACTTCAAAACAATTTAGGAGGCATACAACATGTTAGCACAAAATAAAATCGAAACCTTCCAAAATGAAAATGATGTGATCGTAAGAGTAAACGAATTGAAATCCAAAGGTATCCAAGAAAACAAAGTAACAGTAATTACAGACAAAAAGCCTGAGTCCTCTATTTTAGCAGACAGACTGAGCGTGAATTATAAGGAAGCGAAAGGCTCCTTTGGCGATAAGGTATCTGCTTTGTTTTCCGGAGATGATCCAGAGGAGAAGGCATTAGAAGATCTTAACTTGAACCAAAAAGAAACTGACCGTTATGTAGATGAATTGAAAAATGGCAAGATCTTATTGTTTGTACATCCATCAGCACAAGATAAATTGCAGGCGGATGCTTCAACAACAAATAAAGATACATTAAGAGCTGATGGAAATCCTGTAACACCTGGCAATGCAACGCCTGGGAACACACCAGCTGGAACTGGCAATACTGCTTTTGCAGATTTAAATAAAGGTAAAACAGATAAGCCTAACGCATCCCAAACCGAACAGATGGAACTTCATGAAGAGGTAGTGGATGTGGATACGAATTCTGTCAAATCCGGAGAAGTAAACATCGATAAACGTACAGTGACAGATAAAGAAGAATTCGATGTTCCTGTTACAAAACAGGAAGTTACGATCGAGCGCCGTCCAGTCAACAAAGTGAATGACCAAGGTAAAACAGATGCTGCTTATACAGAAAAAGATGAGATCCATGTTCCGGTATATGAAGAAAAAGTAGACGTGGATAAGAAAGACGTCATTAAAGAAGAGATTGTCGTCAATAAGAAAGATGTTACAGAAAATGTCCATGTGCGTGAAGATGTAAAACGTGAAGAAGTAGAAATTAAAGACAGCACAAAAAAGAATAATGGTCTAAAATAAATTAAAAACTCACCAGCCTATGCTGGTGAGTTTTCTGTTATTTAACGATTCAAGTCGCTTATTCCGGTGCTATGCTCATTTGGAAGTTCTGGCAATTCAGGTACCGGGAAGCCTGCTGGTGGTTGGGAGACGGAGAACTCTCCGCCATTTCTGCTAGGTACAGTGCCTTGGATAATCTCGGCAATACGGGTTTGATCAAGACGGAAGTTGAATTGGGTATTATGGAAGCCCATATCCACGAATTTTTTACATTCCGGATATTTGTTGATATCATAATTTGGTACTGGCAAGATTCTGCCCCAATCAACACCAAGTGTTTCCAATGCTTTTGCAAAAGCGTTCTGATGCGCATTATCTCTTACAATAAGGAAGGCTAACGTTTCGCGGAAAGTGGCATTAGAACTCATTTCATAAATGCGTGTTTTTTGTAATACACCTGTTGACTCAAGCACAACGTTATTCAGCAGGTCAGCAATCAAGTTACCGTGGTTGTAGACCCATGAGCCATTCCACGGATTTCCTGCAGCGTCAAAAGGAATGGACGATTGTGCACCGATAATATAGTGGTGGGGATTTACGTTTGGTGTTTCTTCAATTGGTCCATCAAGTGGTGCTCCATCAGGCGCAGTGTTTCCTGCTCCGCCTTCACCAGACTCGTCCAGCAAAGCATTAATCGTGTTTTGTACCAACTCCACATGAGCTATCTCCTCAAGGAAGATTCCACGCAGAAGGTCGCGGAATTGTTTTTGTTTCCCGCGGAAGTTAGAGCTTTGGAAGAAGAATTGCATCATTGTACGCATTTCTCCATAATGACCGCCTAGAATCTCCTGTAGAACCTTCGCAGCAGCTGGATCTGGCTTATCCGGTTTGATAATATTGATTAATTCCTCTTTGTAATAATACATTTCTAACACCTCAGCTTCTAGTCGATTTATATCTATTGTTCTTCACAAGAATACGCATTATTCTTTTTTATTTAGGAAAATGGTATTGTTTTTCCTTCACTTATGGAAAATGATGAATCAAAGATGCTATAGTAAAAAGTGTTCATACTTTATTTGAAGCTAGAAATAAGGAGCAGAGAAATGCTATATCAACAGGAATTACATCAGCACTATCTGAAAAATATAGATCAAATAGTAGAGAAGTGGTACGCTGCTGCTGATAAAACGAGCGGCGTATACGCAGTATCGGAACCGGATGCTATTGCACAGCTGAAAGCCCAAAATAGGGGATTTCACGAGCGATTTTGCGAAGTTTTGAATCAGGAATCCGATGTTTCTTGTGATGCATTTGAGGACTGGATCGTTTCTATCGCGAAGGATGACCGGCACTTGAATACACCGATCGATGTGATTATCAATGAATTTTATCGAAATCAGGCATTATATCTAGACGTACTGCGGGACTTTTGCAGAGAAAAAAATGTAGATGCGCAGACAGCTTTGGACTATCATGAAAAAATCACCGATTCTTTCAATCAAGTTATCGTCTGGTTCATCCGTGAAAACGCAAAGCAATCCGAATTTAAATTACAGGCACAGCAGGAGATGATTTTGGAACTGAGCACACCTGTCATTTCGCTGACACCTACTGTGGCTCTGCTGCCGCTTGTTGGAGAAATAGATACAAACCGTGCTCAGTATATGATGGAAAACGTCCTGCATAGCTGCTCCAAGCTCGGAGTCGATCATCTGTTCATTGATATGTCGGGGGTTGTAGTTATTGATACAATGGTAGCTCATAGAATCTTTTCGATCGTCGAATCTTTAAAGCTGCTCGGAGTCGAAACTATTATTTCCGGCATGCGGCCAGAAATTGCGCAAACCTCGACACAGCTGGGTATTCCGTTCAGTCAGCTGAAGACAACACATTCTTTGAAAAATGCAGTAGAGAAAATCATGCTGCAAAAATAACACGATTGAAATAAGAGCTTAATTTAAGCTCTTATTTTTTTCGACAAAAGTCGACTTCCTTCATAATTTCTGCAGAACGTAGTACAATAACATATGTATAGTTCAAACTATCTACTATCGGAGGGGTTACATATGAGTAAAGTAGCAATCATTACAGGGGCAGGAAGCGGCTTAGGTCAGGCTACGGCTGTCCGGCTTGCAGAAGAAGGCGTAAATATCGCAGTGGTTGACGTTAGCGAAAAAGGTGCAAACGAAACTGTTGAGTTAGTGAAACAAGCTGGAGCGGAAGCAATTTTCATCCAAGCAGATGTTTCCAAAGAAGCAGATGTCAAGAATTATGTAGATAAAACTGTCGAGCATTTCGGCACAATCGATTATTTCTTCAACAACGCTGGTATCTCAGGAAGCGGTAAATACTTCCTTGATTCCGATATAGCGGAAATCGAACGCATCGTTGGCATCAATTTGCTGGGCGCTCTTTATGGTGTTCGTTATGTAGCAGAAGTAATGGTGAAAAATGGCGGAGGTTCCATTGTAAATACTAGTTCCAGTGCGGGTGTAATCGGACAGGATTCTGTTGTCACATATGCAGCTACAAAGCATGCCATTGTTGGTATGACAAAAAGCTTGGTTGCAGAATATGCGAAGGATGGTTTGCGCGTAAACGCGATCGCGCCAGGTCCTACAGAAACGAAAATGGTAGCAGAGTTTTATGCAGCCAATCCTAAAATGAAAGAAAATGCGACTGGCGGTATTCCGCAGAAACGTCTTGGTACACCAGAAGAAGTGGCAGAGCTTGTTACTTTCTTGCTTACTTCCAAAGCCCAATACATCAATGGGGAAGTTATCCGCATCGATGGCGGATTTACGAATACAAAATAATTATCATAGAGAAGTCGCCTTGCTTGAAGCAAGGTGATTTTTTTATATAAAAAAACTCCGGAAATGCCTTGCGGCAATCCGGAGTTTTTCAAGCAATTAACGGGAGTAGAACTCTACGATAAGTGCTTCGTTGATTTCAGCTGGAAGCTCAGAACGCTCTGGGTAACGAGAGTAAGTTCCTTGCAAGCTGTTTGCATCGAATGTCATGTAATCTGGAACGAAGTTGTTCGCTTCAACAGATGTAGTGATGATATCAAGTTTAAGTGATTTCTCACGAACACCGATAACTTGACCAGGTTTTACGCGGTAAGATGGGATATCTACGCGTTTACCGTCTACAGTGATGTGACCGTGGCCAACGATCTGACGAGCTTGTCTGCGAGTACGAGCCAAGCCTAGACGGAATACTAGGTTATCAAGACGAGATTCAAGAAGAGTCATGAAGTTCTCACCATGGATACCTTTCATTTTACCAGCTTCCTCGAATGCACGACGGAATTGGCGCTCGTTCATGTTGTACATGTAACGAAGTTTTTGTTTCTCAGCTTGCTGCAAACCGTATTCAGATTGCTTTCTGCGTTGGTTTGGACCGTGTTGTCCTGGTGGGTAAGGGCGTTTGTCAAGCTCTTTACCTGTTCCGCTTAGGGAGATACCAAGACGACGGGATTTTTTCCATAATGGACCTGTATAACGTGCCATGGATAAATTCCACCTTTATTATTTTATTTGCATAAAATAAAAACAGAGTGCGCTCGGTTCACCTGTTGATTATGTTTTCATGTACCATCGCTCCGACAGCAGAGAGTTACACGATACACCTTCTGAAACAAGGAGAAACGAAGATTCGTTTCTTTATACGCCTTGCCAAGAAAGGAACAAAATCAGACAAATGTGAGTTCACATAGGCCGCCATTTATTTTACACAAAGAGTATTATAAGCTTTCCATCTGGTTAAAGTCAAGACAATTAGACAAAGGAAGTATAATGCATATATCAGTAAGCAAAAAGGACTAGGATATTGATTGAGAATTGAGTCTATTATCTTATATAATAGAATAAAACTACCAAATTGTAGGTGAGATGCAGATGGAGCGGCTAACTGACAGCAATCTTGAACAAGCAAAGCTTTATTTCTATCAGCTCCTTGTATCGAGAGAAAGATATAGTTACAGAGAGATACTCGCGCTTATGACCGAAAATATGAAGAAAATCCTGCAAGCAGACAGTGTGGCACTATATTTATATGATGAATGGCAGCAGCGATTAGAGCGCATAAGCTATGCAGGGCCGAGACAGAGTGGATTTCATCCGTCAATCGGTTATATTCCCAAGAAAGTTTGTATGCCGGACATGTTAAGGGAATTTCCGCATGTATTGGATAGAGTCTTACCATTACAGCGTCCGGATGAAGGTATCATCGGATTCCTTTATATTGGGGGAGGCGGAGAGAAGATTCCGGATTGCAGGGAACTGGCTTGGGAAATCGGGAATTGTGTTCACCATCTTATCAGCACTTATCAAGCGAAAGAAGATGAACAGCGTACTGTTCAGTTATATGAAGCAACGACAAATCTGCATGCTTCTATCGACATGCATGATGTCCTTCGAGTACTGATCACGACTTTGCAGCGGACTTATCCGCAATTCGCTTATGCCCTTTTGCTGGCCCAGGACTATCATGGAGATACGGAGCTGCCCATCAAAAATTTGATTTATGACTATTCTGTCCATGAAGCCAGTACGCGGGCATATATGACAGGTGAAGTACAGGTAGAAGCAAGTGCAAAAGGGCAAGCAGTCAATCGGTATGTGCCCCTGAACGGCAAGCAAGGTATTTACGGTGTGTTGCATGTCTCCATTCCGTCAGCTATTGCATACACGAAAGCGGATCATAGTTTTATTACAAAACTAGCCGACTCGGCAGGCAATGCACTTGAGAATGCCCGATTGTATCAGCACTCCAAAAAACTGATCAGTGATTTACAGCTGATTAATGAGACATCAAAGAAAATGAATGCTAACTTGCGTCTATCAGACACAATCACCTTGATGCATCAGCAAATCCGGGATACGTTCGGCGGGGAAGAAATTGGATTCATCCTATACAGAGGAGACCAAGACGCAGGTGATATACTGAATGGCAGCACAGGTTATTTCTTTGAACCAAATTCCCATATCTTCCTGGAATGGATTGCGCAGCATTGTCGGGATGGAAACGGGGAGGCTATGTTTATCAGCAACTTCCAGGAACGATACCCGGATGTGCCGCTTCCTTATCGGTCTTTGCTGGCGATTCCGATGGTAAGGTCGGAACAGTTGCAAGGTGTAGTGCTTGTACTGCATCGAAACCCTAGCTACTTCACCTTTGAATCATTCCGGCTTATTGAATCGCTGGTTCAGCATTCGTCGTTGTCAATTGTCAATTCCATGCTTCGTGAGAAACTTGAGAATTTGGTTATCACGGATTACCTCACGAATCTATTTTCGAGAAGTTACCTGGATGAAAAGATGCGTGAGCATATCAGGGACGATGCACAAGGCGGCTTTATCTTGATTGATGTGGATGACTTTAAAAAAGTGAATGATACATATGGACATAATACCGGCGATTATCTTTTAATCCAAGTGGCCAACCTTATAAAAGATATGCTTGGCCCATCAGATGTAGCAGCAAGGTGGGGCGGAGAAGAGCTGGCGATTTACCTGCCGCATGCGTCTTTCGATCAGACAATAAAGAAAGCAGAAAAAATCGTTCAGAGTGTTGCTGGCTCGACGCGTCCTGCTGTTACTGTTTCATGCGGTGTATCCACATGGACAGAGGAAGACCGTCCGCCGGTGCATAATTTATTCTCCAGAGCGGACCGCAAGCTGTATGATGCAAAACGCCTTGGGAAAAACAGATATTGTATCTAAAAAGACAGCTTCCGCTATACGGAAGCTGTCTTTTTATTTTGTCAAATGCTTGACGAGGACCTCGATGAATTTTTCCAAGTACTTCTGATCTGTTTCGTCGAATCGATTTTTGGAAGGACTATCGATATCGAGCACACCGTAAGATTCGCCATTTACAACGATAGGAACAACAATTTCAGACTGGCTTGCTGCGTCACAAGCGATGTGACCAGGGAATTGATGTACATCTGGCACCAGCTGCGTTTTGTTTTCGGCTACAGCTGTTCCGCATACACCTTTTCCTATTTTGATTCGCACGCATGCAGGAAGACCTTGGAAAGGACCAAGAATCAGTTCTTCTCCTTTATGAAGGTAAAAACCGACCCAGTTCACATCATCCAAAAACTGATTCAAAAGAGCAGAAGCATTTGCAAGGTGGGCGATTTCATCTTCTTCGCCAGTCAGCAAGGCATCTAGCTGTTTAACAAGCAATTCATAGTCCTTTTCTCGGGAACCGCTATAAGCTTTCGTTTCGAACATATTCATTTCCCCCATATAATTTATTTCTGTAATTCGACAGAAGGCGCGAGATTTGGCGAGCGAAAAATGCAGGGATACCTCTTTCGCTGTCGTATACAACAGATAAAGGAGCTGAGAAGATTGAAAAAAAATGACACGAAACAAAAAGTGATGGACGCCGCTTGTCAATTGTTCTACACAAAAGGCTACCATGGGACATCCGTCCGCGATATTGCGGGAAAAGCTTCGGTCAATGTCTCCTTGATCAACTATTATTATAAGAGCAAGCAAGGACTTCTGGAAGCATCCGTCGTGCTGTATTACGAAGAATATCTTGCTGTGCTGGAGAAAACATCCCAAAAACGCGGGCAGGATTCTTCCAGTACCTATCTGAAACAATTAATTGAAGCAATTATACATTATAAACTCTCGCGGAATCAATTCACGGCTTTCATCCAAAGGGAGCTCATGCTGGATTCCGTCTTTGTCAGGGAAATGGCAGTGACGTATTTAGCGAAGGAGAATCATACGCTGAAACAAGCTTTTCGTGATTATTTGGAAGCGAATGGGATACGGGAGAGGGAAGGAGTCTACCTTTATATGCAGCTTTCCGGTATGCTCTCTGCACCGTTCATGATGAACAAAGAAATGAAAGGAATGCTGCTGACAGAGGAGTCGCGCCGCTATTTTTGCAGCATGTACACATCCAGCATCCACCATTGGATCGATACTTTGACAACGGTTTCCTCCGCTGGGCTGCGTGCAGTATCAGCCAATTGATCCAGTACTCAGGGAAAAACATGGAAAATACCAGAGAAATTTGAAAAAATTTAGCCATATTTGCGGTTTACATGGTATCATATTAGTATTAAAAATAGATAACGATTATTAGGGTATTACTCCTTTTTCCCGAGTATTGGTTAGGAGGCTGGACATTGCCGTACATCATCGGAGGAATTATTTTAATCATCGCCCTGATCATCTTGGGCTTGATTATGAGAAAGCGTGTTTATGATGAAGTGGACCGGCTTGAGAGCTGGAAAATGGATATATCGAACCGCAACGTATCAGAAGAATTAGCGAAAGTGAAAGCGTTGAACCTGTCTGGAGAAACACAGGAAAAATTTGAATCGTGGAAGGAACGCTGGGATCATATCGTAACCAAAGAGCTTCCAGATACAGAAGAGGCTCTTTTTGATGCGGAGGAAGGTGCTGACCGCTATCGTTTCAAAAAAGCGAAACAGCATCTGCAGCAAGTGGAAGCGACACTCTCCCAAGTGGAGGATAAGATTGAAGCCATGTTCCGTGAGCTGGATGAACTGCTTGCATCGGAAGAAGAAGCGCGTAAGCAGGCAGAGGCTTTACAGCCTGTGTTGCAAACGCTGAAACGTACGATTTCGCAGCATCGCCATCAATATGGAAAAGCAGATGTGCGTTTTGAGACGGCGATCGCGGAGCAAATCACGCAGCTGGCTACTTATCATTCACTCATTGAATCTGGCAACTACT
This sequence comes from Terribacillus saccharophilus, assembly GCF_046592595.1. Taxonomy (GTDB): domain Bacteria; phylum Bacillota; class Bacilli; order Bacillales; family Amphibacillaceae; genus Terribacillus; species Terribacillus saccharophilus_C. The sequence goes on along the minus strand of NZ_JAWVPF010000003.1, from coordinate 362,079 downwards.
TCGAAGCGAATCAACTCATAACAGACGTGAAGTTGAAAACTGAATCCTTGCAAGCGGAGATCGAAGCATTCCCACAATTGTACAAGCAGGTGAAGACAGATCTTCCATCGCAAGTCACGGATCTGGTGGGCGGCATTCGTGAAATGAAGCAGGATGGCTACAGGATCCACCATCTTGGTTTTGAGGATGAGCTTAAGGCAGAGAAGGAACGTTTGGAACTTCTCATCAAACAGCTGGAGGCAGGCGAGACAGAAGAAGCGAATTTGGTTATCCCTGCTCTGGAAAGCCGGATTAAAGAAATGTATCAGCTGCTTGAGAATGAAGCTGTTGCCAAGAATTATGTCGATACAAAATTCGAGCAATATGTCCATGCTGTCGAGAAGAAAACAGAGTCCTATATCAAGACAAAAGAAGAAGTCGATTTACTGCGGGAGTCTTATTTCTTCACTGACAATGATGTTGAATTCCATCTGAAGCTTGAAACTAAGATTTCCAGACTCGTCAAACAGCTTGAAACGCTGCAGCAAGAGGTCGATGATGAGCTTGTATCACATGCGAAGCTGAAAGAAGAGCTGGAAGCAGGTTTCCGTGAACTAAGTGCCATAGAAGAAGAACACGAAGCCATCCGCGAAAAGATCAAGACATTGCGTAAAGACGAATTGGAAGCAAAAGAGAAAATTGCTGATATGCGTCAGAAGCTGTACGATGTAAATCGGAAACTCCAAAAGAGCAATATCCCAGGTGTACCGCAGGATGTTTGGCAGATGGTTGAAGAGAGCCAGGAGAAAACCTCCCGCGCGATGGAGGTACTCGAAGCACATCCGCTTGATATGGCTGAGGTCCGTACACATTTGCAGCAGGCAGAGGAAATTTCCAATACAACTATCGAACAAATTGAGCATTTGCTTGAACAAGCTTATTTGGCAGAAGTAGTGATTCAGTACTCAAACCGTTACCGCAGCCAATATCCGATGCTTGCTGCCGAAATGGCAGAATCAGAGAAGCTGTTCCGTGAATATCAATATGAACAAGCCTTGGAGCGGGCTGCACGTGCATTACAAGATATAGAGCCGAAAGCGCTGGAACGCTTGGAAAAACATATCAAGGTTCCCAGCTGATACATAAAGCAATCCCTTGCCACACGCGAGGGATTGCTTTATTTTAGTAAAAGACAGTTTGTACAGAGGGGAGACGGATACATGATCTACTTTGATAATAGTGCAACGACGAAGCCGCACCCTGACGCGCTTGCCAGTTATACAGAGGCCGCAAAAACTTATTTCGCCAACCCTTCTTCTCTGCATCGGTTGGGCGGCAGCGCGGAACAGCTGCTGACTGCATGCCGGAAACAGGCAGCTCAGCTATTACATGTCGGAGAAAATGAGATTCTTTTCACATCCGGCGGAACCGAAGGAAATAACTTAGCGATAAAAGGAACAGCATTTCAGAAAAAACGTTTAGGAAATCATATTATCACGACGACTGTCGAACACCCTTCTGTCTTGGAGACATGTGCGGAGTTAGAGAACCAAGGCTTTAAGGTGACATATGTGGATGTGGATAAATATGGTTATGTCACGGCTGAAAAGATAAAAGAAGCCATAACAGATCAAACCATCCTTGTTAGTGTGATGCATGTGAACAATGAACTTGGTACCATCCAGCCAATTAAAACAATCGGTCAGATGCTTACGGATTATCCTGCTATCACATTCCACGTTGACCATGTGCAAGGAGCCGGAAAAGTGGCACTTGAGATCAAGGAGAGTCATATTCATCTATGTACACTTTCAGCTCATAAATTCCATGGAGTGAAAGGCAGCGGAATTTTATATAAAGCGGCTGATACGCGTATAGCCGCACAGCTATCCGGTGGAGGGCAAGAACAGGCGCTTCGATCTGGAACTGAAAATGTACCAGGGATTACGGCAATGGTCAAAGCGCTGCGCTTGGCGATGGAAGAGCTGCAGTTCCATCCTGCTAAGCTATTTGAACTGAGGGAAAGGCTTTGGGCTGGCTTGGAGAAGATGGACGGCGTAGTCCTCCACTCTCCGCCTGCTGGCGCCCCGCATATTTTAAACTTTTCTGTGCCAGGATTGAAACCGGAAGTATTGGTACATGCTCTAGGAGAAAAGGATATCTATGTATCGACCAAATCAGCTTGCTCATCCAAGAACAGTGATGCGAGTGCCGTGCTGCTTGCTTGCGGAGTACCGGATGCACAAGCAGAATCTGCTATCCGAGTGAGTTTTTCTTACGATAATACACAGCAGGAAGTCGACTACTTCCTTCAGGTTCTGGAGAAGACATTAATACATTTAAAGAAAGTGATGAGGTAAGCTTATGCAGTATGATCATATATTGATACGTTATGGAGAAATGGCACTGAAGGGAAAGAATCGGAAGCATTTCACCAAACAACTGGAATACAACGTGAAAGACCAAATCAGACCTTACCGGAAAGCGAAAGTGGAACGTACACGTGATCGGATGTATATCCATCTTCATGGAGAAGATCATGAACCGATTGTGGAAGCATGCCGGCACATATTCGGCATTCATAGCTTCAGTCTTGCAATCCGGACGGAAAATGAAGAGCTGGCGATCAAGCAAGCTGCATTGCAGCTATTGCTTGATAATCCAGTTGGAACTACGTTTAAAATATCTTGCCGCCGAACGAACAAGCGATTCCCGATAGACTCCCAGGAAATGAATCAGCGCATCGGTGCATATGTGCTTCAGAACAGCGAAGGCTATCCTGTTGATGTAAGGAAACCAGGTGTGGATATCATGGTCGAGATACGCGAGCGCGCAACTTATGTAACTGGCCAAAAAATCAAGGGGCCAGGCGGCTTGCCGGCAGGCAGCTCAGGTAAGACACTTTTGATGCTGTCAGGTGGTATCGACAGTCCTGTAGCAGGGTATCTGGCGATGAAGCGCGGCGTGGAGATAGAAGCAATCCACTTCCATTCGCCTCCTTATACAAATGAACGTGCGAAACAGAAAGTGATCGATTTGGCGCAAACACTATCCAAGTTCGGTGCCAAAGTGAAAATCCATGTTGTTCCATTCACAGATTTACAAGTGAAGGTGCATCAAGAAATACCGTTTGGTTATAGCATGACAGTCATGCGCCGGATGATGCTTCGTATCAGTGAACGAATTGCAGAAAAACACGGCATCATGTCACTTACTTCCGGAGAAAGTCTTGGTCAGGTTGCAAGTCAGACGATGGAAAGTATGTTTGCCATCAACGAAGTGACAAATTATCCAATACTGCGCCCATTGATAACGATGGATAAGTCGGATATTATCGATATTGCAAAACAAATAGATACCTACGAGATTTCAACACGTCCATATGATGACTGCTGTACAGTCTTTGTACCGGAAGCGCCGAAAACAAAGCCTCGTCGTGAAAAGGTCCATTTGTATGAAGGTACCATCGACTTCTCGGCTGAATTCGAGCGAGCTATCGAGGGTACAGAAATCATCACTGCTGTGCCAGATGAAGACAAAGCGCCGTTTGCTGATTTATTGTAAGAACTTCCCATATAAATAATCTGTATGTTACTCTCCTTGTCAGCGCATGCTACATGTACAAGGAGGTGACACAAAATGGCTAACAATAACTCAAGCAACCAGCTAGTAGTACCTCAAGCGCAACAAGCACTAGATCAAATGAAATATGAGATCGCACAAGAATTCGGTGTACAGCTTGGCGGAAGCGAAACTTCTCGTGCCAACGGTTCTGTTGGAGGAGAAATCACAAAACGTCTTGTACGCACAGCACAAGAGCAATTAAGCAGATAATTTCATAAGTATGGCATAAAGGGGCAGCACACGCTGCTCCTTTTCTGTGTAAAAACAGAATGAAATGCTTATCCTATTGCTTAAGGAGGCTGATCAATATGTGGATAGTCATTGGTGTTGTGCTTTGTGTTCTGCTGTTAATAGGAATGGCTCTTGTTGCAAAAGTAACAATACATATTCATTATGATCAAAAGCATTGGAATATCAGGATATTAGTTTTCGGCATTTGTGTTCATAAACGGCAATTCAAACAGCAATCATCCATTGAGCACACATCTGTCGAAGACATAAAGCAGCAATTATCCAATCTTTTTACCGATCTGCAGAGGATTTGGAACAGCATTCCTTATTTACTGCAGATCACAAAAAGCGCAGAACTGCAGCAATTCCGCTGGCATACGACAATTGGATTGTCTGATGCGGCTTCTGTGGGTACGGTGGTTGGTTTGGTGTGGACTGTAAAAGGAATACTCAATCAAGTTATCCGTTCTAATTTCCGAATTAGACAACCCTTTGACATCCAAGTACAGCCGATTTTTCAAACTTCCTTCTTTGATACCAGCTTTCAATGCATAGTGTCCATTCGCCCCGGGAAAGCTATGCAGGCTATCATATCCAATGCCAGAGGAAGATAGGAGGAGAAGTATGGCAGATCATCCGATTCAAGGCTTGATGAAAACTGCAATGGAAAACCTGAAGGAAATGATTGATGTCAATACGATAGTCGGCGATCCGGTAGAAACACCCGACGGCAGCATTATTTTGACTGTATCCCGAGTTGGTTTCGGATTTGCTGCTGGAGGAAGCGAGTTTGACTCAGCTTCTGAAGGAAAGAGTGATCAGAAAGAACTCCCTTTTGGAGGGGGAAGCGGTGGTGGCGTGTCCATCACACCGATAGCCTTTCTTATCGTAGGCCATAAAGGTGTCAAAATGATCCATCTGGATGAACAGACACATTTGTATGAAAAACTGATTGAAGCAGCACCAGCAGCAGTGGAAAAAATCCAAGAAATGCTCAAGCAGAATCCTAAGCAGAAAAAGCAGCAAAAATCGCAGCGATTTGATGATGAGACAATATATTGACTAAAAGACCGCCTGTTGGTGGTTTTTTTAGTTTATAATCCGGCTTTATTCCGCTATAATTTAAAGATACTGAGCTTGAAACGGGAAAGCGAAAAGAGAGAAGGTTATACTTGAAACAGAAGATAAATCTGCGGACGCAGATGACTGCCCTGGTATTCATTGTCGTCATTCTGGCTGTGACGACGACATTTGTCATGATCGGGATTGAGACGAGCAATAATATCAAATCCCAGGAACGGGACCGTGTACTGCAAACTGCAAAGCTGATAGCAGTTGACCCAGTCGTCATGGAAGCGACAGATGAGCAGGATTCCGCTACCCTGCAAAAGTTTACTACGCAGGCAATGGGAATTACGGATGCGGATTTTGTCGTAGTAATGAACATGGATAGCATTCGGCTGAGTCACCCGGACCCGGATGAAATCGGAAAACGATTTGCCGGCGGAGATGAGACGCCGGCGATACAAGGGGAAGAATTTGTCTCTAAGGCAAAAGGAACACTTGGACTAAGCTTGCGGGCATTTGCTCCAGTTTATAATGAACAAGGACAGCAAGTCGGGGTTGTAGCTGTCGGTATAACGATGAATGAACTGAATGAGATCATTCGCAATAATCGATTGCCTTTATATCTGGCTACGATACTGAGTTTATTTATTGGTCTGATCGGTGCTGTGCTGCTGGCTCGGAAAATAAAACAGATTATGCATGGTATGGAACCTGACGAAATCGCTGCTCTTTTGAGTGAACGAATTGCCATGCTGGAATCGATCAAAGACGGCATGTTGGCTGTCGATACGAATGGGAAAATCCAGATGGTCAACAAAGAAGGAAAAAGGTTACTGGAAGAGATGGGGATCAAAGGAGAACTGAAGAACCGTCATGTCGATGATGTGCTCCCTGTTACGAAGCTTCATCAAGTTATCGCATGGAACAAACCTTTGATTGGACGTCAGGTAGAGCATAATGGATTGACGCTCGTCATGAATGAAATCCCTATTCAGATCAAAGGAAAGACTGAAGGAGCAATAGCAACATTTCTTGACCGCACGGAATATAACCATCTTAACGAGAAGCTGACGGATACAATGCTGTACGCGGATGCTCTTAGGGCTCAGACACATGATTTCATGAACAAGCTGCATGTGATCCTTGGTTTATTGGAATTAGAGGATTATGATCAGCTGGAGCGTTATGTGAAGAATGTTGCCGGTAAAGAGAGGTCTGCGACGATTGCGATGATCCATCATCTAAAGAATCCGATCCTTGCTGGTTTCCTGCTAGGGAAGAAAAGCTATATGGCAGAAAACGGTGTCCAGCTGGAAGTGGATTGCAGAGATACAATACCAAATACATCTGAGAAAATGAATCAGATGCTCATTACCATTCTAGGTAATTTAATGAACAATGCAGTGGATGCTGTCGACCAGCAGCCAGAGAAGCGGGTCCAGCTTTCTATGAAATACAATGACGGACAGCTCTTCTTAGAACTGACTGACACAGGAAAAGGGATCAGTGAAGAGCAGCAGCAGAAAATTTTCACACAAGGCTATTCCACAAAAGGAAACGACCGCGGCTTTGGCCTATATCAAGTGGAAGATTATGTGCAGAAGCTGGGCGGATATCTTGTCCTGACAAGTGAGCCGGGCGAAGGAACAACCTTCAGCGTCCAGCTGCCGTATGATACACAGGAGGATGTAACAAATGATTAAAGTACTGATCGTGGAAGACGATCCGATGGTTAGTGAATTGAACAAACGCTACGTCAAACAAATGAGTGGATTTGCAGCCGTCGGAGCTGCTCAGAATTACAAAGAAGCCCTTGACTTCATCCAACAGAACGAAGTCGACCTTCTGCTATTGGATGTATATATGAAAGGTAAGAACGGAATAGAATTGCTGAAAGAAATCCGGAAAAGAGACCAGAAAGTGGATGCTATCATCATTTCGGCGGCAAGTGAGAAGCCGATGATTCGGGAAGCATTACAATTCGGAGCTGTCGATTACTTGATCAAGCCGTTCGAATTCGACCGTTTCCAGAATGCTTTAAGCGGTTATCGCAAGCGTCAGCTTATCTTCAGCAATAAGGAAGAGATGACGCAGCAGGAATTGGACAGCCAGCTTCTGCAGCTGCCTGAGCAGGAACAAATGATGCAGCTGCCAAAAGGTCTTACAAGAAGTACCCTAAAGGTTGTTTGGAACAGTATTCTAACTTTCCGTTATAATTTCTTCACAACAGAGGATATTGCGAATGAAACCGAAATGTCGCAGGTGTCTGTACGGAAGTATTTGAAATTCCTTGAGGATGTGCAACTGCTTGAAGTGGAAATGCATTACGGCAGTATTGGGCGTCCGGTCTTCAAATATCGTGTGAATGCTAATACTTCCCATCATATCAGCCAATATATCTGACAAAAAAAGAAGCCTTCCTATAGGCTTCTTTTTTAATTTGACATCTTAATGACGACCTTGCCATAGGCGTGGTGCTGATCAAGATACGTGAAGGCTTCTTTAAACTCTTGGAATGGGAATACTCGATCTACCAGGGGACGAATTTTACCTGCTTCTATCAAGCTTGTCAGCTCTGCCAAGTCCTCCGTATTATGTTTCTTTAAAAAGTTGCCTAGTTTTTTTCTGCTACCCAGCGCGGAGAGGGAGCCAAGCAGCATTGCTTCAAACATTTGGGTAACAGATCCGCCGACCATCACATACACACCATTTTTGTTCAGCAGTTTTTTATAGACCGACAGTGGCTGGTAGCCGTTGATAGCCAAAATTGCATCAAAGGAGCCGTAATACTTGGTTAAATTGACTGTTTCATAATCCAATATATGATCAGCACCCAATATCTTCATATTCTCCATGTGCTTCTTACTGCAAACAGCAGTAACGGTTGCCCCGAAAGCTTTGGCGATTTGGACAGCGAAAGTGCCGACACCTCCTGATGAACCATAAATCATGATGCGTTGTCCGGGCTGTAAATGGACTGCATCCCGGAGCGCTTGTAATGCAGTTAAAGAAGCTAAAGGAACGGCTGCGGCTTGAAGGTGGGAAAGGTTGGCCGGCTTCATGGCAAGTGCCTTTTCTGGAACAGCAACATATTCGGCCAAAGATCCAAACCCATAGTTGGATAAATCAGCATATACTTCATCGCCTGGTTTGAAGCGTGTTACTTGTTTCCCTGCGGCCTTTACGACACCTGACATATCGCTTCCGGGAATTTTATGCTTTGGTTTAAGTACCCCATAAGCAAACCGTGCGAGAAAGGGTTTGCCCTTGAGCAGAACTAGATTGGCTTGGTTAAGTGAGGCGGCGTGTACTTGTATAAGCAGCTCATCGTCTTTCGGCACTGTATCAGGAACTTCCTCCGCTTGGAGTACAGAAGGGGAACCGTAATTCCGTGTCGTTATTGCCTTCATCATCAGCACCCTCCTATCTGACTGGTATCGCGCTATTATATTCCGGTATTATTGCTTGTATGCTATAAACCCTGGTCAGAAAAGGCAGGAATATGCTCTGGATTTATAAGGCATTCTAAGAAAACACAGACGTCGTTTTTTAATTACAAAAGTTATATTATATTTAGTTTAGTTAAAAAATAACACAGTTAATTTTGGTTAAATTAGAATAGTCGTATCTACTTAGGGGGTGCATTACTATGGAAATGAAATCGCATACAAGCGATCCACAATCCAACAACCAAAAGCCATCAGGCTTTAACAAAATTATGGAATGGAAAGTCGGTGTTATGCCGCTTCCGGTGTATATCGTATTAGCAATCATCGTTCTTATTGCTGCTTACACTAACCAATTGCCAACTGACATGATCGGCGGCTTTGCAGTCATCATGGTACTAGGTGTGCTGCTAGGGGATATCGGTCAGCGCATACCTTACTTCAACAGCATCGGAGGACCAGCAATTTTATCTTTGTTCGTTCCGTCCATGCTCGTGTTCTTTGACTCATTGAGTTCATCCACTTTGGAAGCTGTCGATCAGCTGATGACATCAGATGGATCCAACTTCCTTTACTTCTACATTGCGTGTTTGGTTGTAGGTAGTATTCTTGGTATGAACCGGACAGTCCTTATCCAAGGCTTCATCCGTATGTTCATCCCATTGGTGACAGGTACGATTGCTGCGGTGACAGTAGGTACTTTAGTAGGTATGCTATTCGGTTACAGTGCACATCATACTTTCTTCTACATCGTTGTTCCGATTATCGCTGGTGGTATCGGAGAAGGTATACTTCCACTGTCTGCAGGTTATGCAGGTGTTCTTGGGGGAGATGCTTCGACTTATATTTCTCAATTGGTTCCAGCTGCCATTATCGGTAACGTATGTGCCATCATCATCGCAGGTCTAATGAAAAAACTTGGTGAAAAACGTCCTGAGCTTGCTGGACATGATAAACTAGTTCGCTCCAACAAGGGCGATAAAGTACTGGAAGCCGCAAAAGAAAACACAAATAAAGCAATTGATTTCAGTTTGATGGGAGCAGGTCTCCTTGTTGCAATGAGTTTGTTCGTTCTTGGACGAGTTGTCGAGCATTGGATCCATGTTGTGGCTGGTTTCACACTATCCGGCGCAATCATCATGATCATTGCCGCAACAATCATCAAGTCTGGTAACTTGCTGCCTGCTAAACTTCAAACAGGAGCACAGCAGTTGTACAAATTCGTGTCCACTGCTTTCACATGGCCTTTGATGGTCGGTCTGGGTATTGTCTTCATTCCGCTTGAGGATGTAGCAAGTGTCTTCACAATCGGATTCGCAGTAACTTGTGCGTCTGTTGTTATCGCAATGGCTGCAACTGGTTACTTTGTAGGTAAATTGATGAATATGTATCCTGTTGAAGCTTGTATCGTTACGGCTTGCCACAGTGGTCTTGGCGGTACTGGTGACGTTGCGATCCTTTCTGCTTCCGGTCGTATGGCATTGATGCCATTCGCGCAGATCTCCACTCGTCTTGGTGGTGCTGCTACAGTTATCGGTGCAACAGCATTGATGCATTTCTTCGGATAAAGAGCAAAGCTCAGCCTAGGCTGGGCTTTTTGCTTGCAGCAGAGCCTGTTCTCGCTTCTGTCGGCTGCTTTTGATACAATAAGGCAGATGCAGAGAAATGGAGGAAAAGATACGTGGAACAACAGAATGTCGAAAAAGTTTACCAAGCACTTGACCAAATGGCCGAAGCATTGGAAACACGTGAAAACATACCTTATCTTGATGCACTTAGTGCAGCAATGGAATATATATTGGATCGCGAATCAGAAATAACTGAACAGCCATTATTGAAACAGCAGCTGGATAAGCATGCAGCTGTGTTCGATGAACAGAGCTACCAAAAGGAAGAAATCCGTAAAGGTATCCAGCTGTCCATCCTCAAAGGCATGAAAGGTGCTACCCAGCAGCAGCATATGCTCACACCTGATACCGTTGCGATGCTTATTGGATACTTAACGAATAAACTTGTTGGGAAAAATGAAGAATTCCGCATTTTCGACCCAGCAGTTGGTACTGGTAATCTGCTTACGGCAGTTTTGAACCAAGTTGAGCAAACCGCACATGCATACGGCAGTGATGTGGATCCGACTTTGATCCAGCTTGCGGTGATGAATGCCAATATGCAGGAAAGGCAAATTGAGTTTTTCCATCAAGACAGCCTGCGCCCGTTTCTTCTGGAACCGGTCGATCTTGTCGTGAGTGATTTGCCAGTCGGATATTATCCTGATGATATTCAAGCTGCACAATTCGAACTTAAGGCAGAAGAGGGTCATTCTTATTCCCACCATCTGTTTATTGAGCAAAGTTTACATTATACAAAAGAAGGCGGTTATCTGCTATTCGTCGTGCCGAACTTCCTTTTTGAAAGCGACCAAGCCCGCACGCTACATACGTACCTGCAGCAGCATGCGCATATCGTCGGATTACTTCAATTCCCAGATAGCATGTTCAAAAATGAATCACAGGCGAAAAGTGTTTTGATTTTGCAGAAAAAGGGGACGCTAACTACAGCACCGAAGCAGGCATTGCTCGTACAGCTGCCTTCCTTTAAGAATCCAAATGCAATGGCAAATGTTCTGAAACAGATCAATGATTGGTTCGATAATGAGCTATCCGGTTTAAAAAACTAAAAAAATTAATGAAAACTAAAACAAGTCCTCGACATATCTTGCAATGAGCTTGTCGAGACAGGTAAAATAGGAAAGTACGTAAAAGTTTACAAGGGGCTGAACATGTTGAGTAATATTTTAGCAATCAACGCTGGTAGTTCTTCACTAAAATTCCAGCTAATCCACATGCCTGAGGAAGACGTAAAGGCAGTGGGTCTCGTAGAACGTATCGGACTGAATGATTCCATCTTCACTATCAAATTCAATGGTGAAAAAGATGAAACAACTAAAGATATTGAAAATCATGAAGAAGCAGTAAAAATGTTGCTTGAAAAGCTGACTTCAACAGGTGTCATTTCTTCATTGGATGAAATTGACGGCGTTGGTCACCGTGTTGTACATGGCGGAGAAAAATTCAGTGACTCTGTTCTGATCACAGATCAAGTGATGGAAGAGATTGCAGAAGTATCCGAGCTGGCACCATTACACAACCCAGCAAACTTAACAGGAATCCGTGCATTCAAGGAAATCCTGCCAAATATCCCGGCAGTAGCTGTTTTCGATACAGCTTTCCATCAGACAATGCCGCCTGAGTCTTATCTATACAGTCTTCCATATGATTATTATGAAAAATACGGAATCCGTAAATATGGCTTCCACGGAACAAGCCATAAGTACGTATCCCAGCGAGCAGCTGAATTGATGGACCGTCCAGTCGAACAGCTTCGCTTGATCTCCTGCCACTTAGGTAACGGAGCAAGTATTGCTGCTATCGAAGGCGGAAAATCAGTTGACACATCCATGGGCTTCACACCACTTGCTGGTGTTACAATGGGTACGCGTTCTGGTAACATCGACCCTGCACTTATTCCATTCATCATGCGTAAAACAGGCAAAACTGCTGATGAAGTATTGCATGTATTGAACAAAGAAAGCGGAATGCTTGCGCTATCTGGTTTCTCCAGTGATTTGCGTGACATCGAAAGCAAATCTGAAGCAGGCGATGAGCGTGCTGAGCTTGCGCTTGATGTATTTGCAGAAAGAATTCACAAATACCTTGGTTCTTACGCTGCACGTATGAGCGGAGTGGATGCGATCATCTTCACTGCTGGTGTTGGTGAAAATAGCACAACTGTTCGTGAACGTGTCCTTAAAGGTTTGGAATTCATGGGTGTTTATTATGATCCATCTTTGAATAATGTTCGCGGGAAAGAACAATTCCTAACTTATCCGCACTCTCCGGTGAAGGTAATTGTTATCCCTACAAATGAGGAAGTTATGATTGCAAGAGACACAGTTCGTCTTTCTGAAACTGTAACAAAATAATTTAGCACAAAAAGCTGGTCCCAAACCTGAAGGGGCTGGCTTTTTTTGCATTTCCATGGGAAGAAACAATGGTATACTGGGGACGAAAGCAAGTCTTGTTACATACGAAATGGAGGCATGCAGAATGAGAATTGGGGTACCGAAGGAAATAAAGAATAATGAAAACCGTGTTGCTATGGCACCATCTGGCGTGACGCTTTTGCATGAAGCAGGGCATGATGTGTTCATTGAGACTGGAGCTGGTCTTGGATCAGGCTTTACAGATGAACAATATGAACAGGCTGGTGCAGTTATTGTGCCGACTGCAGCAGATGCCTGGAGTAAAGAAATGGTAATGAAAGTCAAAGAGCCGCTTCCGGAAGAATACAATTATTTCTACGAAGGACTTATTCTTTTCACATATCTGCACCTCGCGGCGGAAAATTCCCTGACAAATGCCTTGATTGAGAAGAAGGTCGTCGGAATCGCTTATGAAACAGTTCAGTTGGACGATCGTTCCTTGCCGCTTCTTACTCCGATGAGTGAAGTTGCCGGTCGTATGGCATCCCAAATCGGTGCGCAATTTCTGGAAAAGCCTTATGGTGGAAGCGGTATTTTAATGTCTGGCATACCAGGTGTGAAGCGAGGAAAAGTCACCATTATCGGCGGTGGCGTCGTTGGTACGAATGCAGCGAAAATTGCGGTAGGTCTTGGAGCTGATGTAACGATAGTTGATTTGAGTCCGCAGCGTCTGAGAGAACTTGACGATTTATTTGGCAGCTCGATTAATACGGTTGTCTCCAACCCGCTGAATATTGCGGAGGCGGTAAAAGAATCCGATTTGGTTATTGGAGCTGTCCTTATTCCAGGTGCAAAAGCACCTAAGCTGGTAACAGAAGAGATGATCAGCAGCATGAAGCCCGGATCTGTCGTTGTCGATGTTGCAATTGATCAGGGAGGTATATTTGCAACTTCCGATAAAATTACCACGCATGATAATCCGACATATACGAAGCATGATGTACTGCATTACGCAGTTGCAAATATGCCGGGTGCCGTACCGCGCACTTCAACAATCGGACTCACAAATGTGACGGTTCCTTATGCACTGCAGCTTGCGAATAAAGGATACCAGCAAGCTTGTCTGGATAATCGATCGCTGGCAAAAGGAATTAACACATTGGATGGCTATGTGACATATCAAGCCGTTGCGGAGGCCCATGATTTGACGTTTGAAGCAGCTGATAAACTGCTGCAGCGATAAAGAAAAACGAGCATCTGCTTTTGGGCAGATGCTCGTTTTCTGTTAACCGATGATTTGCAGATCACGTGGATAAGCAGTAAGAACATCAGGACCATTCTTTGTAAGGAAAATATCATCCTCGATGCGTACTCCGCCGACGCCGGGCAAATAAATACCAGGCTCGATTGTGTAGCACATACCTTCCTGCATTGCTTGTGTGTTGTTGCTGGATAATGACGGGAACTCATGTATGCCGATTCCTAAACCGTGGCCGACTCGATGCGTGAAATACTCACCATAGCCAGCCTGTTCGATATGGCCGCGAGCAGCTCTATCGATTTCTGCGATTGCCGTTCCTGCTTTCGATGCTGCTGTCGCTTTTTCGAGCGCGATTCGTACTGTATCATGGATATGCTGCTGATCAGCTGTCACATGCTTATAAGCGACAGTCCGCGTAATATCTGAGCAGTAGCCTTCAAAGATGACACCTAAATCAAATAGAACCAGATCTCCAGGTGCAATCTGTTTGCCGTCAGGGGTTCCGTGTGGTGAAGCAGTCTTTGCACCGGACAAAACGGTCGTAGCAAATGACATGCTCCTCACGCCTTCTTGCTTCAGTGCATATTCAAGCTCCGCTACGATCTGCAACTCACTTTTCCCTGCTGCAATAGCCTCAATGCCCTTCTTGACGCCAAGATCAGCAAGTACTGCTGCTTGTTTCAACAAAGTATATTCTTTTTTATCTTTGATGTTCCGCAGATCCTGCAGCAGTTCCGTCGCATTCGGGAACGCTGTATCTGGCAGAATATGCTTCAGCAATTCCAACCGCAATACGGACATATGGTCCTTTTCAATCCCCATGGAAGCTGGAATGCGGCCTCGTTCCTTCAAATGATTCTTGAAAAGCTGCCAAACATCCTCATGGTCATGGTATGTAAGCATTTCTTCTTTCCAGCCGGCTTGAAGTGCATCTTCTTTTTCCATTGCCGGCAAGATAAGCAATGGTGCATCCTTTTGATCAGCAAATACTGCTACTAGCCGTTCATGCGGATCCGTATAATAGTTACTCACATAATACACGTTTTCCATGGAGGTGATGAACACGCTGTCAGCCTGGGCACCTTTTAGTTGGTGTAATAATGTATCGATTCTATGTTGCATGGTAAAACCTCCTTTTCCCCAAGTATAACAAAAAACGTATTGCGTTTCTTCCGTATACAACTGTGGTAAACTAGATGCGAAAAAATGAAAAGGGGTTATAAACGTGAAAATCTCATTCCACGGACAAGCTGTTGTACAGATTGTGACAGAAAAACATACAATATTGATTGACCCGTTCATCACTGGAAACGGTACATGTGATTTAAATGCAGATGATGTTCAGCCAGATGTGATCCTGCTGACACATGGCCATAATGACCATGTTGGAGATACTATTTCGATCGCGAAACGTACTGGTGCACTTGTAGTAGCACCAAATGAATTGGCTGTCTACTTGGAAGGCAAAGGTTTGAAAACACATCCAATGGGTATCGGAGGTGCTCATGAATTCGAATTTGGACGTGTAAAACTGACGCAGGCGTTTCACAGCAGCTCCATAACGGATGAAGATGGAACGCACTATATGGGGATGCCGGCGGGAATTCTGTTCACTGCAGAAGGCAAGACAATCTACCATGCAGGCGACACAGGTTTATTCTCTGATTTGAAACTTATCGGAGATATGAACTCTATCGACGTTGCTTTGCTTCCAATCGGTGATAATTTTACGATGGGCCCTGAAGATGCATTGATTGCTGCTGAGTGGGTGAAAGCAAAACGTGTCATTCCGATTCATTACAACACTTTCCCATTAGTCGAACAAGACGGTGCAGCATTTGCAGAAAAAGTGAAACCTGGTGAAGGTGTCCACTTGGAACCTGGCCAATCTATTACAATCTAAAGAAAACAGCATCCTGTCACAGGATGCTGTTTTTGACTGTTATAGTAATTTGAATGAAATTAGAATACGATTTTTCAGGATAAACAGCAATTTTTCTTCAGAAATTGAAACCTTCAACTAAAAACTGTACAATAACAATAGATAAATAAAGACTAGTACAGATGAGGGCATGGTGAAGGAATGTCGACTAAACACGATCAAATCATTAAATATATTGAGAATCTTCCGGTTGGCGGGAAGATTTCTGTGCGTGCAATCGCCAAGGAATTGAATGTAAGTGAAGGAACGGCATACCGTGCTATCAAAGAGGCAGAAAATAAAGGGCTGGTCAGTACGATCGAACGTGTTGGTACTGTAAGGATTGAAACAAAGATCAAGGATAATTTCGATCGTTTATCTTTCGCGGAGATTATCGGTATCGTGGATGGGCAAGTGCTTGGGGGCCGTGACGGCTTGCATAAAACGCTCAATAAATTTGTGATTGGGGCGATGGAACTTGATGCTATGATGCGCTATACGCAAAAGGATGCGCTGCTCATCGTTGGTAACCGAATTGAAGCGCATGAACTGGCAATCAAGGAAGGGGCAGCTGTGCTTATCACTGGCGGATTCGACACAGATGACCGGATCAAGCGGCTGGCAGATGAAAAGGAGCTTCCTGTCATCTCCACGAGCTACGATACATTTACAGTAGCGGAACTGATCAACCGGGCAATTTATGACCAAATGATCAAGAAAGAGATAATCGTTGTCGAGGATATTTACACACCATTACAGCATACATATCATTTAGAGGAATCGGATACGCTCGAAAGATGGTATACATTCAATGCGGAAACAACACATACACGTTATCCGGTAACGAATGCTGCACAGAAGGTGACTGGAATGGTCACCTCGAAGGATATCATCAATAAAGACAGACAGCTGTCAGTTGTGAAAGCCATGACAAAGAATCCGCTTACTGTTCAGAAGCATACGACGCTTGCATATGCTGCGCATATGATGGTTTGGGAAGGTATAGAAATTATTCCGGTTGTCGATCAGCAGCATAAACTGCAGGGATTGATTTCCAGACAGGATGTCCTTAAAGCGCTTCAGCAAATCCAGCTGCAGCCGCAAATTGGTGAAACAATTGAAGATCTGGTTACAAGGGAGATCGATTTACTGGAAGATGAAGCGCCGGACATCGTATTTGAAGGAAAAGTGACTCCGCAAATGACGAATCAGCTTGGCAGTCTTTCTACCGGGGTTCTGACAACGTTCGTTACGGAAGCAAGCCGTCGTTTCGTCCGGAAAATGAAGAAGGGGGATATGGTAGTTGATAACATATCCGTCTATTTCCTGCGCCCCATCCAGTTGGACAGTACGATCCTGATCAAGCCGCGTATTTTGGAGGTTGGACGTAAACTGGCGAAAATGGACGTGGAAGTGTATAGTAACAAGAAAACGTTAGTCGCAAAAGCGCTGCTTATGGCACAATTGCTGGATCGCTGAGGCAGATACATAGAGGGGGATATGATGCACGATAAAATCCTGGAAAGAATCAGAGAATATGAAACAATCATCATACAACGCCATGTTCGTCCGGATCCGGATGCGTACGGCTCACAAGTCGGATTGAGTGAAATTATAAAAGCGTCATTTCCAGATAAGCAGGTTTGGGTGGTAGGTGATGCGGATCCATCGCTGACATTCCTGGCCGAGATGGATACGATAGCTGACAGCGTATTCGAGCAAGCGCTAGTCATTATTTGTGATGCTGCCAATCAGCCTCGTATTTCTGATCAGCGATATAAGCTGGCCAAAGAAATAATTAAAATCGATCATCATCCGGAAGTGGATCAATATGGTGACATACAATGGGTAGTTCCGACAGCCAGTTCGACAAGTGAAATGATTTATGAACTATATGCAGCGCATCCAGAGCTTCAGCTGACGACTCGGGGTGCCATGTTGTTGTATGCTGGAATTGTCGGTGATACGGGACGTTTTCTTTTCCCGTCAACAAGTGAGAAAACATTCCACTATGCAGGCGAATTGATTAAGTATCCATTTGACCGGACTGTTCTGTATGAAAAACTATATGCATCAAGACTCGATGTGGCCAGACTCCAGGGGTACATCTTACAGCAGCTCGAACTGCACGAAACTGGTGTCTGCGCAATCCGTATTACGAAGGATATCCTTGCATCCTATCGAGTGACGTCTTTGGAGACAAGTCAGCTTGTGGGCACAATTGCCAGCATCGAAGGAGTCAAAGCATGGCTCTTTTTCGTTGAAGAGGAAGAACAGATTCGCGTGCGAATCCGGTCGAAAGGACCTGTAATCAATGGTTTAGCCGGGAAATACAATGGTGGCGGCCATGCCTTTGCATCTGGAGCCACGGTAGACAGCTGGGATGAAGCTGCCAGACTCGAACGTGAATTACAAGATATCTGCCGTCAGTTTGAATCGAATTAAGTGTCTGTCTCAACTGTCACTGTCAAGTAGAGGATCTCGGAAATGATCAGCTGCTTGACAGCGACTTTATACCGAAACCCATCCAGCTCATAGACTTTATTCTCAATCGCACCAAGCAGCAAAGGGGTGCTCTGCACTGCTCCATTCACACTGCGGCCAATCATGTGGCGTGCTTCCTCCTTTATCGCTTCCTTCAGTTCGTGCTCAATCAGTTTGTCCAGCTCCAGGCTGTCATCTGTTTCAATAGCAACCGTGATTTCATCAATAAGAAGACCTTCCTGCTGCAGTTCATTCATTTCTTCATTATTGTCCTTCAAAACTTCTATATCCCGTTCCAAATCGTGTATCGTACCTTCCATTTCTACTTTTTCCTTTACCCAATCCTCAAACAGCGTTCCATACATGAACAGATAGACAAAATAAGAAATAATACCGCCAAGGAAAAATCCAACTAAGAAGCGCTGCCATCCTGTCTGCTTATAAATCGGCGGTATATGCATCAGGAAACATCCTCCTGTATGAACCATCCGATGATCAAGAGGGCCGTTTTTACTCCTCCCATCGCTGCGATGATGATAAGAATTTGTTTGATTACATCAAAAGTCGCTCCTTGATAGATGCCTTTTTCAAAATTGGTAATAGCATCGAATGTACCGCCGATTGCCGCAATGATGGCCCAAATCCGAATGCCGCTGGAAATGCGCTTGATGGCGGTAAGTGGCGGTTCGCCTGTAGCAAAAGCTCCAATACTCCCGATGAAACAGCCCCCGATCATAACGCCGAGTGCAATGAAATAACAATGCATCATTGAAATGATAACTCGTTCTTCCATGCTGAAACTCCTTTTCATAGTCTTTTTCTACCCTATGGCAGCAACGGACAAGTTATGTTAGTCATTTCAATGTCTGCAAGATTTCGTATATAATGGAGAGAGTGTAAAAAAGGACGGTAATGGTGTATGGAGTTCTCGCATCTGCAAATCAGAAGCAGCTATAGCTTCTATCAGAGTACAATTAAAATTCCTCAATTAGTGAAAAAAGCCAAAGAAGCAGGATTTGAAGCCTTGGCGCTGACAGATGACGTGGTAATGTACGGTGTTGTACCGTTTTATCATGCTTGTTTGGAGGCGGGCATAAAACCGATTATCGGCATCCATGTCCCGGTCGAGGCGGAAGGGCAAATGACGAAAGTTCTATTGCTGGCGGAAAATGATACTGGATATCAGCAGCTGGCAGAACTAAGTACATACCTACAAACGAATGATACAACTTATTTACCGATTTCATCATTGGATGAATATACGAATGGAGTCATTGCAATCATTCCGACGCACACATTGATACAGCTTCAAATCGACCCTTGGAGGGCAATATTTGGTGAGCGGCTGTATGCTGGTCTGACTCCGGAAGAAGTGCGTTACTTGGATGATCAGACCTTGACCAATTGGAAGCAGCAGTATGGTCTCCGATTTGCGGCCACAGGAGATGTGCGATACGTGCAGGAAGAGGATATGGATGCATATCATTGTCTGCTTGCAATTGAAGAAGGAGCAACATGGGAGCCGATTGTGCATGATGCGCAGCCGGCGCATCATTTGCGTACAGTAGCAGAAATGGAGCGTCTATCGGATAGTGTATTGTGGCAGGAGGCATTGGCTGAGGCTGGTTCCATTGCTGAACGCTGTACGATTCAGCTGCAGCTTGGCGGCCGTCATTTACCTTCATATCCAGTTCCTCAGGAAGGACAAGCTGATGCATATTTGAGTCAGATATGCAGCAAACGGCTTCAGGAGCTATACGGGGATAGCAAGGAAGCTAAGGAACGATTGACATATGAGCTGAATGTCATCAAGGAAATGGGCTTTAGTGATTATTTCCTCATCGTTTGGGATTTTGTCCGTTATGCCAAGGAAAACGGCATCCGTGTAGGTCCTGGCCGCGGATCGGCCGCTGGCTCACTGGTTGCCTATGTGCTGGGCATTACAGCGGTGGATCCGTTGTCGTACGGTCTTTTGTTTGAGCGTTTCCTTAATCCGGAACGGATCTCGATGCCTGATATTGATATTGACTTCTCGGATTATCGCCGGGATGAGGTCATCCGCTATGTAAAAAATAAATACGGTGCAGACCACGTAGCGCAAATCATTACGTTTGGTACCTTTGCGGCCCGTTCCCTTTTGCGGGAGCTGATCAAGACGATGGAAATACCACAGGCGGACGCTGCCTATTTGCTTAAGATGATTCCCAATAACGCAGCATCTTTGTCTGCAGGCTTAAAGGCTTCAGAAGAACTGACTGCCTATGTGAAAGAATCAGAGCAGCTGAAGCGCTTATTCCGAATCGGCGTCAAGCTGGAGGGGCTGCCGCGTCATGCATCGACGCATGCAGCTGGTATTGTCATCAGTGCCGATCCACTTGTGAAAACTGTTCCGCTCGCTTCAGGACACGATGAGGTAGCGTTGACCCAATTTGCCATGAAAGAGCTGGAACAGCTTGGTCTGTTGAAAATGGATTTCCTTGGGTTGCGCAATCTGACCTTGATGGACCATATTTTGAACAGCTTGCCAAAGAAACCTGATATAGAAACTATTCCGCTGGATGACGAAGCAACCTTCCGTTTATTCCGGGAAGGACGCACGAATGGTGTGTTCCAATTTGAATCAAGCGGTATGAAGCAAGTACTGCGGCAGCTGAAGCCATCATCCTTTGAAGATATTGTTGCCGTCAATGCCTTGTACCGACCAGGTCCGATGAGTTATATTCCTGTCTTTGTCCGTCGTAAACACGGAGAGGAAGCGGTCAGCTACCCGCATGCGAAGCTTGCGCCAATTTTGGAGAAGACTTATGGTGTACTCGTCTACCAGGAACAAATCATGCAAATAGCAGCATCCATGGCAGGATACAAGCTAGGGGAAGCAGATCTGCTGCGCCGGGCTGTCAGTAAGAAAGATGCCGGGGTACTTGAAAAAGAAGAAAGCCGCTTTCTTTCCGGCTGTATAGAAAAGGGCTACAGCACCGATACTGCCAAGGAAGTATTTTCCTGGATCGTGAAATTCGCCAACTACGGATTCAACCGCAGCCATGCAGTCGCATACAGCTATCTTGCGTATCAGCTGGCATACTTAAAAGCGCATTTTCCTGCAAACTTTTTTGCTGAATTGATGAGCGGTGCAGCGAATCAGCCAGATAAGATTCGGCAATATATCCGTGAAGCAGCTGACAGCGGAATCAGGGTATCAGCTCCCAGCATCAATAAAAGTTTCGGCAAGTATACAGTAGAAAACAGAAATATACGTATGGGACTGCTGACCATCAAAGGTATTGGTGCCCAAGTGGTCCGGGCAATTATCGATGCACGGAAAGATGGACCATTCAAGCATCTCTTCGATTTTTGCATCCGGGTGTCCATCAGTAAATCTGCATTGGAGCAGCTCATCTTAGCCGGCACATTCGATAGCTTGCATGATAACCGAGCTGCAGTGTTGGCTACAATAGATAAGGCGATAGAGCAGGCAGAATTGTTCAGGGAATTATACGATCAGCCGTCGCTGTTGGGAGAAGTCGAATTCGAAGCCACTTATGAAAAGCAGGAGCCATTTTCATCGATGGCCATTTTGAAGTACGAAAAAGAAGTGCTTGGATTGTATATTTCCAGTCATCCGCTCGCAAGCTATCGGGGTGATCTCCGCAGCAGCGGTTATATCGCAGTGCAGCAGCTTGAGGCATTGCCAGCTAAGGAGCAGGTACGGCTAGCTGCTGTTGTGCTCCAGCAGCGAACGATCCGGACGAAAAAGGGACAGCCCATGGCATTCTTGACACTCGGAGACGAGACAGGAGAAGTTGAAGCTGTCGTATTTCCGGATTTGCATCGTCAAATTGGCCGTTTTCTGGAAGAGGAAACACTGCTCGATCTTGTTGGTAAGATCGAGGAAAGGAATGGGGAAAGGCAGCTTATTCTGCAAGAGGCGCAACTTTTCCAGGAAGACAAGCTTGAACCGAGTAAAGAACGGCTCTTTATTCGTTATGATACGATTGCGGAAGCAGAAGTCCTCGATATTGTCCGGGAATGTGCCGCACAGTATCCTGGAAACGTACCTGTCATCGTTGTACACAAGGAAACACGGAAAAGCTATCAGCTGTCCGGTTCGTATCACCTCGAGCTAAACCAGAAAAGCCTGGGTATGTTAAGGAAACATTTCGGGAAAGAAAACGTTGCCGTGTCGGGGCAATGATGATACGACTTTCTTTACACCATGGTGTGATATGCCTATAATGTATAGTCGTCTGTACCGACCGTCATGCTATAAATTACAAAAAGGATGATAAAATATGTCCAACTTAAGAGAAGATGCACTGAAAATACACCGTGAAAATAAAGGGAAACTGACAATGAAGTCAAAGATCCCTGTCCGTAATGCAACGGATTTGAGTCTTGCTTATTCCCCTGGTGTAGCTGAGCCTTGTAAAGAGATCCACCAAAACAAGGATGACGTCTACGAATACACGATGAAAGGCAACATGGTTGCGGTTGTCAGTGACGGCTCTGCTGTACTTGGCCTTGGAAACATCGGTCCGGAAGCATCTCTGCCGGTAATGGAAGGAAAATCTGTCCTATTCCAAAGCTTCGCAGGTGTGGACAGCTTCCCTATCGTACTCGATACAAACGATGTGGACGAAATCGTTCGCACTGTTAAATTAATGGCACCAACATTCGGCGGTGTGAACTTGGAGGATATTTCCGCTCCTCGCTGCTTCGAAATCGAGGAGCGTTTGAAAGCAGAAACGGATATTCCAGTATTCCACGATGATCAGCATGGTACTGCGATCGTAACGGTTGCTGGTTTGCTGAATGCATTGAAATTGGTTGGCAAAAGTTTCGATAACATCAAAGTTGTCGCAAACGGCGCTGGTGCTGCAGGTATCGCAATCATCGAATTGCTGCACAGCCTTGGCGTAAACAACGTGATCATGTGTGATTCCAAAGGGATGATCTACGAAGGCCGTCCGGAAGGCATGAACAAAATGAAGGACCGCGTAGCGAAAATCACGAACCGCGACCGTCAGGAAGGCAGCCTGTCCGATGCGATCAAGGATGCTGATGTGTTCATCGGTGTATCTTTGGCTAACCTATTGTCTAAAGATGATGTACGCACAATGGCGAAAGATCCAATCATCTTCGCAATGGCGAACCCAGATCCGGAAATCCTTCCAGATGATGCAAAAGAAGCGGGTGCCCGTGTAATCGGTACAGGCCGCTCTGACTTCCCTAACCAGGTGAACAACGTACTTGCTTTCCCTGGTATCTTCCGTGGTGCCCTTGATGTTCGCGCAACTGGCATTAATGAAGAAATGAAGATTGCAGCTGCTAGAGCGATTGCAGATCTAATCGACGAAAGCGACTTGAACGAAGACTACGTTATCCCGGCTCCATTCGATCCACGCGTTGCACCAGCTGTTGCCAAAGCAGTAGCGAAAGCGGCAATGGATACTGGCGTCAACCGCATCACGGTCGATCCGGAAGAAGTGGCTGAGAAAACGCGTCAGCTTACAATCATCGACGAAGACTGACATCCAACCTGCACAGGCAGACGTTTCCATTGTTGGAAAATGTCTGTCTGACGCGGGTTATATGTATTTACATAGTTGAATTTAACGCGCACGTTCATGGAAATGATGGTACAATAAATAGTTAGATGCGTTTGTTCAAAAGGAGGAATTACCTTGCTTAAAGATTTTTTTAGCAAGAAGAAACATGCTTCCAAGCCTAGTGAAGAGGCGAAGCAGGATATTCCTGAAGGACTCATGCTCAAATGCTCGGACTGTGGAAAGATCTACTACCGAGAAGAGATGAGAAAGCAATTGTATGTGTGCCCTAACTGCGGCCACCATCATCAATTGCCTTCTGATGAGCGAATTAACAATTTGTTCGACGAAGGTTCATTTACGGAATATGATACAGACTTAACAACAGGCAATCCGCTCGGATTCCCAAGCTATACGCAGAAATTGGAGAAAGACCAGCTGAAGACAGGATTAAAAGAAGCTGTCGTCACCGGTGAAGGTACAATCAATGGTTTCCGCACAAGCTTTGCTGTCATGGACTCTCGTTTCCGGATGGCAAGTATGGGTTCTGTTGCGGGAGAGAAGATTGCTCGTGCAATTGAAAATGCACGCAAACAAAACATTCCATTCATCATTTTCACAGCATCTGGAGGTGCCAGGATGCAGGAGGGCGCTTTGAGCCTTATGCAGATGGCTAAGACATCTGCTGCTGTACAGCGTTTCCGTGATGCAGGCGGACTGATGATTTCTGTCATGACCAATCCTACATATGGCGGAGTTTCTGCAAGTTTTGCGTCACTAGGGGACTATAACTTTGCTGAGCCGGGCGCACTAATCGGTTTTGCCGGCAGACGTGTTGTGGAAGAAACAATTCGTGAGAAGCTTCCTGAGGACTTCCAGACTGCGGAGTTCCTATTGGCGCACGGCCAGCTGGATGATGTTATCAATCGCCATGATATGAAAAAGTATCTGACCACGATCCTCGATATTCATCAAGCAGGAGGAAACGTATCATGAAACAAGTATTGGAATTCGAGAAGCCAGTCATCGCTCTGCGTGAAAAAATTGCAGAGCTGAAGACTTTCACAAAAGAGAGCGACCTCGACTTGACGGAAGAAATCGTTAAGCTGGAGACGCGTCTGGAAAAGCTGGAGAATGATATTTACACGAACCTGAAGCCTTGGGATCGAGTACAAATGGCACGACATGCAGAGCGTCCGACGACACTTGATTATGTGGATCAGCTTTTCACTGATTTCCTGGAGTTCCATGGTGATCGCTATTACGGTGACGATGCTGCCATTGTCGCAGGTATCGCCAAGTATAAAGGTCGCCCGGTAACCATCGTGGGACATCAGCGCGGCAAATCAACGAAAGAAAATATCCGCCGTAACTTTGGTATGCCGCATCCGGAAGGTTTCCGGAAAGCAGCACGCCATATGCAGCAAGCTGCTAAATTCGGCCGTCCGATCATTTGCTTCATCGATACAAAGGGTGCTTTCCCAGGTCGAGCAGCAGAAGAACGAGGACAAAGCGAAGCAATTGCCCGCAACTTAATGGAAATGTCCGGATTCGAAGTACCGATTATTTGCATCGTTATCGGAGAAGGCGGCAGCGGTGGCGCATTGGCGCTTGGTGTCGGTGATCGCTTGCTTATGCTGGAGAATTCCACCTTCTCTGTTATTTCACCGGAAGGCGCAGCCTCCATCCTGTGGAAAGACGGCGGAAAAGCGAAAGAAGCAGCTGAAAAACTTAAGATCACTGCACCTGACTTGAAGGAGCTTGGTGTCGTTGATGGCATCATTCCAGAAATCCGGGGAGGGGCTCATCGGGATCTCTCGGCTCAAGCAGAGCTTGTGGATCAGGCTATTGCCGAACATCTTTCCCAATTGGAAAAATTGGACAAGCAAGTATTACTGGAACAAAGATGGGAAAAATATAGTAATATTGGTTCCTTTGCTGAATAAGCACTCGTACAATTGACTTCATCTTCCGCTTCTGTAAACGATTTACATAGGCTTTTTTGCGGAATTCTTTCCCTTACTTTTTTTAATAAGAAAATTATATGTTTTTATTTGATAATAAGTTGGATAAGGATTATCTTTGAAAGGGTATAAAAGTTCTATAATCGAAATTGCTTAGAGGTGAGCGCATGAAAAAGATAGGTGTTCTAACAAGCGGAGGAGATTCTCCAGGCATGAACGCGGCAATCCGTTCAGTCGTAAGGAAGGCTATTTATCATGATTTGGAAGTGTATGGCATATACAACGGCTATCAAGGTTTGATTGATGGAAATATCAAACAGCTGGATCTTGGATCAGTCGGCGATATCATTCAGCGCGGCGGGACGGTGCTCCACACTGCACGCTGTGAAGAATTCAAGACAGATGAAGGACAGAATAAGGGTATTGAACAATTGAAGCGCTTTGGCATCGAGGGACTAGTTGTCATTGGCGGCGACGGTTCATTCCGCGGAGCAGAGAAGCTGACGCAAAAAGGCTATCCATGCATCGGTGTACCAGGAACGATCGATAACGATATTCCGGGTACTGACTTTACAATCGGTTTTGATACGGCACTTAACACAGTTATCGAAGCGATTGATAAAGTGCGCGATACGGCTACGAGCCATGAGCGTACGTATGTAGTAGAGGTAATGGGCCGACATGCAGGCGATATAGCCCTATGGGCAGGTCTTGCAGACGGTGCGGAAAGTATTTTGATCCCGGAACAGCCGACAGACTTCAATGACGTCATCGAGCGGCTGAAGCGCGGACAGGAACGTGGAAAGAAACATAGTATCATCATCGTTGCAGAAGGGGTCGGCAGTGGTTTTGAGTTCGGCAAACGCATCGAGGAAGCAACGAATATGGATACACGGGTAACTATTTTGGGCCATGTGCAAAGGGGCGGATCGCCTACAGCAAATGACCGTGTACTTGCAAGCCGTCTAGGCGCACACGCGGTCGATCTTCTGCTTGATGGCAAATCCGGACGCATGGTAGGAATCCAAAACAATAAACTTGTGGATCATGACATTCTGGAAATTTTGGACCAGAGACACGAAATCGACCTGGACATGTATAAACTATCCCAGGAACTATCGATCTAATAGATGTTGCACTACTGAAGGAGGATTCTCATAATGAGAAAAACAAAAATCGTATGTACAATTGGACCAGCTTCTGAGTCCGTAGAAACACTAGTTCAGCTTATCGAGGAAGGTATGAATGTCGCACGCCTTAACTTCTCCCATGGAGATTTCGAGGAGCATGGCGCCCGCATCAAGAATATCCGTGAAGCATCAAAACGCACAGGTAAAACGGTAGCTATCCTTTTGGATACAAAAGGACCAGAAATCCGTACCGGCGTTTTGCAAGGCGGCGAAGCGAACATTGAAAAAGGCGACGAAATCTTTGTCAGCATGACTGAGCTTGAAGGTACCAAAGAGAGATTCTCTGTAACGTATCCTGGCTTGATCAATGATGTTCATGTCGGCTCGAAGTTTCTATTGGATGATGGCTTGATCGAATTGGAAGTACTGGACATCGATAAAGCGAATAACGAAATCAAAACAAAAGCATTGAACTCCGGATTGCTTAAAAACAAAAAAGGTGTCAATGTGCCAGGTGTCAGCGTAAACCTTCCAGGTATCACAGACAAGGATGCAAGCGACATCGAGTTCGGAATCGAACAAGGCATTGATTTCATCGCGGCTTCCTTCGTAAGACGCCCATCTGATGTATTGGAAATCCGTGAATTGCTTGAAAAGCATGAGGCAGGCCATATCCAAATCATCCCGAAAATCGAAAACCAGGAAGGCTTCGATAACCTGGATTCCATTTTGCAGGTGAGTGACGGTCTAATGGTTGCGCGTGGCGACCTGGGCGTTGAAATCCCGGCAGAAGATGTGCCTTTGGCTCAAAAAGAAATGATCAAGCAATGTAACATCGCTGGTAAACCAGTAATCACTGCTACACAGATGCTTGACAGCATGCAGCGTAACCCGCGTCCGACACGTGCAGAAGCATCTGACGTTGCGAATGCGATTTTCGATGGTACAGACGCTATCATGCTTTCTGGTGAAACAGCTGCTGGTAACTACCCTGTCGAGGCTGTGCGCACGATGAATAACATCGCTCGTAAAGCTGAGACTGCACTAGATCATAAAGCAATTCTTGACGAGCGCTCCAAAGCAAGTGACATGACAATTACTGATGCGATCAGCCAGTCTGTTGGTCATACTGCAATCAACTTGAGTGTCAGCGCAATCGTTACAGCTACTTCAAGCGGCTATACTGCGAAGATGATTTCCAAATATCGTCCGAAAGCTCCTATTGTAGCTGTTACATTCGATGAGGCGACAAACCGCAGACTTGCCCTTGTATGGGGTGTACAAGCAATTACAGGTGAACGTGTAGAATCTACGGATGATATGCTGGATCTTGCAGTTGACACAGGACTATCTACTGACTTGTTCAAGCGCGGGGACCGCATCATCATCGCTGCAGGTGTACCTGTGGGAGAAACTGGTACAACTAACTTGATGAAAGTACATGTTATCGGTGATATCCTTGCTAAAGGCCAAGGCATCGGTAAAGGCAGTGTATACGGCAAAGCTGTCGTTGCAAAAGATGCAGAAGAAGCACAGCGTCTTCTTCAAGCGGGAGATATCCTTGTAACGTACGGTACAGATAAAGACATGATGCCAGCCATCGAAAAAGCTGGCGGTCTTATTGTAGAAGAAGGCGGTTTGACTTCCCACGCAGCGGTTGTCGGCTTAAGCCTTGGTATCCCGGTCGTAGTTGGTGTGGCGGAAGCAACAACTAAAATCTCTAATGGTGCACTAGTAACAGTTGATGCAGCCAAAGGTGATATCTACGACGGTCATGCAAGTGTCCTATAAGTTATAAGTTATAAGAGACTAGGAGAGGGTATGAGACCCTCTCCTTTTTTTAATTTTTTTGGCGTGGTACACTTGAATTATTCTGATGTAATGGAGCGTTGTATATGAAAAAAGCGTTACTTTTTCTATTCATCTTGTTCCCGGCTATAGAGATAACGTTTTTTATCTGGGCTGGTATGGAAATTGGTTTTCTATGGCTTTTCCTTCTTATCGTGGCAACAGGATTGCTTGGAGTAGCGTTGGCGCGCCGCGAGGGGATCCAGACATATAAAAGGGCAAGGGAGCAAATGCAGAATGGCCAGCCGCCAACGGATGAACTTCTTAATGGTACGTGCATTCTGATTGGCGGATTCCTGCTGTTGCTTCCTGGCTTTTTCAGTGATTTGGTAGGTCTTTTGTTTTTACTGCCGTTTACACGTAAAAGACTTCGTTACTGGGTGCAAGCATTGCTCATGCGGCTTATATCCAAAAATACGATTCGTGTTTACCGCCGTTAAGCCTGTTTGCCGTATTTGATATATTGCCAGAGGATACGCAGCACACCCGTATGGTAAAGCGTATGGAGGACGACTAATAAAACTGGGCCGGCAAGCAGGCCGATAAAGCCTAACAGCTGGAACCCAGCAAAGACTGCAATTAGAGTAGCTAACGGATTCAGCCCAATCTGGACAGACAATAGATTGGGCTCCATGAGCTGCCGCTGCAGCACGATTACAAGATAAAGAACTGCCAGCCCGATTGTTATAGTGAAGTTTCCGGTAAGAAAGCTGTAGAGGATCCAAGGGACGAAGACAATTCCTGTTCCAAGATAAGGTACGATATCAATCAGGGAGATAAAAAAAGCCGTAGCAATCGGATGCTCGATACGAAGTACGGCAAATCCGATGCACATGATGACAAATGTCAAACTCAAGAGTAAAGCCTGTGCTTTAAGGAATCCTACACATGCTTTTTTTAATCCTTTGAAAACTTGTTTCGCGGAGGAGAGCAGCAAGGCAGGCAGAAAACGATTTAAAAATAGCATGATTTTTTCCCAATCTTTACAGATGAAAAAAGTGCCCAGCAAGGCAAATATACAGACGCTTATATAAAGCGGGGCTTTGCCGAGCAGCATAGGTACAGCTTCCAATGCAGCTTGAATGCCATCCCCGAGAGTGGCTGAAAGATGCTGGATGACAGCTTGCAGATTTTCATCCAATGCTTCTTGCTGGCCAGGATCCAATTCTTGCTGAAATGACATCAATCGTTCGTAATATGGCACAATATAAAGTTCCGCCAGCTTTTGTACATACCCTACAAAATCAGTGAAATGTACGGGAACGGTCTTAGCCAAATACGCTGCACCCTGGGCAATTTCATTTACCGCCAGTGCGAGACCAGCTACGCAGCAGCCTAAAAATATCAATAATATCAGTGCAACAGCTGCAGTCCTGTTCAAGGCTGTTTTTCGCTCAATTACGCGAATAGCAGGATTCATCAGAACGGCAAGGATGACAGAGATGATAAATGGATATACATAAGGAGCGGCAACCAGAATGAGTGTAATACTGCCCGCAATCAATCCAAGGACAATACATACCCGCAGCAGCTGGTGGAGTGTTGCCATTTGCATGAGCTCACATCCTTTTAATAGTAAAGAAGAAGTTTGGAGGAAAGGAATTTGTTAAACACTTCATCATTATTTTTAGTTATCATTCTTATATTAGGAATCATCGGAAAGAACCAATCCATCACAATCGCCGCATACGTATTGCTAGGCATCAAAGTGCTGCAGCTGGATGACAAAGTGTTCCCATTTCTTGCATCCAAAGGTTTAAGTATCGGAATCACTGTCCTGACAATTGCAGTACTTGTCCCAATCGCAAGCGGAGAAATCGGCTTTAAAGATTTATATGCAAGCGTGAAATCATATTATGCCTGGGTAGCATTGGCAGCAGGTATTCTTGTGGCGATTTTAGGAAAGTACGGTGTGAATCTGATGTCCACCGATCCGCAGGTGACAGTGGCCCTTGTGATAGGCACAATCCTTGCTGTTGTGCTGTTGAACGGAGTTGCAGTTGGACCTCTGATAGGTGCCGGCATCGCTTATATGATCTTCCAGATTGTTGGACTATTTACTAAATAACGAAAAATTGATATTATTCTAATAATAAAGAAAACAAAAAAATTAAAACGTTTTCATTTCACAAACAGCTATATTATGTTTATAATGAAAGTGCTTCACTCAAATATCTAGCAACTTGAATTTTTTATTACACATGTTATGGATTTGACTTTTACTAAAGGGGAGAGATTAACATGGCAGTAGTTAAGGGGCTTGAAGGTGTTGTAGCGGCAGAATCAAAGATTAGCTCAATCATTGATGATCAGCTGACTTATGCTGGCTACAGCATTGACGATCTTGCTAGTAATTCCAGTTTCGAGGAAGTAATTTATTTGTTATGGCATGATGAGCTGCCGACACAGGAGCAGCTTGCACAGCTAAGAGGGGAATTGGCTGCGCAGGCAAAGCTTCCGGAACCGGTCATCGACCACTTGAAATCCTGTGATTTGAAAGCGGTTCATCCTATGGCGGCACTTCGCACTGCTGTTTCACTGCTTGGGTTGTACGATGAGGATGCAGAAGTGAATACACCAGAAGCGAACGCTAAAAAGGCAATCCGTCTCCAAGCGCAGATTGCAACGCTGGTTGCTGCTTTTTCTCGCATCCGTTCCGGCCAGGAACCAGTAACACCGCGGGAGGATTACAGCTATGCTGCGAATTTCCTGTATATGTTCAACGAGAAGGAACCAAGTGACATCGAGGTTGAGGCGATGAATAAGGCACTTGTACTTCACGCTGACCATGAATTGAATGCATCTACATTTACTGCGCGTGTCTGCGTCGGTACATTGTCTGATATGTATTCAGGGCTTACAGCTGCCATTGGAGCATTGAAAGGCCCGCTTCATGGAGGCGCAAATGAAGCAGTTATGGAGATGCTGTTCGACATTGGGGAAATTGAAAATGTGGAAGCATATCTGGAAAAGAAATTTGCAAACAAAGAAAAAATCATGGGTATGGGACACCGTGTCTATAAATCTGGTGACCCGCGTGCAAAATTCCTGAAAGAAATGTCACGTGAACTGACAGAGAGATCTGGGCAGACGAAATGGTATGAAATGAGCGTAAAAGTAGAAGACATCGTCAAGCGGGAAAAGAATCTTCCGGCTAACGTCGATTTCTATTCCGCTACTTGCTATTACAGCTTAGGGATCGATCATGATCTTTATACACCAATCTTCACAGTGAGCCGTTTCTCAGGCTGGATCGCACACATCCTGGAACAGTACGCAGACAATCGCCTGATCCGTCCGCGGGCAGAATATGTCGGGGAAACACATCGTACGTATACACCAGTTGAAGAAAGAGTCTAATAATTTTACAACCATAGTGGCCAAAATTTGCTAAACTGATAGAGTATCAGATTTTATTTAGGAGGAATCGAACATGGCTGAAGCAAACAAAATCACAGTAACTAACGGAGCGCTGCAAGTACCAGACCGTCCGGTCATCCCTTTCATTGAAGGAGATGGAACAGGTCCTGATATTTGGGCTGCCGCAAGCCGTGTACTCGAGGCTGCTGTAGATAAGGCTTACAAAGGCGAAAAGTCCATTGAATGGAAAGAAGTGTATGCAGGTCAGAAAGCATTCGACAAGACAGGCGAATGGCTCCCGGAAGAAACACTTGATGTGATCCGAGAATACAAGATCGCTATCAAAGGTCCATTGACAACGCCGGTTGGCGGCGGTATCCGTTCATTGAACGTAGCGCTAAGACAAGAGCTTGAT
Source organism: Terribacillus saccharophilus (assembly GCF_046592595.1). Taxonomy (GTDB): domain Bacteria; phylum Bacillota; class Bacilli; order Bacillales; family Amphibacillaceae; genus Terribacillus; species Terribacillus saccharophilus_C. Next base: position 329,823 of record NZ_JAWVPF010000003.1, on the reverse strand, counting down.
TTGTTTACTTGCTTGCGTCCGGTCCGCTACTTCAAAGGTGTACCTTCACCAGTGAAGAAGCCAGAGGATACGGATATGGTGATTTTCCGCGAGAATACGGAAGATATCTATGCTGGTATCGAATGGCAAAAGGGTTCACCGGAAGTGAAGAAAGTCATCGATTTCCTTGAGAATGAAATGGGAGTACATAAAATTCGCTTCCCGGAAACGTCTGGTATCGGTATCAAGCCTGTATCGGAAGAAGGAACACAGCGACTGGTGCGCGCAGCAATTGACTACGCAATCCAAGAAAACAGAAAAAGTGTGACACTGGTTCATAAGGGCAACATCATGAAATTCACCGAAGGCGCCTTCAAAAACTGGGGTTACGAACTGGCAGAAGCTGAATACGGCGATAAAGTATTCACATGGCAGCAGTATGATAAAATTGCCGAAGAGCAAGGCCGTGAAGCTGCTGACAAAGCACAGCAGGAAGCGGAAGCAGCTGGCAAGATCGTTATCAAAGATGCGATTGCAGATATCTTCCTTCAGCAAATCCTGACTCGCCCTGCAGAATTTGATGTAGTAGCGACGATGAACTTGAATGGAGACTACATTTCTGATGCTCTTGCTGCTCAAGTCGGCGGTATTGGTATCGCTCCTGGAGCGAATATCAACTATGAAACAGGCCATGCCATCTTTGAAGCGACTCATGGTACTGCACCGAAGTACGCAGGCTTGGATAAAGTGAATCCATCTTCTGTCATCCTTTCCGGAGTGCTTCTGCTTGAGCACCTTGGCTGGAGAGAAGCAGCAGATTTGATCACAAAAGCTATGGACAAAACAATTGCTTCCAAAGTTGTTACGTATGATTTCGCACGCTTGATGGACGGCGCAACAGAAGTGAAGACATCTGAATTCGGTGATGAATTGATCAAAAATATGGACTAATGTCTCGAAGGAGGAAACATCATGGCAATCAAACGCAGAAAAGTATCCGTAATCGGCAGTGGTTTTACAGGGGCTACAACAGCATTCCTGATCGCGCAGAAAGAGCTTGCGGATGTCGTACTAGTCGACATTCCGGACATGGAGGATCCAACAAAGGGTAAAGCCTTGGATATGCTGGAGGCATCTCCGGTACAGGGCTTCGATGCTCATGTCAAAGGCACTTCGGACTATGCTGACACGAAGGATTCCGATGTAGTTGTCATTACTGCTGGTATCGCTCGTAAGCCTGGTATGAGCCGCGATGATCTTGTGAATACAAACAGCAAGATCATGAAATCTGTTACTGAGCAGGTTGTGAAGTATTCTCCAGAAAGCATCATTGTTGTATTGACCAACCCGGTTGATGCAATGACATATACAGTTTACAAAACATCCGGATTCCCGCGGAACCGTGTTATCGGTCAGTCCGGTGTCCTTGATACAGCTCGTTTCCGTACATTCGTCGCAGAAGAGCTTAATCTTTCCATCAAGGATATCACTGGTTTCGTCCTTGGCGGACATGGAGACGATATGGTACCGCTTATCCGTTATTCTTATGCAGGCGGAATTCCGCTTGAGACATTGATTCCGGAGGATCGTCTCAATGCAATTGTAGAACGCACAAGAAAAGGCGGCGGTGAAATCGTCAACCTTCTAGGTAACGGAAGTGCGTATTATGCGCCGGCTGCATCCTTGCTCGTGATGGTGGAAGCTATCCTGAAAGATCAGCGCCGTGTCATTCCTTCCATTGCTTACTTGGAAGGTGAATATGGCTACAACGATCTATTCCTTGGCGTACCGACGATCATCGGCGGAAACGGCTTGGAAGATATCATCCAGCTTGAGCTTACTGATGATGAGAAATCACAGCTGGATAAATCCGTTGAATCCGTAAGAAAAGTCATGACTGTCTTGCAATAAATAAAAAAAACCTATCCTTTATAAGGATAGGTTTTTTTATATTTACAAACTCTTAACAGAGAAAGCGAATTGGCATGGTTCACTTTACAGTTGGAAAACGGTATGATGTTGCATAGAGGGGGCTAGTATCCATGGCACAAAAAGTACTTATTGTTGATGATGAAGAATCCATCGTAACCTTACTGCAATTCAATATAGAAAGAGCTGGGTTCGAAACGGAAACAGCCTTCGATGGGTTGACTGGACTGCAGAAGGCTCTGCAGAATACATATGATATGATCGTTCTCGATCTAATGCTTCCAGAGCTGGATGGGACAGAAGTGTGCAAGCAGCTGCGGCAAAAGCAGATTGATACGCCGATTCTGATGCTAACTGCACGTGACGAGGAACTGGACAAGGTACTAGGTCTTGAGCTTGGTGCGGATGATTATCTGACTAAGCCTTTCAGTCCGAAAGAGGTTGTTGCTCGGATCAAAGCTATTTTGCGACGCACGAATAAAAGTGATAATTATATGGAAAGCGGCGAAATCAAGATTGCCGGCTTGTCCATTTTCCCTGATCAATATGAAGCGTCCATCAATGGAGAATCTTTGAGCTTCACTCGTAAAGAATTTGAACTATTACTGTATCTTTCAAAAAACAAGGGGCGCGTCATGTCCCGGGATCAGCTTTTAAGCTCGGTCTGGAACTATGACTTCGTCGGGGACACGCGTATCGTGGATGTACACATCAGTCATTTGCGTGAAAAGATCGAACCTGATTCCAAACATCCTGTCTATATCAAGACGATCCGCGGCTTGGGCTATAAAATGGAGGAGCCGCAATAATGCGTCGCAGTTCTTATGGGATTGCCGTCTATGGATCGCTTATTTTGCTGATCTTTGCGGCAATCGGTTTTATCCTTATGCAAATCACTTCCGAGTGGTTCATTCTGTGGAGCGCCCTGCTGATCGGCGCAGCTTTGATCATTTCAGTACTATACCGGCTGCAGGAACGCTATATCAAGCCTGTTTCCATGACAGCCGAAGTGGCAGAGGAACTGGTAAAAGGAAACTATAAAGCAAGGAATTACGAAAACTTCTATGGAGATGCCGGCCGCTTGATTCGCTCCGTGAACCAGATTGCCCGCAATCTGCATGAACTGGAGCTCCTGGAGAAGATGCAGGAGGATCAGCTGGAAACGGTAATCGACAATATGGAAAGCGGCTTGATGCTTGTCGATGAACGCGGATATGTGCACCTGGTCAACAGGAAGTTCCTATCTGTATTCGGAGGCAAGGACAAGGATTATATCGGTCATGTGTATCATGATACGATTTCGCAAACCAATATCCATCATGTGGTGTCCGAGGCTTTCCTTTATGAAGAGAAGGTTCGTGATGCCTTCACCTTGCAGCGGGAAAAAGAGAAGCGCTTTTTCGAGATTGTCGCTGCACCTATTTTCAATGATTCCTACGATCTGAAAGGTGCTGTACTCGTTTTCTATGAGATTACGGATTTGAAGCGTGTCGAGGAGATGCGGAAGGACTTTGTGGCCAATGTGTCGCATGAACTAAAAACGCCGCTCACATCCATACGTGGTTTTTCCGAAACACTGCTGGAAGATGGGGCATTGGATGATAAGGAACTCACGGAGCGTTTTATCACAATCATCAATAATGAAAGCCAGCGTCTCCAAGCATTGGTAAAAGATCTATTGGAGCTTTCTCGTTTAGAGAAAGATGAACTTCAAGTAAGGATGGAGAGACTTGATTTTCGGTATATGGTTGATGCAATCATGCCGATGATTGAGCAGCATGCATCCAATAAACAAATCGAAGTGGAACTGGAGCTTCCTGACAGTGTTATCATGCGAGGAGACGAGGACAGGTTAAAGCAACTTGTTATCAACTTGATGAATAATGCCGTCAACTATACGCCGCCGAACGGCAAGGTGAAGCTGAAGGTAACCCAAACCAATGATGCAGTATTCACAGAGATATCGGATACTGGTATGGGGATTCCGGAAGATTCGCTTGATCGTATTTTTGAGCGTTTTTACCGCGTTGATAAGGCGCGCAGCCGTAATACCGGCGGAACCGGACTTGGTCTTGCAATCGTTAAGCACGTCGTCGAAGCGCACGGCGGAGCGATAACGGTGAGCAGTGAAGTGAACAAAGGAACTACTTTTTCTATTCGATTGCCAAAGGCTCTTGGTTAAGGTCGTCCATCTGGACGATCTTTTTTGTTTCGGCGGGGAAACATGGTAAACTAATGAAAAGAGACAGGAACGATGATAAAGGAGTTTGGTGTATGACGAAAAAATTAGTTTTAATCGATGGAAACAGCATCGCGTATCGTGCGTTTTTTGCACTTCCGCTGCTGAATAATGATAAAGGAATCCATACGAATGCTATTTATGGATTCACAACAATGCTATTCCGTATTTTAGAAAATGAAAAGCCAACACATTTGCTTGTAGCCTTTGATGCAGGGAAGACGACTTTCCGTCATGAAACGTATAAAGAATACAAAGGCGGACGTCAGAAGACACCATCCGAATTATCGGAACAATTCCCGCTGCTGCGAGAACTATTGGATGCATTTTCGATCAAGCATTATCAGCTGAATCAATATGAAGCTGACGATATCATCGGCACATTGACTAAGCAAGCAGAAGCAGAAGGCTTCGAGATTAAAGTCATCTCCGGGGACAAGGATTTATTGCAGCTTGTCAGTGATAAGACGACAATACAGCTTACGAGAAAAGGTATCAGCGAAATCGATTCCTATACACCTGACTTCCTATTGGAAAACATGGAGGTCACACCTGATCAGATTATTGATATGAAAGCGCTCATGGGCGATAGCTCCGATAATATACCGGGGGTTCCAGGTGTCGGTCAAAAGACGGCTGTCAAACTTCTAAAGCAGTTCCAGACGCTGGATCGCATTTACGAACAGCTGGATGATGTTTCAGGTAAAAGCATCAAGCAAAAGCTGACGGATAACAAAGAATCGGCCTTCATGAGCCGTGAGCTTGCAACAATTGAAACGAAAGCACCAATCGAAGTGAGCCTGGATCAAATAAATTATGAGGGCTTTCAGCCTGCAGCTGTAAGTGCGATATTCAAAGATCTTGGCTTCCAGTCCCTGCTTGGAAGGCTCGGCGAAGAAGGCGCACCGGAGGAAGTATCCCAAGAGCTTGAGCCGCTGGATGTAACGATCGTAGATAACATTACCGAGGATCTGTTCACTGGAGAAGATGCATTGGTTGTCGAGATGCTGACGGATAATTACCACACAGCGCAAATTGAAGGCTTTGGTCTGGCTAATGCAAACGGAGCATTTTTCATTCCGTCAAATGTTGCATACGAATCGGATGTGTTCAAAACATGGGCGGAGGATAGTACGAAGGCAAAATGGGTTTTTGATGTAAAACGATCTGTCGTGGCCTTGCTGCATCATGGAATTACGTTGGAAAATGCTGATTTCGACTTGCTATTAGCTTCATACTTGATCAATCCATCTGAGAATCATCATGACATTCCAGCAATCGGACATCGTCTGGGAAAAAATGATGTTTTATATGATGAAGAAGTTTACGGAAAAGGCGCGAAGATCAAGGTGCCTGATTTGGAAGCCTTCAGTGAGCATCTTGCCAGAAAAGCGATGGTCATATACCAGCTGAAGCCAGAAGCAGAAGCAAAGCTTTCGGAAAACGAACAGCTTGATTTATTCCGTAACCTGGAAATGCCGCTTGCCAGCATCCTTGGAGAGATGGAGTATTTAGGTGTACAGGTTGATGTAGAGCGCATCAAAGAAATGAAAGAAGAACTTGGCGGCAGGTTATCGGAAATCGAGCAGAAGGTGTACGAGCTTGCGGGTGAAGAATTCAATCTTAATTCACCAAAACAGCTTGGACCGATCCTTTTCGAAAAACTTGGTTTACCTGTTATCAAGAAAACAAAAACAGGATATTCGACATCAGCGGATGTACTGGAACAGCTCGCTGATCAGCATGAGATCATTCAGCAGCTGCTTTTGTATCGTCAATTAGGGAAGCTTCAGTCCACATATATTGAAGGACTATTGAAAGTGGTGGATAAAGACACAAACAAAATCCACACGCGCTTCAATCAGGCATTGACGCAAACAGGACGATTGAGTTCGACAGAGCCGAATCTGCAGAACATCCCAATCCGCCTGGAAGAAGGCCGTAAAATTAGACAAGCCTTTGTTCCGTCAAAAGAAAATAGCGTTATCTTTGCAGCGGACTATTCACAAATCGAACTTCGAGTTCTGGCACATATCGCTCAAGATGAGAAATTAATCGAGGCATTCAATGAAGATATGGATATCCACAGCCGGACAGCAATGGACGTTTTCCATGTGGAAGAGAAGGATATCACGAGCAATATGCGCCGCCAAGCGAAGGCAGTCAATTTCGGCATCGTCTATGGTATCAGTGATTATGGGTTATCCCAAAGTCTCAGCATCACGCGTAAGGAAGCGCAGCAGTTCATCGACCGTTATCTGCAGAGCTTCCCTGGTGTAAAAACGTATATGGAAGATATCGTACAGGATGCCAAGCAGAAAGGGTTTGTAACAACGCTTATGAACCGCAGGCGCTACCTTCCGGATTTGACGAGCCGGAACTTCAATGTGCGAAGCTTTGCTGAACGCACAGCAATGAATACACCGATTCAAGGCAGTGCAGCTGATATCATCAAAAAAGCGATGATTGATTTGGCGGAACGTCTGGAAACAGAACAAATGGAAGCAAAGCTTTTGCTTTCCGTACATGATGAACTGATTCTGGAAGCACCAGAATCAGAACTCGAAAAATTAAAAGTAATAGTGCCTGATGTTATGGAACATGCTGTTGAGCTGGATGTACCGCTTAAAGTGGAATATGCATACGGCAAAACATGGTACGACGCGAAATAAGCAAGGAAAGAAGGACATGGAATGCCGGAATTACCTGAGGTAGAAACAGCGAGAAGGACATTGGAACAGCTCGTCGTCGGCAAGACGATTGAAGACATCACTGTCCGCTGGCATAAAATCATTAAATTTGATGAAGGTGTAGAAGCCTTCATCAATCGGCTGAAAGGACAGACGTTCCGTTCCATTGGCCGAAAAGGAAAGTTTCTTCTATTTTACTTGGATGGGGATGTACTTGTATCCCATTTACGGATGGAAGGGAAGTTCTCTGTCAAGCCGGACACAGAACCATCTGACAAGCATACCCACGTCATCTTCCAGCTGACGAATGGCGAGCAGCTGCGTTATAACGATGTCCGCAAGTTCGGTACGATGCACCTGTTCACAGAAGGGCAGGAAAATGAAACACCGCCGCTCACTCTTGTTGGACCGGAGCCTTTTGATGAAAACTTCACATTGGATTATTTCAAGGAAAAGGTACAGCGAAGCAGCAGGATGATCAAGAATATCTTGCTGGATCAAACTGTTGTAGCGGGGTTGGGAAATATTTATGTGGATGAAACATTGTTTAAAGCCGGGGTACATCCGGAGCGGCGCGGCAGTTCGATGGAAGACATGGAATTGGTCCGTATCCAGCAGGCTGCAGCTGAGACATTGCTTGAAGCAGTCGAAAAAGGCGGCAGCACGATCCGCAGCTATGTGAACAGCCAAGGAAAGATCGGGACGTTCCAGCAGCAGCTGCTCGTATATGGCCAAAACGGCACACCTTGCCCGAATTGCGGCAGGGAAATCATCAAAATCAAAGTGGGCGGAAGAGGCACACATATTTGTACTTCCTGTCAGAAGTAAAGGAGGAAGCAAAGGTGGGTATTGTAATCGGACTGACTGGCGGCATTGCCTCCGGGAAAAGTACAGTGAGCAGCTTGTTCAAGGAGTATGGTATCCCGGTTGTTGACGCGGATATTGTTGCGCGTGAAGTGGTTGAGCCTGGTGAACCTGCTCTGGCCAGTATTGTTGATGCATTCGGCAGTGAAATCTTGCTTCCTGATGGGTCGCTGGACAGGCAGAAGCTGGGCGGGATCATCTTTCGGGATCTAGAGAAGCGCGAGATCCTGAATGGTATCGTCCATCCTGTTGTCAGGGAGAGAATGACAGCAGATCGGGACCGGCTGAAAACGGAACATCCTGCGGTCGTCCTTGATATACCATTATTATTTGAAGGCAACCAGCTGCATTTAGTCGATAAAGTGGTTGTTGTGCATGTTGATCCGCAGATCCAGCTTGAAAGATTGATGCAGCGAAATAATTTAACGGAACAGGAAGCATTGGACCGAATCAACAGTCAAATGTCTTTGGCAGACAAAGCAACCCGAGCGGACGCCGTCATAGATAATAACGGCAGCAGGGATGAAACGAAAGCGCAGCTTGAAAAGCTATTGTCTTCTTGGAACATTAAGGAAGGAGCCTGACAAAAAGGGCTCCTTTTTTGTTCGCATTTTTCTTTTAATATGTTATACTAATATCAATAAAACATTATATAGTGTGACACATTAGAGGAGGCAGTATAATGACAACACGTATCGCGATTAATGGATTTGGCAGAATTGGACGATTGGTTTGCAGACGAGCAATGGAAATGCCTGATTTGGAAATTGTGGCAGTCAATGCTTCTTATCCAGCAGAGACGCTGGCGCATCTTCTCCGATACGACAGTGTGCACGGCAACTTGGATGCTGTTATCACTGCAGAAGCTGGATCAATTGTTTATGCAGGGAAAAGAATCCGTGTGGTAGGGGAACGTAATCCAGCACAGCTTCCTTGGGGCGAGCTTGAAGTTGATGTCGTTATCGAAGCCACTGGCAAGTTCTGTTCACAGGAAACAGCATCACAGCACTTGGATGCAGGTGCAAAGAAGGTTGTCATTACAGCTCCTGGAAAAAATGTGGACGCGACGATTGTAATGGGCGTGAATGATCGGATATACGAAAGTGATGTGCATCATATTGTTTCCAATGCTTCTTGTACGACAAACTGTCTGGCGCCGGTTGTCAAAGTGCTGGATGAACGGTTCACGATTAAAAACGGTTTGATGACGACAGTTCACAGCTTCACGAATGACCAGAAAAATATCGATAATCCGCATAAAGATTTGCGAAGGGCAAGAGGCTGTACACAATCCATCATTCCGACGACAACAGGGGCGGCCAAAGCACTTGCGGAAGTACTGCCGCATCTGAAGGGAAAGCTTCATGGAATGGCTCTGCGTGTTCCGACTCCAAATGTATCGCTTGTTGATCTGGTGGTGGACGTGGAAGAGACCGTAACTGCCGAACAAGTCAATGATGCGTTCCGGACAGCGGCCGAAACAGATATGCGAGGCATTATCTCTTATAGTGAAGAGCCATTGGTCAGCATCGATTATACGACCACAGCGCAATCGGCAACAATTGATGGTTTATCAACAATCGTTATGGAAGGGAAAAAAATAAAGGTCATTGCTTGGTACGATAATGAATGGGGATATTCCTGCCGTGTCGTCGACTTGGCCCAGCTTGTCGGCAGCAGTCTTCTGAAGGCTGATAGGGCAGAAGTCATCTAAGGTGATACAACCCTCTTTATGCTAAATTTGAACGTATGCTTGCCAAACAGATACAAACACTATATACTACTTTTTGCATGCAATCTTTGCAGCATACAAGCATATTGTCAAAACTGTTTTCCTGAAGAATCTATGCAGCAAGTGACTGCTTAAAGGGTTAGGACCTCTTAGGACTAACTTTCCCCCGTGGCAATTCACGCATTTATTTTTTAGGCAAATATGCAAAGGGGGAACTACATTGGATACAATGGGAAGACATGTTATTGCGGAATTATGGGATTGTAACGCAGAAAAACTAAACGACATGAAGCTTATCGAGCAAATTTTCGTTGACGCAGCATTGAAATCAGGAGCTGAAGTACGGGAGGTTGCCTTCCACAAGTTTGCGCCGCATGGCGTTAGCGGAGTGGTCATCATCTCTGAATCGCACCTCACAATCCACAGTTTTCCAGAACATGGCTACGCCAGCATCGATGTTTACACTTGCGGTAACATCATTGACCCGAACGTAGCAACCGATTATATCATTGACGCGCTAGAAGCTAAAACTTGTGAAAAAGCGGAGCTTCCGCGGGGCATGGGTCCTGTGGCAGTGCAGCCGAAATCACATTAATATTTGAATAACCAACCCCTGTTCCTTTTAGGAACAGGGTTTTTTTAATGTTGTATTTCCATTCGGAAAAATGGCAAACCTACATAGGGGATACATAGCTAATAGTCGCATTTTCGTTTTACTTCAGATATAATAGCAGGTACTAATAGTTACTGCTAGAAAGAAGGTATGTTTTTGAATAGACGTGTCGTAGTTACAGGATATGGTGCTGTTACGCCGCTTGGCTCGGATGTAGAGACATTCTGGGATAATATCAAAACTGGGGAATCCGGGATCAAACAGCTGGATCCGGAGAAATTTGCCGGCATAGCATCGCAGATCGGCGGAATTGCAAGCGGATTCGATCCGGAGCAATACTTGGACAAAAAAGAAATCGAACGCTATGACTTGTATAGTCAATTTGCTTACGGTGCAGCTGTGCAAGCGATGGAGCAAGCGAACCTTTCCGCGGATACCGTAAATCCGGAACGAGTCGGAATTTATATCGGTTCTGGTATTGGCGGTGTAAATACAATATTGGACAATCACGCCACGATGCTTGAAAAAGGTCCCAGGCGTGTTTCACCATTCATGGTGCCGATGATGATCAGCAATATGGCTGCAGGAATTGTTTCCATCAAGACAGGCTTCAGCGGTCCTAGCTTCGCACCTGTATCTGCTTGTGCAACTGGTAACCACGCAATCGGGGAAGCATTCCTGAATATCAAGCACGGTTATGCAGATGCCATTCTTGCTGGCGGAGCAGAAGCATCGATTACACCTTTCGCTTATGCTGGATTCACAAAAATGCGGGCAATGAGTACCCAAAACGATACACCTCAAACAGCAAGTTCGCCTTTCGATGCAAACCGCGATGGGTTCGTTATGTCGGAAGGTGCAGGTATTCTTGTGCTGGAAGAGCTTGAACACGCGCAAAAACGAGGGGCAAACATCCTTGGGGAAATTGTGGGATACGGGTCCACAACGGATGCCCATCACATTACATCACCTAACTATCTTGGGCCTGCACGCGCAATGAAACTGGCGATGCAAATGGCTGATATAGAGCTTGGGGACGTGGATTACATAAATGCACATGCCACAAGCACCCCTGAAGGAGACAAAACAGAAACCAAAGCAATCAAGGAAGTATTCGGAGATAAAGCGAATGACTTGCTGATCAGTTCAACAAAATCAATGACTGGTCATTTGTTTGGCGCTGCAGGAGCTGTGGAAGCAATCATCACACTTAAAGCATTGCAAGATGGCATTGTCCCTCCAACGATCAACTATCGGTATGCTGATCCTGACTGCGATTTGTCATATGTACCGAACGAAGCGGTAGAAAAGGATTTGACGGTTGCTTTGTCAAATGGTTTCGGTTTTGGCGGACACAATGCGGTGTTGGCACTGCAAAAATGGAAAGGGTAGCCCTCGGCTGCCTTTTTTTGTTGAGTCTAAGAACGCTTCGATTTTTCGCTTGAATCATGGTAGAATAGGAAAAAGACGATGCAAAAGTGTCGCAAATGCGCGAAGCCTGTCGAGGTTCGCGAAAGTAATGGGGTGGATCGGCATGAGATGTCCAAACTGCCAATATAAAAGCACAAAAGTACTAGACTCCCGTCCCATCGAGGAAGGGCGTTCCATCCGACGACGCAGGGAATGTGAAGACTGCGCTTTTCGCTTCACAACGTTTGAACGTATCGAAGCAACACCTTTGATTGTTGTTAAAAAAGAAGGAATGCGGGAAGAATTCAGTAAAGAGAAGCTTTTGCGCGGGTTGATCAAGGCGTGTGAGAAACGTCCGGTCGCGCTTGAGCAGATTGAACATATTGTAGCGGAAGTGGAGAAGGAACTGCGTAACAGCGGAACATCCGAAGTACAAAGCAAAGAAATCGGTGAGATGGTCATGGAACGACTGTCGGAAGTGGATGAAGTGGCGTATGTACGTTTCGCATCTGTTTACCGGCAATTCAAGGATATCAGCGTCTTCCTGGAAGAATTGAAGGACTTGATCAAGACCGACAAGAAAGAGTAATAGTTTGCAAGAAGGAAAGGACAGATAGTATGAACAGTCAGCATATCGGGAAACTTCTGCCAGCTGATGGGTACCAGCTCCGAATGAAAGCAGTACTTCCGGAAGCATATTCGGCTGCGCTGACCCATCTGTATCAGCCGTTGCTCGGAATACGGGCAGTGACCTTATATCAGACGCTGGTCAATGATTTTTTCCTGCATCATGGCACATGTGAACCGCAGACACATCATATGCTTATGACGCTGCTGGACATGCCGATGGATCAATTATATGAAGCAAGGCTGCAGCTGGAGGCAATTGGTCTGATTCGGACGTATCAACATCTCGGGGAACAGAATTTGTATACATACGATTTGTATGCACCTTTTTCACCTGATGCATTTTTCCAAGATGACATGCTTTCCCAGCTGCTGTATCACCAATTAGGCGAAAGCAGATTCAAGCAAATGAAAGATCTTTTTATCAAAGAGGCTGATTTGCCTGAAACGATGGAAGAAGTTACAGCATCGTTTGAAGCTGTTTTTTCTGCTGGGAATTTGACGAAGCACGCTGTCCAGCCGAAAAAGACAGCAGCTAGATCTGCTGCAAATGTAAAACAAGGACCTTCCATCGAAGCCGAGGTTGTCGATTTCGACTGGCTGCGTCATTCACTGAAGCAGCGAATGCTTGATCCGGAAGTGATTCTTACACCTCGCAACCAAAAGCTGCTCGAGTCGATGGCAGTCCTGTATAGCCTCACCTCACCAGAACTTGACAAAGCACTGCTCTGGGCTGTTTCGGATGAGCATGAGCTGAATCCGGCAGAATTCAAATCTGCCTGCCACGACCTGTTTCTGGCACGTCCTAAAACAACAGATACGAAGGTCATGGAGCTTGTGCAAAAGGACACCAAACAGGAGACAGACAAGCAAGCTACCACCAAGCAGGAGCAGCTTATCCAGCTGCTGGAGACGATTTCACCCAAACAGCTTTTAGAGGATATTTCCGGAAACGGAACAGCAGCTGCGTCCGATTTGAAGGTCATCCGTGATGTTATGTCGGAGCAAGGCATGGCACCTGGTATTATGAATGTGCTTGTCTATTATGTACTGCTCAAATCCGATATGAAGCTGTCGAAAGCATATATGGAAAAGATAGCAGCGCACTGGGCCCGGAAAAAAATAAGTACAGTAAGAGAAGCAATGGAGCTTGCTAAAAGCAGCAACCAGCCGTGGAACACAGCTGCCAGTTCGAACCAGCCGGCAGCAAGAAGAAAAACTTCAGGCCGTGCGGAGGTTGTCCCGGAGTGGTTCGATCAAAAAGGCAAGGTGGAAGCTCCCAGCACTGCAGCTGTGCCTGATGCGGATGTGGCGGAGTTGCTTAAACAGTTCAATGAAAATAAGCGGCATGTTTGAATGATAGCGGGAAGGGGGTGCACGCATGGAACCCATTCAAGCATCCTTACGAAAATGGATGCAGGAAAACGGTAATTTTAAAGAGAACTTCGAGCGCATGCAGCAGCAGGTGAGGCAAGATCCGGAAGTCAAAGCGGTACTGGAAGCAAATCCGCAGTTGACAGAACAGGATATCCAGCGCAATATGATGCGCCTTTACGAATATACTACGCAATCAAAGCAATGCCAGGACTGTCCATCCCTCGGGGAATGCCGGAATATCCTTAATGGCTATACACCGACACTTGAAGTGGATGGCAATGTCATTCGTCTAGCGTATGATAAATGCCATACCCGTCTCCAGCAGGAAGAACGGGAGAAGCAGCAGTCACGCATCAATAGCCTGTACATGCCGAAGGATATACTGCAGGCGTCAACGGAAATGCTTGATCATGGTGACCCAGAACGCCAGCAGGCGATTTTGAAGACATTGCAGTTCCTGCAGCAAACAGGAGATACCATCCCTGAAAAAGGGTTGTACTTCTATGGACCGTTCGGCGTAGGAAAAACATATTTCCTTGGTGCCATCGCTAACTACTTGGCGGAAAGAAATATATCCAGCATGCTAATCTATATGCCGGAATTTGTAAGGGAGATGAAAGCTTCCCTGAAAGATGATTCGGTCAACGAAAAAGTTGAGCTGTTCAAGAAGACACCAGTACTCATGCTGGACGATATCGGTGCTGAATCCCAATCGGCTTGGTTCAGGGATGAGATACTCGGTTCCATCCTTCATTATCGTATGATGGAAAGGCTGCCGGTCTTCTTTACGTCCAACTATTCCATTGCCCAGCTGGAGCAGCAGATTGCCACAACAAATCGCGGTGATGTGGAAAGAGTGAAAGCAGGCAGGATCATGGAGCGTATTAAGCGTGTTGCCACTGAGGTACCGTTGTTCGGGAAAAATAGAAGAAACGATTAAGCTAAAAGGCAAGCCGGAAACCGGCTTGTCTTTTTTTAGGCTCATAATTCCATTTTCCGCCCATATAATGTAACAGTTGATAGTGGCGAGGGTGGTTGATATTGCGTAAAGTGTTTATCAAATCAAAAAAAGAGATGGATACATTCTGTTCGTGCCTGGCTCTGCTGGATGGAACGAAACAGGTGTATGTAGATGAAGATGACCGCTGGGGCTATGAAGCAACAATTCATGATGGCTATCACAGGCGGATTGCAATCGCCTTAGTAGAAACGTTTCTTCATCACCGGGAAACAGAATGGATCAAGCAAATTGTAAAAGAAGTTTATTATTATAAGGATGAGGAAGCAATAAAGCGTATAGCAGAATTGACGCATACGATTCTCGTCGGAGATATGTACGAAGAAGAAAAAGAGCCTAGTCTGCCGCGTCAGCAGATTACGCAGATTTTTCAAGAGATTGCTGCCAAAAACATCCGGATTTTCTTTGATGCCGTCATCCAGTTCCGCAGCTCTGCTTACAGGGAAGCTTTGATGGAAGTAGTCGGTGATGCGATAGATGAGTACAAGCGTGAAGAAGAATACCAGCTGTATGTGGAATCCCTGCGGGAGTATGTAGGTAAAAAACCGATTGGAACTGACACCATCCATGTCATACAAGGGCGTGATTTTTCCTTCTACAAAGAAGATGGAACGTGCTATACCGCTGAAGAGATCATGTCGCTTGCTGATGAAGAGCCGCTTTCCCTGGCAGGCATCGGGGTACAGGAAAAAAATCTGACGCCTTTGATTGCGATGTCGCCAAAGCGCATTTACTTATACGGTGACTACCCATCTGAACCGAAGACACTGACTGTCATCAATATTTTTCAGGAAAGAGCCGCATACCTTCCCTTACATCAATTTCCTTTCTCCATGTTTTAGCATGTCCTTGCATTTTCCTTATTCAGCGCTTATACTTATTTTATATGAAGAAGCGACAATAAAGGACATGATAGTGAAATCCGTTTGCACTGAAGAGAGGGGAGCCTAGGCTGGAAGCTTCCTGCATACGCTTTGCTGTTACCACCTTTTACAGCTCTGTCGGGGGACGAAAGAAAACCGGCAGCGTCTGATCTACGTTACAGATTCTTGAGCCGGTATATTTACCGGGAATTAGGGTGGAACCACGAGACAAACGCTCGTCCCTTTGCGCATACTTTGTGCAAAGGGACGGGCTTTTTATATTTTAGGAGGAAAGAACAATGGCAGATGCATTAGAAATCATTTTCCCAGATGGAGCAAAGAAAGAGTTTCCTGCTGGTACTACTGGCGAGGATATCGCAGGGTCCATCTCATCAGGTTTGAAAAAACAGGCTCTCGCAGTCAATGTTGACGGCGTTGCATATGATTTGCGTACACCGCTACCAAATGGCGGTGCAATCGAAATCGTCACACTTAAGCAGGAACAAGGCGTGGAAATCATGCGTCACTCCACAGCGCATTTGCTTGCACAAGCAGTAAAACGCCTGTATGGCAACGTACAATTCGGGGTGGGTCCAGTAATCGAGAACGGCTTTTACTATGATATGGATCTGGAGGCTAGCATCACACCGGAGGATCTTCCGAAGATTGAAAAAGAAATGCAGCGAATCGTTGATGCCAACCTTCCGATCGTCCGCAAAGTTGTCAGCCGCGATGAAGCAAAAGCGATGTTCTCTGAAATTGGCGATGAGTTGAAATTGGAATTGATCGATGCCATTCCAGACGACCAAGATGTAACAATCTACGAGCAAGGAGAATTCTTCGACCTTTGCCGCGGTATTCACGTACCATCTACAGGCAAAATCAAAGTGTTCAAACTTCTAAGCATCTCTGGTGCCTACTGGAGAGGAAACAGTGACAACCAAATGCTGCAGCGAATCTATGGTACTGCTTTTGAGAAGAAGAGCGAATTGGATCATCACTTGAAAATGCTTGAAGAAGCAAAAGAGCGTGACCACCGCAAACTAGGAAAAGAATTGGAATTGTTCACAGTTTCCCAGAAGGTTGGACAAGGTCTGCCGCTTTGGCTGCCAAAAGGCGCGACTATCCGCCGTACAATCGAGCGCTATATCGTCGACTTGGAAGAAAAGCTTGGCTATGACCATGTTTATACTCCAGTACTGGGCAGTGTAGACCTTTATAAAACAAGCGGACACTGGGATCATTATAAAGATGATATGTTCCCGCCGATGGAAATGGACAATGAAGACCTTGTACTGCGTCCAATGAACTGCCCGCACCATATGATGGTGTATAAAAATGAATTGCACAGCTACCGCAGCCTGCCGATCCGTATCGCAGAGCTGGGAACAATGCACCGTCATGAAATGTCTGGAGCACTTGCCGGCTTGCAGCGTGTTCGTGCGATGACATTGAATGATGCCCATATCTTCGCTCGTCCAGATCAATTGAAAGATGAGTTCATCCGTGTTGTCCAACTTGTACAAGCTGTGTACAAAGACTTCGGTATAGAAGACTATTCCTTCCGTCTTTCTTACCGTGATCCGGAAGACAAAGAGAAATATGTGGATAACGATGCAATGTGGGATAAAGCACAAGCAATGCTGAAAGAAACAATGGAAGATCTTGAACTTGATTACGTGGAAGCAGAAGGCGAAGCAGCATTCTATGGTCCGAAGCTTGACGTACAGGTGAAGACTGCGCTTGGTAAAGATGAGACATTGTCCACTGTACAATTGGACTTCCACTTACCTGAACGCTTTGATTTGACTTATATCGGTGAAGATGGCAAAGAACACCGCCCAGTCGTTATCCACCGTGGCGTTGTATCAACAATGGAACGTTTCGTTGCTTTCTTGATCGAAGAATACAAAGGTGCTTTCCCAACATGGCTTGCACCAGTCCAAGCGAAAATCATCCCGGTTTCCCCTGAAGCACACTTGGCATATGCTCGCCAAGTAGAGGATGCTTTGCGTATGGAAGGTATCCGTGTACAAGTGGACGAGCGAGATGAAAAAATGGGTTATAAGATCCGCGAAGCACAAGTACAGAAGATTCCATTCCAGATTGTCGTCGGTGACCAGGAAGTGAGCGACCAAGCCGTAAACATCCGCCGTTATGGCGAGAAACAATCTGAAACGAAAGATCTGAAAGCTTTCGTTGCGGATATTAAAGAAGAAGTAGCGAAGCGCGTATTGCGTAAATAATAGAGAGAAATCCTTTCATCACTGCTGCAGTTGTGGGAGGATTTTTTTTTGAAAGGAGTGCTGAGGGAAGTGCCGGGAATCTTACTTTATTTTACGCTGCTTCATCATACCTTCGGCGATAGGATAAAAAACAGCAAGCACCATGATTATCATCAGCCAGGCATGACCATCATTTATCCAGCCAAGAGCTATCAGGCTGAATTCCACTTCAATAAAACAAAAAATCAGTACCATAATATTCTTTATCTTATTGATCATTTTCCGGCTATTTAAATAAAAAGAGGCCGCATTTTTTTCATTCAGTCGTGCCGGGTAATTGTGTACATGAGGATTTTTACCCAATAGATGCATGAGTGTGAACATAGGTATACTGATAGCTGGGAGGAGAAATAGGCTTTCTTTTGTTGCCCAGTCATCGACGTGTCCGGTCAGTCCCATGTGGAGAGGCACCTGTTCAGGCAGCTGCCGCCAGATTATGATCAAGAAGATGACAGTAGCTAGATAACTGCCGATTCCGATAGTATCCCATACTTTTTCACCACGTGCTTTCGGTAGGTTGAGCTGTTTTTGCATCTAAATATCACCCCTTTGTTTACTTACGGTATAGGTGGGGAATAAGTTCCAGCTATATAATTTTAAATCGAGAGGTTGTCAGTATCCAAAGAATGTGTTACATTAGTTGAGCAGGATTACTGGGCTTCAATATGATTGACAGCATTCATCAGCTATGATAAGATTGTAAAAGTGAAATAAATATTGATCTGAGACAAGCAGAAGTACCCACTTCTCACCTGATTGACGCCGCTTGGCAGTTGGCAGGTACGAAAACAGTGTTCTAGGACAAGTGTGGGTGCCGTATGCGTACCGGCATTTTTTTTATGCTTTTTTACAACCATGTTTAACTGATAAGCGGCGGATATCTTGTCCCCGATCATAAGTTTCCCAAAATATCCTGGAGGTGGATGATTATTAGCAAAGATACGAACATCAATGAGAAAATTCGTGCACGTGAGGTTCGACTCATTGATTCAAACGGTGACCAGCTTGGCGTTAAATCCCGTCAAGAAGCATTAGAAATTGCACAAACTAGAAATCTTGATTTGGTGCTTGTGGCTGCAAACGCAAAACCACCCGTGTGCCGGATTATGGATTATGGTAAATACCGCTTCGAACAGCAAAAGAAAGAAAAAGAAGCGCGTAAGAACCAGAAAATAATCAACGTAAAAGAAGTTCGTTTGAGCCCGGGAATCGAGGATCATGACTTCAACACGAAACTTCGCAATGCGCGTAAGTTTCTTGAAAAAGGCGATAAAGTAAAGGCTTCTGTTCGTTTCCGCGGACGTGCCATTACGCATAAAGAATTAGGCCAAGAAGTTCTCGAAAAGCTTGCCGGCGAGTGCAAGGATGTTGCAACGGTTGAAATGAAACCGAAAATGGAAGGCCGCAGCATGTTCCTAATGCTTGCTCCTATAGCTGAGAAACAGTAAGCCGAAGGATATAAGGAGGAAATACGATGCCAAAAATGAAAACCCACAAAGGGTCCGCTAAACGTTTCAAGAAAACAGGTTCTGGAAAAGTAGCCCGTAACCACGGTTACACTAGCCACTTGGCTGCTAATAAATCTACTAAACAGAAACGTAAACTTCGTAAAGATGCACTTGTTTCTGCTGGTGATCTTAAACGTATCAAGCAAATGCTACCTAAATAATAAAATCAAAGAATTATTTGTCCTATAGGAGGGAATACTATGCCACGTGTAAAAGGTGGAACAGTAACGCGTCAGCGTCGTAAACGCGTTCTTAAGCTAGCTAAAGGTTATTACGGTGCTAAACACGCACTATTCAAAACTGCAAAACAACAAGTAATCAAATCCGGTCAGTATGCATACCGTGACCGCAGACAGAAAAAACGTGACTTCCGTAAACTTTGGATCGCACGTATCAACGCTGCTGCACGTATGAACGAACTTTCTTACAGCCGTTTGATGCACGGCCTTAAACTTGCTGGTATCGAAGTAAACCGTAAAATGCTTTCAGAGCTTGCTATCTCTGACGAAAAAGCATTCGCGCAACTTGCTTCCAAAGCAAAAGACGCATTGAAATAAGCGAAAAAGCCGCTATCCTTTGATAGCGGCTTTTTGTATAGAAAGGGGTAGGAATATGTGGCTGGTCATTAGTCTCTACCTGCTGGTTATCAATATCCTGCTGTTCAGCTGGATGGGAATCGATAAACAAAGAGCAAAAGAGCGCGCATGGCGCATAAGTGAACGAAGGCTGTGGATCACAGCAATCATTGGGGGTGCGCTGGGCGGCTGGCTCGGGATGCAGGCATTTCGACATAAAACGAAGCATACCGCTTTCGTTATTGGCTTTCCATGCCTGGTCGTCATGCATGTCCTGCTGATTCTTTATTTGCTGTAAGATAAATGCTGTGTGCTTGTCATAAAGGCTCGTCTCCTGTCATATATATTAGGGACATCTAAGAGGGAGTGAGCAGCAATGGACCAGGTTGGCGTGAGTATGTTGACGGTCGTCGCAACAGGGGGATTGTTTGCACCGCTTTTGTTCATCCTCCTGTACCTGCTTCGTCCTGCTTTATTTTTGCCTGTTGTTTTCCTATGTATCTCGGGAGGGATTTTGTTCGGTGCTGTAGCTGGTACGATTTTGTCCATTATCGGCATTACCGCATCCAGTATGCTGTTCTATGGCATCGCCCAGCGTTTCCCGCGGTCGGCAAACAGGATTCTCATGCTGAAACAGAAGCTGATTGGCAGGCACACAAGCTTTACCACGGGGCAAGTAGCTTTAATGCGGCTGGTGCCTTTTATTCACTTCCACATCTTAAGCGTCTGCTTGATGGAGAATAACCGCAGTTGGAGATCATATGGGAAGGCCTCGATTCTATCGAGCATTCCGCTTGCTACTGCTTATTCTTTTGCGGGTACTTGGCTGCGCTACTTGCCGCCTGCAGCTATAGCAGGGGTCATGATCGTCCTTCTGGTCTGTATTTACCTGATGCGGAAAAAAGAATTCACTATCAAATGGGAAGAATTTTTCAAAGAAAGTGCATAAAACACTGGCGCTTCAAAGAGCTCCAGTGCTTTATCATATTTCTGTAAGGACAAGCTCTTTTATCGGATGCTTCCATTCGATAGAAGCATAAGGGAAATGGCTCAGGATGCATTCTTCCATCTTATATAAGTCATTTCGGGAAAAACCGGTCAATCGATCCGGCTGTACAGCATTCATAACCACCTTTGTCACTTCGATGCTGTCTTCCCTTGGCTGTAAAAATTTTTTGCCAATCATCCGATAACCGCGATAGCTCAGTGAAAAATGATGATCGTACTGTTCGCGATACTCCACTTGCTCCGGATCGAGGCGTGATGGATCGTTGGCGGGGTTTTTCCTAGCTTTCATGACGGTGTAGAACAAAAGAATTGCTGCACCTGCCAGCAACAGTAGAAAAAGAATCTTCATAGCGAGCAGGCCTCCTTTACTTTTTGTATAGATACGATTACGCTAAAGAAGAAGTTTCATCCGTTTTACTATACCCTCCCTACATAGGAATAACGCAAGAAGGAGTATTCTATATGGATTACGAATATCTATTCACTAAACAGCGTGAGCTGGATGCTTACATCGAAAACAATCTCGAATCAGCAAATCGAGAAAATCTTTTCCGTAAAAAAATACTGGCCCTTCAGGTTGAAATCGGGGAATTGGCTAATGAGACCCGCTGTTTCAAATTCTGGAGCAGAAAAGGTCCGAGCGAGCAGCGTGTCATTTTAGAGGAATATGTTGATGGCCTGCATTTCATTTTGTCCGTCGGACTTGATAAGAATCTTACGTATACATCTAAACCGCTGATTGATAACGAAATCGATCAAACAGATGCATTTTTGGAGCTGTACGGCAGCATCGGTGCATTTTATAGCGATCCAGTACAGGGAACGTATGACACGCTATTCCAAAGCTTCCTGCAGCTTGGCCGGCAGCTGGGTTTCACAGAGTCTTCGATTTTGGAGGCTTATCAGCAGAAGAACGAAGTGAACCATACGAGACAGGACGAAGGCTATTAAACGGAGGAGGAATACATAATGAATGACAAATTAAACATGCTGAAAAGTTTGACGGATGCACCTGGTGTGTCGGGTGATGAAGCGGGTGTCCGTAAAGTAATGCGTGAATATATTTCACCATTTGCTGATGAAGTAACGACAGATAATCTTGGCAGTTTGATTGCCATCCAAAAAGGCAGTAAGACAGATGGCCCGAAGGTGATGGTAGCAGGACACCTTGATGAAATCGGCTTTATGGTGACACGCATTGATGCGAATGGTTATCTTTTCTTCCAGACACTCGGAGGCTGGTGGAGTCAAGTCATGCTTGCACAGCGTGTGACTGTCCATACAAGGAAGGGTGAGCTTGTCGGTATTATCGGTTCCAAGCCACCGCACTTATTATCACTTGAGAAAAGGAAGAAGCCTGCTTCTATAGATGAGATGTTCATAGATATCGGTGCAGGCAGCAAGGATGAAGCAGAAGAGTTTGGCGTACGTCCCGGTGATTCTGTTGTACCGTATTTCGAATTCACGAAAATGAAGAACGAAAAACTGCTTTTAGCCAAAGCATGGGATAATCGCATTGGCTGTGCAGTAGCTATCGATATCTTGAAGAACTTGCATGGTACCGAAAAAGAAGCAACTGTTTATGGTGTCGGTACTGTTCAGGAGGAAGTAAGAAGACGAGGTGCTACTACATCTGCCAACAAGATTGGACCGGACATTGCTTTTGCAGTCGATACTGGTATCGCGGGTGACACACCTGGGATCAGCGATAGGGAAGCGACAGGAAAGCTTGGAGCTGGACCGCAGATCGTTTTATATGATGCCGCGCATATCGCCCATAAAGGCTTGCGGGATCTTGTAATCGAAACTGCAGAGGAACTGGATATTCCTTACCAATACGATACAATCAAAGGCGGAGCAACAGATGCGGGCAGTATTCATCTGACTGGCGATGGTGTCCCTGCTTTGACAATAGGAATTCCGACCCGCTATATCCATACACATGCGGCCATGCTGCATGAAGATGATTATGATAATACAGTGAAACTATTGACTGCAGTTATTCAAAAATTGGACAAAGAAACAGTCGAGAAAATTACGTACAGCTAAAGAAAAAAACCAGCTTCCGCTTGGAGGCTGGTTTTTTTATGCTAAGTAGCTGCCCATGATCTTCTGGACATAATTCGTCGTTTCATTGAATGGAGGGATGCCATTATATTTATCGACATTTCCCGGGCCGGCGTTATACGCTGCTAAAGCTAGGCTGGTGTTGCCGTCATAGCGGTCCAGCATCTGTTTCAAATATTTTGTGCCTGCCATCACGTTCTGCTCCGGATCGAAGCTGTTGGTCACCCCGAGTCCAGCTGCTGTAGCTGGCATAAGCTGCATAAGACCTTGTGCGCCTACGCCGCTTTCAGCCAATGGATCGAAGTTTGATTCCATCTGAATGACAGAGCGGATGAGCTTTTCATCGACTCCGTATCTGGAAGCAGCATCAGAGATGATGCCATCAATCGTCTTATTACCTGAACTCTCGGGGACGCTATCTGTAACAGATTGAACAGCAGGAACGCTTTGTGTTTGTGTCATGTTACTATGCGTTACATAAGGATTCAGTCTAACCGTAGAACCTGTATTCATCGTCTGCTGGAGCAGATTGCTGAAAGACTGACTGGAACTTGTGGTCGCTGAAAAGGCTGTCCGTTGCTGGTAAGCTGCGAGCATCGTTGGACTAAGTGTGGAAAGCAGATAAGATGTATCCAAAAAACATATCTCCTGTCACATATTGTTAGTCCAATTGTAGCTCAAAAGAACCAGGGGTACAAGACCTATTTCAGCGGAGTTTTATCCTTGTGTTTGAACGCCCTTAGCTAGTGCATCAACCATTTCCTGCTTCTCCTGATCGCCTGCGTTTTTCCAGATCAGTTCGAATAAAACTCCCAATCCAGGAAGAAGAACTTCTCTTCCATCGATGGAATCTGTGATTGTCGCTTGCAGCTGTTCCTCATTGTTGTCCTTGATATTTGCCAAGATAGCACGTCGGATATCTAAATCCATGCATGAGCACCTCCTAAACTTTTTTATAGTTTGACCTCTGTTCGTAAAACTATGTATGATAGAGGATATGTCAAGAAAGAGGAAGTGAACGTGCGTTGATCACATCAACTCAAAATAGCCAAGTGAAACAGTGGCAAAAATTGAAAAGAAAAAAAGAACGGATAAAATCGAATACCTTCCTGATAGAAGGGTTCCATCTTGTAGAGGAAGCGATCAAAGCTGGCTGGACGATTGATCAGCTTATATTGCGCGAGGAAACGGATCAGCCGGAATGGGCATCGGAATTGGAACCGGTGCGTGTATCGGACCATGTATTTAGAGCAATCACGGAAACAGAAACACCGCAAGGAATTGCAGCAGTTGTACAGATGGAGGACAAAAAGCTGAAGCGGCACAATCGTATCCTTTTGTTGGATGCTGTCCAGGATCCAGGTAATTTAGGAACGATCATCCGTACGGCAGATGCAGCCGGATATGACGCGGTCTATTTGGGAGAAGGCTCGGCTGATCGGTATAATGACAAGGTTATCCGCGCTACGCAAGGCTCTATCTTCCATTTACCTGTTTTATCTGCCGATTTGGAGCTTCTGTTGCCGGAACTTCAGGAAAATGGATATACCGTGTGGGCAGCCGCATTGGAAGGTGCTGTCGATTACCGAGATTTGACTGCACCGAAAAAAACAGCACTGCTTGTCGGCAATGAAGGTGCAGGAATCGACAAACGGCTGATCGCCCAAAGCGATATGGCTGTAAAGATACCTATTTTCGGCAAAGCAGAATCCCTGAATGTGAGTATTGCTACTGGTATTTTGCTGTATCACACGGTAAATAGATAAAAGCGGGTTGCAAGAAGTCCCTGGATTTTCTATAATGAAACAAGATTAATATTGAGATGCGTGGAAAGAGTCAGTAATCCCTGCGAATCGTAACAACAGGAAGGCATGCCTATAGACTGAGAGCATGCTGGTTGCGGCAGCGGATGAACCTTCACTCTGGAGCAGGCACCGGGACCTTGTTTATGACAAGTAAAGGTGTATCCGGATTGCTAAATCCGTTATCAAGCTTCAAGTTGGGTATACATGTATACCAACAAGGGTGGTACCGCGAATGAAAGCTCGTCCCTTTTCGGAGGGAGGGGCTTTTTTTATGCTCAAAAATCATAGGAGGCAAAAGCATGAGAGAAAAGCTCGAAGCACTACAAGCAGAAGCCATCGAGAAAGTGCAGCAAGCAGACAACCTGCAGAGCTTGCAGGATGTACGTGTTGCTTATTTAGGTAAAAAAGGACCAATTACAGAAGTACTTCGCGGAATGGGAAAACTTTCTCCTGAAGAACGTCCGGTTATCGGTGAATTGGCAAACAAAGTACGTGAGACGATTGCTACTGCGTTAGATAATAAAAAGAATCTGCTGGAAGAAGCAGCGTTGAATGAACAGCTTCAAAAAGAGGCAATAGATGTCACATTGCCAGGACGACCTGTCAAAACAGGCGGCCCTCATCTTTTGACTAGCATCATTGAAGAAGTGGAAGATCTTTTCCTCGGTATGGGATTTGAGATAAAAGAAGGTCCGGAAGTGGAAACGGATTATTTCAACTTCGAAGCTTTGAACCTGCCGCAGGATCACCCTGCGCGGGATATGCAGGACAGCTTCTATGTGACTGATCACTTGCTTTTGCGCACGCAGACATCTCCAGTGCAAGCTCGTACGATGCGCGAATACGATGGCAATAAAGCAATCAAAATGATTTGCCCAGGTATTGTATATCGCCGAGACACAGATGATGCGACGCATTCCCATCAGTTCACTCAGATCGAGGGACTATTAGTCGACAAGAATGTACGTATGAGTGACTTAAAAGGCGTGCTGCTTGAATTCTCCCGCAAACTGTTCGGAGCTGACCGCGAAATCCGCCTGCGTCCAAGCTTCTTCCCGTTCACAGAGCCTTCTGTTGAAGTCGATGTAACATGTAAGGTGTGTGACGGGAAAGGCTGTAACGTATGTAAGCATACTGGCTGGATCGAAATCCTGGGTGCTGGTATGGTGCATTCCAATGTACTGCGCATGAGCGGTTATGATCCGGAAGAATATTCTGGCTTCGCATTCGGTATGGGTGTTGAGCGGATTGCGATGCTTAAATACGGTGTTGATGATATCCGTCACTTCTATACAAATGATGTACGATTCCTATCGCAATACCATAAGGCATAACGGGAGGCAAAAACGATGTATGTATCTTTGAATTGGCTGAAGCAATATGTAGATATAGATAATATTACGCCGGAGGAGCTGGCTGAAAAAATCACGCGCTCCGGAATTGAAGTAGAAAGTATTGAACGCGTAGCACCAGAAAGCACGAATGTTTTCGTTGGCTGCGTGGAGAGCTGTGAACAGCATCCGAATGCAGATAAACTGAATCTTTGCCAAATCAATGTTGGCACAGAAACATACCAGATCATCTGCGGTGCACCGAATATAGCCCAAGGACAAAAGATCGCAGCAGCATTGCCAGGAGCCCGTCTTCCAGGCGGCGTAAAAATCAAGAAGGCCAAACTGCGCGGTGTGGAATCCCACGGCATGGTTTGCTCGCTGCAGGAGCTGGGCATTGATGAAAAATTCGTACCGAAGGAATACGCAGAGGGAATCTTTGTTTTCCCGGAAGATACGGAAGTTGGTACGCCAGTAGCTGAATTGCTGAACTTGGATGATGTTATCTTGGAGCTTGGTTTGACGCCAAACCGTGCGGATGCAATGAGCATGCTGGGTGTTGCTTATGAGGTTGCAGCTATCCTTGACAAGGAAGTCAAGCAGCCTGAAGAAACGTATCAGACAAGCGACAGCAAAGCAGCTGACCTTGTTCAAGTAAGAGTCGAAGACGGCGAGCTTAATCCGTATTACGGTGCGTTTGTCATCGAAGACGTAACGATTGCACCATCACCGCTTTGGATGCGTAATTACTTGATGGCAGCTGGCATTCGCCCTATTAACAACGTTGTCGATATCACGAACTATGTGCTGCTGGTTTACGGACAGCCTTTGCACGCGTTTGATTATGATAAAGTGGCAACGAAGGAAATCGTCGTGCGCTCTGCTGATGAAGGCGAGAAGATCCAGACTTTGGATGATCAGGAACGCACTCTAAAAGGCGATGAAATTGTCATCACGAACGGTAAAGAACCGATTGCTCTTGCAGGTGTGATGGGCGGAGCTAACACTGAAGTTTCCGAGGATACGAAAACAGTATTACTCGAAGCAGCTTTCTTTGATGCACGTGCTATCCGCCGTTCCAGCAAGCACCATAACTTGCGCAGTGAAGCAAGTGCTCGCTATGAAAAAGGCATCGATCCGAATCGCGTAGAACGAGCTGGAGCATATGCAGCGCGTCTTTTAGCCGAGTATGCTGGCGGTAAGGTTGCGCAAGGTGTTGTGGCATTTGACGAGCTGAAGCGTGAAGAGAAGCAAGTCAAAATCGATACATCGAGTGTGAATAACCGTTTGGGTACAACAATTTCTGATGAGGAAATTGCATCCATCCTGACAAGATTGCAGTTCGGTTTTGAACAAGACAACAGTCAGTTCACTGTGTCTGTACCAACAAGACGAGGAGACATCAGCTTGTTTGAGGATATGCTGGAAGAAATCGCCCGTATTTACGGATATGATAATATTCCTTACACATTGCCTGAAGGAGAAGCATTCGCTGGCAAACTGACGACAAAGCAATACTTGAAACGTCAGCTGAAGCAATATCTGCAAGGTGCTGGACTGATGGAAACCATCACATACTCGCTGACAAGCAAAGCCCGCACGGAAATGCTTGTAAGTCCAGATGTGTCGGAACAAGAAGTTTATCCAGTTAAATTGAAAATGCCGATGAGTGAAGAACATAGCCATTTACGCTTGAGCATCATTCCGGAGCTTGTCGACACACTTTCCTATAATGTTGCTCGTAAGCAAGAGAACTTGGGCTACTACGAATTCGGCCGTGTATTCCTATCCAAAGAAGAACAGATTACAGAGCAGCCGAACGAAACAGCTCGTCTTGCTGGTGCTTTGACTGGTACTTGGATGGAACAGCCATGGCAGCAAGAGAAGAAGCCTGTCGATTTTTATGTTGCAAAAGGTATCGTGGAGGGAATCTTTGCACAGCTTGATCTTGAACCTGTATTCCAGCAGGCACAAGTCGATGGCTACCACCCAGGTCGTACAGCAACTGTTTCCCTGAACGGCAAAGTTGTCGGCGTAGTCGGCCAGCTACATCCAACAGTCCAAAAAGCATTCGACCTGAAAGAAACATACACATTTGATTTGGACATTGCTTATCTGATGGATCAGTACGAAGAAGTACCAAGCTTCCGAACAATTCCGCGTCATCCTTCCGTTACAAGAGATATCGCTCTAGTTGTGGATGAAGCGGCACATGCAGGTGACATCCAGCGTACGATCCAGGAAGCAGGCGGAGAGCTTGTTCAGCAGGTGCAGATCTTTGATGTGTATCAAGGTGAGCACATGGAAGCAGGCAAGAAGTCAATCGCCTTCACGGTGCTTTATCAGGATCCGACACGCACACTGACAGATGAAGAAGTAGAAGCATCTTATAACAGCATCATGGAAGCTGTGAAAGAGAAGCATGAAGCAGAATTGAGAAGTTAATTCAGAGGGAAAGCAGAATTGTATGATTCTGCTTTCCCTTTTTTTATAGGAGGAAAGTAAATGGACTATATTACGTACCTGCGAAATATGGTTGGCCAGGAAAAAGTGATCATGGTTGTTGCGGGAGCATTCGTCCTGAATGACGCAAATGAATTATTGCTTCAAAAAAGAAAAGATAACGGAGAATGGGGATTGCCGGGTGGCTTTATGGAAATGGGAGAGAGCACAGAGGAAACAGCACAGCGGGAAGTTTTCGAAGAAACTGGACTTCAACTTGGAGAACTCCGGCTGTTCCGTGTGTACTCTGGACCTGAATATGACAAGACGTTTGCCAATGGTGATCAAGTGGCGCTTGTGCAAGTTTTGTACAGCTGCAAGGGATTTACCGGTGTAGTTATCAGGTCGAATAACGAGTCTGCTGATAATAGGTTTTTTTCGATGAATGCGTTGCCTCATGAACTATTTCAAGAGCATGTTTCACTTATACGGGACTTTCAGCAAGCCATTGAGATTGGAGAATATTGAAGCAAGGGTTTATGGTTCCAGGAAAATTAATGGATACAGGAAAACGCAAGTGTCGCTCTGCTATTATCGGGAATTATGACGTTAAAAGGCAGTATTCCTGTCTATACTGGTAATAAGCGAGGGGATTAGTGATGGCGAGACAGCAAACAGGCAGATGCGAGCTCTGCGGCAGGGACGAGGTCACCTTGACAGAGCATCATCTGATTCCGAAGGAAATGGGCGGTACATTTCTGGATACAAGCATGATATGTATACCATGCCATAAACAAATCCATGCTTTGTATACAAATGAGGAGCTTGCTGCAAGGCTTCCTAGTATCGAAGCCTTGCGTACGGATGAGAAGCTGTCCAAATATATTAAATGGATCCGCAAACAGCCTGCTGGCAGACTGGTGCGGACCAGGAAATCAAACAGCCGCCGCGGATATGGACGTTAGACGTACTTCTCCGCTTTGGCGCTATTGGCAAAATGCATCTTCGTGAACACTGGCAATGCTTGTCGTCCGTGTGTCCGGATTAATCGGCCTGCTGCCTGGTCGACAGCTGCGCTTGCTCCTTTTGGAATCGTGAAGCCCGCTTGTTTGGACAGTTTATCCATTTCTTTGATAAAGCTTGCCCGGGAAATGATTGATGCAGCAGCAACCGCAAGGGAATGACTTTCTGCTTTTGTCATGAAACTCACGTCTTGTTGAAGCTTCTCACCTTCCGTTGCTAGGTGCTTTATATAAGTTGAGGGCAGCTGGAACTGGTCGATCAAAATTCCCTCTGGCCTCGTCGGCGCTATTTTGGCAAGCAGCTTCTGGATGGCGTGATGGTGCAGCATCGTTTTCATTTTTCCTTGAGACCAGCCGCGCTGCTGCAGCTGATTGTATCTTTCGTTGCGCATCACAAGCAGCGAATAAGGAAGCTCCACATGCATCAGATCCTTGGCAATTCGCTGGATTGCATCATCCTTTAACAGCTTGGAATCTTTCACACCCAGCTCTTTCAAAAGAGCGAATTGGCTTCGGTCCACATACACACTCGCCACCGTGATCGGCCCGAAAAAGTCACCGGTGCCTGCTTCATCAGAGCCGATATGGGAAGCTGTGAATAAGGAAGGAGACGGTGCATACTTGTGATCATTGACACTTGGTTTGGAACCTGCCTTTTTTTGGGGATTATCCGGAGCACTTCCCCATTTATCTGCTTCTGTTTCCGGCGCCTTACCTTGGAAAAGTACTTTTCCGGATTTGTACGCGGTGATGGAACAGCCAGGAGTCTTCGCTGAAAAAACGGCACCAGGAGGGGCAGATTTCTCATCACGGCTGTATGTTACTTTCATCTGCTGGATTGTTTCCAGCGGCAATTGCAAAACGATTTGTCCCACGTTCATCTCTCCAATCTGACAATAAGTATAGCATGCCGTCCATCTATACAGAATAGTTTCCTAAATCGACACCTTCATGTTACTATTAAGACTAGTATTATAAGAGAGAAGTGAGGGGAGATAACGTGTCCCAATCTGATAAAACACGTGTTATGGTGGAGATACATAACCGGTCCTATACAATTGTCGGACAAGAGCCAGCCCATCGCATGCGGATGGTGGCAAGCCTTGTCGACCAGAAGATGTCGGAGATCCATCAAGCAAATCCGAATCTTGATACCGCGAAACTGGCCGTACTGACGGCTGTGAATACAACTAACGATTATTTAAAACTGAAAGAAGACTATGCACAATTGCTAGGCTCTATTACAAGGAAAGAGGCAAGAAAGGATAATGATTGATTTACTTATCATCGCCATGCTCTTGTTTGGCGTACTCGTTGGCCTAAAGCGCGGCTTCATCATGCAGCTGTTCCATTTGGCAAGCTTTGTCGTATCATTCATCGTTGCAGCCATATATTATGACCAGCTAGCGCCGAAGCTGGAGCTTTGGATCCCGTATCCGGATGTATCTTCCGATAGTGCTTGGTCTGATATATTCGGTGCTGTACCGCTCGATCAGGTATTCTACAATGCCATCGCGTTCGCAATTTTGTTCTTTGCGACGAAAATCATCTTGCATATCATCGGATCCATGCTGGATTTCATAGCAGACTTACCAATCCTACGCTCAGTGAATAAGCTTCTCGGCGGCGTACTCGGCTTTGTTGAAATCTATTTGCTCGTATTCGTGATATTGTATCTATCGGTATTGCTGCCGATCACCCCAGTGCAGGAAGCTCTGGACAGGTCAATACTAGCAGCATGGATCGTGGAGCACACACCATATATTTCAGGTGAGATCAAGGATCTATGGCTGAATCATGTTGCAAATAAATTACCCACAGAATTGATGGGATGAAATGCTTAACCCTTGCGGCATCGTGCGCAAGGGTTTTCTACCTTGTATTGAAAGGATGAGAGGAATGGCTATCAATAAAAAGGACGTAGTCAGACTGCTTGAAACAATCGCAATTTATCTTGAGCTAAAAGGGGAAAATACATTCAAGGTGTCTGCTTACCGGAAAGCTGCAGCGGCATTGGAAGCCAATGATCAATCCATCGATGAAATTGAGGACTTTACAAAGCTTAACGGAATCGGTAAGGGAACAGCGGCGGTTATCGAGGAATACATCAAAGACGAACAGTCTGATACATTGCGTCAGCTGCAGGAGGAAGTACCGGAAGGACTGGTACCATTACTTGATCTGCCAGGTCTAGGCGGCAAAAAGCTGGCCAAGCTGTATCAGGAGCTTGGTGTCATTGATGCGGCCAGCTTGAAAGAAGCGGTCGAATCAGGTAAAGTCGCATCGTTAAGCGGGTTCGGTAAGAAATCTGCTGAGAAGATTCTTGATGGCCTTGCAAATGTTGGATCCAGACCAGAACGAATTCCAATCGCCATGATGCTTCCGCTTGCGGAAAGAATCGAGTCTTTCCTGGAATCTTTGGAAGGTATTGAACAATTTGCCCGTGCAGGCAGTCTGCGGCGGATGCAGGAAACAGTGAAGGATTTGGATTTTATCATTGCAACCAACGATCCTAAAACTGTCCAGGAGCAGCTGCTTACTATCGATAATTTAAAAGAAGTCATCGCTAAAGGGGACACGAAAGTATCCGTCACACTAGAAGAAGGCTATGACATCAATGTAGACTTCCGCTTGATTGAACCAGCAGCATTCGCAACGACGCTGCACCATTTCACTGGTTCTGCCGACCATAATGTAGCTTTGCGCCAGCTGGCGAAAAAACGCGGCGAGCGCATCAGTGAATATGGAGTTGAGAATGTAGAAACAGGGGAATTGACTACATTCCAATCTGAAAAGGAATTTTTCGGACACTTTGGTTTGTCGTTCATTCCGCCTGAAGTACGGGAAGCACAAGGCGAGCTGGATAGCTTCAAGCAAGACATGCCGCTTGTTCAGCTTTCCGATATCCAAGGCGATTTGCATATGCACTCAACTTGGAGTGATGGTGCCCAGTCAATCGAGCAGATGGCCAAACAAGCCATGGAGCTAGGCTACTCTTATATAGCAATTACAGATCACTCTAAGTATCTTAAAGTGGCGAATGGTCTGGATGAAAAACGTCTGCGGAAACAAAGGGAAGAAATAGAGCGCATCAATGCGTTGTATCCGGACTTTCATATATTTGCTGGTGTCGAAATGGATATCCTGCCAGATGCCCGTTTAGATTTTGACGATGATTTTCTGCAGGAAATGGATTATGTCATTGGGGCCATTCATTCCAGCTTCTCGCAATCGGCTGATCAAATCAAAGAACGTCTCACAGCAGCGCTTGAGCATCCGAACGTCAATGTCATCGCTCATCCAACCGGACGACTTATCGGAAGAAGAGCCGGCTATGCGGCTGATCCGGACTGGCTCATCGAAAAAGCTGCCGAGACAGGTACTGTCATCGAGCTGAACGCCAATCCTAATAGACTGGATTTATCATGGACATACCTGAAAAAAGCGCAAGAACTTGGTGTAAAGATCGCTGTCAATACCGATGCACACAGCTATGCGACGCTGTCATTCATGGAAGTTGGCGTTGCTATGGCCCGCAAAGGCTGGCTTAAGCCGGAGACAGTTATCAACACTTGGTCCAAGAAGCAATTGATGGAGCTTTTTCAGCGTAAATAACAGCTAAAAAAGTGGGGGGAAAACATGAATAAACGAATATTCCGTGTACTGGAATTCGATAAAATCATACAAAAGCTAAGTGAACAGGCAGCATCATCACTTGGCAAGAAAAGAGTCATGAAAATAGAGCCAGCGACAGAGCTTGCAGAAGTGGAACAGCTGCAGGCAGAAACGGATGAAGCAGCATCTGTCATCCGACTTCGCGGCGGCATTCCGCTTGGCGGCATCTATGATATTCATGCGAGCGTCAAACGTGCAGTCATCGGCGGTATTCTAAATGCGAACGAATGCCTTGATATTGCCAGTACAATCTATGGCGGCAAAAACTTGAAGCATTTCATCGAAGAACTGGAAGAACCGGAAATGCCAATCATCCGCAGTCTTGTTGACCAGCTTGTTTCATTGAGTGATTTGGAGCGCCATATCAAGAGTGCGATTGATGATCATGGCCGTGTGATGGACGGAGCTTCAGAAAGACTCCGCGGGATCCGTTCCCGCATCCGTACGAACGAAAGCCGGGTAAGGGAAAAGCTTGAGTCCTATACGAGATCTAAGAGCAAGATGCTGTCAGACTCGATCATAACGATCCGGAATGACCGTTATGTCCTGCCAGTCAAACAAGAATATCGCGGGGCAATCGGAGGCATCGTACATGATCAGTCTTCTTCAGGTCAAACTTTGTTCATGGAACCTCAGGCTGTAGTTGATTTGAATAACCAGCTGCAGGAAGCAAGGGCACAGGAAAAAGCTGAGATTGAACGGATCCTGAAGGAAATCAGTATGCGAGTTGCGGAAGATGAAGCAATCTTGCTTGCGAATATCGAGATTCTCAGTCAGGTTGACTTCATTGCGGCACGTGCGAAGCTAGGTGCAGTCATGCGCTGTTCTATGCCGAAGATGAATGACAAAGGTATCATTCATTTGAAACAGGCCAGACATCCTCTGATCGATCCAGAGCAGGTAGTGGCAAATGATATCGATCTTGGTGAGGATTACTCTACCATCGTCATCACTGGTCCGAATACCGGCGGTAAGACGGTTACAATCAAAACGATCGGTTTGTTCACACTCATGGCTCAATCGGGTCTGCAGGTGCCAGCGCTTGATGGCGGTGAAATGGCAGTCTTCACGGAAGTGTTTGCCGACATTGGTGATGAACAATCGATTGAACAGAGCTTGAGTACCTTCAGCTCACATATGGTCAACATCGTTGATATTTTGAAGCAAGTCGATCATCAGTCCCTTGTACTATTTGATGAACTTGGTGCAGGAACGGATCCGCAGGAAGGTGCGGCGCTTGCAATGAGCATACTCGACGAAACGATTAAACGCGGCGCGACTGTCGTTGCGACGACGCATTATCCTGAGCTGAAGGCATACGGCTATAACCGCGAACGTGTCGTAAATGCGAGTGTGGAGTTTGATGTGGAAACACTCAGACCCACATATCGCTTGCTGATCGGAGTCCCGGGCCGCAGTAATGCATTCGAGATCTCCAGACGTCTTGGTTTGAAGGAATCCATCATTGATAGTGCCAAGGAATTGATCGGTACCGATTCGAAGAGTGTCGAAAACATGATCGCGTCTCTTGAAACATCCCGCAGGGAAGCTGAGCACGATTATGAAACAGCCCGGGCACAGCTTGAAGAAGCAGAAACACTGAGACGCGATTTGGAGAAGCAGTGGCAGGAATTCGATGCGAAGCGAGAGCGTTTGTATCAAAAAGCAGAAGAAAAAGCTGCCAAAGCTTTGGAACAGGCTAGAGAAGAAGCTGAAGAGATTGTTGCTTCCCTTCGCACGATGAAAAATCAAGCCAGTGTAAAAGAGCATGAAATCATCGAAGCCCGCAAACGACTGGAAGGTGCTTCACCGGAGCTTGCGAAAAAAGGCACGAAAGCAGCACCGCAAACGAAGGAAAACAAACAGCTCATGCCTGGCGATGAAGTACTTCTTCTTACTTTGGGACAAAAAGGTACAGTGGTCGAGAAGGTCAGTGACAAAGAATATTTGCTCCAAATTGGAATTATGAAAATAAAAGCGAAACGAAAAGACATCGAATTCGTAAAGAGACAGGACGTATTAAAAGAAAAGCCGGTTGCAACAGTCAAAGGCTCCGCCTATCATGTGAGCACAGAACTGGATTTGCGCGGGGAACGCTACGAGGACGCACTGCGCCGGGTCGAGAAATATGTGGATGATGCGCTGCTTGCAGGTTATCCGCACGTATCGATCATCCACGGTAAAGGCACGGGTGCCTTGCGCACAGGCGTGCAGGAATTTGCCAAACGACACCGGGCAGTGAAGAATTATCGTTCTGGCGGCATGAATGAAGGCGGAACCGGTGTAACCGTGCTTGAATTTCAGTAAACAACGGGGAGTACGGGATTATGGAGTCATTTTGGGAAAATACGATCGTCCTGACAGCCGCACGGTATAGCGTAGCGGTACTGAGTATCATCGTGTTTATGGCTATTTTTGAGCTGGTGACTTCCTATAAGAACTGGGAAGAGATCCGCCGCGGGAATTTATCTGTCGCGATGGCGACAGGCGGTAAGATGTTCGGTATAGCGAACGTACTTCGCTTTTCCTATGAACATAATGATGGGATCCTCCAGAGCATCATGTGGAGTTCCATTGGTTTTGTCATGCTGCTGATCGGCTACTTTATTTTTGAGTTCCTGACGCCGACGTACAAAATCGACTCGGAGATCGCTAATGATAACCGTGCGGTTGGATTTATTTCACTTGTTATTTCAGTGGGATTATCTTATGTTATAGGAGCAAGTATTTAGTGCAATGTTTAGGAATGAACGCTTCTAAGCAAACTAGTAGCGTTACGGACTTCAGCAGTGCTATACTCGATGAAAGCTTTTATTTAGGAGGAATAAACATGGCAATTGTAAATGCTACTGATTCAAACTTTAATACAGAAACAAGCCAAGGACTTGTCCTTGCTGATTTTTGGGCAACTTGGTGCGGACCTTGTAAAATGATCGCGCCTGTATTGGAAGAAATCGACGGTGAAATGAGCGATAAAGTTAAAATCGTGAAGCTTGACGTTGATGAAAACCAAGAAACTGCTGGCAAATTCGGCGTAATGAGCATCCCGACATTGCTTCTTTTCAAAGATGGCGAAGTTGTGGATCAAGTAATTGGCTACCAGCCAAAAGAAGCTCTTGTTGAGCTTGTTAACAAACACGCGTAAGCAATAGACATGAGATCCCTTGTTACATTCTGGTAACAAGGGATCCTTTATGTAAAGCACTAGTAAAAGGGGAAAGCGAATGAACAAGACGATAACGGATAAACTCGCTGTTCTGCCGCCGCAGCCTGGCTGTTACTTGATGAAGGATAAAAATGGGACGGTCATTTATGTTGGAAAGTCCAAGCTCCTCCGCAACCGGGTCAGGTCCTATTTCACCGGTGCACACGACCGCAAGACACAGCGGCTCGTAGCGGAAATCGTGGATTTCGAATATATTGTTACCTCCTCCGAAATCGAAGCACTCATCCTTGAAATGAACCTAATCAAGAAATATGATCCGAAATATAACATCCTCCTGAAGGATGATAAAACATATCCATATTTGAAAATCACAGCAGAAGAACAGCCGCGTTTGCTGGTGACACGAAAAGTGAAAAAAGATAAAGGCAAGTACTTCGGTCCATATCCGAACGTAATCGCAGCCCGGGAGACTAAAAAGCTGCTGGACAGACTTTACCCGCTGCGAAAATGTAATACGATGCCGGACCGTGTCTGCTTGTATTACCACATGCACCAATGTCTTGGTCCTTGTGTCTATCCTGTATCGCAGGAGACGAACCGGAATATCGTGCAGAATATCACGACATTCCTGAACGGCGGACACCATCAGATCAAGAAGGATTTACAGCAGAAGATGCAGGAAGCTGCAGAAGAGCTCGATTTCGAGCGTGCGAAAGAGCTGCGCGACCAAATCCAGCATATTGAATCTGTTATGGAGCAGCAGAAGATGACATTGACGGATCAAACAGACCGCGATGTTTTCGGTTTTGCTTATGACAAAGGCTGGATGTGCGTGCAAGTATTCTTCATCCGCCAAGGTAAGCTGATTGAACGTGATGTAAGTATGTTCCCGTTCTTTGATGAACCAGAAGAAACATTCCTTACTTTTGTCGGACGTTTCTATCTGCATCAAAACCATTTGCTGCCAAAGCAAGTGCTCGTCCCGATCGGTACGAATGTGGAGGGATTGCAGCAGCTTTTGGAAACGGATGTTGCCATTCCATATCGCGGCCGGAAAAAAGAGCTAGTCGAGCTTGCTGGAAAGAATGCGAAAATCGCCATCAAGGAGAAATTCTCACTTATCGAGCGTGATGAGGACCGGACAATCAAGGCGGTTGAATCGCTTGGAGAAAAGCTCAATATAGCGACACCGCATCGCATTGAAGCATTCGATAACTCCAACATCCAAGGGAGCGATCCGGTATCTGCCATGATCGTCTTCACTGATGGCCGGCCCGATAAGAAAGAGTATCGCAAATACAAGATACGGGATGTAAAAGGTCCCGATGATTATGATACGATGCGGGAAGTCATTCGCAGGCGGTATAAACGGGTGCTGCAGGACAATTTGCCTTTGCCTGACCTGATTGTCATTGATGGGGGTAAAGGACAAATGAGCGCAGCAATCGAAGTGCTGGAGGATGAACTAGGACTCGATATACCGGTTTGCGGCCTGGCGAAGGACGATAAGCACCGGACAAGTGAATTGCTGTACGGTACACCGCCGGAAGTTGTCGATTTCGAGCGGAACGCCCAAGATTTCTATTTGGTACAGCGTATCCAGGATGAAGTGCACCGATTCGCCATCAGCTTCCACCGCCAGCTGCGCGGAAAGAGCGCGATCAAATCGAAGCTGGATGATATTCCAGGAGTCGGCGAGAAGCGCAGGAGATTGCTCATGCGTCACTTTAAATCAGTGACAGCAATTCAAGAGGCGAGCGTTGAAGAAATCGCTAAGCTAGGCATCCCAGCACCTACTGCACAAGTAATATTGAACCATTTGAATAATCCTGAAGAAGCAGCAAATGAACAGGATGATGAAAGCCAGGCCTAAGCAGGCCTGTTTTTTTTGTGGTAAATGCTTTAATCCTTGTGAACTATGCTATACTTTATTTAACATATTTTTCCACAAAAAGAAAGAGGTAACATTTTATAAGTAACTATAAAATATTACTGCACGCCATACATTAGATGAAAGAGGAGATATATGAAAGAAGGTAAATATATTGCTATGCCTGTATCCTACCATCACCAGCTTATACAGGTTGTTGTGAGGGAAAGATGGACAAAAACGGTGAGTGAACTTTTAGCATTGAGATTAATGGAGCCGTTTCCTTATACAGGTTTGCGGCGAATAATAGAAAATTATACAACAGCGGATGAGTTGGATTTAGCGGACTGGAATACACATTGGATGGAAATTGGGGGAGCAGTGCAACATTTGATAAGAAGTAAGCTTCCTGAAAAGAATCTGATTAATTGGTGCAGCTTGAATTTCTTTTCGCGGCATCCGGAGTGGAGTAACCAGAACGATGTCATAATGGAGGAATATCCTGTATTCCATCGAGAATATATGGGATATGAGCGTGCTCGATTTTATGTATTGTTCTTTCATTATCAATGGACAGCTGGTCGGAAGTACTTGAAATAGGTAAGCATGCAGTTGCTGGAACTTATGATAAATTTTAACCTAATTTTGATTAGGTTAGTGTTTTCTTATTCGGAAAGGAACATAAGATACTGTAACGATATGGAAGTCAATTTGAATTGAGATCACTATCTGTAAGCTGATGAGAGGTGATATGATGGGGTTTTACGGCTTACTTTTGTTAGGGATGGCAATAAGTGCTATAGTATGCGCTATGGCATGGGCTGTTAATAAACAAACAAATTTTCATATTCCTCTAGTATTACCTAGTATCTGTTTCGGCGTCTTCATTATAGCTGCGGGACTAGTGGTGGGAGCTTGGGATGGTATGAGTATCTCCATTATTGGGCTCGGAACACTGGCTTATACTATTCTGCCGGCGTGCAGTATGATCGTTAACCGATTCCGACGTAAGAAGGGTTAAAGAAAGAAAAAAATAAAAGAAGCACACGTTAATGCAATTGGGTGCAAAATAGATGGGATGGAAGTGGTGGCATGAATGGGTTATAAGAACTTCTTGAAAGGTCCTGCTGCTATAAGCACCTTTTGTGCGTTATTTTCGTTGACACTCGGTACACTGAATTTCGTGCTTATCAAGTTCACGCCCGAACTATGGAAACAACTGAACTTCCTTGAGGGTTTTGTTATTAATACGGTGGTGTTTGGCACTTTGGCCAGTTTTATTCTGGCTTTTTTTGCATCTGATAAAAAAGTGAGGATAATTCTTATCTTATCAGCTTTATTGCTGGGTCTGACACTTTGCCCTCTAACTATTGCAACAGGTATTTTTTAAAACGAGCAAAGGGAGAAATGCAAAAAGATAACAATAAAAAATGACGTGTGGAATACACACGTCACTTCTTCTATTATATTTTGAATCCATCAATCTTCCTTAGCAAAATAAACATTGAATTGGACATGTTCCTTCTTCGGAACATTTTCGTCTACGCATTCACAGGCAAGTTCCTTGATCTGCTCGATGCTTGCAGCGAGGAAGCCTGCTTCCATTCGGTATTCTTTTCCGACTCCGACCTTCCATCTATGTAAGACTGGTGCTCCAGAGAGTTCGAATGTCATTTCTTGTCGTTTCTGTTTGATAAGGCTCAAGTTCCCCCAGCCCATCTGGATGAAGAAGTCCTCAACTTGTTCCATGGATGTCGGGTTTACTTTTCGTGCCAGTTTTTTGCCCATTACATAAAGGATGGAGGAAGCGTCCTCACCTAATAAGTCTGGTAAACTGACAAAACGCAATATATCGTGACCGGCACCATGAGTGATGAGCTGTTCCATATAATCCTTGTCGAATTCTTGCATTTTCTTTTGCATGCATGTCTTCCTTTCCCGCCTTGTTGCAATTACAAAGTATCTTTACTCACTTTACCATGAAAACCGGGTAAACTGCCAATGACTTTTGGCTGAATTAACAATGTTTATGAAACTGATAAAATTCATCGTTAATCGATTGATTTATATAAAATAAAAAAGAGATTAGTAAATTTTTTAAAGCGTTTTCTTGACGCCTAAATTTGATAGTTATACAATAATATTGTTAATAACGGATCTGGTTTTCATTCGGTTTTATTTTTAATCGGATATGAAAACGCAATCATTCTGTTAATTCAGAGAGCTACTGAGGGGGTACGTATGAACGAGAATCGAGAGTTTTTCTACCGCAGGCTTCATTCGTTGTTAGGAGTGCTTCCAATCGGAATCTTCCTTATCCAGCATTTGGTTATTAACCACTTTGCTGCTTACGGGAGCGGCAGCTTCAATACCGCAGCCGGTTTCATGCACAATCTTCCATTCCGCTTCGTGCTGGAATGGGTCGTCATCTACATACCGATCCTGTATCATGCCATTCTCGGTGTGTACATCGTACTGACAGGTAAGAACAATACAAGAAGATATGGATACTTCCGGAACCTGATGTTTCTGCTGCAGCGGATCACTGGTATCGTGACACTGATTTTCATCGCATGGCATGTCTATCAGACTCGTGTTATCACGATCTTTACGCAAGAAACAATCGATTTCGATTTCATGGAAGCGATCCTGACACAGCCATTCTTCTTCTGGTTCTACTTGATTGGCGTCATTTCCACAACGTTCCACTTCGCGAACGGCTTATGGAGCTTCCTGGTCACTTGGGGAATCACAGTTTCTCCGCGTTCCCAGCGAATCGCGACATATGCGACGCTGCTTGTGTTCCTTGGCGTAACGTATTTGGGGGTACGCTCTTTGCTGGCATTCGGCATGGGCGTATAAGATAGCGGCTTTAAGAGAGGGGACTTAAAGATATGAGTAAAAGAAATATAGTTGTTGTCGGCGGGGGACTGGCAGGCTTGATGGCAACCATCAAAGCAGCAGAAGCCGGCGTGCATGTAGATTTATTATCCATTGTTCCGGTAAAACGCTCCCACTCCGTTTGTGCACAAGGAGGCATCAACGGAGCGGTCAATACGAAAGGTGAAGGTGACTCCACCTGGGAACATTTCGACGATACAGTTTACGGAGGGGACTTCCTTGCCAATCAAGGGCCTGTAAAAGGAATGTGTGATGCAGCACCAAGTATCATCCACATGCTTGACCGGATGGGAGTCATGTTCAACCGGACACCAGAAGGACTTCTTGATTTCCGGCGTTTCGGGGGTACGCAATATCACCGGACAGCTTATGCCGGTGCAACGACTGGTCAGCAGCTGCTTTATGCACTGGATGAGCAGGTACGTCGCTTCGAAACTGCTGGTCTGGTAACAAAATATGAAGGCTGGGAATTCGTGCATGCCATCATCGATGAAGAAGGTGTCGGACGCGGTATCCTGACACAGAACATCCAATCCCATGAATTGCGCGCGTTGCGGGCGGATGCTGTCATCATGGCG
Source organism: Terribacillus saccharophilus (assembly GCF_046592595.1). GTDB lineage: Bacteria > Bacillota > Bacilli > Bacillales > Amphibacillaceae > Terribacillus > Terribacillus saccharophilus_C. The sequence goes on along the minus strand of NZ_JAWVPF010000003.1, from coordinate 288,249 downwards.
ACAGGCGGTCCTGGTATCATCTTCGGTAAATCGACAAACTCGATCATCAACACAGGTTCTGCTGCTGGAGCTTTGTATGAGCAAGGCGCAATTTATGCGAATGGAGAGTTCATCCAGATTCATCCTACAGCCATTCCTGGTGATGATAAGCTCCGCCTGATGAGTGAATCAGCTCGGGGAGAAGGCGGCCGTGTCTGGACATACAAAGATGGTGAGCCTTGGTACTTCCTTGAGGAGAAATACCCGGCGTACGGAAACTTGGTACCGCGTGATATTGCAACACGTGAAATCTTTGATGTATGTGTTAACCAAAAGCTCGGTATCAATGGCGAGAACATGGTTTATCTTGATCTTTCCCATAAGGATCCGAAAGAACTGGATGTCAAACTGGGCGGTATCATTGAGATTTATGAAAAATTCGCTGGTGACGATCCACGTAAGGTTCCAATGAAGATCTTCCCGGCAGTCCATTATTCCATGGGCGGTCTTTGGATCAGTGATGATCAGATGACAAACATTCCGGGAATCTTTGCAGCTGGAGAATGTGATTACTCCCAGCATGGTGCCAACCGCCTTGGTGCGAACTCCCTGCTGTCAGCAATATACGGCGGAATGGTTGCCGGTCCGAATGCGATCAAATATATCGACGGACTGGATAAGCATGCCGATGACATCTCCAGCAAATTATTCGATGATGCGCTTGCAAAAGAGCAGGCAAACTTCGATAAGATGATAAAGATGGACGGGAAAGAAAATGCGTACAAGCTGCATCGTGAGCTAGGCGAATGGATGACGGATAACGTGACAGTAGTTCGTGAAAACAGCAAATTGCTGAAAACGGATGATAAATTGCAGGAGCTGCAAGAGCGCTGGAACAATATCAATATCCATGATACATCCCTTTGGAGCAACCAAGGTGTCATGTTCACACGCCAGCTGAAAAACATGCTGCATTTGGCTCGTGTCATGACAATTGGAGCGTATATGCGAAATGAAAGCCGCGGCGCCCATTACAAACCAGAGTTCCCAGAACGGAACGATGAAGAATTCTTGAAGACTACGATGGCTAGATATGATGAATCTTCCAACTCACCAGACATCTATTATGAAGAAGTAGACACTTCCTATATCGTGCCGAGAAAACGTGACTACAGCCAAGCGAAAGCGAAGGAGGCAAAAGCATAATGGAAGCGACGAAAACGAAGCAAGAGACGATTACATTAATTGTGACACGTCAGAATGATCCGAGTAGCGCCCCTTATGAAGAAACCTTCCACGTACCATACCGGGAGAATATGAACGTCATCTCTGCTTTAATGGAGATCCGGAGAAACCCGGTGAATGCGGAAGGCAAGGAAACGACACCTATCTATTGGGATATGAACTGTCTGGAAGAGGTTTGCGGAGCATGTTCCATGGTCATCAACGGTACACCGAGACAGTCTTGTGCGGCACTTATCGATAAACTGGAGCAGCCAATCCGTCTTGAGCCAATGTCTACATTCCCGATCATCCGTGACTTGGCAGTTGACCGCTCCCAAATGTTCGATAGCTTGAAAAAAGTAAAAGCATGGGTACCGATTGATGGTACGTATGATCTCGGACCTGGGCCGCGTATGCCAGAGAAGAAAAGACAATGGGCATATGAGCTTTCCAAATGCATGACTTGCGGCGTGTGCTTGGAAGCATGCCCGAACGTGAACGATAAATCCGATTTCATCGGCCCAGCACCGATTTCCCAAGTTCGTTTGTTCAACGCCCACCCAACTGGTGCAATGAATAAAGGCGAACGTCTGGAAGCACTGATGGGAGAAGGCGGTATCGGCAGCTGCGGTAACTCACAGAACTGTGTGCAGGTCTGCCCGAAAGGTATTCCGTTGACAACATCCATCGCCGAGATGAACCGTGCAACGAATATCCAGTCGTTCAAGAACTTCTTTGGTAGTGATACGAACTACTAAAATAGAAGCCACCAGATGATAATCTGGTGGCTTTATTTATGATTGCAAACCTCGTTCAAATATTCCAATCATCTGTTCAAGTGATTTCTCCAAATCAACATCAAGTTTAAATCCTTCATGCTTGTTTAAATCAACAATGCCGTGCAGTATACTTCGGAATCCGCGGATAGCATGAATCTTTTCTGTTTCATTCAATTCGTATGCTGTTAAACGATCAGCTATCAGTTGAACAAGCTTTTCACCGATTTCCCCAGTTCCGCCAAGAAGAGAGGAGGAGTACAGGCCAGGATGGGAAGAGCCAAAATGAACGTATGCCTTTGCTAGAGACAATAGCGGCTGCTTACCCTGCTTCGTATCTGTTAAAGCTTCATATAGTTGTTTTTGGGCAGCTTCGGCCATTGCATACTTAATTTCTTCTAAGTTTTTAAAATGGTTATACAAAGAGGGCGGCTTAATGGATAAGGAGCGGGCGATGTTAGCCATTGTGACTGCTTCGTATCCTTGTTGTTCCGCTAATGAAAGAGCAGTGTCGATGATCATTGTTTTTGTGAGCTGCATTCTAGGCACGTTACCTCACTCCTTTATCAGCACGCAGGATCGCATGCTTCATAGGAAGCAATGGTTCATGAAGCAAGTCTCCATGTCCGACAGCGAGAACCTTAGGTTCAAAGTCTGCTAGCTTTTTAGCGGTTCGAACCGAAATTTCCTTACTCCAGGTAGCCCAGCTCGGAAATGGGAACTGCCATCTTAGATCACCAGATACTGCAATTCCGCCTCTAAGCTGAAACGCGTCTCCGACAAGGAGTGCACCATCTCGATGGTCGAGCAATGCCAGCATACCTGGTGTGTGCCCCGGCGCTGCTATCACTTCAAGTGATCCAACACGGTCACCTTCACGCAAGAATCTATCTGGTTTTGTCTTGATATTTTTCGGATAACCGCCCTTGATCGGCAGACCAGCTTCCATTTTCGTTTTGTTTTGAAGTATATCCCACTCCATCTGCGATAACATGACCTCAGCATCAGGCAATGCATCTTTCAAGCTGTCCAGAGACCCAATATGATCTGAATGAGCATGTGTTAAGACGATTTTAGTAATCGGTTTGCCAATTGTACGGGCCGCGGAGAGAATAGAAGATGCTGAAGAGGCTAGAGCTGCATCGACCAATGTTAGTCCGTTTTCTTCTTCGACCAAATAACAGTTCACCGGAAATAATCGCGGCATAAAAGTGAGCTGATATAGATTGTGCTGTTTTTGTATACGCATGTATTATCACTCCAAACTAATGGTATTAGTTAAAATATAAACTAATAGGATTAGTTTTACAAGGATTTATTTTCCATCTCAACCGAATGTATGTTACGGTGTAACTAAATCTAAGGGAAAAAGGAGGAGGAAGATGTATCGTTCTGGACTTCAGCACTGGGGAGTAGGGTTGATTTTATTTGCTTCCTCACTGCTATTGTTGGGAACAGTGTTACAAACGCCTATCCTGTTTATCGTCGGGTTTTTAGTACAGGTAGTTTCTCTTGTTTTACTGGCCATGTGTGCAGGAGATAAACACGCTTAAGGAAAGATCGTTAATCGGTCTTTCTTTTTTATTACAAATGTTTACCATCTTATGTACACTTAAAGAAAAGGAATTACCAAGGAAAAGAGGCTAACTCACATGCGGACAGTAAGCTGGAAAATATTTTGTTTAGCTCTGTTTCTTAGTATTGCTTGGTTCTTTTTGATTGATCTCTTTACCATTAAAACCAACCATGTGAGCGGGAATGGAAATTTGGGATTGCCCTTTTATCCACTAGCTTGTTTTTTTCTATTTGCAGTAATGTATTTCTTATTCGTAATTTATATTAATAAGCTGGGAAGTTCTTCATACCTGCTGCATGCAATTACAGTTCTTCTCACCGGTGCATGCATTTATCTTAGCCTTACATTTGCTATAAAGAAGTATGAGCTGCGAATTGCGGAGCTAGAACGGACAATGGCTGTAAGTAAAACGTTTATACAGGATTATGGTTGGCTCGACATCCATTTGAACAACTTATACTTCAACGTATACACGTACATAGCTGCTGTTTCCCTGGCCCTACTACTAACCGGGATATATTGCATCGTCAGGAGGAAACTACAATGAAAAGACAGATTATCGCTCTTGGCGGCGGTGGGTTTTCAATGGAACCGGATAATTTAGCGCTTGATCGATATATACTTTCTCAGAGCTCTGAAGACGAGCCGCGTGTTTGTTTCATTCCCACAGCCAGTGGAGATAGTGAGGATTATATCCAACGTTTTTATAAGGCCTTTCATCAATTGCCATGCAAGCCTGGTCATCTATCTTTATTCGAGCCGTCGTTTCTAAGTCTGCGTGATTTTGTGATGGAGCAGGATATCCTGTATGTCGGAGGGGGAAGCACCCGAAATATGCTCGCACTTTGGCGTGAATGGAAGATGGATAATATATTAGCTGAAGCTTACCGGAATGGAGTCATCTTGGCAGGACTAAGCGCAGGGGCCAATTGCTGGTTTGAGGAGGGGCTCACCGATCCTTTGAACGGTCCGCTTTATGCAATAAATGGACTTGGTTTTCTATCAGGCAGTGTATGTCCTCATTTTGATGGAGAAGCGAAGCGCAGACCAAGTTACCTAGAAGCAGTCGGAGGAGGAAGTATGAAAGAAGGTTATGGAGTGGATGATTATGCTGCCTTGCATTTTGTGAATGAACAGCTGAGCCGTGCTGTTTGTTCTCGGAAAGGTGCTGCTGTGTATAAAATAAACAGGCAAGAAGACGGAAGTTCTGAAGAAGCAATTCCGACTGCTTACCTGAATTAGATTCAGCAGTTACATTTCAACAATAAACCAGTGAATATGGGAAGCGGTTTCGGAGATCAGCTGCTTTTTCATCAATTCGGCTTCTTCCAACGTATCGAATAACTTGCACATTGTACTGCCAGTCTCTTTCAGGCAGCGAATGTCATCCTTCTCTTCACGCATGATCACATACGCCAATATCCATCCCTCATTTTATAGTTTTCTAAGATGTGTTTTGTTTAGAAGATTATATATCGAAGAGGAACTGTTGTATAGCAGTTTTTTGTAAAAAATTGAAAAAACCAAGGAAAATTATACTAGGAAATAAAAAAACCTTACAGCTAAAATGCTGTAAGGTTTTTTTGCTTAGCGGAAGAAGGGAAGATCTGTTGCCCCGACTAAACGAGCATAAATGAACAACTGACCTTTGTGATGCAGTTCATGATCATACATAGCTTGAAGATAAAGTTCTTTCTTACCTTTCATACTCGGTATCTTCGCTTCGTTTTCTTGTGCTAGTTCATCATCAGTGATAGTATCAAAAGCTTGTGCTGTTTGGTCTGTAAATTGCTTGACAGCTTGCTTTAGATCTTCCATCGTATGTACTTCAGGGAGGTTTGGAGGTGTCATTGCTTCCGTTTTCACCATATTTACGAACATATTGCTTGAGCCAGCTACATGGAGAACCAGTTCGCGAAGCGTCATTGCATCTTCCCATGGTTTAAAATCCAGATGGCCATCTTCGATTTGGTCAATCAATTGGATCAATACATTGCGATGCTGAAGCCAAATTTCTTTCCAGTGCTTTGTTTTATTCATGATGAACGCTCCTTTTTGGTAGTTTCTTCTACACTATAAACAAAAAAGTTATATGTTGTCATTTCTTAGAGACTGGATAAATCTGAAGCCTTTTTTATTCACACGCATAATCATCCTTGTCCCGGTCAAATTTGCGTTGATAGGCAGGCTGAGTGCTTGGTACACCCTCTGGATATGTTTTTCTCAGTTCGGTGCAATTGGCATATTGTGTTGATTTATTTGATGAGCTGTCTACTGGTGTTTCGGAAGTGTCCTGACTAGTGGCACAGCCGTCGAATCCGCGATCTGTCACATAGCCATTTTGCTGCCAAACTGCTTCATCATCTTTTTTGGCAGTTGCTAGTGCTTTCTCGAAAGTATCAAGGTATCTTGTATTTGGCGGGTATACATAAGCTACACGTGCCAATCCTTCTTCCAGTAATGTCTGCTGCACGCTCACTCCATCAGCATATACATAGGCAAGCAAGCGACCATACTTGTCCGTTCTTGATTCAACATCGAATTCCAGCTTCAGCTTTTTCGCATCCGCCACTGGTTCTTCGTTGCGTTTGCTGTCATCCTTACTATAGGGCTGAACACATTTGTTCGGCGCTTTCGTCTCAGGAGTATCTACAAGCAAGTACCGGACTGTTTCTTCCTGTCCGTTATAGTTCACTTTTATTGTGTCGCCATCCACTATTCTGATTAGGGTAACTTCTATTTTGTCAGTTGTACCTGACGTGATCGTGGGTTCGGATTTCGTATCGGTCTGTTCTGTTTGGATTACACCACAGCCACTGATTAACAGTATTACAATGCCCATCCAAACAATAGGGTATATTTTTTCTCATGATGTACGATAACTCTTTCTAGCTGCATTATATTTATCATAAGAGGGAAGATATCGTTTCACAAGGGCAAAAAGCAGGGCATCGGATAGATGCCCTGCTTTTTTATTCTGGTATATAAGGAAGATCCAATGCATCGGGCATATTGATGACATGTGTTTCGGCGTATGCAAGCAAACCTTCTTTGCCATACTCGCGGCCAATACCGGATTGTTTTACGCCGCCAAATGGAAAGCGAACGTCCAAGCCTTGGATGGCAGCAGTATTGATCATCGTCGTTCCGGCTTGAATCCGCTTGGCTACTTTAATCGCATGCTCTTGCTTGCCCCAAACCGAGCTAGTCAGGCCATAGATGCTTTTATTGGCAAGATGAATCGCATGCTCATCATCCTTGAACGGTAAGATAGGGACAGTCGGACCAAACTGTTCTTGTTCGACAATCGGATCATCATAATCCGCACCAAGCACAAGCGTTGGCTGCATAAAGTATCCTTGTTTGAATAGATCTTCATCCATTATTTTACCCAGTTTGATGACTTCAGCCCCTTTTTGTTTACTGTCATCAATCAGCCCCTGGACAAATTCCATCTGCTTTTTGTTATTTACCGGACCAATCGTAACGTCTTCTGCGAAGGGGTCACCAACGCGAATCCACTTGTCAGCAGCTTCCCGATATTTTTCAATAAATGATTCGTAAATAGATTCATGTACGTAAACACGCTTGGCAATCATACAAATCTGGCCTGCCGTCAGGAAGTTCGAAATGACAATTCGGCGCATTGCTTTTTCATCATTCACATCAAAGTCATCCAGGACAACGGCAGCGTCATTGCCGCCGAGCTCCAATGTCATATGCTTGATTGTATCGGCCGCTGCTTTCATAATGTGCTTTGCTGTTTCTGTTCCGCCAGTGAATGCAATTTTAGCCACTTTAGGATTGGAAGTCAGTTCGACGCCAACTTCGGCTTCGCCATGCACGAGATTCAAAACGCCGGGCGGAAACTCTTCGGCAATTATCTCGGCAACTTTGCTGACTGCCAGCGGGGCAAGAGGGCTTGGCTTCAGGACCATCGTATTGCCTGCAAGTAAGGCAGGGGCAATCTTAATTGTGGAGAGTGAAATCGGATAGTTCCAAGGAGAAATGGCGCTGATTACCCCGATTGCATCACGAGCTATGATTGTTTTACCGCCATCATGCTCGTTTACTTCATCTTGAAGTACTTCCATGACATTATCACAGGCAAACTCCATCCACATCAGGGACACAGCGATTTCGCCCTTCGCATCATATAATGCTTTCCCGTGTTCCCGGGATAGGAGAGCGGCGATTTCTGACGTGTTATCTGTTATCTTTTGGATAGCTCGGCGCATACGCGTGATTCGATCCTCAAATGAAGACTGCCGCCACTCGGTGAACGCTTGATCAGCGGCATCGATTGCCTGGATAGTTTCGTCTTTCGTATTAAGCGGGGCATAGCCAACCACTTCTTTTGGATTGGCTGGATTTTCTCTAGGAGCTTGTTTTTCGGCTTTATGTTTTTTTCCATTAATGATGCTATCAATCACAATTGGTTCTGCAGACATGTCAAGCACTCCGTTTCTATTGAATTGGTTTTACTATACCCAAAAGAGAAGACAATAATTATAGGCGGTGGTTATGCGTCACAAAGAGAGGGAATGCTATAGTAGGTATGTTAGGAACAGGAGGTCTTTTATATGGATTTAAAGGGTAATAAAGTATTGATTACGGGCGGAGCATCCGGTATTGGCTTTGCTTTCGCAGAACGTTTTTTGCAGGCTGGCAATGAAGTGATAGTATGCGGCAGAAGAGAAAGTAAGCTGCAGGAGGCAAAAGACAAGCATCCGGAACTGATTACACGTGTATGTGATGTTACGGTTGAATCCGAGCGTACTGCGCTAGTTGAATGGGTAAAACAAGAGCATCCAAATGTAAATGTACTAGTCAATAATGCAGGAATCCAGCAGCGCTTCAATGTTTTAGAAGCAGATGCGGTAAATGACTGGGCATATTTCAATAAGGAAATATCCGCCAATATTGAAGCGCCATTCCATCTATCAATGCTGTTTGCTCCGTTCTTTGCTTCCAGCGGGAAGAAAGCAGCCATTATAAATGTGACCTCAGGACTTGCGTTCACACCAATGGCAATCGCACCAATCTATTCGGCAACAAAAGCCGCATTGCATTCATTCACGATGAGTCTCCGTTTGCAGCTTGCTGAAACGGAAGTAGAAGTGATTGAAGTTGCTCCGCCGGCTGTTAACACAGATCTGGGAGGAGCAGGCATCCATACATTTGGGACACCAGTTGATGAGTTTGCAGAAGGGATATTCAAAGGGCTGGCCGAAGGGAAGGAAGAAGTAGGTTACGGTACTTCCGCCAAGGCCTTGCGAATGTCACGTGATGAAATTGATGAAGCTGTAAAGAATATATACAGCAGAGTGAAGTAATGAGGAAAGAGCTGATCTCTTAAGATCAGCTCTTTTATTTATTTCAATTTTCCATATCCAAGATGATGCAAAGCATTTTTCAGATTCGAAATGGTAGTTATCGAGTTGAACTCGATGCCGAGTGATACCATCGTCTGTGCAATTTCCGGGCGGATACCCGTGATGATCGTTTTAATTCCGCTTACACGAAGGGATTGAACAATTTGGACAATCTGATTGGCTACCATTGTATCAATCATCAATACGCCAGAAACATCCAAGACAAGGTGATCCAATCCCAAGGCATTGCCTTGTGTCAATGCAGTCTCCATGATCAATTTGGCCCGATGTGTGTCGATCTCGCCGACAATAGGTATAACAGCCAATCCTTCGTAAATCGGCACTACCGGAACTGACAATTCTTCCAGCGCACTGTAGGCAATACTAACCATCTTCTTATTATGTCTCTCAAACTGTCTTCCAATTTCGAAGCTGACTACCTCCAGCATCGGATCGATGATTTTTGAAACATCCAGCATGGTAATTGCAGCAAAATGCCGCTCCTCCAGTTCAACCGTGAATATATCCCAAATAACACTGCGAAAGCTGGAAACGTATTGCAACGTAGCAGTCAAAGAAACATTCATCTCCGTAGCAGCTTGTCCAGCCCACGAACCCCAAGCTAAAAAGCTCTTTTCCACTTCTTCCTTGTTATCTTCAGCAAAAAGAATAGCCCCGATATTAGATACAAGTTTCGCATTGAATTTGGATAACTGCTCTTTCGGGAGAGATAAAATACGAAGCTCTTTATTTAATGTCGAATCGAGGTTTAAAAGTACAGATTCGGCAATGATGTCCTGGTTCTTCTGTATCTTCTCCCCTATATATCTCAATTCGTCTTTCATACTGATGTCCCCTTTTATTGTGTGTACTACTTTAAGAATAATCTAAGACCGAGTGGAATGGAAGTTAAAAGTGGTATAAATAATACTCCTTTTATTAGGGATTTGTGGCTAACTATCTTCATCTAAAATTATTATGTACATCTGTCATTCGTCTTATAAGGTTACAAAGAGGAAGTGGCTTAGTAGTAAGAAAAAATAATAAAAATGAACATATCCCAGTAATAACTAGAATACGTTCATTGATTAAAGAATTTATCCTGCATTAATAACTATTAAAAGGCTTTCCTTCTATAAATGAAGGTAGTAAGTCCCCAGGAGGTTCCATAAAATACAATACCAAGAACCAAGGCACTAGTATAGAAAATCGATACGGGCAGATTAACTAGGAAATCTGTGAGTGACGTCAACCTTTCCCCGAAGTAGGACACTATAGGAGGAACTATACCTGCTAAGACTAGGAAGCTGACTAACGCAAATGGAGAACTATAACCTGGTTTAATGATATATGACATCGGCAGGTAAAGAGATAACAGTAATAAGGCAATACTGCTGCCTATGGCAATGTCTGGGATTGAAAAAGGTCTATTGAAAATATACATTAAGGCACTCGTCACCCCTGTTGCCAAAATGATAAATACAATTGCGCCGAGAAAACGAGAGGCAATAATTTCGTTCCGTGTATAAGGCAGCGAATTCAATAGAATGTTTGTCTCTGGCTTTTCATCATAAGCAATCGTATTAACTGGAATTATGATGCTGGCAAGCAGAAATATAAAAGCTGGGTCATGTTTGCCCATTAAGACAAAAAATAATATTAATAATAGAAATACTAACAGTTGTCTTTTTAGTAGGATAAAGTCACGCTTGATTAAATTAAACATGCTGTATACCGCCTTTCAAATGAAACATGATATCTTCAAGTGAGGCCCGCTCAATTACAACACTATCTCCAAAAGTACTTTTCACAATATTAACGTTTTCCGTTAATGCTTCAAACCCAGTTGATAATCGGTTTATATGGACGAAAGCCTTCTCTGTATCGCTATCCAGATACTCTGTTCTTCCTTTAACAAGTGCGTAATTCTCCGTAATATCGTGTATGGAATCATTAAAAACTAATTCCCCGCCATTTATAAATGCTATGTAATCTGCGATGCGATTCAAGTCTGTGGTTATATGCGTGGAGAAGAAGATGGTACGATTGCCGTCTAGCATTAATTCTTGTAAGACTCCTAGCAGCTCACGTCTGAAAATAGGATCCAAACCTGCTGTCGGTTCGTCCATGATGATCAGTTCTGCATGGTGTGACAATGCGATTGCTAAGGATGCCTTCATTTGCATTCCTTTGGAGAAATGTTTAATCGACTTATTAAGCGGAAGCTCAAATTGTTCCGCATATTGGGAGAATAGAGCATTATCCCAATGTTTGTACGCTGGTGCGACAATACGTTTTATATCTTTTAAATTCAGATTTTCGAAATATACATTAGCATCGTAAACAAAACCAATTCGTTCTTTGATCGCTTTTTCATGTGTCTTATAGTCCAAGCCAAATTCCTTCACTTCACCAGCATCTGGCTGTAAAAGATTCATCATCAGCTTTATCGTTGTCGACTTACCAGCGCCATTGGCACCAATGAATCCATGCACAAAGCCCCGCTTTACTTGCAGGTTAATATTTTCTACAGAGAAATCTTTAAATTTCTTTGACACGCTTTTGAATGCTACTACGCTTTCCACTGTTTCACTCCTCATATAAAATCCTTATCAATTGCTGCAAGTCATCAAGGGATAAACCGATCTCCTTGCTGTTCGCAATGACTGCACTTAGCTGCTCTTCAATCACTTTCAGTTTTTTCTCTTTTATAAATTCTAAATCTTGTTCGGCAACAAATGAGCCTTTGCCGACAATAGAGTATATAAATCCGGCCTTTTCCAATTCCTCATAAGCCCGTTTCGTGGTGATAACGCTGATCTGTAAGTCCTGTGCGAGTTTGCGCATGGAAGGAATAGCATAGCCCTCCGGCAGTTCACCTGATAAAATGGACGATTTAATTTGATTTGTAATCTGCTCATAAATCGGCTCCTTTGAATTGTTGGAAATAATGATTTGCATGTGATCCCTCTTATTCTATTTTTTGGAGATAAGTCTCTCGATGATTTCTGAGATTGCCACAATAAGCAGTGCAACGGTGTGGACAGTCATGATCATATTGAAGTATGGGTAGGTGTAAGGTGTTATCCATTCGGAGAAAAGTGATGAGTCTAGGATACTTCTGAACATTCTTGGAATAAAGCTATCGCCATCGTTTATTCTCGGTTCCCAGGACGTACCATCAACCAGTATAAAAACTACCTGTACAAGTAGGAAGATACCGAGGATGGTTATCCAGCGCCGCAACGGAGTTAAAGTTGGGGCTTTTTCCGTGCCATTCATTTTAAAGTTGCCTCCTTTTAATATTTTGTAGAATACCTAATATTGTATATGTAATATGTATACAATATATACAAAGATGAGGATGGATGCAACCATTATTGTAAAAATAAGGATAATAATTAGAGGTTGATTTGTTCCATTGCGACTTATTAAAGAGCTCTTACAATCTTAAGCCTTTGGCACATAGGCTTCTCTATAATTGAATTAATAGATTTAATAGAGCTTTTAATAGAATGATAGGTAAGTTAAAATTTAATATATTCAGAAAAATTATCCTGTATAGTATGGATGAGAGAAGAAGTGAATCAATTCCTGATGGAGTATAAATAATTTTTGGTAGGGTGAATAAATCATGAAATCAGTTACGGTTTACCATTATGATGCATTTAGTAAAGAACCTAATAAGGGAAATCCTGCTGGTGTAGTGTTAAATGGAGATGAATTAACAGATGCTGAAATGCAAGAGGTTGCTAACAAAGTGGGTTTTAATGAAACTGCTTTTTTGATTGAATCTGATGCAGTTGACTTTAGGATACGTTTTTTCACACCGGTTAATCAAATTGGTATTTGAATAAGTATTCATATCGGTTCCACCAAAGTAAAAAAGCCCCCCAAGAGGGAGCTTTTTAATATTATTTTAGGTTATATAGGCCTGTTTTTGTTCCAAATATACCTTCTTGTACTTGTAATTGAAGCCCATCTGCTTCTGCAACTTCTGGTGCTACTTCAAATACAACTTTACCGCTGATCTCAGAATCAGGGTTTACTTCTTGTAGGAAGAAGGAGTTATCAATGCTGCCGTCTTCTGACTGGTTAGCAGACATTGAAGCTTCCGAGCTTGCTTCATATGTTTTGTCACCATTTTTAAGCTTTAGGTAACTGCTATCAAAAGTAACTGCTTCATTTCCGTTGTTTTTGAAAGTTACATCAAGAACGATAAATTGTTGATCAGTTTCGGTTGGTAGAACGGATGGTCCAACAGATTGTGTAGTCTCGAAATTATCCACTGTATAAGTTACTGCACCAACTTCAGCAGTATCACCAAGACTAAATGTTTCTTCTTCGTTACTGGCTTTTTTCTCACTATTATTAGAGCTATCAGATCCAGATGTTGAAGATGTATCATCTCCACCGCCACTTGCTACACCTATAATAATTCCTATAACTACAATGATACCAATAATTGATAGACAACCAATTCCAAACTTCTTCACGTTGTGTTACTCCTTTGTATGTGTATTGCGATACCAAATAACCAAACTATTGAACTTATATAGTGCCAAATATGTATGCGTAAGTTTAAGTGCTAACAAAGTTTGGTTAAATGTACTCAGCATAAAAGATTATATACTATACATAGATACAATGCACTATGTTTTTGATGAAATTGTATATTTATCTTTAATGTGGGATTCAATTTATATCTTAGAAAGTATTATGGCTCTTTAAATAAGCAGGCTAACCAATTATTGAAAGATTTGTAGTTGAATTATAGAGTATTTGGAATTAAAAGGTAATGTGTTGCATTGTAAGGCTGTCACCAACAATCGTTAACAATTCACGAATTCCGTTCACCCTCCGACTCTGGTTTACATAAGCTACATGGACTAAATAAATACCTGACGCAGCAACCCTGAAGAGAGCAAGGAGGGGTTAACTTTTGAAGGATAATGACTACAGGCCAAAACAATTACTCACCAAACGAGAAAAAGAAGTCTTTGAACTATTGGTTCAAGATAAGACAACCAAGGAAATCGCCCAAGATCTGTTTATATCAGAAAAAACAGTGCGGAACCACATATCGAATACGATGCAGAAACTGGGAGTAAAGGGACGGTCTCAGGCTGTAGTGGAGCTCCTTCGCATGGGGGAACTGAAGCTATAAACAGGCAAGAGCTCTGCCTGTTGATGCACATAGCTGTTGTAAGCAGATATAGAGTACCGGCTTGCTGTGACGGCTATTTTAAAACCGACTGTGATGGTCGGTTTTTTTGTTTCTGCAGAAAATGTTTAAGCCCTAAAACATTCACTAACTCATGCAAGAGTAAATCGCTTACAATGTAATTGTTAGATACATAAGCGAAGGAGATAATATGATGAATTACATAGAGAGAATACGCTATAGTGAAGTGCCTGCACCCGCTGAAACAGCTGCAGTGTTACCAGTGGATCTGAATGATGAAACGATGCGGCTTCATAAAGAGAAGATTGTTGCTCAGATGAAAGACGCCGGACTGGATGTTCTTCTTGTTTACGGAGATCGTGAACATGGTACAAACTTTGGTTATCTTACAGGTTTTGAGCCGAGATTCGAGGAAGCTGTATTGGTTTTGCATCGTAATGAGAAGGCTTACTTGTTATTAGGCAATGAGTCTCTTCGAATGCAACAATACAGCCGTATAGAAGCAGAAGCTATTCTTGTACCGTACTTTTCACTGCCGAATCAGCCGATGCCGACTGAAAAGACATTTGCAGAACTTATTGCATCCTCGGGTGTGAAAGAAGGTATGCGTGTCGGTATAGCAGGATGGAAAATGTTTACGAGTCCTTATGAAGACAATCATCAGCTGTTTGATACGCCGTATTTTATCGTCAGCGCTATAAAAGAGTTAGTGAAAGATTCCGGAAGTGTTTTAAATGCCACTTCATTATTCATTCATCCAGGTTCGGGGGCCCGTACTTTAATGAATGCAAACGAAATCGCTCATTATGAATTTGGCGCGTCACTTGCATCATCCCGAATTTTACGAGTGCTGGATAATATAGAGCCTGGAAAAACAGAGATGGAGCTCGCGGATGGACTGGCTGCCTATGGACAGCCGAATAATGTCCAGACGATTTGTGCTACGGGTGATCGTTTTACGAACGCAGTAGTGGCGCCAAGAGCGAAGAAAGTAGAGATTGGTGATAAGTTTTCAGTAACATTAGGCTACAGAGGAGGTCTTACTAACCGTTCAGCATATATTGTATCATCTGCGGAAGAGCTGCCAGCGGATGTGTCTGATTATATGGAGGCAGTTGCTAAGCCTTATTATGCAGCCAGTGTAGCTTGGTATGAAAATGTGAGGATCGGTATGACTGGCGGAGAGATGTATGAGTTAATAGAATCAGTCCTGCCTAAAACAGAATACGGATGGAAGCTTAATCCTGGTCATTTGACTGCTGGTGAAGAATGGATGTCTTCTCCTATATACCCCAATTCAGAAATGCCACTTGCCAGCGGCATGATGCTCCAAGTGGATATTATCCCTAGTATTCCAGGCTACGGCGGAGCGAATGCCGAAGATGGTATTGCTCTAGCGGATGAAAAACTACGTACAGAACTGTCCGATCAATACCCGGAATTATGGGAGAGAATCCAAAAACGCAGAGAGTATATGATCCACACGCTCGGTATTCAGCTTCGCCCAGAAGTGCTTCCAATGTCTACGATTAACGGTTATTACCGTCCTTATTTATTGAATAAAAAGCATGCTTTCACAGTAAAGAATCAGTAGTTAAATACAATTTTAGTCTTCTAAAAAGAACTTTCTAAAAAGGAAGTTCTTTTTAATTTGGATTTTATTGCTTATGACAAGATAGAATTATACATATCACTTTCTTAACTGTAGGGGTTAAAGAAAATAAATTTATGTTATCCTGTAAAAACAAGAAAATTTTATCTGGCAGAAAATGCTATTTATTTTTTAAAAGGAGTGAAGTAAGTACTAATGAATGAAATAACGATCAACAATAGTATTGCAATTAATATCTTTATAGGCGTAATTATTGTACTGATAGCAGCCGTAGTAATTGCTTTAATAGCGATCCGTAAGAAAAAGCGGGATGAAGATCAAGGTCACACGCAATCTAAAAATCACGCCCAATCCAAGAGTAAAACAGATAGTGATGGAAACTCGTCCTTATATACGCATACGCCATTGATGGGCGCAGATTCAGAAAATGATAGCAATCATAAACGATACCACGACACAGATTTAAGTTCCCAGTCCTATGATTCCGGTCCGAGCAGCCCTTCCTATGATGGTGGAGGTTCTGATGGCGGTGGGGGCGGCGGAGGAGAATAATTACATATTGTTTTCCCCTCTATATTAAAACCGGCTAACGAGCCGGTTTTTTTGATGGCGGCAGGTTTCTTCGTTATTTGTCGAAACTGTACAACAGATTGGCTAATTGTGGTAAAAGTGTAAAGGGAGAGGAGCAGAGCGTTTCGGAACAGTTACTGAGGAGGAATAATATGAATGAAAATAGGAAAGTGTTTCTCATAAATACTGTTATAAGTGGTTTCTTTGCTTTTTTCATTGCAGATTTTTGTGCTGCAGGTACGATCGGTGAAAATCCTACCGACCAAAAGTACGTAGCCCCAGAGTTCTTCGTAATCTTAGTGATATGGGGGATCGGTTTCTTATTTGGATTGATAACCTCACTTAAAATTCCATCTGAGCAATTCCATGTTTTCGCTCTTGTTATGATTTGGGTTTCCATACCGCTTGGCTTTGCAATTGGAATGCAATGGGCTTTATGGGCTAATGAATTGAGTGCAAATATTTTCGATTCAACAAGTTATAGTTGATAGACAATGTAACACGTTTTATTACGAATCCTAATTCAGATTATACTTGCAAAAGCAGGTATCCCTCCGAATCTGTCGAAACTGTACAGAAAAGGAGGGTTTTCCATGGAAATTGTGAAAAGTCCGTCTGTCGCTCCAGTCATTGCGTCGCTGCCGAGTTTGCAGCAGCAGATTTACAGGGATGTTCGAGAAGCTTTTGTGCGTGTTACTGAAGCAGGGGAATATTATATGGCCGATGAAGATGATGAGATTGTAATGATGCCGTTCGCTGAGATGCATCAGTTGTCGATCGCTGAAGTAGCTTCACATTATAGCGCAGCGGAGTGCACTATCGCACAATTCCAGGCAGCACATTTGGGAAGCTCTCCGCCGGCGGATTTTGAGAAGTGGGCGATGAAGAAGGGGAATACGGTTGTCAGCCGATTTGATGATGTACAGAAGTGCACCATGGTCAGCATCAATGGATGCAAAGCCATACCTTATCATGAACTGCCGGTGTCTTCTTTCTCTGAGTTGTTTCGATCCTATACATTCAGCGCTTTGTTTAAATAAAAGGTAGCGAATAGCCGACTCCGATGAGTCGGCGTTTTTTATACGTTGAGCTTTGGCGAGGGCGAATTACATGCAGTACAGCGTTTTTAACTGTATCATTAAGGATAGGATAGAAAAGTCAGATATCGATCGACACCTTGTAGGGGGATGTACATGCACGATTATATGGTAACGAATCAGTTCATTTTTCTCTTCGCGCTGCTGCTTATTGTAAGTGTAGTGGTGACGAAGTTTTCGACGAGGCTGGGTGTCCCGGCACTTGTCTTATTCATCGCGGTCGGAATGATTGTAGGAAGTGATGGGTTCGGTCTTGTTTATTTTGATAATGCGCATTTGGCGGAGGCAATTGGTATCTTCGCACTGATAGTCATTTTGTTTGAAGGCGGTCTTCATGCAAATTGGCATTCAATGAAGCCGGCGCTTGCCCCGGCAATCACCATGGCGACAGTAGGGGTGCTGCTGACAGCGGCAATCGTCGCTGTTGCTGCGCACTATATCTTCGATTTGGCATGGCTTGAATCTGTTTTGATTGGATCAATTGTCGGGTCGACAGATGCAGCTGCGGTGTTCTCTGTCTTGAAAGGACAGAATGTTAAAGAAAAGCTTGCAGCGACATTAGAGGCAGAATCCGGTACGAATGATCCGATGGCTATGTTCCTGACAATCACTTGTATTGAACTAATCAGCGGCCATGGCTCCAGTGTCCTTTCCATGATCGGCAGCTTTATATGGGAAATGGGAGCAGGCGCAGCAATGGGACTGCTGATCGGATTCATAGCTGTAACAGCAATCAATCGGATCAATCTCGATACGAGCGGTCTTTATCCGCTGTTCGCGCTCTCATTCGCTTTGGCAAGCTACGGTTTGACATCTGTTATCCATGCTTCCGGATTATTGGCTGTGTATGTGAGCGCCTTGTATATCGGGAATGCGGAAATCACTTACCGCCGTTCGATCATACGTTTCAATGAAGGCTTCGGCTGGCTGATGCAGATTTGCATGTTCGTCCTGCTTGGCTTGTTCGTTTTCCCTGGGGAGTTATTCACACCGAGCCTGATGATTAAAGGCTTCTTGCTGTCACTCGTATTGATCTTCCTGGCACGTCCATTAGCAACCTTCCTTTCCATGTTACCTTTCAAGTATACAGCCAAAGAGAAAGTGTTCATTTCCTGGGCAGGCCTGAAAGGTGCGGTCCCAATCGTGCTGGCACTCTTCCCGCTCATTGCGGGTATCGAAAATGCCCAGCTGATCTTTAATGCTGTTTTCTTCGTCGTCCTTTTATCGACTGTTCTGCAGGGCTCTACAGTCACAGCGCTTGCGTCGAAACTTAAATTGGTGGACCCACCGACAACGAATGAAATTGAGACACTCGAACTGATCAGTATAGGACGGAACAATCTTGAGATGGTAGAATATAAACCAACGGAACTGAATGAGATATCAGGCAAACGGCTGGAGGATCTCAGCTTCCCTGAGACGACGCTGATCAATGCCATTCTCCGCAGCGGCGAGATTATTTCACCGAACGGACAGACAGTCATCAAAGCAGGCGACACATTATATATAATGGTTGCCTTGCAATATAAGAAACAACTTGCAAAATATTTGCGCAGGAATAAATTAAAGGAAGAATAGCAGGAGGAATGAATGGTGCACGACACACTGACAGCCGAAAGAATTGCAGCGATTGAAAAGGAGCTGCGACATATTGCCGCAATCATCAAGCAAAAAGGACGGGAGATTCTCCTGCAGTATCCGATTACGGCACCGCAGTTCGTCGCGCTGCAATGGCTGGCGGACAAAGGGGATATGACGACTGGCGACCTTTCCCAAACAATCAGGCTTGCAATCAGTACGACGACTGATATCGTTGACAGGCTGGAGAAGAATGAGCTTGTGAAACGTGTGCGTGACGAAAAGGACCGGCGTATCGTACGTGTGCATATCCTGGAAAAGGGAGAGCTGATTATCTCCGAAGTGATCAAAAAGCGTCAAGCATATCTGCAAGAGCTGCTGGAAACTTTTTCTTTGGAAGAGGCAGACCAGCTGCAGTTGCTCTTACATAAATTACACGGTAAAATGAATGATTACGAACAGCTAGAGGCTAAAACAGAGAAGAAAAAGAGGAGATAAACGTGGATTATCCGATTGGTGTCATTGATTCAGGAGTAGGCGGCTTGACCGTTGCAAGGGAGCTGATGCGTCAGCTGCCAAAGGAAAATCTTATCTATGTCGGGGATACACTGCGCTGTCCATACGGTCCAAGACCGGAGGGAGAAGTAGTGGAATTTACATGGGACATGGTGAATTTCCTCCTGGAAAAGAACATCAAGATGCTTGTCATCGCCTGTAATACAGCGACAGCTTTTACATTGGAGGAGCTGAAGCAGAAGCTTGATATACCGGTTGTCGGTGTTATTGAGCCAGGTGCCCGTGCAGCAATTAAAACGACAAAAACAAATCACATCGGTGTACTCGGTACAGAAGGTACGACCCGCAGCCATGCGTACCGTAAAGCGCTTAAAAATATCAATAGTGAGCTAGAAATCGAAGGGCTCGCTTGTCCAACATTCGTTCCGATGGTGGAAAAAGGTGTTGTGTCCGGCCCATTGGCTCGACAGGTCGTCCAAGACGCATTGACTCCATTAAAGGATTGGAAAGAGATGGACACACTCATCCTTGGGTGCACGCATTATCCGATCATCAAACCAGTGATTGAAGAAGTGATTGGTGAATCGGTGGAAGTAATCAGTTCCGGAGATGAGACAGCCCGTGAAGTAAGTGCAATTCTAGGCTTCAAACGAAAGCTCTATGAAGGAGATCGTCCTGTCAATCATCAATTCTATGCATCAGGAGATACGCATCTGTTCATGAAGATCGCGAATATGTGGCTGCAGCGTCCAGTTAATGAAGTCGGACGTATCCAGCTCGGCAGCAAACAGTCTATTTGAAGAAATATGGTCTAAAACCTTTGATGGCTCGTATACATGATAGTACAAACCATCAAGGGGGAAGAAGTGCGTATGAACAAAAAGATTGCAGGTCTTTTCACTAGCGTAATAGGCCTTTCCATTTTATTGGCCGGATGCTCCTTGAAAGGAGAACAGGCTATCGACGAAGTGGATGTGCCGCAGGATACAACTTATGTGGACGAGCTGGAGGAAAATGCGCTTGAGCCTGGCGCAGCGGAAGCACCAGCCGAAGGTGAAGCACCGGCTGAAGGAGAGGCACCAGCAGAAGGTGAAGAGAAACAGCCTGAAGAGGGTGCGAAAGAAGGCGAATCCGCTACCGCAAAACGTCAGTTGTTCCTGATGGATGCCAATGGAATGGTTGTACCGATGACATTCGAATTGCCGCAAACAAATGAAGTAGCAAAAGAAACGCTGGAATACCTTGTGAAGGACGGTCCAGTAACGGACATGCTTCCAAATGGCTTCCAAGCCGTTTTACCGGCGGGAACAACGATCAATGGAATTGATGCGCAGGAAGACGGCACACTGATTGTCGACTTCTCGAAGGAATTCAATGAATATGAAGCAGCCAGTGAGAAGAAGATCCTTGAATCCATCACGTACACATTGACACAGTTTGAGAATGTGAAAAATGTGAGCATCCGCGTAGAGGGACAAGACCTGGCGAAAATGCCGGTTGATGGCACACCTATCGGGAAAAGTTATTCCCGTGCTGACGGTATCAACTTGATGGATAATGGCATCACTACGGTGAACAGCCAGTCAGTGACGCTCTACTTCCCGGCAGAAGCAGTAGATGGCACACCTTATGAAGTGCCAGTCACAGAGCGAATGAACAGCAATGCGGAAAACGACTACGAAGAAATCGTCAATGCATTGATTGACGGCCCAGCAATGGACAGCAATCTGTCCAACGTCTTCAATACAGGCTCTGCACTAGCTTCTGAGCCAACACTGAAGGATGGCGTCCTCAACCTGGAATTCAACACAGAAGTGTTGAGCAACGTGGATGAAGCGGCGATTACAGATCAGCTTATGGAAACACTCGTCATGAGCTTGACAGAGCTTGAAGAAGTCGAAGCTGTATCTGTTAAAGTAGAAGGCGTGGAAGAAGTGTTCAACGAGCATGGTGAAGCATACGCTGAGCCTGTCTCAAGAGAACAGTACGTTCCAGCTGAAAAATTGTAAAATGGGAAAGCCCGGTCATTTGACCGGGCTTTTTTATTGCAGGTAAAAGGATGCTTTCTGTTGATATCAGTTGGGAGGGGTGTATACATACTGATGACCGGATTATCCAAGAGGGAACAAACGATGTTCCATCAGAGAAAGTGGAGCAACTAAGAAGCTGGCTGGGTAATAGTACCATCCTGGCAGGGTGATTTCGAATCAATTGCTGGTTGCAAACATTGTCTATTTGGATGTTAATCATCTCATCGCGTTCAGGAAATCGATAAGCAGTTATTGTTTGACAGGTAAAGTCTAAGTAGTTATCATAGATACGTAAAGTCTATGATTGGAGTGCAGCAAATGAAATTCACCAAAGCGACGAATTACGCTCTGCATACGATGCTTTATTTAGCCAAAGAAGGAGCGAGTCAGCAGCCGATCGGAGTACAGCAGCTTGCCAATCATCAGCAGGTTTCACCGACTTATTTGTCTAAGATACTCACCAAGCTGGTGAAAGAAGGCCTTATTACATCTTCTTCGGGAGCAAATGGTGGATATAAGCTCAGAAACGGATGGCAGCAACTCTCCTTTTTTGATATTATCCAAGCGATAGAAGGGAAAGCCTCGATCTTTGAATGCAGCTTGCATGACGAGCCTGCTTGTGTCGTGAAGCGAGTAATGGAAAAAGCAGAAGAGCAGATGGAGCAGGAGCTACGTCAGACAACTATAGCTTCTTTGCTAGAGGGTAAAAGCAGCAAATAAAAGCTGTTTTTTCTTTCGTACAATCATAGACATTATAAGTCTTTTAAATCTGTGAAGGAGTGTGGACAATGGAAAAATGGGATTGCGGTATAGTTGGCGGCGGTGCAGCAGGGATGAGTGCAGCGCTTCAACTTGTGAGAGCCAGAAAGAATGTGATTATTTTTGATAATGATACCAACCGAAACCAGGTGACTCAAGAATCACATGGATTCTTAACGAGAGATGGTATCACACCAGCTCAATTCAGGGAAGAAGCCAGACGTGATCTGGCAAAATATCCGAATGTCACATTTATTTCAGCTGATGTGACTAATATAAAGCAAAATGATGCAGCTAGTTTTGTGATAGAAACACATGACAGCCCTTACTTAATAAAAAAGATCTTACTGGCGACCGGTATTAAAGAATCTTTCCCGGCAATCCCTTCCATTGCTTCATTTTATGGTAAGAGCATTTTCTCCTGCCCATATTGCGACGGGTATGAACGAAAAGATGAGCCGCTGATTCTGTTTGCTGAAACAGAGTCTGGTATTCGCCATATGGGGAAATTGCTGCTGAACTGGACAGGGGATCTTGTCATTGCATCAAATGGATATGAAATTGATCAAAATACTTTTTCTTTGTTCGAAAAGCATGGTGTAATAATCGAGGAGGCAAAGATAGTGGACCTTATTGGAGAGAATGGGATCCTAAAAGAAGTTGTCTTTGAAAACGATAATCGAATGAAAAGGACAGGTGGCTTTGTTGTCCCGGAATTCGTCCGCAAAGATAGACTGGCTGCCTGTTTGGGGTGCTCATTTGATGAACAAGGCAGACTGATGGTGAACGAACTCGGACAAACAAGCGTGCCGCATATCTATGCCGCTGGTGAATATGTAAATCAAGCACCTTCTTCTCTTTTGCTGGCAGCAGCTGACGGTGCAAGAGTGGCGGCAAATATGAATATGCACTTTGTTGAGTCCCGTTTTAGCTGATTTTTGAAAAACGTTGAAAGGCGAGCTATACTTTAATAGAAGCTCGCCTTTTTTCATACATATTAATATTTGGGTACTATCTAGGGTAATAGACATACATAAGATTTGAATGGAGTGATTACAATGGAAAAAATCATCATCGCGACAAAAAACGCAGGAAAACTGAAGGAATTCAAAGCCTTTTTCGGAGAATACGATATTACAGCTTACGGACTTGATGAATTATCAGAGCAATTCGATGATATCGAAGAAACAGGCACGACATTCGAGGAAAATGCCGCGTTAAAAGCAGAAACAATGGCTGGCCACTTGCAGGTTCCTGTACTTGCGGATGATTCCGGTCTGGAAATCGATGCACTTGAAGGTCGTCCGGGCGTCTACTCAGCTCGTTATGCCGGAGAAGAAAAAAGTGATCAAGCAAATATGGATAAAGTGCTGGAAGAGCTAAAAAGTGTACCGAAGGGGGAGCGTACGGCTCGATTCGTTTGTGTATTAGCACTTGCGCAGCCGGGGGAGGAAACATTCTATGCGAGAGGCCATGTGGAAGGTACGATCACGGAAGAACCAAGCGGCGAACATGGCTTTGGCTACGATCCCGTCTTTCAGCCAGAGGGCTATGATAAAACGATGGCCGAGCTAAAGCCGGAAGAGAAGAATCAAATCAGCCACCGGAAACAGGCAATGGTTCACTTGGAAAAATGGCTGAATGACCAAGCGAAATGAGGGCAGAGGATGAAGATACTGATAACGAGTGACAGCCACGGACTGACAGCAGAAGTAAACATGCTGAAGCAGCGACATGAAGATGACGTTGCCGCATTTATTCACTGTGGCGACTCTGAATTGCCTTTTGATGCGCCGGAAATGGAGGGCTATTACCGGGTCGCGGGGAATTGTGATTATGACCGAGCTTATCCGGAAGTGGAGGAGCTGACAGCATCTGAACTGCCGATCCTTATCACGCATGGTCATCTATATGGAGTGAAAGCTAGTCTCCGTCCTTTGGAAAAGCTGGCAGCTGAGAGAGACGCCAAGATTATTTGCTACGGCCATTCCCATGTGGCAAGAGCCGATGTAATCGACGGCAGGCTTTATATCAATCCAGGCAGCATCCGTTTGCCGAAGCAGTCACCATATCCGACCTATTGCATTCTGTCCTACGAAGACAAAATTGCAACGGTACGATACTATACTTTGGGTGGCGAAGAAGTGCCGGAATTGGAGAAATCCGTGACCTTTAAATAAGCCCGGACAAAAAATTGTAACGTTTTTATTGCCGAATCACCTCACACTTACGTTATACTAGTGTTTGAATGAATTGAGGTGATTTTGTATGAATGAAGCCGATTTCGGTTACAAACCAAACCATAAAAAACGCAATTATCGTCCGCTAGTTATTTGGCTGACCATCATCATTGATGGATTGGTTGTCGTACTGAGCGGCTTACCGCCAGTCGAAGGCTTTGACCTGTTCGACGTACACATCCTGCCAATGCTGAACGCTATCTTCAACAGCTTTACGTTCATCTTCCTATTGTTGGCACTGATCTTCATTATGAAGAAGAATATAATCTGGCATAAGCGCTTTATCTATTCGGCTTTTGTAACAACAACTCTATTCCTGATTTCTTATGTGGCTTATCACTATCTGTCAGGAGATACAAGCTTCGGAGGCGAAGGCATCATCCGTCCAATCTATTTCTTTATCCTGATTACGCACATCGTGCTGGCAGCTGTCATCGTACCGCTGGCTCTTGCATCGATTACACGTGCTTGGAATATGGACGTGCCTAAACACCGGAAGATCGCCCGCTGGACAATGCCATTATGGCTATATGTCAGCCTTACAGGCGTCATCGTTTACTTGATGATCCGCCCGTATTATTAAGGAGTATGCTCCGGGAAACCGGAGCAATTTCTTAATTTCAAAAAAACTGTTGACTATCCATTGATTATCATGTAGAATAAATCTTGTCCTTAAGAGAGGGCAGCATACATAAAAGAAACATGCGGGTGTAGTTTAGTGGTAAAACCTCAGCCTTCCAAGCTGATGTCGAGGGTTCGATTCCCTTCACCCGCTCCATGTCCCAATAGCTCAGCTGGATAGAGCAACAGCCTTCTAAGCTGTGGGTCGGGGGTTCGAATCCCTCTTGGGACGCTACTAAGTTAAATGAAAAGAGGAGTCACTCACAACATTGAGTGATTCCTCTTTTTTTATATGCCTGAAAGATTTAATTGCTAGAAAAATAATTAATATTGAAGGAAAAACAGATAATCCAGCGAGAAGTATTTAAATACAAGTCTCGAAGGGAAGTGAGAATACATGGAAGAAGTAATGACCTTTGCTTCTATTATCAGTCCCATTGTAATTGCATTAGTGCAGCTGATAAAAAAGACAGTGACAGTAAATAAAAGGTACTTGCCATTGATCAGCTTTCTCACCGGTCTTTTTGTAGGATTTCTTGCTTGGCCATTCACTGAACTAGACATTGTATTGCGATTATGGGCAGGAGGCTTCGCTGGTCTTGCTGCCTCTGGTTTGTACTCGTTAGGCAAGAAAACAATTTCGCATAATAATAATGATAAGGCAGCTTGAGGAGAGTAACGGGTTCGGTTGGTGAGGAGAAAAATGCTAATAGCAATAGAATTCGCAAACTTATTAGCGTGGAATTCAGCAATGAATCAGCATATTAAATAGCAAGCAAAAACGCTCAGAGAAAATCCGAGCGTTTTTGGTGATATATTATCATCCATATTTAACGTGTTTAGTTAAATAGCTTAGTTTTTTGTTTATTGTATGCCTTAATTATTGACCATAACATAGCAAACAGCACAAAGGTTGTTCCACCGACTAACAACGCCAATAATCCTAAAAATGAATAATCCTTTGAGTCAATAAATACACTATGCATTTCTGAACCTGTGAAATATGAACTGTATAATTTACTCATAAGAGGATTATCGTAAGTTGTGTATTCATATACGACCTCATTTCCATTTAAATAGTTTTTAACTACCACCGTCCCAACAGAAAAATTTGCATCCTCCAAAATTCCTTCTATCTCGATTTTATTTGCTTCAGACAACTGCCCATCTGTCGGAATGATTTCAAAAATATCGTTAACAATAGCAGTTTGTTCTTTGTGAATATCACTGACTGGAATTATTGTAATAATAAAGATGATGAAAGAAAGAACAAAAATACCTAATCCAGCATATAATAGTCTTTTTCCGAATTTTTTTTGTGTTTGAAATACCTGATTTATCAGTGATCGGAGTTCATTCTCTTTACCAAATCGTTCAATAGCGATATCAACTGCTTCATCTTCATTTTTTCCCTCGGATATTAATTCGTGAACAGATTCGAGTAAATGACTTTTCATTTCACTTTTTAAATCTTGAATTTCATCTTTGTTGCCTTTCGCATTCCGATAAACCTTGTTAACGTACTCTTCAACTTGTTTCAATTATTTGCTCCCCTTTCAAGAAACGAATCCATCATATTTTTTACAAATCCCCATTCTATGCGCTTTTGTTCAAATCCCTCTTCACCCGATGGAGTTAATCGATAATATTTCCGCCTTCCTCCTGGTCCTTGCTCATCTCCCCAATAGGACTCTATCCACATGTTTTTCTCTAGGCGCTTTAATGATAAATAAAGTGTTCCTTCTTTCAATTCGAATTGTTCTTCGCTCTTTTCTCGAACCAACTTGGCAATTTCATATCCGTACAAATCCTCATCGCTTAACAAGGAGAGAATGATAGTATCAATATGACCTTTTAAAACCTCTTTGTTTATTTTCAAATATACCACCTCTTAACCATACTATAAAAAACAATACCTAATAATGCAAGGTATTAACGGATAGTGGTACAAGGAACATTTCAAAATCCATTCATCTTATCAATTTCACTAAGATTAAAATTTTGAGAACTTCTTTTTTCTCCTTGAAACTCGATAAAAGAAATAATTAATTGCTGCAAAAGCTATTAAGTTGAACAGAACTACTATTAAATGAACACCCTGATCTGTGCTCGAGAGGCTAACAAACATTAGATAACCTGTAATAATATTGGAAGGCTGTTTCCGTCATTCATTATCTTTGTTAGACCTATTTTTCCTCATGTAATTACCCGGTGTTTGTTTTGAATATAACCTGACCATTTTTGAGGAATTATTTCTTTTCATCAAATAGTGTAGCGTTTACGTGTCTATGTTCATTCCAGAAATTTTATCTCCAGAAAAACTATCAGCTTTCATTCAATAATTCTTCCACTACTTTTTAAACAATCACCCCTGTTTTCTATATACCACTAATTCCCAAACCTCTGATAAAATCATAAATGTAATCGCTTACATTAAGTCTGGGGGGATTGGATATGAAAAGAAAATCGCTTCTTTTGGTTTTTGGAATGATTTTGGTCTTATTGCTTGCTGCTTGCAGCAGTGAGGGAAGCAGTTCAGGTTCAAATGATGGGAAGGTAAAGCTGCGGATTGCGTGGTGGGGCGATCAGCCGCGAAATGATTATACGACGAAGGTTATTGAGATGTATGAGGAACAAAATCCGGATGTGCAGATCGAGGCAGAGTATGCGAGCTGGGATGATTATTGGCAGAAGCTTTCTCCTCAAGCGGCAGCAAATGAATTGCCGGATATCGTCCAAATGGACGTTAGTTACCTTGCTCAATATGCACAAGGAAATAAATTGGCTGATTTGACTCCGTTTTTAGGGGAGCAAATCGACACGAGTAAAATGACAGAGGATTACGTGAATGGCGGAAAAATAGATGACGGTATCTATGGAATGAACACGGGAGTGAATGCGGTTGGATTCCATTACAATCCTGAGCTGTTAGAAGAGCTAGGTCTTGGTAGTGAAATTCCGGAAGACTGGACGTGGGATGATTATAAGAGCATGTCTGATAAAGCTGTTGCACAAGGCGTTTATTTCGATACACATCTAAGACCTGATGTCTTCTTCGATTATTACCTTCGCAGCCAAGGCTCACGTTTATACGCGGAGGATGGCGGCGGCTTAGGGTATGAGGACGATAAATTATTTGTGGATTATTGGAGCATGATCGCAGAGCAAGTGGAAAAAGGAGCTACACCGACGCCGGACACGCTTGCACAGATTACTGGGATTGAAGATGATCCAGTTGTAAAAGGAGAAGCAATCGGGATTTTCCAATGGTCCAATCAGTTTGTAGGATTGAAGCAGGTGGCTGAGAAGCCGCTTGAGATCGCACCGATGCCTGGCCCTGGAACCTCTGATGGACTTTATTTGAAGCCGGGTATGTTCTTCTCTATTTCACAAAACTCCGAGCAGAAAGAAGCTGCTGCTGACTTCCTGGATTTCTTTATGAACGATATTGAAGCGAATAAATTGATTCTCGGAGACCGTGGTGTACCAGGATCCTCTGAAGTAAAAGACGCGTTGAAAAATGAAGTATCCGAAGCACAGAAGCAAGTCTTTGAATATGTGGAATGGGCTGAAACAAACAGTTCTCCAATGGGAGCTCCAGATCCAGCTGGTGCCGGAGAGGTCATAGAATTACTAGAAACGTTAGCCGAACAAATCAGTTATGGTCAGCTTGCTCCTGAAGAAGCTGCTGAAAGCTTCAGAACGCAAGCAGAAGGCATGCTTGGACAATAGGAGATAAGATAATCAAAACGGCAGCTGAGCAGCTGTCGTTTTGATTACACCTGCAAAAGGAGAGGAGTAAAGTCATTGAGCTCACGTCTAAGAAGCAATTTGTGGGGATATCTTTTCATTGGACCGTTCATCATCGGCTTTTTAGCCTTTACGATCGTACCGATGCTAGCTTCCTTATATTTCTCATTTACGGAGTACGGTCTATTTGATGCCCCAAAGTGGATTGGCTTTGAGAACTATATAAAAATGTTCACGGAAGATCCTCGTTATATCAATTCATTGAAAGTCACCATCATCTATGTATTCGCTGGCGTCCCATTGCGCCTTGCTTTTGCTTTATTGGTGGCCATGCTGCTGAATGTCGGATCACGAGCTGTCGGCTGGTACCGGACGCTTTATTATTTGCCATCACTAATCGGCGGCAGTGTGGCAGTTGCAATCATGTGGCGTAATATTTTTGGTGATGATGGTATTGTTAATTTAGCTCTTAAGAGTATGGGGATTGATTCGATCCGTTGGTTTGGTGAACCGACAGCAGCATTGTGGATGCTGATTTTTCTTTCCATCTGGCAGTTTGGGTCATCGATGCTGATCTTCCTGGCTGGTTTGAAATCCATTCCTGCAAGCTTTTATGAAGCAGCCAGTGTGGATGGCGCAAACTTCTTCCAGAAATTCTTCCGCATCACTTTGCCGATGCTGAGCCCTGTTTTGCTGTTCAACATCATCATGCAGACAATCTCTGCTTTTATGACCTTTGTACCGGCCTTCATCATTTCAAAAGGGACTGGTGGTCCGCTGGACGGGACGCTTCTTTATTCTCTGTACTTGTTCAAGCAAGGGTTTGAGTACTTCAATATGGGCTATGCGTCGGCCATGGCTTGGGTCATGCTGCTTATTGTAGCCGTTTTGACAGGAATCATCTTCTTGACGTCCAAGTATTGGGTGCATTACGAGTCGGAGGGGAAGTAGAATGACTAAAAAACGACCTCGTTATTTTCTCTACCATATTCTTGTCGGAGGCTTTGCCATCCTGTTGCTTTACCCGGTCATTTGGCTGTTTGTCAGCTCTTTCAAAGAGAGCGGCGATATTTTTATTACCGCTGGATCGCTTATCCCGAATCCCTTTACGTTACTGAACTACGCGCAAGGGTGGGAAGGATTTGGCGGATACGGTTTTGGTACGTTCATTAAAAATACGCTTGTTTTTGTGATCTGGATGCTGCTTGGTCACTTGATTTCGTGTTCACTGATTGCATTTGGCTTTGCCAGACTGAAGTTCGTTGGCAGAGGGTTTTGGTTCATGATCATGCTTGTGACATTGATGCTGCCTTATGAAGTCGTCATGATTCCGCAGTACATCATCTTCTCTGAGCTTGGCTGGCTGAATTCACTGAAACCATTGGTTGTACCGGCATTCTTTGGACACCCATTCTTCATCTTCCTGCTTGTCCAGTTCATCCGAACCATACCGAGGGAGCTGGATGAGGCCGCGACAATTGATGGGGCGAATACGTTCCAAATCTTCTACAAGGTAATCTTGCCGCTTATCGTTCCTGCTCTAGCAACGACAGCGATTTTCACTTTCTATTGGACGTGGGATAACTTGCTTGGACCAGTTCTTTATTTGAACAGTCCGGAGAAATATACTGTCTCGATGGCATTGAACATGTTTCTGAGTAATGAAACAGTTTCAAATTGGGGAGCAATGTTCGCGATGTCGATTGTCACACTCGTACCAGTGTTCGTGATCTTCTTCATCTTCCAGCGCTATGTAGTGGAAGGTATCAGTACAACCGGTCTGAAGGGATAGAGAGGAGGATCTTTAATGGCTGCTATAAATAAAGGTCTGGAATGGATCACAAGAATGGCATATGTAAATATTCTTTGGCTCGTTTTCTTGCTGCCAGGGCTGGTGGTTTTCGGGTTCTTTCCCGCTACCACTGCCCTCTTGCATGTGATGAATCAATGGGTGCAAGGAAAAACAGACTTTCCTATTTTCCAGACTTTTTTACAAACGTATAAAAGAGAGTTCATAAACAGCAATAAGCTGGGATATATCTTCGTGCTGTTAGGATATATCCTCTATCTGGACTTCCTCTTCATCACTTCTGCTGCGAATGCTGCTTTGTACTTCACGATTCCGTACCTCATTGTCACATCTATTGCCTTTTCTGCAAGTTTATATGCGTTTCCGATGCTTGTGCATTATGATATGAAGCCGTTTCAAATCGTGAAGCGTTCTTTCTTCCTTATGATGCTGAATCCGAGCCAAACGTTTGTCATGCTCGTCGGAACGATCGGAGTAGGTTCGATTTTATGGTATTTCCAAGGTCTGGCGTTATTTTTCAGCTTCAGTATTCTTGCATTGATCGTTATGATGCCAGCTGCCAAAGCATTTGAGAGGACAGAAAAGAAATCATCAAAAATCCTGGCTAAAGAATTAAAGTCAGTCCCAGCAAACTAAGAGCATAATCAAGGGAGGTTCCTGCAGTGAAAAAGTATGTACTCGTTGGAACAGGCGGCCGGGCGGAATTTTATTATGGTGCAATGGCAAGGGATTTCAAAGACACCTGTACGCTAGCTGCTTTTTGTGACATCAACGAAACGAGAATGACTTATGCAAACAAGCTGCTGGAGGAAAGATATGAGCATACTGCTATCCCGACGTATCACGCAGCTGATTTTGAACAGATGATTCAACAGGAGAGGCCAGATATCGTCATTGTCACGACCATTGACCGGACACATCACACATACATCATCAGAGCATTGGAGCTTGGCTGTGATGTGGTCACGGAAAAACCGATGACGATGGATGAGACCAAGTGTCAGGAAATCTTGGATGCTATTGAAAGGACAGGAAGAGAAGTCCGTGTGACATTCAATTACCGATATGCCCCACATAACACTAAAATAAAGGAATTGATCAGCTCTGGTGTCATCGGAAAAGTGAATTCGGTGCATTTTGAATGGGCATTGGATACGACGCATGGTGCCGATTATTTCCGTCGATGGCATCGGGATAAACGAAATAGCGGCGGCTTACTCGTGCATAAATCCACGCATCATTTTGATTTGGTGAATTTTTGGCTGGATACGACGCCCCAGCGTGTGTATGCAACCGGTGATCTGCTTTTCTACGGAAGGGAAAATGCTGAACAGAGAGGGCAAACAAAATTCTATCAACGAGCATATCGAAACGAGCACGCAATAAACGATCCCTTCGCCCTTGATTTAGAAAGCAACGAACACCTGAAATCGATGTACTTGGATGCGGAGAAAGAAGATGGCTATCAAAGGGATCAAAGTGTTTTTGGCGATGGCATAAGTATTGAGGATACTTTAGGTGTGCTGGTGAACTATAAAAGTAATGCAATCCTGACATACAGCTTGAATGCTTACTTGCCATGGGAAGGTTTTATTGTCTCCTTTAATGGAACCAAAGGACGAATCGATGCGCGGATCGTAGAGAAGTCTTATGTGAATTCGGGAGGAAGCAAGGCCGAGGAAGGACAGCTGGAGCAATTATCGATCGTCGTAAGCCCTGTGTTCGATCAACCTTACAATGTAGAGGTGGAAAACGGAATAGGTGGACACGGTGGAGGCGATACAGCAATGCTGCAAGATTTATTCGGTAACCCGAAGCCTGATCCATTCAAACGTGCAGCTTCCCACATAGATGGAGCGATGTCCATTATGACTGGCATCGCAGGTAACCATTCCTTAAGAACAGGAAATGCGGTCAACATAAACGAATTAATAGATCTATAAAAACCGTTTGCTTGAATGGAGGATATCTTGGTGGAGAAAACGGCCATCATTTCTGGCGGAGCTTCTGGAATTGGGAAGGCAGCTGCACTGAAGCTTGCCGATGCCGGATTCCGGGTTTGCCTGCTGGATGTGAATGATACGAAATTGAAAGAAGTCAAAAAGGAAATGGAAGAAAAAGATTTCAAGGTAATGACAATCCCTTGTGATATGTCTGCATACGAACAAGTTGAGACGGCCGTGAACAACATGATGGAACAGTGGGGCAGGATCGATGTGGTGTTCGCCAATGCCGGTATAGTTGGTCAAGTTTCGTCCATCGAGTCGATGGGCATAGACAACTGGAAACAAGTTCTCAGCATCAATCTGGACGGAACCTTCTTCCTCGTAAAAGCAGCTATTGTTCATATGAAGCGCCAAGGCGGGAGCATCATCATTACAAGCTCTGTCAGCGGAAACAGAGTCTTTTCCCAAGCTGGATTCACCGCTTATTCCACGTCAAAAGCAGCGCAGGCAGCCTTCGCCAAAATGGCTGCATTGGAGCTGGCTAAATACCATATACGTGTAAATGTCATCTGCCCAGGCGGGATAGAAACCAATTTCAGTGAGTCGATTAAACGTTCCCCGGATTTGGAGGAAATCAAAGTACCTGTTGAATATCCGAAAGGAAGCAAACCTTTGGATAACCGATCAGGTAAGCCAGAGGAAGTGGCGGATCTTGTTAAGTTTCTGGCTTCTGATGCGTCCAGTCATATTACAGGAACGGAAATCTTTATAGATGGAGCGGAGTCCTTATTGATCGGATAAGTTTCTTGGGCTTTGTATGAACAAACACCATGATCACAGTCATGGTGTTTGTCTAGTCTCTAGTAAAGGAGAGCAGCTGAATGATTATAGACGCCCACCAGCATTTCTGGCATAAAAAGGATGACGTCGATCATGGCCCTGGCAGCAGAAGTCGTTCCTATTTACCTGACCAGTTAGAGCCCATCTTACATGAACGGAATATAAACAAAACAATCGCTGTGCAAGCATTACCGACATTGGAAGAAAATGATTTTTTATTGAATATTGCTAGTGACAGAGAAGAAGTTATCGGAGTTGTAGGCTGGGTGGAATTGGATGATTCACAGGCTATACAGATATTAGCTGCGTATAAGGAGGATCCTCATTTTGTAGGCATCCGGCCAATGATCCAAGACTTACCTTCAGAGTGGCTGTTAAAAAGTACAGTGCTCGACAATCTGAACAAGTTAGCGGATGACGGTTTTCCTATTGATTTACAAGCCAACCCAAGGCATTTACCTGTAATCATTGAGCTGTTAGAAAGAATACCCCATATACATTGTGTAATTGACCACATTGCAAAACCCTCTATTAATACTGGACAAATAGAGCCTTGGGCAAGTCATATGCGTAAAATTGCGGAATACCCTAATATCATGTGCAAGGTTTCTGGTCTAGTACCTGAAAAAGTCGGTGCCAGCTGGACAACGAAGAGCATCTATCCTTATGTGGAGCACGTATTAGATATCTTCGGATCAAAACGAATTATGTTCGGCAGCGACTGGCCGGTATGTTTAAAGTCTGCTTCTTATCCAGAGGTGGTTCAGCTGTTTGAGGATACAGTCACCAGTCAACTGTCTGAGAGGGAAGATGTTTTTTACAATAATGCAACGCGTTTTTATAGATTGGAAGATAAGCTATGAATGAAAGAGGATATTAATTCCATTACAGAGAAGTAAACGATGAGGAAGCTAAAAGTAAACGAGGGAGTGACAGCATGAGAAAACTCAAGAACTTATTTTCTAATTTAAAGCTGAAATATAAGTTGTTCAGTTTACTCTTACTCATTTTAGTTTCTTTTAGTATAGGCGGATTAGTCCTTCTGCAATATGTCCTCGTGACGTACAATGATGAAATCCACCGTCAGTCCGCGCAGTCACTGAAGGTATCGTCTGCTTTGATTGAAAACGAGATCGAAAAAATGAAAGGGTTTTCATATCGTTTGTCCACGGATCCTTACTTACAGTCTTATCTATACAATTTAAAAGAAACGGAAGATGATTATGAGGCATATTTAATCGGAGTCACCATAAAAAAGAGGCTTGTTGACTTGGGAGCCTTCGAAGATTCGATAGATTCCATTCAGCTATATGATACAACGGATCGAGGCTATAGTGCGGGGAATCGAGTCATCACCATCGGTAACGAACGGCTGCTTCAGTTTAAACAAGGAACGAGCCAAAAAGATGGGGGAGCTGCATGGTTTGCTCCTGATGAGCAAGATGGATCGTTTGTCGTTGCTCGGGAAGTAAATGCTTATCCCGATCTTTCATTCGAGAGACTGGGATTGATTGTCGTGCGTTTTGATATGCAGGATATAGTTTCTTCCTTCAAAAGTAGTCTGGATGAAAAAGAGATGCGATTGTTGATCGCAGATTCCGCTGGAGATATTATCTTCCCGCAGGAAACGACGAAAAAAGATGCGCTGCTTATGGCCAGTGTCCAAGGGGATGATGGATATCAGCTAGTAAATTATGATACGGAGAAATATTTCGTGACGTATTCTGCTGCTGCGTATACGAATTGGACGTATATGATTGCTTCTCCCTACAGCCAATTATTTCAGGCTGTTACATTGGTGAAAAGTACTGTTTTGACCATTTATGTTCTGTTATTTGTGATATTACTGATTCTTGGCATCCGTTTCATCAAGGGAATCACCAATCCGATTGAAGCATTGAACAGAAAGATGAAGAGAGTGCAAAAAGGGGAAGTCGAGGATTTTAAGGTGGAAAGTCACATCAGGTTCTCAAAGGATGAAGCGGGCCAAATGCATGAAAACTTCAATAAAATGATGAATCAGATTCATTCATTGATTGAAGAAAATTATAAAAAGCAGCTGGTGATCAAGGATGCCGAATTTAAAACGCTTCAAGCGCAGATTAATCCGCATTTTCTATATAACACATTGGAATCGATCAATTGGTCGGCGAAGCTTGGTAAACATCAGGAAACATCACGTATGGCAACGTCGCTTGGTTTTATTTTACGATCGTCATTGGAAACGAAAGAAGCTCTCATTCCGCTTGCTGACGAACTGGAAATTGTGCATCACTATATCACGATTCAAGCTTATCGTTTTCAGGAACGTCTAAGCTTCCATACTGATATCCCGGATTATCTGCTTTCTTGTAAGGTGCCTAAATTCAGTCTCCAGCCTCTCGTTGAAAATGCAATTAGATACGGACTGCAAGAGATTATTGGTGTATGTAAGATAAAGATTGAAGCCTTCCATGAAGGAGGGAATACGTTTATTGCGGTAACGGATGATGGCCCTGGAATGGATAAAGAATTTATCCATAAATTAGCGAGCGGTGATTATCGGCCGAAGGGCACGGGATTGGGTATCAGAAATATAGATAATCGACTAAAAATCCTGTTCGGACCTACTTTCGGAATCCAAGTGGTGAGTGAAACGGATGCAGGCACGAAAATCATGCTGACGATTCCTTATGAAGGAGGAAGTGAAAGTGTTCAAAGTTCTGCTGGTAGATGATGAGCCGATGCTTCTGGAAGGAATATCTTCTATTGTAGAATGGGAGCAGCAGGGAACTGTCTTACATGGTGTCGCCAGAAATGGACTGGAAGCTTTGGACTTCATTAAAGAACATACCCCTGATATCGTGATTACGGATATCACCATGCCGGGTCTGGATGGGATGGGATTGATTGAACAGGGAAGACAAGTAGCTCCATTGATCAAATGGATATTGCTTTCCGGATATAACGAATTTGAGTATGCCCAAAAAGCCATGCGATTTGGTGTGAAGCATTATTTACTGAAGCCTTCGAGTGAAGAAGACATCCATGAAGCGTTAGAAGAAGTCGTACTGGAACTTGGTCAAGAAAACAGAGAGAGAAGTATGGCTATACAGACAGAAGCGACGACACATTACTCCTCAGTCGTTAACAAGATAATCGATAGCATAAAAGATAATATCGAAAACCCGGATTTATCATTGCAGTGGATAGCCAATGAAATCTTATATATGAATACAGATTATTTAGGAAAATTATTCAAAAAAGAAGTAGGTGAGAAATTTTCTGCATATGTGATGAAAAGCAAGATTGATAAAGCAGTAGAAATTATGGGTAAGCAGAAGGATATCAAGGTTTTTGAGCTGGCAGAGCAATTAGGCTATGGAAATAACCCGCAATATTTCAGTCAAATTTTCAAAAAAAGTAAGGGATGCAGCCCTACTGACTGGATCAAAAACCGGTAGCGGCTATTATGAAGGAGGTATTCAGATGGGTCAAAGATGGGTTTTTATTGGAGACAGCATCACCGAATGCGGAAGATTTGAGGATCCACAGGATATCGGCGATGGTTATGTAAAAATGATCCAGGATGAACTAGCAAAGAAAAAAGATACTGTAATCATTAATAAGGGAGTAGGAGGAAACCGAGTCACCGATTTAGCGGAGAGGTGGGAGCAAGATGTGATCTCGTTACATCCTGACTTAGTATCTATTTCAATTGGAATCAATGATGTATGGCGACAACTGGATCAGCCTCAAATAGAACAGGTATATCCGGATGAATTCAAAGCAATCTTAGATAAGCTTTTGTCTGCTACACAACACACGGGCGCGACGCTTGTACTTATGGAGCCGACAATTATTGAGGAAGATAGTGCTTCGAAAGGAAATCAAATGCTAATCCCATATGTAGAGATTGTCAGAGAACTGGCTGCAAAGTATGATGCGACGCTCATTCCCACGCATAAAGTCTTTTTACAAACGACGCAAACGGATTTGACAACAGACGGGGTACACATGTCAGAAGCTGGTAATAGACTGATGGCTGATACGTGGCTGGAAGCATATCTTGCGGCAGGACACGATTGATTTGGACTTGGAAACAGAACGGGAAACCCTTCTTACAATGGGTTTCCCACACGCTTTACTGAACTGCTTTATTTTTTTCTGAAAATAGCTGTATTCTCAATGCGTATGGAATCAACTTCTCCGCACTCCAAGCAAAACGAATATATTTTATTTCCGCCACTCAAAGCCATTTTATTCGGTTTGATTGGCATGAAATCTGTACCTTCAGCAAATTCACT
Source organism: Terribacillus saccharophilus (assembly GCF_046592595.1). Taxonomy (GTDB): domain Bacteria; phylum Bacillota; class Bacilli; order Bacillales; family Amphibacillaceae; genus Terribacillus; species Terribacillus saccharophilus_C. Next base: position 250,479 of record NZ_JAWVPF010000003.1, on the reverse strand, counting down.
TGCACCGCATTTATGGCATTTTTTATTATCCATATTCGTACGACCTCATTTCAATTGAATGGTTTTTACTATTTCTGAGTTATTTCTTGACTCATTAATATATGTACTTCTATAAAACCCCGGTTTTTACCTTTGACTAAACCCTTCCTTCGAGAAATATATAATTTTGCATACATAGGACGGAGCCTTCCTTTAATACAATGACTTGAAAGAGAGCTTTATTTCATACGCTGTATTGGGGTGATAACATGGCAAGAGTACAATACAATAGTTCAGACATCGACTTGATGGCCAGAATGATGCGTGCGGAAGCTGAAGGGGAAGGACAGCTGGGAATGCTGTTTGTAGGGAATGTCATTGTAAATCGTGCTGTAGCCGACTGTTTGGATTTTGGAGACGTACGAACGATCAATGATGTCATTTTTCAAGTGCAGGGCGGGAACTTTTCATTTGAAGCTGTTCAAAAAGGAAATGTCTTTTATCAACGAGCTCGAGAACAGGAAAGAAGATTGGCAGAAAGAAATTTGAAGTCCTGGAGACAACAACCTGCTGCGTACGCGCTTTGGTATTTCAATCCATATGCACCATGCCCTCCGACTTGGTATGGCCAGCCTTTTGCAGGGCAATTTAAGGATCATTGCTTTTATGAGCCGCAGCCTGGGACATGTGACAGTGTTTATATGGGGTAGGTGAATCTCGCAAACACAAATCATCGTGGTTATAAGCATCTTGCCATTATCGGCTGGATGCTTACTTTTCTATTGAATAGTTCATTCACTTGGTTTTTAAATTATTGACCAATGACATTAAGTACCATATAGTAATAGTTAACAGAATATTCTCTTATCAAGAGAGGCGGAGGGACTGGCCCTATGAAGCTTCAGCAACAGACTGTATGTACTGTGCTAATTCCAGACTAGATAAGAACCGGACTACATAAAAGTAGCGAACCTCTTCTTATTTAGGAGAGGTTTTTTTGTTTTTTCCAAACTTGCTAATGAGGTGATTTGTTATGTCAAATGAGTTGAGTAAAGCATTGGAAGTGTTAAGAGAAAAGAAATGGGTGGATCTGACGCATACATTTGGTCCAGAGTCTCCGCACTTCTCGGCCTTCAATCCTGCAAAGTTCGAAACGCTATTTTCCCATGAAGATGGCTTCTTCGCCCAGAGCTTCACTTTCCCGGGACAATACGGAACGCATCTGGATGCGCCGATTCACTTTGTGCGGGATAGACGATACTTGGAGGAGCTCGAGCTGAAAGAATTGGTATTGCCGCTCGTTGTTATCGATAAATCCAAAGAGGCAGCTGCCGATCATGATTTCTCATTGTCTGTAGAAGATATTTTGGCGTTTGAGTCAGAGCATGGAAAAATCGAGCCTGACACCTTTGTAGCCTTACGGACGGACTGGAGCAAACGCTGGCCAGATCAGGTACAAATGGATAACAAAGATGAACAAGGAAACAGTCATTCTCCTGGCTGGTCGCTGGAAGGGTTAAAGTTCCTTTATGAGGAGCGGAATGTTAAGGCGGTAGGACACGAAACATTTGATACGGATGCAGCGGTCGATTTCCAAAAGAATGGTGCTTTGCTTGGTGAGTATTATGTGCTGGAACAGGATTCTTATCAAGTGGAGCTTCTGACGAATCTGGATCAGCTGCCAGCCAAAGGGGCTTTCATCTTTAATATCGTACCGAAAGCAGGAAAAGCGTCAGGTTTTCCTGTTCGATCATTCGCTGTCTTGCCATAAAAGTAACCCGATATGATTAAAGGCTCTCCAATTCGGTTAATGGGTAAAATACGCATTGATAGGAGGCCTCCAGGATGGATAATCAACGAAAATTATCAGCTGTATTCTGCCAATTGGCAGAAACGCTCCGTGACATTAGCCGTAATAGCAATCATTTAATCGAAGAGTTAAGTCCAGCGCATACGGTAGTAGCAACAGATCACCCACTGGTCAGAGCTGATGGAAGACATGATGATGCGAAAGGAATTCAGCAGCTTCTGAACTTGGCTGATCGCAAGAAGGGCATACATATTGTCTTTCCGCCAGGGCTTTACACGCTGCGCAGGCCACTGCGGCTCAAGCAAAACACCTTCCTTGAGGCGGATGGCAATTCCATTTTTCGAAAAATGCATCACGGACCGATGCTGCTTAATTTACGCCGATGGGACAGAATGCGTGCCTATCGCGGAAATGGCAATATAATCATTCGCGGAGGACAGTGGGATGCAAATTACCCAGCGTACCGGGGCGGTACAAGCTTTGTAATAGCACATGCGGAAAACGTGATCATCGAACAGCTGCAGCTGCTGGAGCATGGCGGGGGACATGCAATTGAACTGAATGCTATGCGAAATCTTGAAGTGCGAAACTGCAAGTTTCTGGGTTATGATGATCGGGGCGGAGAGCGCGCATACAGTGAAGCAATCCAGCTTGATTTAGCCAAAGCACGCAGGGTTTTTCCTTGGGGAGGCTCCGTATTCGACCATACTGCTTGTCAGGATATCTGGATCCATCATAATGATTTCGGTCCGTCTGACAAGAAGGGAAGCTGGGGAAGAGCAGTTGGATCGCACTCCGCTACCTCAGGCAGATGGCATGAACGCATTTTCGTGACAGACAATGTAATGAAGGAAACACTTCAATGGGCTGTGCGCGCTTATTCATGGCGGGATGTTGTTCTCTATAATAATCGAGTGGAATCATGCGGTGGTGGGATTGCGATACATCCAAATTATGTGGACGGCAGAAATGACACGGACAGCAAAAACCGTCCTACAGGGCGCAGTAACCCTATCAGGAATTTCCTTATCATAGGAAACAAAATCGTGGGCGGCGGAACTTATGCTTCAGCAATAAGGCTGAAGGGCGATGAGCAGTCGCCTATAACCGGAGCATACTTACGGACTAATCATGTGGAATCTTATCCGGGGAGAGGGATCCTTGTTACAGGTACAAAAACAGGCAAAGAAACCGCACTTTCTCGATAGGTCACCCCGATTATAGACTGCATGTTTAAGTAAATGTAAGTTTTCTGTATATTATGGAGAAAATATGCATATGGGTGTCGATACATGCTACACTTTTCTTGGAGGTGGCCTATGTATTTAGATGAGACGAAACGTTATCGATTCATTGGATCCGTTCCTTTCGGGAAATACTTCATGGTCCGCATCTTTGACCTTGAACTGCAGCAGGAATATACCATATCCGATCGGCTTTTGAGTCAATATACGGATAAGCCCCTGAAGGAGTTTTACCTTCAGATCAAGCGTAATATCTATGACTTGGAAGGTAATGAGAAAAGCATGGCCTCGGAGCTTGGGGATATGGAGCAGCGGTTGTTTGATTTTATTGATGAAGAAGAGGAAGATAGCGACGAAGCTCCTATCCCTATGGGAAATGTCGTGGCTTTTAGCAGACCACGGCCCGAGGATCCAAAAGAAAAGTAAGGAATAGAATCATGAGGCTGTGAATGGCATGGATTCACAGCTTTTTGCCATATAAAAGTTGCAATCTGCGTTTTCTTTGTTACATTTAAGGGTATAGCTGTTATCAGGTCTCAAACTGAAAATCTAATGAGGATGTTGCCGATGGATAAAGAGAATAATGTTGTCCTGTTCCCAGGTCTGAAGACGCGGCTGGAGCGGGAAGGGATGAAGGAGCTGCAGGAGAAGAATTACACAGATGCGATTAATAAGTTTGAACAGCTTCTGGATTATGGCTACCGTCAGCCGGAAATTCTGACTGGGCGCTTGATATGTTTAATGGAGCTGGGCAGGCATGAAGAGGCGGAAGAGATGTCCTTGCAGCTGCTGGCTGCCAGGGATAAGGATTATCTGCAATACTTACATATACATTTGACGCTGTTGTTCCAGCTTGGACGCTACGACGAAGTAGTCGAGCTGCTGGATGAGGTGTATGCTACGGAAACAATACCGACACCGCTTAAGACATCGTTTGACCAGCTGCAGAAGGTAAGCCGTAAAATGGCAGAGGATAAGAGCCAGACGACTGCAGATCAGCTTATACATAATTTTGAAAAAGCACGCCAAAGCAAGGATGCTGCCCTGCAATGGCAGCTCATACAGAAATGCCACTCGCTTGATATCAGTCCGCATGTACAAAAGATGGAAGCATTCCTGCTAGATGAAGAATCTGATCCTGTTGTACAAACAGCCGTACTGGAATGGCTCGTTAAGCAAGAAATCGAATTCCCAGTCACGATACATAAGATGAAAGAAACAATGACAGTTGTCCCGGAGAACCTGGCAACAGTTGATAAATCAGAAGGTATGGAACGGGTATTGCAGCATTTGCATCTTCTCGAGCAGCAAAATCCATCATTTTATGACCTGGTGTATAAGCTTTTGCATCGTTATATGTATGTAAGATATCCAATGGTGCCAACGGAAGAAGACGGTGCTGTCCTGGCTGCCGCGCTGCAGAAACTCGCAAGCAGCTATCTGCAAATCGATCAGCCTGCTGTCACCGAGGAGGAAGCGCAGAAAATCGCTTCCATGATGGAAGAAATCATCACATTGGAAGCGAAATATCTGACTGTCGCCGAGGAATGACGGACTTCGCATCGTTAGTGTTGAAAGCGACTATGAATATGTTATAATAAGATGGTTGTAAACCAGTACTAGTTAATAACTTATATTATGCTAGAATTGAGAACGATTAACATGTAACAAACGATAGATGTTGGAGGGAATATTATGTCAGCAAAATTCGAAAGAACAGAAGGCAAGAACGAGGGTATCTTAACAATCACCCTAGCTCCTGAGGAATTGGACGCAGCACTGGACAAAGCGTTTCAAAAAGTAGTTAAACAAGTTCAGGTACCAGGTTTCCGTAAAGGCAGAGTACCACGTAAAATCTTCGAACAACGCTTCGGTGTAGAATCTTTGTACCAAGATGCGATCGATATCGTTCTTCCAGAGGCTTACATGAACGCTGTTGAAGAAACTGGCATTGAGCCTGTTGCGCAGCCGGATGTAGATCTTGAGCAGATCGAACAAGGCAAAGAACTTATCTTCAAAGCTACTGTAACTGTTAAACCAGAAGTAGAGCTTGGCGACTACAAAGGTCTTGAAGTAGAAGCAGAAGATACTACTGTAACAGACGAAGATGTTGAAAAAGAAATCGACGCACTTCGCAACAGACAAGCTGAATTGGTTGTTAAAGAAGAAGGAACTGCAGCAGAAGGCGATACAGTCGTTATCGATTTCGAAGGTTTCGTTGATGGCGAAGCATTCGAAGGCGGCAAAGCAGAAAACCACTCTTTGGAAATCGGTTCTGGCAGCTTCATCCCTGGATTCGAAGAACAGCTAGTAGGTAAAGAATCCGGCAGTGAGTCCGATATCAACGTGACATTCCCTGAAGAATATCATGCTGCGGAGCTTGCAGGTAAAGAAGCAGTCTTCAAAGTTAAAATCCACGAAATCAAAGCGAAGGAACTACCTGAGCTTGATGATGAATTCGCAAAAGACGTAGACGAAGAAGTAGAATCTTTGGATGCACTTCGTGAAAAAACGAAAAACCGTCTGCAAGAAGAAAAAACGAACGCAGCTGAAAACAACAAGCGTGAGCAGTTGATCAACCTTGCTACAGACAACGCGAAAGTGGATGTTCCTGATGCAATGGTAGATACAGAGCTTGACCGCATGGTTCGTGAATTCGAACAACGTTTGCAAATGCAGGGTATGACTCTTGAAATGTACGCTCAGTTCTCCGGTCAGGACGAAGCTGCACTTCGCGAGCAAATGAAAGAAGATGCTGGCAAACGTGTGAAAACGAACTTGACACTTGAAGCGATCGCGCAAGCGGAAAACGTGGAAGTGACTGACGAGGACGTTAACACAGAGCTTGAAAAAATGGCTGAAATGTACCAAACAGACAAAGAGCAATTGACTCAAATGCTTGGCGGCAACACAGACGCTATCAAAGATGATCTGAAGTTCCAAAAAGCTATCGATGTATTGGTAGACAACAGCAAAACTGCATAAGACATAACGGAAAAACAAGGCAGCATTCACTGTGCCTTGTTTTTCTAAAAAATAAACGTATTTCCAGAAGGTATTGTCAGCCTCTCTGTGGAATTACGTGCATGAACGGCTTTTTCGTTTACATATACTACATACATATGATTTGACTTTTACAAAAAAAACTCCATAATAAAACGTACCTCTTTTTTCGCGTATGCAGGATTTGCCAATTTAAATAAGGGGAGAAATCTTCCTTTGCAGGGTTTACCTGCGTGTATTTGGCTAATACTGTTGGAAAAAGTGTTTTGCTTTTTAATACTGCTGTTATCTGATATGATTGGCTAAAGGAAGGCTGGGCGCATCCAGAATGTGTTTGATCTTTCGAGATATCATATATAGATATTACATTCGAGGGGTGAAATGATGTTTAAATTTAATGAAGAAAAAGGGCAGCTTAAATGCTCCTTCTGCGGCAAAAGCCAAGACCAAGTACGTAAATTAGTAGCCGGACCAGGCGTCTATATATGTGATGAGTGCATCGATTTGTGCACAGAAATCGTGGAAGAGGAACTTGGGAACGAAGAAGAAGTTGAGTTCAAAGAAATTCCGAAACCACAGGAAATCCGCGACATCCTAAATGATTACGTTATCGGTCAGGATAAAGCGAAGAAAAATCTTGCTGTAGCGGTTTACAACCACTATAAGCGTATCAACTCCGGTAAGGGCTCAGATGACGTAGAATTGTCTAAGAGTAATATTGCCATGATCGGACCGACTGGTAGTGGTAAGACATTGCTGGCTCAGACATTGGCACGTATCCTGAACGTACCATTCGCAATTGCGGACGCAACTTCTTTGACAGAAGCTGGTTACGTTGGGGAAGATGTTGAAAACATCTTGCTTAAATTGATTCAAGCTGCTGACTACGATGTAGAAAAAGCTGAAAAAGGTATCATTTACATCGATGAGATTGATAAAGTGGCACGTAAATCCGAGAACCCATCCATTACGCGTGATGTTTCCGGTGAAGGTGTGCAGCAGGCACTTCTTAAAATCCTGGAAGGTACTGTAGCAAGCGTTCCGCCACAAGGCGGCCGTAAGCATCCGCATCAGGAATTCATCCAGATTGATACGACTAACGTCCTATTCATCTGTGGTGGCGCATTCGACGGAATCGAGCAAATCATCAAACGCCGCCTTGGTAACAAAGTTATCGGCTTCGGTGCGAATGATGGCAACCAAACGCTTGATAAAGGCGAATATCTTTCCAAAGTACTACCGGAAGATCTATTGAAATTCGGTCTGATTCCAGAATTCATCGGCCGTCTGCCTGTTATCGGCAGCCTTGAGCCGCTTGATGAGGAAGCTTTGGTTGAAATCTTGACTAAACCTAAAAATGCATTGGTGAAACAATACCAGAAGCTCTTCCAGATGGACCAAGTAGAATTGGTTATCGAGGATGAAGCACTTAGCGAGATCGCTAAATTGGCAATCGAGCGTAAAACTGGTGCACGTGGCTTGCGTTCTATCATGGAAGGTATCATGCTTGACGTTATGTATGAGCTTCCATCCCGTGATGACATCAAACAATGCATCATAACAAAAGATACAGTACTGCTTGAAAATGGCCGTCCTAAGTTTGTACTGCATGATGGTACCGTAACAGATGAGAACCAGCAATCTCCAAAAGAGAGTGCATAATCTCTATCTGACAAGCAGATGATCATGTACAGCAAATCCCTTGTTACAGTTGGTGGCAAGGGATTTTTTTCTTGATTTTCACAAAGTATGGGTACAGTACTGAGGTTGTGTATATACTTTAAGAAAGACTGAAGAAGACAGACATTTGGAGGTGTCACGATGGAAAAAGAGAAGACACTGGTAACGCCTCTTTTACCCTTAAGGGGTTTGCTTATTTTTCCGACAATGGTGTTGCATTTGGATGTAGGCAGGGAAAAATCTGTTCATGCATTGGAGCGTGCGATGCTTGAAGGAGAAACAATCTTTCTGGCTGCACAAAAAGAAGTAGATTTGGATGAACCTAAGGAAGAGGAAATCCATCATATAGGTACGGTAGCAAAAGTCAATCAAATGATGAAGCTTCCGAATGGTACAATGCGTGTCTTGGTAGAAGGATTATACCGTGCAGAAATCATCCGCTTCCTGGAGGATGACAAGCAGTTCATGGTGGAAATCGAGGAAAGACCAGACAAGCATGGTACGAAAAATGAGGAAGAAGCATTGATGCGTGCGCTTTTGGAACAGTTTGAGCAATACATAAAGGTTTCAAAGAAAATTGGCCAAGAGACATTCGCGACTTTGACGGATATCACAGAGCCAGGACGCATGGCAGACATGATTACTTCTCATCTAACGCTGCGTTTGGATGATAAGCAGGAAATTCTTGAGATGCAGGATGTGAAAGAGCGTCTGCGTCATATCATCACGATCATTACGAATGAGCGGGAAGTACTTGATCTTGAGAAGAAAATCGGTCTCCGCGTCAAACAATCAGTCGAGAAGACGCAAAAGGAATATTATTTACGGGAGCAGATGAAGGCAATCCAGAAGGAGCTTGGTGATCGCGATGGCAAGTCTGGAGAGATAGAACAATTCCGGGCTGATATCGAAGCATCCGATATGACAGATCACATGAAGGAAGTTGCTGAAAAGGAATTACGCCGTTATGAGCGTGTACCTCAGAGTTCTGCAGAAAGCTCTGTTATCCGAAACTATCTTGAATGGCTGATCGCTTTGCCGTGGAAGAAGCAGACAGAAGATAATCTGGATATTCCGCATGCTGAAGAGACACTGAACGAAGACCATTATGGATTGGATAAAGTGAAAGAACGGATACTGGAATACTTGGCTGTTCAAAAACTGACCAATTCCTTGAAAGGTCCGATTCTCTGCCTTGCTGGACCTCCTGGAGTCGGAAAGACAAGTTTGGCAACAAGCATTGCCAAAGCAATCAATCGGAAATTTGTTCGGATTTCACTGGGCGGCGTACGTGATGAAGCGGAAATCCGCGGACATCGCCGCACTTACGTTGGGGCAATGCCTGGACGAATCATGCAGGGCATGCGCCGTGCAGGTACAACGAATCCAATTTTCCTGCTTGATGAAATCGATAAGATGTCCAATGACTTCCGAGGCGATCCGTCTTCAGCTATGCTCGAAGTGCTGGATCCGGAACAGAACAGTTCATTCAGTGATCATTTCATCGAAGAGACGTATGATCTTTCCAATGTCATGTTCATTGCGACGGCGAATAACTTAGGTTCCATTCCAGGACCACTACTTGACCGGATGGAAATCATCAGCATCGCAGGTTATACAGAAGTAGAAAAATTGCATATTGCCAAAGAGCATCTGCTGCCGAAGCAAATCAAAGAAAATGGTCTGAAGAAAGGCAACATTCTTGTGAAGGATGAGGCACTCGAACATATCGTGCGCCGATATACAAGAGAAGCGGGTGTACGCGGTCTGGAGCGGCAGCTGGCAGCAGTTTGCCGTAAAGTTGCACGTATCATTGTTTCCGAAGATAAGAAACGTGTGACAGTAAGCGCGAAGAAAGTGGAAGAATTGCTTGGACGCCCACGCTTCCGGTATGGTTTAATGGAAGAGGAGAATCAAGTTGGCGCAGCGACAGGTCTTGCTTATACGACTGCTGGCGGAGATACACTATCGATTGAAGTTTCCTTGTCTCCAGGGAAAGGAAAACTGACACTGACTGGTAAGCTCGGTGATGTAATGAAGGAATCAGCTCAGGCTGCATTCAGCTATATCCGTTCCAATGCCGAAGAACTAGGCGTTGATCCATCCTTCCATGAGCACTATGATATCCATATCCATGTGCCTGAAGGAGCAACACCGAAGGATGGTCCATCTGCAGGAATAACGATTGCCACCGCTTTGACGAGTGCACTGACTGGCAGACCGGTACGAAAGGAAGTCGGCATGACTGGTGAGATCACCCTTCGCGGACGTGTCCTGCCGATCGGCGGACTGAAGGAGAAAAGCTTGAGTGCGCACAGGGCAGGTATTACGACAATCCTCTTCCCAGCCGATAATGACAGGGATCTGGAGGAAATACCGGATACAATCAAGCAAGACATGACGTTTATAAAAGTCAGCCATCTTGATGAGGTATTAAAATACGCATTGGTGGAAGATAAACATGAAAGTAACTGAAGCAGAAATAGTAATTAGTGCGGTATCGAAAAAGCAATATCCGGAGACACATATGCCGGAGATTGCTTTAGCGGGCCGCTCGAATGTAGGGAAATCATCTTTTATCAATAAGATGATCAACCGGAAGAACTTGGTCCGCACATCCCAGAAGCCAGGGAAGACGCAGACATTGAACTTTTACAAGATCAATGACCGCTTCCATTTCGTCGATGTGCCGGGCTATGGATATGCCAAGGTCTCAAAGAAAGAACGAAATGCTTGGGGCAAAATGCTCGAGGAATACTTCACAGAGCGTGAAAATCTGAAGGCGGTTGTACTGCTTGTCGATATCCGGCACGAACCGACGAAAGACGACGTCACGATGTATGATTTCTTGAAGCATTATGAACTGCCTGTTGTTGTAGTAGCAACAAAGCTGGATAAGATTCCAAAAGGGAAACGTGTGCAGCATATCAAGCGCGCTGCAGATAAACTGCAGCTGGAACAAGAGGATATCATTCTTCCATTTTCCTCTGAAACAGGAGAAGGAAAAGAGGAAGCATGGGGAGTATTGAAACAATTCCTATAAAAAATAACCGTACAAGCTATAGCTTGTACGGTTATTTTTTTCGGAAAAGAAGGTATGCACCAGCTAAGATCAGCAAAACGGGCCAATAATTACTTATAAAGCCTGCAGCCCTGTCGAGCCAGCCGAACCAAGCAGGCTGCTGCGGTGCTGCAATGGCGAAGGCTCCAAGTGCCAGCAATAATATTGCCCATACATAGCCTTTTTTGGTTTTCAATGCGCTAATGAACAAAGCGGCACCAGCTAAAAATGGATACGCTCCCCAGCTATCGGTCCAGAAGCCATAATGTTTCAGTCCATGGAAATGGATACCCAAGCCAAGAATAAAATAGCCAGCGAATAAGTTTTTATGATCTTTCGCAAGATAAGCATGCAATAGTAGTGCGGCGCCAATGATAATTAATAAAGTCGGCCACGAATAGAAGTCGACAAACAAGGGAACACGTAACTGGCGTAATAGGAAATAAGCGCCGATTCCCAGCAGCAGGAACCCAACAAAAGCATTTTTCTTCGTCATAACATCTCTCCACATAATAATTATTATTAAATAAGATTAAATCGTTGATTATCATGACTAGCTGTGTTAACTTGTTATATGTACTTATGAAATCATTCACAAACATTTAAATAAACACACACTCTATCCTAACACAATTGTTTACGATTCTGTTCACAATTTTGAATAGGACAGAAATACCATAGTGTTATACTAGTTAGAGCGACATGTTTTCAAGGGGGAAAAGGGAATGTACATGTTAGTTGCTGGAATCAATTATCGCACAGCCCCGATTGAAATAAGAGAAAAACTAAGTTTCAAGGAAGAAGAGCTTGGCTTAGCGATGCAAGCACTCTCCAACCAGAAAAGCATGCTCGAAAACGTCATTGTTTCGACATGCAACCGTACGGAGATTTATGCAGTGGTCGACCAGATGCATACTGGCCGCTATTATATAAAGAAATTCTTGTCTGAATGGTTCGGTATCGAAAAAGACGAGATTGCATCTTATCTTACATTTCACGAGGATGAAAGAGCTGTGGAGCATCTGTTCAAGGTAGCAAGCGGACTGGACTCCATGGTTGTGGGAGAAACACAGATCCTTGGTCAGTTGAAACGCGCGTTCCAAAAAGCACAGGAGCTGCACACATCCGGAACGATCTATAATGAATTGTTCAAACAGGCTGTTACGGTAGCGAAGCGTGCACATACAGAGACTGGAATCGGAGAGAATGCTGTCTCTGTCAGCTACGCAGCGGTGGAATTGTCCAAAAAGATCTTCGGTGATATTTCTTCTAAACGAATCGTCATCCTAGGCGCTGGTAAAATGGGGGAACTGGCAGCGAAAAACCTGCATGGTTCAGGCGTCAAAGATGTTACGGTTGTCAATCGTACGAAAGAAAAAGCAGAACAGCTGGCCGCTTTGTTCAATGGCAAAGCAGCTGGATGGGATGAACTCGACAGTGCATTGCATGATGCAGATATTGTAATCAGTTCGACTGGTGCACCAGGATACGTACTGGATAAAGAAATGCTTCAAGCAGTTCATAAGGAACGCAAAGGCCAGCCATTATTCTTAGTCGATATTGCTGTGCCGCGTGATATTAATCCGGATGTGGATGAACTGGAGAGCACGTTCTTATACGATATCGATGATTTACAGGATGTTGTCGATGCGAACTTGGCTGCACGTCAAGAAGCAGTTGAGAAGATCGAAATCATGATTGAAGGCGGCATCGTCGATTTCAAAGTATGGCTGCAGACATTAGGTGTTGTACCAGTCATTTCTGAACTTCGCCGTAAAGCAGCAGCAATCCAGGCTGAGACGATGAAGAGTTTGGAACGGAAGCTTCCTGATCTTAGCGAACGAGATATGCGAGTGTTGAATAAGCACACGAAAAGCATCATCAACCAGCTTCTGAAACAGCCGATCACACAAGCAAAAGAGTTTGCCGGCCGCGAGAACAGTGACGAATTAATCCAGCAGTTCGCAGAAATTTTCGGGATTGAAAAATCAGTGCTGGATAAACAGAATAATCTTATCAAACTGGAGCGCACTGAGTCACAGAAGCTTCAGTCTGTACCAAGTGCTTCCACAACCAGATAAAAAGAAGGGCTTATAGATGCAGGTACCGGCTTATCTTTACGAAATTATTTTAGTTCTATATGCAACCAGCATTTTCAGCTATTTTATCGATTTTATACAAAAGAATCGGAAGGCGAATGTTTTCGCCTTCCGTTTGCTTACTTTGGTATGGTTCTTCCAGAGCCTTTTTTTATTGCAGGAAATGATTGCGCATGCTGGACTGCCGGTAAAGGACGTATATGAAGGGTTATACTTCTATGCTTGGGTCCTTGTATCACTATCCTTATTCATCAATCGCATCTACAAAGTCGATTTTCTCACCTTCTTCCTGAATGTGGTCGGCTTTTTTATGATGTTATTATACATTGCAAGCTCTGCTTATGAGCGGGAATGGACGCAAACAATTCCATTCATGGATGAAGTGCTGATCGCACACATTACGCTTGCTATCCTGGCGTATGGATTTTTTACACTTTCTTTTGTCTTCGCTGTCATGTACTTATTCCAGTTCCAGCTTTTGAAGCAGAAAAAAGGGTATAGGTGGTGGACAAGGCTTGGTGACTTGGGCAAGCTAGAGACATATACCTTCACTTCCATCACAATTGGGACTCCTTTATTATTATTGTCGATTGTGATGGGGATTGTATGGGCATATACGACATCAGCTGTCTTCTATTGGTATGATTGGAAGACAATCGGTTCACTGACGGTACTGGCCGTTTATGCGGTTTATCTGTTCCTGCGTTTGGCAAGAGGTGTCAGGGGGAAAGGCCTGGCAATATATACTATTGCAGCCTTTCTTATCCTCATCATTAATTTCTTCTTGCTGAGCACGTATTCATCATTTCATTTTACTGGGTAAATTTGTAGTTTCTTAGGAGGTAGAGCAATGCGGAAAATTATCGTTGGTTCAAGAAAAAGCAACCTGGCGCTCACACAGACAAAGTGGGTTATCGAGCAATTGAAACAAGCTGGGGCGCCATATGAATTCGAAATCAAGAAAATCGAAACAAAAGGAGATAAAATCCTCGACGTTACGCTTTCAAAGGTTGGAGGAAAAGGGTTGTTCGTCAAGGAAATAGAGCAAGCTATGTATGACGAGGAAATCGATATGGCCGTACATAGTATGAAAGATATGCCATCCGAGCTTCCTGTCGGTCTGACGATTGCCAGCGTACCGGTTCGGGAGGATTACCGAGACGCCTTGATTTCTAAGAATCACGTATCCTTAAGAGAATTGCCGGAAGGTGCAATCGTCGGAACAAGCAGCCTGCGCCGTGCGTCACAGATTCTTGCTATTCGTCCGGATATCGAGATCAAACCTATCCGCGGAAACATCGACACGCGCATGAAAAAGCTTGAAAATGAAGATTTCGATGCAATTGTTCTTGCTGCGGCTGGCTTGAAGCGCATGGGCTGGGGCGATGAAATCGTCACGGAATTTCTGGAAACAGATCTTTGCCTGCCTGCTATCGGCCAAGGCGCACTTGCAATAGAGTGCCGTGATACCGATATGGAACTGATTGAGCTCTTAGCGAAGATCAACGATTCTTACACGCAGCAAACGGTAGCGGCTGAGCGTACTTTCCTTTATCTGATGAATGGCAGCTGCCAAGTGCCGATTGCCGGTGTAGCGCATATGGAAGAAGATGATGTTGTCCTGACGGCTTTGATCGCTTCTGCGGATGGCAAACAAGTATTCAAAGAAGAAGTACGCGGAGCTGATCCACAGGAAGTTGGTAAGCTTGCTGCTGAAAAGATGCAGGAACAAGGCGCGCAGGATATCATCACAAAAGCGATTCAGGAGTCTGAATCCAATTGAGCCGGCTGCCGGCCGTGAAGGTGCTCGTCACGCGCCCGAAGCAGCAGGCTGTCCGATTGGCGGAACAGCTGGCCCAAGCAGGTGCAAGACCGATTACGGTGCCTTTACTGACATTTCGAACGAGAACGGATAATGAAAACCAAATGCTTAGCCAGCAAGGCAATCGCTTTGACTGGCTGTTCTTCTCAAGTATCAATGGTGTAGAGCACTTCCAGGCACTAGTGGACAAGTTTTCCAATTTAGAGGAGTGGAAGCATTGTCAAATTGCTGCAGTCGGACAGAAAACTGCGGATGCGCTGAAAAGAGTGTTTGGCAGGAAAGCCGATATAGTGCCGGCAGCATATACTGCTGATTGCTTAGCAAAGGAATTCAGCGCAGCATATGACCCGGCCAGCAGGATATTGCTGATTCAAGGTAATTTATCAAGGCCGGCATTGGCAAATGGATTGAAACAGAATGGCTATGCATTTGAGAAAATGGTCGTCTATGATACGGTAGAAGAGAAAGGTAATCAAGAGCTCCTGTATAAAGTTCTGCAAAAGGACCAGCCGGATGTACTGACATTTACAAGTCCATCATCTATAGAAGCTTTTCATTCTTTTATCGGCCAGGCTGAAATGGAAATGGACCAGTTGGATAAGCTTTGTCTCGTCATCGGACCGACAACAGAGGAAGCAGCCAAGCGGCATGGCTTCCATAATATCCTAGTGCCTGCACAATTCACGACAGAATCAATGATTGATGCATTATTACATTACTATGAACAACAAAGGACAGGTGAATGACAATGGCAGAATTCAAACGCCACCGCCGTTTGCGTACATCAGCAAACATGCGGGCTTTAGTAAGAGAAACAGAAGTAACAGTGGATGACTTGATTTACCCAGTTTTCGTGGTTGAGGGCGAAAACGTTCGTAATGAAGTTTCTTCCATGCCGGGTGTGTTCCAGCTGTCTTTGGATAATTTATCAGCTGAAATGAAGGAAGTAAGCGAATTAGGAATCAAATCAGTGCTGTTTTTCGGTATTCCAGCTGAAAAAGATGAAGTAGGAACTGGTGCTTTCCACGACCACGGCATCGTACAGCGGGCAATCAGCCAGACAAAACAGGAAGTTCCTGAGCTTCTTTTGATTGCGGATACTTGCCTTTGTGAATATACATCCCATGGACACTGCGGCATCGTACATGACGGAATAATCGATAATGATGAATCACTAGGCTATTTGGTAGATACTGCAGTGAGCCAGGCAAAAGCAGGAGCTGATATCATCGCTCCATCCAACATGATGGACGGCTATGTACAAGCTATCCGTAAAGGACTGGATGAAGCCGGCTTTACGAACATTCCGATTATGGCTTATTCTGTCAAATACGCCTCTGCCTTTTACGGTCCATTCCGTGAAGCAGCTGAAGGTGCTCCGCAATTCGGGGACCGTAAAACATATCAAATGGATCCTTCCAACAGAAGAGAAGCACTGCGTGAAGCAACATCTGATATCGAAGAGAATGCGGATTTCCTTATTGTGAAACCAGCACTTGCTTACTTGGATATCATCCGTGATGTACGTAATCAATTCAATGCACCGATCGTTGCCTATAATGTCAGCGGTGAATACAGCATGGTAAAAGCAGCTGCTTTGAATGGCTGGATAGATGAGAAAGCCATTGTCATGGAAAAAATGATCGGCATGAAACGTGCGGGTGCTGATTTGATCATGACTTACTTTGCGAAAGATGTGGCAAGATGGCTGAAGGAAGATAACTGAACGAGGAGGAATTATGATGAAAAGCTTTGAAAAGTCGATAGCAGCATTCGAAGAAGCGAAACAGCATATGCCTGGCGGAGTTAACTCTCCCGTACGTGCATTCCGTTCCGTAGGGATGGATCCCATTTTCATGGATAGCGGCAAAGGATCAAAAATTACAGATATCGATGGCAATACGTACATCGACTATGTACTAAGCTGGGGACCGCTAATCCTGGGACACGCGGATGACCGTGTTGTAGAAGGTCTGAAGAAGATCACAGAAAAAGGGACAAGCTTCGGCGCGCCGACTGTAATCGAGAATAAGATGGCAGCTTTGGTGAAAGAGCGTATTCCTTCCATGGATATCGTCCGTATGGTGAACTCTGGTACAGAAGCGACGATGAGTGCGCTTCGTTTGGCACGTGGATTCACTGGACGTGACAAAATCCTGAAATTTGTCGGCAGCTACCACGGCCATGGAGATTCCCTTTTGATTAAAGCAGGTTCTGGTGTGGCAACACTTGGACTTCCGGACAGCCCGGGTGTACCGGAAACAATTGCCCGCAATACGATTACAGTACCGTACAATGATTTGGAAAGCGTGCAATATGCTTTCGAACAGTACGGTGACGATATCGCAGCTGTCATTGCTGAGCCAGTCTGCGGAAATATGGGTGTTGTACCGCCGCAGCCAGGATTCCTGGAAGGACTTCGCGACATCACGAAGGAGAACGGTGCTTTGCTTATTTTTGATGAAGTCATGACCGGTTTCCGTGTTGGCTATCATTCTGCACAAGGCCACTTCGGCGTTGAACCAGACTTGACTTGCCTTGGTAAAATCATCGGAGGAGGTCTTCCTGTCGGAGCTTATGGCGGCCGTAAGGAGATCATGGATCGTGTGGCACCAGCAGGTGATATTTACCAAGCAGGAACATTGTCTGGAAATCCGCTTGCTATGACTGCTGGATACGAAACATTGGCAGCGATGGATAAAGCGGCTTATGAACGCATCAATGCTCATGCAGACCGTCTTGCTGAAGGCTATGAAGCAGCTGCAGAGGAATATGGTATCCCGTTGCAAGTGAACCGTGCTGGCTCGATGGTAGGGGTCTTCTTCACGGATACTCCTGTCATCAACTTTGATACGGCGAAGACATCCAATTTGGATCACTTCTCCATGTACTATCGGGAAATGATCGAAGCGGGCATCTTCCTGCCTCCTTCCCAGTTCGAGGGACTGTTCCTATCAGCTGCCCATACGGATGAGGATATCGAAGCAACAATTGAAGCAGCTAGACAAGCATTCAAAAAAATAGCAGCATCTTAATAAGAAAGCCCAAGCTTATGCTTGGGCTTTTTTTCATGGGGACAAAGGATTTTCCTTACATATGTGATTGGGCGTAAGCATAGGTTTTAGTACAGAGGAACGCTTAAATCTTGGAAGGAGGATTCCACATGTCTTCAAATGAGACAACACCTTTTATGTTTGATATACAAGAATCACTCAGTTTCCGTGCCGACGCACAGCTGCAGGACTTAATAGGAATCGCATTGGAGCCGGAGATCAGTATCCAGGAGTTTGAGCATGAAATTTCTGTTCGAGGTGTCATCGAACTTACAGGTGAATATTACCCTCTCGAGGAGGTTGCCGAAGGAAGTGCAGTCGCGGTAAGTCCTGGTACAAGGGAAATGGAAAATGTCGAGAAACAGGAAGCAGGAACAAATACATTTTATCATCGTTTCCCTGTTGAGATATCTGTTCCGAAGAATCGTATCAAGCAGCTGAATGATGTATATGTCACTATTGATAATTTTGATTACGAAATACCTGGCAGCAATGTACTTGAACTGCATGCAACGGTGGCAATCTACGGTGTGCTGGAAGAGAGAAAGCAAGCACAGCCGCAAGCACCACAGGAACCTTACTTCCCGCCGCAAGCTTTCCAGCAAGCAGAACAGGCTGAGTCTTATACTGATGAAATCGCTGATCAGATCGAAGCCCAAGCAGGAGACAATCAGCAATATGAGCAGCAAGGCTATCAATTTGCCAAAGAGGAACCAGCAGAAGCAGAGACAGTAAAAACAACTGCATATCCGAGGGAAGAGCTAGATGCAGAAAATCAAGGCTATCAATTCTCTCAAGAGGAATATGCAGAAGAAGCAGATATAGAAGTGAACCGTGAGGAAACAGAGGCGGATAGTTCTGACGATCAGCAGATTGGGAATCAAGGCTACCAGTTTTCTCCAGAAGATTATACGGAAGTAGGAGATGTAGAAGTAAATCGGGAGGAAACAGAAGCTGATGTCCGTGAAGGTGATGAGACGGAGCAGCAGAGCTATCAGCTTGCACAGGAATATGAGGAGTCAGCAGAAGCAGCGTTCCGAGACGATCAGGATACAGAAGAGCAGGGCTACCAATTTGCTCAAGAGTATACAGAGCAAGCCGGGACATACGCCAATATTGATCTAAATGATGAGCAGCAAAGTTATCAGTTTGCACAAGATGATGAGGAGTCAGCAGAAGCAGCGTCCCGAGACGATCAGGATAGAGAAGAGCAGGGCTATCAGTTTGCACAAGATGATGAGGAGTCAGCAGAAGCAGCGTCCCGGGACGATCAGGATAGAGAAGAGCAGGGCAACCAATTTGCACAAGAGTACATTGAGTCAGCAGAAGCAGAGTCCCGGGACGATCAGGATAGGAAAGAGCAGGGCATCCAATTTGCACAAGAGTACATTGAGCCAGCAGAAGCAGGGTCCCGGGACGACCAGGATACGGAAGAGCAGGGCTATCAATTTGCACAAGAGTATGCAGAGTCTCAGGCATATACGGAAACAGAAGCAGAATTAAAAGCAGAAACCCGCGATCAGAAGATGGAGGAGCAAACCATTGCATTTGCTCAGGCAGATCAAACGCAGGCGGAAGCAGAATTGGAAGATTCAGAGGCTTCTGCAGCAACTGAGGAATATGCAGAGCCACGTCCTTCCGAAGAGGATCGGGAAGAGCCGCGGATTCATGCACAGGATGATGCACCTGCTTCACCGAAGGTAACGATTCAAGCAGAGAAGAAGGATTCAACTCGTGAAGAATCATACGTACAAAACGACTATCAATATCCTGGAGCAGGTAAGCTGCCTGAAGAATTTTTTGTTCTCCCGGATGAGCTTGAGGATGCGTATCAAGCAGCCGATTTCCGTCAGGCGCATATTCAGGATGAAGACGTGTATTATTTAGATCGGGAACTGCCGCATGAAGAACCATCCGATACACCTGATTTCACCTTTACTTATCAAGCAAAGCATACAGAAGAAGCGCCTCCTGAGCCAATCAGATTCGAGGCACCCCCTCTTTTGACACCTGAAGAGGATGACAGATGGAAATATAAAGAGACGAAGACATTCAGTGAGTTTTTCGGCAGTAAGCCAGTCGAGCCGAAAGAAGTACCGCAAGCAGAGACAGCTGTGGAAGAGATTGACACAGAAGAATCCTATGAAGATGCTTATAATGACGTGTCACTCCAATCAGTGCCAATCAATCAGGAGCTGCAGCCGGAAGATCTGCCGGAAGTGGTGGAAGAAGAGCAAAAAACCGAAATAGAGGAAGCAGTGGAACGCAGTGACAGCAGCAATTTCTTAGTCCATATGTTTGGAGCAAAAGAGGAAACATATACGAAGGTTCGTGTCTGCATCGTCCAGGAGCGGGATACGTTGGAGAAAATTGCTACTCGATATGATGTGCCTGTCAGTACAATCGCCAGCTCCAATAACTTGGAGGAAGAGACAGTATCGGAAGGTCAGCTGCTTGTCATTCCGCAGCGACGTCCAAGAAAGAACTAAAAAGAATGAACGGGGTGTGCTAGATGGAAAATATCGATCGAATACTAGCTGCCTATGGCATCACGCCAGCCTCGGTTCAAGCCATAACCAGCCGCCTGTCTAAAGTGCAAACGCACCAGGCGGCTTTTGCTTTAAAAAGGTCATCCCTCCATCCGGAGCGGCTCGACCGCTGGCTGATGGTCGTCCAAGGCAAGCATAATTTCTACCGGGAAGGTGTTCCGCCTGTCTATCAAACATTGCAGGAGAACTTCTATGTAGTGGATGAAGGGGAAGTGTATTATCTGATGCCGTGGCTGGAGCGGCATCGAACGGATGAGCCTGATCATCCTTATGAAATGCTGTTCACTACACTTGGGAAAATCCATGCTTCGTCCAGCAAACGTTATCCAATCGATTATGAAGCTTACGCAATGGCTATACGAAAACAAAAAGAAAAACTCCAACAGGACAGGGAGGAGCTGCTCGGGATAGTGGAGCGTTTCGAATCCCAAACCTATATGGGGGTTGTACCATTGCTCGTTTGTACGCATTATAAGGATTTGGAGCATGTGTCTGCCATGCTGGATAAGTGGTATGACCATTATGATGCAGACCTAAAAGCTGATCCCGAAATGGAGCATAGTGTTTTGCATGGCGGCTTGCGCCCTTCGCATGTACAAGAGGGCAACCCGCTGCATCTGCTTAATTGGGAAAGGACCAAGCTTGGCAATCCCAGCTTGGACCTGGCTGCTTACTATAAGGAAGAATGGCGCTTTGTCGATAGCAATGTGACGAATGCACCTTATTACTTGCATACGTACGAAGAGCATCGGCAAATGAAAAAGAATGAAGAAAGCCTGTTCATGCTGCATTTGCTTCATCCGGGCCGGTATTTGAAGCAGGTCAGAGAGTATGTAAATGCTCCGCAAAAGGCGGATACCCCTGCTGTCGTATTGGAGTTGACCCAGACACATCGGCAGCTGATGCAGGCTCTCCAGGCACAATCCTATTTTCAGGATCTGCGGGATCAGGAAGAACAGGAAGGCGCAGAGGCTTGATTAGATTGATTTTGTCTGGAAGCTGAAGTAAAGGGCGATCAAGCCGCCAAGTATAAGAATATCCAAAATCGATGGAAACAAAAGTGTCCGGATGAATTGGAACACGATCAGTGGAATCACTGCCTTCTCGGTGACATTTATCCAGTACCTGAGGAAACCCGGCATGTTGTTGCGGTTGATTTTACTCATTGTCATCCCTCCTATAAGCAGTATATGAACGGGAAAAGCTAGGCGTTTACCCTTTTTTGAAAAAAATATGCGACTGCATTGACTTTTTCCCTGTCAAGTGGATACAATAAGCTATACATGATACAAATGCTTTGACAGGGAAGAGTATAGTGTAAGGATCCATACTAGAGAGGGAAGCAAAACTGGTGGAAGTTTCCCGGATACCTGCAGTAGAAGGTCGCCCTGTATGCAGCGACCCCGAATGTGACTTGTTAGTCAGTAGGGGGAGCCGGTGAAGAGCCGTTATCTCCCTCGAGTGTGCGACATGTATTTTTGGTGTCGTAAATGAAGGTGGTACCACGGAAACTAACCCTTTTCGTCCTTTTGGATGAGAAGGGTTTTTATATGTCACCAAAAGCATTGAAGGAGGAACCTGGCATGACAACAGACAAATCACAAGAAACAAACGCACTGCCATCCAAATACGATCCGGCCAGCATCGAAGCAGGCCGCTACCAGTTCTGGCTTGATGGCAAATATTTTGAAGCAACCGGCGATGAAAGCAAACAGCCATACTCTATCGTAATCCCGCCGCCAAACGTAACAGGAAAGCTGCACTTAGGTCACGCTTGGGATACAACATTACAGGATATCCTGACACGTATGAAACGGATGCAAGGCTACGATGTACTTTGGCTTCCTGGAATGGATCACGCTGGTATCGCAACACAGGCAAAAGTAGATGCCAAGCTGCGCGAGCAGGGTATCAACCGTTACGACCTTGGCCGGGAAGGCTTCTTAGAGAAAAGCTGGGAGTGGAAAGAAGAATATGCGAGCTTCATCCGCAAACAATGGTCGAAGCTGGGACTTGGTCTAGATTATTCACGTGAGCGTTTCACATTGGATGAAGGACTATCTGAAGCAGTTAAAGAAGTATTCGTTACATTGTATGAAAAAGGCTTGCTTTACCGCGGCGAATATATCATCAACTGGGATCCAGCAGCTAAAACTGCACTTTCCGATATTGAAGTAATCCATAAGGATGTGCAAGGTCACTTCTATCATATGCGGTATCCGCTTGCTGACGGAACAGGTCATATCGAAATTGCGACAACTCGTCCGGAAACATTCCTAGGGGATACAGCGGTAGCTGTTCACCCGGATGATGAGCGCTACCAGCACTTGATCGGCAAAACGGTCATCCTGCCGGAAGTAAACCGTGAAATCCCGATTGTAGCGGATGATTATGTAGACATGGAATTCGGCTCTGGAGCGGTGAAAATTACACCTGCACACGACCCGAATGACTTTGAAGTAGGTAACCGCCACAATCTTGAACGCATTCTTGTTATGCATGAAGATGGCAGCATGAATGAAAATGCTGGCAAATATAACGGCTTGGATCGCTTTGAGGCTCGTAAGCAAATCGTGAAGGATCTGCAGGAGCAAGGCATCCTCTTCAAAATCGAAGATCATATGCACAGCGTTGGACATTCCGAGCGCAGCGGTGCAGTGGTAGAGCCGTATCTGTCCACACAATGGTTCGTAAACATGGAACCATTAGCGAAACAAGCTTTGGAATTGCAAGGAGGCGAAGATAAAATCAACTTCGTTCCTGAAAGATTTGAAAGAACATATTCTTACTGGATGGAAAACATCCGCGACTGGTGTGTTTCCCGGCAGCTTTGGTGGGGTCACCGTATTCCTGCTTGGTATCATAAGGAAACAGGCGAAGTATATGTTGGCAAAGAAGCACCGGCTGACATCGAGAACTGGGAGCAAGATCAAGACGTACTTGATACGTGGTTCTCTTCTGCGCTATGGCCCTTCTCCACAATGGATTGGCCAAATACAGAAGCAGCTGATTTCAAGCGCTACTTCCCGACAGATGTACTAGTCACAGGATATGACATCATCGCCTTCTGGGTGAGCCGGATGATCTTCCAGTCCAAGGAGTTCACAGGTGAACGCCCATTCAAGGATGTACTGATCCATGGTCTTGTACGTGACGGGGAAGGCCGTAAGATGAGTAAATCTCTAGGCAACGGCGTCGATCCGATGGATGTCATCGAGAAATACGGTGCCGACTCCCTGCGTTACTTCCTATCCACTGGTTCATCACCAGGTCAGGATTTGCGCTTCCAATGGGATAAAGTAGAGTCCACTTGGAACTTTGCCAATAAGATCTGGAACGCATCCCGTTTCGCATTGATGAACATGGAAGGCTTACAGTACAGCGATATTGATTTGTCCAAAGAGAAGAGTCTTGCAGATAAGTGGATCCTTACTCGCTTGAACGAAACAATCGAAGCTGTCACATACAACGCGGAGAAATACGAATTCGGTGAAGCAGGCCGTCATTTGTATAACTTCATATGGGATGATGTGTGTGACTGGTATATCGAAATGGCGAAGCTTCCGCTATACGGCGAAGACGAAGCAGCCAAGCAGATGACACGATCTGTGCTTGCACATGTGCTCGATCAGACAATGCGCATGCTGCATCCATTCATGCCTTTCATCACGGAGGAAATCTGGCAGCAGCTTCCGCATGAAGGGGAATCCATCACTGTTGCAACATGGCCGACAGTGAACAAAGATTTACATGATGAAAAAGCAGCAGAAGAGATGAAACGTTTGGTAAGCATCATCCGCTCTGTTCGTAATATCCGTGCGGAAGTGGATACACCGATGTCCAAACAAATTCAGCTGCTTATCCAAGCGGAAGACAATACAATCGAAGCAGAGCTGAAGGCACAGCAGCATTATATCGAGCGCTTCTGTAACCCAAGTGAACTGACGATTGCAACAGCAATCCAAGCACCAGATAAAGCGATGTCAGCTGTTCTGACTGGCGTAGAGCTTTACTTGCCGCTTGAAGGGCTGATTGATATCTCCAAAGAAATCGAACGCCTGGAGAAAGAACTCGATAAATGGACAAAAGAAGTAGATCGTGTTGTGAAGAAGCTTTCCAACCAAGGCTTCATCAGTAAGGCACCGCAAAAGATCGTGGACGAAGAACGTGCCAAGCAAGCAGATTATGAAGATAAACGCGCACGTGTACAGCAGCGTATAAACGAACTAAAAGGCTAAACACACCACAAGACGCACTAGAATTTTGCTAGTGCGTCTTTTTTTACATA
Organism: Terribacillus saccharophilus; assembly: GCF_046592595.1. Lineage (GTDB taxonomy): Bacteria > Bacillota > Bacilli > Bacillales > Amphibacillaceae > Terribacillus > Terribacillus saccharophilus_C. The sequence goes on along the minus strand of NZ_JAWVPF010000003.1, from coordinate 225,891 downwards.
GGAGAGATGAAATATGCTGACATTCCAGAAGCTTGAAACCGAAAGGATAGTATTGGATGAAGTAAAGATGCAAGATGCTCCATACGTATTTGCCGCGCTGTCCGACCGCGCTGTAACGAAGTTTTATGGCATGGAGCCGCTCCAGTCAATAGAAGAAGCAGAGCGAGTCATTTCCTCCTTCCGCTGCGGCCTGAAGGAAGGCCGCGTTATAAGATGGGGTATGTTCTGCAAGGAAGCAGGCCGTTTCCTAGGAACGATTGGCTTGCACCAAGTCAATCGCAGTAATCGCCGTGCCGAAATCGGTTATGAATTGCATCCGGATCATTGGAAAAAAGGGTTTGCGAATGAAGCGATGGGAGCAGTGCTGGATTATTGTTTCAATGAATTGGATCTTCTGCGTATCGGAGCAATGGTATACCCGGAAAATCAAGCATCTGCTTCACTATTAAAGAAACAAGGGTTCGAAAGAGAAGGACTTTTACGCAGTTATTATTATCATGGCGGCAGGACGCATGATGCTAACGTATATGCATTGCTGCGGGAAGACTGGGCAAGTAAGCAAGATAGCATTGCAAATTAATAATACGTACACCAATAAAATTATAAAGTAACGCAGAGGGTGCATCACCTCTGCGTTTTTTTTGAATGAAAGAAATGATAATGGAAGTTTACCATTTAAAGAAATAGAGAATTTATAGAACAGGAGCGATAGTCAAAGTTATTATTCTTTGAACTTCTATGACAGCTTATAAACAGCCAGCAAAGGAGATTTTAATATGTCAGAACAACGTAAGCTTGCAGTGATTACTGGAGCTTCTTCAGGCCTTGGTCTTGAACTAGCAAAACAATTTGCACAAGATAATTATGATATAGCCATATCCGGGTCAAGCGATCGAATTTTTGAAGCAGCAGATACTATCCGTGATTTAGGAGTGGAAGCTTATCCTCATAAAGCTGATGCAGCAACTTATGATGGTGTAGAAAGCTTTTGGAACTTTATCAGTGAACTGAAACGGCCGATTGAGGCAGTGGTCCTAAACGTTGGAATTGGACTTGGCGGAGCATTTACGGATACAGATCTTGAGGAAGAATTAAGACTGATCTCAATCAATATTTCTGGAACAGTCCACATGGCCAAACGAGTGGTGCACCATATGGTTCCAAACGGCAGAGGCCGAATACTGATTGTTTCATCCATCTCTGCAACGCAGCCAACACCTTATGAAACCGTATATGGTCCATCGAAGGCATTTGGGTATATGTTCGCAGAATCCCTGCGCGAGGAGCTGCGTGAAACAGGTGTTACGGTCACAGCCTTGCTCCCGGGACCAACAGACACCAATTTCCATTCAAACGCAGGAATGGATTCCAGCAAAATTGGTTCGTCTAAGAAAAATGATAAAGCACTAGTAGCGAAACAGGGCTATGAAGCACTCATGAATGATGAGGATCATGTCGTCGGTGGAGATGAAAAAACGAAACAGCAAGCAGAAGATAATAGAACAACACCGGAGCCTGTAAAAGCAGCAAATCATGCGGAGAAGGCCCGTCTGCAGAATTAAAATACAATACGAAAAGAGGCCAAGCTCTAAACTGGAGCTTGGCCTCATTTTGGTTATATCATCTTAAGAGTCAGAGATATCATATAATCTTTTAACTTCGCGTGATGCAAGATAAGGTTCACTCAATTCCCGATATGCTTTGTAGTGTTCGGTTTCAAGATGTGCCTGGAATGCAGCATCATCTTTCCATTTCTCAAAGAAAATAAAGGTACCATCATGCTCTTCTGATTCAAGTACAGCATAAAGCATGCAGCCCTCTTCTGAGCGTGAGGGTGTCACAACGTCAGCTAAAACTTTTCTGAGCAGTTCCTGTTTACCTTCTTTTGCCGATAAAGTAGCTAAAATGGTGATCATTATATTACCTCTTTTCTGCAAGTAGTATGAATGTTGTTGCTTACATTATCACACTAGGCTATATATAAATTAAAGTGAAGTGTTCAGACTGCTATGTCTCTACGGAAGAACATTCTATATATATCTGAGTTACTCACAATTCTCCATTATTTGAATACATCATTCTCAAGGAAAAGGGTCTGTCTCTTTTAATCCAAATTTCTGATAGAAAGAAGTATATTTGGGGAAACTAATCTATCATCTGCAAAAAGTCCGCAATACTTACAATCATTATAGAAGAATTCTTATAGGTGTTAAAATACCAAAAGGACACCCTGAATAATGGATGTCCTTTTAAGAAGCAGAAGAATTATGTTAGGGTTGCTCGATCTATCTAAAAGTAGGTGCATCAATATTAAAACGTTCTTCTACTAATGCTTTCACATCAGAAGATGCTTGTTCATATGATATATCCTTGATTACTTGTATTTCACCAATCAGAAATTCTTCTGCAGTCTTATAGGCTTTTTTATCCGACTGAGATAAACGACCTTCCGAAGTATGGAAGTGCATCAAGTCTCTGATAATTTGACTGATTGCCAGCGTCGTACCTGATTTCATCTTACCGTCCAAGACTTTTGATCGTTCACTTACTGAAGAAGGCAAAGGAACACCAGTATCATAGAAATCTAATTTTACCAGTTCTAATTGTTCTAAAGATATGATGGGACGAAGACCATTTTGGTTTTCGCTTTGACTAGGTACAAACACATGCAGCTTTCTGTACGGGAAAAATATTTTGAAATACTCTCTTTCCCTCATAATTTCTGTTGATTCTATGGTCCCTGTTCCGTGAAAAGGATAGAATACACTATCTCCGCCTTTAAGCAAATTAACAATCTCCCTTCAAAGATACCTCTATTATAACACACTTGTCTTGTGCATTTTTTCAGGGCTTGCAAGACAGTTATAATATGCAAATAAAGCGAACGAAAAAGCAGTACTGGTTCCGTTTTGTTAACGGTTTTGGTACCAACACTTGAGAGCTCTACAAAACAAATTAACAAAAAATATATTGATTTTTCATTTCATTTCCTGTAGGATACTCAATATATTAATAAATGAACGTTGAATGGATTGCAGTAGTGTATGTTCTCCCTGCTAAAGAGAGCTGACGGGTGGTGTGAGTCAGTGTAAAGAACAGCATGAATTACGATTCAGGAGTATCTTCTTCGAAACCAGTCAGGTGAGGGGAAGACGGTGATGAGCCGTTATGATGAATGAGATATCGACATAGTATCTATGTCGGTAATTAGGGTGGTACCGCGTAAAATCACGTCCCTGCTGATTATTTTCAGCAGGGATTTTTTGTTTTCAGTAACCAAATAATTTGATAAGCGATGAATGGATTATAGTAGTGTATGTTCTCCCTGTGGCAGAGAGCTGACGGATGGTGCGAGTCAGAACAAAGAACAGCATGAATTACGATCCAGGAGCTTTCTTCTTCGAACCGGGTGGTAAGGGGAAGACGGTGATGAGCCGTTATGATGAATGAGATATCGACTTAGTAACTACGTCGATAATTAGGGTGGTACCGCGTAAATCACGTCCCTGCTGATACTTTTTCAGCAGGGATTTTTGTTTGGTTAGACAGTTAAGGAGGTGGTTAACCATGGATGATGACTATTATTATACAACATCAATCAGAGCAGGATTTGATATAGAAAGAGGAGAAGAAAATGAATCAAAATGGTTTGCGGAAAGAGCTTTTACCTAGACACGTACAGTTTTTAGCATTAGCAGGTATGATTGGTACCGGAATTTTTAAAGGGAGCGGTGAGACGTTAGGAATTGCTGGACCAGGTGTAGTTGTTTCTTACTTGTTAGGCGGGGCCTTGCTGCTGATCGTAATGGTTGCTTTGGCCGAAATGGCGGTTGTGTATCCGAATCATAATGTGCAGCATTTAGTTCATAAGGCATTTGGGTTCCATATTTCCTTTATTGTTGGGTGGCTGTACTGGATTAACTGGACACTTGTTACCATCGTGGAAATATTAGCAGCTGGATCATTTCTTCAGTTTTGGTTTTCAGATACGCCGCTTTGGCTGTTAAGCGCTATTTGTGCGGCACTTATTATTGGAATAAACAGCTTGCAAGTGAAGTTTTACGGTGAGATGGAATTTTGGTTTGCCAGTATCAAGATTATTGCTCTTGTACTATTCATCCTATTGGGCGGGGCAGTTTTACTCGGATTGACGGACTTTGCCCCTGATTCACCAACACAGCATTTGCTTGGACATGGCGGCTTTTTCCCGAATGGTATGCAAGGTGTATTTGCAGCCTGCTTGATTGTCATGTTCTCCTTTGGAGGATCTGAGTTAATCGGGGTAGCGATATCAGAAACAAAAGATGTGAAAAAGGTGTTGCCGAAAGTAATCAAAGGTGTCGTTTGGCGAGTATTGCTGTTTTACATTCTTCCGATCACAATAATTGCTGGGCTTATACCATGGAATCAAGTCGCTGGAACGGAAAGTCCTTTCATTCAAGTCATGGACGCAATTGGTATTCCAGGAGTTGCGCACGTAATGAATTTCATCCTGTTGACTGCAGTTCTTTCCGCTGCAAACTCCGGAATGTTTGCAACTTCCAGAACAATGTTTTCATTGGCTGAAAAAGGAGAGGCTCCACAACTATTGACGAAGACTTCCAAATCAGGTGCTCCGATTAACGCAATCTCATTAAATGGAGTTCTATTATTGGTAGGTGCTGGACTGGCATACTTTGCTCCGGAAAGTATCATTGGAACAATGATGACAATCCCCGGATTCACAATGCTCCTTCTATGGCTGAGTATTTGCGCAGCACAGCTGAAATTACGCCGGGGATACAAAGAAATGCCCCACTTTAAAATGAGACTGTTTCCTGCGACAACAATTATTGGGATTGCAGGGCTCGGTATCATATTGATCGGATCAACATTCAGTAAAGGTATTTCAGTCGGAACGGTAGTTTGTTTCACAGCTTTAGCAGTACTGATTGTACTGGCTTTGATTATGGGGCGGAAGAAAAGAGAAGAAAAGACTGAATTAAAAAATGCACAATAAACAAGATCGTTTGAAGAGTCACTTATGTGGCTCTTTTTTTATGTGATGTACAACTGTTTAAAGAAAGAACAAAAAACGTCAATTTTCTCCAAATAGTCTAAAAAGTAGTAAAAAAGCCTTGATTAAATAATATAACTAATTGTATCATTGATAATGAGAACCAATATCAATTAGAAAGGGTTAACAGATACATAATATCTTAGCTTAAAAGTTTATAGCTCTAGCAAGATTGTTTTGCATAATAGATAACTTACATATAAAAAAGGGGAGAAAAACAAATGGTCAAGAAGCATAAATCCTTACTAAAGATGACGATTTTTTCAGTATTATTCCTATTGGTTTTATCCGCGTGTTCCGGTCAGTCGAATACGGAGGAGAATTCAGAAGGAAGCAATTCATCTGGCGGAGATACATCTGAAGGCTATCCAATCACGATTGAACATGCTTTCGGGGAAACGTTGATTGAATCCAAGCCTGAACGAGTAGCAACTGTACAATGGGGCAACCAGGACGTTGCACTTGCACTAGGTGTTGTTCCAGTAGGTTTTTCTGCAGCAAACTTCGGTGTGCAGGATAACAGCGGCCTTCTTCCTTGGACAGCTGAAAAACTGGAGGAGTTAGGTGAAAGTGATCCGAATGTTTTTCAAGATACAGATGGATTGGATTTTGAAGCCATTGCGGACTCACAGCCGGATGTCATTCTTGCAGCTTACTCAGGTCTGACTGAAGAGGATTATAATACACTAAGCGAAATCGCGCCTGTGGTAGCTTACCCGACTTCTCCTTGGACAACGTCTTGGCGTGACCAAGTAACAATGAATGCAAAAGGCATGGGAATGGAAGAAGAAGGCGAGCAGCTGATTGCGGATACAGAGAAAACAATTGAAGAAAAAGTAAACGAGCATTCAGATATTAAAGGCAAAAAGGTTGCTTGGGTCAACTTCTCTGCAACAGATCTATCTGAGTTCCACCTTTATACACCAGCTGATTCCCGCGTTGCTTTCTTAGAGGAAATGGGATTGGAATTCCCTGATAGTATTTCTGATTTGATTGAAGATGATGCAGCTTACTCTCTAAACTTGAGTGCAGAGAATGCTGACGTCCTTAATGATGCAGATATCATCATTGGTTATGGGGATGACAGCACGTATGAAGCGGTTAAAAATGATGCACGTTTGGGACAGATTAAAGCAATTCAAAACGGTTCTGTCGTGTTTATCGCAAATAATTCTGATCTGGCAGCTGCCGGAACCCCAAATCCACTTGCAATCGAGTACACAATCGATAACTATGTAACTCAGATTGACGATGCTTTACGAAACAATGAACAGTAATGCTGCAAAAAGACCAGTAGGACATAGACGAAGCTACTATGCAGCCATCATGATTGTTTTCTTCTTATTGCTGTGTGTTAGTATCGTAGCTTCACTGGTTTTCGGATCAAGATCTGTGACGTTGGATGACTTAATGGCAGGATTATTTTTATCCAGCTCGGATTCATATGCTGCAGCTGTGGTAAGTGAAAGAATACCTCGAACGGTATTTAGTTTGCTGTGCGGAGGAGCGCTGGGTGTGTCTGGCGCTCTCATGCAAGCAGTAACCCGTAATCCATTGGCTGATCCCAGTATATTAGGGGTAAACACAGGAGCATCTTTGTTTGTTGTGATAGGTATAGCATTTTTCAATATCAGTACAGCTGGACAGTATATTTGGCTTTCTATAGCAGGGGCTATCATTACAGCTATCATTGTATACGGAATTGGTTCAATGGGGCGTACTGGCAATACGCCTCTTAAACTTGTACTGGCTGGTGCAGCAACAAGTGCCATATTATCTTCGCTGATCAGTGCTATCATGCTTCCTCGATCTTTTGTGATGGATCAGTTCAGGTTTTGGCAAGTAGGAAGTGTGGGTGCTGCAAATTGGGATTTCATCGTAATCTTTTTGCCATTGTTAGTTTCTGGAATCCTGCTGGCATTTATAATGGCGCCATCGCTTAATGCATTGCTTTTGGGAGATGAGATTGCAACTGGTCAAGGAGTCCGCACGGGATTATTGACATTGGTATCTGCTTTCACCGGCGTCATTTTATGCGGTGCGGTCACCGCATTGGCTGGTCCTATTGGATTTATCGGTCTGCTGGCTACGCATTTAATGCGGCTCATCTTTGGCCCGGATTTACGCCTCATAATACCTATGTCAGCTATTTCGGGTGCAGCCATACTGACGATTGCTGATGTACTTGGCAGATTGATAGGGAGTCCTGGTGAAGTGGAAGCCGGGATTATAACTGCTTTCATTGGTGCTCCTGTATTAATACTGCTTGCAACTAAACTGAAAGTGCGGTCACTATGATAAACAGCTCAACAACTTTTATAAAACAAGGCAGAAAACGACGATTCAGAAGATGGCTGGTCATTAATATCCTGCTTGCAGCAGTTGCTGTTGGACTTTGTATGGCTATGCTTCTTTTGGGTAATACAATCTATCCTATTTCAGAAGTTATCCAAGTGCTTATGGGTGAAAGAATCCCAGGAGCTTATTTTGCTGTCAATACAATTAGGCTCCCAAGGATGATAGCTGGTCTTTTTGCCGGCTTGGCTTTTGGTATGGGAGGACATATATTCCAAACAATGCTCCGGAATCCGCTCGCGAATCCCGATGTACTGGGTATCACCACTGGTTCCAGTGCAGCAGCTTTGTTCAGTATCCTTATCTTTCAAACGAGCAATACAGTTGTTTCTTTAGCTTCCGTAATAGCCGGATTAGTCACAGTTTTGCTTATTTATTTATTATCATCAGGCAGTCATTTCTCCATTGGAAGGCTTATTCTGATTGGTATCGGTATCCAGGCAGCTCTCAGCGCAGTCATTTCCTATCTATTGATGGTGGGCAGCCAGCAAGATCTGCCAGCCGCACTTCGATGGTTAAGCGGAAGTCTGAACGGCGCTAAAATGGAAACTTTATTCCCGCTTATTTGTACAGTAGTAATTTTCGCTCCGCTATTAATTGTTTTGGGAAAGCATTTAGACATATTGGAGCTTGGGGAAGAGTCAGCATTATCACTTGGATTGAGTACAAATAAGATCAGGCTGATCCTCATAGTGAGTGCTGTACTCATGATAGCTTTTGCCACTGCAACTACTGGGCCAATAGCGTTTGTCGCTTTCCTGGCTGGTCCGATTGCTAAAAGATTAGTAGGATCTGGGTTTTCAAACGTGCTGCCTGCGGGTCTTATAGGTATCAACCTAGTTCTCGGAGCAGATTTGATAGGGCAATTTGCTTTTGAAGTAAGGTATCCAGTTGGTATAATAACCGGATTGGTTGGGGCGCCTTATCTGCTTTATTTACTCATAAGGATGAATCGAAAGGGATATTTATGATGAAATCAACTCACAAACTTCAAACAGAGCAAATTGTTTCCGGCTATGAAAATAAAAAAATCCTGCACGGGATTGATGTGGAAATTCCCAACAATCAAATCAATGTTATTATCGGTCCGAATGCTTGCGGTAAATCAACTTTGCTCAAGACGATGGCAAGACTGATCAAGCCAGTGTCTGGGGAAGTCATTTTAGATGGAAAATCAATCCACAAAATACCTCCTAAGAAACTTGCAAAAGTATTAGGGGTGCTGCCGCAGTCGCCGATCGCCCCTGAAGGTATTTCAGTGGCTGATTTAGTCGGAAGAGGCAGATTCCCGCATCAATCCCTGCTTAGTGGATGGTCAGAAAAGGATTATCAAGCGGTCGAGGAAGCAATGGATATGATGGGGATTACCGAGCTTGCTAACAGACATTTGGATGAGTTGTCAGGCGGCCAAAGGCAGCGGGTATGGATTGCAATGGCACTAGCTCAGCAGACAGATATATTGTTCCTTGATGAGCCAACGACCTTTTTGGATATCACGTATCAGGTTGAGATTCTGGACTTGCTTACAGATTTAAACCGAAAATATGGTACGACGATAGTAATGGTTCTTCATGATATCAATCTCGCTGCCCGCTATGCAGATTACATCTTTGCTCTTCGTAAGGGAGAGCTGATGGCCGAAGGACGTCCATCTAAAATCATTACGGATGAATTAATCAAAGAAATCTTCGATCTTGACTGTACTGTTATGGAAGATCCGGTTTCTAAATCCCCAATGATAGTGCCGCGGGGGCGTTATCACGTGTTTAGTTAAATAAGATAACACAGGAAAGGAGCACGCATACTGCGCTGCTCCTTTCCTGTGTTTCCATTTTAATAATAAGACATCAGAAGCTCGAGTTAATAAATACTATCTAGGCTTTATCCTTGGTGATTTTTTTTATACGCTAACGGTGTCATACCAACAGCGCTGCGAAATTTTGCAATAAAATAACTGGTACTGTTAAATCCCGCTTGATAAGCTACATCGGTGACATTTGCATGCTGATCCTGGAGCAGGAGCAAGCTCCTTTGGATACGATAATCCGTTACGTAGCTCAAAGGAGACTGTTTTACCATCCGCTGAAAATACCGGCAGGTCTCTGAACGGCTTAATTGCCCGGCTTTGGCAATATCGGACAGGCTTATTTTCTCATTGAAATGAGCATGGATGTAATGAAGCATTTGTTTCATGCGCTGACTTTTTACAATGTCCGTTTCGCTGTATTCCAGCTGTAAGCCATTCATGATTAAGTTTTGCCATATAAGATTAAGGTGATGGATTACGCTGATTTCAAAATAAGGTGACCTTTCCCTGATTAAGTGATGAATTTCCAGAATGGCTCTTGATATATTTTTCTGCCAATCTTCATCTGTTCCTATTTTAAAGTAAGTAAGATTAGTTGCTTGGATGTAGGGATGTACATATTTAACATATAAGTCCTGTGTTAAAAGGGTACGGGGTGACGCATTTAAACAGATATAGACACAGTTTGATCCAGTTAGATCATCTGCTCTGTGCAGGCAGCCGCTGTTGATAAAAATTCCTTCCCCTTTTTGAACCTCCACTTTCTCTTCATTTATTTGGAATACAGCATTACCGTTAGTGATAAGCACAAGTTGAATCTCATTATGCCAATGAAGCGGTATATATCCATGTACATGATGATCAATCGTTGTTTCATAACATGCTACAGGTAATTCGACTGTCTTGTGTTGAGTTAGTTCTTCTAATTGCGGATTAATCAAGAAATCTCTTATTTGCATGCTGTTACCTCAATATTGTTTTATTTTTATATTCAAATTTAGTATAAAATTACTGTTTGTTTATTTAAGATGGCACTATTGTAACAGAATGAGGAGGATATCAGGTGAAGAACAATCGTGTGTTAGGAATCGTTTTGGTACTTACAGGTGCTACTTTATGGGGAGTATCGGGTACGGTAGCTCAATTTTTGTTCCAGGAGCAAGGGTTCAGTGCGGAGTGGCTTACAGACATAAGGTTATTAGCAGCTGGAGTTTTCATGTTGTCGATTGTGTACATAAAAGAGGGTAAGAAAGTATGGTCGGTCTGGAGAAGCAAGTATGACGCAATGTGTATTATTTTATTTGGTATCCTGGGTATGCTTGCTGTGCAGTATACATATTTTGCAGCAATTAAACATGGAAACGCAGCAACCGCAACCATCCTCCAGTATTTAGCGCCAGCACTTATTACGTGTTATTTGGCACTGCGTTCAAAACGTCTGCCGTCATTTACAATTATCATATCTGTTGTAATAGCTATTATAGGTACTTTCCTGCTGGTAACAGGTGGGAATCCCCAATCTCTTTCTATTTCCGGTTGGGCTATCTTTTGGGGTATTGCCTCAGCATTTGCTTTAAGCTTTTACACATTACAGCCTTTAAGACTGCTTGCGGACTGGGGTTCGGGTATAGTAGTTGGTTGGGGTATGCTGATTGGCGGTATCAGTTTCAGTTTCATACATCAACCATGGGAAGTGCAGGGGGATTGGTCATTAGCTTCTATAGCGGGGGTTTTATTTGTTATCCTTTTCGGTACAATTATTGCTTTTTATTTTTATTTGGAAAGTACAAGACATATTGCAGCGTCAAAGGTGAGTCTGCTTGCTTCTGTTGAACCATTGTCTGCAACATTTCTTTCTATCTTCTGGTTCCATATTCCGTTTGGACTAGCTGAGTGGGCGGGTACAATCTTGATTCTATGTACTATTTCGATTTTATCTATCGTGAAAGATGATAAAAAGTAATATGTCAGTTTCTTCACCTAAAATATATAATTAACTAATAGGGTATGTACTGACATGATTGATAAGTGAGGGAAGAAATACATGATGGATATTAACTTCACAGCGCCGCGTCCTGAGTATATAAAAGAACTGATGTACATAGAGAATTCAGGGTTTACACCAGATGAAGCTGCAACGGAAGAAGCGATGCTGAACCGGATTACAGTTATTCCTGACTCATTTATCGTTGCTAAAGATGAGCAAGCTAAGATAATTGGTTATGTAGTAGGCCCAGTGATAAATCACCGTTATATCACAGACAATCTATTTGAGCACTCATTACCAAATCCATTAAGAGGAGGATTTCAAAGTATCCTCAGTATAGCTGTGCACCCAGAGTATAGAGGGAAAGGTGTTGCTTCACAATTATTATGTGAGTTAGAAAGAGTCTGCAAAAGGAATAAGAGAGACGGAATCACGTTGACATGCTTAGATTACTTGGTTCCTTTTTATGAAACGAATGGGTACCGCAATGAAGGTAAATCAGATTCTGAGCATGCGGGTGAGGTGTGGTTTAATCTGGTCAAAGAAATGAAAACGGGAGATTGACTTATGTTGATGGATATATGAAAAAATACGCTTAAAAGGCGTCTTTTTTATGTGATTAGCTTATGCGAGGCAGCGCAAGGGCTTTTATCAAATCATCGATTCTCCTATTGCTCCAATTTTTATATTAAATTCCCGGTATAGCAAAGCCTATAAGTAAGTAATGTGACTGAGATTAGGTTTGATAGATTTGGTTAGTTTCTACGACAATTTTTGCTATTAAATGATATAAATAGGTATTTTATATTTCACATGATAAAATAAAGTGTTGAGTACATATATGTTAAGGAGATAGAGGGATGGGAACCGGAAAAAAACTGCAGATATCACCAGATAAAGGATTACACGAGTTTTTTCGCGATAACATAGGTCATCTTACTAATAAATGGGTTGGAGAACTTAATAGACCTTCGGGAGTATATGGTTCCAATGATCCAGCGGTCAGGGAATTGTTAACAAAGCAAATAAATGCTTTCTATGTACGATTTGCTGAGTTGTTCAATCCGGGAAATCCTTCTTCTTATCAACTGTTGGAAGAATGGGTATTGGAAATGACACAAGATGATCAGCATTTGAATACACCGATCGAGGATATACTTGATGAATTCAGCAGGTCGGAATCATTATACCTGGAACTCTTAGAAGATTTTGTCGCTGAACGTGATTTATGTGGGAAGGAAACGCTTAGACATACAAAGAACGTAACGGATGCTTTTAATCAGATTGTTGTCTGGTTTACAAGAGAGAACGCAAAGCAAGCTGAATTCAAGCTGGCCGCACAGCAAACAATGATCTTAGAGCTTAGTACGCCGGTCATTTCATTGACACCGGATGTTGCACTTCTGCCTCTTGTAGGTGATATTGATACAAACCGAGCGAAGTATATGATGGACAATGTGCTCGAGCAATGTGCAAAATTAGGAGTTGAATACCTGATCCTTGATATGTCAGGTGTGGTAATAATAGATACGATGGTTGCCCATCGGATCTTCAATATAGTCAATTCCTTGAGGCTGCTTGGAGTAGAAACAATATTGTCTGGTATCAGACCTGAAATAGCTCAGACTGCAACACAACTAGGAATTGGATTTGATGTGAAAACGACACATTCTTTGAGAGTGGCAATCGATCGCTATGTAATGAAATAAGCAAAAAAGAAACTCTCCACTTTCGATTGCAGAAAGAAGGAGAGTTATTTTTTTGCTTTATAATGGATCGCTTGTTTTAAAAGTGCAATATCTGCATTGATATGCTTTTTAATGGATTCTTCTGAGCATCTGTCGAAATCATGCATTAACCTGGCTAGCTCCCTATAAATTAATTTCTTTTCATTTAAGTACACGTTATTGCTGTCCCCCTCAACTAAACTACTATGCCCGATATTTCGACATTGTAAACCTTTATTTCTAACTGAGGAAAACTTTACATATTCAAGAGCAACTCAAAAAAATTATTATAAAAATAACAACCCAAATTGACTGGGTTGTTATATAGTGTCATTGCCTTAATTTGGTCCCACTACTGCATGAGGGATATAGGCTTCTTCCAGAAAAGCGATCTCTTCATCGGTTAGCTTAACGGCTAGAGAACCTACAGCATCTTCGAGATGGGATATTTTCGTAGCACCGATAATAGGAGCGGTTATTGTTTCTTTTGATAACAGCCAAGCCAGTGCAATATGGATACGTGGAACATCATGTTTCTCCGCTATTGCGGCTACTCTTTCTGCGACCACTCGGTCTGCATTGGCAGTTGCATCGTATTTTGATCTTTGAATTTCGTCTGTTTTAGAACGATGAGTTGTTTCCGACCAATCACGTGTCAGTCTTCCTGATGCAAGCGGGCTGTACGGAGTCACACCAATTTTTTCTTCTTTACAAAGTGGAAGCATTTCACGCTCTTCTTCACGATATATCAGGTTGTAGTGATTCTGCATCGATACAAAGCGTGTCCAATTATTTTTCTCGGCTGCGTGTAGTGCTTTTTGGAATTGCCAAGCGTACATAGCTGAGGCGCCAATATATCTTGCCTTTCCAGCTTTCACTACATCATGCAATGCTTCCATTGTTTCCTCGATAGGGGTATTGTAGTCCCAGCGATGGATGATATAAAGGTCTATATAATCTGTACCTAGTCTTTTAAGGCTTTTATCAATCTCACTCAAGATGGCTTTTCTGGAAAGACCTGCACCATTTGGTCCATCGTGCATCCGTCCATGGACCTTTGTTGCCAGCACTACTTCGTCTCGATTGGCATAATCCTTTAATGCTCGACCTAAGAATTCTTCACTCGTTCCCATTGAATATACATTTGCTGTATCAAAGAAATTGATACCAAAATCCAGTGCTTTTTTAATGATAGAGCGACTTTGCTCTTCGTCAAGAACCCATTGATGAATCCATTTTTCTGCTTCGCCAAAGCTCATGCATCCTAAACAAAATCTTGAAACATCCAAACCTGTATTTCCTAGTTTTATATATTCCATTTATATAATCCTCCTTTTATATTTTGTCTATTACTATCTCTTAGATTGTCTCATATAATTTAATCAGACATGAAACCCATTCGTATCAAGTTTTTGCCTGATCCTCTCAAAAGCTTTCCAAAGTAAAAAAATATCAATTAAAATGAACACATCCAATATAGAAGGGGACGGCAAATAAACATGATTAAGGATACTGAGAAGCAGCAAGTACTGGGCGGACTTATCAGCAAATATACCGGTCAAGATGGTGTTCATCCTACTTCTATCGAATCGTTATTTCTTATCCGTGAATCCATGGTCAGAGAACCCATAGCTAGAGTTAATGAGACCTCTTTTTGCATTATTGTCCAAGGAGAAAAAGAGGTATGGCTGGGGGAAGAATGCTTTAGATATGGACCAGGCAATTACATCGTGGCATCAGTAGAGCTGCCAGTAACCGGGCAAGTCATTCATGCCTCAAATGATTATCCCTACTTGGCCCTCAAACTTGAATTTACCCCAAAGGAAATCTTAGAAATACTTAATGAAGCAGACACAAAGTCCGGGAAGAAACGTGATACAAAGCGAGCCATGTTTATTGGTAAATCAGACTCCGCTTTGCTAGATGCGGTAATTAGATTAGCTAGCTTGTTGGACAGCCCGAAGCACATCCCGATACTCGCTCCATTAGTAAAGAAGGAAATACTCTATTGGGTTTTGCAGGGACCAAATGGGGACGCACTCGAACAAATGGCCTTAGAAGGCAGCAATGCCATCCGAATCAGAAATGTAATTGAATATATCATTTCTGATATTGATAAATCTTTCCGAATAGAAGATTTAGCGGAGATAGCGAATATGAGTGTCTCTTCTCTCCATCGGCATTTTAAAGAAGTGACGTCTATGAGTCCGATTCAGTTTCAAAAGCAGTTGAGATTGCAGGAAGCCAGACGTTTGTTATTAGCTGAGTTACCAGATATAGCGGAAGCTGCTTTTCGAGTTGGTTATGAAAGTCAATCTCAATTCACCCGCGAATATGCCCGGATGTTTGGTTTTTCACCTAGAGCAGATATAAAGAGACTCAGGGAGGAGCCGAAGGAAAAAGTCTGAGCTTCTGGGAAAGAAAAAAACAGGCTGTCGAGGTATTCCCGACAGCCTGTTCATTTAATTTGTGTTTAATCAATATCTTACCAAGGCTGGCTAGTTGGTCCGACTGTGAATTCGTTAATGTTCGTATCTTCAGGCTGATCCATTGCAAAAGCTACAATATTCGCAATTCGATCAGGAGTTATACCATATTGTTCGTACATTGCAGTCATGCCTTCTGAAATGTTCTTATCCGTGATGGTATCGAGCAATTCTGTGTTGATAGCCGCAGGATAAATAGTGGCTGTGCGGATATTCGTGCCTTCTTGAGCAGATTCCATGCGCAAGACTTCCATCAAATCACGGACAGCCCATTTAGTTGCACCATATACTGCCCCGCCTGGGTAAGCCTTGAGTCCAGCGACTGAAGAAGTAGTGATGATATGGCCGGACTTTTGTGCAGTGAAGGTAGGCAGTACTGCTGCGATGCCATTCAATACACCTTTAATATTAACATCAATCATACTGTTCCATTCGTCCGTTTTCAATGCGGATAGTGGTGAATTAGGCATTAATCCAGCGTTCAGGAAGATAACATCTACACCGCCAAAAGTGTCTTTTGCTAATTGTACAAGCTGTTGGCTGTCATCTGGATTAACCACGTCTGTGACGTGATAAGCAGCTTGACCGCCAGTTTTTTGAATTTCTTCAGTCAATGCTTTCAGTTTGTCTTCGCGGCGAGCTCCTAAAATAACTTTAGCTCCTTGGCTAGCCAATAATTTTGCTGTTGCTGCCCCTATTCCAGAGGAAGCTCCAGTGATGATAACTACTTTATTTTCGATGGTCATATTAAATCCTCCTTTGTGAATACGTTGAGTCTACACCCTAGAGTCAGCTCTAAAGCAAGAGTGAAGTTTCATATTTTTCAAGAGAGCATTTGTTTGATCTGTTTAGCTCGTAAGATTGATGATGCCAGAAGGGAGCATTAGGTATAAAAATTAGAGCCATCTGTATATTTACAATACGGATGGCCCTTTTTATTAAGTGGCAGCTGGAATTTCAATTTTATCGTTCTTATGTATATCTTCGGTTCCAGCTTCTAAGGCAGTTTTGTAATAAAAGCATTTATGCTTGATAAGTTTCATCGTTTCTTTTAGTTCTTCCATCTGTTTTTCCACCACAGATTTTCGTTCCATAAACATGTCAAATCTCTGCTGCAGCGTACCGTCCCCATCTGTACACCAATCAATGAAGGTCTTAATTTCCTTTATCGGCATACCAGTTGATTTCAAGCATTCAATGATGTTTAAAGCGGCAATGTCGGATTCTTTAAATAAACGTCGGCCGCTTGCTGTACGTTCAACAAAAGGCATCAGTCCTTCCTTGTCATAGTAACGCAAGGTGTATGCTGTAACATTCAATTCCTTTGCTACTTCACTGATTGTATATGTCTTCATCGTATCTCTCCTTTTCTATAAATATATAGACTTCGAGTTCACTCTATGAATAGGAAGGATTCTATCATAGGATTTGCTGAACGTCAAAGTGATGGAGATTTAAATATATATAAAGTGGTGTAAATATTTACTCACATGCTTGACTTAGAGTTGACTCTAAAGATTACAATTGTTTGCAAGAGAAGAAAGGATAAAGTCTGTCCATATTATTCTCTAAAACTATAAACTTCAATGGAGGTTTTTTAAATGGTAATCGCTAAAGCACGGGCTGTTGACGGTCCAAATAAATCTTTTCGAGCTGCTGAAATTAAAAGGCGTGAACTTGATAATCAAGATGTTTTAATCGAAATTAAATATGCGGGTATTTGCCACTCTGACATACATACTGCCCATGGAGAGTGGGGAGAGGTCAACTATCCGCTTGTACCAGGACATGAAATTGCTGGAATCGTTACAGACGTAGGTACCGAGGTCACGAAGTATAAAGTCGGTGATCGAGTAGGGGTAGGTTGTATGGTCGACTCATGCGGAGAATGTGAAAACTGCGTAAAAGGTGAGGAACAATACTGTCTAAAAGGAAATATCCCTACTTATGCGGGTGTGGATAAATATGGAGAGCCAACCCAAGGCGGTTATTCTTCGCACATCGTCGTAACAGAGGACTTTGTAGTTAGAATTCCTGATAATATCGAACTTGATGCTGCGGCTCCATTGCTTTGTGCCGGTATTACGACATTTTCACCACTTAACCACTGGGGAGCTGGACCTGGCAAAAAAATAGCGGTTGTTGGTTTAGGTGGTCTAGGCCATATGGCTGTCAAGATTGCTCATGCTATGGGTGCGGAAGTGACTGTCCTTTCGCAATCATTGAAGAAGAAAGAAGATGGTTTGCAATTCGGTGCAAGCAGCTATTATGCTACAAGCGATCCAGAAACATTCGAAAAACTTGCAGGATCCTTCGACCTAATCATTAATACTGTAAGTGCAAAGATCGATCTGAATGCATATCTTTCCTTGCTGAATTTAGATGGCACCATGGTTAATGTTGGTGCTCCGGCTGATCCGTTGTCACTGAACGTGATGACTCTCATCGGTCATCGTCGCTCTTTTGCAGGTTCCTTGATCGGAGGCATCCGTGAAACGCAGGAAATGTTAGATTTCTGTGCAGAACATGATATTGCACCGGAAATCGAAGTGATAGCTGCTGACCAAATCGATGAGGCATATGAACGTGTTCTGTCCTCAGACGTAAAGTACCGCTTCGTAATCGATAACAGCACGTTGTAATATAAGTAACCTTCAATCCAGGATGTCCTGATATGCAGTTTTAGGGCATCCTTTTCTCTTAAGCTCCCTTCAAAAGCAATATGTATCTTTAAAAGAGTTATTAACGGAGAAAGGTGGAAATATGCTCGTAACAAAGTTAACTGTAAAACTTCATCGTGGATTACAGGCAAGAAATACGGCGTTATTTGTGGATAAAGCATGTTCCTTTTCAAGTGATGTGATACTTGCCAAAAGGGGAGTATCCAGTGATGGAAAAAAGATCATGAGAGTGATGGATTTAAACGTAAATGATGGCGATGAGGTTACGCTGATGGTAAATGGGTGTGATGAGCAAGTAACTTTTGACACATTAAAGTGTTTTCTTTTAGATAAATAGACCTTGAAAGCAATAAATAAATAGGCTGCTTTTGTACAAAAATAATAGTCAGCCAGTCTTAAAGAGCAGTATAGTGATGGTTTATAAAAGAGCGGCCGCAAAATAAAATCGGAAATTGCTGTATTTTAAAATTTGAATATGAAAATAGAGAATTTAAGTTAGTGGAAATCATAAATCATGATTACAATAGCTCAAATGATGAATCTCACAACCTTATGGTTCCTAAATAAAAGACACTCTTAAGAGTGTCTTATTCAATTTCTTCTGTCTTTTCATTCTTCTGAGCAAGGATAATATAAACTGGCTGGTTTGCGATTTTCGTTGATGGAAAAACTTTATCTAAAATGGAAAAGCCAGCAGCATGGATTTCAGTTTCCATATCTGCAGAAGAAACTCTTGGTCCAGTTGAAGTCTCAGTTTTTTCTATCTCAATACATAAGAACAACCCTTTTTCGTTTAATGTTCTGTGAATTTCTTTCAGCGCTGCTGCAAGGGGCTGAACTTCATGCAAAGCAATAGAAGCAAGAGCAACATCAATCGTCTGATTTTCTAAGGGAATATCTTTAAAGTTTCCGGCAACGGTACTAATGTTTATGATGTTTCTTTCCAATGCTTTGTTATCAAGGTATGTCAGGATATCTTCATCATAATCGAATGCATATACATGTTTGACACGCTCAGCAATCGGAAGAGAAATATAACCCGTGCCAGCTCCAAGGTCCAGTACATTATCGTCCTTTGTTATATGTATAAATTCAAATAACTCACTTGCAGGAAATCTTTCGATATTTTCTAAGTTACTGATTTTCTTCTGTAATTTTTGATTCATACTAGCTCCTTTAATTAAAGATAAATAAACTCTATAATAACTATAATGGAAACCTAGCATGTTGTAAATAGTAATGCACTACGATTTTGTAAAAGCTTAAAACATAAAAAAAGCTGCCATTTGGCAGCAGATCAGAAAAAAATTGAAGTCGATTATAGGTAAGCTTCATTTAGGTCAATAGAAAGCTCCTCTAAAGTAAGAAAATCAAAACGAACAGATTGATCTCTTCCTTGGGGACTGCATGCAAATAATCCAGCTGAAATTGCTGCAGCATCAGGAATGTCCAAATGAGCGATGCGCATTTGCATCCATTCCTTGCCATCTCAGGAGAAGTCTATATAACAATTCTGAGCTATCCTGGATAACCGTAAGTATAAATCGATATCTTTATCTTTTACATATTGTGTTGACCAATCAGAGTAGCCTTGATTGGTAACTACAGCGCCTAATTTGCTTAAGCTATTTGTTATATATTCTAAGGAAGTTTTTACCCACACATCCTTTGAATAACGAATCATCAATCCTGCATGGTCATACTTTGAACTCGGCAAAGCCTTTACCTTAGTGGTCATTCTAAAGTTCTTATCTGTTTTCATATAAAGAAAATGTCCATTGTCATTTTCGAAACCATAATGAGTTTTTTGCCAGAAGTCTGTTTCTGGATCAGTTTTTAGAATCAATTGAGAGCTCTGTTTATCAATAAACCATTTTTGAGGTTCATAACGCCATTGGAGTAAGCTATTGAAATTTTCACTTTCAAACCTCTCATCTAGGAGCATTGATTTTATCACGTGAATCCCTCCAATTTCTGTATGTCCTTACCATTATACTTTTTTGTCAATACCATAAGAATATGATATAAATTCTTTTAGCACTCATATCTCTTTGATTTGATTTTTATGGTGTGACCTTATACAATGTAGTGAATTGAATATTGATAAATGTTTTCTAGGGTTCCGCAGCCGTGGCTGGTCTGGTCCGAGAGAAAACTCACAGTATTCACTGTGTCACGGAAGGATAAAAGCCTGGGAGAAACTGTTCAACAGTTACTCCCAGGCTTTTTTTATCTGGGACAGAATATATCTGGAGGTGGGAAAAATGAATAAACACTGGTTGATGGTTATTGTAGCAGCAGTTTTTGAAGTGTTATGGGTGATTGGATTAAAACACGCAGGTGGTGCTTTGGAATGGATTGGAACGATGATTGCAATCGTAATCAGCTTTTATCTAATGATAAGGGCTGGACGCTTTATACCAGTTGGAACGGTTTATGCCGTATTCGTTGGATTGGGAACCGCAGGTACTTTCTTCGCGGAGATTCTTTTCTTTGGACAGCCGTTCGTCCTGAATAAATTTTTGCTGGTAGTTTTGTTACTGGCAGGAGTGACCGGGCTGAAACTTGTAACAAAAGATAAAGAAGCAGAGGGGGCAGAGCAGTAATGGCGTGGACATTTTTAATTCTTGCTGGTTTGTTTGAAATGTTAGGTGTTGCTATGATAAACAAACTGCATAACGGTAAAAACTGGATACCAGCAGTCCTGCTGATTCTTGGATTTGGAGCGAGCTTCCTTTTACTTTCCATTGCGATGGAAAGCTTGCCAATGGGAACAGCTTATGCGGTATGGACAGGGATTGGAGCATCAGGCGGTGCTGTTGTAGGGATGTTATTCTTTAATGAATCGAAGGATTGGAGAAGGATCTTGTTTATCGCTATGGTATTGGGAGCAGCAGTTGGATTAAAACTTGTTTCCTAAAAGTCATCTCAGTTCAATTTGGAGCGGATCTATTTCTGAGATAGTAAAAGATTGATCTTACTAAGGTAAAAAGTGTTATCATACTAAGTAAGATTAAAATGCCGATTGAACAACAAAATTATTTATTTATATCTCATCAGAAGCAGGTGATACATTGAGTGACCTAATTCATAGATTGCAAAGCAAAGCATTTGAACTGACGGAAGCACAGCGAAGAATCGCTGATTATGTGGCCCAACATCCAATGGAAGTAGCATTTCTTACTGTGGATAAATTAGCTTCTGCTGTAGGAACGAGTACAGCTACCATTATGAGATTCTCTGCGGCAGTTGGCTATTCAGGGTTTTCTGAGCTTCAGAAAGAACTACAAGCAAGCATGAAACATAAAGCAGCTCCTCAAACCAGACTGGAAGCCAATTTAAAAGATGCAAATAAAAGTGAACTTTTGCAGCAGCATGTAGAGCTGCAATTTGATAATATCCAATATTCCTTGGACAATATCCCCGATGATACCTTACAAGAAATCATCAATAAAATAGCGGCATCAGAAAACATTCTTTGTACCAGTGTGCGGAGCGGGAGACCGGTGGGAGAATACATAGCTTTTGGTTTAAACAGGATCCTGGGAAATTGCAGATATATTGATGCAGATAAGAGTGAATGGGTCGACGAATCCGTAAGTCTTACCTCGTCAGATTTAATAATTGCTGTGAGTTATCCGCGATATGCGGAACGAATTGCAAATATGTTAGAAGTAGCCAAGTCCTGCGGTGCTCAAATCATCTTGATAACGGATAGTTATACTTCTCCGATGACTAAGTATGCTGATTTCATCTTACCTTGTTCTTCTGCAAGTGCAGCTTCTCATAATAGCATTGTTTCAGCTATTTTTATTGTAGATTACATTTTAAGTGCTTTAGCGATAAATTATCCTGAAAGAACCAAGCCTAGACTTGATAAAATCAACGATATTCTTACAAAAATGAGTTATCACACAAAACGTTAATTGTGTGATAACTCATTTTTATTTTGAATTAATTTTATGAAAGCGCTTTACCAATATCGAATAAAGTGATATGATCACACCATCAAAGTAATAAATATTACCTTAATAAATTTACGAGTAATAAACATTACTAAGGGGGATCAGCAATGGAAACCGTAACGTTATTACCAAATGAACTAATTGAGCGAGCTAAAAAGTTGAATACGACACTTCTTGCAGATGTTATGGGGTGTACAGGTGCGATGGATTACCGTATCAAACCAGTCAGCTCAGGTATGGAATTTGTAGGGACTGCTATGACGGTGAGCCTGAGACCTGGAGATAATTTATTCCTTCACCAAGCTATCTATTCTGCTAAGAAAGGGCACGTTTTAGTAGTTGATGGAAAAGGACATACAAATAATGCGTACTTAGGCGAATTAATGGCTAGTTCTGCAAAGGCTATTGGAGTAGAGGCTGTTGTGATTGACGGATTAGTAAGAGATAAAAAAGCACTGGAAGAGTTGAAATTCCCTATATACAGTAAAGGTTTTAATCCAAACGGTCCTTATAAAGACGGTCCTGGAGAAGTAAACAAAGTCATCTCTTGTGGAGGAGTCCGTGTTATACCTGGTGATTTAATTGTAGGCGACGATGATGGTGTGGTTGTCGTACCTGCCGATCGAATTGACGAAGTGCTTTATAAAGCTTCCGAAAAATTGGAGTATGAAGAAAATCGTCTCAAAACAATTGCACAATATGCGAATATGGAACAACCTGATCCGATGTCTTTGGCTCCAAAATGGCTGGAGAGCAAAATCAAACAATAGAAAGAATAGGAGAGGAAGAATATGAAACTAGGGTTTATTGGATTTGGGGAAGCCGCATATGAAATGGCATCAGGATTGAATCAAGAAGGTCTGGAAAAACCTTATGCATTTGATGCACTATTGAGTGATCCCAATTTCTCGGAACGAATCAGAGAAAGAGCATACGCAGCAAATGTGGAACTGATGCACAGAGCCAGTGATGTTTTACAAGCCTGCAGCATTGTCATTGCAGCCGTACCTGCCAATAAGACATTGGGAGTTGCTCAAGAACTTGCAGATAGCTACAAAGAAAATTTGGTTTATGTAGATGTATCTGCAGCAACGCCGGAAATAAAGAAGCAAGCAGCCCAAATAGTGGAAGCGGGAGGTTCTTTATACGTAGATGCAGCAATGCTTGGACCGCTACCTGTATATAAACACAAAGTTCCGATTTCAGCCAGCGGTAAAGGAACAGATCTCTTCATTCATAATCTAGCTGAATACGGTATGCAAATTTCCAAGATAAGTGACAACCCCGGTGATGCGTCAGCTCTCAAACTTATCAGAAGCATCTATATGAAAGGTATTGTTGGTTTGATGGTCGAGTTTCTGGAAGCAGCTAAGAAATATGAAGTGGAAGATGAAGCGATCAGTTCCATCGATGAAACGATGAACGCAAAAACATTTGTCGAAACGATGAATCGACTTGTAACAGGTAGTGCACTCCATGCGAAGAGAAGAGCAGTGGAACTAGGCGGCTCTATCGAGATGCTGAAAGGCTCCCATATAGATGCTAGTATTTCGATTGCTGCCCAAAAGAAATTGGAGAGACTGGCTGATTTGAATATCCCGGAAAAGTATGACGGAAACAAGCCGGAAACTTGGGAGGAAGTGCTGGACTTGTTGATGCAGGAGAAGGACGTGTATAACGCATAAAATGTAAGCGTTTAATTAAAGGCACGCAGAATTGGAGGGACATGAGATGACTGGTTTTATCGCATTAATAGTGTTCATTGCTGTCATTATCATCTGGAACGTTATCGTCAAGCGCAATATGGGCGAAGCAATGCTGTTAGGTTTCATTGCTACTGTCTTATTCGGAGGAATGGATGCTCCAAGATTATTTTGGGAAGGATTAGTTTTTGCGTCTACTTATGAAGTATTATATGCAGCTGTTGCCTTTGTTTTCATGGCTTTCTTAGTAGATCAGCTCAACTTGATTCAGGCTCTCTTGCGCATATTCAACTCACTTATCGGAAAGCTGCCAGGTGGTGCAGCATACATGAGTACGGTTGGTTCCGCTATCCTTGGCGCTCTTTCCGGTTCCAATTCAGCAAATACTGCAACCACTGGATCAATCACGGCACAGTGGATGATCAAATCCGGGTGGAGTCGTGAGACGACAGCGACAATCCTTGCTGGAAATGGTGGTTTAGGTGCCGCATTGCCGCCAAACTCTTCGATGTTTATCATGCTTGGATTTGCACCAATTGGAGCTGTTGTTGCAGAAGGCGACCTGTACATTGCGTTGCTGATTGGTGGAGGTTACCAGGTCTTATACCGATTGATACTAATATTCTTGCTTGTGAAGAAAGACGGTATCAAATCCTTGCCTTCAGAGGATTTGGTAGGGTTTAGGCAAGCTGTAAAACAAGGCTGGAAGTCCATATTCATCTTCGCTGGTGCTTTGATTCCGATTCTTGTTACAGTGGGGCCAATTGCCGAAGCTTTGACAAACAACCCTAATATAGGTCCGGAGGCAATGGATCAAATTTCGTTGATTACGTGGATACCTATCCTGATCATGCTTATCAGTTTGATTATCGGCTGGAGAAAGACGCCTGGATCTATAGCGAATTGGTCACGGATGTTATCCACTGCCATCCCGCAATTCACCACAATAGGAGCTTTGATGTTATTTGCAGTGGCAGCCAGTGAAGTGCTGTCACAATTAGGGCTTGCTGCTGATCTCAGTCAGATCACGTCTGCACTGGACGTACCAAAATGGCTGATGGTCCTGATGGTCGGAATATTGGTCACATTGGTAGCAGGGCCGTTGTCGTCTACCGCGACACTTACAGCAGTTGGTTTAGTTTCCTTTTCTGCTTTAACTGCCGCTGGTGTAGATCCATTAGTAGCTGTAGTAGCTATATTGGCATTCTCATCAACCGAGGGAGCTTCTCCTCCAGCTTCAGGTTCGATATTCATCGCCTCTGGTCTGGCAGGAGCAAAACCAGAAAAAACATTCATCCCGCTAATTATGTATTACATGCTGCCAATTGTCGGAATCGGTTGGCTGATCGGTATGGAGATCCTGCCAGTATAAAAGAGATAGGAGTTGATATTGATGCGAAAACTTGCAGAACTATTATTTAAAGTTTTTCTTGTAGCATTTCTGGCTTGTGGTACGCTGCTTGTATTTGGACAGATCCTTGGCTTGATTCTGCAGAATGGAGATATTATCATTCGCAGTGCAGAATGGTTCAAGAATCCTACAATTATATTGAGTGCATTATTCAGCCTTGTTGGTTTTTCTTTGAACTACTTGCCGAAACGGAAGGATGTAAATAGCGAAGAGAAGAGTATGTCCGGCAGCTGAATCTTCCCCCGTTGATACGGGTTTCATAAGTGAACAACAGTAAGGCTGGGCTTTCATGCCGCAGATCTTACTGTTGTTTTTTGTATTCTGTGAGTTTTTTAACAAAAGGAAGACTCCTCAATCATCCTAACCTCAATCATCCTAAAATGAAGTTTTATATCTATTTACGTACAAGTACTTCATCAATAATACCGTAATTCTTCGCTTCCTTCGCACTCATAAAATAATCACGATCTGTATCAGCAGCTACCTTTTCGATCGGCTGTCCGGTAAAGTCTGCGATCAGTTGATTGATGTGCTGTCTTTGTTTCATTATCCTCTTAGCAGTTATTTCAATATCGGCTGCCTGTCCTCTTGCTCCTCCAAGCGGCTGATGGATCATAATTTCACTGTTTGGCAGCGCATATCTTTTACCCGGAGTACCTGCAAGAAGCAGCATAGCACCGAAGGAGGCAGCCATACCTGTGCAAATCGTTTGTACATCTGGACTGATATACTGCATTGTATCAAGAATTGAAAAACCTGCAGAAATGGAGCCTCCCGGACTGTTGATATATAGCGAGATATCCTTATCTGGATCATCAGCGGCTAAGAATAACAGCTGCGCGACAATAGCATTGGCCATACTATCATTTATCTCTTCACTCACCATTATAATGCGATCCTTCAACAACCTTGAATAGATATCATAGGATCTTTCTCCCGTTTTCGATTGTTCTACTACGTAAGGTATTGCAGTCATACCATACACACCCCTTTCAGTTTTCATATGTATAACGAATGATGCGTGATATAAGATACGGGTAAAAAAATAACTGCAGCATTACGCTGCAGCCAGATAAAGAGTTGAGTTGGAAGGAAGAGAAGTCTTTGAAGTTCGTAGTATGTTTGGCAGAAAACGTATGAGTACTGCTGGATCTTCCCTGTTCAAGGAGACATCTACAAGTTCCAAAAGCTCTTCCTGATTCAAATCTTCCCAAGAACTTTGTACAAGCGGATGTATTGTTTCAGAAATGATATTTGTTCGTCCGCGATGTAAAAGGCTCTTTACTGCAGATTCGTTTGTCTGGAGCAGAGCTGCTATTTCAGCAGACTGAAACTGAAAAGCTTCTTTTAAGACAAATACAATCAGCTGTTTGGGTGTGAGTTTGTTTAACGGCTGTATTTGCCATTCGTTGTATTTCTTCCTTGCAGAAGCAAAATCCTGAATCTCAGAAACAAGCTTTTCTTTCTTTTGCTTACGGATTCGATCTATCCAAGCATTGTATGCAATTTTTTTCAGAAGGCTGACCGGCGGCGGGAAGGGCTCTTTGGAATATTTAGTAATTGTCTTTACTACAGCTTCTTGCATAACCTCTTCACTGTCCCATTTGTTCTTTGTAAGATACAAACAATATTGTGACAGCTTATCTAATACTTCCTCTAATGACAACTGACAATCAGCTTTCTTTGGCTGCTCCATAAATTCACCTCTTTATTGCTCATACGTTTTGTGCTTCTTGAAAGATACGGGTATTCATTTATTTTACTATTTACTTTAAAGTGAGTGCCAATATCGTTAGTGAATTCTTGTCACGTAGAAGCAGCGATA
Organism: Terribacillus saccharophilus; assembly: GCF_046592595.1. Taxonomy (GTDB): domain Bacteria; phylum Bacillota; class Bacilli; order Bacillales; family Amphibacillaceae; genus Terribacillus; species Terribacillus saccharophilus_C. The sequence continues at coordinate 198,888 of NZ_JAWVPF010000003.1, read as the reverse complement.
ACGTTACTTTCTATAACTGCTGCATGTTATTGCTGATTGAAGTTTCATATAGTTATAGACAATTTTCGCATGTCTTCCTTCTTGTGTACGGGAATTGATTAGAGGACGAAGCTTATTCAAAAAAATCCGGTCGCATTCACACCGATTACCTTGTCTTCGATAGCACATATCATGCTGTTTGCATGCTGCATCTACTTTATTGACCGGAGAACCAGGACCGCTGCAGCCAGGACCGCACCAGTTATATCCAGGGAAAATACAGAAGCGGGCAAATCTTTGCGGCATTTTTATCCCTCCTAAAGTTAAACGATAGTCCAACCTATTCAGGCTGCATTCAAATTGTATATGCAGTTATCATATTGGAAGTAATAAAGGAACAAAAAAGCCGCTACTCAGAGCTTTGATTACTTGCCGGATATACTCTGGAAAGGAGTGGGCGATTCTGATTCCACATTACTTTAACGGGGATACCAAAGAATTCTGAGAGCTGTTCACTTGAAATCATGTCGTTTGTATAGCCAGAAGCAAAGATGTTACCGTCCTTTAGTAAAAGGGCTTGATCAAATGTGGGCAAAATCTCTTCAATATGATGGGTTACATAAATAATAGTAGGTGCATCAGGCTTCTTACTGATTCTTTCAATAGATTCCAATAATGATTCACGCGCTAGAAAATCCAGTCCGTTTGCGGGTTCATCCAGTATAAGCAGCGTTGGATCTGCCATTAGAGCACGGGCGATTAAAACACGCTGTCTCTCTCCGAGTGAAAGGGTTTCGTAGCGCTGATTGGCATAAGCAAAACAGCCAAGATCATGTAGCAGCTGTGCGGCTCTGTTTCTCATTTCATCTGTAGGTGTTTCATAAAGTCCGATAGATGCAAAAGCACCACTTAGAACAACTTCAAAGGCATTATTACCCAAGTCAAACTTTTGCTGAAGCGAAGATGAAACAAAGCCAATTTGGATCCGCAGTTTTTCGGCAAGGTAGGTCTTCCCAAATTCCATGCCCAGAACACGCATGTTTCCAGTTGTAGGGAAAGTGTAGGCATTCAATAAATTCAGCAGAGATGTTTTGCCGGAGCCATTCAAGCCGAATAATATCCAGTTTTGTCCCTTTTCTACCTTCCAATTTAGATTCTGCAATATCCATTTACCGGCTTTTTTTAATGAAACGTTTTCCAGCTCTATTATCAAATCCAATACCTCCTATACTGATTGCTATAACGATAATTAAATCAGATATACCACATAAATTCAAAATGTTCGAAAAACTCATCGTGTGGGGGGAGGCGTTACACTGCAAGCTGCCGCCTATAAGAAATTTACCTTTAATTCAATTACTGCATGTTCTGTAATTTGTATAAATGCAAGTTTTATCAAGCTTCCCGAAAAAGGTTCCAGCCTTTGCTGGGCTAGTTGCTGAACTGCTGACTGCTGATCCGGGTTCAAATGATTCGCGATCGTTATATGCGGAATCCAAATTCCCGGCGTATATAGAGAAGGTGCAGATTGCAGTGCTAGGACTTTCCTGTGTAACTCTGTCAATTCGTTATTCGAATCCGGAAGCAGAAGAAACGAATCACTTTTCATAAAACTGCCAAATAGCCGGAAGCGTAAGGGAACAGCTTTGGCTTGAGTCGATAATCGCTCGATTTCGTGCAGCAGATCTGGTTCAGGCTCAGTAAAGGAGGAGAAGGTGAGATGTGGGCGGTGCCCCTCGCGCTGATAAGGATAATCTGTGATGTCTTTGTCTCGCATTTCTTTCCATAAGCCTAATATCTTGCTTTCTGTTACCTGATCCACATAACCAACTATTGCGTACATCCCGCATCCTCCAGGCGTTTCTTGATAAACTCTAAATAAAGCCGCACAACATTCACATCGCTGACTTCACTAAGTGTTCTGCTTCCGACAACATCCTCTATCTCATTGAAAAGAAAGCTGCCGTTCTCATCGAAAAGAAAATCAATGCCGACAAAACCAAAATCATAATGATTGACGATACGTTGGACAAGTTGTCTTTCTTCTATATTCAATGTGTAAAACGATGCACTCCCGCCAAGAGAGTAGTTTGCTCGGAAATCCTGCTGACTGCTGCGAAGAACAGCAGCAATGATTTCTTTGCCAATCACAAAAACACGCACATCCTTACCGGGTGTCGGAGCTAACTGCTGCAAGAGGACAGACTGATTAGCATATTGCTGCTGCAGCACCTGGTACTGGGTGTCATTTTCGACTAGATGTACTTCTTTCCCACCCCGGCCACCGGCTGTTTTCCATACAAAAGGAAAGGCAAGCGGCGGGTGAGGCAGAGGGACATTTGTCTGGAATTGCATCTCCACCATCGGAATGGAAAGCTTTGCAAGTTCTAAATGTGTTTTGATTTTGTCGTTTGCAAGAGCAGCAATCTCGGCATTATTGAAGCAGATAATACCTGCTTGCTCCAGCTGTGCAGTCAATAAAGGGTCAATAGTGCGCACGATGCTGAAGTCTGGAAGCTCTTGTTTTTCTTTTGTATGTATAACTACTTTTCCATTCCGGAGTGTAATATGAATGCTGTCAGTATAGACTAACTGTAAATCTATGTTAAGAGAGCGGCTTTCTTCAAGGAACCAATCAATAAATGCGGCATTACGTTCTGCATCCAGTCTATGGTAGATCAGCCAGCCTCTCATGAAAGCACCTCTTTGATATGGGTGATGATGGCTTCTGTTACATCTACACCCGTGCACTCATATATGGAACGAATATGTGCATTCGAATTCACTTCACAAACAAGCGGTTCGCCTCCGGGACCGAATAACAAATCCACTCCTGCAAAATCAGTTCCCACGGCATCAGCAGCTGCAATAGCCAGCTCGGCCTCTTTATCTGTTGGTGTATACTGCTGCATATTGCCCCCGCGAGACACATTGGCCCTGAAATCCGTTTCAGATGTACGAATCATAGAAGCGACTATCTTGCCGCCGACGATATTGATCCGTATATCTCTGCCATGGCTTGTCTGGATATACTCCTGCAGAACGAATGGATTGGCTCCTATCTCGCTAATCTTTTGGTGTAATGCCTCTTTATTGTCGACAAGATATACTTGTTCTCCGAATGAACCAAAAGCCTCCTTGACAATCATCGGAAATCCTAGCTCCCTGATAGCAGGTTCAAAAGAATCAAGTTGCATCGGCATTGTACCAGGAAAAACTTTGGGTGCGATTATAGTTTTGGGAATCTTAATACCGGCTTGAGCCAGTGCTTGGTACATAAGAATTTTATTATCACAGACAGCGATTGATTTGCTGGAATTATACAGAGGGATTCCCATTGCTTCCAGCTGCTGGGCAAGCGGAATATCCTTGTCGCTGAAAACGACAAAGTCCGGCAGCTGCTGTTCTTCTTTTAGCAGGGAATTGTGTGTGCCAACCATGCCGAGCAATGCGTTATTCTTAATGATTTTCATGGTAATATCCTGGGCATTGGCGGCACGCTGTATCCACTCAGCGAAATCAAGAAATTTTTTACCGCCAAGATGGCCGTTATAAATAACCCAGCCAATTTTAGGTGTAGCCATAACTGTAATTCCTTTCTTTAGGTGATGCCCAACAAATGAAGAAATTATTTCTATAGTGGCAGCACAAACTAGTTTGATATAATAATCAATTATACATGGAAGGAGATGCTTTATGTTTGCAAACTTAGCACAAGCGGAAGCTTTTTTGACCAGCCGCAGACATCTTGGCATCAAGCCGGGGCTGCATCGGGTGCAGCAGCTGCTGCAAGCGTGCGGCAATCCCGAACGTCAAATGAAAAGTATACATATAGCTGGAACGAATGGCAAAGGCTCGACATCGTCGTATCTAGCTAATGCCTTAACATATAACGGATATAAAGCGGGTAGCTTCATTTCCCCAACTCCAGGCGGATTCCTGGAAAGTATCCAAGTAAACGGAAAATGGATATCGGAGGCAGAATTTATCACGGAATGTGATGCCCTACTTTCTACTATAGAAAAGATGGATCGACAGGACAACCATCCGAGTGAATTTGAAATACACGTGTGTATCGCTTTTTCTTATCTTGCGAAGCATGCGGATATTAGCGTGATAGAAGCTGGTATGGGCGGACGCGGTGACGCGACGAATGTCCTGGCGCATCCTTTACTCAGCATTATTACCAATATCGGGTTTGACCATCAACGATTCCTCGGGGATACGATAGAAGAGATTGCTGCGGAAAAAGCTGGGATTATTAAAGCGGGAGCTCCAGTGATCAGTGCAGTGACACAGGCCGGAGCAAGAAATGTTATAGAAAATCAAGCACAGGCAGCGGCAGTGCCGATAACTTGGATAGAAGCAAAGGATGCTGATCGGCTGCAAATAAATCCGCAAATGCAGGGAGCTCATCAACGAGTGAATGCGGCACTTGCTGCAGAGGCATGTCAACTGCTGCAGGAAATGGGAATTTCGTTGGAGTTGGATAAAGTGAGAGAAGCTATAAATCAAGTTCAGCTTCCGGGCCGTTTCGAACTCGTGGAAAAAGAACCTGTAATCATTTTGGATGGCGCTCATAACGCAGAAGGGATGGCTGCTTTTATAGAAACAGTCAAGCAAACCTATCGCGATAACAAAATTGAGATTTTATTCAGTGCTTTTCAGGACAAGCCATTTGCACAGATGATTCAGCAGCTTCAGGAGATTGCAACTGACATTACGATGACAACTTTCGATCATCTCCGTGCAGCGGATGTTGTGACGTTGTCAGAATCATACCCATCCGTGGAAGTTACAGCCGATTGGCAGGAATGGATAAAGCAGCTTTATGAAGATGACAAAACAGACACCGTCTATTTTGTGACAGGTTCCCTGCATTTTATCTACCAAGTCAGAAAGTATATTGTTCAAAATAGAAAAATGTGGTAGTTTAAATTATCTGAATCTTTATATGTACGGCTGATAGGAAGGAAGAAGCTAGATGGTGAACAGCAGCAAGAAACGATGGATCTGGGCAGCTTGGGCTATCATTTGGCCGGTTTCCCTTTTTTTAATCTATCAACAGACAAATTTGGAAGATTTGAAATGGCTTGATCTAGGGGCATTCACTGTGCTGGCTATCATTGTGGCGCTATTTCCAATCATGGTGAACCAAATTCCTGTCTTTTTCCTGAACGGTATCACGCTCGTTATCTATCTGAATTTCGGTTTGTTCGTAGAACTGGTCATCACCACAATCAGTGTCACAATTGTGCTGCTGCAAGTTCGCATGACAAAACAAGATCTGTTTCGTATTCCACTGAATTACGTCATGTTCTTCCTGATGAGTGTCTCAGCAGCGGGAGTATACAATCTATTTGATCTTCCTGGAAATGCTTCCCAAACATTGGAAACACCAATGCATATTATTGGCATCCTGGCTTACTCCATGACGCTGTTCATGATGAATCATATCCTCATAACGCTGACCAGAAGATATATCTATGGAAAAAGAGATAAATTTTTTGAGCGCAGCTTTTTCTGGGAATTCATGACGACGATCTATATCCTGCCAGCTGCGCTTCTATTGCATCTGCTGTATCATCAGATTGGTGCAATTGCAGTCGTCTTTATCGGTTTTTCAATTGTAAGTACCTCCTATATATTGCGACTTTATTACCGAAGCAGCAATATGAATGAACATCTTCGAAGCGTCAGTGAAGTAGGCCATGAATTGACCGCCCACTTGAATGTAAAAGAAACGTTGGATCTGTTTATGGAACGAATTGTATCGCTCGTCCCAGCTGATCAAGCCTACTTATATGATGTGACAGATGGCAAGGAGCTGAAATTGATCCGATTATATGATCCGAAAAATCGCTCCATATACCAACAAGGTGATAAAAAGAAAAAAGGCGAAGGTATAGCTGGTTTTGTATGGAAAAAAGGCGCCGGAGTCCGCTATGGAAAACGAATCCAATGGGCAGATAAATGGAAAGTGACAGCACCAATGGATAGCGAAAGTCTGATGTGTCTGCCAATTGAACGTGATAACGAGATTATTGGCATTCTCGTGCTTCTGTCAGAACAGAGAAACATATACGAGAAATATCAATTCATGCTTATTGAACTGCTGGCAAACTTCATGGCCGTAAGCTTGCTCAACGCTCAGCATTATGAACAAACAAAGCAAATTAGTGAGCGATGTGCATTAACCGGTTTATATAATTATCGTTACTTTGATGAAGCGCTCAAGGGACTATTTCATGATGGACCACCCGAGAACTCTGTGTCGTTGATCATGATGGACCTGGATCATTTCAAACAAGTGAATGACACGTATGGGCATGAGGCGGGTAATGATATACTGCGCGAGGTGGCGGTGAGATTGAGCCAGGAGGTAGCGGATGAGGACGCGATACTGGCTCGCTACGGTGGAGAAGAATTCGCTGTCATTCTACCGAATTGTGATTCCGCACGAGCTGCTCATGTTGCTGAAACATTATGGCGCAGTATAATCGTTCAACCTTTCCAGACGAAAAATACTTTGGATTCAGATCAGTCCGTCTCATTGAATATGACTGTCAGTATTGGAGTTGCATCTTATCCGGAAAACAGTGAAGATGACTTGGAATTGGTCCGGCATGCCGACCGTGCGATGTACGTCGGCGCCAAACAAAAAGGCCGAAACCGCGTAAGTATCTACCATGAACTGAATCAAAAGACCGAAAACATTCCTTCTTAAAAGGAATGTTTTTTTATAAAGTAATGCTTGACGTAACAAAGTGATTAATATATAGTTACTTACGTAAAGTAACTTGATAAAGAAACACTACTGAGGAGGAATAAACATGGCAGTTTTGAAATTGGATAAAGCACACAGCAGCATCTCATTTACGGTAAAACATATGATGGTTTCCAAAGCTAAGGGGAAATTCGAAGACTTCGACGTACAATTCAGCGGAGACTTGAATGATTTGGATAACTCATCCGTTACAGCAACAATCCAAGCAGCAACAATCAACACAGGCAATGCAGACCGTGACGGTCACCTGCAGTCCGGAGACTTCTTCGACGCAGCAAACCATCCTGTCATGACATTCAAAAGCAAATCCGTGAAGAAAGTATCCGATGACGAATTCGAAATCACTGGAGACTTCACAATCAAAGACGTAACAAACGAAGAAACATTCAAAGTAGAATACAACGGCACTTCCAAAAACCCAATGGACGGCAGCACAATCGCCGGATTCGAAGTAGAAGGCAAAATCAACCGTGAAGCATACGGCCTGACATATAACGCAGCACTAGAAACAGGCGGCGTATTGATCGGGAAAGACGTTAAGTTCACTGCTGACTTTGAGTTTGTAGTGGAGTAAGAGGTTTAAAGGAAAAGACCTATCCTAGGGATAGGTCTTTTATTTTTGGCATTTTTGGTTGTTGGAAAGGATTTTAATACCACTTGCCTTGTTTAGCTTGTTAATAGTTATTTCGCCTTTTGAGCAAATGATGCCGGCTCCATTATCAGAAGAGACAGTCCCTTTTATGTCAATATCGCCGTCTGAATAAAGTATTGAGCCTTTTTGAACTAAAAGGTCACCATTGATTACAATATTGTTTTTTGAATAAATGGAAGAACTGCCTTTTATTTCAACATTACCTTTCATAGTGGAACTACCACCTATTTCTACCTTTGCACTATTTTCCATTTTGACGTTACCACCAATGATCATGTCTTTTTCCATAGAAACATTAGCAAGGGAATACAAATTTAAATTATCAGAAATATTTAACGAGCCTCCAGATTTATAAGTACTAGAATTGTGAAAATCTATAGAACCATCAAATACTGCGTCACCGCCTGTACAAGTAGTTGTATCAGTATAAAAACCGCCGTTACCCGCTTTCAAATTTGTACGTACTAACAATAGAGTATAATTATCTAACCTAAGTAAGTTATTAACTTTTAGCTCATTAGTATCTAATGAGGTATGTGATAGCAATTTTAAATCTTTATTTACGGTGGTACTCTGATCAACGTTTACATCCGCTGTGTTCTGTAAATCAATAGAGCCTTTAGAAGATAAATCTTTGGTAACTTTGAAGTACTCTTTAAAAATAGATATATCGTTCAAGAATGTGGTATTACCTTTTACTATATTATATGTTCCTTGATTCCAAGAGGCATATTGAGATTGAGAATAATATAAATCACCATTATATATGCTAGCTGAATCTTTATTCTTTTCATTGCTGAACCCTTTCTCAACATCAACTGCTTTACAGTATCCTATCTCAGCTTCACCCTCTGGTTCTTCAGTAGGTTCTTGAAGTTTAATTGTTAGTTGTTCCGTTGAAATTTTTGAGAATGCGGTATCTACTGTATAAGACTCTGAATCTAAAGGCTCATTTTTATCTTTGGTTATAGTAAAATTTACTTGCAAAGTTTGCTTCTCTGATTGAGAATAAAAGCAATTAGGCTTAGTTCTGTCTGCCCCTTCATAAGAAAATTTAAGATCATGAAGCTCGTTTTGATGTGTTAAATCTAGCATAATTTCATTTTCCACAGACTTAAGCTTATAGATTTTGCCGTTTTGATTATTTTGATCTTCTTCTAAGCACATACCATCCAATGTTCCGTTTTCATATGCGGTACGCAAGACTTGTGTTACATATGTAGCATCATTTCGCAAGCTATTCGTTGCTTCTGCATTTTCACTATTATGCATTGATTGAACTACTAAGGACACTGCGGCTATTGTAACGATGCTAAATAAAAGCAACCCGCCAAGCAACTCAATGAGTGTGAATCCTTTTTCATTTGACATAATACAACACTCCTGAAGATTAATAGTAGAGGTGAGACTTTTGAAGTTATCTATACAAAGAGAGAAAGGTTTTACTTTGATTGAAATACTTGTAAGCTTGACGATTCTTGCTATCGTCATTATTACATTTGTTCCTATTTTTACCCAGGCAGCTATACACAACAAAATCAATGGAAACATGTTGAAAACTAATGAAGCTGCGCATGTGGTTGCATCTGAATATGAGAATTTATCTGATATTCAAGGGCCATTCACCCAGTTGCCAATCTGTAGTAAATCTTCTCATTCTCCCAGTATCCATCTTGGAAACAAAACAATAGGTGACTCAAACTATGATACAAGAGTTGAATTATGTAAGTTCGAAACTGGTGGTGTAAAAAATCTTGTACAAGCAGTCTTTATAACACAAGCACCTGGCAATCCAGAACAAGAAGGTGAAGCAAGAAAATTCCTATTAGAGGTGAACACCAATGCGCAAAATTAGAAATGATGAAACAGGCGCTGCCTTAGTTATGGTTCTCTGGATCATCGTCCTTTTAGTATTGTTAGGTACTATATTGTCTGCTCAATTGCTAACCACCACTAAACAAATGAAAAGACAAGAAGAATCCGCAATAGAGACAGATATTATGAATATGGCAACTGTTTATGTGAGTGCATATATCAAACAGAACGCTGGTACGGATAGTGTGAAGGAAGAAGAATTATCTACCTTGGTGAATAATGTGCCAAAGTCAATAAATATTGATGGCTATGACGCTTCACTTACCCCTAAGCTCCAACTAGATCAAAATCAAATAGAGCTTACTGTGAATGTAAGGATAAATGAAAAAGAGAGCAGTGAAATAAAATATATCCCAATTTCGAAGTAGTTCTAAAGCGCTATTTTGTTTCCTGTTTATGTTACTTTGGTATTGCTTTTGAATTTAATCTAAGACTATATTAATAGTAATCTAATAACAAGAGACAGAATTGATTTTTGCAGAAACTTAAGATAGGAAGTGGAAGTATGGCGAAAAGGAAGAAGCTGGGAGAATTGCTCAAGCGAGCAGGTCTCGTTACAGAAGAACAGATTGTCGAGGCAATTAAGGAACAAAGGCCCGGTCAGAAATTAGGGGATTTACTCCTTGAAAAAGGATACATAACCGAACAGCAGTTAATAGAAGTACTTGAATTTCAGCTTGGAATCCCACATGTTTCGCTTTTCCGCTATCCGTTCCAATTTGATTTAGTTAAGCTTCTGCCAATTCAGTTTGCAAGAAAGCATACCGTCATTCCTTTAAGCAGAGAGAATAACATTCTAACTGTTGCAATGCACGATCCGATGGACTATTACGCTATTGATGATATGGAGATGTATACTGGATTTTCAATAAAACCTGTTATTGCTGCCAAAGCAGATATATTGGAAGCGATAACGAATGTGTATAAGGAAGCTGAATCTGGAGATTCTCGCTCAGAAACAGCAGCAGAAGCTGCACCTGCTATACGTATTGTGGAGCAACTTATTAGTTCTGGAGTGCAGTTGAAAGCTAGTGATATACATATGGATCCATATGAAACAGAAGTTCAGGTGCGATATCGAATCGATGGTGATCTTCGTCGAGAAAGAACATTGCCTAAGTCCATTCAGGCAGCTGTAGTTGCTCGTGTCAAAATACTAGCTAATATGAACATCACTGAAACACGTCTTCCACAAGATGGACGGATAAAGCTTAAAATGGAGAATACACATGTTGATCTTCGAATAAGTGTCCTGCCAACAGTGTTTGGCGAAAAAGTAGTTATTCGTATACTTGATCTAAGCAATGTGATTAAAGGATTAGATGAACTAGATTTTAGTGAGGAAAATTATCAGAAATACTGTCGGCTAATTGAACAACCTTCTGGATTAATTTTGTTTACTGGTCCAACAGGGTCAGGTAAATCTTCTGGATTATATGCTTCTATTAATCATTTAAATAGGGAGCAATTTAATATTATAACAGTTGAGGATCCTGTCGAATTTGAGCTGCAGGGTGTGAACCAGATGCAAGTGAACAGCAGTATCGGACTTACCTTCGCAACAGGCTTACGCTCTATCCTTCGTCAAGACCCGAATATCATCATGGTCGGGGAAATACGTGATAGCGAGACGGCAGAGATCGCAATTCGTGCTTCACTAACTGGTCACCTTGTTTTTAGTACGTTACATACAAACAATGCCATAGCCTCGATTCCCCGTTTGATGGACATGAACATAGAACCGTATTTAGTTGTGTCTTCTGTGACAGGTGTTATCGCACAACGGCTTGTTAAACGAATCTGTCGTGATTGTAAAGAAGCTTATAGACCGACTAACGTAGAAGTCGATCTGCTGGAGAAGCATGGGTTAGAAAGTGATACGTTGTACCGTGGTCGAGGTTGCAACAGCTGTAAGCAAACAGGTTATAAAGGACGGATGGCTGTTCATGAATTGCTTATTGTGGATGATAAAATTCGAGAATTGCTCATTCAGCAGAGTTCAGTAGATGCAATAAAACAAACAGCTCTAGAAAATGGTATGAAAATGCTTGTAGATGATGGATTGAAAAAAGCGGTACAAGGAATGACCACTGTGGATGAAGTTCTACGAATAACGGTTGATAGTTAAGGAGAGGCAAGATGAAAGAGACATTTGATCAATTATTGAGGACAGCAATGGAAATGAAAGCATCAGATATTCATTTAACCGTTGCAGTTCCTCCAGTATTTCGTGTTCATGGTGTGTTAAGACGGCATCAGGGAGAAAATCTGAAACCTCAGGATACCGAAGAAATGGCAAAGACCATTCTTAGCGATAAATTGTGGAATCGCTTTAAAGAAGTAGGTGAGGTGGACCTTTCTTATAGTATACCTGGTATTTCCAGATTTCGTATAAATGCATATCACCAGCGTGGGTGTGTCTCATTGGCTGTCCGTGTAGTGCCTACAAATGTACCTACTCTTAGCGATCTTGATCTGCCGGATGTCTTGAAAATGCTATCTGGAAAACCACAAGGCTTGCTATTAGTTACAGGCCCGACTGGGAGCGGGAAAAGTACGACGTTGGCAGCAATGATCCATCATATGAATACAAGTATGCAGCGTCACATTATCACGCTTGAAGATCCAATTGAATATCTGCACAAGCATAATCAATGTATCATCGACCAGCGGGAAGTAGGTCTTGATACAGATAATTTCGCTAATGGATTGCGTGCCTGTTTGCGCCAGGATCCAGACGTTATTTTGGTTGGAGAACTTCGTGACTTGGAAACAATCTCTACAGCTATAACTGCAGCTGAGACCGGACACCTTGTATTAGCAACGTTACATACAAGTTCTGCTTCACAAACAGTCGATCGGATCATCGATGTGTTTCCTGCTGAACAGCAGCCACAAATTCGTATCCAATTGGCTAGTGTTCTGACAGCGGTATTGTCCCAACGGCTTGTACGCCGGGCAGATGGCAAAGGACGGAAAGCCTTAACGGAATTACTCGTAAACACATCCGCTATTAAAAACTTGATCCGAAACGGTAAAATGCATCAAATACCTAGTATCATGCAAACCTCGCGTGATCAAGGCATGCATACGATGGACATGAGCATCCGCAAAATGATCGCTTCAGGAACAGTGGTGATGGATCAAGTGGCACCATTTTTGGAAGAACGAGGTGTATAAATGCTTTACTATCAATACAATGCCAGAGACATGCTCGGCAAACCAAAGCGAGGGAAAGTCCAAGCTGAAACTAAAGCCGAGGCTATAGAGAAGTTACAAGCACAGCAGTTGATTGTCTTTGAATTGCGTGAATTAAATCGGACCTTGAATAAAGAATTGTCATTCGGTAAACGAGTAAAAAAGAAAGAGTTTATCATTTTCCTGCGCCAATTATCCACATTGATCGAGTCCGGGGTACCTTTGGTAGAAGCTACTGGTTTGCTGCAGGAGCAGACTAAGGACAAGTTTTTAAAAGAAACCCTCAAGTATGTGCGGACTGATCTAATTGAAGGTGTTCGTTTCTCAGACGCTGTTGAAAAGCACCCAAAAATATTTCCAGAGCTTTTTGTGAATATGATACGAGCCGGAGAAGCAAGCGGGGAACTGGATGATGTTCTCAATAAGATGGCTGTTTATTATGAAAAGCAATATGATATGCGGCAGAAAGTCATTACAGCTATGAGTTATCCATTTTTTGTAGCAGTAGTTGCTGTAGGTATTTGTGTGGCGCTTTTAGTTGTTGTCTTTCCACAATTCACGGGAATGTTTGCTAGTATGGATACTGAACTTCCTGTATACACAGCATTTGTCCTTAGCTTATCAGAGGGAATGCAGAAATATTGGTATTTAGGGATCTTGTGCTTGCTGCTTTTGGTGGTTTTATACAGATTAATTGTATCCAAGCCGCAGGGGAAACTATTTATGGACACAATAAAATTGAGGGTACCAGTAATGGGAAGTCTCTATCAAAAAGCCATATTAGCTCGAATGACAAGGACAATGAGTTCTCTTTTGGAAAGCTCAGTCCCGATTTTAGATACTTTACGGATATCAAGTCGAATCTTACAGAATAAAGTAATGGAGCAAGTAATACAAAACTGCTATGAAACAATTGAAAAGGGTGACTCGTTGGCTGGACCTATGGAGGCACACTGGGCTTTTCCACCCATGATTACACAAATGATACGAGTAGGAGAAAAGTCTGGATCTCTGGACGATTTACTCCACCGTGCAGCTGATTTTTACGAGCAAGAGCTCGATTATGCCGCTGAAAGATTAAAAGCAATGATTGAGCCAGTCCTTATTCTCATCTTATCTGCAATGGTAGGCAGCATCGTCACAGCTGTGGTTATCCCGATGTTTTCCATGTATGAGAATATCCAGTAATAAAGAACTAAGAAAATGACAAAATAAGTGTAAATATTTCTTATTGTGGGTAGATTTTCTATTAGTATTTGATATAATTTTACTAGATTAATAGGAAGCGATGATAAAATAACTTTACGTGGGCACTTTGTTATTTTGGAGCTAGTAGTGCAACCGGCCAAATTGATCGATACTGTTTCCCTATGGCCGGAAACAACTACATAACGGAGGAGTGTCCACGATGAAAAAGTTTTTAAGTAAGAAACTGAAATCGGAGAAGGGTTTCACGCTTGTTGAGCTACTTGCAGTTATTGTTATCTTGGGTATTTTAGCTGCGATTGCGATTCCAGCAATTTTAAATCTTATTGGTGATAGCCAGGCTAAAGGTTATAATTCTACAGCTCAACAAATGATTGAAGCTACCCGTTTGGCAGAAGCACAGTCAGAAACAGGTGCTAAATTAGGTAATAACATAACATTAAAAACGTTAATCGATGAAGATTATATTAGTGTTCCTGAAGCGCCAAATGACGGTAAATATGATACTACGAAAAGTAAAGTGACAATTGAAGGCGGACAAATGACAGCTGAGGTATGGCTAGAAGGCGGTAGTGAAGCTGTAGGTACTGCTGGAGCAAGCGCAGAATAAGTTTATATTGTTGGTGAAAATCTCTCATTTTTGAGAGATTTTCGTCTTTACATACGCAAGGAGAGAATGTAATGGAGATAATTTTATCTATCTATTTCATCATACTTGGTTCCGTCCTCGGATCCTTCTACAACGTCGTCGGAATGCGTGTCCCAGAAAAGAAAATGTTCCAATCCGAACGCTCTTACTGTCCAAACTGTCAGAAGCAAATTAAAGCTTATGACCTAATTCCAGTAATCTCTTACATAGCACTACGAGGGAAGTGCCGCAACTGTAAACAGAAGATTTCTCATCTTTACCCTTTTACTGAGCTGGCGACCGGCCTATTGTTCGGATATAGCTTTTATATGATCGGACTGCAGTGGGAACTGGTTACAGCATTCGTATTAGTATCGATGGCAGCGATTCTATTTGTAACGGATATGCGATTCATGCTTATTCCAAATAAGATATTATTCTTCTTTCTTCCTCTATTCATCATTCTCCGTTTCATCACTCCATTAGATCCATGGTGGGATTCGATTATTGGAGCTGCTGTAGCATTTATCTTGCTTTTCCTCGTCATATTACTCAGTCGGGGAGGAATGGGCGGCGGAGATTTGAAGTTGTTTGTAGTGCTTGGTGTCGTGCTGGGATGGAAGGGTGTATTGCTCACTTTCTTCCTATCTTCTGTTATAGGAGCTGTGATAAGTTTAGTTCTTCTATCAGCGAAGGTACTCAAGAGGAAACAGGCTATACCGTTTGGTCCGTATATTTTGCTGGGCGCATTGATCACTTATTTTCATGGTGATGCAATGATTAGCTGGTACATTAATTCATTCTTTTAAATGAGGGAAGAGTATGTTTAAGAAGCAAAGCAAACAATTGTACATCATCATACAGGAAGCGGTTTTGCGTTATATGGCAGGGGAACCGGCTGGATTCCGTAAAGGGAATACTTTCGGCAGTGTAGAACTGCCGGACGGTACAATTCGCCAAGGTAAATTGGAGAATGCAGAACAGCTGACGAAGACTGTTCGGAAATTAGTTGAGGAAAACAGCTGGAAAGGCCGTGACCTATTATTCACGCTGCCTGATCAAGCTGTAACGCTTCGTCAGCATCAGGTTCCGAAACAATTGAAGCGTGAGGAAATCAAGCCGTTTCTGTATACGGAGCTAGAGCATACAATTCAGTTGCCGTTTGAAGATCCGGTTTTGGATTTTGAAGTGCTGGAGGAGGGCGAAGAATATAACACCATCCTGCTGGTTGCTTATCCGGGACAGCGCGTGGAGGCTTATCAACAAGCTTTTAAAGAAGCAGGGCTTCAGCCTGTTGCTGCTGATTTGGCTTCATTATCTCTTTATCGTTTATACATAGAACAGTACAAGGAAACAGCAGAGGATCATTTGCTTCTTTTGCAATGGAATCACAGCGGCTTAATCCTAACAGCATTCCATCAGGATATGCCGTTATTCATTCGTCAGCCACAGACGAGTTTTGGTAATTTGCAGGATCATATGGAGCAGGATTTGTTTTATCAAGAGGAAGCAGACCGTGCTCGAGCGTATTTGGAAGAGCAGCTTACCGAAATCGAGCGGTTCATGGATTTCTATCGTTATTCCGTGATGAATGGTGAAGCTGGTATCACAAAGCTGCTTGTATCCGGCGATTATGAGGAATTGAGTGATGTGATGAACGAGCTTCGGCAGCGGCTGCAGATCGAGACGATCACATTCAGGCAAGAAATGATGGACGAGCTGCCTTTGGCTTATGCTGATGCGCTTGGCCTTTCCATGAAGAAGCTATAAAGGGGACAGAAGAAATGCTCGAAATCAATTTACTTCGAAAACAATCAGAAACGCAGCGTTCCCCGATTCTGTTCCTATGTATCCTTGGCGGACTGATCCTCATTTGTGCTGTGCTATTCACATGGCAATTGCTGGCTGCGAAAGGTCAGCTTTCCGATCTGGAAGCGAAGCAAGCTTCCAATCAGACTCTGCTGGACGCACAGACTACAAATTTAGCCGGTGATAGCGGTACAGCACTGCCATATAGTGTGGAATTGATGGACAGATTGCAATCGCTGGCACCAAAAGAAACAGACTTGATCAGCTACACCAGCCCTGGCACGGAGCCAATTACGGTTACACTGCTGGTTAACAGCACCGATGCTGCTGCGGATTATATTCAACAGGTTCAAGACACAGGGTATGTATCTCGGGCTTCCCTGCAATCCCTGACGCCTCAGGGAGCAGATAGTTTTCAAGCTGTCTTTACGATTACAATCGATCAAGCTGCATGGACAAGTGAGGTGAGTGGAAGATGATGAACTGGTCGGATGCATCCCAGCGTCGCAAAATCATGCTATTTTCCTTTCTGCTTGTCATCTTGCTTACAGTGTTGTGTTTAGTTTTGTATGTTATGCCTTTGAAGAACGAAACAAGCATAGCAGAGACAGCAGTCGCGAACCAGGAAAGACTTCTTGAGGCTTCAGTAGCTCCTGCTGAACAAGGGGAGGTACCAGAGGCACCGCTTGAAAATGAACTGCTGAAAGATTTAGCGAAAATAGCTAACACAAATGATACAACGATCACGTCCATCAATAACGAATCGGAAACTGATTCTGAGGGAACGTACGTTTATCAACTAAGCACCACATCTTCTGATTACAAAGCATTGCACAAGTTCCTTATCGAAGTCGATGGTATGAAACGTAAAGCCGAAATAGAACAAATTGACGTGACAAATGCTTCGGAAAACAGCTATATTGCAACGATAACTTTAAGGGTATTTTATAATCCTGCTTCTTAATTCGTAGAAAAGCGTGTTTGATAGGGTCATCCTGTCGAACACTCTTTTTTTGTCTCGACAGCATTTCTCTTACTTCTATTTTTAGCTGTGCTAGAGTTAGCCCTATCAATAATAAAAGAGGTGCCAGGATGGAAGAGAAAAAGGGATTTTCCGTCAAGATTGGCGGTAAAAAGCAGAAGAAGCAACCGCAGGAGTCAAAAGAAGAGATGATCGGTGAGGGAAGCTACACACTTTATGAAGAAGAAGCTGCTGCAACGGTCGAAAAGGATGTTCCTGTTTTGGATCAATTGAATAAGAAGAAATCAGAAAAAAATGCAGTATCTTTGTCTCCTTTTGCAAAGAAGCTTGCTGCAGCTGCCTTGGGTGCTGCGATCATAGGTGTCGTGCTAGGATTCCTGCTGCTGCGATATACAGCGGGTATTGAATCTGAGACAAGTGGTGTGGCAGCCCCTGTAGCCACAAAGGAAGCCGCGGCTAACGCTGGAGCGTTTAGTGATCTGACAGCTTATGTTGTGCAGGGTGGCGTCTATAATCAGGAGGACATCGGACAGGAAGTCGTCCAAAAGTATGCCGATGCTGGTATTCCAGCAGTATTGTGGGAAAAAAACGGACAATTCTTCTTGCTGACAGGTATGGCTGGATCGCAGGAAGAAGCTGATACACTTGGCTCCCAGCTGCAGGCACAGGGCTACGAAAGCTATGTAAAGCAATGGGATCCTGGAGTCGAGACTGCTAGTGGTGCTTGGCTGGACGAGCTGGCGGTTTTGCTTGCTGCAGGGGATAATCAGGATCCGGCTCTTTGGAAAGCTTGGCAGGAGAAAATTCCGGCGGAAGCAGAGAGTGTGAAAACGGTATCTGATGAAGCAGTCAGTGCTATGGAGTCAGGCACATTTACAGCTAGTATGATGCTGCCGGTATGGCATGAAGCTGCCAGTCTTGCTGCGAATGGTCAATGAAGTTCATTTTTTTGATCTAATTTCTACATTATCTTACAGATAGAATCGGTAAATTTTCTATTTACCAATTTGAATAGAGAACCGTCTTTCGATAAGCTTCTCGTAACCTGTCTGCCACACAGGAATCCGAGTCAGAAGGAAGGCGGTTTTTTGCTGCATACTGAAATGGCGATAAAATCGGTGCCGAAGGAAGATCGTCCCCGGGAAAGGCTGCTTGAGCTTGGGTCTGCTCATTTATCCAATGCAGAATTGTTTGCTATCCTTTTAGGTAGCGGAACGAAGGATGAGTCTGTAACATTGCTTGCGCAGCGGCTTTTGATGCATTTTGAGGGGTTGCAGCTTCTGCGTGATGCAACCATCGAGGAGCTGACAGCTATCAAGGGAATCGGAACGGCCAAAGGAGTGCTGATTTTGGCTGCAATTGAGCTGGGTCAAAGGCTGTATCGGTACAAGCCAGCAGAGCGCTATACGATCCGAAGCCCGAAGGATGGGGCAGATTATGTCATGGAAGAAATGCGTAATCTCAGCCAAGAGCATTTTGTCGTCTTATTTCTCAATACAAAAAATCATATCATCCATCGTCAGACAATCTTCATTGGCAGCCTCAATGCCTCCATTGTTCATCCCCGCGAGATCTTCCGCGAAGCGGTCCGTCGTTCTGCAGCAAGCATCATCTGCGCTCATAACCATCCTTCTGGAGATCCATCCCCCTCCCAGGAAGATATCCATGTTACAAAGCGTTTGCTGGAGTGCGGCAAGATGATCGGAATTGAGCTTTTGGACCATCTAGTCATCGGTGATCGAAAGTTTATATCATTGAAGGAAAAAGGATATCTGTAATTACTATCTATTTTTCTTGTTTTCTCGTATAATTGGAACTAGCTTTGTAGAGAAGCGCCTAGCATGGTACACCTTACTAGCTGGCGCTTCTTCTGATGGTATGCTTTATTACCTTGCAACTATGTCTATTGGATATGATATCTGATATGATAAAGTACAACATAATGAGACAATATATGAAAAGTATGCACTGCTGAAAAGCAGCTTTGCGGAAACACGAACGGACTCGGAAAAGGAGAATTATTGTGGCGAAATTCAGTTTTTCACAAGACCTGGGCATCGACTTGGGCACAGCAAATACATTGGTTTTTGTAAAAGGTAAAGGCGTAGTCGTCCGTGAGCCTTCTGTCGTGGCGACAAATGTAGAAACAGGACAGGTTGAGGCAGTTGGCGGCGACGCTCGCAATATGATTGGCAGAACACCAGGAAATATCCGTGTTATCCGTCCGATGAAAGATGGTGTCATCGCGGATTACGATACAACAGCTACAATGATGAAATATTACATCAAGCAAGCACAGCGTAATCGTTCTTCCTTTGCGAAGAAGCCAAACGTCATGGTATGTGTACCGTCTGGTATCACAATGGTTGAGGAACGTGCTGTTATCGATGCGACAAAACAAGCAGGTGCAAAGGATGCTTTCCCAATTGCTGAGCCTTTCGCTGCTGCAATTGGTGCAGGACTTCCTGTATGGGAACCAACTGGCAGCATGATCGTTGATATCGGCGGCGGTACAACAGAAGTTGCTATCATCAGCTTAGGCGGTATCGTAACGAGCCAGTCTATCCGCACAGCCGGAGATGATATGGATGAAGCAATCATCCAGTACATCCGTAAAACATACAACTTGATGATCGGGGAACGTTCTGCTGAGCAATTGAAGATGGACCTTGGTCATGCTGGAGTACCAGAGACAGATGAAGAAACAGAAATTCGCGGACGTGATTTGCTTACAGGCCTTCCGAAAACAATCAGTGTGAGTGCGAAGGAAATTTCCGGCGCTTTAGCGGATACTGTCAGTGCGATTGTGGATGCGGTTAAGCTTACACTGGAAAAAACTCCGCCTGAATTGGCTGCTGATATCATGGATCGCGGTATTGTCCTATCAGGTGGCGGCGCATTGCTTCGCAATCTGGACAGCGTTATCAGCGAAGAAACAAAAATGCCAGTTTTTGTTGCGGAAAATCCGCTTGACAGTGTAGCTATCGGTACAGGTAAATCACTGGAGTTCATCGAGCATTTCCGTTCACATCCACATGTGTTTTCCAAAGCTACTAAAAATTAAGTTGGGTGAATTATGAATTTCTTTAAGAAAAAAAGGATGTTCTTATTCCTGATCGCAATCATCATCCTTGTCGGACTGATTGGCTTTTCTACCAGGGATAGGAGCAGCCAGACATTACCAGAACAAATAATCAGTGATACCGTAGGGTTCGTGCAGAATATCTTCTCCAAACCTGCACAGTTCACCTCTACGGTAATGACAAATATTAAAGATCTTAAGAACACCTATGAAGAGAACCAGGTACTTAAATCGAAGGTGGACGATTATAAAGGCTTGATGTCCCGCAATCAGGAACTGGAACACCAGTACGATGAATTGCAGCAGACAATTGACAAGTTCAATCAGTACACGTCGATGGATTACAACCCGATTCCGGCTGATGTAATTGTCCGCAGTCCTGAGGGATGGTTCGACCAGCTTACAATCGACAAAGGATCCGACGATGGTGTTGACACCAACATGGCCGTCATGACAGCGAGCGGTTTAGTTGGTAAAGTCGAAGATGTGAGTCGCAGCACAGCATCTGTTCAATTATTAAGCGGATTTAATGAGACGAACCGTATTTCCGCTAGAATTGATGGCGGAGAGAATGAAGACGGCGACGCTCAGGATCCAATTTTCGGTTTGATTGAAGGTTATGATGAGAAAGATGGTATGCTGCTCTTTACAGGTGTAAAGCCCGATTTAGAAGTCAAAAAGGGATCTTTGGTCACATCCTCTGGTCTAGGTGGAGTATTCCCCGAGGGTCTTTCTATCGGTGAAGTGGACTCGGTCGAACTGGATGAGTATGGTTTATCTCAAACGGTTCATGTCAAGCCTACTGCGGACCTGTATGACATCGATAAGGTTTTAGTTATAGATGCTGCATCGGAAGACGCTTCGTCAAGCAACGGAGATGAGGGTCTGTGATGAAGAAGCTATATCTGCCATTGATCATGCTCTTGATCGTTTGTTTTGAAGGAGTTGCCACCGCCATGCTGCCAGAGCAGTTCATTGGCGGTGACACTTGGCTTATTCCGCATTGGAGTCTTTTATTCCTTGTACTGATCGCTATGCTGTATGACTTGGATAATTCGTATTACAGTCTGTTATATGCACTTATCTTCGGGCTCCTGAAAGATATCGTTTATACAGATATGCTTGGTGTTTATATGTTCACATATGGTTTCAGCATCTACTTGATCCTGGAACTGCGCAGAGTGCTGCATGGCAATATACTTGTAGCAGCATTGCTCGGAATGCTGTCGATTGTTTTTGCCGATATGATCGGCTATTTTATCTATCATTTGATTGGCATCACGCCGCTGGGATTCGGTACGTACTTACTGCACCGTCTCTTGCCGACACTCGGTGCCAACCTTATCATGCTTGTAATCTTGTATCTGATTTTCCACAAGCCTCTGCAGAAATGGTCCGATTCGCAGCTTAGAAGAACGACTAGCTTATAGAGAAGAAAATCAGACGACGAACGGAGGTGACCATCTTGATTGGAAACAAACAAATCATCACGATCAAAGGTACCCGGGAAGGGTTGTCCTTGCATATGGATGATGCCTGCTCTTTCGAGGAATTACTGAAGGAATTGGAAGAGAAGCTTGCTGCTAATCGTATTGATTCGGCTGATCACCTAGTAGGTGTACATATTCAATTGGGCAACAGGTATTTGTACAAGGAGCAGGAGGAAATCCTCCGTAAGATGATTACGAGTAAACAGCGCCTAAAAATTGAATCCATCCATTCTGATGTCATAACGAAACAAGCGGCACATGAGTGGAAGGAAGAAGCAGAAGTGAAGGCTGTCAGTCGCGTCGTCCGTTCTGGTCAGGTACTGGAAGTGAAGGGTGACTTACTGCTGCTTGGTGATGTGAATCCCGGGGGGCGTGTGACAGCTACCGGAAATATTTTCGTCATGGGGAATCTGCTCGGGATAGCGCATGCCGGCAAGGAGGGCAATGCTGATGCTGTCATCGCTGCTTCTTACATGAATCCGACGCAGCTTCGGATAGCGGACTATATCAGCCGCGCGCCCGATCATGAGACGGATGGTGTTTATATGGAATGCGGACATATCGATGATGAACAGGAAAAGATCATCATTGACCGTTTGCAGTCAGTGATTCGCAAACGTCCGGGCATCAGCAGTTTCGAGAGGAGAATGTTAAATGGGTGAAGCAATCGTTATTACATCCGGTAAGGGAGGAGTAGGAAAGACAACTACTTCTGCCAATCTGGGAACAGCGCTTGCACTGATGGAGAAAAAAGTATGTTTGATTGATACGGATATCGGTCTTCGGAATCTGGATGTTGTGATGGGTCTTGAAAATAGAATCATCTATGACATCATCGATGTAATTGTCGGCAGATGCGCGCTGAAGCAGGCGTTGATCAAAGACAAGCGTTTCGATCATCTTTACTTACTGCCAGCTGCCCAAACAAGCGATAAAACGGACTTGACACCTGATGGGATGGAAAAAATCGTAGCCGAGCTGAAGCCGGAATTCGATTACATCATCATTGATTGTCCGGCCGGTATCGAGCAGGGCTATAAAAATGCTGTAGCAGGAGCGGATAAAGCGATTGTCGTCACCACACCGGAAAAACCGAGTGTACGTGATGCGGACCGTATTATCGGCTTGCTGGAGCAGGAGGATATCGAACCTCCTAAACTGATCGTCAACCGGATCCGTAACCATATGGTGCAAGAAGGCGATATGCTGGAAGTGGATGAAATTGTCCAAGTGCTATCGATCGACTTACTTGGTATTGTTGCGGACGATGAAGAAGTCATCAAAGCTTCCAATCATGGAGAGCCGGTTGCTTTTCATCCGAATACGAAAGCGAGTATTGCCTATCGCAATATCGCACGGCGAATTCTTGGTGAATCAGTACCGCTTATGAGCTTTGAGAGTGAAAAAGGCATGTTCAGCCGTCTGAAAAAACTTTTTTCCAAAAGTAAATGAACTTATGGTAAACTCGTAGCTCTGGTAGAGTTACGAGTTTTTTTATGTCCATTACAAACAAGGGGAATGTACAACATGACATGGGATATTTTCAGTATTATAGGTACTGCAGCATTCGCAATTAGTGGTGCCCTCGTCGCTATGGACGAGAAGTATGATGTATTCGGCGTTTATATTTTGGGTTTTGTGACTGCATTTGGCGGAGGAGCAATCCGTAACTTGTTGATCGGCTTGCCGGTCTCTTATTTATGGTCCCAAACGACTTTATTTTATATATCACTTATCTCCATTACTATCATCCTGATCTTTCCAAAGCTCATGAGTTATTCATGGAAAAAAGCTGGTTTATATGCGGATGCAATTGGACTGGCGGCATTCGCTATTCAGGGAGCACTGCATGCTGCCAGTCTTGATCATAGTCTGCTAGCCATAATGGTTGCTGCTTTCCTGACAGGAAGCGGAGGCGGCATACTTCGGGATGTACTGGCTGGCAGGAAACCTTATGTGTTCAAAGCGGAAATTTACGGAAGCTGGGCAGCTTTGGCTGGACTTGTTATTGGGCTTGGAGCATCTGATCATCCCATCTTGCTATATGTTTTGTTTGCCGCGATCATTTTCCTGCGTATTTTTTCTTTCCATCGGAAATGGCAGCTGCCAGTACCGAAGATGCATTATCAATGAAGATCAGCAAATTTGCTGATCTTCTTTTGCTATAATAAGGAAAAAGGGGGATGACAATGAGCGGGGAGCATCATCCATAACAACAGGGCGAGTACAATATACGCTCTCCTCCCGCTTTACTTGAATGCTAGCTAACAAGTAAAAGGAGGAGATACGATGGAACTATTTGATCAATTGTTAGAAGACAGCAATAAAGCCTTTACAGGTTGGGACTTTTCTTTTATTGAAGATACCGGCCGGGTTCAAAATGAACTTTTGCCATGGTCATATGGCAGTAAAGCACGGAAATATCTGTTCGGAGCAAAAAGCATGCTTGATATGGGAACAGGCGGCGGGGAATTTCTGTCTAAGCTGCTGCCGCTGCCAGATTACACTGCGGCGACAGAGGGCTACTTGCCGAACGTGCCAGTTGCCAGGAAGAGGCTGGCTCCATTAGGAGTGGACGTCATTCAAATTAAAGAAGATGATCAATTGCCATTCGTGGATGGGTCATTTGACATCATCTTGAACAAACATGAATCTTACGATGTAAGCGAAGTAAGACGAGTGCTGAAACAAAATGCTGTCTTTCTAACGCAGCAGGTAGGTGGAACAGATTGCACAGAACTAAATCAGCTGCTAGGGGCGCCGCTCAATCCCATGTATCAGAATTGGAACTTGCAGGCAGCGGTCGCAGAACTGGAAGGTCGTTTTAGCCTATTAGAGTCAGCAGAAGCTTTTCCCTCTATGCGCTTTTATAGGGGCAATCATATATTATCTGAAGGCAATTCCATGGCAAGTGCCTCAATTCACAGTGGATTCTCACCGTGAGGCTTTATATGACTTGCATCTTTTTATTGAGAAAAATGGGTTCCTGGACGTTCGGCAGCATCGTTTCCTTTTAGCTGCCAGACCGAAGTGATGTATTGCCTCCCTAACTGGGAGGCTTTTTAAGCTTGTTTTAATAACTCGTCCTCTTTCTTCATAGACTTGTACAAAGAAGGAGAGAGGGGTTCTTAATATGGGCAAGAATCTGCATTCGGTACGGAAAGGGATTGCTGAACGGAAACGTCTGAAAGGGGAACAAATACAAAAAGGGATGGCTGATTCGGTCAGGTCTTTTACAGTGGATGATGAGGAATCTCATGGATTTCCGCCGCATCCAAAATATGAACCGCCCAGTTCGACGGATAATTCCAAGTTCGCTTCACGATTTATGTTTCGACTGATTGTATCTGCCAGTCTGTTCTTCGGTACAGCAATTTATTTGCAGGCTGACCACCCGATGATTGAAAAAACAAAGGGTACCGTACTGACAGCATTGACGGAGGAATTTCCCTTTGCTACCGTCAATAGCTGGTATCAGGAACGATTCGGCGATCCAGTAGCGCTTAGCCCTGGAGGAGATAGTGCAGATACAGCAGAAGCTCAGGCAATGCCGGTAAATGGAACAGTTGTGCAGCCATTTGAAGAATCAAAAGAAGGTATACTGATCGAATCAGCTCAGCAATCGGATGTGGTGGCAGTGGATGAAGGGATTGTTATTTTCGCAGGAAATGACCGGGATACAGGGAAAACGATCATTCTTCAGCATGCAGATAAAAGCAAAAGTATATATGGGCATCTGCATGCTATAGAGGTAAATCAATACCAGCGGATCGGGGCCAATGAAAAGATCGGTGAATTTGTACCGAATGCGGAAAATGCCCAGTCTGTTTATTTCGCCTTGCAGCAGGGGAATGAGTATTTGAATCCAATCCAGGAGGCACAAGTTGACGCGCCGTAATTGGCTCCCGCCTATTCACTTACATCCGGTTTTCTGGGGTTTCCTGCTGCTTGCTATATTGACAGGGATGCTAATGGAAGTACTTATTCTATTCATCATCGTACTGCTGCATGAAATGGGGCATTATATGGCGGCTCGCCATTTTCGCTGGCGTATCCGCCGTATCATGCTATGGGTTTTCGGAGGTGTGATGGAAACCGATGAACAAGGAAATCGGCGTCCCCTGGAAGAAGCAATCGTCATTTTATCAGGGCCGGCAGTCCATCTTTTTATATTCGCAGTTTTATATGGCCTTCATGCCTTCTCAATACCGGAAGCAGTGCTGGAGACAGCTTATATGTACAATACAACCATACTTCTTTTTAACTTGCTGCCCATCTGGCCGCTTGATGGCGGCAAACTTATCGGATTACTGCTGTCTTTGCAGCTGCCTTATCGTAAGGCCCATACAATTCTTATCCTAGTCAGCTGGACAATTGGGGCAGCTGTGCTTCTGTATGTGTGTATGGCGATGCCTTTCACTTTAAGTACAGTCAGCCTTCTCTGTTTTCTATTATGGGAAAATCGGCTAGAATGGAAACGACGCTATTATGTGTTCCTGCGTTTCCTGCTGCAGCGTACTACGTATGGTGCGAATGCTGGAATCAGCACGCCGATCTTTGCTGCACCGGAAACGGCTCTCCTGGATGTTCTGTCCCAATACAGGAGGAACAGGCGGCATATAATTGTAGTGAAAGGGAAGAATGCATTGTTGGACGAACAGCAATGCAGTGATATGTATTTCAAGCGGAAACAGGCACATTGCACAGTGGCGGATATTCTGCAACAAAACAGACAGTGAGGAAAGCAATGCTATCATTATATATGTTTTTCAAAGGAACGGAAAAAGCAGCATTAACCGTTAAGCGCGGCCAAGTACAGGAAGTATTCTTGGACCGGCCGGGTACAGGTTCGAAAGTAGGAAGCATTTTTAAAGGGATCATACGGCATGTGGATCAAGGACTGCAGGCTGCTTTCGTTGATTTTGGGGACGAACGCCAAGGTTTTTTACAGCGAGACGAGGTCCCGGCATGCAAACAAGATCAATCGCTTCGTATCGAGCAAGCGGTTCAAGAAGGACAGACGCTTTTTGTTCAGGTCCAAAAAGACGCTTATGGGACAAAAGGGGCGAAGCTATCTGCTATCATAACTATTCCGGGTAATGCAATCGTCTATTTGCCTCAAGGAAACTACGTAGCGGTCTCTAGGAAATTGCCGGAAGATAGAGCAGCGAAATGGAGGGAGCAAATGACCGACCTTCTGTTGCAAGGAGAAGGTGTCATTGTCCGTACGGAAGCAGACAAATTGCCAAATAAAGCAATAGTGGAAGAACTGGAAAAGCTTCGTGCAAAATGGCAGGCTTTATCAGTAAAAGACGTATCTGCCCCAGCGGTAATTTACCAGGATGCCCTCATTCCAGATCAGCTGCTCCGCCGCCTGCCAGCAGGAACTGTAGATGAAATCGTGGTAGATGATGGATTCGAAGCGAGACAGCTCCGTCAGCAGTATCCAGAGCTTAGCGAGAAGATCAAATGGGAACGGGAAGCAGAAACACTCCTGCCCCAGCCGCTGTCAGCACTTTGGGAGCAGCTGATTTCACCGGTCACGAGCATTGACAGGGGAATCACATTGCATATTGATCAAACAGAAGCATTGACAGTGATTGATGTGAATAGCGGCGGCTACACAGGACATTCCGACAAGAATCAGACAGCGCTCATGGTCAATCAGCTAGCGGCAAAGGCAATTGCCCGGGAAATTCGGTTGCGCAATTTGTCCGGCATCATCCTGATAGATTTTGTATCCATGAAAAGGCCGGAACAGCAGCGTGCTGTTCTGCAGACTTTCCGTCAAGCACTTCAACAGGACACACAGCGGACAGAAGTCTATGGTTTTACGAAGCTCGGTCTTTTGGAAATGTCGCGAAAACGGGAACGGCCGTCCTTAATGGAGCAGCTCCAAGCGCCGATTCGCAGGAATTTGTCCCTTGAGACAATATGCTATCAGCTTGAGCGGGAGATCACTGGTCTGTCAGCAGACAAGACGTATATACTTTCAGGCAGGAAGGAACAGATCAAGCATTTTCTTAAGCTTACTGGCAGTAACTCTGCCTATGCAGCTGTATTTGTGAAATTCCAGGATACATATGAACTTAAGCTGACGGAAACAGATATGGAAACTGTAAGAAGAGATAAGTTAGATAGTCTTGACAATCTTTTTTGATTTGTGATAACATCAGTATGTTACACGAGGTTAGCACCCGTGCTACAACCGCGCAGATCAGGTTTCAAGCTTATAAGCGCCTGTGATGGCGAGTCTGAGTTTAAGAGGAGGTGCGTTACATGTACGCAATTATTGAAACTGGTGGAAAACAAGTTAAAGTAACAGAAGGACAAACTATCTACGTTGAGAAATTGGACGGAGAAAACGGTGCAGAAGTTACTTTTGACAAAGTATTGGTAGTTGGTGGCGACGATGTTAAAATCGGTGCTCCATTCGTCGAAGGTGCGACGGTTACTGCAACTGTTGAGAAGCAAGGCCGCGCTAAAAAGATCAACGTGATCAAGTTCAAAGCGAAGAAAAACTACAAACGCAAACAAGGCCATCGTCAACCTTACACTAAATTGACAATCGGCAAAATTAACGCGTAAGGCGAACCATGATAACTGTTACAATAAACCGTGTCGATGAGGATATTCACAGCTTTGAGCTTAGCGGACATGCGGAGAGCGGCCCTTATGGCTATGATCTTGTGTGTGCAGCTGTTTCGGCAGTTAGCTTCGGGGCAGTGAACGGCCTTTTCGTTCTCGGTGAGTTTGAGCCAGAGGTAGAGCAGGGCGGCGACGGTGGGTATCTACGAGTAGTACTTCCCGATCAATTGTCTGAGGAGCAGCTTGATAAAGCGTCTCTTTTACTTGAAGGTATGCTCGTCTCGCTCCAAACGATTGAACAGGACTATGGGAAGCATATAAGAATTATCGAACAATAAGGAGGTGCACCACTATGCTACGTTTAGATTTGCAGTTTTTCGCATCCAAAAAGGGTGTTGGTAGCTCCAAAAACGGACGTGACTCTGAATCCAAACGCCTAGGCGCTAAACGCGCTGATGGTCAGTTTGTAACTGGCGGATCCATTCTTTACCGTCAACGCGGTACGAAAATCTACCCAGGAACAAACGTTGGAAAAGGAGGAGACGACACATTGTTCTCTAAGATCGACGGTGTTGTTAAATTCGAACGCTATGGCCGTAACCGTAAAAAGGTCAGCGTATATCCGGTAGCTCAAGAAGCTTAATGTTTGCAGAGAGACTCTAGCCTTCGGGTTAGAGTCTTTTTTTCTAATCCACATCTATTCGCACCACATATTGTTGAGTATGAAGAAGGAGTTGCCCTCTCAACTGCTTTTTCTTAAAGGAGGAATACAGTTGGAATATCATGAAGTGATGACGCTGTTGGGATTTACACGCCATGAATGGATGAATCGGCTCCAACTCCTACATAGCTATTCCAAATTAGGCAAGGATGAAAAGGTACAGGAAAAAATCGAGGAAGCCATTCATTTGGCGGATGAAGAGCGAAAGCTTTCCAATCTGAATATTCCAGAGACTTTTGTCTGGATTCTTTCTTTCAACTGGACCTACTCCCAGTTTCGGATTAAATTCCAAGTGGATGAGCCTATACCGAAGATTTGGGAATATGACAAGCGGATTCGTGAAAACTTAGAAGCAGTAGTGGATGCATTAAGTGAAAGCGCACAAGAGATGGAATTGTATGAAGGCTTACTCCATATAAAGACACGGGAGGAAGAGCCAGTCATTGAAATGTCGTTTGTCGGAACGTTTACTGGCTGGGATAATTTGCAATTGATCGGCCAGAAAGATTATGTCCGAGAAGTGAAAATCGAATCATTGCCAGAGAAGAAATCACGCTGTACCATCGTACTGGCGTGCAATATATGAGGTGAAACCATGTTTGTAGATCAGGTCAAAGTATTTGTAAAAGCAGGCGATGGCGGTAACGGTCTAGTTGCTTACCGCAGAGAAAAGTATGTTCCGCTTGGAGGTCCGGCAGGTGGTGACGGAGGAAATGGCGGAGATGTCATTTTCAAAGTAGACGAAGGTTTGAACACATTAATGGATTTCCGTTATCAGCGCCATTTTAAAGCAAAACGCGGCGAAAATGGAATGAGTAAAGGACAGCATGGTAAAAATTCGGAACCGCTTATTTTGCCAGTACCACCTGGCACGCTGGTTCGCGATGAAGATACGGGTGAAGTAATTGCGGATTTGACAAAACATGAACAAGAAGCAGTCATCGCAAAAGGCGGCCGCGGCGGTCGTGGGAATTCACGGTTCGCTACACCGCGCAATCCTGCTCCCGACTTCGCGGAAAATGGTGAGCCAGGTGTGGAGCGTAATCTTCAAATCGAGCTGAAATTGATCGCGGATGTCGGTCTGGTCGGCTTCCCGAGTGTAGGAAAATCTACATTTATATCTGTAGTAAGTGCGGCAAAACCGAAAATCGCGGATTACCATTTTACGACGCTTGCTCCAAATTTGGGCGTTGTTGAAACACAGGATCAGCGCAGCTTCGTACTTGCTGACTTACCAGGTTTGATTGAAGGGGCGCATGAAGGAATTGGTCTTGGACATCAGTTTCTTCGTCATGTAGAGCGGACCCGTGTCATTGTCCATGTAATTGACATGGCTTCGACTGAAGGGCGTGATCCGTACGATGACTATGTGACAATCAATGAAGAACTGAAGCAATATAATGAGGACCTTACAACCCGTCCGCAAATCATTATTGCTAACAAGATGGATATCCCGGAAGCAGAAGAAAATTTGGTTGTCTTCAAAGAGAAGATACCAGCAGATATTGACGTATTCCCGATTTCTGCTATCACTCGTGATGGTCTCCAGGATGTGCTGTACGCTATTGCGGACAAGCTGGATGAGATTCCGAAAATCGATAAACCGGTTGAAGAACAGACAGAGCGTGTTGTCTACCGTTTCGAGGAATCAGAAAAACAATTCGAAATCACTCGTGATCCGGATGGAGCATTCGTCTTATATGGAGAGCCAATCGAGAAGCTGTTCAAGATGACGGACTTCAACCGGGATGAAGCAGCTAGACGTTTCTCTAGACAGCTGCGTGCAATGGGCGTAGATGAAGCGTTGCGTAAGCGCGGAGCCAAAGACGGCGATATAATCCGTCTATTGGAACTTGAGTTCGAATTTATAGATTGATTCTGTATTAGCCAAGGTGGGGATAGCATGGCAGAGAAGGAAGAACAATTTTATCTCGTGCGCAGTGATGTACTGCCGGAATCGATGAAAAAAACATTGCAGGCAAAGGAACTGCTGGAGCGCAATAAGGTTGCTTCGGTTTTCGATGCAGTACAGCAGGTTGACCTTTCCCGCAGTGTGTTTTATAAATATCGGGATGCGGTATTCCCGTTCCGCGCAATGGTGAAGCAGCGGATGATCACCCTTTTCTTCCACTTAGAGGATCGGACAGGCACGCTGTCTGAGCTTTTGGCTATCGTAGCAAGATCAGGGGGAAACATCCTGACGATTCACCAGACGATTCCCTTGCAAGGAAGAGCCAACGTAACCATATCATTGAATACGGCTGGCATGCATACTGATATCCAGTCGCTGCTGGATGAACTTAGAGCATTGGCATATGTAGATAAAGTAGAGATTTTGAGTTCGGAAGCTTAGGCAAGGGAGCAGAGGAAGATGAAAATCAGTTATCTAGGTCCAAAGGGAACATTCACGAAAATGGCTGTAGATGCTTTATTCCCAGGTGAAGAAGCATACAGCTATGCCACGATCCCGCAATGCATGGATGCTGTCACAAATGGGGAAATGGACTATTGTGTCGTTCCAGTCGAGAATACGATTGAGGGTACAGTACCAATCACGATGGATTATCTGATCCATCAAGCAAAACTGCCGATTGTCGGTGAAATTGTCATTCCGATACGGCAGCACTTACTGACAAAGCATCAGTTGGAGTTAAGTGAAATTGAAGCGGTGTACTCCCATAGTCATGCGATTGCACAGTGTCATCAATTTTTGCATACAAAGCTCCCGCAAGCAATCACCCATGCCACTTCTTCCACTGGAACAGCGGCTGAGATGGTTGCTGGAATGGAGGAGTCTGCAGCGGCTATTGGCAATGAGCTGGCTGCAAAAGAGTTCGGGCTGAAGATTTTGCAAGAAGATATCCATGATTACGCGAATAATCATACACGCTTCTTCATTTTGGCGGACCCGGCAGCGAAAGTACCGGAAACAATCGTTTCAGGGATCAACAGAAAAACATCCTTGTACGTAACGCTTCCTCGTGACTACGCAGGTGCGCTGCATCAAGTATTGGCAGCTTTTGCTTGGCGAAAGATCAATATGTCGAAAATTGAATCCAGACCGATGAAAACAGGACTGGGGAATTATTTCTTTATTATGGATGTTACGTGTGAAGCGGAGGATGTTCTTTTCCAAGGTGTCCAGCAGGAACTTGCGGCTTTAGGCTGCAGTCTCACGGTACTTGGAAGTTATCCGATTCATCAATATGAGAAAAAAGCCGGCGCGAATTTATAGCGTGCCGGCTTTTTCTATTTCAACCTTTTCGAATGTGATGCATATGATGGTGAAGTAGTGCGTGAGTTCATGAAAGGGGAGTTTCAGTTTTGAAGATTCATATTGTACAGAAAGGCGATACAATGTGGAGTATCGCGAGAAAATATGGTGTCAGCTTTGATGAATTAAGAGAATTAAACGGGCATATCCGTGAGCCGGAACTTGCAGTGCCAGGGATGAAGCTGAAAATACCATCAACAGCAAAAGTGGTAGAAAAAGAAGCGGTTCTCCGCTCTGAAGCTGGAGGAAGCACACCTCCTGTAAACACTGGACAGCAAACACCTGCTCCGACGTTTCATGATACACCACCTATTCAAGAGGATGACATGTCTGCTGCTCCATATCCAATCATGCCGCAGATGCCGCAAATCTCGATGCCAGGTCAAGGCGGAGGATCTTATCCTAATTTGCCGCAGCAGCAGGCTTATACGGGAGCGCTTCCTATGCAGCCAATTACTCAAATGCAGCCAGATCAGCAGCTGCAAGGGTTTCCATCTTATCAGCCGCAACAAGGTATTTGGCAGCAGCCACAGCACGGAAGCTGGCTGATACAGCAGCCAGGATATGGCGGTATGCCGCAGCATGGAGGCTGGAACATGCAAGGAATGCAGCCAGGTCAGCAAATGCAGGGTGACTGGAGCATGCAAGGAATGCAACCAGGCCAGCAGCTGCAGGGTGACTGGAACATGCAAGGAATGCAGCCAGGTCAGCAGCTGCAGGGTGACTGGAACATGCAAGGAGGTCAGCCAGGTCAGCAAATGCAGGGTGACTGGAGCATGCAAGGAATGCAGCCAGGCCAGCAGCTGCAGGGTGACTGGGGAATGCAAGGAGGTCAGCCAGGCCAGCAGCTGCAGGGTGACTGGGGAATGCAAGGAGGTCAGCCAGGCCAGCAAATGCAGGGTGACTGGGGAATGCAAGGAGGCCAGCCAGGCCAGCAAATGCAGGGTGACTGGGGAATGCAAGGAGGTCAGCCAGGCCAGCAAATGCAGGGTGACTGGGGAATGCAAGGAGGTCAGCCGGGTCAGCAAATGGGAGTCCCTTATAGCCCTCAAAATCAAGCAGCGCCGTATTCCTACCCGCCAGCGACGATGCGCTCTTGTTGCGGACCGGATATTCCTTTTACAGCAGTACCAGAGTTTACGCAAGCACAGCCTGAATATAGGGATCCGTACGGTGTTCAGCAGCCTCTTGCCGATTTCTATGAACCTTCACCTGCCCATGATCTGCCGGGAGAAGAACAAGAAGATAAATGACATAAAAAAAGTCCCTTCACTCGCTGAAGGGGCTTTCATTTATAATATACCATGTTCTTCGAAAATGCGGTGCATATCCTGGCGATACTTATCCTCCATAGCGAGTACTTCTGCTTTGGACAAGCCGGCGTGCTGGATGTGATTTCTAAGTATCAAGGTCGCTTTTTCCTCTGAGAAAACGCTCGCCATGTTTGCTTCGCTTTTCGCTTCCACGTAGTGGAGGTACTTTTGCTGCGCAGTGTTTCTCACTTATATCCCGCCTTTGTTTTTAACTTTCTAGACCTTTACCACATATAATCGAAAAGAAAACCTAAAAAGTGTGGGTCAAAATAAAATTTTTTCAAAAAAACCGGATAAAGAAGCCCTAGCAGGAAAAAATGAGAGCAAATGCAACGGAATAGGGGTGGAAGATCATGAGGCGTTTCGTAGTCTTTTGTTTGCTTTTCCTTTTAGTGGTTCCAAGTATGACAGCGCAGGCTGCAGATCCAGTAGAAGTGAAGGTTATACTGCAGCGTCAATACATTGATGGCAAGCACACGGAGGTTGCCCATCAAGAGAAAATCTATGCAATGGAAGATTTCTGGTCGACCTATCATGATTGGCAGCTTGTTTCCCAGAAAGAAGGTTTGGTTATATTCAAACAGGATGTGATGGATATCTCACCTTCATTAAAAAAGAATGGCTATTTCGGTATCTACAAAGGGAAGCTTACGATATTTGAAGGCCGTCCAATCGATCAACAGGCAATCCAATCTTTCTATCAAATAAATAAAGGTAAGCTGGAGAGCCATCAAGCGAAAGAGCTTGAGGAAGGAATCAAAATTCAATCAAGAGAAGTATATGAAGATGTCCTGGAAGCATTCCGCTCCAAAAACGATATAGCACCGATGCCAGGCTAAGGATCGTCCCTCAGGAGAGGGAGGTCCTTTTCCTGTTTTTCGCCTTTAACCTTATACGAACATACGCTTGTGTGGTAAAATAGAAGCTAGTTATTTGATTCAGGTAGGGGAGAAACAGCATGATAGCGTATGTGAAAGGCAAGATTACTGGAATTACAGAAGAAGCGGTGCTTGTAGAGGCACACGGTGTAGGTTATGAAATCATCTGCCCGAACCCTTTCCAATTCCAAATGGAAGAAGGCAAGGAGGCACTGGTCCATACATATCATTATGTACGGGAGGATGCACAGACATTGTTCGGGTTTAAAAATACAGAAGACAAATTCTTGTTCCAAAAACTGCTTGGAGTATCAGGTATCGGACCAAAAAACGCCCTGCAGATCCTAGCAGGTGTCAATGTGGAGGAATTTGTCGCTGCAATCGAGCGGGAAGATGACAAGTTCCTGACAAGCTTCCAGGGTGTCGGTAAGAAAACAGCACGTCAGATGGTGCTTGATTTGAAGGGCAAACTCGTTTATATGGTTTCACTTACGGCCATTGAAGCGTCTGCGGGAACAGAAAGCAATACATCCAAGAAACGTCTTGCATTGGCAGATGCAGAGGATGCGATGCGTGCTCTCGGCTATCAGGAGCGGGAGATCAAGGCAATATTGCCGCAGCTGAAAAAAGAAGACAGCGACAGTGCGGATCACTTGATCAAGAAAGGCTTGGCTTTGTTAAGTCAAAAGAAATAAAGGAGTGCGAAGATGGAAGATCGCATGATAACGAACGAATTGAAACAGGAGGACGAAGTAATCGAGCTGAGTCTGCGTCCGTCCACCTTAAAGCAATACATCGGTCAGCATAAAGCGAAGGAAAATCTGGCTATCTTTATTGAGGCAGCTAAGATGCGTGATGAGCCGCTCGACCATGTTTTACTGTATGGGCCTCCTGGTCTTGGGAAAACAACAATGGCGTCAATCATTGCCAATGAAATGGGAGTCTCTTTCCGGGCAACGAGTGGTCCGGCTATTGAAAAAGCAGGAGACTTGGCAGCGATTTTAAGCTCGCTTGAAGCAGGCGATGTACTGTTCATCGATGAAATCCATCGTTTGCCGCGAGCTGTCGAGGAGATTTTGTATCCGGCTATGGAAGATTTCTTTTTGGATATTGTAATTGGAACCGGACCTAGCGCCCGCAGTGTGCGTCTTGACTTGCCGCCATTCACACTGGTTGGCGCGACAACGAGAGCAGGATTGCTATCTGCACCTCTAAGAGACCGTTTTGGCGTGCTAAGCCGTCTTGAATTTTATAATACCGAAGATTTGGCCAGCATTGTAGAGCGTACAGCCGTCATTTTCGATGTAGAGATTGAACCTTCCGCTGCCAACGAAGTGGCATTGCGTTCGAGGGGGACACCCCGGATTGCCAATCGGCTGCTGAAACGGGTGCGCGATATATCCCAGGTCAAAGGGGAAGACTATATTACGCAAGAGACAACCCATGCAGCGCTAAATCAACTGCAAGTCGATGAAAAAGGCTTAGATCATATTGATCATAAGCTGCTGACAACTATCATGGATCAATTCCGCGGAGGTCCGGTCGGACTGGATACGATCAGTGCGACAATCGGGGAAGAGTCCCAGACGATTGAGGATGTATATGAACCGTATTTGCTGCAAATTGGTTTTATACAACGTACACCGCGCGGACGCGTTGTGACACCGCTTGCCTATGCCCATTTCAACCGGGAGGTGCCAAAGGCTTGACCGGCATTGGAAAAATCTTTATTCTTATAGGCGTTGTGTGTATTATAATCGGTATCATTATGTCGTTTATTGGCAGACTGCCAGGAGATATCGTTTTCAAGAAAGGGAACACGACAGTTTACTTCCCGATTGTGACATCAATCTTAGTAAGTATCGTGCTGTCGCTCATTTTGTTCCTTTTCAACAAATTTCGCTGATACAGACTAGGAGTTAACAGGTATGGATATACAGGATTACGATTTTCATTTACCAGAAGAACTAATCGCCCAGACGCCGCTTCAGGATCGGACAGCGTCGAGGCTGCTTGTTCTAAATAAAGAAGAGAAGACAATGGAGCACCGTCATTTCGCTGATATCGGTGACTATCTTAAAGCAGGTGACTGTCTTGTCCTCAATGATACGCGTGTGCTTCCGGCACGATTGTATGGTATCAAGAAGGACACACAGGCAAAAGTGGAGATTCTTTTATTGAAGCAAGTGGAAGGTGACAGCTGGGAGGTATTGGTCAAACCGGCCAAGAAAGTCAAAGTTGGTACAGAGCTTAGCTTTGGTGACGGTAAACTAAAAGCTGTGTGCAAGGAATTGCTTGAGCATGGCGGCCGGATTGTTGAGTTCCAGTATGACGGCATATTCTATGAAGTGCTTGAGCAGCTTGGAGAAATGCCTTTGCCTCCATATATCAAGGAACAGCTTCCCGATCAGGAGCGTTACCAGACTGTTTATGCTAAGGAACAAGGATCGGCTGCTGCTCCGACAGCAGGGCTTCATTTTACAAAGGAGCTGCTTGCGAGTCTCCAGGAAAAAGGTGTGGAAATCGCGTTCATTACACTGCACGTTGGATTGGGAACGTTCCGTCCAGTTAGTGTGGAATCAATAGAGGAACACGAAATGCATGCTGAATTCTATCAGATGTCACAGGAAACAGCAGATCAGCTGACTCGGATCCGTGAAAACGGCGGACGGATCATCTCGGTCGGAACGACATCCACACGAACATTGGAAACAATCACGCGTGACCATGATGGGAAATTCGTGGCAGCAAGCGGGTGGACGGATATTTTCATTTATCCAGGTTTCACCTATCGGGCTATAGATGGCTTGATTACTAATTTCCATTTGCCGAAATCCACATTGATCATGCTAGTAAGTGCATTTGCAGGGCGGGACTTCATCCTCGATGCGTACCGGACTGCTGTAGAAGAACGTTATCGTTTCTTCAGCTTCGGCGATGCAATGCTGCTCGTATAGATTGATAACAGAAAGGGAATTACTATAATATGGCAATTCGTTATGAATTCATTAAACAAGATAAGCAGACAGGCGCAAGGCTCGGAATCGTACATACACCTCACGGAAGTTTCGAGACGCCTACATTCATGCCAGTAGGAACATTGGCAACGGTAAAGACAATGAGTCCGGAGGAATTAACCGAACTTAACGCGAATATTATTCTATCAAACACCTATCACCTATGGCTTCGTCCGGGACATGAAATCATTCGCGAAGCAGGCGGGTTGCATAAGTTCATGAACTGGGATGGAGCTATTCTGACAGATTCGGGCGGCTTCCAGGTGTTCAGCCTGAGTGATCTTCGTGACATTCAGGAAGAAGGCGTGCATTTCCGCAATCATATTAGCGGAGAGAAGCTGTTCCTTTCCCCTGAAAAAGCGATGGAGATTCAGAACGCGCTTGGCAGTGACATTATGATGGCATTTGATGAATGTCCGCCGTATCCAGCGACATATGATTATATGAAGGCATCAGTAGAGCGGACAAGCCGTTGGGCAGAGCGCTGTTTGACTGCACATGCTCGTCCGGATGTACAAGGCCTATTTGGTATTGTACAGGGAGGGGAGTTTGAGGATCTTCGTAAACAGAGTGCACAAGATCTTGTCAGTATGGACTTCCCTGGCTATGCTGTAGGCGGTCTGTCTGTAGGCGAACCAAAGGACGTCATGAACCGTGTGCTGGAATTCACCACTCCATGGCTTCCGCAGGATAAGCCGCGTTACTTGATGGGTGTTGGCTCACCAGATTCCTTGATTGACGGTGCTATCCGCGGCATCGATATGTTTGATTGTGTGCTTCCGACCAGGATTGCACGTAATGGAACATGTATGACATCCAAGGGCCGTCTCGTTGTCCGTAATGCGCAATATGCTCGTGACTTCGGCCCTATCGACGAGAATTGTGATTGTAAGGTATGTAAGAATTATTCACGCGCTTACATTCGCCATCTTATCAAATGTAACGAAACATTCGGATTTAGGCTTACTACTTACCATAACTTGCATTTTCTGATAGAATTGATGAGGAAAGTCAGAGAGGCGATCAAAGAAGATCGACTTGGCGATTTTCGAGATGAATTCTTCGAAAGTTATGGTTTCAACAAGCCGAACGCGAAGAATTTCTAGAAAGGGGGAGCAGTGAATGAATATTCAAAGTTTAATACTGATTGTATTAATGTTTGTCATCTTCTACTTCCTGTTGATTCGTCCGCAGCAGAAGCGTCAGAAACAGGTTAGAGAAATGCAGTCTAGCTTGAAAAAAGGAGACAGCATCGTTACCATCGGTGGTTTACATGGTAAGGTGCATGCTATAGACGAGGCATCTGTAGTCTTGACTACGGATGACGGCAGCAAATTGACGTTTGATCGTAACGCGATCCGTGACGTTAAACCTTCAGAAGTGTAAAAGACAAAGACAGGAGATTTCTCTCCTGTCTTTTTTATGTGCTTGTTTTAATGTTGACACCAATCATACCTCCGACAAGTGCAGCTGCTAGAAACCCGCCATGCGTCAGCAGCTGTGTACCGGAAAATCCCACTTGATAACCGAGATACTGATAGAGAAGAATGAATAGGGAGAAGCCGATTGCGGTCATTCCGCCGAGCATCCAACCCTTATCTTCGCCTTTCACCCCAGCAATGAAACCACCGATGAATAAACTGAGTACTCCAGCTCCGAGGGTTGTCCAGTCGAGCATACCTTCTCCCATTTCCGTGAATCGAAGCAGCAATGCCAGTGTGAAGCTGATGAATAGCAGCAGTGCAAAGACGGTAATCCAGCCATACAATATTGCTTGTACATTTCTTTTCACAAAGATCCCTCCAGCATGTCTATATGGCTACTGTATGCTCGTCCATCCAAATTAAGAACGAATAGAACTAGTACTCTTACACAAAATAAACAAAAAGGAGGCAGGCATGTTGTTGGATGCATTGGAATGGTCCATTATAGGAAGAACGTTTCTTTCTTATATAGTCATCGTTATTATTTTCCGCCTTATGGGAAAACGCGAGATAGGTGAACTGAGTATCATCGATTTAGTTGTTTATTTGATGTTAGCTGAAATAGCTGTGTTCTCCATCGAAGACCCAAGCAGTCATTTGCTTCACTTTATCGTACCGATGGTTATACTCTTGATTATACAAAGAGGCACGGCACTTCTTTCTTTGAAATTTCCTAAGATGCGTGATTTCATGGAAGGAAAGCCATCTGTCATTATTTCCCGGGGGAAGATAGACGAGCATGAGATGCGCAAGCAGCGTTACAGTTTTTCTGATCTCCAGCAGCAGCTGAGAGAAAAGGGGACGAAAAGTGTACAAGATGTTGATTTTGCTATTCTGGAGACATCCGGTGAGTTGTCTGTATTCGAAAAGCAGGATACAGATGATGGCAGCAGCGGATTTGTCCAGCCATTGATTATTGACGGCGAAATACAGCAAAAGGGATTAGATACCCTGGATAAATCTGCATCTTGGCTCCGCGGTGAGATGAAGCGTCATGGCCACCCTGATATACAGCGTATCTCGTATTGTACCCTCGACCAAGATCACAATTGGTACATTGACCGAAAAGATGAACGCTGACACTAATTACCGTTTCTTTCGGGACATGAATTGCTTTACTTCATCTCTCGTTATAAAACCAAAACTTAACATGAACAACAGATAGAGAATCGTTAGAATGAAAAGCAGTAATAGAAATGATGGAAGGTTATATAATGAGCTGGCGAATATTCCCTTCAATAGATGCGCAGTAAAAGCTGTTAATCCGAGCAAACCAAGCATTTGGCCGAGTTCCTTCATAGATAGCCGGAAGCCAGCCACACGTGAGAGTGAGATCAAATGCAATAGTGTAATCAAAACAACTGTGACGATCATACTGATAGCCACTCCGATAATGCCAAACTTCGCATTGGAAGCCAATGAGACGAGCAGGATTATTTTCACACCTGCGCCGATGATGGTATTCCACATTGCAGATTTGGCTGCGTCAAGTGCTTGAAGCGCGGTGCTGAGCGGCATTTGGATATACATCATAAGATAAAATGGCGCCATGAGCAGAATGAATCGCTCCGCATTCTCGCTTCCGTACATATAATGGAGGATAGGCCCTGCGAATACAGTCAGAATGACCGTTGCTATTGCACCTGAGGCAAAACTTAGCCGGATTGCCTGGTGTATCCGATAATGGACGAATTGGTGCCGGTTCTGTTCATTTGCCTCGCTGATAGACGGCAGCAGAGCTGTTGCGAGAGAGTTCGTAATAAAAGTAGGTAAAAACAATAGGGGCAGTGCGTAACCAGTAAGTTCTCCGTATTGCCTGGTTGCCATTGCCGTGCCGACTCCGGCCAGGGCGAGACTTTGGGCAGTAAGGATTGGCTCAAGAAAATGGGTGCCGCTGGCAACCAGCCTGCTGCCAGTGGCTGGTAAAGCAATAGAGAATAGACGCTCTAATGTCTGTTTGCCTCCCTTTAGGGCAGTAAAGAAATGAGATCGTATTTTTACGGTCTTTTTTCGTTTGAATTGATAAAACATATAGAGCAATGAAATGAATTCTCCAATGAACACAGAAATCATCGCCCCTAGAGCAGCGAATTCCACTCCATAAGGCAAAAAGAATTTTACGAGAAAGACAGTACAGCTAATCCGGACAATTTGTTCAATCACTTGGGAAAAGCTCTGCGGCTTCATGTTTTGTTTGCCTTGAAAATACCCTCGGAGTACCGCAGCCACTGCCAAGATCGGAATGATGGGTCCGATTGCCAGCAAGGGATAAATAACACGTGCATCTTTCAGCAGTTTATCAGCAAGAAATGGAGCTGCTAAGTAAAGAACTCCAACAAATACAATACTGATACTCAGTGTAACCGTCAGGGAGACGACGACAATTTTTTTGATTTGATCGTTGTCTCCGCGTACATCTGCTTCGGCTACCCGCTTGGAGATAGCGGTCGGTAAACCAAATTGTGTGATAGCTATTGCCAGAAACAATGTCGGCATAGCCATCATGTATAGACCAATCCCTTCTTCTCCCATGACACGTGCAACGACAATCCGGTTCACGAATCCAAGGAAGCGGGTGATCAAGCTGGCAGCAATCAGAATGAGTGCCCCTTTTAGGAAAGTCTGCTTTGTCACATCGACAACCTGCCTTCTCAAATGTTAGTTTTTCGGCTACAATTAAATGTATGCATGAGATATGGCCAAGCATGACTAGCCTGTACAGAACAAGGCAAGTTGTTTTAGGAGGTAGAAACGTGTACGAAACAAAGACAGTGAACGAGTGGAAGTCGGAAGTGATGCCTGCAGTGATCAGCAAGAAGGAAGAATTTCACCTGCTTGGCTATGATAAAGCGTCTGCTGCGGATATTTGGAGCTGTATGGAGAAAAAGGTTTGGAAGAAAGAGAATGATCAGCCAAAACGTCTATATGAAGTAGTCGCTGATATCATGCAGCTGAATGTATCGGTTTATATGGGATACTTGACAATGTCAGTATACGAGGAAGATGAGGATCTGATGGCATCTATCGCAGCGATCAATGGTCTATCCTGATCAGGGTGAAGTTGACAGTGCTGTATCATGTTCTCTATACTATGTGAGTATTTGACGGACAAGCACAGCATGTACATACATGTAATGGTATTGCAGACAACATCTGCAGCATATTAGGTTTCCGTTTGAACGGAAAATGGGAGGCAGTTGCATCATGGTGAAAAGAGGCAGAATTGTTGCCTTCTTCTTGATCGTCCTATTACTTTTGGGAGCGATGGGAACGACGATTAAAGGAATCGCAAATGATTTAAACTTAGGACTCGATCTGCAGGGCGGATTCGAAGTACTATATGAAGTTAGTCCGCTGGAAGAAGGGGACGAAGTGAATACGGCAACGCTGAATGCCACAGCGCAGGCATTGAACGAGCGTGTCGATTCCTTGGGTGTCAGTGAAACAAGCATTGATATCGAGCAGCCGAACCGTATTCGCGTCCAGCTTGCTGGTGTGAAGGACCAGGAACAGGCTCGTGAAATGCTATCGACTACTGCGAATCTATCATTTCGTGATACAGAAGATAAAGAGTATCTGAATGGTACAGATATCGAGGCAGGCAGTGCGAAACAGGCGTTCGACCCGCAAACGAATCAGCCGCTTGTCACGGTCGATATGAAAGACGCTTCTAAATTCGGTGAAGTGACGAGTGAACTTTCTCAGCGTGCATTCCCGGAAAACCGTCTGGTCATTTGGCTGGATTATGAGGATGGGGACTCTTATGAAGAGGAAGCACAAAAGCCTGAGGATGAACAAAAATTCATCTCTGCTCCTGCAGTTTCTCAGACTATCAATAGTAAGTCGGTTCAGATCGAAGGTAACTTCACAGTAGAAAGTGCGCAGGAACTTGCGGATCTGCTGAATGCTGGCTCACTTCCTGTGAAGATGGATGAAGTGTATTCCAACTCAGTAGGAGCTCAATTCGGGCAGGAAGCACTTGACCAGACAATGCTTGCAGGCTATATTGCATTCGCTCTTATTCTGCTGTTCATGATCGTCTATTACAGACTTCCAGGTTTGATTGCATCCATCACATTGGCAGTTTTTGCTTATCTAAACATTCTTGTATTTGATTTATTAGGCGTTGTTCTGACGCTTCCAGGAATTGCAGCATTAATTTTGGGTATAGGAATGGCAGTAGATGCCAACATCATCACATATGAACGGATTAAAGATGAACTGAAAACAGGCAAGTCACTCAAAGCTGCCTATAAAGCTGGTAACAAGAACTCATTGGCAACAATTACCGATGCCAACTTGACTACGATGATTGCGGGTATCGTTCTATTCATCTTCGGAACGAGCTCCATCAAAGGTTTCGCAACGACGTTGATCATCAGTATTCTATTGAGCTTCTTCACCGCTGTTTATGGATCACGTGCTTTGCTTAGTTTGATGGTGAAAAGCCGTGCATTCGATAAAAAGCCAGGCTGGTTCGGTGTATCGAAGAAAAATATCCGCAAACTGAATGACAAAGAAGAGCGTGAAGTCACTTTCTACGGTTTGAAACTGAACCTAGTGAAACACAGAAAAGTGTATTTCGCTTTCTCTATCGCCCTTACGATTGCCGGGATCATCTGCTTGAGTGCATTCAAGCTGAATCTTGGTATCGACTTTACGAGCGGGTCACGTGTGGAATTCGATTCCAACCAAGCTTTGACAACAGAACAGGTAGAGCAGAAGTTTGATGACTTCGGCTTTGAGTCGAGAGAAACACAGCTTTCAGCTGATGGCAAACACGCCTCTGTCCGACTTGATGATACACTCACAAAAAATCAAGAGAACGAATTGAAGAGCAGCATCCAGGATGAATACGGAGATGCACCGAGCATCAGTACCGTATCTCCTGTAATTGGAAAAGAACTAGCAAAAAATGCATTGTATGCTGTCATATTCGCTTCAATAGGTATCGTGCTGTATGCCACGATCCGATTCGAGTTTAGATTTGCTGCAACAGCTATCCTGGCCTTACTGCATGATGCCTTCTTTATTCTGGCAGTATTCAGTATTACAAGGCTGGAATTCGACATTACGATCATTGCGGCAATTCTGACGATCATTGGTTATTCCATCAACGATACGATAGTTACCTTTGACCGGATCAAAGAAAATATCCGGATCAAACGGAAAGTCAAAACGTTCGATGAGCTGGCCAAGATTGTGAATGACAGCTTGTTACAGACACTTGTGCGAAGTGTGAACACAGTATTGACAGTCATCGTCGCAGCGATCATTCTTTGGATCTTCGGTGCGGCATCAATCGCTAACTTCTCCATTGCGCTTATAATTGGTTTAGCAGCGGGGACATACTCATCCCTGTTCCTTGCTTCGCAGCTGTGGCTCGTATGGCGCGGCAAAAATATTGAAAAAAATCCAATCATCCATGAAGAGAAAAAGAAAGTGGAAGGACCTCAAGTCTGATTGGAGGACCCCCGTAGTAAATACGGGGGTTATTTTTTTTGAAATAGGGAATGTAAAGAGTAGCCGCATTAGAAAGGAGCCAGCAAATGAAGGCACAATGGTATATCATTCTAGCAGTCATCTTTGCAGTACTTATTGCAGTATTCGCAGTTATCAACGTAGACAGCGTGCAGGTGGACTATTTATTCGGAACAGGTTCCGCCCCGCTAATCCTGATCATTCTGTTCTCCGTTTTGATGGGCGTCTTGATTACAGCATCTGTAGGAGGGTTGCGTATGTTCAAGCTAAATAGGGAAGTACGCGCT
The DNA here is from genome assembly GCF_046592595.1 of Terribacillus saccharophilus. GTDB lineage: Bacteria > Bacillota > Bacilli > Bacillales > Amphibacillaceae > Terribacillus > Terribacillus saccharophilus_C. The sequence goes on along the minus strand of NZ_JAWVPF010000003.1, from coordinate 154,157 downwards.
TTACGTAAGGATAATGATAAAAAAGCAGCTGAAATAACGGAACTTCAAGAAAAACGTGCGGAACAGGGACATGAAGAATTGGAACGTCCCACGACAAATATTTCCGATCCGACAACGAATACGTATCCAACATCCGAACGGATAAGAGATGAATACAGGCAATAACACATTGCTCCCTTGACCAGGCTCTAGTATAATAGCTTGGTTAGGGGGTCTTTTTTTATGTTGGAAAGCAGAATGAGATGGAAGGATAATAGCAGCAGCCCTTTAGCCTACGAGCCGATGGGCTTAGGTGTTTCTCCGCTTGTGGAGCAGCTGCTCATACAGCGCGGAATTACATCGGTCGAGGCTGCAAAACGGTTCCTTCATCCGTCTCTTGAGGACCTACACAGCCCGGAACTTATTTCTGATATAGATGTTGCAGCGGAACGTATCCATGCTGCAGTGGAGCAGGGTGAAAAAATTCTGGTTTTCGGAGATTATGATGCAGATGGTGTTTCATCCACTGTAGTTTTGTTGGAAGCATTACGGGAACTGGGAGCGGACTGTGATTATTATATTCCGAATCGATTTACAGAAGGGTACGGACCGAACGAGGCAGCTTTCCGAGCTGCTAAGGACAATGGTTATCAGTTGATTGTGACAGTTGATACCGGTATTGCTGCGAACCATGAAGCAAAAGTAGCAAAACAAATCGGAATCGATCTTATCATCACGGATCACCATGAAGTGCAGGAAGCAGTCCCTGAAGCTATCGCAGTTGTACATCCAAAATGCTCGCCAGATTATCCTTTCCATGAGCTCGCAGGAGTAGGTGTCGCTTTTAAGCTGGCACATTATTTACTAGGCTATTTCCCAAAGCAGCTGCTTGATCTTGTTGTGATCGGAACGATTGCTGATTTGGTGCCGCTTGTAGATGAGAACAGGGTGCTGGCTGCAGAAGGATTAAAGGCGATCGCAGCGTCGACGAGGCCTGGAATCCGCGCGCTGAGGGACAGCTGCGGACTGGATGGTGTTGTAACGGAAGAGGATATCGGTTTCAAAATCGGTCCGCGCATCAATGCTGTTGGACGATTGCAGGATGCCGACCTTGCTGTTGAACTGCTGCTTGCAGCTTCGTACGAGGAAGCTGCTGAAATGGCAGAGGAAATACAATCACTCAATACGGAACGACAGAATATCGTGGCTAAAATAGCCAAAGAAGCAGAAGCAATGGTTAGGGAACAGTCTGCTGAAGACAGCAGTCATGTCATCGTCGTTGCCAAAGAAGGCTGGAACGAAGGGGTTCTTGGTATTGTGGCCTCTAAATTGGTGCGTACTTTCGACCGGCCTGCGATAGTGCTTGCGATCCATCCGGAAAAAGGTACGGCAAAAGGGTCTGCCAGAAGCATAGATGCGTTTGATTTATTCCATCATTGCATGCAAGTTCGCGACCACTTCGTCGCTTTTGGCGGACACTCTCAAGCAGCTGGGATGACATTGGAATTGGAACAATTGCCCAAGCTTCGAAAAGCATTGAATCAAATGGCAGCAGAAACGCTCTCTGCGGAAGATTTCAAACAAACGCTTGCCATCGACTTGTCTGTTACCGTCGGTGATGTATCGATCGATTTGATACGGGACATGGCTCAGCTCTCGCCTTTTGGAATGCAAAATCCAAAGCCGCTCGTCAAGCTTACGTCACCAATGCGGGAAGTTAAGCTCATCGGAGCAAATAAAAACCATCTTAAGTTCGTATTCGCAGAAGACAGCGTACAGTTGGATGGTGTATGTTTCGGACAAGGAGAGCTTTATCCATTCCTCACTCCGGCAGATGATTTGGAAGTTGTCGGAGAATTGTCTATCAATGAATGGAACGGAAGACAAAGACCGCAGATTTTGATTGAAGATGTGGCAATCCGCTCTTGGCAGTTATTTGATCATAGAGGCAGCAGACAGCTGCAGAAAGTCGTCCAAATCAAAGACGCAGAAGAGACAGCTGTCGTACGGTTCCGGCCGAATACGGATTTAAGCTGGCTGTCTGATCAAATTCGCGTACTTGATTTTGAAACAGAAGGGCTTGCAAATGCGGCCGGCAATACCAAGGCAGTCATACTCGCTGACCTGCCCCGCCGTTTGGCAGATCTTGCGTATGTCTTGCAGCATATACAGCCAGATTTAATTTATGCTTGTTATGACGTCAAGGAGAATGCCTATCTTCAAGGGTTCCCGGATCGTGACCAATTTAAGATATTTTATGCCCTTGTACTGAAGCAGAAGACAATGCTTTATCGCCAGCTCGAAGATTATCTGAAAAACAGCAGGGGCTGGAGTCCGGAAAGGACCAAGTTTATTTCCGACGTGTTTTTTGAGCTGGAATTTGTTAAACTAGATAAGGATCAAATTTCAATCAGCCCAAATCCTTCCAAACGTGATCTGGCTGACTCCGAGGTCTACCAGGGATTGAAGGAAGCGATAGAAGTAGAGAAGATCTTATATTATTCCGGCTATAAAGAATTGAAAGCGTGGCTGGAGCGCGTACTTGAACGCGGGGAAGTTATCGAGGAGGAAGCAGTAAATGGATTATAAAAAATATATCACAGTCGTAGAGGACTGGCCGAAACCGGGTATCCGATTCAAAGATATCACTACTTTGATGGATAATGGTCCGGCTTATAAATCAGCGGTAAATGAAATCGTGGAATTCGCTAAGGATAAAGATGTGGACTTGATCGTCGGTCCTGAAGCTCGCGGCTTCATCGTTGGCTGCCCAGTATCTTATGCATTGGATATCGGCTTTGCCCCTGTCCGCAAAGAAGGCAAGCTTCCTCGTGAAGTAATCAAAGTCGCTTATGGACTTGAATACGGCGAGAATGTTTTGACAATCCATAAAGATGCAATCAAACCAGGACAGCGCGTCCTCATCACGGACGACCTGCTTGCAACTGGCGGTACAATCGAAGCAACAATCAAGCTTGTTGAAGAATTAGGCGGCATTGTTGTCGGATGTGCGTTCTTCGTAGAACTGTCATATCTGGACGGCAGAGATAAGCTTGATGGTTACGATGTACTTACACTGACTAGCTACGAATAATATCGAACATAACTGGAGTGCCCTTTTTCGGGGCACTCTTTGTTTCATTTTAAGAAACAGATACTTGTCGAATAGATTGGATATTTGTTAAGCTTATAAAAATAACATGTGACAGTTTAGAACCCTCGTCGCTTATGCAGACGATGAGAAGGAGTTTAGCTAAAGAGATGCCAAAGGAAAAAGTTCTCACGGCCGAAGAGGTCATTCAAGAAGCAGCCCGATATCTGTCGGACGAGCATATAGATTTTATCCGGAGAGCGTATGAGTTCGCCGAAAAAGCGCATGAAGGACAATTCCGCCGTTCCGGTGAAGCTTACATTATCCATCCTGTACAAGTGGCGGGAATCTTAGTTCATCTTGAACTCGATGCTGAAACAATTGCAGGCGGCTTCCTGCACGATGTAGTGGAGGATACACCGGTTACGGTCGAAGAATTGGAAGCGGCCTTCAATGCGGAAGTTGCAATGCTCGTTGATGGTGTTTCCAAGCTTGGGAAAATCAAATATAAGTCAAAACAGGCCCAGCAGGCTGAGAATCACCGGAAGATGTTCGTTGCGATGGCAAAGGATATCCGGGTTATTCTGATCAAGCTGGCTGACCGTTTGCATAATATGCGTACGCTGAAGCATTTGTCACCTGAAAAGCAGCGCCGGATTTCCAATGAGACGCTTGAAATTTTTGCGCCGCTTGCTCACCGGCTGGGGATCAGCACGATCAAGTGGGAACTGGAGGATACGGCACTTCGCTATATGAATCCGCAGCAGTATTACCGAATCGTCCACCTGATGAAGCAAAAGCGCGATGAACGGGAAAGCTACATTGGCGACGTAATGGATCAGATTCGCAGCCAGCTTAGTGATATTCATATCGATGCCGATATATTCGGACGGCCAAAGCATTTGTACAGTATATACCGGAAAATGGAATATCAGCATAAGCAGTTCAATGAAATCTATGACCTGCTTGCGGTTCGAGTCATTGTAAAGAGCATCAAGGACTGTTATGCCGTTCTGGGTGTGATCCATACATGCTGGAAGCCGATGCCTGGCAGATTCAAGGATTATATTGCGATGCCGAAACTCAATTTGTATCAATCATTGCATACGACTGTCATCGGACCAAAAGGCGACCCGCTGGAAGTGCAGATTCGTACAGAAGAAATGCATGAAATCGCAGAATATGGTATCGCAGCCCATTGGGCATATAAAGAAGGCAAACAGCTGAACACGAGCACACAGAAAAAATCATTTGAAGAGAAACTGACATGGTTCCGTGAGATTCTTGATTTCCAGAATGAATCGGATAACGCGGAGGAATTCATGGAATCACTTAAGCTCGACCTTTTCAGTGACATGGTTTATGTGTTCACACCAAAAGGCGATGTGATCGAACTTCCTTCGGGTTCTGTTCCGATTGATTTCGCTTACCGAGTCCATACAGAAGTGGGTAACCATACGGTTGGCGCGAAGATTAACGGTAAGATGGAGCCGCTTGAGTATAAACTGAAGAATGGCGATATTGTGGAGATGATGACTTCCAAGCATTCCTATGGACCATCTCAGGACTGGGTCAAGCTTGCCCAGACTACGCATGCTCGCAATAAGATCAAACAGTTCTTCAAGAAACAGCGCCGGGAAGAGAATGTAGCCAAAGGCAAGGAGCTAGTCGAAGAAGAAGTCAAGCAGTCTGGCTTCGATCTGAAGCTTGTATTTACGCCGGACAACCTTCGCAAGGTAGTCGAGAAATTCAACTTCACATCTGAAGAAGATATGTATGCAGCTGTTGGTTACCAAGGTATAACAGCAGCTCAGATTACCACCAGACTTACCGAGAGCCTGCGCCGTCAGTATGAAAAAGAAGAAGTGATGGAGAAGACGATCGAAACAGCGAAGATGGCAAGTGCGTCCAAATCCGCTGCTTCAAGCCGCAAGCGGGATTCCGGGGTACGTGTCGAGGGTGTTGATAATATGCTAGTTCGTCTGTCCAAATGCTGCAATCCGGTACCAGGTGATGAAATTGTCGGCTATATAACGAAGGGAAGAGGCGTTTCTGTCCATCGCAGCGACTGTCCGAATATGCAGACGGAAGATGCTCAAACACGTAAGCTTCAAGTCGATTGGGAAAACAATGCAACCATTTCGAAGCAGTATCATGTAGACTTGGAGATTACTGCTTTTGACAGACATGGATTGATGAATGAAGTGCTGCAGGCAGTCAATGAGACGCGAACACAGATTACTGCTGTCGACGGAAAATCCGACCGGAATAAACTAGCAACAATCCACCTGACCATCTTGATTCACAATATCGGTCATCTTCGGAAAATCGTAGAGCGGATCAAGCAAATCAAAGATATTTATACAGTTACAAGAATGCTGCAATAGAGAAATGAGGCGCAAGACATGAAAGTAGTAGCACAGCTTGCCAAGGAAGCCAGCGTCACTGTGCGTGAAGAGGTTATCGGAAAAATCGGAAAAGGCTTTATGCTGCTTGTGGGCATCACACATGATGATATGGAAGCGGATCTTGACTATATCGTAAATAAACTGATTCACCTTCGCGTATTTGAAGATGCTGATGGGAAGATGAATGAGTCACTCCTTCAAATCGGCGGGGAAGTACTGTCGATATCCCAATTCACTTTGTATGCTGATACGCGGAAGGGACGCCGCCCGAGCTTCACTGACGCTGCTAAGCCGGATATTGCCATTAAGCTTTACGAACAATTCAACCAAAAGCTCATGGAAGCAGGCATTCATGTGGAAACTGGGGAATTCGGTGCGCATATGGACGTACAGCTGATCAATGAAGGACCGATTACCATTATCCTGGACAGCGCAGATCGACCGAACAAGGAAGCATAGAGCTTTCTTGTTTTTTTTGTATAAAAAAGGCTTGAACCGAGAATACTAGTTGAGAAAAAATCCGAAAAGGTGTGATCAGCTTGCGAAGCAGTAATGCGCAGCAGCATGTATTCGCCGCAGCCCGGCTCGATGCTGTCCGGCTTCGGGGTGAGCCAGCTTCTATGAAGGATGATCTGTTTATACCCGACTGCACAGGATTACCTAACAGCATCGAACGAAAAAAATTACAAGAACGGCTAAAACAATCTTGACAATCTTTCTTACAAACATGTACTATTATTACAATCTAAAGAAACCGGAAATCCGATGAGGGAAAGAGTAAGTCGAAATCACTGTGATCAGAGATCAGGCGTCATTGGCTGTAAGCGCCTGGCACAGCTTCGAACTGAAAGACATTCCTTAGGATCACTGTCGAACAACGCAGTAGACAGTGACGTAGCAGGCGTTAACTGACCAAGGTGGGATACAGCTGTATCCAACTAGGGTGGCAACGCGGGAAAAACTCCCGTCCCTTGTGTTATAAGGGACGGGGGTTTTTTGTCGTTATTTTTAGGAATCCGGGGATTGGGTCATTAGTCGAGGAGGTTATCACATGGATATGAAAGCGCCAAGAGGTACACAGGATATCTTGCCTGGTACATCAGAAAAGTGGCAGTATGCAGAAAAAGTACTGACAGATCTGGCAAGCAGATTCAATTACAAGGAAATAAGGGTGCCGATTTTTGAACACACAGAGTTGTTCCTTCGCGGTGTAGGGGAAACAACTGATATCGTACAGAAAGAAATGTACACATTTAAGGATAAAGGCGACCGCAGCTTGACGCTTAGACCAGAAGGAACGGCTTCTGTCGTCCGCGCATATGTACAAAACAAGCTTTATGGTCAGCCAGAGCAGCCGACAAAACTGTTCTATTATGGACCGATGTTCCGTTATGAGCGACCGCAGCAAGGACGCATGCGTCAGTTCGTTCAGTTCGGAGTTGAGGCATTGGGAAGTGAAGATCCGGCAATCGATGCAGAAGTAATCAGCTTGGCAATGAGCGGCTATCAGCAATTGGGCTTGAAATCATTGAAACTGATCATCAATACGCTAGGAGATAAAGAAAGCCGCGAAGCACACCGGAAAGCTCTGATCGATCACTTCACACCTGTCAAAGATGAGCTATGTGCTGACTGTCAGAACCGTCTGGAAAAGAACCCGTTGCGCATACTTGATTGTAAGAAGGATCGGGAGCACCCGAAAGTGAAGAGCGCACCATCCATCCATGATTACCTTAATGATGAATCCAAAGCATACTTCGACGCTGTTAAAGCGAATCTGGATGCAATCGGTATTCCGTATGTAGTAGATCCGAATCTTGTCAGAGGCCTGGATTATTACAATCACACAGCATTTGAAATCATGAGTGACGCGGAAGGTTTTGGTGCTCTTACAACACTTACAGGCGGCGGACGCTACAACGGTCTTGTCGAAGAAGTTGGCGGACCATCTACACCAGGTATCGGTTTCGCATTGAGCATTGAACGTTTATTGTTTGCGTTAGAAGCAGAAGGTATCGAATTGCCTGTTAAAACTGGAACGGACGTGTATGTCGTAGCACTTGGTGACGAAGCTGTCCAACAAGCAGCAGCGAGGCTGACATATCAGCTGCGTTTAGCTGGAGTGACTGCAGATAAGGACTACCTTGGCAAGAAAATGAAGGGCCAATTCAAGGCTGCCGATCGCCAGCAGGCGAAATTCGTAGTTGTCCTCGGTGAAGATGAGCTGGCAAAAGGTGTTATCTCCTTACGTAATATGCAAGATGGACAGCAGAACGAAGTAGCAATCAAGGAAGCTGTTGAGACGATCAAACAACAGCTGGATGGAGGAAAAGCGGATGAGTGAAAGACAAAAGGCTGGCCTGCTGCGAACGAGCCATGCAGGTGAAACAGTAACAATCAAAGGCTGGGTTCAGAAACGCCGTGATTTAGGCGGACTGATTTTTGCTGATATCCGGGATCGTTCCGGAATCGTGCAAGTCGTTTTCAATCCTGATGTATCCAAAGAAGCACTCGAAACTGCTGAGCAAATCCGCTCTGAATTCGTCGTCAGTGTGACTGGTAAAGTTGTGGAGCGCGAAGAAGCAACTAAAAACCAGAACATGGCTACTGGTGAAGTTGAAGTTGTCGCAGAAGAAATCAGCATTTTGAACAAAGCGAAGAGCCCAGCATTCCAAATCGAGGATGATGTAGATGCATCTGAAGATGTCCGCTTGAAGTACCGCTATCTCGATTTGCGCAGAAAGCCGCTGCAGGAGACATTCCGTCTTCGCCATCAGGCAACACAAGCGATCAGAAACTTCTTGAACGAAGAAGAATTTTACGAGATGGAAACGCCGATGCTGACGAAAAGCACACCAGAAGGAGCGCGCGACTATCTTGTACCAAGCCGTGTGCATCCAGGTGAGTTTTATGCACTTCCGCAATCTCCTCAGCTTTTCAAACAGCTGCTGATGATTTCAGGTTTCGAAAAGTATTACCAGATTGCTCGCTGTTTCCGCGATGAAGATTTGCGCGCAGACCGTCAGCCAGAGTTCACTCAAATCGATATCGAGACTAGTTTCATGTCCACTGAAGAGATCATCGGTATGACAGAACGCATGATGAAGCGCGTAATGAAAGAAGTGAAGGACGTTGAGGTTCAAGTGCCATTCCCGCGCTTGCCTTATGCAGAAGCAATGGAACGCTTCGGTTCCGATAAGCCGGACACACGTTTTGAACTTGAATTGGTAGATGTGAGGCAAGCAGTGAAAACTGCCGACTTCAAAGTATTCCAGGATGCGATTCAAAACGGCGGCCGCGTCAGCGCAATTAACGTCAAAGGACAGGCTTCCAACTTCTCTCGCAAGGATATTGACGCACTAACTGATTTTGTTAAGATTTACGGAGCAAAAGGTCTTGCATGGGTCAAGACAGAAGAAGATGGCAGCTTGAAAGGGCCAATTGCGAAATTCCTTGATGAAACTGTCCAAGGCCAGCTGAAGGACGTTCTTTCTGCTGAAGCAGGTGACTTGCTGGTATTCGTTGCAGATAAGACAAAAGTGGTCTTTGATAGCCTAGGAGCATTGCGTAATAAATTAGGTCGCGAGCTTGAACTTATCGATGAATCGAAATTCAACTTCCTATGGGTGACAGATTGGCCTTTGTTCGAATACGACGAAGAAGAAGGCCGCTATTATGCAGCCCATCATCCATTCACGATGCCGGCAGCAGCGGATATCGACAAGCTGGAAACAGATCCTGCTTCTGTCAAAGCGGAAGCATATGACATTGTCCTCAATGGCTATGAGCTGGGAGGCGGTTCGCAGCGTATCTACCAAATGGATCTGCAAAACCGGATGTTCGAGGTTCTTGGCTTTACGAAAGAAGAGGCACAGGAGCAATTTGGCTTCCTATTGGATGCATTGGAATCAGGAGCTCCTCCGCACGGTGGAATTGCACTTGGTTATGATCGTTTCATCATGCTGCTGTCCAACAGCACTAATCTTCGGGATACCATTCTATTCCCGAAAACAGCGTCTGCGACGGATCCATTGACAGATGCGCCGGATCCAGTAAGCAAAAAGCAGCTGGATGAGCTGTATTTGGATATCCAGAAAAAATCGGGGCAGGAAGCATAATAAAGAGAGTTAGCAGTTGAAAACTCTGTTTATCCATGCTAATATAGTTCCATAATCAAATAGCAATCCTGATGTGTACGTTCTTCATATGTTTTGACCGATTACAATGAAGTACGGGAGCCCGAAAGTCTTCATGCGGCATGCAAGCCTCCATAGAGTGGACGCATAAAGTGTGAATCAGGGCACCCACCTGCGGAGAGCGGGTTCAAAACTTCAATAGGACGGCACGATCGGGATTGCTATTTTCCGTTTAAAATGAACAAAGCAGCACACACCCTAATGGGGTATGTGCTGCTTTTTATTTAGCAACTTGTTCCAGGTTTCCGTTTTTGTCCATCCGAAAAGCCGGAGGAGCAAAAGCATCTTGGTCATCGAAGATAACCATTTTCCTGGCACGATCCATGATTTGGATAAGCACCTGATAATCTGCTTTCATCGTTTTCAGCTGATTTTTCAAGCTCTCGCATTCTTCTGTAAGCTTTTCATTTACTTGACGGAGATTATGGTTCTCCGCTTCCAGCTGGTGTATGGTATGCCGGCTTGTTTCACTAGTTTGATAACCTTGCTCCAAAGATTGCAAATAGCCGATTACTTGAGACAGATTCAGTTCAGCCGTTTGCTCGCTGCTGTCATTCTCTGTTTCGGTATGTTCACCGACTATGAATGTCTCTTGTGCAATTTCTGCTTCGAAGCGGGCTGTTTCTTCATCCATTGTAATTGGGAAAGCTTGTTGTGTGTCCATCACGGACATCACCGGTACTGGCTGATGAACAGGTGCAGCAGCTGGCTTTTGTGCTCTTTGTTCTGCACGCTTTTTCTCTTTGCGCTGGCGCTTGGCAATGGCAACGGCCTGTTCGTAGCGATTGCGGATTTCTGCGTTCCATCGGAAACCGCAAGCTGCTGAGGTGCGATTCAGTTTGTCACCTACTTCATCGAAGGCTCTCAGCTGCGTGCTTCCTTCACGAATATGCCGAAGTACGGTTTCGGCGAGCAGTAAGTCGTCTTCATGACTCCATGCATCTTGTCTTACTTTAACCATATGGGCTAACACTCCATTTCTTATCTGTTAATCTACAAACATAGAAAGTAATAAAAACTGTTAGCCACATTGTTGCCGCAGACTGCTGCTCGTATACCTATAACCTTATTTTCTTTTTGTCACGCGTTCATAGACTTGTTTGAGAGCTTGTTCAAACTTGCCAGTATCGACAGGTTCATAATACCGTCTATTCTTAAGAAGGTCCGGTAAGTACTGCTGTTCTACCCATGCACCTGGGTAGTCATGCGGATATTGATAACCTACGCCCCGGCCCATATGCTTAGCTCCTTGATAGTGGGCGTCTTTCAAATGAGCAGGCACTTCGCCGACTTTTCCTGACCGGATATCGGAAAGTGCAGCGTTGATGCCTTTGTACGCGCTGTTTGATTTAGGAGATAAACAGAGTTCCACAATTGCGTTAGCCAAAGGAATGCGTGCTTCCGGGAAGCCGACGCGTTCAGCTGCTTCTACTGCTGCTAAAACACGAGGGCCGGCTTGCGGATTGGCCAGCCCAATATCTTCATAGGCACATACAATCATCCGGCGGCCGATGCTGTCGAGGTCGCCTGCTTCTATCAGACGAGCCAGATAATGCAGGGCTGCATTCACATCGCTGCCGCGTATCGATTTCTGGAAAGCGCTCAGTACGTCATAATGGGCATCGCCATCTTTGTCATGGGAGAAGCTTTTCTTTTGCATACAAGCTTCCGCCACTTCCAAATCGATATGGACAATTCCATCCTGCGCAGGGGTAGAATAAGCCGCTAGCTCCAGGCCGTTCAATGCAGCTCGCAAATCACCGCCTGATGCATTTGCAAAATGCTCCAGTGCATCTTCTGTTATGTCCAGCTGCATGTTGCCGAGTCCTTGATCGGAATCTTGGACAGCTCTTTGAAGCGCTTCTTTCACATCCGCTGGTTCCAAGCTGTTCAGTTCGAACAGATGGCACCGGCTCCGAATTGCAGGATTTATAGAATGATAGGGATTGCTTGTTGTGCAACCAATCAATGTAATCAAATTACTCTCGACATGCGGAAGAAGAAAATCCTGCTTCGCTTTGTCGAGACGATGGACCTCATCCAGTATAAGAACGAGCTGGCCGCTCATCTTTGCTTCCTCAACGGCGATTTCCATATCCTTTTTCTTGTCCACTACCGCATTGAGCAGCTTGTACCGAATCTGGACACTGGAAGCAAGCGCGATGGCCATCGACGTTTTCCCCGTCCCCGGCGGCCCGTACAGGATCATTGAGCTTAATCGATCTGCTTCCACCATCCGCCGGATCATTTTGCCTTCTCCAACGAGATGTTTTTGGCCGATTATCTGGCTGATATCCTTCGGCCGCATGCGGTATGCTAATGGTTGTCTGGCCATAATTATTCCTCCATCCTGTTTCTGCTTGTCTTAGCGTATCCAGCGACCAGGGAAAATGCAAGCCACTTGCTATCCATGATATAATATTTTCTGGTATAATAATCGTTATTGTTTTGGAAACCGAACATTACTGAGGCAGTTATGAGGAGTTTTAAGAGATGAAAATATCGACAAAAGGACGATATGGATTGACTATCATGATCGCATTAGGAAAGCATTATGGAGAAGGACCAGTCTCCTTGAAGACTATTGCGACAGAAAATAAATTGTCCGAGCATTATTTGGAGCAGCTCGCTGCACCGCTTAGGAATGCCTGTCTGGTCAAGAGTATACGCGGCGCCAAGGGCGGCTATATGCTGGCATCACCGCCATCAGAAATTACGGCTGGCGATATCATCCGTACACTTGAAGGCCCGATTACACCTGTCGAGGGAATCGAAGAGGAGGAGCCAGCTAAGCAGCAGCTTTGGCTGCGCATCCGTGATGCTGTAAGGGACGTATTGGATACGACAACTTTAGAGGATCTTTGCCGTCATGGAGATGATGAGACCCAAGATCCTTATATGTTTTATATTTAATGGAGGCAAGCAGTTATGAAACCAATCTATCTTGATCACGCGGCAACATCTCCGATGCACCCGGACGTCATTCAAGCAATGATTCCAGTGATGGAGGGCACATTCGGCAATCCTTCAAGTGTTCATGCATTCGGCCGTGAAGCGCGCTATATCGTGGATATTGCACGTGAGAAGGTTGCAGCAAGCATCGGTGCAACAGATAAAGAGATCATTTTCACAAGCGGAGGCACAGAAGCGGATAATATGGCACTCATTGGTGTGGCGAATGCCTGCCGGGAACAGGGTAAGCATATTATTACGACTGCAATCGAGCATCATGCTACACTACATGCAGCCAACTATCTGGAAAGCCAAGGTTTTGAGGTGACATACCTGCCGGCCGATGCGTCAGGAGCTGTCAAGCTCGCAGATTTGCAAGCAGCTCTACGACCGGATACGGTACTTGTTTCTGTAATGATGATCAATAATGAAACAGGTGTGATGCAGCCGATCCAAGCGATTGGAGACCTGCTTCAATCTCATCCTGCTTATTTCCATACAGATGCTGTCCAAGCTTACGGTACCGAAGAGATCGATGTCAAAACACTTGGAGTCGACCTTTTAAGTGTTTCAGCACATAAAATTAACGGACCAAAAGGAATTGGCGCTTTGTATGTTGCCGATGGCGTGCGTATCAAACCGATCACGTTCGGCGGGGAGCAGGAGCGTAAACGCCGGGCGGGAACAGAAAATGTTGCCTCCATTGTTGGTTTTGGCAAGGCAGCAGAATTGGCAATGCAAAAAAGGTCGGAACGTAAAGCAGCGTATCAGCTGCTTCAAGATACATTCATTTCCGAGCTGAAGCTTACAGGTATCGACTTTACCATCAATGGGGAGTCAGGTCAGCGTTCCGCTGGGATAGTCAATATCAGTTTTCCAGGGACGAATGTAGAATCTCTGCTGATGAACTTTGATTTGTCCGGTGTTACTGTATCCAGCGGCAGTGCTTGTACAGCAGGCTCCGTTGATCCTTCACATGTGCTGAAAACGATGTACGGTGAAGATGAACGTGTTACGAACAGTATCCGTTTCAGTTTCGGGTATGGCAATACAGCTGAATCCGTTGCAGAGGCTGCACAGACAGTCGCTGCTATTATAAAACGTCTAACAAAAGGAAAGGAGTGACAAAGATGAAAGAAAACAAAGATATTCGTGTTGTCGTCGGTATGAGCGGCGGTGTCGATTCTTCCGTTGCTGCCCTGCTGCTCAAACAGCAAGGCTACGACGTGGTCGGCATTTTCATGAAAAACTGGGATGATACGGATGAAAATGGCTTCTGTACCGCTACAGAAGATTATGAAGATGTAAAAAAAGTTGCTAACCAAATCGGTATTCCATATTACGGGGTGAACTTCGAAAAGCAGTATTGGGACAAAGTATTCACATACTTCCTTGAAGAATACAAAGCTGGACGTACACCGAACCCGGATGTTATGTGCAACAAAGAAATCAAATTCAAAGCTTTCATGGATCACGCTATGTCTCTAGGAGCCGACTACTTGGCAACAGGACATTATGCGCAAGTCGAAGAGCGTGACGGCAAAACTGTTATGCTCCGTGGGCTGGATGAAAACAAAGACCAAACGTATTTCCTGAACCAGCTGACAGAATCCACACTTTCTAAAGTCATGTTCCCGCTAGGCGGAATGGACAAGAAAGAAGTTCGCCGTATCGCAGCGGAAAACAATCTTGCTACAGCAACGAAAAAAGATTCCACTGGTATCTGCTTCATCGGGGAGCGTAACTTCAAAAGCTTCCTAAGCGAGTATCTGCCAGCACAGCCTGGTGTCATGTCCACACTGGATGGTGTCGTCAAAGGGAAACATGACGGTCTTATGTATTATACAATCGGACAGCGTCAAGGTCTTGGTATCGGCGGAGAAGGCGAACCATGGTTCGTTGTCGGAAAAAACCTGAAAGAGAACATCTTGTATGTTGAACAAGGTTTCGATCATGAAAGTTTGTACTCTGATGCGCTGATAGCAACAGATATGAGCTGGGTTTCCGAAAAAGAACTAACTGAACCGATTACGGTAACTGCTAAATTCCGTTACCGTCAAAAAGACAGCAAAGTAACGGTTACACCAATCGGTGATAACAAAGTACGCGTCGATTTCCATGAACCGCAGCGCGCGATCACACCAGGACAAGCAGTCGTCTTTTATGACGAAGATGTATGTCTTGGCGGCGGTACAATCGATGATATCATCAAGAACGAACAACAGCTTGAATACGTCGGTTAAAACAGAAACCCTTGTCTTATGGCAAGGGTTTCCCTTACATAGAGGAGTGAAACAATGGATCATATAAAATCAGGAATAGAGGCTTTGCAGAAGCAGGATTTAGAGGGAGCTGCCAAGCACTTTAATTTAGCTATCGAAGAAAACCCAAACGATCCAGTTGGATACGTCAATTTCGGGAATTTGCTGATGCGGATGAACGAATTGGAGAAAGCAGAGCGTTTCTTCCAACGCGCCATTGAGCTTGATGGGAAAGCTGCGACAGCGTATTACGGTCTTGGAAGTATGTATTATACTGGAGAAATGTATGATAAAGCGATCCAGCATCTGATGGAAGCTGTGAAACTTGGTCTGGATGAAGGAGATGTCCATTATCTGCTGGGTATGTCCTTGCAGCAGACGGAACAAGAAAAGCTTGCACTTCCATATTTGCAGCGTGCTGCAGAACTTGAAGACCGCGATGCAGCTATCGTCTTCCAATATGGTTTGGCACTTGCAACCGCAGGGGAAATCGATACAGCGCAAAAAGTGCTGCTTGATCTCCTGGAATGGAGTCCACAGCATAGTGATGCCTTGTATAATGTAGGTGTCGCATATCTGTATCAGCAGCAGTTTGAAAAAGCGCTGGAATATATGGATAAAGCGCTCGAAGCACAGCCTGATCATGAAATGGCCATGCACGGAAAAGCGCAGATTGAATTGATTATGGAGCAAATCGAGAACGAAGAGTAAGGAGCACAGGCGTATGGAATATGGGGAGACTGCCGAGAGCCCAAAAGGCTTTGTGAAAGGTGAATTATTGCATACGATTTTCCGGAAAGAAGAAGAACAGTTTTCCATTGTCCGGATTAAGGTATTGGAAACAAATGAGACGATTGAGGAAAAGGATATCGTCATCAAAGGGTATATAGGGGAACTGGACCAAGGCGAGCCATATTTGTTTTATGGATCGATGGTCAACCATAAACGATTCGGTGAACAGTATGAAGTAACAGAATACAAGCGATATGTACCGGAAACAAAGGATGGGCTCATTCAATACCTTTCCAGTGATCTGTTCTATGGTATCGGAAAACGGATTGCTGAAAGAATTGTGGCAAAGCTCGGTGAAAATGCGATAGCGGATGTTCTGTCAAATGCAGATTTGCTTGACGGCATTCAAGGGCTGAATGAGGAAAAGAAAGAACGGTTTCTTCATGACCTCCGTACGCATCAAGGCTTCGATCACGTGATGGTGCATCTGTCGAAGTACGGTATCGGGCTGAAGCTTGCACAGAAAATCTATAAAGTGTACCGGGATGAAGCAATTCAAGTACTGGAGAAAGATCCGTACCAATATGTATTTGACATTGAAGGATTTGGTTTCCACCGGGCAGATGAAGCAGCCCGTCAGAATAACCTCGCGATGGACCATGACAGTCGCCTGCAGGCGGCATGTTTGATGGTGCTGCAAGACAGCATGCAGGCAGGTCATGTTTATTTGCCGAATGAGGAAGTCCTGAAACAAGCATCTGTGCTTTTGCGCAGTGCGCAATTTGGCATCGGTGCTGATCAGATTGAAGAACAGCTTGGTGTGCTGCATGCGCAGAAAAAGGTAGTCAAACAGGAAGATCGTGTTTATCATCCGATGCTGTACTTTGCGGAGACAGGCTTCTGCAGCCATATGCAGCGGTTGACCGAAAAAGAAACCGAGACGGAAATTGTCCAGGCAGAGCTTCTGAAGATAATCGGCAAGCTGGAGGAAGCGGAGACGATCAGTTACGGGAAGGAACAGTTTGAAGCAATCGAGCAGGCGCTGCAATCAAAGGTAATGATATTGACCGGTGGACCAGGGACCGGTAAAACAACAGTTATCAAAGGATTTATCAAAGCATATGCGGAAATACATGAACTTTCCCTTGATCCGAAGGACTACAAAGATAAAGATGAGAGTTATCCATTCGTCCTGACTGCTCCAACCGGAAGGGCAGCCAAGCGGATGCATGAGTCAACGAATATTCCTGCCAGCACCATCCACCGTTTGTTAGGGTGGGACGGGAACGACTCATTTGAAAGGGATGAAGATAACCCGCTGGCTGGAAAGCTGCTGATTGTCGACGAATTTTCGATGGTTGATATTTGGCTGGCAAACAGATTGTTCAAAGCCATTCCAGATGATATGCAAGTACTCCTCGTTGGTGATGAGGATCAATTGCCTTCCGTCGGTCCTGGGCAAGTGCTGTCTGATTTGCTTCGCTCAGAAGCTGTACCGCGTGTGATGCTGAAAGATGTGTATCGCCAGAAAGAAGGATCGAAAATCATCACGATTGCCCATGCGATCAAAAATGGGACACTAACGCAAGACGAACTGGAAAAGGACAAGGACTTCAATTTCATTCCTTGCCGAGAGCATCAAGTAGTCGATGTGATCACGCAGATTGTTGGCCGCGCTGTCGAAAAAGGCTGGGATATGCGCGATGTACAGCTGCTGGCACCGATGTATCGCTCGCAGGCAGGCATTCATGAATTGAATAAGCAGCTTCAGCAGCTGGTAAATCCAAAGGACAAGCAGAAGCGGGAAATGGCAGCTAAAGATGTCATTTTCCGCAAGGGTGACAAAGTCATCCAGCTTGTGAATGATCCAGAGGAAGGTGTCTTCAATGGAGACATCGGTGAGGTAGTCGCGTTGTTCCGGGAAGAAGAAAATATCGAGCAAAAGGAACAGCTAGTCGTTGCCTTTGAGGAAAAAGAAGTTGTCTATGAAAGCAAGGACTTATTGAATTTGATGCATGCATATTGTATCTCGATCCATAAATCCCAGGGCAGCGAATTTCCAATCGTTATTTTGCCTGTTGTTCCTGGCTATCGCAGAATGCTCCGTAAAAATCTGCTATACACTGGGATTACAAGGGCGCAGCGTTCTTTGATCCTAGTTGGGGAAAAACAGGCCTTTCTGCAAGGAATCCAAACAGAAGATACGAACCAGCGCTATACTTCCCTTGTGGAGCATCTTGGAGGATTCCACGAAGTGGGAGATGAGATTGATCGGATGCTGCGCGAGGCAGAAGCTGAGCAGGAAGATATTTCTCCTTACGATTTCATGTAGTATATACGAGGAAATAATTGGACATTCTAACATGTAAAAAGGATTTGGAGTGATCCAACATGTTGAAATGTCCGAATTGCAGCAGCAAAGATATCGGAAAGATAGGACCTGAACAATATTATTGCTGGGGCTGTTTTATCGAACTGTCGTATAAAGATGAGATGCTCTCCCTGCATCAAGTAGAGGAAGATGGCTCGTTGAGTTCCCTTGATGATTTGTTCACGGATGAAGAACGGAAATGCGACGGCGCATCATTCTAGCAATATGAAAGAGGGATCCCGTCTTTATCGCGTTCTCCTATGGATGGTGACGGTTGTCGTCGCCTTGCTGCTTTGTTTTCTGCTTATCAAATTATATCCATTTTATCGTTCGTTTCTGCTATTTTTAGGCGGACTATTCCTGCCATTCATCATCGCAGGTTTGATTGCTTATTTGCTTCATCCAATTATCGATTTTCTTGCTGCGTGGCGACTGCCGCGCTGGCTGTCGGTTCTGATTATCTATACTCTGTTTTTCGGTCTTACCGGGTTCCTGCTTTATAAGGGCTTTCCGGTACTGATCAGTCAGGTAAAAGAATTCAGCCATAATTTGCCGGCATTGACGCAGCGCTATGATCATTATGTACAATTCATGTATGAACGGACGGCGTTCCTTCCCGAAACAGTGCATGATCAAATGGACAGCATTCTGCATGGCTTGGAACTGCGTGCGGAAGGATTTTTGAAAGACTTGCTGCATATATGGAACAAGCTGCCGCAGGTAGTTATTTTTCTTGTCGTTACACCAGTTATCGTGTTTTATATGCTGAAAGATACGGATAAAATCGGCCAAGCGGGCCTCATGCTGCTGCCTCGCCGTTATCGCGGCAAGGTAAAAAGCTTAGTGCTGCGCATCGATAGTAATTTAGGCTATTATATCCGCGGAGTACTGCTTGTCAGCTGCATCGTCAGTCTTCTGACCTGGACCGCATTCACGCTGATCAAGCTTCCATATTCCTTGGTATTGGCGTTACTGGTAGGAGCAACGAACATCATCCCGTATTTTGGTCCGATCATTGGGGCAATCCCTGCTATACTTGTCGGAATAACCATCAGCCCCAAAACGGCTCTACTGGCTGGAATAATGGTTTTTATCATCCAATTGATTGAAGGGAATCTGCTTTCTCCCTTCATAGTGGGAAAAAGCATCCATATCCATCCGCTTCTGATTATCTTTGCCTTGCTTGTAGGCGGGGAACTTGGAGGTATCATTGGTATGATCGCTGCTGTCCCTTGTCTTACGATCATAAAAGCTTGCTTGGATACAGCTAAGGAGGCGGATGTTTGACAAAATCCGCTTTTTTATCTATACTAACGCTTAGATTTATAGCGAAAAGCGATGAAGGTACAAGTACATGACGTCCTTTTATCAAGAGAGGAGATTCCCTGGGCTGGAAGAATCTCCATAAAAGTGTGATGGAAAGCTATACTGGAGCTCTGAGTTAATCCTTATCGGCTGCGCACCGTTATCTGCGCCTAAAGGTGATAGACCAACACTGGGTCTATAATCAGGGTGGTACCGCGATCATACTCTCGTCCCTGCATATGGCAGGATCGGGAGTTTTTTGTGTGTTTACATAATAAAGGAGGCATTTTTTTATGGAAAGATTAACGTCTGCTGAAGTAAGACAGAAATTCCTCGATTTCTTCAAGGAGAAAGGACATAGTGTCGAGCCAAGTGCTTCGCTTGTACCGATTGAAGATCCTTCCTTGCTGTGGATCAACAGTGGCGTCGCAACGCTGAAGAAATACTTTGATGGACGAGTTGTGCCTGAGAATCCACGTATCGTGAATGCACAGAAAAGCATACGTACAAATGATATTGAAAATGTAGGCTTCACTGCCCGCCATCATACGTTCTTCGAAATGCTTGGAAACTTCTCGATTGGGGACTATTTCAAAAAAGAAGCAATCCTTTGGGCATGGGAGTTCCTAACAGATAAGAAATGGATCGGCTTTGATCCAGAACGTCTATCCGTTACGGTACATCCGGAAGATGAAGAAGCATATCAAATGTGGCGTGATCTTGTTAAATTGCCAGAAGAGCGCATCATCCGTACAGAAGAAAACTTCTGGGATATCGGGGAAGGCCCTAGTGGTCCGAACTCTGAGATTTTCTATGATCGCGGTGAAGAATACGGTAACGATTCATCTGATCCAGAACTTTATCCTGGCGGGGAGAACGAGCGCTATCTCGAAATCTGGAACCTTGTGTTCAGTCAATTCAACCATAATCCAGATCACACATATACGCCGCTTCCAAAACAAAACATCGATACAGGGATGGGTCTGGAGCGTATGGTTTGTGTCATTCAGGATACAAAAACAAACTTTGAAACAGATCTTTTCATGCCGATTATCGAGAAGACAGCTACTTTTGCTAAAAAGGGCTATGGGGAAACAGCAGCAGAAGATACGGCATTCAAAGTTATTGCCGACCATATCCGTACGGTGTCCTTTGCTATCAGTGATGGAGCGCTTCCTTCCAATGAAGGCCGCGGCTATGTACTCCGCCGTTTGATCCGTCGTGCAGTACGTTATGCAAAGAACATCGGCATCGAAAAGCCGTTCATGAAAGAGCTTGTACCAGTTGTTGGTGAAATCATGGATGCTTTCTACCCGCAAATCCTTGAAAAACGTGACTTTATCGAAACGGTTATCCAAACAGAGGAAGAGCGTTTCCATGAAACACTTGCGGATGGTCTGACTATCCTTAACCGAATCGTAGAAGAAGAGAAGGAAAAAGGCAGTAATGTCTTCCCTGGAACAGAAGTATTCCGGCTATATGATACGTATGGCTTCCCGAAAGAGCTCACAGAGGAATATGTCAGCGAAGAAGGCTTCACGATCGATGAAGCAGGTTTCGAAGAAGAAATGCAGCAGCAGCGGGAACGTGCGCGTGATGCACGCCAAAAAGTGAACAGCATGCATGTGCAAGATAGCGTCCTTCAGGAAGTAGAAGCGGAAAGCACTTTTATCGGCTATGACCGCACAGAAACAGACACAGCGATTCTTGCTATCGTAAAAGATAAGCAGCTTGCTGATGTAGCTGTTGAGGGAGATGAAATATTCTTCATCCTGGAAGAAACGCCATTCTATGCAGAAAGCGGCGGACAAGTGGCGGACGAAGGCTGGGTGACCACGGAAACAGCGACTGTTTTCATACAAGCAGTCAAGAAAGCACCAAAAGGTCAAAATCTGCATCAAGCAATAGTGAAGCAAGGTCAGATCCAGGTGAAGGAAAACGTCCATGCAAAAGTTGATACAAGCAGACGTCAGCATGTAGTCAAAAACCATACAGCGACACATCTGCTGCATCAGGCATTGAAAGATGTATTAGGTACACATGTAAACCAGGCAGGATCTTTAGTTGCTCCTGATCGTCTTCGATTCGACTTTTCTCATTTCAATGCAGTAACAAAAGAAGAATTGGAAAAGATAGAAGAAATCGTCAACGAAAAAATCTGGGATGAGCTTGCTGTCAGTACGTCATACCAAAGCTTAAGCGATGCGAAAGAAATGGGCGCCATGGCCCTGTTCGGTGAGAAATACGGCGATGTTGTTCGTGTTGTTCAAATCGGTGACTACAGCCTTGAGCTATGCGGCGGTGTACATGTTCGAAACACATCCCAAATCGGACTATTCAAGATTGTTTCCGAAAGCGGCATTGGTGCAGGTACGCGCAGAATTGAAGCAGTCACTTCAAAAGAAGCATATCGTTTCACACAGCAGCAGCAGCAGATTCTGTCTCAAGCAGCAGGAGAACTAAAAACAGCAAACGAACAAGTGCCTTCCCGGATCGAAGCCGTATTTGCGGATCTGAAAGAAGTGCAGCGTGAACGCGACAGCCTGCGCAGCAAACTGTCTCAGCTGGAAGCGGGTAATATCCTTGATAAAGTACAAGAAGTGAAGGGTGTTAAAGTTCTTGCGGAGCAAGTGGATGTTGCGGACATGAACCAGCTTCGCGGTATGGTCGATGATCTGAAACAAAAGCTGGATAGCGGCGTGATCCTTCTGGCAGCAACAGCTGAAGGAAAAGTACAGCTTGCGGCCGGCGTTTCCAAAGACTTGATCGGACGCGGTCTGCATGCCGGTAACCTGATTAAAGAAACTGCGAAACGTTGCGGCGGCGGCGGAGGCGGTCGCCCGGATATGGCACAGGCCGGCGGTAAAAATCCGGATCAAGTGCCGGATGCACTCGCATATGCTGCAGTATATGTCGAAGAGCAGCTTTGATTTTCCAAATCCGACAGAAAAGTATATACTGAAAAAAAGACTGGCAATTTAAGCGAGGTGGCTTCACTTGAGTTCGATGGATAAAACGATGAAATTCAACTTTCCGGAAGAACCAATAGACGAGAATGTCCGGGAAGTACTAATGTCCGTATACGAAGCATTGCGGGAAAAAGGTTACAATCCAATTAATCAGATTGTCGGCTATCTTCTGTCTGGGGACCCAGCCTATATTCCCCGGCACAAGGATGCCAGAAATCTGATCCGCCGCATGGAGCGCGATGAGATTGTGGAACAACTGGTAAAATTTTATTTGGAACAGAATAAATCATGACTGACATACTAAAGACGATTGGCTTGGATGTCGGATCCAAAACGATCGGGGTAGCAATCAGCGATGGACTTGGATGGACCGCTCAGGGTCTGACTACGATCCATTGGAATGAAGCAGATTACGAAACAGCAAGGCATGAATTGGAACAGATCATTCAGCAGCACGATGTCCGCAGGGCAGTCATTGGTTTGCCGAAGAATATGAATGGTACAATCGGTCCAAGGGGAGAAGCTTCGCAAGTTTTCTCCCAATGGATCAAGGATGAATTCAATCTCGAAACGGTGCTTTGGGACGAGCGTCTTACGACGATGGCGGCAGAACGTGTGCTGCTTGAAGCGGACCTCAGCCGTAAGAAACGCAAGAAAGTAATCGACAAGATGGCAGCAGTTATGATTCTGCAAGGCTTTCTGGATTCGAAACAATAAGGAGTGTAGCCACATGGCATTGGAAGAAAAAGAACGTATCATTATCCCGGACGAAAACGGTGAGGAACATTTATTCGAAGTATTGTTCAACTTCGACGTGGATGAAACTGGACACTCATATATTGCAGTCGTACCAGCTGAACAAGCTGATGCGGATGATGAAGTAGAGGTGTTCGCTTTCCGCTACGAAGAAAAAGGCGATGACAAAGATCTGACTTTATTCCAGATCGACACAGAGGAAGAATGGGAAATGGTCGAAGAAATGCTGAATACACTTACTGATGAGGAAGACGGCATCTAATTTTGTAATAGGCAGTCCTCTCTTTCCGATAAGGCAGAGAGGATTTTTTCTTGCAGCTTTATCCGCATAAATTGTCGGACGGGTGGAGACCCGCTTGACGTTTGTTGTATAATAAGGCGGATAAAGGAGGAAAGATAGCTTGACTGCCTCGAATGATGATCTTTTTCAACAGAATCGGGACAGAAGAATGGAGGAAGCAAGCGTCGTGCGGAAAATAGTTTTAATGATCGTATCCGTAATAATCGTACTTCTATTGATTGGTGCACTCGGAACCTTTATCTACGTAAATGCCAGTATGAAAGCTGTTGATTCAGACAATGATACAACACAAGTTGTCGAAGTTCCTATGGGAGCAACTGCTAGCTCAATAGGTCAATCCCTGGAGGAGCAAGGTCTGATAAAAAATGCTTTCATTTTCAGGCTGTATGTGAAGTTTTCTGGTGAAGCCAACTTCCGCGCGGGGAATTATGAGCTTTCCCCTTCCATGTCCATGCAGCAGGTCGTCGATGAACTGAACGATCCAGAGGCGGGTAATACCCCCTCTGCATCTGCTGCTGTTCCAGAAGGGTCCGATATTGAGGAAATCAGCGTAATCCTGTCTGGAGCATTGGGTATAGACCAGCAGGCTTTCCTGGATAAGATGAAGGATGAAGCTTATATCAAGCAATTGATAGATGAATATCCGGATATCCTGACTGAGGATATCTTGAATAAAGATATACGTTATCCGCTTGAAGGCTATTTATTTGCGGCCACCTATAACTTTACTTCTTCAGATGATATCTCTGTAGATAAGGTTGTCCATATGATGCTGGATAAGTCCCAGCAAATCATTTCACCGTATCTGGATGGATTCAAACAGAAGAAGTTGACTGTGCACGAAGCACTGACATTCGCTTCGCTTGTCGAGAACGAAGCAAGGAATGAAGATGAGCGCAAGAAGATTGCCGGAATCTTTTATAATCGTCTCGCAGATGATATGAGGCTGCAGACGGATCCAACTGTGCTGTATGCATTGGGAGAACATAAATCCCGCGTGTATTACAAGGATCTTGAAGTGGATTCTCCTTACAATACATATCGAATAAAAGGGCTTCCTGCCGGTCCGATCAGCAATTTCTCAGAGAATGCGCTTGAAGCTGTCGTCGAGCCGGAAGAATCCGATTATTTGTATTTCCTTGCCGGAGATGATGGAGAAATTTATTATGCGCGGACATTTGATGAACATGAAGAACTGATTGAGAAGCATATGCACTTGGACGAGTAAGCAGGTAAAGTGAGGAAATGATATGTTACAAGCAATAATGGGGTACTTGGAGGAGCATGTAGAGTCCTCACCAGATTGGGCAAAGAAACTGGAAGAGCTTGCTGCTGAAGATCGTGTACCGATAATGGAACCGCTTGGTATCCAATTTTTGATGCAGCTTATCCGGCTCCATCAGCCAGATAAAATATTGGAAATTGGTACGGCAATCGGCTATTCAGCACTAATGATGCGCTACGCGAAACCCGATGTCCGGATTGTGACTGTCGAACGCGATGACGTCCGCTATGACCAAGCAGTCACACATATCCAAGCGCAAGGTGCACAGGATGATATCATGATCCTAAAAGGCGATGCATTCGATTTGGAAGACAAAATCAGAGAGCATGCACCGTATGATTTCGTCTTTATTGATGCAGCAAAAGGTCAATATCAGCGTTTCTTCGAAGCCTATAGTGATATGCTGAGTGAACGTGGTGTCATCATCAGTGACAATGTCCTGTTTAAAGGATACGTGGCTGACGATAGTGAAGCTACACCTCGCATAGCTAATATCGCAAAGAAGATCCGTAAATATAACGACTGGTTATTCGAGCATGAAGCGTTCCACACGACGATCCTGCCTGTAGGCGATGGAGTTGCCGTCAGTGTGAAGAAAAAATGAACGAGGCAGTAGGAAGAGGAGCAGGAGCAATGGCAAAGAAACCTATCATTATCGGTGTTGCGGGAGGATCGGGATCAGGGAAGACGTCTGTCACTAGATCCATCTACAAACGGTTTACAGATAAGACAATTCTAGTGATTGAGCAAGACTCGTATTACAAGGATCAGTCTCATCTTCCGTTCGAAAAACGTCTCAATACAAACTATGATCATCCATTCGCCTTTGATAATGAACTGTTGATGCAGCATTTACAGGCACTTGGAGAACAGCAATCGATTGAGAAGCCGATTTATGATTACAAAATCCATACACGTTCTGAAGAGACAATACCAGTCGAGCCGAAGGACGTTATCATCCTGGAAGGCATACTGATCCTTGAGGACGAAAGACTTCGTGATATGATGGATATAAAAGTGTTCGTGGATACAGATGCAGATCTTCGGATTATCCGGCGTTTGCTGCGTGACATCAAGGAACGTGGGCGGACGATTGATTCCGTGATTGAGCAATATGTGAATGTAGTACGGCCGATGCATTTGCAATTCATCGAACCAACGAAGCGGTATGCAGATATTATCATTCCAGAAGGCGGGGAGAACCACGTAGCCATCGACTTGATGTCTGCGAAGATCGAAACGATCCTCTCTGGCCGCAACACGTGACTTGTACAGATAAGTATTGAATTTTCGGCGGGAATCTGCCATAGTATGGAATATGCATGAAAACGCTATAGAAGTTAGGCAAAGGGAAAGAATCTTTTAGAGCTCAAGGGGTGGTTGAATTGGCTACAGAAAAACAATATTACATGACGAATGAAGGTTTGGCGAAGCTGGAGGAGGAGTTGGAGTATCTGAAGACAACTCGTCGTCAAGAGGTTGTCGAGCGTATTAAAATCGCACGCGGCTTCGGTGACTTGTCCGAGAACTCCGAATATGATGCGGCGAAGGACGAG
Source organism: Terribacillus saccharophilus (assembly GCF_046592595.1). Lineage (GTDB taxonomy): Bacteria > Bacillota > Bacilli > Bacillales > Amphibacillaceae > Terribacillus > Terribacillus saccharophilus_C. The sequence continues at coordinate 127,995 of NZ_JAWVPF010000003.1, read as the reverse complement.
CAGGCATTTGTCGAGTCCAAAATCGCTACAACAGAAAATATGATCCGCAATGCAGTGATCATTGAAAGTGATACAGATAATCCTGATATGGTTGGAATGGGTAAAACAGTTACCTTCATTGAACTGCCAGACGGGGACGAAGAAAGCTATACAATCGTCGGAAGTGCTGAAGCGGATCCGTTTGAAGGAAAGATTTCAAACGATTCACCAATTGCTAAAAGCTTGATCGGCCATGAAGTCGGTGAAGAAGTAACGGTCTCCACACCAGGCGGCGACATACAGGTCAAAATTACTAAAGTAGAATAGTCACAAAACAAAAGCTGCTTCCGAATGCTATGGAAGCAGCTTTTGTTATTGAGCCTGATGAAATATCTGTGCAGAAGATTTCTCGAACGGGAAAAAGGGTATAAGTTTTTGCAGGATAAAACTTTCTTTGTCGAGTGCAAGCAGAAAAGAAAAGACAACTTGTTCTTTCACACTAGTAAAAGATAAACAGCATTCTTCCGATAAGAAGATAGAGAAGGTTTCGGCTTCCTTGTCATAGCCGACATACTCGAACGATTCGTGGCCCCAAAGGTTCGTATCCATTCTTGTCACTTTCATCACGTTTATCTTCCTCCCCATCCACAGGAACACTGATGACTGATCAAAGTAGTCCTACCTGCTTTTCTAATTTATATAGTTAGATACATATGCACAATATCCTTCCAGTATGTCAAAATTAGAGATGCTTCAACAAAATCATCGAAAGAAAAAGAACGTATAATATGACTTTGGCTTCGCCTCAGTTCATAGTATAATAGAGACCAATGAGGAGGGATGAGCATGGCGGATAATAATCAGGATTTTTCCAGATTGAATAATAGAAACAGACGCAGAAAACCTAGGAAGTGGCTAACCGCCGTCCTGGCGATTGCGGGTGTCGCCCTAGTCGTCGTGCTGCTCGTAGCCGTTTTGAATGATAAACCGACAATGGATAATCAGACAGCTGACGAACAGAACCAAAAATCCATCGCAGAACAACTTCAAGGCAATAATGATTCCAGCAATGGCGAAGATACAGAGCAAGCTGACGAAGAAAAGCAGGATGACGACAAAAAAGAAAAGGAAGACAAAAAGGAAGCCGAACCTTCGGATGACAATGTGAAGGAAGCTTACTCGAAAGATTGGGAGCCGGTAGGTACCGAGCAATCTGGTACACATACGACAACCTTTGAAAAAGGCACGCAGGACTGGAATGAAATGATGCAGGCAGTCGGAGGGGCAGTTGGATTGGATCCAGCTTCCATGACAGCTTGGTGGGTAGAGAACAATGGCAATGGCGGCAATGATATTATTGCGACCGTCTCCGCACCTGATGCAGAAGAAACCTTCCGTGTATTTGCAAGCTGGGTGGATGGAGAAGGCTGGCAGGCAACGAAAGTGGAAGTGTTGAAAGAAAACGACAGGAAGAGCTAAAGGAGCATACAGATGACAATCGGTATCATTGGAGCAATGGATGAAGAAGTAGCATTACTGAAAGAAACAATGGCAAACAAAAAGGAAGTAATCGTTGCAGGTTATGAAATTACAGAAGGCACACTATCTGGGAAACAAGTTGTCCTGCTTAAATCAGGAATCGGAAAAGTGAATGCAGCACTCGCAACAGCTATGCTGATTGAACGATATGCACCGGAAGGAATCATCAATACAGGTTCTGCTGGCGGTTTTGCAGCGAATCTGGAAGTGGGGGATATCGTCATCTCTGATTCTGTTGTCCATCATGATGTGGACGTTACAGCATTCGATTATGCATACGGTCAAGTACCGCAGATGCCGCCAGCTTTTCAAGCGGATCAGCAGCTAGTGCAGCTAGCGAAGAGTGTGATCGATCAGTTCCCTGATACGAACGCAGAAATCGGACTTATTGCGACGGGTGATAGTTTTATGTCTGATCCTGACCGCGTTGCATTTGTGCGGGACAAGTTCCCTGCCATGCTGGCAGCGGAAATGGAGGCTGCTGCAGTGGCTCAGGTAGCGTATCACTACGGCACAGCATTTGTCATTGTGCGGGCGTTGTCTGATATAGCAGGTAAAGAATCATCCGTATCATTTGATGCTTTCCTTGACCAAGCTGCACGTAATGCAGCTATGCTGATCATGAAGATGGTTGAACGTTTCTAATAGTTATGACAGCAATTACCAGGTAATTGCTGTCTTTTTTTATGTTACAATGTTGCTAGATTGGATGAGGAGGCGACAAGATGAATAGAAGACAGCAGCAGTTGATTGATAAGATTGCGGATTACCGTCGTTTTGCATTGGCGCTTCTGATTCTTGGCAGTTATTTATACCTTGGATCGGTGATCAATGTTTATTTGGCACCCTCAGATAAAGCAGATATCCTATTTGCCATGACTGGCGGATGTGTTATCGTAAGCGTGCTTATCTGGTTTGCGATTGAACGATGGAAAAAACAATTAGAAAGCTAAAACTCCGGCATAAACCGGAGTTTTTTTAATCCCATATATTTTCCCAGGCATAAGCCCCTCCTACAAACAGCAGGACGAGGAAGGCAGCAATAAGCACGCCGGTGCTGGTTCGATGCTTGTAGTGACTTGGAGAATAGCTATTTGCATACATATTGATAACCTCCTTTTCAAGCTTGTTAAAGTATAATCAACTGACACACTTATGTGCGATGCTGGCGGTAATATTCATGGAAGATCTTCATCAAAGCCCGTTTTTCAATGCGAGAAACATAGCTGCGGGAGATATTTAACTTTTTCGCAATTTCACGCTGTGTCATATCTTCTTCATTATTAAGCCCATAACGACTGATGATTACTTCTTTTTCACGTCCATCCAGAATATCGATATATTCCTTGATCTTTTCCACTTCCATATTCAGCTGAATATATTCAATGATATCTTCATTATCTGCTTGGAGGATATCAATGAGACTGATTTCGTTACCTTCCTTATCCTGGCCAATGGGATCATGAAGAGAAATGTCTTTCTTTGTTTTCTTTAGGGCCCGCAGATGCATGAGGATCTCATTTTCGATACACCTAGCTGCGTATGTAGCGAGTTTTGTGCCTTTATCACTCGAATAGCTTTCGATTCCTTTGATCAGTCCGATAGTACCGATAGAAATGAGATCCTCCGCATCTTCGCCTGTATTTTCGAATTTCTTCACGATATGTGCAACCAGACGCAAGTTATGTTCGATTAACTTATTGCGGCTCGTTTCATCCCCCTGCTGCATCCTTTCAATATGCAATGCTTCTTCCTCGGGAGGGAGAGGCTGAGGGAATGCATGATTCTTTACATAGGAAACAAAAAACATCGCTTCCTTTACTAGGAGTCCGATAGCACCAATAATACTCATTTCATTGCACCTCCTGTACATCTCCAAGATTGCCTATACACTCACTGTATGTGAAGGAAGCTCTGAACGTGTCTGTCCTGAAGAAAAAGAAAAAGTGAATGCCGGATGGCATTCACTTTGATTTGCGTTGTTGCTTTTGTCTCCGCTTTTCTCTATCGATTGCTTCTTGATACTGATCCTTTAATGTTCCATATGGCTTTGCTCCGCGAAGGTGAGCTGCCCTGGATATCAGATGACTTGCCACAGGAGCAGTAAGGAAGATGAACAGTACACCGAGAATCAGTTTTCCGCTTATGATTCCATACTCGGTGTAATGGAAGATAAAAGCGCCGATAAGAATTCCTGCAACACCAAGTGTCGAACCTTTACTCGCTGCGTGGAGCCTTGTATAAATGTCAGGGAACCGCAAAATGCCAACAGATGCAGTGAACATGATGAATGTGCCTCCTGAAAGAAAGACGATTACAAGGAGGTTCAGGATAATTTCAATCGTCTTCTGTATCAATTAAATCACCCTTTTCCAGATATATTGCAATTGCTACTGTCCCTATAAATAACAGGATTCCGATTAACAAGACGATGTCATTGAAGTTTGGTGTAATCAGGATGATAGCAAGCAAGGAAGCAAAAGCCATAATATTAACGCCGATGGCATCCAAAGCAACTGCTCGGTCAGCATTTGTCGGTCCTTTCATTACACGAATGATCAACAAGAGGATAGAGACACTCAGAGCAATCAAGCAAATGATGGATACTATCTGAACAATATCGGCAAAATTATTTTGCAGTGCGCTCATCGTGTCACCTCCATGATATGCTTCTCAAAGCTATTTTTGATTGCATGAACAGCGTCCTTCATGTCAACGATGTCCATGGCGTGAATATATAGCTCCTTTTTATCCGGAGAAACAGCCATAGTAACTGTTCCGGGAGTAAGCGTGATTAAGGTTGCCAACAAGGTAATTTCCCAATCAGTTTCTAGTTCTGTCTCGAGTGTAAAGATACCAGGATTGATATCCAGACGTCTGGCATAGACAAGTTTTGTGATTTCGAAATTGGAGAGGAACAGCTCTTTGATAAATATCATCGCCAATACCAAAATCTTGTATGCCCGCCACAAGTAGAAAGGGCCTTTCAGGAAACGGCGCAGCAAGAATAATAAGACGATACCTACGATATAACCAGTTACGAAGCCGGAAATACTATAGGACTCTCCGAGGAACATCCACATGAAGGCAATCAATAGGTTTATACAAACTTGAAAAGCCATTTAACGGCCCCCCTTCAATACGAGATCGATATATTCCTGCGGATCAAGAAGATAGTCAGCTATCTGCTGGACTGTTGGCAGAATCACTTCTGCACCAATTCCAAGGAATACAGTGAATAGCATTAGGAATCCAGCTGGCAGAAGTCGTTTTACACTGTGTCGCTTTTGTTGTGATACAGTTACACCTTCTCCCCAGAAGATACGGATAAAAGCTCTCACGATAGAAAGCAATATGAGTAAGCTCGTGAGCAGCATAATGATAACAGTAACTGCTTCTCCTTTTTCAAAAGCACCTCTTACAAGAAGCAGCTTTCCAATAAAGCCGCTGAATGGCGGCACACCTGCGAGTACAAGACCGGCAAGGAAGAACATCCAGCCAAGAACCGGATGAGAGCGTATCATGCCCCCCATTTTATTGATGTCCGATGTTCCGGCGGCAGCCGCGATGGTACCAGCCAACAGGAAGAGCGCTGCTTTTACGATCATATCCTGAAGCAGATAATAGATGCTTCCGCTCAAACCATCATGATTGAATATCCCGATTCCAACAAGCATGAAACCAATGGCAGGAATGATATTATAGGCGACGATTAGCTTGATGTTACGGGATGCCAGTGCGCCAATTACACCAAATAGCATTGTAAGATTACCGACCCAGATGAATAACTGATCGATAATTTCCGGCTGCTGGTGGAAGATGAGTGTAAAGGTGCGAATGAGGGAATACACACCCACCTTTGTTAAAAGTGCTCCAAATAGGGCAGACACGACTGGGTTCGGTACGATATAAGAGTGTGGCATCCAGTAATAGAGAGGAAATGCAGCCCCCTTGGTCGCAAAGACAAAGAACAGAAGGATGCCGACCGTCGTGATAATACCTGGCTGATCAGAGGCAGCTGCCCGTTCAGCCAATTGCGCCATGTTCACTGTTCCCAGAACAGCATATATGTAGGACACAGCAGTTACGAACAACATGGATGAAAATAAATTAATCAGTACGTACTTAATTGACTCACGAAGCTGTATTTTCTTACCTCCATGTGTAATCAAAGCATAGGATGCCATCAGCAGGACTTCAAAGAATACGAACAGGTTGAACAAATCTCCTGTAACAAAAGCACCTGATACACCAGTTACAAGCAAGAATACGAATGTGTAGAAATAGAAACCTTCCTGTTCCTCTGATACTGACACCGGTGCATACCAGACAACAGCCAAGAGAATGATGGAAGTAGTCAATACCAGTAAAGTACTTAAAGGATCCAGTACAAGGATGATACCGTACGGCGCAACCCAATCTCCAGCCTCCAATACAATACTGCCATCAAGAAGGACTTTGTAAAGAAGGTATCCCATCGTGAGCAAATGGATCAATGCAAAAAACATTGCCAAACGTCTGGTGAGCAGGAGCCGGTTATGGGTAAACGCCAATAAGATACCAGCTAAAAATGGAATCAATATTGGTAGGATAGCAAAATTAGTCATGATCATTACCTCTTAATTCTTCCATATTATCCGTGCCGTTTGTTTTTACTGTCCGATAAGCCAGAACCAGAAGCAGACTGGTGACACCAAAACTGATAACGATGGATGTAAGAATCAGCGCTTGAGGCAGCGGATCAGTATAATTCTCAGTTCCATCAGTAAGAATTGGAGCAGCACCGCGCTTTAATTTCCCCATAGTCAAAATGAACAAATGCGCAGCATGTGACAGAAGGGCAGTGCCGATAATAATTCGGAGGAGTTGCTTCTGTAAAATATTGTATACCGCAAATCCAAAGAGGATGCCGGCTAGTACAATCATAATAATTTCCATCAGCGATCCCCTCCTTTTTGGCGCAATTTGATAAGGGAATAGATTCCCAAAGCTGCAATAGCCAGTACAGTAATTTCAAATAATGTATCCAGTCCGCGGAAATCGACGAGGATTACATTGACGATATTATCGCCGCCTCCCAGCTTGTAGGAATACTTGACAAAATAATCCGAAATGGCAGGGAAGAGACGCTGACTGTAGGCAGCTAAGCCGACGAGCATCATCATAAGACCGCAAAGAGAAGCGATGATGATATTCATGATTTTTTTGGATGTTTTCTCTTTTCTTTCTCGTTTCATTTCCGGTAAATGGCGGAAGCATAGCAGGAACAAGACGACAGTGATTGTCTCGATACTAAGCTGCGTCAAGGCAAGATCTGGTGCCCGGAAAAGGACAAACAAAATGGACAAGCCGTACCCTACCACACCCAGAATAATGACTGCAGTCAATTTCTTCTGTGATACGGTGCTTCCAAAAGCTGCTGCAATCATAATGAATGCCACTGCAAGCTCAGGCAGGCTTTGAGGAAGCGAAACAGGCGAAGCATCAATATTTCGAAGATCAAATGAATTTGTTCCGAATAAAACCACTAAGGTTACAATTGAGATAACGCTTATGATGATCGCATTGTACTGTCGGATAGACCCGCTTACAATACGGTCATTCAATCTCTTGGTCTGTGTTTCACTAGCCGAAAGAAGGGAGGCATAGACGATATTTCCAGACAACTTTCCTGGCAGCACGTTGTATAATACCGTCCAATATTTTCGTGTGACATAAAATACAATGCCTAAAAAGACTACAATGAGTGACATAATCAATGCTGGCACAAAACCATGCCAGAAATGGATGCTGTGCTCTTTCATTGCTTCTCCATAGACAGCATTTGCTGCCGGCTGCAGCAAATGACGGCTGAACCAGTTCGGGATGATACTGATCAATAGTACACCTGAGACAAGTAAAACAGGTGCTGCCAGCATGCCGAATTTTGGATCATGCGCTTTGTCAGCAGCGGCTTTATCTGCTTTCCCTGTAAATGTACGGAAGTAAAAGTACATGCTGTATACAAATGTAAAAATGCTTCCAGCAACTGCTGCATACGGGACAATATTTGCTAGTACAGCTGCAAAGTCTGTTCCAAATGCACGGTCAGCAGTCAGATTCCAAGAGCTTGAGAAGAACTCTTCTTTACTATAAAAGCCGTTTAAAATCGGCAGCGGCACACCAGCCATCGAGAATGATGCAAGTATGCTGATTAATCCTGTGATTGGCATGAGCTTCCAAAGTCCGCCAAGTTTTCGGATATCACGCGTTCCCGTTTCATGATCGATGATGCCGACCGCCATGAACAAGCTTCCTTTGAACGTTGCATGATTCAGGATATGGAACATAGCAGCGAAGATCGCAGCTTCGGTTCCGTAACCAATCATCGTCATGATCATACCAAGCTGGCTTATTGTGGAGAAGGCTAAAATACCTTTGAGATCCGTCTGTCTGACAGCCATATAAGAGCCCCAGAATAAGGTGATAAGACCAATTAACGTTACAGCAATGAAAAATGCTTCACTTTCCTTGAAAACAGGAGTAAAACGGAGCAGCAGGAAAAGACCAGCTTTCACCATTGTGGCAGAGTGCAAGTACGCACTGACCGGAGTAGGGGCTTCCATCGCATCCGGCAGCCAAATATGAAATGGGAACTGAGCTGATTTTGTACAGGCGGCAAGAAGCAGAAGCACGACAATCAGAGGGAACCAATCACTAGCTAAAATCAAATCCCCTTTTGTGAGTATTTCGCGAATACTGGTTGTTCCTGTCACCAAGTGAAGAAGTACCAATCCTCCGAGTAAAGCGAATCCTCCAAGAAATGTGATCAGCATGGATTTCAGAGCGCCGTCCGTGGACGCTTTCCTGGTGAACCAAAAACTGATTAATAGGAAGGATGATACAGATGTGAGCTCCCAGAAGGTATAAAGTGCGTAGATATTATCTGAAGTAACAATACCGAGCATGGCCCCCATAAACAACAGGAGATATACATAGAAAGAACCCAGCCTTTCCTCGCGTTCCAAATAAAAAATAGAATAGAATGCAACCAGGACTCCAATACCGCTGATAAGTAAGGCAAAGAACAAGGCGAGTCCATCTGTATAAAACGTCAAGTCAAGGCCGAGTGACGGTATCCAGCTGTAATGGTATAGTCTATCGGTTTCTCCGCTGATCAGCAGCGTTATAAAATAAAGGAAAATGGAGAACGATGTTGCAACCACCGCATATCCGGTATGTATCCTGTATTTGAATTTCGCGATGAATGGGATGCACATAGCGATTAAAAATGGCATCAAAATGGCAAAGATCATATTATGGCAGTCCTCCTCTTGGTTAAGATATCGATAGTTTCTTCTATCTTATGTAGTTTCTAAAAAAACCATATACCCAATTGTAAAGTAATATAACCATACACTGCAACATACATAACTCCCGATAAGAAAAAAAGCCTTGCCGTATAGGCAAGACTGAGGGAGACGATGTTTAGCTGGTATAGCGGATCTTATGCGATAAGCCCCGTGACTGGATTTCTTTCTCTATTAGATGAATAAACTCTTGGCTTAAGTGGAGTTCGTTCGCCTTGTGGTAAGATTCGATCAGCAATTCATCAGACAGATGTTCCATCTTGCATTCCTCCTGATTGGAGATATCTTACTATCTTGCAGATCTTCTGTACGTGGGTTGGGGAGTTGATAAGTTATTAATAATGTATCACGAAAAAAATGGAGGGACAAGACGATAGTTATCTACACTAAACTGTTCATAACCTGTAGATAAAGTGTTTATAAATATACAGAATTAATTCATACAGCGGTTGATAATGTGGACATAGTTATCCACAAGAAGAAGAATGTAGAGATTTGTCGAAAGGTTTTACTTCTGAATTCCTGTCCATTGCATAAAGAAAGGTCGAAAAAAAGAGGAACAATGAAAGATTTTTTTGAAACCGTAGCTAAAATGTCTTATGATGGGTAAGTAACTGTTGAAGTGTACGAGATCGGAGGAAATCCACAATGCTAAAGAAGTTCTTGCCGAACGAGCATGTGAAAAGCATTTTTGATATAAAGCCAGAAAAATTGAAAGCGCAAGGAATCAAAGGTATCATTACGGATCTGGATAATACCCTGGTTGCATGGGATGTTGCAGATGCTACGCCGGAAGTGACGAATTGGTTCAAGGAAATGCGCGCGCATGATATTAAAATTACGATTATATCTAATAATAACGAGCAACGAGTGAAACTGTTTTCCGAACCCCTTGAGATTCCTTTCGTCTATAGCGCAAGAAAGCCGCTGGGACGAGCCTTCAAGCAGGCTGTCAAGCAGATGAACCTTGAGAAGGATGAGATTGTTATGATTGGTGATCAGCTCCTTACGGATGTATTAGGGGGCAATCTGGCTGGTTTCTATACGATAGTTGTGGTGCCAATCGTCAAAACAGATGGAAAAATCACCAGAATCAATCGGATGATCGAACGACGGATACTCAACTATTTCAGAAGAAAAGGAAAGATTACATGGGAGGAATGAATGTGGAAGAATTGATTTGCCAAGGCTGCGGTGCGCCGATCCAGACAGAGGACGCATCCTTGCCAGGTTATATCCCTGCATCAGCATTAGGGAAAAATGATGAGGTCATCTGTAAGCGCTGCTTCCGGCTCAAGCATTACAATGAAGTCCAGGATGTTGCAGTGACGGACGATGACTTCTTTACGTTGATCAGTGAAATCAATAACAAAGATGGAATAGTAATCAAACTGGTGGATATATTCGACTTTAACGGAAGTTTCATTTCCAGCATCAAACGGCTTGTCGGTGACAAACCAATCATTCTTGTGGGAAACAAAGTGGACTTGCTTCCAAAATCGACGAATCACGAACGTGTGAAACAGTGGCTGCGCGGAGCAGCTAGAGAATATGGCATCCAAGTTGCAGATGTGCATCTGATTTCAGCGAAGCGCGGTATCGGCATGGCGGAGCTGGAAGACAGCATCCAGGAATTGCGCGGTGGACAGGATGTATATGTTGTCGGGAGTACGAATGTCGGCAAATCTACGTTCATTAATGCCCTGATTAAGCATTCAACAGGAATAAACGATGCAATCACCACTTCTTATTATCCAGGTACGACACTTGGATTCATTGATATTCCGCTGGATGATTCAAGTTCCCTTTACGATACACCGGGAATCGTCAACCGCCAGCAAATTGCGCATTATGTGACGGAGAAAGACTTGAAAACCATCACACCGAATAAAGAAATCAAAGCACGTATCTTCCAATTGAATGACAAGCAGACGTTATTTATCGGAGGTTTGGCACGCATCGATTTTGAAAAAGGGGAAAGGCAGCCGTTTGTTTGTTATTTCTCTAATGCGCTCGATATCCATCGCACAAAGCTTGAGAATGCGGATGCGCTTTATGAACGCCAAAAAGGAGAATTGCTCACACCTCCATATAAGGAGCAGCTTGAGCATTTCCCTACTTTCCAGAGATCAACATTCAGGATAAAAGATCAAAAAACGGATATTGTCATTCCAGGTTTAGGATGGATTACACTGTCAGGTGAGCCTGCTTCTGTAACAGTCCATACACCAGAAGGAGTGCCGGCGACAATCCGCAGATCATTAATCTAAGGGGGAGCGAAAGATGAAAATATTGAAGTTAGGCCTGATCGGCCATCCAGTGGAGCATTCTTTATCACCATGGATACACACACAATTCATGGAACAAGCTGGTATCGAAGGGGAATACAAGCTATATCCGATCGAACCGGATGTTTTTGATGAAAAAATTACAGCATTACTGCAAAGCGGGATTGATGGCTTCAATATTACCGTTCCATATAAACAGCGCGTCATCCCATTCCTTGATGAGCTTGATCCGGATGCAGAAAAAATCGGTGCTGTGAATACTGCAGTACGGAAGAACGGCAAGTGGATCGGGTATAATACAGATGGATCGGGATATGTGCGTGCATTGGAACAGGTGATTCCCTCACAAGACTCTCTGCACGTGCTTATGCTTGGTGCAGGCGGAGCAGCTCGCGGTATTTACCGTGCATTGGTTGCCAAGGGCTTCCGCTATGTCGATATCGCCAATCGCACCACTTCCAAAGCGGAGCAGCTGCTTCAATTACAGGAACCAGAAACGATGACGGATATCTTGTCGTACGAAGAAGCACAGCAGAAATTGAGCAGTTATGATATCATCGTCCACACATCAAGTGTCGGAATGAGTCCGCATGATCAAGAGCAGATCATGTCGTTATCCAACCTAAAGCCTGATGCAGTGGTTAGTGATATTGTATACAAGCCGATTGAAACGATGCTCCTTCGCAGTGCCAAGCAGCAGGGAGCTATCATTCATCATGGTCATACCATGCTCTTATATCAAGCACAATACGCATTTGAAATCTGGTCGGGACAGCAAGTCGTGGTCGGAGACTTATTGAATCAACTGGAACAAAGATTAACGGAGGCATAATATGTTAACAGGTAAACAAAAAAGATATCTTCGCGCACAAGCGCATCATTTGAAACCAATTTTCCAGGTAGGGAAAATCGGTGTGAACGATAACATGCTCGTCCAAATCGGCGAAGCATTGGAAAAACGGGAATTGATCAAAGTGAGTTTGCTTCAGAACTGTCTGGATGAGAAAGAAGATGTTGCTGCAGCAATCGAAGAGGGAACTGGTGCCTCTATCGTTCAAATCATCGGCAGTACAATCATCCTTTATAAAGAATCAGAAGATAATAAACAGATCAAGCTGCCGTAAAGGAGTCAGTCATGAAAAAAGTCGGGTTATTGGGGGGGACATTCGACCCGCCCCATCTCGGACATTTGTTTATTGCGCAGGAAGTCCAGCACAGACTCGGACTGGATGAAGTCTGGTTCATTCCTGCCCACGAAGCACCGCATAAAGAAAAGTCCCATACCGATGCGGTTCTGCGTCTCGAGATGGTGCAGGCGGCAATTGCGGATAATCCTATTTTCCGTATGAATCCGATTGAGGTGGATCGCTTAGGTAAATCCTATACGTTTGATACAATAAAGCTGTTGCAGGAAATGCATCCGGATACTGCCTTCCATTTCATCATCGGTGCTGATTTAGTGGAGAACTTGCACACATGGCATCGTATCGATGATTTAATAGAAATGCTGACATTCGTAGGTGTCGGCCGGCCTGGATATGAGCTGGCCACAACTTACCCTGTCACTTATGTCGATATTCCGGAGCTTGAGATATCCTCGAGCATGATCCGGAAACGTGTCGAGCAGGGAGCTCCTGTACACTATCTTATTACAGGCGCAGTGTTCGATATTATAAAGGAGCAAAAGCTGTATGCAGAGAGATAAGGCATTGGCGATCGTTGAAAAACAATTAAAGAAACCGCGGTATGAACATACTATCCGTGTCATGGATACAAGCATCAGACTGGCAAAAAAGTATGGCGCTGATGAAAAGAAAGCAGAACTGGCGGCTATTTTTCATGATTATGCAAAATATCGTCCGCTTGAGGAAATGAAACGCTGGATCGAGACAGAACAGCTGCCGAAGGACTTATTGGATTATCATCATGAATTATGGCATGGTCCAGTAGGAGCACTTATGGTAAAACGTGAAGTCGGCATCAGCGATCCTGAGACACTGCATGCGATCACGGTACACACTACTGGATGTGTTGGTATGTCCCTGCTTGATAAAATCGTATTTCTTGCAGATTATATTGAACCAGGCCGTGCTTTTCCCGGTGTGGATGAAGTACGTAAAGTCAGTGAAAACCACTTGGATAAAGCGTGCTGGATGGCGTCGCGAAATACGATCAATATGCTTGTTTCGTTAAATCGAAAAGTATATCCGGACACGTTCCATGCTTATAACGATTTATTAAACTCTACTGGAGGTAACACATAAATGGAAACTATTGATATAGCACAAATAGCAGCAAATGCCGCAGATGCGGTAAGAGGGGAAGACGTAGTCCTTTTGGAAATGAAGGAAGTTTCCTTGATTGCTGATTACTTCATGATTTGCCATGGAACAAGTGAACGTCAAGTACAGGCTATCGCCAGACGAATAAAAGAGAAAGCAGAAGAAGCTGGGGTGGAAGTAAAGCGCCTGGAAGGGTTGGAGCAGTCAAGATGGGTGCTTGTTGATCTTGGAGATGTTGTGTGCCATGTGTTCCACATCGATGAACGCAGATACTATAATTTAGAACGCCTGTGGGGAGATGCGCCGCAAGTGGAACCGGTATTCTCCCAAGAAAGCTGATGGCCGCATACGAGCGGCTTGCAGCCGTATATGAACGCCTGATGCAAGATGCGCCTTATGAGCCATGGAAGCAATTCATGCAGGAAGTATTTCATAAACATGCACAGATAGAAATTAAAGAAATAGCCGATTTAGGCTGTGGAACCGGATACGTCACCAGACAGCTTGCCAAGGCAGGCTATCACATGACCGGGATTGATCAATCTGAAAATATGCTTGCGTATGCCGCTTCCCGTGATACAAATCAGCAAGTGCGCTGGATACAGCAGGATCTGCGGGAACTGGAATCAGTCAAAGCGGATGCTGCAGTCAGTATGTTTGATGTAGTCAATTATATAACGTCACCAGAGGATGTGCAGCAAGCTTTCTCCCGAATATGGCAGATGCTTGCTCCTGGCGGTGTTTTCCTGTTCGATGTCCATAGTATTCGGCATATCGAACAGGATTTGGCTGGTGAAGTCTTTGCTGAAATACATGATGATCTTTCTTACACATGGTTCTGTGAATCCGGTGAAGAAAAGGGAGAAGTATATCATGACCTTACTTTCTTCACGAAAGAGACGGACTCGGATAAATACGATCGTTTTGACGAATATCATCATCAGCGTACATATTCCATCGATACGTATATCTCCTGGCTTGAAGAAGCGGGCTTCCGAGTAGCCGGGGTATACGGTGATTTTGATATAGAACGGACGGAGCAATTGGAAGAAGTAGACCGGCTATTCTTTGCTTGTTCAAAAAACCAGGAGGCGTAATGCTGCCTGGTTTTTTTGTGCAGGAAAAGCAGAGTATGTGTCGAATTACTAGTTGTACAATCCCTTCTTAATTGCTTCCTTTTCCTCATGGAATTTCCGATGAGTGGCTTGGAACAGCTGTGGAAATTGTTCCGCAGTTTGTTTCTCCAGTACTGCGATTCCTTCTCCCGTGATACCACCTTTGACACAGACCTTCTTAATCAGTTCATCCAATGTGTAATGACCGTTTGCCAATAAAGTCCCTAGTCCAATCAGCATCTCCGAAGTTAGATGAGTGGCTTGTTCTTTGCTGATTGCTGTTTCCGACACCGCTCCATCGATAAAGCGCTGTGCGAGATAGCTGAAGAAAGCTGGACCGCATGATACGATATCCGAGGCTACTCTCGTTATATCCTCTGGAATATAAAGCGGATTTGAATAGCTGCTTACTAAATCGATCAGCGCAGCTTTATTTCGATTTGAAAGACTTGTGCCGAATGTCAGCAACGTCGTACCTGCTGCGGCTCTATTTGTGATACTTGGGATTGCCCGAGCAACCTGGCATGGTACAAGAACTTCGAGATCTTCAATGGAATACGGACTAGTGATGCTGACTAGTACTTGATCCGGCTGCAATAGAGGGTGGAGCTCGTGACAGACACCAGGCAAATGAGGCGGTCGCACGCACAGAAACAAAATATCAGCATAATCGGCAATTTGACTGATAGAATCTGCTACTTGTATAGAAGGGAATTTTTTTTTCAGTTGAACTGCCTTTTCAGCAGATCGATTCAAAATCATGATATCTTCCTGTGAGATTGTTCCGGAGTTCACCCATGTCTCCAGCAACATGCCTCCCATATTGCCAACTCCGATTATTCCCCATTTCGTCATTCCAAACTCCTCCTCTGCGCATTATCTGTTTTTATCCCACTTACGCTGTTACCCATTTTATGATTAAAAGATATGGAATATGAAAGGAGGTTTATGGTGCACATAGTCAAACAGTATAGCTGGGCTATCATATTAGCTGCTGTAATAGGTGTGTTTTTTGTCATATGGATCAGGGAGCCTGAAGGTGATACTGTCGTGCAGCCGATGAATGAAGCTGGACAAAATCCTGAGAATCAGTTGCTTTCAGAGACAGGAACACCTGCAGAAAATGATGTCACATCGGGGAATGCAAAAGTTTTGGTGGATATAAAAGGCGAGGTGCAAAAGCCTGGAGTATATGAGCTTGCTCCTGACAGTCGGGTAGAGCAGGCGATACATGCAGCTGGAGGGCTGACAGAAAAAGCGGAGGGTCGAAGTGTCAATCTTGCTCAGCGTGTGGCAGATGAACAGGTCATTTATGTTGCGGCTATTGGAGAAGCGGAAGCTCCTGTTCAAACAGCAGGATCAAGTGCTTCTGATTCGGGGAAAATTAATATCAACCAAGCAGACAGCGAGGAATTGACAGAACTGAACGGCATAGGAGAAGCAAAAGCTCAGGCTATCATTGCCTTCAGGGAGGAAAATGGTCCCTTCACTTCGGTTGAACAGCTTACAGAAGTACCCGGCATCGGAGAGAAATCACTGGAGAATATGATGGATCAAATCAGCTTGTAGAGCCGGTTGACGGATGGGAAGGGGGATTGTACACTTACTCTAGAAAAGGAAAGGTGGCGAAGCGTCATGGAACGAATCGCATGGAATCAATACTTTATGGCGCAAAGCCATTTGCTGGCATTGCGCAGTACTTGCCAGAGGCTGATGGTCGGTGCGACTGTCGTCCGCGATAAACGAATCATCGCCGGCGGTTATAATGGCAGTGTCACAGGCAGTAAGCACTGCGTCGATGAGGGATGCTACGTAATCGATGGCCATTGTGTAAGGACTGTGCACGCAGAAATGAATGCTCTGCTGCAATGTGCGAAGTTCGGTGTACCAACAGAAGGAGCCGAGATTTATGTGACGCATTTTCCCTGCCTGCAGTGCTGCAAAGCTTTGATACAAGCGGGCATCAAGACAGTCTATTATGCTAATGATTACAAGAATCATCCGTATGCTGTAGAACTCTTTGCCGAAGCTGGTGTCAAAACGGAACAGGTAGAGCTAGATGCAGTCGTAGTGGATACGAAACCCCAAGAGACTCGCGGTCTGATGGAAAAAGTAGTGGACAAGCTCAAACAGCTGGACGATGCAGAAAGTCATCAGCTTGCTGAAGAAGCTGCTTCACGTTATCAGCTACCAAACAAAGAACGAATATGATCGGGAAATGGCATATTGTTGCGCTGGCAGCCCTTGGAGGGATGCTGGCGCATACCTTGCATTTTTCTGTGCTGCTAGTGGTACTTGTTTGGCTGGGCCTGCTGTTTCACACAAAGCGTATACGAATTCCGCTTCTGTTCCTTTCATCGATTGCTTCCCTATTGTTTTTTGGCAACAGTATCCTCGGGCAAAAACCTCCTCCTTCACTGCCGCTTGATGAGCCGATTCAGCTCACATCCTCCATATCCAATCTATCTGAAACAAAAGATCGGATTCAATTCAGTGCAAAAGATCCTTCTGGTTCCGCTTCTATCCAAGTGACATATTTCAAACAAGACAGCTCTGAAACAATACCTGGATTATCCAGAGGTGCCCAATGTGACATAAAAGGCAGAATCATCCTGCCTGATCCTGCCACTAACCCTGGACAATTTGATTATCAGCGCTATTTAAGGCAGCAAGGTATCTTTTACGAGATAGAACTTCAAAACCGGGAGGATATATCCTGTAGTGGAACAACACAATTCAATCACCTCGTAGATGTGCGTCATGCGTTTTTAGAAAAAGCGGATAAGACTCTTGATTCGCATACAGCAGCATGGGTGCAAGCAATGATTGCTGGGGAAGATAGCAATCTGGACGAGAAAACCGTGGAGCTGTTCAATCGCTGGAGTTTGTCCCATATCCTTGCGATCAGCGGCATGCATATCGCATTATTTTCTGCGATCCTCTTCTTTGTCTTTACAAAACTCCAGATCTTTACTATCGAGAAGACCTATTGGTTTTTATTTATGTTCCTAGCTGTTTATCCTGTATTTGGGGGCGGTGAGCCTTCTGTTTGGCGTTCGGCTTTGATGGTGATGCTCATCATGATTCTCATGCGGTTTCGTATTAAGCTGCCGATCATCGATAGTATCAGTATTGTTTTCTTGCTTTTACTCGTCCTCGACCCACATTATCTATATCATATTGGTTTTCAATTTTCTTTTCTGGTCAGCTTGGCACTGCTTTTATCAGCTCGGCTGTACACTGGTTCTTTCATCAGCGCACTGCTGGAAACAAGCCTATTAAGCCAGCTCGTCATCCTTCCGCTGCAGGTCTCCCAATTTTATTTTCTGAACCCATTGTCTGTTTTGATGAATCTTTTCGCCATACCGTTTTATACCTTTATTGCCATACCCCTTTTGCTTCTGATAAGTATTCTTCTGTATCCTCTTCCGCGATTTGCTGCTCTACTGGGTGAATTCTTCCGATTTCTGAATGAACTAGTTATTCTCTTTATACAATGGATAGATGATGCGGCTTTTTATCCTTGGGTAACTGGGCAGCTCCCGCTCGGTTTTTCATTGGTATATTTCTTGGTGCTTGTTTTATTTTGTGCAGCGTGGGAGAAAGGAAGGCGGAGCAAAGCTCTTTGGTATGGTGCTTTGCTTACCGCCATACCGCTTGCAGCAGCATTGCTGCCGTATGCTAGTGGTACAGGTTATGTCACGATGCTCGATATCGGACAAGGAGATGCATTTGTCATCGAATTGCCTTACCGAAGGGGTGTATATGTAATCGATGCTGCTGGCAGTGTCGGAAAGGATTTTAAGCCGACGGATAAGAATTTCAAACAAGTCATCCAGCCATATTTGTATGAGCGGGGAATTGTGAAAGTGGATGGTATCTTTGCTTCGCATGCTGATCATGACCATATAGGGAGTATCGGCATGCTGACAGAGGAATTTCATGTAGATTGGGTGCGTACTTCTGCCTATTTTGATCTTTCAAAAGCAAATTTATGGGATGCGGATACAGAAATAATTCCGTGGAAAGCTGGAGAGATACTCCGTCTCCCAGGCTGGGATATTCAGCTGCTGGCACCATTTCGTGACAAGAAGGATCCAAACCAGAACTCACTTGTGATGTACACAAAATTGGGCGGAAAGAGCTGGCTCTTTACCGGAGATATAGGGAAAGAGGAGGAAATGGAAATTACCCGACAATACCCGTCATTACGGGCAGATGTACTGAAAGTCGGTCATCATGGCAGCAATACTTCTACTGATCCAGCATTCCTTCAGCAGGTGAAGCCTGAGACAGCGTTCATATCGGCTGGCAGAAAAAACCGATACGGTCATCCGTCACCGGAGGTGGTGGAAAGCTTGTCACAACAAAACATCCGTATCTGGCGTACAGATACGGATGGGGCGGTCGTCTATGCCTTCTCAGGGAAGACAGGCACATTTAGCCCGTTCCTTCCATAAGATACGGTAGTTATAAATGAGGCAAATGAACTTACCACAGGCAGCAGGTACTTACCTCGATTAGCAAGAGTTGTCACCTATAACTTGCATGTTTAAGGATAACCTAGAGGTAAGAAAACACCGCTTCGCGTTACAGCCTCCGGAGCTGGCTAACAAGAGCGTTCATATAGATTGGAGGGGAACATCCAATTGTTCTCCTCTGTTCCACCTTGCGTTAATTCCTATTTGCCGATACGATAAACAATAGGATTACGTAGGAGTGAGAACATGTCGTATACTGACGCTTTAAAAGCAATCAAGAAAAAGGATTTTTCACCTATATACTTACTATATGGCACCGAGTCCTATTTCATGCAGGATATAAAGGAAAAAATAGAGAAACAATTCGCCCTTTCAGATGGGACAAATGTTTCTGTCTATGATTTGGAGGAAACTCCGATTCAGGAAGTCATCGCCGATGCAGAGGAATATCCTTTTTTCAGTGAACAAAAATTAATACTTGCTTATCATCCTTTCTTTTTGAAAGCAAAGCCTGATAAATCCGCTGTTGACCATCGTTTGGAAAGCCTGGAGCAGTATGTTGAAAATCCAGCTGCTTGGACAACGCTTGTGCTGTTAGCTCCCTATGAGAAGGTGGATGAGCGCAAGAAAATTATCAAGAGCATCAAGAAGACAGGACAAGCTGTCGCCTGTCTGCCGGTAAAAGAATGGGATTTATCGGATTGGATCGTAACGTTAAGCAAGGAACACCAAATCGTGCTGGAAGATGCAGTTGCGGATTTACTCATTCAGGAGGCTGGAACTGATCTTTCCATGCTGCGTGGAGAAATCGAAAAGCTTGCTCTTTATGCGGGTGAAGGCAGTACAATAACGTTGGAAATGGCTGAGTCACTTGTTTCCCATCAGCAGACAAGCTCTGGATTGAAGCTGGTTGACAGCCTGATGGCAGGGGACTTGGCAAAGGCGATTTACATCTTTCATGATCTGATCAAGCTGAAGGAAGAACCTATCGCTTTGATAGCGCTGCTTGCTTCCCAGTTCAGGACGATACTCCATGTAAAGCTTCTGAAGCATAAAGGATATAATCAAGCAAAGATGGCAGAAGTAACGAAGGTCCATCCATTCGTGATCAAGCTTGCATTGAAGCGGGAAGCAAACTTCTCTGAAGAAGAATTGAAACACATTCTTTTCTTGGCTGCCGAAACGGACGCGGATTTGAAGCAGGGACGTATGGAAAAGAACCTTGCTTTTGAACTTTTGCTTCAGCAGATAGTAGCAATACGAAAAAAAGCCCGGATGGTTTAACAACCATCGGGCTTTTTCCTATTAAAAAACGATTCCAGAATGGAATCGTTCTTCTAAAGCATATTATGCGCCAAGAGCGTTAACTTTTTTAGTCAAGTTAGACTTCTGACGGTTAGCTTTGTTGCGGTGGATTACACCACTTTGTGCAGCTTTATCAATTTTGCTTGAAGCTGTTAGAAGAGCTGTTTTAGCAGCTGCAGCATCGTTGTTGGAAACAGCAGTTTCCACGTATTTCACTGCAGTACGCAAGTCGCTTTTCAAAGCTTGGTTTCTTAGACGAGCATCGTTGTTTACACGAACGCGTTTAATCGCTGATTTAATATTTGCCATGTTTGATTCACCTCCGGCACAATTCATCTTACAACAAAAGCCATTGTACCAAAGCAGAGCGATGTTTTCAACAATTCTTTTCGCTGATAATGTCACTTTTCGTATGTTTTGCTGTCAATCTGCTTATGCTAATGCGGACATTTGTAATAATTGGAGGGATTGTTTTGATCAAGCAGCTGCAAGTACGGACGGATTTGGCTATCGAAGCAAAGGATCTTTATACATCGAGTGAGCAAAAGCAGGGGACGGCAGCAGGAATTTCTGTAACAGAGAAAAAAACAGAAGGTATAACTGTCAATTATGTACAAGTAAATGAAGAAGGCGCTAGACAAATCGGGAAGAAACCAGGCATTTATATTACGATTCATACCGAGGCAATCAAGAATCAGGACACAAAGCAGGAAGAAGAGACAGCACTTGTACTTGCCAAGGAACTGGAGCAAATGCTTTCTGAAAACAAAATTCCAACGGATGCGACGGGTTTAATCGTCGGACTGGGAAACTGGAATGTGACACCCGATGCTTTGGGACCGGAAGTTATAGAAAAAATCATGGTTACCAACCATTTATTCAAGCTTCAGCCGGAGTCAGTGGAGGAAGGCTACCGTCCTGTCAGCGCTGTATCACCAGGTGTGATGGGAACCACAGGTATTGAGACCAGCACCCTTATCCACGGGATTATTGAAAAAACGAAGCCAGACTTTGTCATAGCAGTTGATGCATTAGCGGCTCGTTCAGTCAGTCGAGTGAATAGTACAATTCAGTTATCCGACACAGGTATCCATCCAGGATCAGGTGTAGGGAATAAACGGAAAGAGCTGAGCAAAGAAACGCTTGGTATTCCTGTTTTCAGTATTGGTGTTCCGACAGTAGTTGATGCGGTGACGATTACGAGTGACACGATTGATTATCTCTTCAAACACTTTGGGAGAGAATGGAAAGAAAAAGACAAGCCGTCAAAAGCACTTGTTCCGGCAGGAATGCGCTTTGGCAAAAAAGAACTCACAGAAGAAGACTTGCCAAGTGAAGAACAGCGTCAGGCAATCTTCGGAATGGTTGGCGGCCTTACGGAAGGTGAAAAACGTCAGCTGATACACGAAGTGCTGACTCCTCTTGGGCACAACCTTATGGTGACACCAAAGGAAGTGGATGGTTTTATTGCCGATATGGCCCATGTCATTGCTGCCGGTATCAATGGCGCATTGCATGAAAAGGTCAATCCGGCGAATCTCTCGGATTACACACGCTGATTTCTCTTTCAGAGGTTCTACTTCAAGCTTCTCTCTCATAGATTCTAGTAGAGTTTAACTAGATTCAAAAAGAGAGGAGCTTCTTTCTTGGGAAAAAAGAAGAAGAGCTATAAGCGAAAACGTTCAGGCGTACTGTTCATATATAAGCGGACACTCATCCTTGTCGGCTCCATTCTTTTTCTAATGATCGGTATAGCAGCGTTGACTTCAGCTGGGCCGGCGTACCGGCTGTCCTCACAGGCCATTACAGATTGGACAAGACAGCTTGACAGCAGTATTTACTTGCATATTCTAGGCAACGAAAATAAGGTTTTCGAAAGTGTCAGACCAGAAGAAGCTCCATCAATACAACTATCTGCCATTCTCATGCAAATGCTGACAACAATTAAACCCGATGACCCAAGGACTTTGCTCGGTTCCGAGATACCAGGATTTTCTTTATATGAGAACCAGATTGTCATTGCTGGAGAAGGGACAAACTATACGAACCTTCCGATCGAGTCGGCACAGCCAAATCATGTGATTGAGGAAGAGCCGGCGGCACCAGAGAAGGAAGAAGAGGCAACGCCAGAAGAAGAACAAAAACCGAAGGATGATAGTCAGGAAGATAAGGACGATAGTCAGGAAGAGAAGGATAGAGAGCCTGCGCCTTCTACTGGGGAGAAAGATGTTGTGTATATCTACCATACACACAATCAAGAGTCTTACCTGCCTTCCCTGGATGCTGAACAGGAGGATAATGCTTATAACAAAAATGCCAATGTCACCGATGCTGGAGAAGCAATGGCGAAACGGCTGGAAGAGCTTGGTATCGGGACAATTGCCGATAAGACAGATATAGGAGCTATATTGAATGAAAATGGTATGGCTTATCATCAATCTTATGATGCTTCAAGAGGAGTGGTGGAAGCTGCAGTAGCAGAGAATAAAGATGTTTCCTTTGTTTTTGACATTCATCGGGACAGTTTGAAACGGAAAGACACAACGAAGGAAATTGACGGGAAAACATATGCAAAAGTTGTTTTTGTCGTCGGGGCGGAGAATAAAGAATTTGAAAAGAATCTGAAGCTGGCAACGGATTTGCACAAAAAGATTGAAGCGGAATACCCGGGCTTGAGCCGGGGTGTTATTACGAAACAAGGTGCAGGAGTCGACGGTGTTTATAATCAGGACGTATCTGACAAAGCTGCCCTCCTGGAAATAGGCGGAGCAGAAAATACCTTGGAGGAAGCAACGCTTACCGCGGAACTGTTTGCAGAGATATTTGCGGATTATTACTGGGAAGCAGAAAAAGTACAAGGAGGTCAAGCGGAATGAAATATGTAGTTGTTGTTCTCACCATGCTGACATTGTTCTTTGGCGGTATCTTGATCGGAATGGAAAAAGAAGATGTACAGCAGTCGGAGCAGCCGCCCGCTGCCGAACAGCAGGAAGGACAGCTTACTGCATCTGCCACCTTTGATAGCACAAAAGAAGTACCTGTGTATGAAAATACAGCACCTGTTTCGGATGAGGGTGCAGACAGCTCCATTGTGCAACAGCTTGCAAGCGGTCTTGGAAGTTTGTTCACAGGCATCTGTTCTGTCATCATCACAGCGATTGAACAGCTATCCATCGCTTTGTTCGGCTGAAGCAAAAGCGCTTAAAAACATTGAATAAACAGGGCGCAGTTGCTATAATCAATGCTAGTTATTGTTACGGCTGCTTCTTATGGGGCGGCTTCGGACAATTTAGGAGTGATTTTGATTGGTAGAGACAAACAGACGAAATCAGCAGCATGTGCGGAATTTCTCGATCATTGCACACATCGATCACGGGAAGTCTACACTGGCTGACCGTATTCTGGAGAAGACGAAAGCTCTTACTGCGCGTGAAATGAAGGCGCAGTATTTGGATGCCATGGATTTGGAAAGAGAGCGCGGCATCACAATCAAGCTGAATGCAGTGCAGCTTGAATACGAACGGGAGAACGGCGAAAAATATATATTCCATTTGATAGATACACCGGGACATGTCGATTTTACATATGAGGTATCCCGGAGTCTGGCAGCCTGTGAAGGTGCCATCCTTGTAGTGGATGCAGCTCAGGGTATCGAAGCGCAAACACTGGCCAATGTTTACTTGGCGATGGACAATGACTTGGAAATCATTCCTGTCATCAATAAAATCGACTTACCTAGTGCTGATCCAGAGCGGGTTAAACAAGAAATCGAAGATGTTATCGGTATCGATGCAAGTGACGCAATTCTTGCATCTGCCAAAGCGGGTATCGGTATAGAAGAGATATTAGAGGCTATCGTCGACCGGATCCCACCGCCGAAAGGTGATGAAGAAGCACCGCTAAAAGGGTTGATCTTCGACTCCTTATATGATTCCTATCGTGGTGTTGTTGCGTATACTTGTATCAAAGAGGGTTCAGTCAAAGTTGGCGATAAAATTCACATGATGGCTACCGGCAAGGAATTTGAAGTCAATGAGGTCGGTGTATTTAATCCTGCACCGGTTAAAAAGGACGAGCTGGTTGTTGGTGATGTCGGCTATTTGACAGCTTCTATTAAAAACGTAAGTGATACGCGCGTAGGGGACACTATTACTTTAGCTAATAATCCTGCCAGCGAGGCATTGCCCGGTTATCGCCGCTTGAATCCGATGGTTTATTGTGGATTATTCCCAGTGGACGCGAGCAATTACAATGACTTGCGTGAAGCATTGGAGCGACTCGAACTGAATGACAGTTCCTTACAATATGAAGCAGAAACATCCCAGGCACTCGGCTTTGGATTCCGCTGCGGTTTCCTTGGTCTTTTGCACATGGAAATCATCCAAGAACGTATCGAAAGAGAGTTCAACATTGATTTGATTACGACAGCACCGAGTGTTATCTACAATGTCGTCATGAATGACGGAAGCGAAGTGCGTGTCGACAATCCGGCGGCTTTACCAGATGCACAATCACGTACAGAAGTGCAGGAGCCATACGTAAAAGCTTCCATCATGGTACCAAATGATTACGTTGGTACAGTCATGGAGCTTTGCCAGAAGAAACGCGGTGATTTTCAGGACATGCAATACTTGGATGATGTCCGTGTGAACGTTGTTTACGAAATTCCACTTTCTGAAATCGTGTATGACTTCTTCGATCAGCTGAAATCCCAAACCAAGGGGTATGCTAGCTTCGATTATGAACTGGTAGGATACAAAGCATCCGACCTGCAGAAAATGGATATTCTTCTGAATGGCGATACGATCGATGCGTTATCCTTCATCGTACACCGTGATTTTGCGTTCGAACGCGGTAAAGCAATAGTAGAGAAGCTGAAGACGCTAATACCGCGTCAGCAGTTCGAAGTACCGGTACAGGCTGCAATCGGAAATAAGATTGTTGCTCGATCCAATATTAAAGCAATGCGTAAGAATGTTTTGTCCAAATGTTATGGCGGGGATATTTCCCGTAAACGTAAATTACTTGAAAAGCAAAAAGAAGGTAAGAAACGGATGAAGATGGTCGGTTCCGTGGAAGTTCCACAGGAAGCATTCATGGCCATCCTGCAAATGGACGATGAATAAAAAAACAGACAACCCTTGTCCTTAACCAGACAAGGGTTTGTCATTGCGGAAGGAGGCAGCATGATGAACGAAGTGAAATCCGCTTATATCCATATACCTTTCTGTGAACAGCTTTGTCACTACTGCGACTTCACGAAGTTTTTCTATCGGGAAGATAGTGCAGACGAATATGTTGAAGCATTGCGGAAAGAAATAGAACATTATGTTCCGAACAGGCAGCAAATGAATACGATTTTCGTAGGAGGCGGAACGCCGACTGCTTTGAATATGCAGCAGCTGGAGCATGTACTGAAAAGTGTGGACAGCGCATTTGATGTTCATGCGGCCAGGGAATATACATTCGAAGCAAACCCTGGGGACCTGACATTAGAGAAAGCGAAACTGCTTAAGCATTACGGGGTGGATCGAATCTCCCTTGGTGTTCAGGTATTTGACGACAAGCTGCTGGAGGCTATTGGCCGGGTCCACCGCGTCAAGCATGTATATGAAAGTCTTGATCTATTAAAACAAGCCGGCTTTGATAATATCAGTATCGACTTGATTTATGCTCTGCCGGGACAGACATTGGAGCAGTTTGGGCATACTGTGGAAGAAGCCCTGCAGTTTGATTTGCCGCATTATTCTTCTTACTCGCTTCAGATTGAACCCAAAACAGTCTTTTATCAGCGCTACAAAAAGGGTACATTGAAAAAGGCGCCGGAAGAATTGGAAGCTAGCATGTACAATCTGCTGCGTGATCAAATGAAGGCACATGGGAGAGAGCAGTATGAGGTAAGCAATTTCGCGCTTCCGGGCAAGGAGAGCCAGCATAATCTTGCATACTGGAATAACGATTTTTACTATGGACTAGGTGCAGGGGCGCATGGTTACTTGCCAGGTCGACGCGTTATCAATATCCGTCCTCTCCCAGCTTATTTGAAGCAAGCAAACGAAAACGGCATTCCTGTTCTGCATGAAGAGCCGATTGGACGTAAAGAGCGCATCGAGGAAGAGCTTTTCCTCGGACTGCGCAAGAAAAGCGGAGTGAACAAAGCAAGCTTCCGCGACAAATTCGGCATCGAGCTTACGGATGTTTACCGCAAGCCTCTGGATCTGCTGATCAGCAAAGGCTGGCTTATAGAAGATGCGGAACACGTCGCTATGACAGAAGACGGATTCTTGTTTGGAAATGATGTATTCCAAGAGTTCCTTCTGGATGAAGAACCGGCAAGCGTTTCGAATTGACAATTTTTCTAGGCTTTGTTACCTTATATGTATATTTAGCACTCCCTATAAACGAGTGCTAATCGAGGTGATGATCATGCTGACAGAAAGACAGCTGCGTATCCTTCAGGTCATAGTCGATGATTTCATTGAAACGGCGCAGCCGATCGGTTCGCGTGCTATCTCCAATAAGCAGGACGTTGCCTATAGTGCTGCAACGATTCGGAATGATATGGCTGAATTGGAGCAGCTTGGCCTGATCGAGAAGACGCATACCTCATCCGGAAGGATTCCATCCGAAAAAGGCTATCGCTTCTACGTGGATCATCTACTGACACCGTTTCATTTATCGCGTCAGGATACGTCAGCGATCAAACAGACATTTTCGACGAACATTCGACAAATGGAAGAAGTTGTACAGCAGTCCGCGGCTTTGCTTTCAGAGCTGACCAATTACACAAGCATCATCTTGGGTCCGGAAATGCTGGAGACGAAGCTCAAGCATATTCAGATTCTGACGTTGTCCGATTTTAGTGCTGTCATGATTCTCGTAACAGACACAGGGCATGTAGAACATAAATCTTTCCGGATACCAGATGGGATGGATCACGCTGAGTTGGAAAAGGTAGTGAATATCTTGAATGACCGATTGGCTGGTGTACCGCTTATGATGGTGCCAGGCAGATTGAAGTCAGAAGTACAGGAACTGCTGAAACAGCACACGGTTCATTTCGACACGATGTTTGCCTATTTGCGCTCGTTCATGGAAACGGAACAGCCGCTCAAACTTTATTTTGGCGGCAAAACAAACATTCTGATGCAGCCTGACTTTCAAGATCTGAATAAGCTGCGAAGCCTATATACGATGATTGAAGAAGAAGGCGAGACGATTGCGCGTCTTCTCAAAGGAGAACAGAATGGCTTGCATGTTTCCATCGGCACAGAGAACAAGCTGAGTGCGATGCAGGATTGCAGCTTTGTTACCGCTAGTTACACAGCGGATGGCATACACATGGGAACTGTTGCCTTGCTGGGTCCTACCAGAATGGAGTATTCCCGGGTTATGTCGTTGATGCATGTTTTAACGAACAAACTGACCAGCGCCTATCAGGACTGGCAGAAATGAGTTGAATATGGCTTGCCTCACAGCAAGCCTTTCATATAAGCAATGCTTTTCAGGAGGTGACCATCATGGCAAATGAAGAAAAAGAAAAAGTGAATGAAACCGAAGAGCAGGAAGCTGTTGAAGCAGAAGTGATTGATGCAGCCCCAGCTGAGGAATCCGAAACGAACAATGAAGGCAGCGAACGTCTAGCACAGCTCGAACAAGAAAAAAACGAGATGTACGACCGTCTGCTTCGCTTGCAGGCTGAGTATGATAACTTCCGCAAGCGTACACAGAAGGAAAAGGAAGCTGCCAGCAAATATAGATCTCAGGATTTGGCGGAAGCCTTGCTTCCAGTTGTAGACAACTTGGATCGCGCCCTTCAGACTGTCCAGGATGAAGAAGCGAACAAAGGTTTCGTCGATGGTATCCGCATGGTACATCGCCAGCTATTAGAAGCTTTCGACAAACAAGGTATCGAAACAATCGAAACTGTTGGACAGCCTTTCGATCCGCATTTGCACCAAGCAGTCATGCAGGTGGAAAATGACGAATATGAACCAAACACTGTCGTACAAGAATTACAAAAAGGCTATAAGCTGAAAGATCGTGTCATTCGACCGGCTATGGTACAAGTGAATCAATAAAGCATTACATATGCTGTAGAGGAGGAAAAATACAAAATGGGTAAAATCATTGGTATTGACTTAGGTACAACAAACTCTTGTGTGTCCGTAATGGAAGGCGGAGAAGCTCGCGTTATCCCGAACCCGGAAGGTAACCGCACAACTCCATCCGTTGTTGCATTCAAAAATGGAGAAAGACAAATCGGTGAAGTGGCGAAGCGTCAGGCTATCACTAACCCGAACACAATCCAATCCATCAAACGTCATATGGGTACGGATTATAAAGTAGAAATCGAAGGCAAGTCTTACACACCTCAAGAAATTTCTGCAATCATCTTGCAGTACATTAAATCTTTCGCTGAAGATTATTTAGGTGAAACAGTTGATAAAGCGGTTATCACAGTTCCTGCTTACTTCAACGATGCTGAGCGTCAAGCAACGAAAGATGCTGGTAAAATTGCTGGTCTTGAAGTTGAGCGTATCATCAACGAGCCAACTGCTGCAGCGCTTGCTTACGGTATCAATACAGAAGAAGATCAAACAATCCTTGTTTATGACCTTGGCGGCGGTACATTCGACGTTTCCATCCTTGATATCGGTGATGGTACTTTCGAAGTAGTTTCCACTGCAGGTGACAACCGTCTTGGCGGTGACGATTTCGACCAAGTGATCATCGATCATCTTGTAGCAGAATTCAAAAAAGAAAACGGCATTGACCTTTCCAAAGATAAAATGGCAATGCAGCGTTTGAAAGATGCAGCTGAAAAAGCGAAAAAAGATCTTTCTGGTGTTACGCAAACACAAATCTCACTTCCATTCATCACGGCTGGTGCAGAAGGTCCGCTTCACTTGGAGCTTTCTCTATCACGTGCGAAATTCGATGAGCTTTCAGCTGATTTGGTAGAACGTACTATGGGACCTACTCGTCAAGCACTTCGCGATGCTGATCTTTCTGCAAGCGAAATTGATAAAGTAATTCTAGTTGGTGGTTCTACTCGTATTCCAGCTGTTGTGGAAGCAATCAAAAAGGAAACTGGCAAAGAGCCTTCTAAAGGTGTTAACCCGGATGAAGTGGTTGCACTTGGTGCGGCAATCCAAGGTGGTGTACTTCAAGGTGATGTAAAAGACGTCGTGCTTCTTGACGTTACTCCACTTTCCCTAGGTATTGAAACAATGGGCGGCGTATTTACGAAATTGATCGAGCGCAACACGACAATTCCGACAAGCGCATCCCAAACATTCTCAACAGCAGCTGACAACCAGCCTTCTGTAGATATCCATGTACTTCAAGGTGAACGTGAGATGGCAGCTTATAACAAGACGCTTGGACGTTTCCAATTGTCCGATATCCCGCCAGCACCACGCGGTGTGCCGCAAATCGAAGTTACATTTGATATCGACTCAAACGGTATCGTTAATGTTCGTGCGAAAGATCTTGGCACAAACAAAGAACAATCCATTACAATCAAATCTTCTTCAGGTCTTTCTGATGAAGAAGTAGAAAAAATGGTGAAAGAAGCGGAAGAGAACGCAGAGGAAGATAAAAAACGCCGTGAAGAAGTAGATCTTCGCAACGAAGCGGATCAGCTAGTCTTCCAAACAGACAAAACGTTGAAAGATCTTGCTGAAAATGTTTCTGAAGAAGATAAACAAAAAGCAGAAGCAGCGAAAGATGAACTGAAGAAAGCTTTGGAAGGTACTGATATTGAAGATATCAGAACGAAGAAAGATGCGCTTTCCGAGCAGGTTCAAGCATTGTCTGTTAAATTATATGAGCAAGCAGCTCAGGCGCAGCAAGCACAAGGCGGCGAAAAAGCAGACGATGATGTCGTAGATGCTGACTTCTCAGAAGTAAATGACGACGACAAGAAATAAGAAACTGATCTATAGCTAGAAACATCCAACAAGTCAAAGCCGCACGCATGCAGGCTTTGACTTGTTACATGTTGAGAGCATTTGCCCCGTATAGGGCTCCATGTTATGATAAAATTTATGTATAAGAGAGAGTCGGGAGAGTGATTGTCAGTGAGTAAGCGGGATTACTACGATGTGCTTGGTGTCGGCAAAGATGCCTCAAAGGAAGAAATTAAAAAAGCATATCGCAAACTTGCGCGCCAATACCACCCAGATGTGAATAAGGCGGAAGACGCAGCCGATAAATTCAAAGAGGCAAAAGAAGCCTATGAAGTACTCGGCAATGAACAAAAACGTACACAGTATGATCAGTTTGGCCACGCCGGACCGCAGAGCCAAGGCTTCGGTGGAGCTGGAGCCCAGGACTTTGGCGGGTTCGGTGATATTTTCGATATGTTCTTTGGTGGCGGCGGACGCCGCAGTGATCCGAATGCACCGCGTCAAGGAGCGGATTTACAGTACACTATGACACTCAGCTTCGAGGAAGCAATTTTCGGAAAAGAAACCGATATTGAAATTCCAAAAGAAGAGGAATGTGATACATGTCACGGTTCTGGAGCCAAACCAGGCACCAAACCAAAAACTTGTACGCATTGTAACGGCAGCGGACAGCTTAATGTGGAACAAAACACACCATTCGGCCGTGTTGTGAACCGTCGTGTGTGTAATACATGTAATGGAACAGGTAAGATCATTCCGGATAAATGTAAAACATGCAGTGGTTCCGGGCGTGTACGCAAACGCAACAAAATCCATATCAAAGTCCCAGCAGGTATCGATGATGGACAGCAGATCCGTGTATCCGGTAAAGGAGAAGCTGGTGTCAACGGTGGACCTCCTGGAGATCTTTACGTTGTCATCCAAGTACGCAGCCATGAGTTCTTTGACCGCGAAGGCGACAATATTTATTGCGAAATGCCGATTACATTTGCCCAAGCAGCACTTGGTGATGAAATCGAAGTACCAACAGTTCATGGCGCAGTGAATCTTAAAATTCCTGCAGGTACGCAAACAGGACGTACATTCCGCCTGAAAGGCAAGGGTTCGCCGAATGTTCGCGGATATGGCCAAGGGGATCAGCATGTGAAAATCCGTGTTGTCACACCTACGAACTTATCTGACCGTCAAAAAGAGCTGTTGCGCGAACTCAATGACATCAGCGGTAATGACCCAACTGATGAACAGCATGACAATCTTTTCACACGTATGAGACGTGCGTTCAAAGGTGAGTCTTAATAAAAGGAGTGACGTATCGTGAAATGGGCGGAACTGTGTATCCATACTACGAATGACGCGATTGAGCCAATTTCAAATATCTTGCATGAAGCAGGTGCAAGCGGTGTTGTGATTCAGGATCCTGAGGATTTGGTCAAGGACCACAAAACAACTTTTGGTGAAATCTATGCGCTTGATCCGAATGATTACCCGGCAGAAGGTATCTTTGTGAAAGCATACTTGCCGCTTAACAGTTTTTTGAATGAATCGGTGAATGAAATCAAGTCTGCAATTACAAATTTGAGAGAATATCAGATTGACATTGGTGCAAATGAAGTATCAGTCAGTGAGGTAGATGAAGAAGATTGGTCTACAGCATGGAAGAAATATTATAAACCAGTGAAGATATCTGAAACGTTCACCATCATACCGACATGGGAGGAGTACACACCAGTAGCAAGCGATGAAGTGATCATGGAACTTGATCCCGGAATGGCTTTTGGTACAGGAACTCACCCGACGACGGTATTGAGTGTACAGGCGATTGAACGTTTTATAAATAAAGGCGACATTGTGATTGATGTTGGTTCCGGATCTGGTGTACTCAGCATCGCTGCGGTACTGCTCGGCGCTGAGCATGTCCATGCATTCGATCTCGATGATGTAGCGGTAAACAGTACGAAAATCAATGCCGAGCTGAATCAAGCTGCTGACCGCATTACGGCCAGTGCTAATAATTTGCTCGAAGGCGTTGAGGTGGAGGCAGACGTTATCGTATCGAATATCCTTGCCGAAATCATCCTGAAATTCACTGATGACGCATACAAATTGATCAAACCAGGCGGTCTGTTCATTACCAGCGGGATAATCAGCCAGAAAAAAGGCGACGTAAAAGAAGCCTTGATCACATCTGGTTTCGATATTGTTGAAGTCAATGAGATGGAAGATTGGGTCGCCATCATTGCAAAGAAGAATTAAGGCAGAGGTGAGCGTATGCAGCGCTATTTCGTAGAAGCTGCCAGTTGGCAGGATAATCGTATAACGTTGACTGGCCAAGATGCCCATCATATCAATCGTGTGATGCGCATGAAAACAGGTGACAAAATCGTCTGTGTCCATCCGGCGGGGCATGCAGCAAAATGTGAGATTGACGAATTGGCGTCAGATCAAGTTACTGTATCCGTATTGGAAGAAATCGACATGAACACGGAAATGCCCGTGGCTGTGACGATTGCCCAAGGACTCCCCAAGGGTGATAAACTGGAATGGATCGTACAAAAAGGAACAGAGCTGGGTGCAGCTGCATTTGTCCCTTTCCAAGCTGCCCGATCCGTTGTAAAATGGGACGAGAAAAAGAAGGACAAGAAACGGCAGAGGCTTGAGAAAATTGCCAAAGAAGCTGCTGAGCAGTCCAGCCGTATGATTATACCGGCAATCGGAGATGTGCAATCCTTTCAAAAGCTGCTTGATGGCAGCGATACATACAAGCACAAATTGTTCGCTTATGAAGAAGCGGCAAAAGGATTGAAGGCAGAGCCGCTGCGCTCTGTGTTCCAGCACATTTCACCTTCAGACAATGTACTTGTCGTAATTGGACCAGAGGGCGGGTTCAGTGAATCAGAAGCAGATGCGCTTCAAAATGCAGGTTTTGCACCTATCAGGCTCGGGCCTCGTATTTTACGCACGGAAACCGCTCCATTGTATATGTTGGCTAGTCTATCGTACCATTTTGAAGAATGAGGTGTTTTACCATG
This sequence comes from Terribacillus saccharophilus, assembly GCF_046592595.1. Classification (GTDB taxonomy): domain Bacteria; phylum Bacillota; class Bacilli; order Bacillales; family Amphibacillaceae; genus Terribacillus; species Terribacillus saccharophilus_C. Next base: position 94,714 of record NZ_JAWVPF010000003.1, on the reverse strand, counting down.
CCTACAGTGGCATTCCACACATTAGGTTGTAAAGTGAACCATTATGAGACAGAAGGTATTTGGCAGAAGTTCAAAGCACAAGGCTATGAACGGGTGGATTTTGATCATCAGTCTGACGTGTATGTTATAAACACATGCACGGTTACGAATACAGGCGATAAGAAGAGCCGCCAAGTCATCCGCCGCGCAGTACGCAAAAATCCTGAAGGTGTCATTTGTGTTACCGGATGTTATGCACAGACGTCACCTGGCGAAATCATGGAGATTCCTGGAGTGGACATCGTTGTAGGCACACAGGGCCGTGACAAGATGATCGAACACATCGAGGAATTCAAAGTGAAGAAAGAGCCAATCAACGGGGTTTCGAACATCATGAAAAACCGTGTCTTCGAGGAGATGGATGTACCTGCCTTCACCGACCGTACACGGGCATCGCTGAAAATCCAGGAAGGCTGCAATAACTTCTGTACCTTCTGTATCATACCGTGGTCCCGTGGATTGCTCCGTTCCCGTAACCCGGAGGATGTCATGAAGCAGGCACAGCAGCTTGTGGATGCTGGATACAAGGAAATCGTCCTTACTGGAATCCATACAGCAGGATACGGAGAGGATATGCAAGATTACAATTTCGCGAAATTACTGCGGGAATTGGAAAACAATGTACGAGGATTGAAAAGAATCCGTATTTCATCCATTGAAGCAAGTCAGATTACGGACGAAGTCATTCAAGTACTGGATGAATCTGAGAAGATCGTACGTCATTTGCATATACCGCTTCAGTCAGGATCTGATTCTGTTTTGAAACGCATGCGCCGTAAATACTCTTCAGACTTTTACCGCAGCAAAATTGATAAAGTGAAGAAAGCTTTACCTAACCTGGCTATTACGAGTGATGTGATTGTCGGATTCCCAGGTGAAACAGAAGAGGAATTCATGGAAACATATCGCTTCATCCAGGAAATCGGCTATAGCGAGCTTCACGTGTTCCCTTATTCCAAACGTACCGGAACACCTGCTGCGCGTATGGCGGACCAAGTGGATGATGACACAAAGAATGAGCGTGTCCATCGTCTCATTACACTATCCGATCAGCAAGCGAAGGAATATGCCTCCCAATTCGAGGATGAGGTGTTGGAAGTTATTCCAGAAGAGCTTTATGATGCAAACGAATCCGACTCATTATATGTCGGCTATACGGATAATTATCTGAAAGTGAAATTTGAGGCAACGCCGGATATGATCGGTAAAATTGTCCGAGTGAAGCTGACAAAAGCCGGGTATCCGTACAATGAAGGCCAATTTGTCCGTGTAATGGATGATGAGCAAGCAAGTGTAACTATCTAACTTGACTATAAAAGGAGTAATTCTCTTGGAAAATATCGCTGCATATATTGATCACACACTATTAAAGCCGGATGCCACAAAGGAACAAATCGATGTGATTGTCGAGGAAGCGGCAACGCATAAATTCGCTTCTGTTTGTGTTAACCCATATTGGGTATCCCATTGCGCCCAGCAGCTGAAGGGTACGGATGTGAAGGTTTGTACCGTTATCGGATTCCCTCTCGGCGCTTCAACCAGCACGGTTAAGGCACTTGAAACAAAGGATGCCATTGAAAAAGGTGCTGGTGAGATCGATATGGTCATTAACATCGGTGCTTTGAAATCAGGAGACTTAGTGACTGTTGAGTCTGACATCCGTGCGGTTGTGGAAGCAGCAGCAGGTGTACTCACTAAAGTGATCATCGAGACATCCTTGCTGACGGAGGAAGAAAAAGTAACAGCTTGTGAGCTTGCAGTGAAAGCCGGTGCTGATTTCGTCAAAACATCTACAGGTTTCTCCGGCGGCGGTGCAACAGTGGAAGATATTAAATTGATGCGTAATACTGTCGGTCCTGACATAGGTGTGAAGGCTTCCGGCGGCGTACGTGATCGCGAAGCTACGCTTGCTATGATCCAAGCAGGCGCTACTCGTATCGGTGCCAGCGCAGGTGTCCAGATCATCGCAGGTGAAGCTGGAAGCAGCGATTATTAAGATAAATTGCGAAATGTGCGTGATTCTGCACCTTTCTATTGACCAGGATTTAGCATTATATTATAATGAGCAAAGACATATGCAGCAGTGCATATGAGATAGCACATTGTTGTATGCTTCGGAGGGAGGGAAATTAGCATGTCAAACACTACTCGCGTTCGCAAAAACGAGTCTCTTGAAGATGCTCTTCGTCGCTTTAAGCGCACTGTTTCTAAAAGCGGTACTCTATCTGAATACCGTAAGCGTGAATTTTACGAAAAACCTAGTGTACGTCGCAAGAAAAAATCTGAGGCGGCTAGAAAGCGTAAGTAAGCAAAGAGGGTGCAAAGAGATATGTCATTAACAGAACGTCTGAACCAGGATATGAAGACTGCGATGAAAGCAAGGGATAAGGAAACGCTCAGCGTTATCCGCATGGTGAAAGCCGCCTTGCAGAATGAAGCAATTCGTACTGGAAATGACACGCTGTCAGAAGATGAAGAACTTACCGTTTTATCTCGTGAGGTAAAACAACGAAAAGATTCCCTCCAAGAATTCCAAGAAGCTGGACGCGATGATCTTGCCCAGAAGCTTGAAGCAGAGCTTCAAGTGCTGAAAGATTATATGCCCGAACAGCTTTCGGAAGAAGAACTTGAAGACATTATTAAACAGACCATCACGGAGGTAGGAGCTACTTCCAAGAAGGACATGGGCTCAGTCATGAGCGCTGTTATGCCGAAAGTCAAAGGCAAAACCGATGGTTCTTTAGTTAATAAAATCGTGAATAAGCACTTGTCTTAACTGATAGTAATATGAATATCTAAAAGGAAATCCCAATCATTGAATGATTGGGATTTCTGCATTTTACTAAAAAATCACCTATAAATGAAACCTTTTCATTATTTAAGCGTATAAGATACCGTACATAACAACTGTAACGAAACCAGTCAGGGGGCAGGAGGATTTCTATGCTGCAATATATAACGATTCCAAGCCTTCAAACAGCGATGCATAGCTTCAGTGAAACGATGCAGACGTGGATAACTTCCCCGGTCCTAGTGACGATATTGCTTTCCATAGCGTTTGCTGGCTTGGCTGTCGAAATGTTCACTCCCGGATTTGGGGCAGGCGGGATACTTGGAATCGCTGCCGGAGGAATCTTCCTATACGGGCACATTGCGGCGGGACTAGCGAGTCATACGGATATTCTGCTTTTGACTGCAGCCATCATTTTACTTGTCTTGGAAATATTCGTACCTGGAGGCATTATGGGCATACTTGGTATGATCGGATTACTCTGGGCGCTTTTTCGAATGGCAGTTGACAGCACCGATATGATGATCAGCGTCAGTATTGCATTCGTGGTCACCATTTTGGCTGTTGTATATGTCATTCGCATCGTCGGCTTCGAAAAAGGAATGTTCAAGCCGATGATACTCCAGGAAACGCTCAACCAGGATACACCTCCGAGTTTGACAGTCTTGATTGGTAAACAAGGTGTCGCAAAAACACCGATGCGCCCGTCAGGTGTTGCTGAGATAGAGGGCAAAGCAATGGACGTCATCACGGAGGGCAGGTATGTCGCTAAAGGATCGGTAATAGTTGTTATCCGTACAGAAGGCACGAAAATCATCGTCAGTCCGCTGACGAATAAGGAGGAAACAGAATGAACCAAGATATTTTAGTACCGATTATCATTGCTGCAGTCATTTTGATTGCTTTGATTATCTTATTTACTTTCGTTCCGGTCGCATTGTGGATCAGTGCCTTGGCAGCAGGTGTCCGCATCAGCATCTTTACCTTGGTTGGGATGCGTTTAAGACGTGTTATCCCATCACGCGTCATCAATCCATTGATCAAAGCCCATAAAGCAGGCTTGAAGGTCGATACAAACCAGCTCGAGAGCCATTATCTTGCAGGGGGTAATGTTGACCGCGTCGTCAATGCACTTATTGCGGCACACCGTGCGAATATCGAATTACCATTTGAACGCTCAGCAGCGATCGATCTTGCTGGCCGTGACGTTCTGGAAGCCGTTCAAATGAGTGTTAACCCAAAAGTGATCGAAACTCCTTTCATTTCGGGTGTTGCGATTGATGGTATCGAAGTAAAAGCAAAAGCGCGAATCACAGTTCGTGCCAATATCGACCGACTTGTCGGTGGTGCTGGTGAGGATACGATCATCGCGCGTGTAGGGGAAGGGATTGTCAGTACAATCGGTAGCTCTACGAACCATAAGAATGTATTGGAAAACCCAGATAAAATCTCACATAATGTCCTGGAACGCGGTTTGGACTCCGGTACGGCATTTGAAATCCTGTCCATCGATATCGCAGACATTGATATCGGTAAAAACATCGGGGCGATGCTTCAAACAGATCAGGCAGAGGCAGATAAGAATATCGCCCAGGCTAAAGCTGAGGAACGTCGTGCGATGGCCGTTGCACAGGAGCAGGAAAACCTAGCCCGCGTACAAGAAATGCGTGCGAAGGTAGTAGAAGCAGAAGCGGATGTTCCGCTTGCGCTTGCTGAAGCACTGCGTTCGGGCAACATGGGTGTAATGGATTATATGAACTACCAAAACATCAATGCAGATACAACAATGCGGGACAGCATTGGTGACTTGTCAGGAAATGACGAGGAAGAACGTTAAGTTTTAGAAAGGTGGCAGGTGCATGTTTGACATTTTGCAATTTCTCGTGCCGTTAGCAATTGCTGCCATTGCTTTCTTTTTCAACTCCGCAGGTAAAAAAGGAGATCAGGATAACGATCCCCGGCGCACGCAGCCTCCGGTCAAGAACTGGCAGGAAAAGCAGCCTCGTGCAATCAGGGAAAATCGTGAGCAGAAGCAGAAACAGAAGCCAGTTAAAGCACCAGAACTGATTCAAGCCGAGCAGAAAGCAGAGGAATATAGAAAGCAGACGACTGAGGCAATTCAGCAAGCTCTGGAAGTGCGTAGTGCCTCCTCTGTCCGTCGTCAGGATAATAAAGATCAACCTCTAGCTAAGCCAATCAAACTGAAACGGCTTACTAGCAGACAATTAGCAGAACAAGTTCTCTGGTCTGAAATACTCGGAGAACCACGTGCGAAAAAACCGCATCGCGCTTTCAACAAGCGAGTCCAATAATGGGCTCGCTTTTTTCGTTCTTCCGACTGTTCTTACTTGCCTATAAGCGACATAGAATGTGCAGAGGGGAGCTGATAAAAATGAAAAAATGGCAGCAGCGGATCGGAAATTGGTTCACCGAACATTTGGATATGCCAGCTGATGTGGTGCTTGAACTCCCTCGTATTACGACAATTGGCCATTTTCATGCCTATATCGAAAATCACAGAGGACTTGTGCTTTTTTCGGATAACGAGCTTAGGCTGCGGCTCAATACAGGCTTTCTCCGTATCACAGGGGAATCCTTTGTTCTGAAAGTCATGCTGCCGGAGGAAATCCTGCTCGAAGGCAAAATGAAGGAATTTAAATTCATTGAATCATAAGGCAAGCGGATCGGGGAGGTACGTATGAAGAAGCACACACAGGATATTTATTTTACTGGATATGTGACCGTACTGATAAAAGGGGACAGACCGGAGCTTTTTTTTAATCAGCTTGTGCAGGATAAAATCCTTGTCTGGGATATCATAAAAAAAGACAGCCAGACATGTGAAGCGAAGATCAGGAAACAGGATATAAGCAAGCTTCGCATGCAGCGAAGAGGGACAGGCTACAAAATACACTTCCGCAGCAAACACGGTTTTCCTTTCCTCTTCACTGCATTGCTGCATAAGAAACCGTTACTGCTTGGCATAGCCATCAGTATCCTGTCTATCTTCTTCCTGTCAAACACAGTTTGGAAAATCGAAGTAAAAGGCGTAAGCCCGGAATTGGAGCATCAAATCGAAACGCAGCTGGATGAATATGGCGTGCGCTTAGGTGCTTTCAAACTGACACTTGGTGCGCCAGTTGATATTCAGCAACGTCTATTACAGGATATTCCGGACCTCCTGTGGATAGGAGTGCAAGAGAAAGGGACAACCTATGCATTGGAAGGTGTGCCGAAAACGATCGTAAAAGAAGAAGAACAACCAGGACCTCGCCATCTTGTCGCAAAGAAAAAAGGTGTTATCGTCGACATGTTCGTGTCAGAAGGTGTACCGCAAGTTGGCGTACATGATTATGTAAAGCCTGGAGATATACTTGTTTCTGGTTTGATCGGCAATGAACCTCCTCCTGTCAAAAAGGATGAAAAGGATAAGCCAGAGCAGAAAGATACACGTAAGCATGTGGCTGCGACTGGCAATGTTATCGCCCGGACGTGGTATAATGTGTCTGCAGCAGTTCCGCTTGAAGAAACTTATACCGTTCTGAGCGGTAAACAGGAAAACAAATATGCCATTCAGTTCGGAGACAGTTTCAAATTGCCGATATGGGGGTTCGGTGAAACGGAGTTCAAGGATTCCCAGGAACAGACATCTGTGCGCCATCTTCGGTTTCTTCGCTGGGAGCTGCCGATCGGGATGAGCAAGACGACCGAATACGAGCGAGTCACCAAGCAGGTGAAGCGAACAAAAAAAGAAGCAAGTGAACAAGCTGAAAAATTGGCTAAACAGGATCTGCAGCTGCAAGTTGGCGCTGATGCTGACATTATTTCTCAAAAAATTTTACATGAGACAGTCGAGAATGGTAAAGTTAAATTAATCTTATACTTTCAAGTAAATGAAGATATCGCAACATCTCAACCTATATCTCAAGGAGATTGATTATGCCCGAAGACGTAAAACGTGTGAATTTGCAATTAAAAGATACCAATGAAACATTAGCTCTGTTCGGCACGGAGGATCGCCATCTAAAACAGATAGAAGAACATTTCCGTGTATCCATTGTCACGCGAGGGGAAGAAGTTCGCGTTACTGGACCTGAGGAAGAAGTCCGGACTACAGAGGAGCTGCTGCAAGCGTTGGCCGCTGTCATTCGGCGCGGCATTCCTATTGGAGAACGCGATGTGGTATACGCCATTGAATTAGCTAAGAAAGATAAGTTGGATCAATTCGAAACATTATTCGATGATGAAATAACAAAAAATGCAAAAGGCAAATCAATCCGAGTCAAAACACTCGGGCAGCGGAACTATATCAATGGCATCAAGTCGAATGATTTAGTTTTCGGTATAGGACCTGCCGGTACCGGTAAAACCTATCTGGCGGTTGTAATGGCCGTTAATGCTTTGAAAAAAGGTATCGTCAAGCGTATTATCCTGACACGGCCCGCAGTGGAAGCTGGAGAAAGCCTCGGATTCCTTCCAGGTGATTTGAAGGAGAAAGTAGATCCGTATTTGCGGCCGTTATATGATGCCCTGCATGATGTGCTCGGCTTAGAGCAGACGACCAGATTGATTGAGCGTGGTACGATTGAGATTGCTCCGCTTGCTTATATGCGCGGCCGCACCCTGGATGATGCGTTCGTTATCCTGGATGAAGCACAGAACACGACAAACGCACAGATGAAGATGTTCCTTACCAGGCTTGGTTTTGGATCCAAGATGGTCATCACCGGCGATTTGACTCAAATCGATTTGCCAAAAGGTGCTCTATCCGGTTTGCGGTCCATTGAAACAAAGCTAAGTAATGTAAAAGGTATCTACTTCTCCTACTTAAAACAAACAGACGTAGTGCGCCACCCGCTTGTGCAGCGGATTATCGAAGCTTACGAATCAGAATAAAAAGGAAAAGGCCCGGCTTCGGGTCTTTTTGGTTTAAGCGGATAGGAGGGCAGAGTGTGGGTAGAAAGAAGTTCAGGGACCTGTTTGGAAGGAATTCAAGAGCTGGCGAACGCGCATTTATTTTGATAGGAGCCGTATTGCTAGGATGCTTCTTCTTCATTACAACAGCTTCCAATGTGACGACGAAGAATTATGACGTGCAGATTTATGATGCAGCGAATGAAACGATCCGCTCGCCGATCACAATCGAAAATGAAGCCCAGACGGAAAGACAAAGGCAGGAAGCCAGCCAGCAGATAGATGACCGTTACACCGTATCCACTGAAATTACAGATTCAAAAACGGATGCGGTAGAAGAAATCTTCTCTGCAATCAGCCAAGCAGATGATGCTGGACAGCCTATCGATGAAAGAGTCGATTCTGTAAAGAACCTGCTTTCTGAATCCGTTAAAGAAGACTTGACGGACAGACAGCTGGAACAGCTGCTCCAAATACCATCAGACGAAAGGGAAATCAGTGAAAAAGTATTCCTTGATACAATGACTGGATTCCTGGAAGATGGCGTAAAACGTGATGAAGTACAGCAGACACAAGAAGAGATGGGAGAGAGGATCGGCTATGCGGATGTATCCAGCGGGGCTAAGCAGGCACTCCGTTCGCTGACTAGCTTTGCCATTGTCCAAAATGCATCCTTCGACGCACAAGACACAGCTACAGCTAGAGCAGAAGCTCAGCAAAACGTAGCACCTGTCATGATTCGTGCAGGTCAGATCATCGTCCAGGAAGGCCAGACGATTACGAACGATGTGTATGAAGAACTGAAGCTTGTAGGTTTACTAAACAATACAAGAAACGTGCTGCCGCTTATCGGCCTGGTGCTGTTCATGGCTCTTTTAACCGGTATCTTGACTAATGAGTCACTACATACATTAAAAAAACAGAATAGACCAAGTAAGTCTGTCCTTCTGTTTTCCTTTTTACTTATTTGTATGTCTGTCCTGTTATTGAAGCTGATCAGCGTTCTTGGAACAACAGATCAACATTATTATCTGCTGCTGCCTGCTGCATTTGCAGCGGTTATATTCCGTCATTTGCTAAGCGAGCGGTTCGCTATCGGATATGCAATCGTGTACAGTATATTAGCGGGAATAATCTTGAATGATGAAATTCCTGGATCTTTGAATATGGAGGCAACACTTTACTTCCTGTTCGCTCAGCTGGCGGCTGTCTATTCGATTCGGAATGTAAAGGATAAGATTGCGATGGCAAAAGCACTTCTATTGCTGGCTAGTGTGCAAATAGTTAGTGTATTGTTATTCTTATTCTTCGCCTTCGAGAAATATGCCTGGGAAGCGGTAATCCTTTATGTAGGATTCGCTGTCTTGTCTGCCATATTGACAGTCATACTTGTAGCCGGTATTTTGCCGTTTGTCGAAGCTGGATTCGGTGTTCTTTCCGAAACGAAGCTCTTGGAATTATCGAAACCGAACCACCCACTGCTGAAAAAAATCCTTACTGATGCACCTGGGACATATCATCACAGCATCATGGTAGCCAATTTGTGTGAAGCAGCTTGCGAAGCCATCGGGGCAGATGGCTTGCTAGCCAGAGTCGGTGCGTATTACCACGATCTTGGCAAAACCAGGCAGCCGCAGCTTTTCATTGAAAACCAAATGGGGCGAAAGAATCCGCATGATAAACTATCGCCGAGGCAAAGTGCGGAGATCATCATCCGTCATCCATATGACGGCGCACAAATGCTGCAAAACAATCATTTTCCCAAGGAAATTGTCGATATGGCCAAACAGCATCATGGCACATCATTATTGAAGTTTTTTTACTACAAGGAAAAGGAATATAATAAAGACGTGAAGGAAGAAACATATCGCTATCCTGGTCCAAAACCGTCTACGAAAGAAACAGCTGTCTTATCGATTTGTGATTCTGTTGAAGCAGCGGTTCGTTCCATGAAAGAGCCGACTCAGGAGAAGATCAGCAGCTTGGTGGACAACATCATCAAGGATAAGCTGATGGATGGCCAGCTGGATTGTGCACCGCTGACCCTGCAGGATTTGCAAGTGATCAAAGAAGCGATTTGTCAGGCCCTTACGGGAATATTCCATTCCAGGATCGAATATCCGGATGAAGAAAAAGTGAAGGAGGCAAACTAATGCATATTGATTTTCACGATAAAACAAATAGCGTGACAGCAGATTATGTTGATCTGATTGATCGATTGATCCAATACGCAGCAGATGCAGAGGAAATAACAGAGGAAGCGGAGATGTCCATCACATTTGTGGACAATGCTGAAATACAGGTGATCAACCGTAATTACCGTCAAAAGGATGTACCGACAGATGTCATATCCTTTGCTATGCAAGAAGAAGGGGAAGGCGAACAGCAAATAATCGGAGAAGAAATCCCGATTGTTTACGGTGATATCATCATCTCTGTCGACAAAGCAAAAGAACAGGCAGAAGAGTATGGACACAGTGTAGAGAGGGAACTTGGTTTTCTCGCTTTACATGGCTTCCTGCATCTTTTAGGATATGATCATATGAATGAGGCGGATGAGAAGAAGATGTTCGGTCGACAAGAGGAGATTTTGAATGGCTTCGGACTCAAACGGGAAGAAAACTAAATCTGGTATCGGATTTCGCTATGCGTGGAATGGGATTCGTTGGACATTCCTCGAGGAGAGGAATTTCCGTATCCACACAATTGCAGCGATCATTGCTCTGATAGCGGGCATAATTTTCCGAATTGGCACCCCAGAATGGGCGGCTATTCTTTTAAGCATCGGTTTTGTCATTGTGACGGAAATGATTAATACAGTCGTCGAGCTTATGATGGACCATTTATCGCCTGAGCATAGTGAGGCAGCAGGCCTTATCAAAGACATTGCAGCAGGTGCTGTGCTCATTGCGGCTATAACTGCTATCTGTGTCGGCCTGGTCGTTTTTGTTCCGGAAATCATTTCAGTAATGTGAGGAAAACCGTCCATGCAGATGGACGGTTTTTTTTCACTTAGGTCTGGCGGCTACTTGGTTTGTTAGCTGTTGGTGGCCGTCTGGCTCCGAAGACCAGAAACTGCGTTGTAAGCGATAAGTCCCTGCGGAAGGAAAGTTCACCTTTCTCCGGGCCTTCTCACTTACCACTTCGTTTCTAACCGGTCTTCTCCGCTTTTGGTTTTTCGTCTAGCTCCGAAGACCAGAAACTGCGTTGTAAGCGATAAGTCCCTGCGGAAGGAAAGTTCACCTTTCTCCGGGCCTTCTCACTTACCACTTCGTTTCTAACCGGTCTTCTCCGCTTTTGGTTTTTTTTAACCCCTTTTGTCGAATGGGTGAAGTGGCAGGGGATTTGTAGTAAGATAGAGGTACAACATTTTTATAGTACTTGAGGTTTTTGTCGTACTAGTACTTGGAGGAATATAACAGCATGCAGAAAGAATTTCGTTCAGGTTTCATATCCATCATCGGGCGACCGAATGTTGGGAAATCAACTTTATTAAATCGTTTTGTCGGGCAGAAGATCTCTATTATGAGTGATAAGCCGCAGACGACGCGCAACCGGATACAAGGTGTACTTACTCAGGATGATGCACAGTTCATCTTCATTGACACACCTGGTATCCACAAACCGAAGCATAAGCTCGGAGATTTTATGGTGAAGACTGCAGAGAATACAATGAATGAAGTGGACGCTGTCATGTTCATGGTCAATGCCGAGGAGGGCTACGGCAGAGGGGATCAATTTATCCTTGAACGTCTGCAAAAAGTCAACAACCCGGTTTTCCTTGTAGTCAATAAAATTGATAAGATCCATCCAGATAAGCTGCTCGAACTCATCGAGCTGTACAAGGACAAGTTAGACTTCACGGAAATTGTCCCAATTAGTGCACTAGAAGGCAATAATACAGCACATTTACTTGAAACGTTAAAAGGTTATCTGCCAGAGGGGCCGCAATATTACCCGGAAGACCAAGTGACGGATCACCCAGAGCGCTTCGTTATTAGTGAGCTCATTCGTGAGAAGGTACTGCATTTGACACGTGAGGAAATACCGCATTCAATCGCTGTCGTCATTGAAGCTATCGAAAATCGCCATAGTTCGACGGAGAAGGTATTTATCCAGGCGACTATTGTTACAGAACGAAAATCCCAAAAAGGGATCATTATCGGCAAACAGGGCAGTATGCTCAAACAAGTCGGGAAGCTGGCGCGTAGAGATATAGAGATGCTGCTTGGCAGCAAGGTGTTTCTCGAGCTTTGGGTTAAAGTGCAGCCTGATTGGCGGAATAAGCAAGCACAGCTCAATGATTACGGTTTCAGCCGCGACGAATATTGATTACTGGTAATATTTGAAGCACATGGATTGAGGAGAAGGTGTCATCCTAACTAGGAGAATGTTTTGTATGTTCATTTCTTAAAAAAACATAGAAAGGTGGACTTCCTGTGATTGATTTCCATTGGCAAATCTTCAGCAAGACCGGGAGTATCGAAACCTACTTATTGATGAAAGAAATCGAAACAATGTACAATTCACTATTACCTCCGGAGCAAGATAACATCATTGAGCTCCCAACTTATAATCGGCTTCAATCTAAAATGTAAGCAACAGGAGTGGGGAGAGAGCGTTGCTCCAAAATGTAGAAGGAATCATCCTGCGCACACAGGATTATGGGGAAACACATAAAATCATTACAATTTTCACAGAAGACCGGGGTAAGATTGCCGTGATGGCCAGAGGCGCAAAGAAACCGAAAAGCAGGATGGCTGCCATTGCGCAGCCATTCATCTTTGGGTCATTCCTCGTACAGCTAGGTACGGGTATGGGAGCCATGCAGCAAGGAGAACCTCTCCAAAGCTTCCGGGCTATCCGTGAAGATATCGTCAAAACAGCTTATGCGTCTTATATAGCGGAAATGACAGACAAGCTGACAGATAATAATAAGCCTGATCCGGATTTATTCCGCCAGCTGCTGCAGGTGATGGAATGGATCAATGACGGGAAAGATGCCGATGTATTGCGGATCATCTATGAATTAAAGATGTTCCGCCGCGGTGGTTTTGCACCGACAGTGCATCAATGCGTTAATTGCGGAAATACGGAGCTTCCTTTCCGGTTTTCTGTACCAGAAGGCGGTATGCTTTGCAGACGCTGCATGCATCTGGATCCAGATGCATATGCATTATCAGAAAAAGTCGCCAAGCTCCTGCAGCTATTTTCGAGTATTGATATTTCACGGATCGGGAATATCTCGGTAAAGCCTGAAACTAAACGGCTGCTGAACGAAATGCTTGATACGTATTACGATCGTTACGGTGGTTATTTCCTGAAAAGTAAAAAGTTCCTCGCCCAATTGGATAAACTTCAATAAAGGTTTGTTGACAATTAGTGTGGCATTTTAGTATGATAATATCAAAATCGACGGCTTGCGTTGAAGAAGAGTAGTATCCGTCCGGTCCTTTGCATAGCGAATCTGGGATAGTGGGAGCCAGAACAAAGGCAGACGGAGAAGGCGCTTTGGAGCAAAAGGAAAAAAGAGTGGCTTCCATGTGGGAGCAATTAGGGTGGAACCGCGGTAATCCCGTCCCTATGCTGTTTATGCAGCATAGGGACGGGATTTTTCTTTGTCCATCCTGACGTTGATGAAAAGAAGATGGAGGGAATCCGATGAATATCCAAAATATGATTTTGACATTACAGAAGCATTGGTCAGACCAAGGCTGTCTATTGATGCAAGCGTATGACGTAGAAAAAGGGGCAGGTACAATGAGCCCTATGACTTTATTGCGCAGTCTTGGTCCTGAGCCGTGGAACGTGGCTTATGTGGAGCCATCCCGACGCCCAGCCGATGGCCGTTACGGGGAAAACCCAAACCGCTTATATCAGCATCATCAATTCCAGGTGATCATGAAACCTTCACCAGACAATATCCAGGAACTATACTTGGACTCACTTCGCAAGCTTGGCATCGATCCACTGAAGCATGATATCCGCTTTGTAGAGGATAACTGGGAGAACCCGACCCTGGGTGCTGCTGGGCTTGGCTGGGAGGTATGGCTTGATGGTATGGAAATCACACAGTTCACCTATTTCCAGCAAATCGGCGGCTTGGAAGCAAAGCCTGTTTCAGTAGAAATTACATATGGTCTGGAAAGACTTGCTTCCTACATTCAAGATAAAGAAAATGTTTTTGAACTTGAATGGACAGATGGCGTAACTGTAGCAGATATCTTCAAGCAGCCGGAGTTTGAGCATAGCACATATACTTTTAAAGAATCTGATACAGACATGCTGTTCCAGCTGTTTGATATGTATGAAAAAGAAGCGAAACGCATCATGGATCAAGGGCTAGTCTTCCCTGCGTATGATTACGTACTGAAATGTTCCCACACATTCAACCTGCTGGATGCCAAAGGGGCTATTTCAGTTACAGAGCGGACTGGTTATATCGGGAGAGTCCGTAATTTGGCTAGATCGATTGCGAAGAGCTATGTAGCAGAGAGGGAACGTCTTGGCTTCCCAATGCTGAAAGAAGGAGCGGATGAGCATGCAGAATAAGGATGTACTTTTCGAAATCGGCTTAGAGGAAATGCCGGCGCGGTTTTTGCCTGGCACAATTGAACAGTTAGAAACAAAAACGACAGCGTGGTTGAACGAGCTTGGCCTCTCCTTTGAAAAGGTTCTTGTACAAGCTACTCCGAGGCGTGTGGCTGTTACAATTCTTGCACTTTCAGACAAACAGCCAGATCTTGAAGAAGAAGTAAAAGGTCCCGCACTTCGGATCGCGAAAGATGAAGCTGGTCAATGGTCGAAGGCCGCCCAAGGTTTCACGCGCGGTCAAGGTGCTTCTGTTGAGGATATCTACACGAAAGATGTGGATGGAGCAGAATATATTTTTGTGAAAAAATTTGTTAAGGGACAGCATGCAGCTGATTTACTGCCATCATTCAAAGATGTGCTGCTCAGCCTTCATTTTCCGAAGAATATGCGATGGGGTTCAGGAAGCTTGCGTTATGCACGCCCAATTCGCTGGATCGTAGCATTGTACGGTGATGCTGTCATTCCAATGGAGATAGCGGGAACAGAATCTTCAAATCTTACGTATGGTCACCGATTCCTTGGTGAAACAGCGACAATCGATAATCCAGCTGCGTATGCTTCTGTACTGGAAGAGCAATTTGTCATCGTGGACCAGAAAAAACGCCAACAAATGATCATCGATGGAATTCGTCAGTTGGAAACAGCGAATGGCTGGCAAATTCCAATCGATGAAGATCTTTTGGAGGAAGTGCTGTATCTGGTGGAATACCCGACTGTATTCCATGGTGATTTTGCTGCCAGCTTCCTTGATCTGCCGCAGGAAGTACTGATAACGAGCATGAAGGAACATCAGCGTTATTTCCCGGTAACAGATGCTTCTGGTCAGCTGCTGGCACATTTCATCGGTGTACGTAACGGTAACAGTGATCACTTGGAAAACGTTGCCCGCGGTAACGAAAAAGTGCTTCGTGCCAGACTTCAGGATGCGGAATTCTTCTATGCGGAGGATAAAGCGCAGCCGATAGAGAAAAGCATGGAAAGATTGTCTAAAATGGTTTATCAAGTGGAACTTGGTACCTTGCAGGATAAAGTGGACCGTGTGACGAAAATTGCGAAGATGATCAGTGAAGCTGCAGCTATTGATAAGGAAACAGCAGCTCGGGCAGAGCGTGCTGCAAGTATCGCTAAATTCGACCTTGTAACGAATATGGTGAACGAATTCACGGAACTGCAAGGTATTATGGGCGAGAAATATGCACGTCACTTCGGTGAAGCTGATCGTGTTGCCCAAGCAATCCGTGAGCAGTATATGCCGCTTTCCTCCCATGGAGCACTTCCGGAATCTGTGGAAGGTACAATTGTCAGCATTGCCGACAAACTGGATACAATCGTTGGAAGTATGGTCATCGGAAACGTTCCGACTGGTTCCCAGGATCCGTACGGTTTGCGTCGTCAGGCAATCGGTATCATCCAGATGCTCTTGAAAACTGATTGGCAGATCACGGTAGAGGAGCTTGTGGAGCGTACTGTGGAATTGTTTGAGCAGCAAGGTTTGCCGACAGTCGAAAAGGATACGTATACAGAAGATATTCGTAATTTCTTCTACCAGCGCGCTTCTCAGCTGCTGAAAGAAGAAGGCATCTCCCACGATGTCGTCGAAGCAGTTCTTTCTGTACAAATCGGTAATTATCCATATACACTTGCTAAAGCGAAAACATTGCAAGTATTGCGTCAAGATGAGAACTTCAAGCCAGTACAGGAAGCATTGGGACGCGTGATCAACCTTGCTAGAAAAGGCGCGGATCACGGGGTAGAGGAAGCATTATTCGCAAACGAATATGAAAAGCAGCTCTACAGCTTGCTCAATCAAAACAAAACAGCTTATATGGAGGCTGCAAGCAACCGAAAAGCGAAAGAAGCTTTGGATACATTGGCAGCATTCGCTGACACCATCCATGCATTCTTCGACCATACAATGGTCATGGCAGAGGATGAAAAATTAAAAACGAACCGCTTATCATTATTGAACCAGCTGGCTGCACTGATTCTCAGCTATGCTGATGTGACAAAAGTACAGTGGAAGCAGGTCCAATGAGGGCAGTTCTTGGATAGAGGTGATGAACATGGATTTGTCTAAAAGACAGCAGCAGATTATCGCGATTGTGAAAGAAGCGGGTCCGATAACAGGAGAACAGATCGCGGAGCGGCTTAATCTGACCCGGGCGACTTTGCGGCCGGATCTGGCAATCCTGACAATGGTAGGTTTCCTGGATGCAAGACCGCGTGTTGGTTACTTCTATACAGGTAAGACAGGTTCAGAGATCATTACAGAGAAGTTGATGAAATATAAAGTAGAGACCTTCCAATCGATGCCGATTGTCGTCAAAGAAGATGATTCTGCTTATGATGCGATCAGCGCCATGTTCCTCAGTGATGTCGGAACACTCTTCGCAGTCGATCAAGACAGTAATCTGGTTGGAGTCGTTTCTCGTAAGGATCTTTTGCGGGCAAGTATCGGCAATCAGGGGCTGCAGGATATTCCAGTTCACATCATCATGACGAGGATGCCGAACGTAGCCGTTTGCTATCCGGATGAATTACTGGTAGAAGCGGCCAATCGGTTGATCGATAAACAAATCGACAGTCTGCCGGTAATAGAAAGATCACATGAGGCTGGTGCAAAAGTAGTCGGTCGAATTACGAAGACAACGATTACGAAGGCTTTCGTGGAACTTGCTCGAAATGAACTTATGTGAATATATCCAGGAGGGGAACCGATGGAGAAACCAATCGTCTATGTTGTATCAGATTCTGTAGGGGAAACAGCAGAGCTAGTTGTAAAAGCAGCATTAAGTCAATTCAATTTGGAAGAGCCGTTTGCTTTGCAGCGAGTTCCCTACGTAGAGAACACGTCTATATTGGAAGAAACGCTGAAGCAAGCAAGCGAACGTCCATCAATCATCGCTTTCACGATGGTCAATCCGGATTTCCGGGCGTTCCTGACAAGTGAAGCACATAAGCACGGTATACCTTGCATCGATCTGATGGGACCACTTATGGATGCAATGGCAGATATGTTCCATCAAAAACCGAAGCTCCAGCCAGGCCTTGTCCATCGTCTGGATGAAGATTATTTCCGTAGAATCGAAGCAATTGAATTTGCGGTCCGCTATGACGACGGTCGTGATCCACGCGGTATTGCACGGGCTGATATTGTACTCATTGGTGTATCGCGGACATCCAAAACACCATTATCTCAGTATTTGGCGCACAAACGCCTTAAAGTCGCCAATGTGCCGATTGTCCCGGAAGTAGATCCTCCTCGGGAACTTTTCCAGGTGGATCCATCCAAATGCATCGGTCTTCGCATCAGTCCAGAGAAGCTGAATGATATCCGTAAGGAACGTCTGAAAGCGCTCGGTCTTGGAGATCAAGCGAGCTATGCGAATATCGACCGAATCAATCACGAACTGGAGCATTTTGATAAGATTGCCGAACGAATCGGCTGTCGAGTGATTGATGTTTCCAATAAAGCAGTTGAAGAAACTGCCAATAGTATATTGACTGTCCGCAACAAACAGAATTAAGTTAATACAAAGTTAGTGTTAAGATTTTGTTTATCATGTTGACGGTCCTCCAGTTGGAACTTTACGATAAAAAAAGAAGAGGTGACGGCAGACAATCTGTTGTTGCCTCTTCTGTTTCGTAAATGTCGTTACAAGGAGACCAAACATGAAAAAACAACAGCAGATCCAATCAATTTATCTGATGCGGCTCTTGGCAATGTCACTTGTAGTGCTCGTCCATGTGACAGGCGCGTATGCAACGGTTCTTCCATTTGGGGGCGATGCGTATGAGAAATATCATTTCCTGAACAGGATCATCCGGATAGAAGCAGGGTTGTTTATCGCTATTACCGGTCTGGTTTTCTTTTATCAGTACAAGCACAAAAAACTGCCAATGTCCTTATGGAAAGATTATTACAAGAAGCGAGTCAGTTTTATCCTGATTCCTTACATCATCTGGGCACTTGTGTACGAGCTGCATAAAGCCATTCTCGGTTTTGGAGATCTCCAGCCAGCAGCTATTGCAAAACGGATTTTCTTTGGAGAAAGCTATTATCAGCTGCACTTTATATTTCTTATTGTTCAAATATACTTCATTCTGCCTTTGCTGATTTGGCTGGATCACAAAGCTGCTATCTTTAGGAAATACATGTTTGTTTTCGGGGGCTTGCTGCAGCTAGGCTACATTGTCCTGCAGACCTATATGCCGCTAAGCCCGTTTCCGCTATTCCTGCAATTAATGGGCACATTACTGCTCGGCGGATGGATAGGGATACATTATGAGAGGGAAAAAGCAAAAAGCAAACGGTGGTCAACCTGGGGATGGCTGCTATTCAGTTTAATCGCTGGATCAGCTATAGCAGTTTATTATTATCTTTCAGGAACTCTCGGTGCATTTGAGTGGAACAATATCCTTTATGAGAGCGTGAACTATGTTTTCCTGGTAACAGGCTGTTACAGTATTTTTCGGCTTGCTGAGTCAGCTGCAGTTAAGCTTTCGGCATCGACACTAGCCAGACTGCAGCAAATAGCGAGCTATTCCTTTGGTTATTACCTGCTGCATCCGCTCATTCTGGATTATGTTACTAGGACTATCCCTGCATACAGCAACTATTTATTTCATTTCCAGATCATGCTTCGATATTTGGTTGTAATGGGAGTTTGTTTTTTAATTATTTATCTTTGTCATCGATATGTGCCTTTTGCATCGTTATTTTTTGGTAAATTACCGAAAGAGAGCGGTCTGCTGAAACAATTCAGGGCATCCTGAGTATCAGTTAAAATAATGGCTTTTTTAAATACTTTGTATTATAATTAGTTTTTGTGAAAAAATGTTGTTAGTATGAAATATGTGTAATTGGTAACCCTTGAGGTAAAAAGCTTTATAAAAATTTTACGAAAAAGGAAGGATTCCGCATTTTATTGTAGAATTAGTGAGACATGAAATCACAAAACCCTATTGTCTATGTGGATGCAGATAGCTGTCCTGTCAAACAGGAGATTGTTACTGTATGTGCAGCCTATCACGTTCCTGTCCAATTCGTAACCACAATCAATCATCTGAGCAGGGATTCGGATGCCTCCTGGGTTGTGCTTGATCCTGTGGATCAGGCGGTGGATTGGTATATACTGAATCATATTTTCCCCGGATCTTGTGTTGTTACACAAGACTTGGCATTGGCTACGCTGCTCACAGCCAAAGACGTAACAGTCATCACACCTCGCGGAGAGCTGATTACGGAAGAAGATGCCGATGAGATACTTCTCAGGAAGCACATGAGAATCCAAAATCAACGACAGGGCAAACGAATTAAGGGACCTTCCAAGCTGACAGCTGCCGACAAAAGAAGATTCCTTACTATTTTTTCGTCTTATTGTCGAAAAATGCAGGAATTAGACGGAAGTTGTTGAATTATATAGGTTGGTGATGTGGAATGGCTGGTGCAATACCAGAAGAAATAGTCGAAGAAGTCCGCAAATCAAATGATATCGTAGATGTGGTGGGCGAACATGTTCAATTAAAGAAACAAGGCCGTAACTACTTCGGACTTTGCCCTTTCCATGGTGAAAAATCGCCGTCATTTTCCGTGACACAGGAAAAGCAGATATTTCATTGCTTTGGCTGCGGAAAGGGAGGAAATGTATTTACCTTCCTTATGGAATTGGAGGGCCTTTCCTTCTCTCAGGCTGTTCAAAAGCTCGCAGAAAGAAGCGGCACCGAGGTACCTGCTTCGGTGGCAGAACAGCAAGAACGCGGGCAATCCAGGGAAGAGCAGACTGCACTTGAGGCGAACGAGTGGGTCGTCAAGCTCTACCATAACTTACTGCGCAATACGAAAGAAGGCAAGACAGGGTATGGATATCTTCTTGGCCGCGGTTTGACGGATGAGACGATTGATACCTTCCAGCTGGGCTTCGCGCCAAACAGCAGAGATTTTACCGTGAAATTTCTTGAAGGAAAAGGATACAACCCGCAAGAGCTGCTTCATACAGGTCTATTTTCAACCGATAAAGAAAATAAACCTCAGGATCGTTTCCGCGGACGGGTGATCTTCCCGATACGGAATCATCTTGGTAAGACTGTCGGCTTCGGCGGGCGTACACTAGGCGGAGGTCAGGAACCGAAATACCTGAATAGTTCCGAAAGTGAGCTTTTCCAAAAAGGAAGAATGCTGTTCAACTTTGATTTGGCGAGAGGTGAAATTCGTAAGTCTGGCCAGGTAGTTGTATTCGAGGGATACAATGATGTGATCGCTGCGCATCAAGCCGGTGTCAAAAACGGAGTTGCGACGCTCGGAACATCTCTGACAGAGACCCAGGCCAGACTTTTGAAGCGCTATGCAGAACAGGTTGTCATTTGTTACGACGGTGACAAAGCGGGATTTGAAGCAACTTATCGGGCTTTGCAAATCCTGCAGAAAACTGGCAACCATGTACGTGTTGCCATGCTCCGGGATGGTCTGGATCCAGATGACTATATCCGGGAGCACGGAGCAGAGAAGTTCAAACGATCCATCATCGATGCTGCATTGACAGCTATGTCCTTCATGATGCATTACTTGAAGCAGGACTTCAACCTTTCACTTGAAGGAGATCGACTGCAGTATGTAGAAAAAGTATTGGATGAGATTGCGCAGATTGAAAGCTCTGTAGAACGGGAACACTATCTGCGGGAGCTGTCGAGCGCAATGGATCTTTCTTTGGATACGCTTGTCTCCGATCTCGAGCCCAGACTCCGCAAACGGGAAAGCAAGAGAGGAGTCAGCAATTCGGTTAAAGCACCGGCTCCAAAGCAGCAATCCCGCCGTAATTATGAAAAAAAAATGCCAACTGCTTTTCAGACGGCAGAAAAACAGCTGCTGGCGCATATGCTTAGAACAGCGGCAATTGCGGATAAAGTACAGGAAGAGTTAGGGGCTTCATTCATAACCGATCAGGTCCAGGTAATCGCCACCCATCTGTATGCTTTTTATGAAGAAGGCAATGATGCAGATGTAAGTCAATTTGTATCAACGCTGGAGGATCCTTCCTTGCAGCAGCTGGTTATCCAGACAGCCATGCTGCCGGTAGTCGAAGATATCAGCGATCAGGAGATCAGTGATTATATCCGTACCATTAAACGCGAACAAGTGAATAAGACGGATATCAGCCAGCTGCAGGCCGAACAAAGGCAAGCCGAACAGGAAAATGATCCGATACGGGCAGCGCAGATAGCCATGAAGATCATGGAAATACGAAGAACTTTAAAAAGTTCTCTGTAACAATAGATAGCTTGATGTTTTGGAAGGAGGAGGACTTATGGCAGAGAATAAGCCAGCAGGTTCTAAAGTGAATGAGACTGAAATGACATTGGAGCAAGCAAAAGAACTCCTTGTTGAAATGGGTAAAAAGCGCGGAGTCCTCGCTTATGAAGAGGTAAGTGAGCGTCTTGCAAGCTTTGAATTGGATTCCGATCAGATGGACGAAATCTACGAGCACTTGAACGAACAAAATGTTGAAGTGATTGGTGAATCCGACCAGGACCCGAATATGAAACAAATTGCGAAAGAGGAAGAATTTGATCTGAATGACCTAAGTGTACCACTTGGCATCAAGATCAATGACCCTGTACGCATGTACTTGAAAGAAATTGGCCGCGTCGATCTATTGTCAGCCAAAGAGGAAATTGCGTTGGCTGAACGTATCGAAGCTGGAGATGAAGTGGCAAAACGCCGATTAGCGGAAGCGAACTTACGACTTGTAGTAAGTATTGCAAAACGTTATGTAGGACGCGGCATGCTGTTCTTGGATTTGATCCAGGAAGGTAACATGGGACTCATTAAAGCAGTTGAAAAATTTGATTATCGTAAAGGTTTCAAATTTAGTACGTATGCTACTTGGTGGATCCGTCAGGCTATCACGCGTGCAATCGCTGACCAAGCGCGTACAATCCGTATTCCTGTGCATATGGTGGAAACGATCAATAAATTGATCCGTGTACAGCGTCAGCTCCTGCAAGATCTAGGGCGTGAGCCGTCTCCAGAAGAGATTGGTGAAGAAATGGAACTTACACCGGAAAAAGTACGTGAAATCCTGAAGATCGCCCAAGAACCTGTATCCCTTGAAACACCAATTGGTGAGGAAGATGACTCCCATCTTGGAGACTTTATCGAGGATCAGGAAGCAACTTCTCCTTCTGATCATGCAGCATACGAATTGCTGAAAGAACAGTTGGAAGATGTACTGGATACATTGACTGACCGGGAAGAGAATGTGCTTCGTCTGCGTTTCGGACTTGATGACGGAAGAACAAGAACACTGGAAGAAGTCGGCCGGGTATTCGGCGTAACCAGAGAGCGTATCCGTCAGATTGAAGCAAAAGCATTGCGTAAGCTTCGTCATCCAAGCCGCAGCAAGCGCTTGAAAGATTTCTTAGAATAAGAAGGGTTCGCTCAGCTATCATGTGTTTATCCGCATGTGGCTGGGCTTTCTTATTGCCCTAAGGAATACATACATTTTACAAAAATTGAAAGCCGAATGCAAATTCTCTCAGCAAAAAGTGTGGGAGGATATTTTACAAAAAACACGTATATTTGACAAAGGAGTTGGATATAATGAACGTTTTATCATTGTCAGAGCGGCTTTCAGCAGTCGCTGCCCACTTGCCGGAATCTGCGCATTTTGTCGATGTCGGATCAGATCATGCCTACCTGCCTTGCTATGTATGTTTACAGGACCCTACCAGCAAAGCGGTAGCGGGAGAAATTAATGAAGGGCCTTTCCGCAGTGCTCAGAAACAGGTGAAGCTGCAAGGTTTAACTGACAGAATAGATGTACGAAAAGGGGATGGATTGGCAGTCGTTGAAGCAGACGAAGTGAAACAAGTGGTCGTCGCAGGTATGGGAGGTCCTTTGATTGCATCGATTTTGGAGCAAGGTAAAGATAAGCTTGGTCGTGTAGAGCAGCTTATTGTCCAGCCTAATATAGATGCAAGAGCACTTCGTAAATGGTTCCTGAAAAATGGATTCGTTCTTCAAAAGGAACAAATCCTGGAAGAAGCTGGGCATATTTATGAGGTGTTAGTAGCTGTGCGTGGGGGAAATAGTATTTATCATGAGGATGCAGCCGTACGTGAAAAAGAGCTTTTGTTCGGTCCTATCTTGTTGAAGGAGAAAAACGAAGCTTTTCGGGTAAAGTGGCTTGACTATAAACGGAAGCTGGAGCGCAACGTTGCGAATATGCAGCATGCCCAGCAAGTTGATGAAGCGAAGCTGTCATCCTTCAAAACAGAGCTTACGTGGCTTGAGGAGGAATTAAATGGCTGATAAGCAGATGCATATAGCAGATGTGATTGCATATTTTGAATCATGGTGTCCGCCATCGCTTGCAGAGAAATGGGATAATGTCGGACTGCAGGTCGGGACGCTCGATCAAACAGTTTCAGGTGTGCTGACTACATTGGACGTAACCGAAGCGGTTGTAGATGAAGCTATCTTGTATAATGCCAATCTCATCATTGCGCATCATCCATTATTATTTGCGCCCCCAAAGAAACTTGATACTGCTGCGCCTAAGGGGCGCGTCATCCAGAAGCTTCTGAAGCATGATATAACCGTATATGCAG
This sequence comes from Terribacillus saccharophilus, assembly GCF_046592595.1. Taxonomy (GTDB): domain Bacteria; phylum Bacillota; class Bacilli; order Bacillales; family Amphibacillaceae; genus Terribacillus; species Terribacillus saccharophilus_C. The sequence goes on along the minus strand of NZ_JAWVPF010000003.1, from coordinate 70,767 downwards.
CGCACACGAATCTCGACATCGTCGAAGGCGGTGTCAATGATTTGATGGCCGATGCACTTGGACTGGAACAAAAGCGTATATTCCTTCCAGTCGGACATCAAACTTTCAAAAAGTTGATCGTCTTTGTTCCTAAAACACATGAACAACACGTCAAAGATGCATTGCACTCGAATGGCGCCGGAAATATGGGTAACTATGAGAAAGTCAGTTTTGTATCCGAAGGCAGCGGATATTTTCAGCCTAATGCCGATGCTCAGCCATTCATTGGTCAAGCAGGAGAGGTAGAGCGAGTAGAAGAGGTTCGTATCGAAGTACTGGTGCCGGAAGAGAATGTAAAAAAGGCGGTAGCTGCAATGATTGCAGCCCATCCGTATGAGGAAGCAGCTTATGATGTTTACCCTGTTGAAATGAAAGGGAAAGCGTACGGATTAGGCCGTACTGGAAAATTGCCTGCTCCAATGACTTTGCATGAATTAGCTCGAATGGTAAAAGAGCGGTATGATGTCCAGCAAGTACGATTCACGGGTGAGGCGTCTGCTTCAGTTGAAACGGTCGCTGTACTCGGAGGAAGCGGACGGGATTATATTGACCAGGCAACGCACCAGGCCGATGTGTATATTACAGGTGATCTTACTTTTCATGAGACGCAAGATGCAATGCTGGCAGGTCTTTGTCTGATTGATCCAGGTCATTATGCAGAAAAGATCATGAAGCAAAAAGTGGCAGATTATCTGCAAACTGGATTTGCAGATGTGCCAATACGTGTGTCACAAGTAAATACGGATCCATTTCGTACTATATAAAAAAACCGAGTCCAATAAGGACTCGGTTTTCTTATGCTTTCTTAACTTTGACTTTCGGAAGGATCTTCTTCGGATCAACATTGAATTCCAGTTTCACATCTTCCATATTCGCTGGGTCAAATTTCTCGATGAAGTTGATAACTTCCTTTGTCACAGGAGTAGGAGTGGAGGCACCAGCAGTAATAGCAACTGTTTCGACACCTTCAAGCCATTCCAGTTTTAACTGGGACAGATCCTCGATGCGGTATGCTTTCGTACCGGCAATCTCTTGAGATACCTGTGCGAGGCGGTTGGAGTTGTTGCTTCGCGGATCGCCGACAACTAGAGTCAAATCAGCATCTTTTGCTTGTTCCGCAACTGCTTCCTGACGCACCTGTGTTGCCATGCAGATCTCTTGGATCATCTCTGTTTGCGGGAATTTCTCTTTAACAAGCTGCATGACATCGTAGACATCCCATTGGCTCATTGTCGTCTGGTTTGTGACAATCAGCTTCGGAGCGTCCAATTCAAGTGCTTGTACGTCTTCTTCGGTCTGGACAAGATGAACTTTGCCAGGAGCGACACCTATCGCACCCTCAGGCTCCGGATGTCCTTTTTTACCGATATAGACGACTTCATAGCCTTCTGCTACTTTTTCACGGATCAAGTCGTGTGTACGCGTAACATCCGGGCAAGTAGCATCAAGGACAGTAAGCCCTTTTTCATGTGCACGCTGTTTCACTTCAGGAGATACTCCATGAGCAGTGAATACAACCGTACCGCTGTCTATTTGTTCTAAAAGCTCCATTCGGTCCGAACCATCAAGTGTGATGACACCTTCCGTTTCAAATGCATTGGTCACATGGGCATTATGCACGATCATGCCGAGAATGTAGATCGGCCGGGGAAGATTTTCATCCCGTACGGCATTCTGCGCTATCACCATGGCATCCACCACACCGTAGCAGTAACCTCGCGGCGCTATTTTAATTACGTTCATTCGCTGTGTTTCCCCCTTCTCCGTTTACACGGGATATCTATTTCTGGGTCTTCTCCATTATAAAGGCTAATAAAGAATATGACAAAGATTGTTTATTATCCTCGTGTAATCGTGCAAAATATGACAAAGTCCTCTATAATATATAAAGGAACAGAATGACCAAAAGGAGTTATACATGAAAAATCATCAATTTAAACAATACGCGCTTCAGCCAACTGTCAACGAAGCGATTGATAAACTAGGCTTTGCAAAACCAACACCGATTCAGGAGAAAGTCATCCCGGCAGTCCTCCGGGGGGAAAGTGTCATTGGCCAATCCCATACTGGATCTGGTAAGACACATTCTTATTTGCTTCCATTGTTCAGTAAACTGAAGGAAGATGAGCAGCATGCGCAATTCGTTGTCACAGCACCAACGCGTGAACTTGCTATCCAGATTTATGACGAAGCCCGTCATTTCATCAAGCTTGCAGGTAAAGAGAACGACTGGCATGCAAAGCTTTTCATTGGAGGAACAGACAAGAAAAGATCAATTGAAAAATTAAAGACACAGCCGCAAATCATCATCGGTACACCAGGAAGAATTTTGGATCTGATGGAAGAGCAGGCATTGGATTTATATCCAGCTACAAGCTTTGTCCTGGATGAAGCAGATTTGATGCTGGATCTTGGCTTTATCAAAGAAGTCGACCAGATTCTGTCCCGTATGCGGCAGGACGTTCAGCTGCTAGTCTTTTCTGCGACAATACCAGAGCGATTGCAGCCGTTCTTGAAAAAGTATCTGGAAAATCCGAAGCACTTTGAAATTGGCGGACATTTGTCTCCGGAAACGATGGAACACCGATTAGTTCCGATGCGCCACCGTGATGAAGCAGAAATGATCATGAAAATAGCGAGTGTCATCCAGCCTTACATGGCCATCATTTTCGTGAATGGAAAGGACGCGGCCAATGTCTTGGCAGCAGAGCTGACAGACAAAGGCTTGCAGGTAGGTCTTCTGCACGGAGGACTTACACCAAGGGAAAGAAAACGTGTACTGCGCGACATCCAGGAACTTCGTTTCCAGTATCTTGTTGCGACAGACTTGGCAGCGCGCGGTATCGACATCAAAGGCGTCAGCCACGTTATTAACGCCCAGCTTCCAAAAGAAGAACCATTCTATGTACACCGTGTGGGCAGAACTGCACGTGCTGGTATGGAAGGGACTGCTATCAGCTTATACAACGATTATGACTTAGAGCTGATTCAGAAATTGGATAAGAAGGGTCTTGAATTTACGACCTATGATATTGCCAATGGAGAATGGAAAGAACTGAAGGCGTGGAACGAACGGGTAACACGAAAGAAAACAGAATCTGATAATGAATCCCAAGCTTGGAAGCAAGTACGTAAACCGAAGAAAGTTAAACCGGGCTACAAGCGGAAAATGCAGTATCAGAAAAATAAAATCAAGAAGAAGCTGGACCGACAAGATCGTTTTAAGCGAAAGTAAGGAGAAAGTGGATTTATGATAATCGGATCACATGTTAGTATGAGCGGTAAGAAAATGCTATTGGGATCAAGTGAAGAAGCGTATTCCTACGGCGCCAACGCTATGATGATTTACACAGGAGCTCCGCAGAACACGAGGAGAAAAGCCATTGAGGAGCTGAATATCGAAGCTGGCCGGGCACATATGAAAGAGCATGGCATTACAGATATTGTTGTACACGCTCCTTATATCATTAATGTCGGCAACTCAATCAAGCCGGAGACGTTCGAACTAGGTGTTAACTTCCTTCGCAGTGAAATCGAGCGGACAGAAGCTATTGGAGCGAAGCAGATAGTGCTTCATCCTGGGGCGCATGTAGGCGAAGGAGTGGCTGCGGGTATCCAAAAGATCATTGAAGGACTGAATGAAGTGCTGGTGAAGGACCAGAATGTTCAGATTGCCTTGGAAACAATGGCTGGAAAAGGATCCGAAGTAGGATCAAACTTTGAGGAACTGGCACGTATCATCGATGGTGTCACGCATAATGACAAGCTTTCAATTTGTTTTGATACTTGCCATACCCATGATGCAGGTTATGATATCGTCAATGACTTTGATGGTGTATTGGACCAATTTGACAGAGTGATTGGTCTGGACAGGCTGAAAGTAATCCATGTCAACGATAGTAAAAACGAACGCGGAGCAAGAAAAGACCGGCACGAGAATATCGGATTCGGTCATATCGGCTACGATGCGCTGCGGTATATCGTTCATCACGACCAGCTGCAGCAGCTGCCGAAAATACTGGAGACGCCATTCGTTGGAGAAGATAAAAAGAATAAGAAAGCTCCATATGCGCATGAAATCGATATGCTCATGAACAACAGCTTCAATCCGAACTTAAAAGAAAATATTATGGCTTAAAAAAACACCCCGAGGCAGTCTAAGCTGCTTCGGGGTGTTTTTACAATTTGATGCCGTGTTCTTTTGCCAGTTGTAAGAAAATCTGATGGGTTTTTTGGGCTGTCTGCGTATCGGTTATCTGTGCAAGTGCCTTTAGCATTTGCAGCCGATCAGATTCCTTAAACGGATCTAACTTGTTCTGCCGCAGAAATTGGACAATCTGGGACGCCTGCAGGGGTGTAAGAGGCACTTGGTATTCTTGGCTTTGCTCCAGGATTTCGTCAACAGTCAGATTTCGCAGCTTATTCAGCACAAGTTTATGAACAATGAAATTCATTAGAAACCTCCAGCTCTAAGATGTGGATGTAGCACTCTGATTCCTTTATCTACCTGGTAAGTTTATGCCGAAACCACACACACTAGAACCATACCTTACCCCAGATAAGGAGGTTTCACATGGATAAGGAACAATTTGATCAGGATGTAACCAATAAACGCGATGTTGAGACGGCTGCAGAGATTTCTCCTTCCGAAGACCGTTATAGACGTTCTGAAAAAGAAGGCGGACAGCAGACGACTGATTCAGGTAAGCTGTTCGGCTATATCGCCTTGATCCTATCTATCGCTGCTTTCTTCTTTGCGCCGATCCTTGTCGGGGCAGCTGGTATTGTCTTCGGTGTACTGGCGAAGAGAAAAGGCGCAGATGTATTAGGTAATATCGCCTTAATCATAAGTATTTTAGCAATTGTCATTTCTCTATTTACAGCTCCGTACGTATAAAAAAAGCTGACTCCAGGCGGAGTCAGCTTTTCTTATGCTTCAGCTGCTTCTTTTTCTTTCGCTGCTTGTTCAGCGAAATATTCTTCAGCAAGCTTATCGATTTCGATTTTTAATTCATCTACCATTGTTTCCTCAGGTACTTTACGGATGATTTCACCGTGGCGGAACAGGAGACCCTCTCCGCGAGCACCAGCAATACCGATATCCGCTTCACGAGCCTCACCAGGGCCGTTTACCGCACATCCGAGTACAGCTACTTTGATTGGTGCTTTGATTGTACTGATATACTCTTCGACTTCATTCGCAATACTGATCAAGTCGATTTCGATACGTCCGCAAGTAGGGCAGGAAATAAGTGTAGCTGCATTGGAAGACAAGTTGAATATTTTCAGGAGCTCACGAGCTACTTTTACTTCTTCAACAGGATCTGCACTTAAAGAGATGCGCATCGTGCTTCCGATACCTTTACTCAAGATAGCTCCTAAACCGGCAGCACTTTTCACCGTACCGGCAAACAGTGTTCCTGATTCTGTAATACCAAGGTGCAGCGGGTAAGGAATTACCTCTGCTGCTTTTTCGTATGCTTCGATAGCTAGTGATACATCGGATGCCTTAAGGGAAACGATGATATCATGGAAATCAAGCTCTTCAAGAATCTTGATGTGATGCAAAGCACTTTCTACCATACCATCTGCAGTAGGGTAGCCGTATTTTTCTAAAATATGACGCTCAAGGGAACCAGCGTTGACACCGATTCGAATCGGGATACCTTTAGCTTTGGCTGCGTTTACGACAGCTTCGACTTTTTCCCGTTTGCCAATGTTACCAGGGTTGATCCGGATTTTGTCCGCTCCGCCCTCAATTGCTGCTAGAGCCAATTTATAGTTGAAATGGATATCTACAACTAGCGGGATATTAATGCGTTTCTTGATTTCGGGAATTGCATCAGCTGCACGCTGATCTGGACATGCTACTCGCACTACTTGGCAGCCTGCTTCCTCAAGACGCAGTATTTCCGCTACAGTAGCTTCCACATCATGCGTTTTAGTTGTTGTCATAGACTGGATGACAACCTCGTTTTTACCGCCGATCGTAATATTGCCAACTTTGACCTGACGGGTGTCTTGTCTGTGTATTAATGCCATTTATATATCGCTCCTTTGATTATCGCGAGGAAAACAGGGATATATCCTTATATTTTCCCATTATAATGCTAATACTGCTAAATTAGAAGTAACTAGGCTCAACTTTAATAAAATCTTCATCTAGGATAATGGGGGAAATAATAAGCTGATCCTGCATCCAGTGCATACGGATCCTTCCCGGGGTTCAATTCCTCGAAATCCACGATCACCTGTTCCATCGTAACGCGCAAGTCATGATTGTTCAACTCATTTGCTACAGAAAGTAGTGTGTCTCCTTGTTTTACCTGCAGGAGGACAGGCTGAAACGTCTCTTGAGTCATTTTCTCAGATTCATCTGCTGACGATTCTTCCGTTTTCCTTTCTGCAGGTGTGGCGGGAACTGGGCTCCCTATCGTCAGATCCTTCCATATACTCATAAATAACGCGCAGAAAAACAAAAAAATACCGATTCGTTTCCACATAGATTCTCCTCCGCTCTTCGTTCTTGTAAGTTAAGTATTAGGCATGGGAAGGAAAATACCTTTATGATGAAACAAAAAGCATTTTGACTCGTATATAAATAGTAGGAGAAAGGAGTATGTGCATGCTGGATTATAATTGGCTGCCAGTCTTCATGACTGGACTAGGGACGATGTTTCTTATAGGCGAGATTTTAGTAAAAACAAAAGGAATCCTCTTCTTGTTAGGGGCTGGCTTCATCAGTACATTTTTTATCAGTTATCTGGATCCTTCTGCTATATGGTACATGCTTCCGTTGTATTTCGTGGGGATGCTATTGATCGTCATCGATGGAAAGCTTTTGAATGATGGCACCCTCAGCGTGATCGGATTACTGACCATGCTTTTAACTGTCGGATTCACAGCTCCGAATTGGACAGCTGGTATCTATGCAATTATCGGAGTCATAGTCGGAGCAGTGGCTTCTTTCGTTTTCCTAAAAGCATTTCCAAAACGGGATATGTGGGGGAAAATAGCTTTGCTTGATACACTGAGTTCCGAAAAAGGATATAACTCGATGAATGAGACGTACGCTGCCCTTGTAGGACAAGAGGGAGAAGCGATAACCCCGATGCGCCCATCAGGCACAGTGCGTGTGGACGGCCGGGAGTTTAGTGCTGTCACGGATGGAAAGTGGCTTGATAGAGGAAGCAGAATCAAAGTAACAAATGTGAGCGGAGCGAGAATCATGGTAGAGAAAGTAGAAGATGATACGAAATAATTTACAAAAAGAGCTAAATAAATTGTAAATTTCCATACAAGACCTTTACAAGCCTTCTGACAAATTCAATAATTGATTAGGAAACAATGTGAAGGGAAGGAAGGCTTGCTTTGTCTAATTGGGAATTTATCATCTTTGAATTTATCGGCGGTTTGGGCTTGTTCCTTTTTTCTATCCGTTATCTTGGGGATGGGCTGCAGCGGGCTTATGGCAAACAGCTGCAGCTAGCCATGCACAGATTTACTGTCCATCCGCTTGTGGGCGTGCTGTCAGGTCTTGTCGTGACAGTTCTTATCCAAAGCAGCACTGCAACTAGCATACTTGTTGTCGGGCTGGTCAACGCCGGTTATCTCACATTGAGACAGGCTGTTTCTGTCCTGATGGGAGCGAATATCGGAACGACTTTGACGGCGTTTTTTATCGGAATCGATTTGATTAAATTCGGCCTGCCGATCATGGCGCTTGGAGCGTTCATGATTTATTTCTTTGTCAATCAGCGTACCCAGCAAATTGGGAAAGTGTTATTTGGAGCCGGGGGTATATTCTACGGACTGACTTTGATAGGCGAGGGCCTGCATCCTGTTCTGGATATGGAAGCATTCCAGTCGTTAGCTGCAAGTATGCACTCAAATCCGATAACCGGAGTCGCGATCGGGACATTCACAACCATTGTAGTGCAAAGCAGTGGCGCAACAGTTGCGATCCTGCAGGAGCTTTATGCACAGAATGGAATCGATTTGAAGGGAGCTATGCCTGTTCTCCTCGGAGATAATCTGGGGACGACTCTAACGGCTATGCTTGCAGCGATTGGTGCCACAGTTCAGGCAAAACGGGCTGCGCTCAGTCATGTTATGTTCAATGCCATTGGTATGGTTATTTTTCTCTTGATTTTGCCTTTATTTGTCGATATTGTAGCGTGGATGCAGCAGGCATTCGAACTGAATGATAAGTTGACAATCGCGAGCGCGCATGGATTCTATAACGTTGCAAGCACATTGCTTTTGCTCCCGTTCCTCGGTTCATTTGTATGGCTTATCACCAAAATAATCCCCGGCGAAGAAGAAAAGCCTATGGCGTTGACCAACCATCTCGATCCGTTGTTCATCCAGCAGTCCCCGGTTCTTGCCTTGGAGCAAGCGAAGCTGGAGGTGCTGCATATGGGAAGGCTTGCGGTAGATGGATTGGAACAAGCTAGTACATATGCCAACAACCATGAAAGGCAATTTGCTGATTTGGCTATGCAGCTGGAGAAGGAAGTGAATCGAAAGGATAGGGAGATCACCGATTACCTTTCCAAGATTTCTACTAATACGTTATCCGAAGAAGAAAGTATCATGCATGCAGCTCTTTTGGATGCGATCCGGGATATCGAGCGGATCGGTGACCATTTCGAGAATGTTGTCGAGTTTGTCGACTTTCAGATTTCGAGCAACATCAAGCTGACGAGGGAAGCGCAGCAGGAACTTAACAGTATGTTTGATTTGACAATCATGACGGTGAAACAAGCCCTGGAGGCATTGGACAAGCAGGATAGGGAAACAGCATTGGCGGTCCTCCAGAAGGAAGATAAAATCGATAAGATGGAACGCGCTTACCGAAAGTCACATCTTATTCGTCTGAATGAAGGGAAATGTGCCGGCTCTGCCGGAATAGTTTTCGTAGATATCATCAGCAATCTCGAGCGGATCGGCGATCACGCCGTGAATATTGCACAGTTGATTTTGGGTGAGTAGACAGGAGAAATAATCTCCTGTCTTTATTTTTTGCTTGCATTAATGTAAACAGACATGCTATAGTATTCCTGTCAGTTAACAAGAATAAAAAAACATAATAAAAAATTATGAAAAAGTGATTGACAAGAGTTTAAATGCATGATAAATTATATAACGTCGCTAATACATAACGTAGTTGCGGATACATAACTTATCACATTATTCCACAGTAGCTCAGTGGTAGAGCTATCGGCTGTTAACCGATCGGTCGCAGGTTCGAATCCTGCCTGTGGAGCCATATGGCGGTGTAGCTCAGCTGGCTAGAGCGTACGGTTCATACCCGTGAGGTCGGGGGTTCGATCCCCTCCGCCGCTACCAAATTAGTTCATTTAAGCCATGGCGGTTGTGGCGAAGTGGTTAACGCACCGGATTGTGGCTCCGGCATTCGTGGGTTCGATTCCCATCAATCGCCCTTTATACAAATACCGGACCCTTAGCTCAGTTGGTTAGAGCTATCGGCTCATAACCGATCGGTCGCAGGTTCGAGTCCTGCAGGGTCCACCATTTGAAGAATTTCATATGATACATCGCGGAGGAATACCCAAGTTTGGCTGAAGGGATCGGTCTTGAAAACCGACAGGGGCTTAACGGCTCGCGGGGGGTCGAATCCCTCTTCCTCCGCCATATCTTGGCTCGGTAGCTCAGTCGGTAGAGCAACGGACTGAAAATCCGTGTGTCGGCGGTTCGATTCCGTCCCGAGCCACTCCTAAGCAGCTGTTCAGATGAACGGCTGTTTTTTAATGTGTTAAAAACAATAGGCTGGGAAGAATATACAAGTCTTAAAGCAAAATGCTTGCCGTTTCAGACAAGCTTTGGTACGCTTTACGAAAAGGTAACCACCTTTCTAATTACATATCATTTAAGGAGGAAATAATCATGGCTAAATTTGAACTACCAGAATTGCCTTACGCATACGATGCACTTGAGCCTCATATCGATAAGGAAACAATGAACATCCACCACACAAAACATCACAACACATATGTGACTAAGCTAAACGACGCAATCGCAGGAAAAGCTGACTTAGAAGGCAAATCCCTTGAAGAGCTTGTTGCAGGTGTAAACGAACTTCCTTCTGACGTACAGACAGCTGTACGCAACAATGGCGGCGGTCACTACAACCACAGCCTATTCTGGAAGCTTCTTTCTCCGAATGGCGGCGGTGAGCCAACTGGCGAAGTAGCTAGTGCCATTGCTAACAAATACGGTACACTAGATAAATTCAAAGAAGAATTCGCAGCTGCAGCAGCAGGCCGTTTCGGTTCTGGCTGGGCTTGGCTGATCGTAGAGAACGGTGAAGTTGATATCGTATCCACTCCAAACCAAGACAACCCTGTCATGGAAGGCAAGACACCAATTCTTGGCCTTGATGTTTGGGAGCACGCGTACTACTTGAAATACCAAAACAAACGTCCTGATTACATCAGTGCTTTCTGGAACGTTGTAAACTGGGATGAAGTAGAACGTCTTTACAGAGAAGCAAAATAAGACAGTATATAAAAGGCACCAGCTTTCAGCTGGTGCCTTTTTTTTGCATATCTCTTTTCGGTTGGCAGATACTAAGTAGCAGTAAAAGGAGATGGCATTATGAAGCCGAACTTATTTACCGCGGATTCTGCCAGGAAAGAGCTGCATGTGCTGCTTATTATCGGGGCCCTTTACTCCCTCGGTATCTTTCTGTCGAATACGTTTGTCAATATTTACTTATGGAAACAGACGAATGATCTGATCAATATCGCGATCTACAATTTAGCTATTTACGTTGCTCAAACAATTCTCTTCACGTTGTCTGGAAGCTGGGCAAAACGAATCGATCGAGTCATCATACTTCGCATCGGCGTATTTTTCCTGAGTGTGTTTTTCCTTCTTGTCTTATTCACGGGGGAAAAAGCAGCTTCTTACAACCTGCTGCTTGGAGCAGTTCTTGGAATAGGCTATGGAATGTACTGGCTGGCTTATTCTGTACTTACATTTGAAGTGACCGAACCAGAAACAAGAGACTTTTTCAATGGAGTATCCGGCCTTTTGCAATCGTTGACAGGTATGATTGGTCCGTTTGTCGCCGGATATATCATAACCAGAATGAACAATTCTCATGGCTATACACTGATTTTCGCGGTATCATTCTTTTTGTTCCTTTTGGCTGTCATCTGTACAGCAGGCATCAAAAGAAGAGGGGCAGAAGGGAAATTTGGACTGATGCAGGCTTGGAAGGAAGTGAAACACGATAAGGCATGGCGCAATACAGTGCTTGCGCATGTGTTCCAAGGTGTGAGGGAAGGTATCTACACCTTCATCATATCTGTCTGGGTCTTTATCGTAACGAATAGTGAGCTTTCGCTTGGTACGTTTAATCTCGTCTATTCCGCTTGCTCGTTTATCTTCTATTATATAGCGACCCGTTTTATTAAAAGCCGCCAGCGAAAGAAGGCAATCTTTCTTAGCGGTGTGGCACTATCCTTAAGTGTGGTGCTGCTTTTGATCGAGCTCAATTTTTCTACTTTGCTGATTTATGCTGCTATAATCGGGGTCTTTTATCCAATCCTTTATGTTCCTTATTTGTCCCTTTCCTATGATGTGATCGGCAAGGCAAGGGATGCTGCGAAGCTTCGTGTGGAATATATCGTCCTGAGCGATGCAGCTACAAATATAGGAAGGATTGTATCTGTTGTACTATTGCTTATCGGAGTCGGTATATGGGCGGACGCCTCCATTCCGTATCTGATGTTTATCCTTGGAACGGGTCCATTTTTCATCTATTTCTTCACCAGACATATCACAAGCTTCGCACCAGCTGCTTCAGTTAAGAAGCTTCCGAAAAATGAAATCGCAGGAGACGACAATCGCTGACAGTCTATAGTAGAAGCGGACCGTGTATGATGATATAATGGGACCAGTATGTAAGAATGGGGGAACATTATGTCTAAAAAAAGGAAGAAGAAGCGTGCACTGCTTCCTTTCCGTCTCAATGTCTTGTTTGCGATTGTTTTCCTGCTGTTCTCTGCCTTGGTCCTGCAGCTTGGAGTAGTGCAGATCATCAATGGCGAAGAACACCAGGCAGTACTGGAAGAGACGACAAATGATATCGCAGAAATTTCTGTTCCGCGCGGGATGATTTATGATAGTGAAGGAAATGTGATTGTCGGGAATGAGCCAATCTATTCCATCACATATACTCCGCCTAAAAACGGTGACTCCTCGGAAAAACGTTTGGAGATTGCCACTAAGCTTGCGGATATCATCAAGATGGATGATAAGGCAATCGATAAAATAACCGAGCGTGAGTACAAAGAGTATTGGTATGTAATGAACTCAGACGAAGCAAACGGCAGGATCACTGCTTCAGAAAAAGAGACCCTTGATGACTCAGAAGTTTACGATCTTACTTTAGATCGGATAACGGAGGATGACTATAAGGAACTTGAGAGTGATGATCATGCCAAACAAATTATCGCTATCAAACGTGAAATCGACAGCGCTACAGAGCTTGTGCCGCATGTAATAAAAAATAAAAATGTCACCGAAGAGGAATATGCGACGATTGCGGAAAATATGGGCGAATTGTCCGGCATCAATGTTGCGACCGATTGGGAGCGTTATTATCCGTATGATGGTTCCCTAAGCGGTATCCTTGGCGGGATCAAGACCGGTATCCCAGAAGGAGAAGAGGATTATTACAAGTCACGCAATTACCAGCTTAATGACCGGATTGGTACGAGCGGACTTGAGAAGGAATACGAAAGCCTTCTGAAAGGTGACAAGAAACGCGTCCGCTACGTAACGGATAACAGCAACAACATCGTGTCCCAGGAGGTAATCTCTGAAGGACAGCGCGGCCAGGACCTTCAATTGTCCATCAATATGGACTTCCAGAAAGAACTGGACAAAATCGTGCGTGATGAACTGAAAAGTGCCATCAATAAGCATCCAGGTGCAAACCGCTACTTGGAAGATGCAATGGCAGTCATGCTTAATCCGAACACTGGTGAAATCTACGCAGCCAGCGGACAGCATTATGACCGGGAAGATAATAAGTATGAATCGGCGGATATGAATACAGTTTTCAGCGCTAATGCCGTCGGCTCCACCGTTAAGGGAGCGACATTGCTTGCTGGGTACCAAGAGGATGTTGTTAAAATGGGGCAACAATTCTTTGATACTCCTATGAAAATCAAAGATACCCCTGAGAAATCTTCATATAAGAATATGGGCTGGATAAACGATTTGCAGGCATTGCAAATGTCATCCAACGTATACATGTTTAATGTAGCTTTGCGCATTGGTGGTGAGTACGATCAAAAAAATGGGGAAAGTGTCTCATTCGATCAAGATGCATTCCGGAAACTGCGTAATTATTATAATCAAGTTGGCTTAGGTGTAGAAACAGGAGTGGATTTACCATCGGAGTCTGTAGGTTATATTGGAACTACCGGACAGGCAGGTAACCTGCTTGACTTCTCAATTGGGCAGTTCGACACATATACGACGATGCAGCTGGCTCAATACGTATCTACCATTGCAAATGGAGGATATCGGATAAAACCGCATTTTGTAAGTGAAATCCATGAACCATCGAATGAGAAGGATAAGCTTGGACCGCTTGCGGAAACAAAGTCTCCAGAAGTACTAAATAAGATTACTGCAACGGACGAACAGATAAATCGTGTTAAACAAGGCTTTGAAATGGTATTCCAAACACAAAAGGGAACTGCATACAGCCACTTGAGTGCAAAAGCGAAAACTTACAACATTGCTGGCAAAACAGGAACAGCACAAACTCAAATTGGTCAAACAAAGCTTGAGAACTGGACTTTGATTGGCTATGCCGATGACGAAAATCCGGATATCGCATTTGCTGTCATGGTGCCGAACTTAGGTATCATAAGCGGCGGAACGCAGTATCCTATCACGTATAACATTGTGAACCGTGCACTAGAATACTATTATGAGCATACAGCTCCAGAAGACGAAGACAAAAACGAATAATAGTATACCCAGAGAATCACCCCAATAAACGGGGTGATTCTTTTTTTTTCAACAAATTAATACTTGAATTTACACAACCTTTACATTCTGTTTATTTTTCCTTAACGAAGACAAGTTAACATTGTACTTGTAAGGCAAATGAACTAATCGAATCACGTAGGGGGAAAATTAAACATGAAGAAGATGAAACTATCTGTATTGCTTGCAATGTTCGCACTAGTCATCGGTGTACTTGCAGCATGTGGCGGTAACGCTGGCGGCACCGAATCAGAAGGAGACACAAGCGGGAACAGCAACAGCGGCGGTGGAGAAGCTTCTGAAACTTCCATCGTTGTAGCAGGTTCGAGTGCAATGCAGCCTCTAGTAGCAGCAGCAGCTGAACAGTACAAAGGTGAAAATGCTGATGCAGATATTCAGGTTCAAGCAGGTGGTTCAGGTGCTGGACTAAGCCAAGTTCAGGAAGGTTCTATCGACATCGGTAACTCTGACGTATTCGCTGAAGAGAAAGAAGGCATTGATGCTGGAACTCTTGTTGATCATCAAGTAGCAGTTGTTGGTATGACTGCAGCTATCAACCCTAACGCGGGTGTAGATGATCTTACTAAACAACAGCTAATCGATATCTTCACTGGTAAAGTGACGAACTGGTCTGAAGTAGGCGGAGAAGATCAAGAAATCACACTTGTTAACCGTCCTGATTCTTCAGGTACACGTGATACTTTCGTAAAATACGCACTTGATGGCGAAACGCCGGCTGAAGGTATTACAGAGGATTCCTCCAACACTGTTAAGCAAATCGTTGCTGATACAGACGGAGCGATTGGTTACTTGGCACTATCTTACTTCGATGATGAAAGTATCGTAAAAGCAAAAATCGATGGTGTTGAAGCAACAAATGAAACAATCGGATCTGGCGAATTCCCAATCTGGGCTTACCAGCACTCTTACACAAACGGAGAGCCTGAAGGCCTAGCGAAAGAATTCCTGGATTACATGCTAAGCGACGAAGTTCAAACTACAATCGTACCTGAACAAGGTTACGTTCCAATGACTGATATGCAGGTTGAGCGCGACGCAGAAGGCAACCTTACTGAAAAATAATATCTAAAACATAAGGTAGATGCAGTGTCATGCTGCATTTACCTTACTGTGGTTATAAATTAGCTATCACAGACAGCGGGAGGCCATTTTTCAGGGTGTTCCTTTCCGCTGTTTTTATGAGGAGTTGTACAAGTTGGCAAAAGCATCAGTATCTCCATCAGCCGAAGAAAGGCTGATCCTGACTAAGAAAAACAGAAGATGGGACGAAGTACGCGGACGTTCCCTCGTTACTATATGTGCAGTTATTATGATTGCAGCGACCATCGCTGTAACTGTATTCCTTGCTCAAAAAGGGCTGCAGTCATTTACTGTAAACAATATTAATCCAATTGCATATTTAACTAGCACGAACTGGAACCCTACAGGCGGCGAAAATGCTTCCTTTGGTATCTTTCCTTTTATTTTCGGCTCATTGGCAGTAACTTTCCTATCTGCATTGATTGCAGCACCGCTTGGTATTGGTGCCGCGATATTCATGTCGGAAATCGCACCGAAATTCGGTAAAAAAGTACTGCAGCCAGTTATTGAACTATTGGTAGGTATACCATCTGTTGTATATGGTTTCATCGGACTCGTCGTTCTTGTGCCATTATTAAGAGATCATTTTCCTGGTATCGGTTTTAGTTTGTTTGCAGGTGTTATTGTCCTGACTGTTATGATTCTCCCTACGGTTACTACTATAGCAACAGATGCCATGCGCTCATTGCCAAATAGCTTGCGGCAAGGTTCGCTCGCATTAGGTGCGACACGCTGGCAGACAATTCGCAAAGTATTGATTCCGGCTGCATTGCCTTCCTTACTTACAGCTATTGTATTGGGAATGGCACGCGCATTCGGAGAAGCACTTGCTGTGCAGATGGTTATCGGTAATACACGAGATATCCCTGGCAGCATTTTTGACACAGCTGGAACATTGACTACAATTGTTACGTTGAATATCGGACATACGACATATGGCAGCATCGAGAACAATACACTTTGGTCAATGGGTCTCATCCTGCTCATCATTTCTTTCGTATTCATCTTTATTGTCCGTTACTTGTCCGGTAGGAGGAAAATCTAATGAACAGCCGAATCACAGATCGTATCGCAACAGGTGTATTTTACACGATTGCAGCAATCATGGTTGCATTGCTGCTTTACCTATTCTATTTCATCTTATCCAATGGGTTGCCTCAGGTAACATGGGATTTCTTAACGTCTCCTTCCAGCTCCTATCAAGCTGGAGGTGGAATTCGTGATCAGCTGTTCAACTCCTTGTATATCCTGTTTATCACGATGATTATCACAGTGCCACTTGGTGTATGTGGCGGGATTTACATGGCAGAATACGCTAAACCGGGTAAAATTACAAATTTTATTCGTACGTGTATCGAGATGCTGGCTTCCTTGCCATCTATCGTTGTTGGATTATTTGGTCTTTTGATTTTCGTTAACATTACAGGCTGGGGTTACACCATCATCGGTGGTGCCTTGGCACTTACTATCTTCAACATTCCTGTAATGGTGCGTGTAACAGAAGACGCAATCCGCAGCGTGCCAAAGGAACAAAAAGAAGCAAGTTTGGCTTTAGGAATTACAAGATGGCATACAATTAAGACAGTCATACTTCCATATGCCTTCCCTGGTATTCTTACAGGTGCAATTTTAGCTTCCGGCCGTGTGTTCGGGGAAGCAGCGGCCCTGCTTTATACAGCAGGCCTTTCGACACCGACTCTTGATTATGGAAACTGGAATCCATTCGCAGAAAATTCTCCGCTGAACATATTCCGTCCAGCTGAAACACTTGCGGTTCACATCTGGTCTGTTAATACACAAGGGCTTATCCCAGATGTACGTGAAGTAGCCAATGGTGCTTCAGCGGTTCTAGTCATTGCTGTACTAGTGTTCAATCTCCTCGCTAGATGGTTGGGCAGTGTCATTCATAAGAAACTAACAGCAGGTAAATGATGAAGAGAGGAGTTCGTGACATGAACTATACAGCAGAAAAACCGGCAGAAACGAAAACAGAAGATTCAATGGCTGCATCCAATACGACAGCTTCCAAGAAAGAAGTTGTGCTGGATGTAAAGGATCTCAGTATTTTTTATGGTAATAATGAAGCGGTGAAACGGGCTAATATGGGTATTGAGAAGAACGCAGTAACAGCACTGATCGGTCCTTCCGGATGCGGAAAATCTACTTTCATCCGTTCCATTAATCGGATGAATGATTTGATCCCTTCCAGTCGTGCAGAAGGTGAAATCATTTATGAAGGAATAAATATCCTTCGTGATGATATTAATGTAGTTGCATTGCGTTCCGAAATCGGAATGGTGTTCCAAAAACCGAACCCATTCCCTAAATCCATCTACAACAATATTACACATGCATTGAAATACAATGGTCAGAAAAATAAGAAGGTCCTTGACGAAATCGTCGAAGAAAGCTTGCGTAAGGCTGCACTATGGGATGAAGTTAAGGATCGTCTGCATCAATCTGCTTTGTCATTATCCGGTGGCCAGCAGCAGCGTCTATGTATCGCACGTACGTTGGCAATGGAACCGCAGATCCTTCTATTAGACGAACCGGCATCAGCGCTCGACCCAGTATCCAATTCCAAGATTGAGGAACTTATACTCCAGCTGAAAGAAGATTATAGCATCGTTATCGTTACACACAACATGTCACAGGCATCCCGTGTTTCCGATAAGACCGCCTTCTTCTTAAGTGGGGATGTCGTGGAATACGATGATACGAAGAAAATCTTCACCAATCCTTCTGAAACGAAAACAGAAGAATATATTTCCGGTAGATTCGGGTAGGAGGCACAACATCATGCAAGTAGCAGCAGCGAAAGAGACAATTTTCCAAGTAAATGATCTGAACCTATGGTATGACGACTTCCACGCGCTGAAAGATGTTAGCCTGGAAGCATTGAATAACGAGATTTATGCTATTATCGGCCCTTCTGGCTGTGGTAAATCCACTTTCATCAAAACACTTAATCTAATGATTAATATGGAGCCAGGTGTTCGAATGACTGGTGAAATCAATTATAAAAACAAGAACATTCTTGATTCCAGAGTTGACTTGGTTGATTTGCGTCGTAAAGTGGGGATGATTTTCCAAAAAGGTAACCCTTTCCCGCAGTCAATTTACGATAACATCGTATACGGACCTAAGATTCATGGTGTGAAGAAAAAAAGTGAATTGGACGAAATAGTGGAAACAACTTTGAAAGATGTTGCGCTTTGGGATGAAGTGAAAGATCGTCTGAAGTCTTCTGCAATGGGACTTTCCGGCGGTCAGCAGCAGCGTTTGTGTATTGCGCGCGCACTTGCGACAAAACCAGATGTCGTCTTGATGGATGAACCAACATCTGCATTGGATCCGATTTCCACATTGAAAATCGAAGAGCTGATGACGGAGCTTAAGAAGAAATATTGCATCGTCATCGTGACACACAATATGCAGCAGGCTTCCCGTATTTCAGATAAGACAGCCTTCTTCCTGCATGGCCGTGTTGTGGAGTCCGCAGAAACGGGTAAGATATTCTCTAACCCGGAAGATAAACGGACAGAAGATTATATTAGCGGCCGTTTCGGTTAATTACGTATTGGAGGAGAATGTATGGTAGCGAGAGAGCAATTTTCAGCAGATTTGGAAGCAATTCAAAGATCAATCATTTCTTTTGCATATGAAGTAGACACAGCTTTAAAGCAGGCTATCGACGCATTATATGAGCGAGACAGTGATCTTGCTTATAAGGTAATTGAAAATGACGATATGTTGAATGAACGTGATCAGGAAATAAATGAGGCAACGATTCAGTTAATTGCAATGCAGCAGCCTGTTGCAACGGATTTGCGACGCTTGGTCGCTTTCCTTCGTGTATCCTCCGACTTGGAGCGAATGGGTGACCATGCTAAAAATATCGCGAAAAGCGTAAACCGATTGAATGTGTTAAGTCCGTATGACATTCCGCCAGCTATCCGTGATATGCAGGAAGTTGTCAGCAAAATGATTCATAGTGCTGTTCAAGCCTTTGAAGAAGAAGATATTACAAAAGCCAAAAAACTGGCTGATTTGGATAATGTGGTTGATAGTATGTACGGAGAACTGTTCCGTGACATGCTGGATGAGCGGAAGGCACAGTCAGGCAAGCATCAACAGACGATGCAGCTTGTTTTTGTCGGTCGCTTTGTCGAACGCGTAGGAGATCATATCACAAATATCGGAGAAAGTATCCTTTACCTTGTAAAAGGAACAGCAGTCGATCTAAACAAATAAAAAGCAGCGGTATATGCCGCTGCTTTTTATTTTGTCATCAATTTAGAAATGTCTTTGTATTCCATATCCGAACTCACATGATAAGTACCGACTTGGAGTGATTCACTTGCTTCTGTAATGTCCAGATATGTTCGGAATGCGGATGCATCCTCGATAATGTCTGCTTTCTCTAGTGCAGATGCCACATCTTCGCTGTTCATGCCGGACTCCAGCTTAAGAGTATATGTTTTAGGCTCCTCTTTTTCGGGTTTTTCTGGAGCCTTCTTTTGTGACTCTTTTAGCTTGTCATAGTCTTGATTAGACAGCACGTAAAAGTCGTTTTCTTCAAGCTCTTTTTTCATTTCATTGATACTTGGTTTCTCAGTTTCAACTGCAGCAGATGCTGTTTCTGTTTTTTCTGCTTTTGGAGTTCCTGTGAAATGAAAGGCCAACATGCAAGCACCAGCTAACAGGAGGGCCGTTGCAAAACCTTGGATGACTTGCTTCATAGCTGAACTCCTGCCTGTTTAGCAATGCGGTATACATCGTCCTCAGCTAAACTTGTTTGCTTGGAAATCTCCTTGATGCTATAACCCTGCTGTTGAAGCTTAATTATTTGCTGGAAGATAGCTGGTTTTTGGGATAGGTTATTCGTTTTTTGCTCATGCTGTACAGTTGGGAGCAGCTCTTCTTCAAGAATCTTGACTTTCTTATTCAACGTATATGTCTCCTGCATAGTTGAAAGGGTCAATTGTTCAATTTGTTGATCCATTTGTTTAAATTTATCTTGCATGAAGAACGAGAAAATCCATAATATGATTCCGGCTGCAAGAAAAGCGATAGCAGCAATTAACATGATAGTATAAACCTCCTACTTATTGCTAACTTAGTTATACCATACCAGGCAGCTGTCGGGTATATTGTTTTCGACAATTTTCACTTTTCTCCTGAAATAGTTTAGCGTTTATGGTTGATTACCTAACATTATTCTGCTATTATTAGATGGTCTGAAGATCGTTAAGTTTTCATACACTTATTTAAGATTGTTGGGAGGGATTATACATGCGTGTAAACATTACTCTCGCCTGCACAGAAACAGGAGATCGTAACTACATTACAACAAAAAATAAGCGTAAACACCCAGAACGTATGGAGCTTAGAAAATATAGCCCACGCTTGAAAAAGTATACGCTGCACCGCGAAACAAAATAAGTTCGACCAAAAAACTCCCCCATATTGGCGGGAGTTTTTTTACATAAGGAGGAGGCAGGGCGGCAGATGGAAGAAAAAGAAAAACTACGACAGGAAGGGCTTCGTTTGCTGAAAGAAATGACGGAAACGGATAAACTGTATATCGAGCATCGGCTGGCAGAGCATCTCTTTGCTTCCTCCCTTTGGAAAGATGCAAACAGCATCGGTCTTACGATGGCTCTTCCGCATGAGTGGGATACAACTAAAATAATCCAGCAAGCATGGCTTGAGCAAAAAAGAATATGTGTCCCGCGCACAATCGCGAACCGGGCTATGCAGTTTTACTACATCGAAAGTTATAATCAATTATCGGACGGAGCTTTCCGCATCAAAGAACCGATTGCAGATCGCTGCGAACCCGCCTCAAAGGATGAAATTGAGCTTCTTATTGTTCCTGGCCTTGTTTTTGATATGTCAGGTTACCGTATTGGATATGGCGGGGGCTACTATGATCGCTATTTATCCGTTTTTCATAATAAAACATTGTCCTTAGCTGGCAGACAGCAGATCAAGCAGTCGTTACCAGTGGACCCATTAGATCTTCCAGTTGATCATCTTCTGACAGATGATGGTTTTCTGTTTTAATCGAATAGGAACATTCGGCTTCGGGTTAAACTAGGCTTATCCCGGAGGAAAGGAAGGGTGCCGATGTGGAAATCCCTCATCACAACGTTAACGTTAGCAGCAAGTATTGTATTTTTGATACGGGAGCGGTATCGGGTGCTGAATGCACTTTTAGCCGTAACGGTTCTTCGTAAAGGTCTTATTCGGCTTTCAATGGGATTTGAGCCCCTGCGTTCCCGGATGCTGCCGATTTTATTTAAGCGCTCAGTGTAAACTGGGCGTTTTTCCATGACTTTTTTGATACACTGTAGGCAAGAGGGGGAGAGGTATGACCTACAACGAAGAGACGGCCTATTATAGGATGATCAATCGTTTGTTAGCCGTGCATGGTTTTACATTCGTGAGGGCTGAAGAAAACTTGCGAGTTAGTTGGCTCGAGAAGAAGCAAAATGGTATCACTCATGTTGTGAAACTTAATTATAAAACGTTTACTTGGGCTAATCATTTAAAGCAGGATATTTTAAAAACAGCTAATCAAATACAAAATATGAGTAAAGGAATACTTCCGAAAAAGACACGCATCTATAATGTCTATTTCGGAGAACAGGAACCAGCTGACAATTGGTCGAAGCTGAAGAAACCAATGATCATCAAAAGTAAGCGACCTATTCCAATGCAGCTTTATTATCTGGATGGCGGCTCTTATGAAAAGGAATCGGAGAAGCTATTCCGTCACTTGAAGCTGGATGACAAGTTTATGTTGACTTCAGCGGGTGAAGATGAACAGGAGCTGGAGATGGAAAAGAGCAGACTCCGAAGCTTGCTAACCCAGCAGCAGCAAGCAGATCAAGCGGTTTTCCATCGTAAAAAACCGCTGCTGGTCTACATTCTTATTGGAATCTGTGTCTTGATGTTCTTTCTTGAAACATTGTTTGGCGGCTCGACTAATACTGCTGTGCTCATTGAGCTTGGAGCGAAGTACAATCCATTGATTCTGGCAGAGAATGAATGGTGGAGAATCGTTTCCTCGATGTTCTTACATATCGGGGCGCTGCATCTTTTGACAAATATGCTGTCATTGTATTATCTCGGTACATTGACGGAGCAGATATTTGGTCATCGCCGTTTCTTCTTCATCTATATTTTAGGGGGAATCGTAGGCGGACTGGCAAGCTTTGCTTTCTCGGAAAATCTTAGTGCCGGTGCATCTGGTGCGATTTTCGGTATGTTCGGAGCGCTGATTTATTTTGGTGTTGTTTATCCGAAGCTGTTTTGGCGTACGATCGGTAACGGTTTGATCGTCATTTTACTTATTAACTTGGTGATCAGTTTCTCTGCTAGTCATGTGATAGATGTATTTGCGCATCTGGGCGGCTTGGCAGGAGGCTTTGCCAGTGCCCTGCTTGTCGGCTTGCCAGGCAAGAGAAATACAGGAGCGCGGCTCAGCGGTACCCTGTTATCAATCGCACTTATCACGGGTCTCATCTGGTATGGCTTGACTGGGCCAGTTAATGATACACTGCGCCAGGTTCTTAAAGTGGAAGATGCCGTTCAACAGAATGATTATTCTGCTGTCATTTCAAATGCAACGTTAGCTTT
The DNA here is from genome assembly GCF_046592595.1 of Terribacillus saccharophilus. GTDB lineage: Bacteria > Bacillota > Bacilli > Bacillales > Amphibacillaceae > Terribacillus > Terribacillus saccharophilus_C. The sequence continues at coordinate 47,943 of NZ_JAWVPF010000003.1, read as the reverse complement.
GGATGAACCGGATTCTGTTTATGAACCGATGCTCCTATTTAATCGTGGTTTGGCTTACTTCAAGACTGGCGATAGTGAAAAAAGTGCACAGGACTATGAGCGGCTGGTGGAACTGACGCCGGAGGATCACGCTGCCCACTATAATTTGGCACTTGTTCTGCAGACGGAAGGAAAGGAAAAAGAAGCATTGGAGCATGCTAAGAAAGCCGTAGAGCTTAAACCTGATGAAAGTCAATACGAACAGCTTCAGCAGGAACTTTCTCAATAATATTGCAGCAGTTCCCTATGCTGACCCGTCTCATCCTGATAGAGGACACGTAGATGCTTTCCGGATTTGTCAAACAGTAAAAGCGGGATGTACGTGGATACTGTGCCTTTTTCCACTGCAGGACCAATCGGCAATATATAATTTCGATACAGTCCTTCCCACAGCCGGCTGATGATTTCCTGACTTTTTTTATCTTCTGTTAGACCTGGAATAGTCGATAGGTCAGCAGTCGGAAGGGAATTGAGCGGTATTTCTGTATACTGACCGTCAGGGATAGCTAATTGCCGTTTCGCGTCGGTCCAGACTTGCTGCAGTGTCCGGCTTGTCTCTGTTTTGGCTATCTGCCGGGACTGCATCTCTTTTTCATTTTTGGGAAAGGAAAAAAGTTCGTACGTATCAGACGTGTAGGACCGAACACCTGTCATTTTGAATGTACTGGTGATGTGATCCTTATGAAGTTCAGCAAAATGAAATGAAACCGCATCAAGCTGCTTATTCGGCCGCAGGATATGTGTTTTTTCCTGTATAAGACGGCTTGCAGGATGCAGCCATTTATTCATCACTCCAACCAATTTGCCATTTTCGTATAATAGCCCTATATCCTGCCGTAAGTAAGCTTCCGTGTCGAGTGTACTTGTCAGACGCCAATGAATGCGCCGGAAATCAACTTTTTTCATCGAGGTGGCGGTGTCGGTGAAAGCGGCAGAGCTATCAAGTGGAAAATGCTGAATCACAGGCTGTGGCTGCTGCATGCGAATAATATAGGTGGCGCATAAGACGATGAAAAAAAAGACGCAGCCAAGTATAAGGCCTTTTCGCATTTGTTTTCCTCCTTATTGGACAAACTCTCGCTTATTGATACTATGTAATAGACCACAATGTTATGAAAGAGGGGATACGAATGAAGCAAATTGATCGAATATCAGAAACATTGGAAAACTTAGTCCATATCCCAAGTCCTTCCGGTTATACAAAACAAGCGATAGATTTTTGCAGCAGTATTGCGGATTCACTTGGATACCAATCAAAAGTGACGAATAAGGGAAGCCTGCTGATTACGGTACAAGGTAAAGATTCTACACGTCACCGTCTCCTGACTGCCCACGTTGACACACTAGGCGCCATGGTAAGAGGAATAAAAGCTGATGGTACATTGTCATTGGCAATGATCGGCGGTTTCCGCTGGAACAGTGTGGAAGGGGAATATTGCACGATACATAGCAAAGATAATGCATTCACTGGCACAATCCTTATGCACCAAACATCTGTTCATGTTTATAAGGATGCAGGAGAAGCAAAACGGGATGAAAAGAATATCGAAGTACGGATCGACGAACAGACAGCATCTCGTGACGAAACAGAAGCACTCGGCATTCGTGTCGGGGATTTTGTGTCATTTGAACCGCGTTTTGTCCGTACCGATTCAGGATTCATCAAATCCAGGCATTTGGATGACAAGGCAAGTGTTGCTATCCTGCTTGAGCTGCTTCGTGGTCTCAAGGAAGATAACCAGCAGCTGCCATACACCACGCATGTGCTTATATCCAATAATGAAGAAATAGGGTATGGAGGGAATTCGAGCATTCCATCGGAGGTAGTGGAATATATTGCAGTCGATATGGGCGCGATCGGGGACGGACAAGCTACTACAGAATATGATGTTTCTATCTGTGTGAAAGATTCGAGCGGTCCTTATCATTACGAATTAAAGGAACAGCTTGCCGAACTCGCTCAATCCGCAGGGCTTCCATATAAGCTGGACATATACCCGTATTACTCGTCAGACGCGTCCGCAGCGATTCGTGCAGGATATGATATCCGTCATGGACTCATCGGCCCCGGCATTGCTGCATCACATGCTTTTGAACGTACACATGAGAGTGCTTTGACAGCTACGTATGTGTTACTGGATGCTTATGTAAAAAGCAATATGTTTTAATTGTAAAGAATGGACCTGAAGTCAACAGACTTCAGGTTATTTTTTTTACATTAAGGCATATTGTTAAGAAGGTGTGAACGTAGTCTTAAATCATTTTCAATTTTAGGTGAAGGTTGTTATAATAACTTAGGTGATGTGTATGAAAACGGTTTATGATGTAATGCAGCTATTGAAGACGTACGGTATTTTCGTATACATCGGAGACCGCAAGCTCGATTTGGCGATGATGCTGGAAGAGCTGCGGGAGCTGTATGACAATAACCTATTGTCCTTAAAGGAATATGGACAAGCAAAAGTAATTCTTAGAAAAGAGATAAGTGCTTTATCGGATAGTCGAGAAGGAGCGGGAAACAATGAGTAAGGACGGATTAATGGTCGGCGTCGATATCGGCGGCACAACAATTAAGCTCGCCATTATCGATGAAACGAGCGAAATAGTGGAAAAATGGGAAATCAAGACGGATAAATTCGAGCAAGGTCTGCACATACCGAAGCAGATCTGGGAAACAATCCAAGCAAAGCTTGCTGAACTCGGCATAGCGAAGGATAAAATCCAAGGCATCGGTGTCGGTGCGCCGGGATTCGTGGTGCCTCGCAACGGTGTCATCGCTGAAGCAGTCAATGTCGGGTGGCGTGATTTTCCTCTTTCTGCCGAGCTAGGAGTACTATCCGGCTTGCCGGTTTTCATTGATAATGACGCTAACCTAGCTGCGCTTGGTGAAGTGTGGAAAGGTGCAGGAGCACAGCAAGGCAATATCATTGCCATCACTCTAGGCACCGGCGTAGGAGCAGGTATCATTGCTAATGGCCATATCGTGAATGGAATCAATGGTACGGCAGGAGAAATCGGCCATGTAACCGTTGAAGAAAATGGTGCTCCATGCAATTGCGGGCGAAAAGGCTGCTTGGAGACAATCTCTTCCGCAACAGGTATCAGCCGTTTGGCAACCGAAGCAGCCACTGTTCATCCAGAGAGTGGGCTAGGCAAACGGTTTGCCGAAAACGGACGCGTCTCTTCCAAGGACGTTTTCGAACTGGCTGCCGAAAATGATGCAGAAGCACAAAAGATTGTGGACAGAGCTACCAGCATCCTGGCACAAACCTTGGCGAATGCGGCTATCCTTACCAATCCTTCCCGGATCATTATCGGTGGCGGTGTATCAAAAGCAGGGGAAGCTTTGTTGGAACCTATCAGAAAAGCGTTCAAGAAAGCAGCCCTGCCGCGAACAACATATGAATGTGAAATCGTGCCGGCTCAACTCGGCAATGATGCAGGTGTCTACGGTGCTGCTTATTTAGTCAAACAGCACTTGGAAGAGACCGCAAAATAAATAAAGAAATGCGTGCATGGCAGCAGCGCAAGTTGCTGCCATCTGTTTTACGCTTGGTTCTATAATGAGGAGGATTTTTACTTGAAACGAACATTCACTGCACCATTATATATTTTGGCGACAGTTTTGTTTGGACTGAAGACGTATATCATTTATCGTTTCTTATTCAATATCAGTTTGGATAATGCGATGCAGGAGTTCATACTGCTATTGAATCCGTTTGTCAGTGCCTTTTTGGCTTTTGGTCTCAGCGTTTTATTCTCACGAAAATGGCAAATACGGTATATCCGGATAATCAGTCTCGTGGGTTCTATCATCTTGTACATCAACTTGATTTTTTACCGTCACTTCAGTGATTTCCTCACAGTGCCGGTCCTCATGCAAGGAAGCAATGCCGCAGACCTTGGCGGCAGTGTACTAAGCCTCATTTATCCACAGGACATTCTGCTGTTCTTGGATTTGGCTATCATCTGGTTCCTCAGCTATCGTTATAAAGAGAAAATGACGGTTGACTACCTTCGCAGAAAGAAAGTATCAACAATGGCGGCTATCGCAGCTGTTGTCGTCATAAACATCGGACTTGCGGAAGCAGAACGCCCGCAGCTGTTCACACGCGGATTCGACCGGGAATATCTGGTCAAGAATATCGGTTTGTTCAACTTCCATGTATATGATGCAGTCATGCAATCGAAAACGGAAGCGCAGCGCGTATTTGCTGACGGAAATGAACTTCCTGAGATCCTTTCTTATGTTAATGAAGAAGTGGAAACAGAGAAATCAGCTAAATTCGGGCAGGCAGAAGGAAAGAATGTCATCTTCATCTCCCTTGAATCCATGCAGAGCTTTTTGATCAACAACGAGCTCAATGGGGAAGAAGTAACGCCATTCCTCAATAGCCTGACAGAAGACAAAGATACGTATTACTTCGAGAACTTTTACCATCAGACAGAACAGGGAAAAACCTCTGATTCTGAATTCTTGGTTGAAAATTCCCTATATCCGCTGCCGCGGGGAGCAGTATTCTTCACCCACGGTCAAAATGAATATAACGGAACACCTGAAATTTTAGGACAGAGTGATTACACAACTGCTGTATTCCATTCCAATAACGCCAGCTTCTGGAACCGAGATGTTATGTACGACAGCCTTGGCTATGACACCTTCTATGATGAAAACAGCTATGATGTCATCACAGAAGGAGAAGACCAGAATACAGTTGGATGGGGCTTGATGGATAAGCCATTCTTCGAACAGTCCATTCCATATCTTCAGGAAATGGATAAACCGTATTATTCGAAGTTCATCACGTTGACGAACCACCATCCGTTCGATTTGCCGGAAGAAGATGCGACGATCGATCAATTCGATTCCAATTCCCAGACACTGAATAAGTATTTCCAAACAGCGCGTTACACAGACGAAGCAGTACAGGAATTCTTTGAGCAGTTGAAGGAATCTGGTGAATATGAAGACAGCATCATCGTGATGATGGGGGATCATTATGGTATCAGTGAATATCATAATAAAGCGATGAGCCAATACTTGGGCAAAGACATCACACCATACCAGCAAGTGCAGAATCAGCGCGTTCCGTTCTTCATCCACATTCCGGGTGACGGAAACGGACAGGTGATGGAAAAAGTAGCTGGTCAAATTGATGTGAAACCAACGATCCTGAGTTTGTTGGGAATCGAAGCTGAACATGACATCCAATTCGGGAATGATGTGTTCGCAGAAGACCGCAAAGACTTCACTGCCTTGCGAAATGGAGATTTCATCAGTGATGAGTATGTGTTTACCAATGATATGTGCTACGACAGGCTGACGGGTGAACCAGCTGAAGATATGGAAGGAGAAGAAGCAGAGATATCCGGTGAGACTGGTGAACAGATTGAAAGTGTCTGTGAACCGATTCAGGAACAAGTAACAAAAGAACTGAATTACTCTGATCGGATTATCTATGGCGACTTGCTCCGGTTCTACGATTTCCAAGAAGGTAAAGAAAAAGCAAGTTAACAAAAAAGGATCGCTGCAGATGCAGCGATCCTTTTTAATGAATTATAATAAGTTCGTAATGGAGACTAACGTGATGACGATCACAGATATGAAAGTAAAAATCGCCTTTTTCACTTGTCTTTTTTTACATTCAGTAACGAGTGTACAAACACAAAGAAATGCAATAAAAAACAAGATGATGGATAGAATCACTTGCTTGCCCTCCTATGAGCAAAATGGTATGTTTCCTGCTATACTTGTTATAAGGAAGCTTGGCAATTACCTTCTATATAGTAGTACACACACATATGCTTGTCGAGCCCTTTTTTAAAAGAATTCATAGGAAAGGAGCGGAACAGATAATGAAAATACATACACTTGGTCTTGGACCGATGGGAACAAATTGTTACATACTGGAATCAAAGAACGACTGCCTGGTTGTTGATCCCGGCGGAGATAGCGTCAAATTGATCGAATGGATAAAGCAAAGAGAGCTGCGACCGCAGGCAATACTGCTGACACATGCCCATTTCGATCATATCGGTGCAGTTGACGATGCACGGGATATTTACCATATTCCTGTTTATCTCCATGAAGAAGAAGCTGACTGGCTTGGTGATCCGGGAAAGAATGGTTCAAAGATGTTCCCGGTCAAACAGATAACTGCGAGAGACGCGGACGAAAAACTGGAGCCAGGTTCTATGAAGCTTGGTCATTTTGAATTTGAAGTACGTCACACACCAGGGCATTCACCTGGAAGTGTATCCCTAATATTCCACAAAGAAAAGTACGTGATCGTCGGAGATGCGTTGTTCCAGCGCGGTATAGGCAGAACGGATTTGTATCGTGGAGATTTGCCGACGTTGATGCAAAGCATAACGGATCAATTATTGACGCTGCCTGGTTTTTACGAAGTATATCCAGGTCATGGTCCGAAAACGACGATAGGGGAAGAGCAAGCAAAGAATCCTTTCCTTATATAAAAGAAGATCCCGCCTGTATGGCGGGATCTTTTTACTGGGCTAGCTGGATTCGAACCAACGATAACGGGACCAAAACCCGCTGCCTTACCGCTTGGCTATAGCCCATCGTACATAGACTATTTTGCACGAGATTGTCCGTCTTATACATCAAGAAGGATATTTTTTATAATAAATAATTGATTCTAGACTTTCATCTGTTTTGATTTCGTATCGTACAAGTGTCTGCTGGTCTTCTCTGTTGATCGTTATCTCAGCTTCTAAAGCATCGTTATGGATTTTGACGGTTTTATTTTCTCCTTGTTGTAAGTTCGGAAGGTAGTGGTTTTCAACTGTTTTGAAGGCGATTGATGCAGCTTGTTCTAATTTGTACTGTTCAAACAGCAGGTCAGTTGATTGTACTTTGGTTTGAAGCAGCAAAGTGCCTGAAGTGAGTAAGAGCAGAAAGAAAGCTGTCAGGAACAAAAGGAATGGATGAAGGAATCCTTTTTCATTCCAAAGCAATCCGTTTTTCATATAACTCTCCTTCTTTTCCTGTGACTGATATGTCTATAGAGCTGCTGTCTTGAGTGATTTTTAAATCCTCTATGTGGTGTAAATAAACTTCATGTCCTTTCTCCTCAACTTGTCTCCGTATCATATCTTTATATTGCTCAAAAACAGCAGTTCGACCTTGTTGATCCTGAATGTAGAGTCTATCTCCTGCAATATATACAGTACTGCCTTTATGCACTTCCATAGATATAAAATGAAGTGCTTGCCTGACAGACACCGCCTCTGATTTTGTGTCTTGAGTCAGGGGGGCCAGAAGGAGTGGGACCGAAGCAAGGATTAGCATCAATATACCCAGTGCAAATAATGCTTCAAGAAGCGTGAAGCCTTTATTGTTCGAGATAACCATATAAGCAACGCTTCTCCTCTCGCCTTTCTTCCCTTATCTCCAGGCAGCCCTTCTTAAGCCCATCCTCTTCACTGAATCTTAACGAGATAGTTAAATTACCCTCATTAAAATATTGATCTTTTGGTGAAGATTTTGCTAATTCATTTTGCAGAAGGCTGTAATACCATGATTTTTGCTCCTGGATATAATGTTCTTTTTTTACGTCAATACTTAATGGCAGCAGTAGCGTACATAACAGCAGGAACATGGCGAAACAGAAAAAAGCCTCGAGCATAAGGAACCCATCCTGATTATCCGCTGTCTTCATAGCGGCCTCTTCCTTTACCTAGTGGAAATACAAGCTTATCGGTTCCATTAGGAGTACGTATTGTGATATTTCCCGGAGCAAGTGCTGTACCTGTTTGATTGAAACCAAATGACATTGCTTGGGGGTAAATATCGATCGTATATCCTTCTGGAATCTCCTGTACTAAAAGAACTTTCTTCAATCTGCTCGAAAATATTTCATATTCGTCCTTCTCTAAGTAAAGCTTTGCTGACCTGTCAAATTGCGTGTATTGCTGCAAAAAAAGCAGGTCTTGTTCCAGTTGCTGTTTGAATTGTTTTGCTTTTGCTTCTACTAGTAAATGGTTGTATACTCCTGTGCCGATGCTAACCAGTAAAGAAGCAAGTCCGAGTACGATGATCAATTCAAGCAAACTAAAACCTTTATCTTTAAGAGCCGGATGCATTAGTCAAAGAAACCTCGCCTCCAGGACTTAGTACCAAGGAACGCTTACCACCCTGGCATGTAGTTTCAGTCAAGTAGCCGTCTTGAAGCTGCTCAATTGAAGTTGGAGCTGTGCCGTTATCTATCTTAAATGTTTGTACTTGGCTTTCCGCCAATTTTAAGAGGGCATCACAGCCCTGCGTTTGTACGCGGTCATTTTTGTCTGCTAGATTAGGTACAACAAGAATCATCAGCACAGAAATGACAAGCAAGACGATAAGCATTTCAATTAAAGTAAATCCTTTTTCATTTCGCATCAGATTACCTCTTTCTATAATGTATGGACCATTTGGAACATAGGGAGAAGCAAAGATAGATAGACAATGATGATACACAGTGCCATGATGCAGAGCAGAAAAGGTTGAAGCAAGTAGAGAGCGGTTTTTGTCCGTTCCTCCATTTTAGTCGTCACTAATTCCGCGTACATAAGCAAATCTTTCGATTGCGATGCTACATCATTTTGTTTGACCAAAATACTTTGAAGCTGGGCATCAAGCAGCGGAAAGCTGGTCAGACATTCATTCAATGAATAGCCGGAGGATAACTGAGATAGCAAGATGCTGCTATATAACTGAAGCATGTCATGATATTGCTGTTTGGATAAAAGCTGCAGACTTTGATACAGGGAAAGTCCCGCTGAAAGAAGATTGCCAAGCTGTATGGCGAACTGGAAACTTGTTCTTGTACGGGCTACAGTGCGAATGACAGGTACTCGTTCCAAGCAATAGCGTTTTTTTGCCGAGGGCCAGCGTTTTTTGAAATATTCCTGGAGAAAATATAGACTGAATCCCACAACACCTATAAGTAAGCCTGTATACAAAAGTAAATTAACCAAATTGGAGAAGAAATGGAGAAGGTTTGCGGAGTCTGCAGAATAGGCAAAAAGAGATAGAAAGGAAGGATAGACGTAAAGCTTGACGAACACCAGGAGCAGCAGAATGCTGAATAAAAGAAAAACAGGGTAACGAGTGACTTTCTTGAACTTGGCAAGCTGCTGCATCTGTTTTTGCATTGTAGTGTAGCTTCTCGCCAATGCATCTTCTAAGTTCCCGTCATGATGCGCCACATAAAAATGGATGACGATTGCAGGAGAGAAGCGAGCGTGTGAAAATGCCTCATCAAGACGCAACCCTTGCCGCAGACCTTCCTGTAATTTTTGAGTTGCTGCTCGCCACTTCGGCTGCCAATGCAGGAAATCAAGTGAGCGAGCCATATCATATCCTTGTGTTCTGAGTCGATGAAGCTGCTGGAGAAAAATCATTTGCTGTTCCATAGACAGCAGCTTGTCGTCCTTTCTGAACTTGAAAATTTTCTTTCGTGATAAAACCATATGCATAGGCTTTCCTCCTAAGTTTCTCAAAAGTCAGGAAAGATGTTTTTTTGGCTTGCATCATGCTGCTGATTTGCGCAGAGTCGGCAAGCTCCATAATGGCAGCGCGAGAAGGGCGGGGCTTTGTGATAGGAATAAGTTCCAGCGAGGCGACACCAATCAGCGTGTGCTCTAAATCAGCTGTGGGGATTCCCATCTCCTTCAAGCGGTGAATGGCTCCTGCTGCATTTTTGGCGTGCAGGGTACTGATGACGAGATGTCCGGTCCTTGCCGTTTCAAAGGCAAAGCTGGCTGTAGCTTCATCACGAATTTCCCCGATCATCAGAATATCTGGATCATGCCGCAGCGCTGCTTTTAAGCCTGCTTGATACGTAAGACCAGCCTTTTCATTCACTTGCACCTGCAGCATGTTTTCCATCCTTTTTTCGATCGGATCCTCCAATGTGATAGCCTGGCATGCTTTGATACGCAGCAAATCCTGCAGGATGCTATACATGGTCGTCGTTTTCCCGCTGCCTGTTGGACCTGTAAATAATAGAATTCCATTACTTTCCGTCAATATCCGCCGAAGTGAACTTATTTGGAAAGGGAACAAAAACAGCCGGTCGAGCAAGGGAGCTTCACTCTGGGGAAGTATACGAATTGCCAAGCTTTCTGTTTGCTTGAGCGGCAGAGTGGAGAGACGGAGAGAGTATTGCTTTTGCCCTTTAAATGAAAAGGGCATCGCCCCATCCTGAGGTTTTTGCATTTCTCCGATATCCATGCCGCTGACAAACTTAAAATAAGCAATCAGTTTGCGAAAGCTCGCAGTAGATAAGCGGCTGTGCAGAACACGTTTTCCGTGTATCCGGATAAATACACTTGTTTCATTTTCTTCCGGTGTAAAATGAATGTCAGATGCCTGCTGCTGTATTGCTTCTTCCATCAGTCGTGTAGCAAAGGCTGAAGGGCTATCCAGCACTACATCACCTCCTTTGCGGCTATAATACTACAAGTTCAGAACAGCAGTCATACAGTGAAAATGCAGAAATCAGCAATTCCTTTACGCAGAAAAATGATCTTTCTCTATTAAGGCAGCTATCTTGAAACAAATTGTATGGAAAGAAATGAAATTGGCTACGCTACAAGTAAAAGTAAGAGGGGCTGTAACATATGTCTTCGAATGATTATTTCCGATTCGTAACCCAGGAGCTGGTGAAAAAAATGGATGCGCCGAAACAGGAGAAAAAACAGAAGGAAAAAGAAAAACATCAGCTGCATGGAAAGTGGTTTGGCGTTTTGCCATTTGCTTTCAAGCTATTCTTCCGTAGTCGTAAAAAGTAAGAGGCCTGAACATGATTCAGGCCTCTTTTTTATGGATCAGTTTCCGGGCTGTCTCTTCAGAAAGATAGAAGATACCCGCATTGATTGTTTCCATTTGAATACTGGGTACCAGTCTTTTATGCACTGCATCCAGCTCGTTCTTATACAATGTTGCTCTTTCTTCGCGGATTTCTTCCTCTAACTCTTCCTGACCGCTTTGGTCGAAGAAATGCGCCAGTAATTCTTCTTCTTGTTTGAGCGTTTCTGCTGTTTCCTTCACCCAGCTATCATCGACAGTATCCAAATAAGACTGCATATAGCTGCTTATCCGCTGGTAGCCGCTTTGGTATCGGATGATAGGGGAGATGCAATAGCATTGATCGCTGATTTGCTGTTTGAATTCCACCTGGGAGAAGTTCTCCATCCAATCGGTTGCCAGCTGCCCATTCAATAGCTGTAATCCAACTGAATGCGTTTCTGTCCGTTTGCGTTTACCGGAAAAATGCACGCTTATATTGCGGATGAGCCAAGGATACAATGGTGTCCGGGAGGCTGTATCGACTTTTTCATAGAAGCGGCCAACTTGTGCGGAGTCACGAATTAGCCGGAAAATCTTATGGAGGCGAGGGCTGCCAAAATGAATGTGTTCGGCTTTATCGGCGGTCTCGTTAGGGTCGGTCAGAAGGGTCAGCTCCATAGGATCGCCTTCCTGGCCAAGTCTTTTCTTATAGCGCCAATAAAACGGGCGATTCATCAATTCCTCATCTAATTCTGGTGTCAGCAGGAACCGGAGCAGCCCCTCTTTTTCCTCTAGCAGCTGACAGCCATTGGATAGGAAGAATTTACGCAGAAACTGATGGAGTGTTTGTCTATCCATGTAATTTATCCCTTTCCAGCTGTTCGCCTGTCTCGGTAATAACCGCAGTCAGATTATCCAGTTTCACCTTTATTTCTCCGTCAGAACGGGAGTCAGCGAATATGCGTTTGATTTCTTTTTCCACATCAGAAACTTGCAGTTCGGCAAGGATATGATCGAGATTACCGATTACCCGCTCGAATAAGTTGATTTTCTTATAAAGCAATTCCAGAATATGTGCTTCGAGCGTGTTCCGCACAGCAAAATTATAGATCTGTACATCCTTTTGCTGCCCAAAACGATGGATCCGGCCAATGCGCTGCTCCAGCCGCATCGGGTTCCATGGCAAATCATAATTGATCATATTGCTGCAAAACTGGAGGTTGATACCTTCGCCGCCTGCTTCGGTCGCAATCAGCACTTGTGCGTGTTTTTCGAACAGCTCGCGCATCCAATCCTTTTTACCGGCCTTGAACCCGCCTCGGAATGGAACGGAGGATATGTCATGCTGCTTCAGCGTCCACTGCAAGTAAAATTGCGTAGCCCGATATTCGGTAAAAATGATGAACTTCTCTCCTGGTGGTGCCGCCTTGATCAGCTCGACCACTTTCAGTGCTTTGCTATGCTGCGGCAGCTTTTCAATATCTTTCATAACAGGCAAATAGACATTACCTGTTTCGGGATTTTCCTCTACCATCTTTTTCATAGACAAATATGCAGCTTCCCTGGAGCTGCACAGCTCACGGAGCAGCGTAATCTTTGCGAAGGTTGCTGCGGCACTGGTGGAATCCTGCATTTTCTCATATACTTGCCTTTCCTGTTCGGTAAAATCAATCCAAATCGTCTCCACTTTCCGCTTTGTCCATTGCAGTCCTGTTTCTTCCCGACGGTTGCGGACCATCACTTTGCGAATGAGCTCCTTTAAGTAATGATGCTCCTCAGCATCTCTGCGGTCATCTCCATATGTATCTTTGAACTGCTTATAGCTTCCTAAGTAGCCAGGTTTAAGCAAGGATACGAGATTATAAATATCACTCAGCTTGTTTTGTACAGGTGTTGCGGTCAGCAGCAGGCAATATTTCTTTTTAAGCGATTGGATGAACGCATAGTTTCTTGTCTTATTGTTTTTCAGTTTATGCGCCTCATCGATCAGCACAAAATCATAGTCCTGCTCCAAAATGATCTCCCGGTGAGGGGAGCGTTTTGCCAAGTCGATGGAGGAGACAATCACATCATAATGTTCCCATACATATTGCTTTCGCTGGGAGGCTGCAGGAATATGAAATTTTGAGTTCAATTCGTTCACCCATTGGTTCACTAAAGATGCCGGCACGAGCAGCAGTACCTTTTTCACCAAGCCTCGTATCATTAATTCTTTCAATACGAGACCCGCTTCAATCGTTTTCCCTAGACCAACTTCATCTGCCAGGATGGCACGGCCATTCATTTCCTCCACGACCCGCCTGCTTGCTTCAAGCTGATGAGGATGGAAGGTCATATGTGGCAGATACCCGGGTGCCACCAATCCGGTGAACGTATCGATATTCGTTTCCTTAGCCGCCGTGTAGGCCATTTTAAAATGCTCCCAAGATGCTGTTTCTCCTTCTTGCTGCAAAACATCTTCCATCATCTCGAGGAAAGGTTTATCATCCTTTATATGCATTTGCATAATGATTCCATCTCCTTATTCTTCGGAGTTTCAATTAAAAAGCTGAAAAAGATAGACACATTCTAAAATTGTTATGTTATAATGAGGCTGAAAACAGACATTATTAATATTTTTTATTAAAATGTTTGGATTTTGCTTTTTTATAGGTTGATTGTCTGTTAGTATGCCCGCGTTTTACAATTTCATAAACCGCGAGTGAATGTTGGAGGAGAGACCGCTGTCATGCGGCGCCGAAGGAGCAAATATTGAGTGAATCTCTCAGGCAAAAGAACTCCAGCACGACGCAACTCTGGAGAGTGCTTCCGTAGTAGAAGCCACCCAAGAAGCAACTATGGTCCAAGGACGATAAGAAACTTTCTGGTAAATGGACAGAGCCCCTCAAAGCTTTTTCGAGGTGGCTCTGTTTTTTGTTGCGAGGTACATAAGAGAGGAGCAAGATGATGAGTGAGTTGAGAAGAACCCCGCTTTATCCTGCTTATCAGGCTGACAGCAAGACGATCGATTTCGGCGGATGGGAACTGCCGGTCCATTTCAGCGGCATCCAGGAGGAGCACCATGCAGTGCGGCAGGCAGCTGGCTTGTTCGATGTTTCCCATATGGGGGAAATCCTGGTTGAAGGACCTGCGAGTAAAGACTATTTGCAGTTTGTCCTGACAAATGACATTGACCTGCTTGTTCCGAATAAAGCGCAGTACAGTGTGATGTGTTATGAAGATGGCGGAACTGTAGACGATTTGATCGTTTATATGCTCGAAGAGGACCGTTATCTGTTAGTTGTAAATGCGAGCAATACAGCGAAGGATCTGGAATGGCTTCTTTCCCATAAAAGAGAAGGCGTCAGCATCGACAATCAGTCTGAGGCGTATATGCAAGTTGCCCTGCAGGGACCTCATGCGGAACAGATTCTTCAGCAGCTGACAGATGAAAAATTGTCGGAAATTTCATTTTTCCGATTTGCTTATCCAGTGCAGCTGGATGGGGCGGAAGGGGACTTCCTTATTTCGCGCACAGGCTACACCGGTGAAGATGGCTTTGAAATTTATGGTCCTGCTGCAAGCGGTCAAGCAGTCTGGGAACTTTTACTGGAAAAAGGCCAAGCATATAATCTCCAGCCTGTGGGTTTGGGTGCTAGGGACACTTTGCGCTTTGAAGCGAATTTGCCGCTGTATGGCAATGAATTGACGAAGGACATTACGCCGATTGAGGCGGGTATTGGATTTGCGGTCAAAGCGAACAAATCTGCCGACTTTATCGGGAAAGAGACCTTAAAGAAGCAAAAAGAGAACGGAACGAAGCGGAAGCTCGTCGGTATTGAAATGCTGGATAAAGGAATACCGCGCCATGGCTATCCGGTCTTCAGCAATGGAACACAAATCGGTGAGGTGACGACAGGAACGAAGTCACCGACACTGGATAGCTATATCGGTCTTGCACTCGTTCAAGCGGATGCTGTCGAAGAAGGCAGTATCGTGGACGTGCAGATCCGAAAGAAACAGCTGCAAGCCAAGGTTGTCGCAACACCATTCTATAAACGGAAATAGAGGGAGGATACAGCATGGATTTCAGGTACTTACCGATGACAGAGCAAGACAAAGAAGAAATGCTTCAAACGATAGGCGTGAAAGACACCGAGGAGCTTTTCTCTGATATTCCGGAGGAAGTCCGCTTGAAGGGACCGCTCCAGATCAAGGAAGCGAAAAGTGAAGGAGAACTGAAAGCTGAACTGTCAGCTTTGGCAAGTCGGAATGTGACGACTAAGACACATGCTTCCTTCCTTGGAGCAGGTGTGTACGATCATTACATTCCTTCCATCGTGGATCATGTAATTTCCAGATCTGAATTCTATACTGCTTATACGCCATATCAGCCTGAAATTTCCCAAGGAGAGCTGCAGGCAATCTTTGAGTTCCAAACGATGATTGCTGAGCTGACTGGAATGGATGTAGCCAATAGCTCCATGTACGATGGCGGTACTGCATTGGCAGAAGCTGCGACACTGAGTGCTGGCCATACAAGAAAGAAAAAGATTATCGTATCCGAAGCAGTCCATCCTGAATCTCGTCAGGTGATTGATTCTTACGGAAGAGGACAGCATTTGGAGATTGTCACAGTCCCGCATAAGGATGGCTTGACAGATCTACAAGCGTTGGAAGAAGCAGTAGATGCGGATACGGCAAGTGTCATCGTGCAATATCCGAACTTCTTCGGCCAAGTCGAACCGCTAGCTGAAATTCGGAAGATCATTGATGCACAGCCGAAAGCGATGATGGTTGTCTCCAGTAATCCATTGGCTCTAGGACTCTTGACACCGCCAGGCAGCTTCGGAGCAGATATCGTCGTTGGTGATACACAGGTATTCGGCATTCCGGCACAATTCGGCGGACCTCACTGCGGCTATTTCGCAAGCTCAGCAAAATTGATGCGCAAGCTGCCGGGAAGACTTGTCGGTCAGACAAAGGATGAAGAAGGCAGACGTGGTTTTGTTCTGACACTCCAAGCACGTGAGCAGCATATCCGCCGGGACAAGGCAACATCTAATATTTGCTCCAATCAGGCATTGAATGCTTTGGCTTCTTCGGTGGCCATGAGTGCATTAGGGAAAAAAGGTGTAGCTGAGATGGCTCACTTGAATATTCAAAAAGCACAATATATGAAGAAGCAGCTTGAAGCACACGGGCTGCAAGTCGTCTTCCAAGGCGCCTTCTTTAATGAATTGGTAATTAAAGTAGAAGACGATGTGGATGCACTTAATGATCATCTGGTAACACAAGGGTTTATCGGGGGGTATCACTTGGGACGGACAGATGATCGTTTGAAGAACCACATACTTGTTGCTGTGACGGAGCAGCGCACAAAGGAACAGATTGATACATTCGTAAGAGAGGTGGCGGCAGTCCATGCAAAGCAATACTGATTTCCCATTGTTATTCGAACAAACGAAAGCAGGCAGGACAGGATACAGTTTGCCGCCGCTTGATGTTCCGGAAACGGATCTAACGGAAGTTTTTGAGTCAGATTATATTCGAAGTGAGCCAGCAGCGCTACCGGAATTGAGCGAGCTGCAAATCATTCGGCATTATACAGCTTTGTCCAGAAGAAATTACGGCGTCGATTCTGGATTCTATCCGCTAGGCTCCTGTACGATGAAATATAATCCAAAAATCAATGAAGATGTTATCCGGATGGACGGATTCAGCCATGTGCATCCATATCAGGATCCGAAAACAGCACAAGGTGCACTCGAGCTCATGTTTGATCTGCAGGAGCAGCTGAAGGAAATTACCGGCATGCACGAAGTTTCTTTGCAGCCTGCAGCAGGAGCTCACGGGGAATGGACTGGGCTGATGATGATCCGTGCCTTGCATGAGAAAAATGGCGAGACGCAGCGAACCAAGGTTATTGTTCCGGATTCAGCGCATGGTACGAATCCAGCTTCGGCAACAGTTGCTGGTTTCGAATCTGTCACGGTTAAATCCAATGAACAAGGACTAGTTGATTTAGATGATTTGCGTCGTGTCGTTGGAGAAGATACGGCAGCATTAATGCTTACGAATCCGAATACACTGGGTCTGTTTGAAAAGGATATTTTGGAAATGGCCAAAATCGTCCATGAAGCAGGCGGCAAATTGTATTATGACGGTGCCAATCTGAATGCCATCATGGGATACACAAGACCTGGGGATATGGGCTTTGATGTGGTGCACTTGAATTTGCATAAAACATTCACCGGTCCGCATGGCGGCGGGGGTCCAGGATCGGGTCCTGTCGGCGTTTCGAAGGAGCTTGCAGCCTTCCTGCCAAAGCCAGTCGTCCGCAGACAAGGAGAAGAAATCATCCTTGACGAAGACCGTCCCGATTCAATCGGACGGGTAAAACCTTATTACGGGAACTTTGGTATCAATGTCCGTGCGTACACGTATATCCGGACAATGGGACCAGAAGGATTGAAACGTGTAAGTGAATATGCCGTCCTGAACGCAAATTATATGATGCGCCGCTTGAGTGAAGCATTTGATTTGCCGTACACACAGCATTGTAAGCATGAATTTGTTCTTTCAGGTCGCAGACAGAAGAAGCTAGGTGTCCGTACACTTGATATCGCGAAACGATTGCTTGATTTCGGGTACCATCCACCTACCATCTACTTCCCGCTCAATGTGGAGGAAGCACTGATGATCGAGCCGACCGAAACAGAAGCAAAAGAAACATTGGATAGTTTCATTGATACAATGCTGGAAATTGCAGCGGATGCTGAAACGAATCCAGAGATTGTCCAGGAAGCGCCTCATACGACTGTAGTGAGCAGGATGGATGAAACGACTGCTGCTAGAAAACCGATTCTTCGTTATATACCAGAATGAAAAAAAGCTTTGCACATCATGTGCAAAGCTTTTTTTAGTCACCTTTTCGTTTGATCTTGCCACTCCAGGCTTTGAAGCCGCCTTTTAGCTGATTAAGATCCTGATAGCCTTTTTTATGCAGCATTGCTGCAGTACGAACAGTACGTGTACCGTTTTGATCATACATATAAACGGGCTTGTCCTTGCGGATTTCAGCCAAACGGTAGCGAAGCTGGGTAAGCGGGATATTACGAGCACCTAGAATGTGTCCGCCGTCGAATTCTTTCGGTTCACGAACATCAATGAGCTGTGCTTTGCGGTATCCAGCTTTGAATTCTTCCTCTGTGAGAGTTTTCAGGTGTTTCTTCTGAATGAAATAGCGGATCACACTATATGCGATGAATACAATAAGTGCAATTCCGATTACCAATACTGCTTCCATGTCATTTCCCCCATCTGCTGATACTCCAACTTACATTATAGCAAGCAAGCGCTTATTTTCAAAGATTTTTTATAGCTGTTCAAATAAGTGTAACACTTTTGACCTGCTTCAACTTTGTTGGCTTGTTTGTCCGATCGAAAAGGTGTATCATGTAAAGATGTAATAGTTGCAGTGGATTGAATGGAGGAATTTTATGCCTACACCGAGCATGGAAGATTATATTGAACAAATTTACATATTAATGGATCAAAAGGGATATGCCCGTGTGTCTGATATAGCAGAGAATCTGCAGGTGCATCCGTCTTCTGTTACGAAAATGGTACAGAAGCTGGACAAGGATGAATATCTGAAGTACGAAAAGTACCGTGGCTTGATTCTCACAGATAAAGGAGAGAAAGTCGGCAAACGGCTTGTCTACCGGCATGAACTTTTGGAAGACTTCCTTCGGATCATCGGTGTCGAGGAAGAGAATATCTATCAAGATGTAGAAGGTATCGAGCATCATATGAGCTGGAATTCCATTGAGCGGATCGGCAATCTTGTGCAGTACTTCCAAGAAGATAATGAACGGAAAGAAGCGCTGATTAAAATTCAGCAACAGCAGAAGTCTTAACGTAACCATCCATTTTGGATGGTTTTTTTGTTCTAAAAAAGCACTTCCATGATTAGGTATAATAAAAAGTCATCATGGAGCGTGCTTATGAAAATAGACGGCGTTTTCTCAGGTGGCGGGGTGAAAGCTTTTGCTTTCATCGGTGCTATACAGGCTGTGGAGAAGGAAAAATATGAGTTTGAAAATGTAGCTGGCACATCTGCCGGTGCCATTGTCGCCGGGTTGCTGGCAGCGGGGTACAGCGGAAAAGAAATGGAAGCATTGCTGCAGGAAACAGACATCAGTAAGTTCACAGATCCTATCAAAGTTACAAAATATATTCCTTTTGCCAACTGGCTGACGCTGTATTTCAAAATGGGACTTTACAAGGGAAATGCATTGGAAAGATGGCTTTATGAAGCATTGGCAAAGAAACAGGTATATACCTTTCAGGATTTGCAGCCAAAGACGCTGAAAGTAATTGCCGCAGATGTAACGTTGGGACGATTAATCGTATTTCCTGATGATTTGGCTGAGACATACGGAATCGATGGGGGAAGCTTTCCGGTGGCCCGGGCCATCAGGATGAGTGCGGGTATTCCATACATATTCATGCCGGCCAAACTTCTCTACAACAATCGGAAAAGAAGCCTTCTGCTCGATGGCGGAGTGCTGAGCAATTTCCCGCTTTGGACACTGGAAGGCGATGAGCGTCTAATGAGGCGCCCGATATTGGGCATGAAACTAAGTGAAGCTGTACAAAAAATACCGGTCCAGAAAGTTAATCAATCTTTTGATCTGTTTTATGCACTTTTCAAAACGATGAAGGTAGCACATGATATGCGCCATATAAATCAGGAAACAGCGAAGGATATCATATTCATACCAGTAGAGGATATAGGGATGGCAGATTTCAATATATCAGCTTTGGAAAAAGAGAAGCTTATAACTGTAGGCAGAGAGAAGGCAGCGCACTTCCTGAAACGCTGGCCATAAAAAAAGTCGGGCATCAGATGCTCGACTTTTTCCGTTTCTGTTTGTTTCCTTCGATGACACGAAGCTGCGGACCGCGAGACCGATCCTTGACCGTTCGTTTTTTCCTGGCGGCGGAAGCTTTCTTGATGCTGGCTGCTTGTTTGGCTGGTTTGTTGACAGGACGGGCTTTTGGCTGCTTGTATTTCTGTTTGGATTGCTTCACTGCTTTCTTATATTTCTGCATATCGCTGCTGCTGCCGCTCCCGGCTGCAGCCGTACGGCCACGCAAGCGTGTAAGTATGAAATAAAGCAAAGCACCGAAAAGAACGGCACCTCCGATCCAAACGAGCACATTTTGGAAGAATGCACCTGGATTTGTCACGAGCTGCATGCTGATACCGATAACAGCAAGGCCAATCAAAACAAAGACGATGATGGAAGACCCAGATCTACGCAACCCATTTTCCTCCTTTCCATGCCTTTATGGTGACATGGTTTCTTTATCTTACTATCTTTATACCACTATTCACCTGTACAGAATCATTTTCTAGCACTTTTTTGAAAGAAGCCAGTGCAACTTCGACTTGATCATCCTTTGGTTCTTTTGTCGTAACAAGCTGTAGCCAAAGACCTGGATAGCCGAGGAAGCGAAGAACAGGGATATCACGAACCTTGTTCGTCAGCTGAAGCACTTCAAAAGACAGCCCTATGACAAGGGGCAGAAGCAGGATACGGTTCACCATGCGCCACCATAGCGGATCGGTGGCAACGAACATATAGACAATCACGCCGACTATGACGGTGAACAGCATAAAACTCGAGCCGCATCGATAATGCAGACGGGATTGCTTCTGGACGTTCTCGACTGTAAGCGGCAGGCCGTTTTCATAACAGTTGATCACCTTATGTTCAGCGCCGTGATATTGGAACACACGCCTTATCAATGGTGTCAGGGAAACGAGATAAACATAAGCAAGTAGCAGGATGAGCTTCAGGAAGCCTTCCAGTGCAACCTGTTCGAATCTGGAAGGCAGCCACTTGTCGAAGAAATCCGCGACGAGTGCTGGAGTCAATGTGAAAATCAATTTCCCGAAAATGAAGGATAGAACTCCAACAGCTCCGATACCGATAATCATCGCCAGCTTCGATTTCTTCTCCTCCGGAACAATCTGTGCATCGTCCTCCGGATTGACCCCATAACGTTCTGAAGAAAAGTTCAGATGCTTTGTGCCATTGGCGCTGGCGTGTATGATTGCTGCGATCCCCCGCAGTATAGGTATCTTTTTCAGTTTTGATAATTTCGGATTGTCTTGGCGTTCGACGGTTAAGTAGTCAATGCTCTCGTCATTTCTGCGAACGGCAGTAACGAAGCTGTTTTTCCCCGCAAACATGACACCTTCAATGACGGCTTGCCCGCCATAGGTATTGGTTTGTTTATCTGACATAATTTCACCAGCCTCGTTTCGATTTCCTTCTATTTTACTAAAAAAATACAGATAACACTAGATGGCATCTGTGATTAAAATGGCATAATCAAGGCATGCTACGTAATGAGGTGAGTTTTATGCAGCAAAATCGGAAAACCGCATCACGTTTCAATAGAAGTGCAGTTGTAACTGGATTTGTCGGCGGTGTACTTTGGTCAGCAATCGCATGGGTAGCGTATTTCTTCCATTTTACCGACTTGTCTGTAGCTGATTTTGTCCTTCGTTCATGGGTTTGGATGCCTTGGGCGGAGACATGGGTAGCTGAGCTGATCAGCATTTTCATAGTTGGTATACTTTCCATCCTGATTGCCTACTTGTACTTCCTGTTTTTAAAGAAACAACAAGGAATCATTCCGAGCTTGCTATTCGGGGTGGTGCTCTGGGTTCTCATCCAGTTAGTTCTTGCACCAATCCTCCATGGAGTGGACAGTGCATTCCAGGCAGACCGAAATGCAAATATCACGACAATGTGCCTGTATTTGCTATATGCTGTATTTATCGGATACAGCATCAGTTTTGAATACCAGCAAAGCGAAGCATATCAAGAAAGTTAAGCATTTCGAATTTTCAATCACAAAGCTTCCGTCTTATGTTACACTATGTGAAAGTTAAAATAATGTAACCAAAGGATGAAGAACGTGAATCGCTTAATGTTGATCAATGGACCTAATTTAAATTTGCTCGGAACAAGGGAGCCTGGTATTTATGGAAGCCATACGCTGGCAGATGTAGTTGCTGAAGTGAAGCAGGTGACAGACAGCTTCGGGTATGAACTGGAAGACTTTCAGTCCAATCATGAGGGCGCTATGGTCGATAAAATCCAGGAGGCAGGGCGTACATGCAGCGGAATCATCCTGAATGCCGCAGCGTATACACATACAAGCATCGCGATCAGGGATGCGATTGCCAGTGTCCCGATTCCAGTTCTGGAAGTCCACATATCGAATATCCATACCCGTGAGGAATTCCGTCATCACTCCATGCTGGCATCCGTATGTAAGGGGCAGGTTGTCGGTCTAGGGATCAAAGGCTACCGGTATGCAGCATTAGCACTGCTGGAGAAGTAAAGGGAGAGGAAGAAACAGATGGAGAAACTAGAGAAACTACGCGCTTTAATGGAAAAAAAGAATTTGGATGCATTCATCGTAACGAGTGCCCAGAACCGCCGATACATATCAGGTTTTACCGGAAGTGCCGGACTGCTTATCATTACGAAATCCAAGCAGCTGTTCATCACTGATTTCCGCTATATCGAGCAGGCAACAGAACAAGCTCCTGATTTCGAAATCATCGAGCATAAACAGTCCATTATCCAGGAAGCAGCTGCACAGCTTCTTAAGGAAGGTGCGCAGCAAGCAGGATTTGAGCATGAAGATGTAACGTTCGCACTGTACCAGCAGTTCCAGAATGCAGTACATGCTGATCTGATTCCTGCATCAGGCTTGATTGAGGAACTGCGTCTGATTAAATCAGACGAAGAGCTTGCTATTATGAAGACTGCAGCGGAG
Organism: Terribacillus saccharophilus; assembly: GCF_046592595.1. Lineage (GTDB taxonomy): Bacteria > Bacillota > Bacilli > Bacillales > Amphibacillaceae > Terribacillus > Terribacillus saccharophilus_C. The sequence goes on along the minus strand of NZ_JAWVPF010000003.1, from coordinate 25,259 downwards.
ATTGCCGATGCAGCATACACACATATCCTTACATTCGTGAAGCCGGGCATGAAAGAGATTGAAGTTTCCAACGAGCTTGAGTTCTTTATGCGCAAGCAGGGTGCGACGCAATCCAGTTTTGATACGATTGTCGCTTCCGGATATCGTTCAGCATTGCCGCATGGTGTTGCTTCAGATAAAGAAATCCAAAAGGGTGAATTGGTAACCCTTGATTATGGTGCTCTTTACAACGGATATTGCTCCGATATCACCCGTACTTTTGCAGTAGGTGAGATAAGTGACAAATTACGAGAGATTTATGATATAGTACTAGAGGCGAATCTTCGAGGAGTAGCGGGCGTGAAACCGGGTATTACTGGTAAGGAAGCCGATGCACTCACACGAGACTATATCACCGAAAAAGGCTATGGCCAGTATTTCGGACATTCTACCGGTCATGGACTTGGTATGGATGTACACGAATCGCCAGCTCTATCCTTCCGCTCCGATACGGTATTGAAGCCGGGAATGGTAGTGACAGTAGAGCCGGGGATCTACATACCGGAAGTAGGCGGATGCCGCATTGAGGATGATCTTGTGCTGACAGCTGATGGCAGTGAACGCCTGACGTTCTCCACTAAAGATTTAATTACTTTGTAACAGCCGTTTTTCGAAGGAGGAAAACAATGATTTCAGTAAACGATTTTCGTACGGGCCTTACAATTGAAGTAGATAATGGCCTATGGCAGGTTATCGACTTCCAGCACGTAAAACCAGGTAAAGGTGCTGCGTTCGTACGTTCTAAACTGCGTAATTTACGTAACGGTAACATCCAGGAAAAAACATTCCGTGCCGGTGAGAAAGTTTCTCGTGCACATATCGAACATAAAAAGATGCAATATCTTTATGCTTCAGGTGACACACATACTTTCATGGATACGGACACATATGATCAGCTGGAGCTTCAGACAGCACAGATCGAATACGAGCTGAAATTCCTGAAAGAAAACATGGAAATCAGTGTGATGACTTTCGGCGGTGAAACACTTGGTGTAGATCTACCGAATAACGTAGAATTGAAAGTAGTAGAAACAGAGCCAGGTATCAAAGGTGATACTGCGAGTGGCGGTACGAAACCAGCTGTCGTAGAAACTGGTTTGAGTGTCCAAGTACCTTTCTTCATCAATGAAGGCGATGTACTTATCATCAGCACATCTGACGGTAAATACGTATCACGTGCATAAGGTATCGAAAGAGCCTCTTCCCATATGGGAAAGAGGCTCTTTTTTTTGTGGCATAAACAATTCCTCCGCACATACATTACAGTATGGACAACATGTCCAATCGAAGTTAGAGGTGAGCAGGAGTGAAGGAAATCCAGAAATTGTTTCGACCGCCTTTACAAGAACTCTTGTCGGAAAAGGTAGGGGGACGATGGGATAAGCTGCAGGAGATTCGCTGCCGTACGAACCAGCAGCTTGAGTTATGCTTCGATGACAAAACCGAATGGATAGAAGCATCGCTGATGGAGGCTGGAGATGCACGGTTTATGCTGAATCAATTGAGTGATTTCTCTTTATATGCACTTGAAAATGAATTGCGGGAAGGTTATATCACCATTGCGGGAGGGCATCGAGTCGGTCTGAGCGGACAAGTCAATACAGAGGGCGGTGTCGTCAAAGCTCTCAAACACATCTCCTCCTTCAATATACGAATTGCGAAGGCCAGGCCAGGAGCAGCGAAGCAAATCATGTCTTCCTTGTACAACCCTGACGGCACTTGCCGCCACACACTAATAATTGGGCCGCCAAAGTCGGGTAAAACGACAATTCTTCGTGACATCGTCCGTTCTTTATCCTCTGGATGGCAGCAATATCAGCCGATAAAGACAGCCGTCGTAGACGAACGCTCCGAAATTGGTGGCAGTATCTATGGTGTTCCACAGCACGATCTTGGAAAAAGGACAGATATCATGGATGCCTGCCCGAAAGCCGAGGGATTGATGATGCTGATCCGGTCCATGTCACCTGATGTGATAGTGGCGGACGAAATAGGAAGCGAGCGTGATGTCCAGGCGCTGCTGGAAGCATTGCATGCCGGTGTGAAGATCGTATGCAGTGTTCACGGAGACAGTCTGGATTCCATCCGTCACCGTCCTTCCTTAAGGCCGCTGTTTGAACAGAAAGTTTTCGAGCGCATTGTCATTTTGAAAAAAGGTATGTCCCCTGGAGTAGTACAAGCTGTGTTAGAGACAGCCAAGCCAGCAGGTGCTAACGCATGAAGTGGATTGGAGCGTTACTTATACTTATTGCCGCAACTTGGGCTGGTTTTGAATTGTCCCGCAGACTCCAGCACCGTCCGAAGCAGATCCGCCAGCTGATCAGCAGTTTGCAGGTGATGGAGGCAGAAATCATATATAGTCAGACAAGCATCATTGAAACAAGTGATAATCTGGCAAAACAGATTCCACAGCCTGCCGCATCGTTTTTCCGCTCTTTATCTGATAAGCTGCAGCTGCATCCTGCAGGTCTGTATGACTGCTGGGAAGAGACGACAGAGACTTGGATAGATAAGACAGCATTGAAGCCTGCTGAGAAGGATGTGTGGCTGCAATTCGGCCGTACACTTGGCCAGCATGATTTCGAACAGCAGCAAAAGCATATCCAGCTAGCCAAAACCCACCTGGAACGGGTGCTGGAGGAGTCAGAAGAAGCAAATCAGCGTTATGGAAAAATGATTCGTAATCTTGGATTCCTGACAGGTTTGCTGATTGTACTACTGCTTATCTGAACGAGGTAGGAAAGGAGTCCGCTATGCTCGGAGAAGCAATGATTCTATTTCAAATAGCAGGTATCGGAATGATTGTCGCTATCATCCATACTGTACTGAAGCAAATGGGAAAGGAAGAGATTGCCCAATTTACAACACTGATGGGATTCATCCTCGTGCTGCTCATCGTCTTGGGCAAATTATCGGAACTGTTCCAGCAGATCAAGTCGGTGTTCTTATTCCAGGGATGAGGCGATTAAGATGGATATCATTATAATCGTATCCATTGGCATTGTAGCAAGTTTGCTTGCTTTGATTGTAAAAGAACAGAATTCGTCCATTGCATTTTTCGTTGTCGTAGTCACGGGCATCATCATTTTCCTGTTCATCCTGCAAAAGATCACAGGCATCTTGCTTCTGATAGAACAGCTGGGTGAACGGGCAAATGTGGAAGGTCTTTATATCAAGACGATCTTGAAAATCATCGGCATTGCTTACATTACGGAATTCGGAGCGCATTTGACCCGGGATGCCGGATTGTCGGCAATCGCTGCAAAAATAGAGCTTGCCGGGAAGATCATTATCATTACGGTGGCCATACCGATTTTGACAGCGGTCATCGAGACAATCATGAGTTTTATGCCGGGCGGATAAGGAGCTGGATACGTTGAAACGCTGCTTGGTAATTCTTTTAGCTTTGTTCGGTGTACTTGTGCTTCCATCAGCTGCCTGTGCAGAGACAGGTCCAGCAGAAGAACAGGAAGCTGCAATCGCTGCTTTTGATAGTCTCCCGACTGACGAACTCACTGGGTATTGGGAGCTTTTATCCGACAAGTATGGCCAGTTTATCCCGGAACTGGAAAAAGGCTCTTTGATTGAATTCATACAACAGCAAGGTGATATCAGCATACAATCATGGCTGAAGGGGCTGTTTGAATATCTGCTGTACGAGCTTTTGCTCAATGGAAAGCTGCTTGGTATTTTAATTCTCCTAACCCTATTCAGCAGTATCCTGCAGACAATCCAGACTGCTTTCAATAAGGGGTCGATCAGCAAAGTTGCTTATCTGATTGTTTGTATGGTTCTTCTCACACTTCTTTTAAACAGCTTCCGTTTGTCAGTGAACTATACGATGGAAGCTATCAATGGTATGAGTGATTTTATGCTGGCATTGATTCCGCTGCTGCTCGGTTTGATGGCTTCGTTTGGAAGTCTGTCTGCCGTCGCTTTCTTTCATCCGATCATCGTGTTTCTGATCCATGCCAGCGGGCTGCTGATCGCTAAGGTGATTATCCCATTATTCCTCATGAGTGCCCTCCTGCATCTGGTCAGTACAATCAACAAAGAATATCCAGTCACACAGCTTGCGGATTTATTGAAGAACATCGGGCTATGGCTATTGGGGATTTTCTTTTCTGTCTTTCTTGGAGTCATCTCTGTGCAGGGTGCCGTTACTGCTGTCCAGGATGGAGTTGCGATGAAGACTGCTAAATTCGTTACCGGAAATTTCATACCTGTCATTGGGCGTATGTTCACCGATGCTACTGATACTGTGCTTAGTGCTTCACTGCTTCTGAAGAATGCAATTGGAATTGTCGGGGTGCTGATCGTCTTGGCGATCTCCTTGTTCCCGGCAATTAAAATTCTCGCCATCGCACTTATCTATAAAATTGCCGCAGCCTTGCTGCAGCCGCTAGGTGACGGTCCGATTATCAAATCAATGCAAGTGATGAGTAAATATATCCTTTATATATTCGCTTGTTTGCTCGTTGTCGCGTTCATGTTTTTCATTGCTATTGTGATCATTGTCGCATCAAGCAACGTCACATTAATGCTGAGATAGGAGCTGATCACTTGGAAGCCTTGCAATCATGGGTGATGCAGATCATTCTGTTCATCCTTCTCGCTTTTGTACTGGATATGGTTTTACCCGACACAGATATACGCAAATACGTCAAGCTGGTCATGGGGCTTATGCTGCTCCTGTTATTCCTTAAACCAGTTTTCGCATTATTCCAGGTAGATTCAACGAGAGCAGTACAAGAAGCAATGGAAGGGTTTGCTGCCCTTACAGACGCTCCCTCGATAGAAAATTCAATCGAAGAGAAGAAAAGTGAAATAGATTCCGTACAGCTCGCATATATTGAGGAACAGATGGCTGTCCAATTGAAGGACCAAGCAAATCCAACGCTGCAAGAGAAGTTTCATATGCAAATTACAGACATCGCAGTGGCCTTTAAGGAGGGAGAGGGTGAGGAAACGACAGAAGCAATCGATTCCATCCAAGTAACGGTGCAGAATACCGACCAGGAATTACCGGAAGGCGAAATCAGCGATGTCGTCATCGACAGTTCCCGTCCAATCGAAGCAAATGAACAGACTGGGGACATGGAGAGAGTGAAATCCCATCTGGCCGAAATCTGGGAGCTGGAGGATCTGCCGCTTGAGGTCACCCAAAAAGGGGGGACAGGATGAAAAAATTACTAGACAAGCTTTCTGAACAGTGGAAGCTGAAAGATTCCCAGAATAAGAAACCGACTAAGCTTGGTTATCTGGTCATTGTCGGACTGCTCGGTGCATTGCTTTTACTCGTAAGCGGCTTATTCACGGAACAAAAGGAGCCGGATGGACAAAACACCCAGCAGACTCAAAATCAAAATCAAACAGCGTCAGAAACGGAAGAGACTTTCGCCAAGAAAGAAAACGACTCTTCTTCTTCCACTACGGATTTGGAAGCAGCATATGAGCAAGACCTGGTCGGCCTGCTGGAGAAAATCAGAGGTGTTTCTGAAGTGGAGGTCATGGTCAATTTGAACAGCACCCATCAGAAAATCTATGAAAAGAATCTGATCATCGGTCAGCAGACATCCGAAGAAACCGACCAAAATGGCGGCGAACGGGTGGTGGAGGATGAAAATGAGGAACAGCAGGTTGTGCTTGTCAGACAAGGAGATCAAGAGGTTCCGCTGCTGGTGGAAACCAGAAAACCAGAAGTAAGAGGGGTGCTTGTTGTTGCAAAAGGAGCAGAACAAGCGACAGTCCAGGAATGGGTTGTGGAGGCAGTTTCACGCGTGCTGGATGTACCGACACATCGAATTTCGGTCATGCCTAAAAATTAAGGGGGAATTGGGATGTTGAAGAAACAAACAGTATGGCTATTGACAATGCTGAGCTTGCTTATCGTATTGAGTGTCTATTATATGACTTCTCCGAATGGGGACGAACTGGCTTTTATAAATGACAAAGCGGAAGAAAATGGGACAAGCACAACTGCTGGCGACTCTGGGGAAACTGGTTCCAAAGAAGAAGGGGAAGCAGACGTTACGACGGAACCGGCTAATGTCGATGAACTATTTGCCAGCATCCGCATGCAGACGATGGATCAGAGAAGCGAAGCAAAAACGAGACTGGAAGAAATCGTAGCAAGCTCTTCCACTAGCACAGAAGAAAAGAATGAAGCAGTAAGTCAAATTGAACTGATGGAGCAGTTTGCGTCAAAAGAGTCCATCCTGGAAGAATCCATCATTGCAGAAAAGGGCTATGAAGAAGTATTGGTTCGGGCAGAAGATGGACATGTGCAGATTACTGTAAAAGCGGATGAAATGTCCGCACAAGAAGCAAACAGCATCATGCAGATGGCGGCTGATGAATTTGCTGGTGCCAATGTAGATGTGAAATATATTCCACAGAAATAAGCAGGGAGGGGCATTCATGGAATGCTCCTTTTTCTATGGAGGGTGTTTAGTACGATTTTGTTTGAAGTGGTGGTATGCTAGGGTATGATTAGCAGCAGGCTATACATAAGCAGGGAGAAGGCGTAAGCAGTGAAGACAGTATTCAGTTATCTTAAACCTTATTGGCTCATTATCGTAACTTCATTGGTTTTTATCATGATGGAGCTTTCCGTTGAACTTGTGCAGCCATTTCTTTTGCAAAAGCTCATTGATGACGGAATTGCCGCTGGAAATAATGGACTTGTGATCGAGATTGGTCTGGGAATGGCAGCCATTGCGATTGTCGGATTCGCAGCTGGGATCATCAATATTTTCTTTGCCGATCATCTTGGTCAAAGTATTGGGAAAGAGCTGCGGGATAAGATGTATGAAAAGGTCCAGCAAGCAGAGCTGCAGAAAATCCAGAGCTTTGGCACCAGCACACTCTTAACCAGACTGACAAATGATGTGAATCAAATTCAGCTGACGCTTGTCATGTTTTTCCGTTTCATGATCAGGGCGCCTTTTTTGATTATCGGCGGGACCGTCATGGCGTTTGTAGTGAATGCGAAGATTGCACTTATTTTATTGATCGTTATTCCTATATTACTGATTTTTCTACGTTTCATCATGAAAAAGAGCATCCGTTATTTCGGAACTGTGCAGCGCAGTGTCGATAAAGTCAATCATGTAATGCGGGAAAACCTAGTTGGACTTCGACTTATCAGGATATTCGTCCGAGAGGAGCATGAACAGAAGCGGTTTGAGCAGACCAGCGATGAACTGCGGCAAAATATGCTGAAAGCATTCCGGTATACAGAATTGTCGGTGCCTCTTCTCACTTTAGTGATGAATATCGCTATACTGGCAATTTTATATATTGGCGGGATCCAGCAGCAGACGAATGTTGGAGATATAGTCGCAATCGTTAACTATGCAACAAGGATTACTGGTGCATTGAGTGTGGTCGGCATGCTGATCACGTTTTATGCACGGGCAAAAGCATCCAGCACTCGGATTGCTGATGTTCTGAAACTGGATACACCAGCAGAAGATGAGGGGACAGAACCAGAAGCTTTCCGCGGAAAAATAAAGTTGGATAACGTAACCTACCTCTATCCAAATGGCAAGATACCGGTTATTGAGGATTTTTCTATGGAAGTCAATCCTGGAGAGCGAATTGCTATTTTAGGGGAAACAGGCTCAGGCAAGTCTACTTTATTACACTTGATGATTGGCCTGTACAAACCTGATAGAGGTCAAGTATTGGCAGACGATAGGCTTTTATCGACGATGAACAGCAAGTCTTTTCGCCAGCAAGTCGGATTTGTCTCCCAGGATGTGCAGTTGTTCTCCGGTACAATCCGGGAGAACATTGCCTGGGGTGTACCTGATGCAAGCGAGGAAGCAATTATTCGTGCTGCAAAGGATGCGCAGATTTATGATACGATTCACAAATTGCCAGATAAACTGGATACAAGACTCGGGCAAAATGGGATCAATCTTTCAGGCGGACAAAAACAGCGGCTTACAATTGCGAGAGCATTGTTGTTACAGCCGTCACTTTTGCTCCTGGATGATAGTACAAGTGCGCTCGATTTGCAGACTGAACGCAAACTATTGGAGGCGCTCAGGCGGTATGAATGTACGACAGTGCTTGTTACACAGAAGCTTAGTACGGCGATGCAATGTGACCGGATCTTAATCGTAGAAGAAGGAAAACGCACAGCATATGGTACATCGGATGAGCTTCTTGAACAATCAGAGCTGTTCCGAGCAATACAAGCTTCTCAGCTGCAGAAGGGGGCGACATCATGAAAAAGTTAACCGATGCGTTCCGCTACAAGCGCCCGGCGTACAAGGCAAGTGCACGTAAGCAGACAGCAAAAGTGGAAAATCCGAAAGGCACATTGCGAAGGATTTGGCGATATATGCTCCTGGAAAGACGGCTGCTTTTCAGCACGCTTGGAATGATTATAATCAGCTCTATACTAGCGCTGGTCGGCCCTGTCATTCTTGGACATATAGTTGACCGGTTTGTAAGCGGGGACTACACAGCGGGATATCTCCTGCAGCAATTAAGCTGGCTGCTGCTGATTTATGCCGCTGCAGCAGTCATGACCTTTTTGCAGGGATACTGGATGATCACTATCTCGCAAACTGCAGTATATTCGATCAGAAAAGATCTTTTTGTTCATCTCCAGAAATTGAAGCTTGCCTTTTTCGATAAACGGCAGCATGGGGAACTGATGAGCAGAATGACGAATGATGTGGATAATATTTCGACGACGCTGAATACGTCGTTGGTTCAAATCGTTTCCAGCATCATCACCTTTATCGGTATACTGGCTGTCATGGTGATGCTTAGTCCTATACTTACCATCATTACACTGGTTGTAGTGCCGATCATGTTCTCCGGCATCAAATGGATCACCAACCGTACCCGGCATGCTTTCAGAACCCAGCAGCAAGCTGTCAGCAGTGTGAACGGGTATGCAGAAGAAAGTATATCCGGCCAAGCGGTCATCAAAGCATATGCGCAAGAAAGCAAAGTCATCGGCACTTTCCGCAGCAAAACAACACAACTGCAGCAAGCTGGATTTTGGGCTCAAACGTTTTCGGGTTTTATACCAAAGTGGATGAATATGCTGAATAATATTAGTTTTGCAGTCATTGCCGGCGTTGGTGCTCTCTTGATCGGGTATGGCCGTGCTGGCATTACGGTTGGGACGATTGTGATTTTCTTGGAATATTCAAGACAGTTCACTCGCCCGCTGAACGACCTGGCAAACCAATTCAACTCCTTGTTTTCGGCACTTGCCGGAGCAGAACGAGTTTTTGGGATTTTGGACGAGCAGGAAGAACACGAAGAGACGGCGAAACAAACAATAACAAAACTTCGAGGAGACATTGACTTCAAAAACATAACATTCACTTATGAAGGAGAACCAGCTCTGAAGGATATTAGTTTCTCTGTCCAAGCCGGTCAAATGGCAGCTTTTGTTGGCCCGACAGGATCTGGGAAAACAACGATTATGAATCTCATTGCGGGATTTTATCAGCCTGACCATGGACAGATCACGATTGATGATATGCCGCTTTCCGAGCTTGATTTGAGCAGCTACCGCAATCGAATCGGGGTAGTGCTGCAGCAGGATTTCCTGTTCAGGGGTACAATTATGGAGAATATCCGTTATGGCAAACTGGATGCTGCGGATGAGGAAGTGATAGAAGCTGCCATTGCTGCAAATGCGCACCGGTTCATCACAAGACTGCCTGATGGGTATAATACGATAGTCGGACAAGATGGCGGCGGTCTCAGTCACGGGCAGCGTCAGCTCCTATCCATCGCCAAAGCCTTGTTAAAAGATCCCGATATCCTCTTGCTGGATGAAGCGACTTCCAGCATCGATACGATTACTGAATTAAGGATCCAGCAAGCCATGAAAGTCTTGATGGAGGGCCGCACAAGTATTGTGGTGGCTCATCGCCTCAATACGATAGAACAGGCAGATAAGATATTTGTGCTGCGGGATGGCGAAATAAAAGAACAAGGCAGCCATCAGGAGCTGATGCAGCAAAAAGGCTTCTATTCTGCACTGCAGAATGAAAAAATACAGCATAGCTCGACCAGTTGATTTATCCGGGCTAATCGTTAGGTGTTGCGATTTTTTTGACGTTTGCGTAAAATATGTTAGTGATTAATTCTGTAGGAACCATTTTGCAGGACCATTGTAAAGGAGTGCCAATATGCTTAAATTAGAAGAATTGAAAGAACTTATTACCTTAATTGACCAATCTTCAATAGATGAATTCGATTATGAAACAGAAGGGGAAAAAGTCTCCCTTCGCAAAAACAAAGAAGTTGTACAAGTAGCAGCGGCACCAGCGCCAGTTCAGCAAGCTGTGAGTGCGCCACAGGCTCCAGTATCTGCTGCACAGCCTGAGCCAGCAGCGCAAGCTCCAGAAGCAGCTGCAAAGAATTATGATTATGAAATCACATCATTGATGGTTGGTACTTTCTACAGCAAACCAAATCCAGATTCTGATGTATTCGTAAGTGTCGGTGAGCGTGTAGAGAAAGACACAGTTGTATGTATCGTGGAAGCGATGAAACTATTCAATGAAATCACTGCAGATGTATCTGGTGAAATCGTCGAAGTACTAGTGGAAAACGGAGAGCTTGTTGAATATGGACAACCTCTGTTCAGAGTGAAGGCTAACTAAGGGGTTGACTCGTTGTGATTAAGAAACTACTGATTGCCAATCGAGGTGAGATTGCTGTCCGGATAATCCGTGCCTGCAAAGAGATGGATATCGAAACGGTGGCAATCTATTCGGAAGCAGACAAAGAAGCATTGCATGTACAGCTGGCTGACGAAGCATATTGTGTCGGTCCGGCACCAAGTAAAGAAAGTTATTTGAATTTCTCGAATATCATCAGTGTAGCGACACTGACTGGTGTCGATGCAATTCACCCGGGGTATGGATTCCTCGCAGAGAATCCGGATTTTGCAGAGCTATGTGCCGAATGTAACATCACGTTCGTCGGTCCTAGTGCATATGCAATCAATAAAATGGGAACAAAAGACGTTGCTCGTGAGACGATGCGCGAAGCTGGTGTTCCAGTCGTACCCGGTTCAAATGGTATCGTTGCAGACGCCGAAGAAGGCAAGCAAGTCGCAGAAGAGATCGGCTATCCAGTAATTATCAAAGCGACAGCAGGCGGCGGCGGTAAAGGTATCCGGATCGCCCGCACAGAAGAAGAGCTTGTAAAAGGAATCAGCGTAACACAGCAGGAAGCGGCAACAGCTTTCGGTAATCCTGGTGTCTATTTAGAGAAGTACATAGAAGATTTCCGTCATGTGGAAATCCAGGTGCTTGCGGATAACCATGGCAATGCGATTCATCTTGGCGAACGTGACTGTACAGTACAGCGCCGAATGCAAAAGCTGATCGAAGAATCTCCTTCGCCGGCAGTTTCACCGGAGATCCGTGCAAAAATGGGTGAAGCAGCAGTGAAAGCAGCACTTGCGGTTGATTATTCCGGTGCTGGTACAATCGAATTCATTTTTGACCGAAAAGATCACACATTCTATTTCATGGAAATGAATACACGTATTCAAGTGGAGCACCCAGTTACGGAGCTAGTGACAGGTGTCGACTTGATAAAGGAACAAATCCATATTGCCAATAATGAGCCATTGCATTATGCGCAGGAAGATATCACGTTCAACGGATGGGCTATGGAATGCCGTATCAACGCAGAGAATCCATTCAAAAACTTCATGCCTTCACCAGGTAAGATTGATCTTTACCTTGCACCAGGCGGTTTAGGTGTACGTGTGGACGGTGCTGCTTATCAGGGCTATGCTATTCCGCCATTCTATGACAGTATGGTTGCGAAGCTGATCACGTACGGTAAAACACGTGAGGAAGCAATTGCCCGCATGAAGCGCGCTTTAAGTGAATTTGCAGTGGAAGGTGTGCATACGACGATTCCGTTCCATTCCCGTATGATGGAGCATCCGGTATTTGTAGAAGGGGACTTCAACACGAATTTCCTTGAGAACTACACAATAATGGAGTAAATAACCGAAAGGATGTGAGATCTTTGCAAGAGCAATCCTTTGTATCGATCGGTCATAAAGGAGCACTTGGCAATGTCATGCTTTCACCTGCTGTAATTGAGGTGATAGCAGGAATTGCAGCAAGTGAAGTGAAGGGTGTTATGGCAATGCGGGGCGGATTTGCCACGGGTGTGGCAGAGAAGCTTGGCAAGAAGGCACACGGCAAAGGCGTAAAGGTTGAACTTACGGAACAGGGAGTGGCAATCGACGTTTTTATCACAGTCAGTGCCGATTGCAGAATGCCCGAGGTAGCCAAAGATATCCAGCAGCATATCCGCCAGGCGCTGCAGACGATGACCGCACTTGCGACCAAAGAGATCAATGTCCATATAGTAGGTATACAACTCGATCAAAAAGCGGACACTGTCGAGTAGATTGTTTTCGCTGGAAAAGACCTTGGCTGGTTCGGCCCTGAGGTCTTTTCTTTTGTTCAAAGATAGATTTAAGCCTATATATCATGTTATGATTTGATGAGATGAGTTAAAAGGAGATAGAATATGAAACGACGTACGGCACGGGAAACTGCCTTCCAAGTCCTCTTCCAGATGGACATGAATGATATTCAGCCAGAAGAGGCTGTGGAAAATGTATTAGGAGAGCCGTTGCAGAATGCTTTTTTGGCTAGTCTTATCAATGGCGTAATCGAGCATAAAGCTGCAATCGATGCAAAAATTGCCGAGCATTTGGAGAATTGGTCATTCGATCGGCTAGCAAGTGTGGAGAAGACTGCATTGCGAATCGCAGTTTATGAGCTTCTCCATCACTCAGATGTACCACAAGGCGTAGTCATCAACGAAGCAATCGAGATTTCGAATCTTTTCGGGGATGAAAAATCGGGCAAATTCGTTAACGGCGTACTATCAAGAATAATTAAAAAATAAGGGAGCGGATGAGCATGACAGCAGAATTAATCTACGGAAAAGAACTTGCAGCAACGATTCGGGAAGAACTGAAACAAGAAGCAGCAGCACTGAAAGAACAAGATATTCTGCCTCATCTGACCGTTGTCTTAGTCGGAGACGATCCTGCCTCCAGATCATATGTTAAAGGGAAAGAAAAAGCTTCAGCTGAAATTGGTATCAGTTCCGATTTGATTGAGCTGCCAAGTGCGACGACCCAGACAGAGCTTTTGGACCTTATTCAGCGGCTGAACTTGGATGCAAGTGTAAATGGCATCCTTGTCCAATTGCCTCTTCCTGCTCATATCGACGAACAAGCTGTCATCAACAGCATTGATCCGGAAAAAGATGTAGATGGCTTCCATCCGGCCAATGTTGGGAAAATGATGCTTGGTGAAGATACATACTATCCATGTACACCGTACGGAATCATTCAAATGCTAAAGTCGAAAGATGTTGAGATTGCAGGTAAAACCGCTGTCATCGTCGGCCGGAGCAATATTGTCGGCAAGCCGATCGGTCAGCTGCTTTTGAATGAGCATGCAACAGTTATCCATACACATTCCCGCACTACGGATCTTAGAAGCTTCACGAAGCAAGCTGATATCCTTGTTGTGGCTGTTGGACGTGAGCATATGATCAAAGCCGAGGATATCAAAGAAGGCGCCATCGTGATTGATGTAGGTGTGAACAGGAATGCGGCAGGCAAGCTGACAGGAGATGTCGATTTTGAACATGCAAAGGAAGTTGCCTCCATCATCACACCAGTGCCGGGCGGTGTAGGCCCAATGACAATTACCATGCTGATGCTTAATACGATCAAAGCAGCCAGACGCCAAGCAGCAGCGGTTGTGTAAGGAGCAGGACAAGTATGAGTGACGACCGTTATTTGACCGTGACTGCTTTGACCCGCTATATGAAGCGCAAGCTGGAAACGGACAAGCATTTGAAGGATATTTGGCTGCGAGCTGAAATATCAAACTTCAAGCATCACAGTCGCGGTCATATGTATATGACGTTAAAGGATGACGGAGCACGGATCCAGTCCGTTATGTTCTCAAGTCAAAATAAAGGAATGAAATTTGTCCCTGAGAATGGGATGACCGTTTTGATCCGCGGAGAAATCGGCTTATATGAGCCCCAGGGCCAATATCAGCTTTATATTCAGCATATGGAGCCAGATGGAGTAGGGGCGCTGTATCAAGCTTATGAACAGCTGAAAGAGAAGCTGGAAAGAGAAGGTTTATTTTCACAAGCCCATAAGAAACCGCTCCCGGCATATCCGGAGCATATAGGTGTCATCACATCCCCGACCGGTGCTGCCGTAAGGGATATTCTGACGACGATCAGAAGGCGTTATCCGATAGTAAAAGTGACGGTCCTGCCTGTCTCGGTTCAAGGTGATCGTTCAGCTCCTTCACTTGTACAGGCTCTCTCTTATGCGGAAGAACATGATTTTGACGTGCTGATTATCGGAAGGGGCGGCGGCTCGATCGAAGAGCTGTGGAGCTTCAATGAAGAAATCGTGGCACGTGCTATCCACAGGGTAAGCATCCCGATCATTTCCGCAGTCGGCCATGAAACGGACTTTACCATCAGTGATTTCGTTGCCGATGTCAGAGCAGCTACTCCGACCGGTGCAGCTGAATTGGCCGTTCCAGCCCGTGAAGAACTGCTGCATCGTTTAGCGCAGCTCTCAAACAGGATGCATTATGTTGTCCGTCAGGGCTACAGTCAAGAAGCAAACCGATTGGCCAAGCTCCGTAATTCTTATGCGTTCCGCTACCCAGAGCAGCTTCTCAGGCAGAAGGAAATAGAGCTGGATAAGCTTTCCGACCGACTAAGCAGAGCAGGGACTGCAGCTGTGGCAGCAAGACAGCAGCAATTCACCTCATTGGTCAACCGCCTTGCCCTAGTTCATCCAGGAAAACAAGTGCAAAATCACAGTCAGCAGCTGACTGCTTTGCAAGCCAGACTGAAGCAAGCGATGGAGAAGAAACATGAGAGAGAACAGCAGAAGTTTCACCATCAGATCAATAAGCTTTCTTTATTGAATCCATTGGAAACGATGAAGCGGGGATATAGTATCTCATACAAACAAGATACCCTTCTTAAGAGCGTGAATCAGGTTACTAAGGGCGATGATGTGCAAATCCATCTGGAGGATGGCACGTTAGACTGTATCGTCAAGGAAGTAAAGGAGGATACAAATGGCTGAGGAGAAAAAACAGAGCTTTGAAGAAGCGATGCAGCAGCTGGAGGAAATAGTGAACAAGCTCGAGCAAGGGGATGTACCGCTTGAGCAAGCGATCGGCTATTACCAAGAAGGTATGAAGCTTTCCAAGATCTGCGGCGATAAGCTCGAACAAGTCGAAAAGCAAATGGTGGAAATCGTGAATAATGCCGGCGAAACCGAGCCATTCACTGTACAGGAGGAAGAATAAGTGAGTGAATCGTTGCAGGAATATTTGAAAGCAGAGCAGCAGCAGCTGAATGCGTACATGATGCGTATGCTAGAAAATGACAACATGCTCCCAGACTCCTTGGCAGAATCTGTTTTATACAGCATGCGAGCGGGAGGCAAGCGGCTGCGTCCGATCCTTATGCGGGCAGCATTCGAATCTTTCGGCGGAAGTGGTGACAAAGTCCTTCCAGTCGCTGCTGCGCTTGAAATGGTACACACCTACTCTTTGATTCATGATGATCTGCCTGCGATGGATGATGATGATTACCGCCGCGGGCAGTTGACAAACCATAAGAAATTTGGGGAAGCAACAGCGATACTTGCGGGTGATGCACTTCTTACAAGAAGTTTCTCCGTAATCGGTCAAGCCCCTGGGATGGAGCCGGAAGATAAGGTCTATCTGATGTCTTATTTGTCGGAGGCTGCAGGGCCGGCTGGCATGATTGCTGGACAAGCTCTGGATATGGAAGCAGAAGACAAAGAAAGTACGCTTCATGAATTAGAGCAAATACATAATCTAAAAACGGGTAAGTTATTAACATATGCAATAGTCGCCGGTGCCTATTTAGCTGGGGTGAAGCCGGAGACGCTGGAGCTGATGAAACAGTTCGGCACCTACATCGGTCTGATTTTCCAGGTGCAGGATGATATTCTGGATGTCACAGGGGACGCATCTGTCCTCGGAAAACCGGTCGGCAGTGATGAAGAAAATAAGAAAAGCACATATCCAAAGCTGCTTGGACTTGACGGAGCGAAGGCGCAGATGGACAAATACGTCAACCTCGCACACCAATGTCTGGAACAGGCAGAAATCAAGGATTCCAGATTGCATGAGCTTACCGTTTATCTGAGCAGAAGGACGAGCTGACTGTTATTGATTGTAAGCTGCTAGCCAACTGTGATATATTGCTACTAGGAATATAGGACAGAACTGATACGTACGAACATAGAAAACGCCGTTATCACATATGTGCTAGCGGCTCTTTTTAAATAGGCTCCTGCACGGCCGAAGTGCAGAAATTGTCTGAAATTGATGTAGGAGAGATAGAAACAGGGTATAAACCTACAGGATTGATTTCTTCGTCCGGCGCAGAAATGTACCTATTCATACTATGCTGTCAGGCTGATCAGGCCGGTGACAAAAGGGGAAGGTTATATGGATTTAACAGCAATTAAGAACCCGGCATTCTTAAAGGAAATGTCTAATAAGGAGCTAAACGAACTTGCAGCTGGCATCCGGACATTTCTGATTGAAAAGCTGTCCGTCACAGGAGGACATCTTGGAGCGAACCTAGGTGTCGTGGAACTCACGCTAGCACTGCATAAAGCTTTCAATAGTCCGCAGGATAAATTTATCTGGGATGTAGGGCATCAAGCTTATATTCACAAGATATTGACCGGCAGAACCGCTGACTTTGAAACACTGCGCCAATATAAAGGCATGTGCGGCTTCCCGAAACGGATCGAGAGTGAGCATGATGTATGGGAGACAGGACACAGTTCAACGTCACTTTCTGCTGCAATGGGAATGGCAGCGGCTCGGGATATGTTGGAAGAGGATTATGAGGTCCTGCCAATCATTGGGGATGGCGCCCTCACAGGCGGGATGGCATTGGAAGCGCTGAATAATATCGGCGATGAGAAAAAGAACATCACCGTCATCCTTAATGACAATGAAATGTCTATCGCGAATAACGTCGGTGCGCTGCATCATGTTTTGGGGAGAATGCGCAGTGCGGGTAAATACAAGCGTGCGAAAGATGAAATGGAAACGCTGCTCAAAAAAATTCCTGCTGTAGGCGGTAAACTTGCTACTGCTGCGGAACGAATGAAGGACAGCATGAAGTATTTCATGGTCCCTGGAATGTTCTTCGAAGAACTTGGCTTCACCTATTTCGGTCCTGTTGACGGCCATAACTTCCAAGATCTTGAAGAAGCAATCAACTATGCTAAAAAGACAAAAGGACCGAAGATCATCCATGTTGTTACCCAAAAAGGAAAAGGGTATCATCCCGCTGAAAGTGATAAAACTGACAATTGGCATGGTGTTGGACCATATAAGATCGAATCCGGAGAAAAGATCAAAAGTTCTGCTACCGCACCTGCTTGGAGTAAGGTTATCAGTGAAGCAGTTCTTGAGAAAGCGCGTACGGATAAACGGATTGCAGTCATTACACCGGCCATGATCCTCGGTTCGAAGCTGGAAAACTTCAAACAAGAAATGCCAGATCGTCTATTTGATGTCGGGATAGCAGAACAGCACGCCACAACCATGGCCGCCGGTATGGCAACACAAGGTGTAAAACCTTTCCTGGCCATTTATTCCACTTTCCTGCAGCGTGCTTACGATCAGCTGCTTCATGACATAGCAAGACAAAACCTCAATGTCTTTGTCGGAATTGACCGTGCAGGTTTTGTAGGAGCTGATGGAGAGACGCATCAAGGTGTGTACGATATCTCATTCCTGCGAGCAATGCCTAATTTCACGATCATGATGCCCAAAGATGAAAATGAAGCGCAGCACATGGTTCATACTGCTTTGGCGCACGAAGACGGTCCGATTGCTTTGCGTTATCCTCGCGGAAATGCACTCGGTGTTCCTGTGGATGAGGAAACGTATGCATTGCCGATCGGCAGCTGGGAAGTGCTAAAAGAAGGTACGGATGCTGTCATCCTGACATTTGGGACGACAATTCCGCTTGCAATGGATGCAAGTGAGTCACTTGCTGCGGATGGTATTTCTGTCCGTGTTGTAAATGCGCGTTTTATCAAACCAATGGATGAAGCGATGCTGCATGACATCTTTGCTTCCGATTTGCCGATTCTGACAATAGAAGAAGCAGCATTGAAGGGCGGTTTCGGCAGCGGAGTAATGGAATTCGCAGAGGAAAATGGCTATGATGCGGCTTCAGTCAAACGGATGGGTATACCTGACTACTTCGTTGAACATGGCAGTGTGTCGGAACAGATGGAGGAAGTTGGATTAACAAAAGATAATGCAATCGACAGAATCCGTAAAATAGTTAGAATGAATGAAGAGCAAAGGGCTTGAGTGGATGGCAAAAGTGAGATTGGATGTGCTCCTCGTAGAGAGGGGACTTATAGAAACAAGAGAAAAAGCAAAACGGACGATCATGGCCGGCCTAGTATATTCCGGTCAGGATCGTCTTGATAAACCTGGTATGAAGGTTGACGAAACTGCTGATCTTACTGTGAAAGGCAAAGTCATTCCTTATGTAGGTCGCGGCGGCTTGAAGTTGGAGAAAGCCTTGGATTATTTCGAAATCGATGTCGAAGGCCGGACCATGGTTGATATTGGCTCCTCGACTGGCGGATTTACTGATTGTGCCTTGCAGCGTGGTGCGGCTCGCAGTTATGCAATCGACGTTGGGTATAATCAGCTCGATTGGAAGCTTCGGAATGATCCGCGTGTCGTTGTAATGGAAAGGACAAACTTCCGTTATGTCACGCCTGATATGATGACAGAAGGACTGCCGAATTTTGCGTCAATCGATGTGTCTTTCATTTCTCTGCGATTAATTTTGCCTGCGTTGAAGGAAATATTGGCACCAGTAAGCGATGTTGTCGCGCTGATTAAACCGCAGTTCGAAGCAGGACGTGAGCAAGTAGGCAGGAAAGGAATCGTACGAGATCGGAAAGTACATTTTGAAGTACTGGAGGATACACTGAAATTCAGTGAATCACTCGGTTTTCAGTATGAAGGACTGACTTTTTCGCCAATAACAGGAGGAGACGGCAATATCGAATTCCTGGCTCATTTAGCTTGGGGCAAAGATACTGCTGCGGATTTCCCTGATACGGAAGCGATTAAATCAGTCGTCGACGATGCGCATCAGCAATTAAGTGCGAAAAAAGGCGTGTCGGAGGAAGCGATGGAGGAAGACAATGAGTAAAATTCAACGTCATATCAAAATTCGTGAGTTAATCACAAACAACGATATTGAAACACAGGACGAGCTGGTGGATCATCTGAAGGATTTAGGGTTCAATGTGACACAGGCTACCGTTTCCCGTGATATCAAGGAATTGCACCTTGTCAAAGTTCCTACCTTTGAAGGAGCTTACAAATACAGCTTGCCTGCAGACAATCGATTCAATCCGCTTGAAAAACTAAAGCGTCTTATCATGGATGCTTTTGTGAGTATCGATACGACAAGTCACTTTATTGTACTTAAAACACTCCCAGGTAATGGCAACGCGCTTGCTGTACTTTTGGATAACCTGGATTGGGATGAAATTCTCGGTACAATCAGTGGGGATGACACGATTCTGATCATTTGCCGTACAGAGGCTGATACAGAATTTGTGAAAGATAAACTGCTGGCCATGCTGTAAACGGAAGTGAAATGAGGGGATACCATGCTTACAGAACTTTCGATTAAGGATTTTGCAATTATTGACCATATACGGATTCATTTTAAAGAAGGGCTTACTGTGCTGACTGGAGAAACAGGAGCAGGTAAGTCTATTGTCATCGATGCAGTCCAGCTGCTGAGCGGAGGAAGAGGTTCAGTTGAATTCATCCGACACGGTCAGAAAAAAGCAGAGCTGGAAGGTCTTTTTATCATTGATTCAACCGATCACCCTATTTATGCTGTTGGTGAGCAATTTGGTGTGGAAATCGATGATGGAATGGTAGTGATGGAGCGTACCATGACGACAAGCGGGAAAAGTATCTGCCGTGTGAATGGCAAGCTCGTGACTTTAGCTATATTGCGTGAATTCGGAAAAACATTGATCGATATCCATACACAGCACGAAACCCAATCCTTGATGGATGCGGATAAGCATATCGAGTTATTGGATTTGTACGATGCAGAAGCGATCGGCAAGGCAAAAGAAGCCTATACACTTCAATTCAAAGAACTTCAAAAATTGAAGAAACGTTATAAAGAATGGAATACGAATGAACAGGAAATGGCCCAGCGTCTTGATCTGCTTAAATTTCAATACAACGAATTGAAAGAAGCGGCGCTTCAGCCTGGTGAAGACGAACAGCTTACAGAAGAGCGCACAAAACTGATGAATTACGAACGGATTTATCAAGCGCTCCATGATGCTTATAACGCGCTTTACGGCGAGCAGAAAGGCTTGGACTGGGTAGGTCATGCTTTGGCTAGTCTTGAATCAGCTAGTTCTTATGATGAGGATATCCAAAAGCATCATCAGATGGTCAGTGAACAATATTATCTGATGGAGGATCTTACATTCCAGCTGAGCAGCCAGCTTGATTCGCTTTCTTATAATCCAGAACGATTGAATGAAATTGAAATGCGATTGAATGAAATAAACAGATTGAAAAAGAAATACGGACAATCGGTAGAAGAGATTTTGGAATATGCAGCAAGTATAGAGGATGAGATCGATCAGATTCAAAACCGCGACTCCCATATCCATCAATTGGAGCAGCAGATTGCGGATCTTGGTGAAGATACAATGCTGGAGGCAAAACAGCTTCATGATTTGCGTGTGCAAGCTGCAGTCCAGCTAACAGAGGCTATTCATGATGAGTTGAAGGATCTGTATTTGGAGAAAGCTCGTTTCCATGTGGATGTGCAGCTAAAGGCTGGTAATTCTGGTGATCCGGAATTGAATGGCAAGCCTGTCCAGTTGACTGCGGATGGTTTTGACGCAATCACATTTCATATCTCCACCAACCCGGGAGAGCCTTTGAAGGAGCTGCATAAAGTGGCTTCAGGAGGGGAATTATCTCGTATCATGCTAGCGCTGAAGCGTATTTTCTCAAGGCATCAAGGAGTGACCAGTGTCATTTTTGATGAAGTGGATACTGGCGTCAGCGGCCGTGTTGCCCAGGCGATAGGAGAGAAGATTTATGGTATCTCTGTAGGGTCACAGGTATTGTGTATTACGCATTTGCCGCAGGTGGCTTCCATGGCGGATACACATTTGTTAATTGAGAAGCATGTAGAAAACAACAGTACGCACACCTCGGTGACAGAGCTTGGCCAGGACACTGCAGTAGAGGAAATCAGCAGAATGATGACCGGGACTGTACTTACTGAAAAGACCAAAGAACATGCAAGGGAACTGATAACACTTGCTGGGCAATACAAACAATCATGATCCTGCCATACGCGGCAGGATTTTTTATTTATAAATAAGGAAAAGATAGGCGCTTTTTCTGATGTTTTCTGGGTTTAAAAAGCCCTCGTGAAAGTCAAACTAGAAGTACATAAACAAGCATGAACTGCTGTGGGGTAGGACTTCTAGGAGATGAGAAAATGAAGAATAAGGTAGCAGCACTGCGCATCGCCATTGGTCTTTGTCTGCTGGCTCTAGTATTAGCCGCACCATTGACAAATCCAGTACAGTCCTTTTTGAGCATACCCAAAACATTGACTTTGTTTTCAAATAACGATCCTTCTGATGCTCTCCCGGCCTTTGGTGACAGAGAGGCTGTTGAAGCCATTGACCAAGACGCTTTTAAGGGCCAGTCAACAGGCAAGCAAGACCTTGTCTATACGGTAGGCAGTATACCTGTCAAAAAGGTATCTGTTGATGTATTGTCAGATATCCGTATTGTTCCTGGAGGACATTCAGTTGGAGTAAAGCTTCATACATTAGGTGTTCTTGTAGTCGGTCATCACCAAGTTAGAACTGCAGAAGCAAGTGTATCTCCTGGAGAAGATGCGGCTATCTATACTGGGGATATTCTCTTGAAAATCGATGAGAAAGAAATCCACAGGATGGAAGAAGTTGCTCCGTTGATCGAAAAAGCTGGTAAAGCAGGTAAGCCTGTCAGCATTGAAGTGAAACGCGGCAGCCAAGTTTTGACTACTGAGCTTAACCCTGCACTGGATGATAAGGATAAACAGTATCGTATGGGTCTCTATATCCGTGATTCAGCAGCTGGTATCGGTACGATGACATTTTATGATCCAGCATCAAAGAACTACGGTGCATTGGGCCATGTCATATCAGATATGGATACCCAAAAGCCAATTGAGATTCATGATGGTACAATCGTCAGATCTAATGTTACGAGCATTCAAAAAGGAAACAACGGCAAACCTGGGGAAAAACTCGCTGAATTCAGTATGAACCGCAATCATATCGGAAACATCACGAAAAACAGCCCTTTTGGTATTTTTGGCAAACTGGAAAGTGATATGCGTCAAAATGAGGAAGAAAAAGCACTGCCAATTGCTTTAAGTGAGGATGTTAAAAAAGGACCGGCAGTTATTCGTACTGTTGTGGATGGCGAAAAGATTGAAGAGTTCGATGTGGAAATCGTCAACAGCGTTCCGCAGGATCATCCCGCAACTAAAGGCATGATCATCAAGGTTACAGACAAGCGGCTGCTTGCTAAAACTGGTGGTATCGTCCAAGGGATGAGCGGAAGTCCGATCATCCAGGATGGCAAGCTAATTGGTGCCGTTACACACGTATTCGTCAATGATCCGACGTCAGGCTATGGTGTGCACATCGAATGGATGCTTCAGGAAGCAGGCATCGACATTTACAAAAGCGATAAAAAAGCAAGCTGATAAAGGCAATTCCTGTTCGTTTACGAATAGGATTGTCTTTTTCTTTTTCAAGTCATACGGTATACTGTAAAGACAAGAAACACTTGTTCGGAACGCGACGAGTCGTATGCTGTCGAATGATGGGCAGGATTTCATCGTCTGGAAATAAAAGCGAGGTTTTTTTCAATTTGGCAGGAATTGACCTTGATGTGTCGAAACTATAACGTGGAATCATAAGGGATATTAAGGGAGGAAGCTGGGAATGGATAAGATAAAAGCAGTTTTGGTCGATGACAATCGAGAGCTAGTGCAGCTTATGGAGGAATATTTTGAAGACCAATCCGATATAGAGGTAATAGGAACAGCTTATAATGGAAAAGATTGTTTAGATATGCTGGAAGATATCCAGCCGGATGTCGTCGTACTCGACATCATCATGCCACATGTCGATGGATTGGCGGTTCTTCGTACATTAAGAGAGAGAACAACCGCACCGATGCCGCATGTGATCATGCTGACGGCTTTCGGTCAGGAAGAAGTAACAAAGAAAGCAGTCGACCTTGGTGCTGCTTATTTCATCCTTAAGCCCTTCGATCTTGAGAACCTGGCAGCACAGATACGTCAGGTAAGCGGACACGGTGGAAGCTACGAGTCAAGTCCAATTCGCGTAACAAAAGAGAAAAAACGCGATAAAAAACCGAATCTGGAAGCGAGTATCACCAATATCATCCACGAAATCGGTGTGCCGGCACACATCAAGGGTTATATGTACCTGCGTGAAGCAATTACAATGGTCTATAATGATATTGACTTGCTCGGCTCCATTACCAAGGTTCTTTATCCAGACATTGCTAAAACGTACAATACAACAGCATCACGAGTGGAAAGAGCAATCCGCCATGCTATCGAAGTAGCTTGGAACCGTGGAAATATGGATAGCATTTCCTCCCTGTTCGGTTACACAGTCAGCATTTCCAAAGCGAAGCCGACAAACTCCGAGTTCATTGCTATGGTGGCAGATCGCCTGCGGCTTGAGCACCGTGCCAGTTGATGCTGAATTGGATTGATCGTAATATCCAGCAGACCGAAGTTAGGTTTGCTTAACTTCTTTTAATTCAATATCTGCAGGTTTAACGCTTCTGTTTATCGATCGCCGATAAGCGAGGCGTTTTTTATTTTGTGTTATACTACCTGCGATGCTTGACTAACAGCTATTCCAAGGGTATACAATAGGACTATCATCAAGGAGAGGAAGATACATACGAAGAACAAGTGCTGCAACACACTGCCTCCTCCTTATTTTGTCAGAAAAAGTGATAAAATAATTTTCTTGAGGAGTAAAAATTTATGATTACTGCATTAATAGGAATTTTAATTGGTACGGGACTATCATTTCAAACAGCTGTGAATTCGCAGTTGAGAAAGTTTGTTATCTCTCCGTATCTGGCTTCCATGATCTCGTTCGTGATTGGGGCTCTATCTTTAGCCGTTATAACGTTGTTAACAGGTTCTCCGCTTGGATTATCATGGGGATTCATCTCTCAACAGCCAGCTTGGATTTGGCTTGGTGGTGTTCTTGGTGTCATTTTTCTGACTGTCAACATTTTGTTATTCCCTAAATTGGGGAGTGTTCAAACTGCCATAATGCCGATTCTAGGACAAATTATCATGGGAATGCTGATTGATAATTTTGGATGGTTCCATTCTATGAAGGAACCATTTGATATGTATCGGGTAATAGGAATAGCTTTAGTCATAATTGGTGTTTTTCTTGCAATTGCTATACAGGAAGTTAGACTAAGACGAGAAAAAACGAGTGAAAAGAATCTTAATTTATGGATTTGGCGTCTAGTCGGAATAGGGTCAGGGATGCTGATGTCAACACAAGTTGCGATTAATGGCCAGTTGGGCATTGTTTTACAATCCTCTTTACAAGCGGCTTTTGTCTCTTTCTTCATCGGCGCACTGACATTGATTATTGTAGTCGCCTTAAAAGAACGAACTTTTATAGGTATAAGAAATCCGATAAAGCAGCATGCACCATGGTGGGTCTGGCTAGGTGGCTTTTTAGGGGCAGCATATGTCCTGATTAACATTTATTTAGTAGGACAAGTGGGAACAGGGCAAACGGTTGTCTTAGTCTTGTTTGGACAGATTGCAGGAAGCTTGCTAATTCAGCGTCTGGGATTGATGGGTTCTTATAAAGCTCAGATTGATTTTATACAAATAGTTGGTCTTGTACTGATCTTGGCAGGCGTAATTTTAATTAGGATGTTTTAATGCAAGAGAAATTGTCA